>OZ221971.1:1335134-2670269 GCA_965119685.1 Merdibacter sp. Marseille-QA0792 | reverse complement strand
TCAGTGATGATCAATGGTGGCTTTGAAGAGCTGGAAAGTGCACCGACACAGCAGCTGGGGCCAAACAATACTTATTGGGACGTCAATCTGTGGGAAAACGATCAAAAACCGCAAAATTGGATTTTACAGATCTACAATGCGCAAGGAGACCCAACGCTGTATCAGGGCAGTGTCGATACCGTAGATAAGATCGAAGGAAATCAGAGCGTCGTCATTACGAAGGACGATACCTCGGCGCATCAGGCGTTTTTCAAGCAGATGAAATCGCCTGCGCAGGGAGCGGTGACCTATACGCTCTCCTTCTGGATTAAAAGCGACGATCTGCAAGAGGATGAACTGGAACTCAGCGTTTCCCAATACAATGCTTCACAAAAGGAAATCAGTGGGACGAATATTGTCTATAAGGATATTTTAAGCAAGCAGGGTGAGTGGATTCATTATATGAAACAGATCACCACACACAGTGATACGGCATATATGGACTTCGTGTTCAAGATCGGCAATAATGCCGACGGCTCTTTCCATCTGGATGATATGCGCATGGAGCCCAGCAATCCTGCCGCCGCCATCAAAGTGAACGGCGATGCGCAGATGACAATCGGTGAAAGTCAGACGTTAGCGCTTGATATCTTGCCTGATGATGCGGATGCGCAAAGCTATGTCTGGACGAGCAGTGATGAAGATGTCATCCGCGTGGATGAAGCGGGAAATGTCACGGCGCTGCGTGCGGGCAGTGCGTATGTGCAGGCAAAGGCAGCGGCAAATTCTCGTTTATCTATTCAATCCTCTGTAAACCCTGTGTTTTCAGGGCATATCGCCTATTAAATATTCAAACCTTATGTATTTTCCCTTGTTTTTGCCCTTATGAGCCGAAACAAGGGAAATTTTTTATGCTCCGCCGATTACCTTATCCAGTAGTCTTGCGGAAGTACGCTTCGCTTCCCTTGTAGCGTGAGCGTAAATGTTCATTGTGGTACTAACATCAGCGTGTCCGAGTAGTTCCTGCACATCTTTAGGTGCTGCACCGTTTGAAAGCAGATTGCTTGTATAGGTGTGTCTGAGCATATGGAAGTGGAAATCCTCCAATCCCTCCAACTTTTTTCTCGCTGTCCTGCACATAATCCCCACCGTACTCGGTGCTTCAAATGCCCCGTCAGGTCTAAGGCAGACAAAGGATAATTCCTTGTACCCCTCTGGGACTTCCTCCGACCTCGGCAGACTGTAAACCTCATAATAGGTGCGGTCTTTTTCTTTGACCTCCAAATAGTAATTAAGACTGTACAGTTCCCCGTATCGGAAACGGTTTTTATGCTGTTCTGCTTTCGCAGTTTTCAGGATTGCGGCAAGCGTATCGCAAAAGTCAACGGTGCGGATTTTTTTACGCTTTGTTGCCCCTATTTCTGTTTTGTGCCTTGCCCCGTTGTAACGCATACTGCGGCGTACTGTCAGATATTGTTCTTCAAGGTTGATGTCCTGCCAAGTCAGACCACAGACCTCTCCAATACGCAAGCCTGTATAATAGGCTATCTGTATAGGAAGAAGTGCAGGATTGTTTTTCTTTTTCAGGAAGTCCTCTAACCTCTGATACTGGTCATAGCTGAGCGTTGGTGTGGAAGTTGTTTCCCCATCCTCGTCAGAGAACAGCTCGTATTCTTCTTTCTTTCCTCGCCATACCACATACTGCATCGGGTTAAAGGTTATCAGCCTTTTCGGGAATACTGCAAAACGGAACGCCCCTTGTAAAACAGCCGAAAACAATCGGAGATACCCTTTGCTGAGTGCCTTTGCGGTTGTACCGTCAGGATTTGTGCCTCCAAAGCTGAGAAAGTCTATATACGCCTGTAAATGGTCGGCGGTTACGGTTTTCAGCTTTCGGTTTCCTATCGGGTGCTGTTTGATACGGTTGACCGTTCCTTGATAGGACATTACCGTACCATTGCTGAGATTGCCGGGTTTCAGTTCTTCCTCCACCCACAGATCGAGCAGCATACCAACCGTGATGTTTTCAGACTTCGCAACGAATTTCTTTTCCTCATAGTCAGCGATTGCTTTTCTGAGCAGGGCTTCTGTTTCAGACTTGCTTTCTGTTCCCACAAACTCTTTCTGTACTTTTCTGCCGCTTTCATCTTCGATGTAGAAGCGTGCGTACCACTTTTTACCTTTTTTTCTTACAGAACCTTTTGCCATAGATAAATTTCCCCTTTCTATCCGTGGCAATCGGGACTGTGACATATGGTGTGCGTAAAGTAATAAGGTTACTTATGCCGATGAGTGTCAGTCATCGTTTTCACTTGTCAAAGAGCCACGGAATTTTTCTTTTTCAGCAACCCTTTCTTCGGCTGCTGTCACTATCCCGAACAGGTCACCCATCTTTACAGCGGTGCGTCCCTCATCGTAGATATGTAAAATCCCATCTAAAAACTGCTTCATATCCTCGATAGGAAGTTCCATTTCTTTACGGTAAACCCTTTCCATAATTGCCCCTGACTCAATCGCATAACGGCGTAAGGACTGCTTTAAGCCCTCGTCCTCCGCTACACGGTCAACCTCAGCCATAGCGTCTGCAAAGTGATAAGTCATAACCGTATAGAGGTCAATCATCTTTCCGAGGAATGTCGTGAGCAACTGTTGGTGCGGTTCTCCCTTTACCACAGAAGAAACCGTATCAAGATAATTTTTGATATGTTCCTCCATATCCCTTGCACATAAAGTGCGGCTGTCATATTCCTTATCTTCGGAAAGTCCTGTCAGCCATTCGGGAGTGGTCAGGAGTGCTTCTGCCAGCCCGTTGATAATCATTGTACGCTTCGGGTCTACACCGTCCGCTTCATATCTCTGAATGGTAGATTTGTTTACCCCGACACGCTTACCAAGTTCGGGCATTGTTAAGTTTAATTCTGTTCGGCGTTCTTTCACTCGTTCACCGACCTGTTTTGCGGTGAATGTAATTTCTTTTTTCAAGGTTTTCACCTCCTATTGCTGATAGTATAGCATAGCAAAACCTATTTTGCAACCATAAATTTAATAATAGACAAAAATATTTCTTAATAAGTTGCAAAACGAGTTGACAAGAGATAGCAAAATAAGTATAATTACAGATACATAGTTGCAAAATGCGTATTTTGAAAGGAGGCTGATAAAATGAGCAACATCAAAATGGGTTTAACCATAGAAGAAGCAGCAGAATGTACGGGTATCGGAAGAAATACAATGCGTAAGTTGGTAGACTGGGGCAAACTTCCCGTCCTCAAGGTCGGCAGAAAAGCGATTATCCGCAGGGATACTTTAGAGCGATTTATGAGTGTCAATCAGGGAAGAAACCTGCTCAATGAAAACGATGTCCGCAAAGTAGAATAACTGTTCTCCAAGCCCTCGGCGTTTGAGAGCGAAATACACCCCTCGCACAAATCTTCGATTTGTACTCTGGGTATTTCGCCCTTGCAGGGGGCTATGTATCACAGCTTCGGACAATGCACCGCCGCTATGATACAGAAGAAAACAGCACACTGTTTTCTTCGCTGTCCGTCTGCTTACGCCGCCGAAACAGCGGCAACCGATTTATCGGTTGCAAAAAGAGTATGCCCGTCACGGGAGGAAGGAGTATATGGCAAGACACTCATTTATACAGATGTCGAAGCTACCCAATGTCAAGGGAAGAATATCCTATATCACAAGCCACGCAAGGCAAGAAAATCTCTATGCCACCTACCGCACCGCTGACAATGAATTTTGGAGTAACCTTGCAAGGGAAAGCCAGCAGGAATTTAAGCGAAGCGGTACAGAGGGTAAATGTATTGAAGCAAGGGAATTAATTATCGCCCTGCCTGAAGTATATACAAGATACGAGCCGCAGGAAGTCCTTGAAGATTTTACGGAGGAGTTCCACAGGCGGTATGGTGTGGAGTGCGTGTCAGCCCTCCACCACAACAAACGCAAAACAAACTATCATATCCACCTTATCTTCAGCGAAAGAAAACTGCTTCCTGAACCTGACATCAAGATAGCCACACGCAGCGTGTTCTATGATGAAACAGGCAAAAGGGTACGCACCAAGAAAGAAATCACAGGGGAGGACGGCCAGATACGAAAAGGCTGCACTGTCATAAAAAAGGGCGAGGTTTACGAAAGCCACCTCTTTACCGTGAAAGATGATAAATTCAAAAATGAGCCTTTTCTTCGGGAGGTAAAAGAGATTTACACCGACCTTATCAATCGGCATATTTCTGATCCCGAACAGCAGTTAAAGGTATTTGATAAGAACAGCGTTTATCTTCCCACCAAAAAAATCGGCAAGAACAATCCCAAAGCCGCCGAGATTGAAGCGGATAACACCGCAAGGCAGGAATGGAACAGGACAGCGGATATGGCGTTGTTATCGGGTATTTCCGAAGCAAAGATTTTAGAGGTCAAGCAGACCGAGATACACGAAAAAGCAAGCCAGTCTATCAAAAGCAAAGGCTGGCTGCCCAATCTGTTCCGTGGGATTGTGACAAAGGCAAAAGATTTTCTGCAAAACCTTATTCGAGAAAAAGATATGCCGCCCAAGCCTACGCTTGATATTGATATGGCAGAGTTTCGCCATATGAGAAACCTGATGATAAAAGTACAGGACAAAGCGGTAAAAATCAAAAACTTGCAGGACAAAGTTCTGCCGCAGTTGAAACAGCAGCTTGCCGATACAAAGGGAATTTTCAAAGGCAAAGAGCGAAAAGCGTTGGAGGTAAAAATCAAAGAAACCGAAACGGAGATTGCCGACAGGCTGGATAAAATCCCCGATACACTCAAAGCGGACGGTTATCCTGATGTGCAAGTTTTTATGCGTACTTTCCGAGAAATGGAAAGCGTTGTGGAACAGTACAACCGTGAACTTGCCGAGTGGGAATACCAAGTCAGCAGGAAACCGACAGCCACCGCCAAAGAACAGCACAGACCGCCCGAAAAGCAAAGCGTGTTAAAACATCTGCGTGAGATACAGGAACGCAATAAGCAGAAACCGCCCCAAAGACAGCGTAAGAAATCCATTGACAGAGATAGCCGATAGGCATTGAAAAACCGCCGTTATGGTGTTACCCATAGCGGCGGCATACATAATCATTTGCAGCTACAAAATTAACAGTTATATTTTTTTGATTTGTTTAACAAAATATAAATTCCAATCAATACCAAAATAGTGATTCCAAGTATCATATACATCGTTCCGATATTTACTTGACTTCCGAAAAAATAAAGATTGCAATCAAGGGAATCTTTTAGTTTTTCAATAACCTCTGTTGGAATACCTTGATTTTGCATTTCGGCAAGCGCCCCTTGCATTGTATGATTTCGGATAAGTGATGTACCATAAGTACCCGGCAAAAATGAGATTATTTTTTGCAGCCCTTCTCCAAATGAAGAAATAGGCATATATGCACCACAAATGAAACCATATCCCGCACTGATGATTGTGCCTACCGCTGAAATTTGTCCTTGTGTTGATAAGAAAAAATTAATAATCGAAGATAATGCTGTTCCAAACAAAACAAGGAGTAAAATATCAAGAAACAAAAAGAATATATCTGCGAGCGACATATACCAACCGACAATAGCCACATAAGTAAGACAGATACCCGTTGCAGCAAAGCAAATAATAAGTGTTGAAAGCAAGGTTGCAACATAATAACTCAGCGAAAGTGTAGCTGACTTCACAGGAGATATTCTTAAATCTCTTATCGTACCATTTGCTTTATCTTGCACCATTAAAAAATTAGAACAAAAAGCAACCGTTACACACGAAACAGCAAGAATAGATGAGATAAGTTGACCGCCTACCAGTCCCTCTATTATGCTTTCTGATAGTTTTAATGAATTAGGTAAATTAGATGTAAAACTATCCCGATACACATTCCCAAGAAAAGTCACATAAAGTACAAGCAATATAGCAGGCGTTATCAAAGAGGTAAAGAACATTCCCTTATCTTTGAAAAACAATTTGATATTTCTTTTGATAAGAATGAAAGCCATACTCATTTTTCTGCACCTCCCACCAATGTTTTGCCCGTAACAGCAAGAAAAACATCGTCCATTTTTCCTTTTGTTATTTCGTAATCATTAAACAACTGCGGATTACGAATAATCAATTCAGTTGCAGCCTTTGTATTCGGTACAGAAAGGCGATAACCGTTTCGGATTTGCTCATATTCTACATCAAGTTCTTTAATATCCTTTTCATCTACATCATAAATTGTGATGTAATCCCCAGTATAAATATTTTTTAATTCAAGCGGAGTACCCTCTGCGGATATTTTCCCATCATCAATGATTACAACATAATCAGCTTCCGCAGCTTCTTCCATATAGTGCGTAGTTAAAAATACAGTCATATTTTCATCTTTGCGAAAACTTGATATAACATTCCAAATAAGTCGGCGTGTCTGCGGATCAAGCCCTGTTGTCGGCTCATCAAGAATAAGGATTTTAGGCTTATGAAACAAAGCCCTTGCAATATCAATTCTTCGGCGTTGTCCTCCTGATAATTTACCAACGGTGCGTTTCAATAAGTTTTCAAAATCTAATATTTTCGCCAGTTCCTCAAGTCGTTTCTTAAACTCCATTCCAGTAATGCCATATAAAGCGGCACGACTTTCCAAATTATCATAAACAGAAAGGGCAGAATCCAAGACAGATGATTGAAAAACTACACCCAGTTCACGCTTAATATAGTCCATATCCTTATCTAAATCGTGTTTATCAATAAAAACGCTTCCACTGTCTTTCGACAGTTGTCCACACATAATATTGATTGTAGTTGATTTTCCTGCCCCATTGATACCAAGAAAGGCAAACAGCTCTCCTTTTTTCACACGAAAACTCAAATTCTGAACAGCGTTTACACTTCCAAAACTTTTATTAAGATTATTGATTTGAATAATATTGCTCATTCAATTTCCTCCTGTATAATCGGTTTTAATCTCGCATAGAGAGCAATCAATATAATCTTTTCCTGTTCTAATCGAACTCCAAATTAGTAGATGCAGTGCGATACCGTAAATTAAATTCATTATAGCATAATGAATTACCAAAGTCATTATGAATATGTTACATTTTTTACTTATAGATAATATCGGCATATACAATTTCTCGTGCTCTTGCCTGTATCTCATTCATTCGACCAACCCACAACATCGGGTTTTCTACTTTAAGTTGTTCGGTCACGCCCTCCTTGTCAGCCATTTGCTCAACCAATCGAAACATCATTTCCGTTGCTTGTTCGTCAATATCGGCAAGGTAATTATTCAATTCGCCGCTTGTGAGCAGCGAAATATAAACCGTCCGTTTATGTTCCTGTAAGTAGTGTTTGTGTCGCTGCCCCCACAAACTGATAGGTTTGTTTTCTTTTTCAGCTGGTAAAGTAAGGCAAGGAATATAATAATCCCCCTGCAACTCATACCATAAACCATTGCTTTCATCATAAATATACTTGTCCATTAAAAAATCCTCCGTTATAATATATTCGCACATATGTCACAGTTCTCCGATTGCCACACTCTGTTATATCTTGTTATGAGACTTTCTTGCCCTTGATTTTGCCCTTATAAGCAGGCAGGGAAAGAGTAAACTTGTGTGAAATCATATAAAGGGATAAGGCGAACACATTGCGATAAATCCTTTATTTTCAAGGCTTTTGGAGGATTTTATTGATAGACTATAACCTCTGCTAAGAGGCTATAAAATTGTGTTATTCAAATTCAAGTTTATATGCCTCTTTGCGCATCGATGTGCATGCGGATTTCACCGCGCTGCAAGCACAGGCGGATATTGCCGCACAGCTGCGGCAGGGAAGCTGTACGCCAAAGGTATGGGAGGCCTTTACCAAAGCCTATGCGCAGGCGAATGCCGTGCTGAGCGATCCGTGCGCCGATGAGGCAAAGGTGGAATCGGCAGCGCTATCCTTACAGCAGGCGATTGCGGATGTAGAACATAGCAGTGCCTACAACGATCTGTCCGCATTATGTGCACAGCTGGAAAGCTTAAAGAAAGTGCAGTATGAAAGCGAGAGCTGGGATGCGATGGCAAGTCTTTGGGAAGAAGCGAAGACACTGCTGGCGCAGGATGATGCGCAGACAGACGCGCTCATCACCATGAAAACAGATCTGCAAAAGGCGGTGGATTCCTTACAGGCAGTACAGGACTCCACCTCGAAGGATGAGGGAACAGATCAGGAGCAAACACCACCAAATGGGGATGAGACAGGGGGCGAGGTGCCAAAGCCGCCGGTGCAGGAGGGAGAGCGCCTTCCACAAGACACGCAGCAGACACAGACGCCCGATGTACAGACAAACCCGCAGGAAACTTCGGCAGATACCGCCGCGATAGAGATGAAGGATTGCTGGTGGGTTGGCGCGCTGATAGGCGCAGGCGCGTTATCGCTGTTAACCCTTCGCCGCCGCACACACAGATAACCGCGTTCGCTTCGTCATTGAAAGCAAACGTGCAAAGATAAGCGATGCGCTCACTTTCCAAGATGGAAAATCAACGGAAGTGAACGCATCCTTTTCGTTTTTATGCTATGATGTCAATATAAATTAAAAAAGGAGGCGCAGAGGACTATGGAAGCTTTGAACGAAGTGCTGATCGCCGATACCAAATCGCATGCGCTCGCATATAAAAACATGCTGCACTGGGAGGATTATGCCTTTACGGTGACGACGATCGCGGAAAGCGCAGATCTGGCGATCGCCTATTATGGCGAATATCAATATCAGCTGGTGGTCACCGCTCTGGATTTTGAGGGGGGGGGGGTTCGGTTTATCGCTGATTAAGATCATCAAGTCGCTCAACCCTTCCTGTCAGATCATCGTCATCAGCGACCGCAGTGATTTCGCAGATGTACGACAGGCGTTTCTCAACGGCGCCAATGATTTTTTACTGCGGCAAAAGCTGCGCTATCAAAGCCTGGCACAGGCGCTTGAGCGGGTGGCGGCCAACATCCGAAGCGATGCGATTGCCGATCATCACCGTCTCAGCAAGATGCTGGGACTGATTCGCGACGGTCAGCAGGTGGCGGCGGACAGCGTGATGCGCCTGCTGAAAAAAGAGCGTTATCCACTGCTTTGGGAAAGCTGGGTCATGGTCTATTTCCGCATGGACAACGTCCGCCACATCAACCGTAACCTGCGCGATTATGAACGTCAGGAGCACGCCAATGACGCGGAGTTTATCGACATGTTTCGCCAGCGCATCGAACAGCGGGAAAAATTGCAGGATGACTTGCTTTCCGTCATCAATTCCAATGTCTATGTGGAGCACCATGTCATCTTTACCAAGAAGCACTCGGGCTTGCTGATTTTACGGCCGATGAAAGAGACAATGCTCAAGGAGCAGTGCAACACGCTGATGTCGGCGATGGTCAACCGCATTCACTATACCTTTTCCATGACGGTCTCCACACCGGGAAAGGGCGCGGAGGATTTTTTGGCGCGCTATCGTCAGGTGATCGGCTACCACAGCCATAAGTTTTACGAAAATGACTTCTGTTTGCTCAATGCGCAGGATGCCCGCAGCTTTCAGCGGTTAGGGCGGATGGAATCTTCCTTTGAGACGCGGCTTGTCCACTCGCTCAACGATCGGGAACAGCTGCATGAAGCGATCGAGCTGATTTTGGATTACATGCGGGAGCACATGATCGAACCAGAGGACGTCAAACGCTATTTCATCCATCTGATTCATACCACGGCGCAGAAGCTGGATGCGGCGCATAAGCTGGAAAGCGAGCAGCTGAACGTGTACGCGCAGGGTGTGCGGGAGTGTGAAAGTGTCGGCTTTATGCGCTATGAGCTCTACCGCATCTTCTCCGCCATCTCCCTGGCGCTTTCGCCGAAGGAAAGCTCCTTGGATTATGTCGAGGTGATCCAGCGCTTTATCAAGCAGAATCTTTCATCTAAGCTCACCCTGTCCATGATCGCCAAGGAGGTCGGACTCAATGAATCGTATGCCGGACGCTTGTTTAAAAAGGCGATGGGAAAGAGCATCTTTCAATACATCCATGAGGTGCGCATGGAAAATGCGGCGCAGCTGCTCATCAAGACAGACATGAAGGTGCGCGAGGTCGCCGCCCAGGTGGGGATGAGCGATCAGCTGTACTTCAATAAGATCTTTCGCCGCTTTTATGCGTTAAGCCCCAGCGAGTATCGCCGTACGCACATGGAAAGGACAAAGGGCCTAAAGGAAATGTGAGCGGGACGCTTATTATGAAAACCGTTTGTTGTCTTATCATGTAAAAAAGCCGTCAGCGCAAGGAGTGATCCTTTTGCCATACGGCTTTTTATCATCGTTTTTGCAGTGTGTAGCTCCGTTTCACAGCAAAGCTATCCCTTGGATCATCGCAAGCATGCGGGTGATCCTTCTTTTGTAATGCGGGCAGGATGCTATGCCTTTTGGCGGGGATGGCGAAGCATGTTGACCGGCTTTTGACCGTTCACCAGCTGACCGTCTTTCACATAGCCCTCTTCACGTCCGCTCAGCTCTTGGATGAGCAGGGAACGCAGCGCGGCGATACGCTCTTGACAGCTTGGATCGTTAATGCGGTTGTGCTCCTCCTTCGGGTCGTTTCGCAGATCGAAATACTGCTCGATACCGGTTTGAGTGAACCAGATGTACTTATCCTCGCTGGTGACGATATACTGGTTGGACTGTTCCTTGTCGCGGCTGTGTTCGCCATGCACAAAGCTTCGTTCGATCCTCTCTCCCGCCAACAGCTCCTGCTTCAGTGATATGCCATCGACGCTCTTAGGAATCTCGATGCCGCAAAGATCGAGTACGGTCGGCATGATGTCCATCAGCTCCACGACGCTTTCGCTTTTATGCGGCAGGCACTTGCGGATGTTTTTGCCGACGTGCATGATCATCGGGATGCGGGCGCTTCCCTCATACGGGAGCACCTTGCGAAACAGCTGGTGATCAAAGAGCATCTCACCGTGATCGGCGGTGAAGATGATGATCGTGTCATGGTAGGTTTCATCGTTTTCCAGCGCAGTGATGAGACGTCCAAACTGATGGTCGATGTGGGTGATGCACGCGTAATAGCCGGCCATCGCCTGATGGCGCAGCTCGCTGTCGCGGCAGCCGTGCACGCTGTCGAGAATCATGCCGTCACGCTCGCACAGGGAAGGGTCGACCCAATCCCCCATCGGCGGCTCTTGCAGCGCTTTGCCATAGTACATATCGAAGTAGCTCTTCGGTGCGTCGAAAGGCGGGTGCGGGCGGACAAAGCTCGTCATCAGAAAGAACGGCTTCGTGCGATCGCGCGTCTCCAAAAAGCGAATGCTCTCATCCACCGCCCAGTTGGTCGGGTGATAGCGCTCTTCATATACCCATGGATGGGTAATCCACGAATTGTTCTCCACACCGGAACCGTTGACATCCGCAAATTCGCCCAAATGATCTTTCAGATAGCGCATGTAGTCGTCAGAGACGTTTTGATGCATCCAATAAGGGGTGTTGGCCTTGCGGTAATGACCGATGTAGCCGTCGTGCAGGCGAAGGGATTGAAAGCCGCACTGTAAGCGCGGGGGATGCACGTGCATCTTGCCGACGCAGGCCGTCTGATAGCCATGATCGGCTAGCTCCTGCGCCATATAGTGATCATACTCCCAATCGACGCCGTCTTGATAACCGACGCGGCCATGAGAGGACGGCGCCTGTCCGGTCAATAAGCCGGCGCGTGCCGGAATGCAGCTGGGGCAGGCGGAGTAGGCGTTTTCAAAATAGGTGCTGTCTGCCGCCAACGTATCCAGATATGGCGTTTTCACATCCGGATGGCCGTCGAAGGAAAGACAGTCCCCACGCAGCTGGTCGCACATGACCAGCAGGACATTAGGTCGTTTCATCGGGAAATTCCTCCTCTATGCTCTTTGAGGCTATTATAGCAAACGCGATATGGACAAAGGATGCAAATGAGGAAAAAGTGAAAATATTTTATGGATTATCTGTTCAATATCGGTGAAATGACTGTTTTTCTGAAATTGTTTTAGTATAATATAATCAGTTGAAAAAGTTATTCGGTGGGATTTCGCATATTTTCATGTGTTCGGCCGTATGGCTGCCGCATGGATGTGAGGGAGAGAAAGGAGCAGGCAGATGAATGCATTGTATCGCGTGCTGCTGGTGGAAAAGCAGCAGATGATTCATATTTATAAGAATATGATCCCCTGGGAGGACTCCGGTTTTCAGATCGCTTCCGTGGCGGACAGCGAATCGGATGCCTTGGCGCTGTATGGGGAGTACAAATATGATGTCATCATCACGGCGCTGGATTTGTTAGGTGGCAGCGGCATTTCATTGATCAAAAAGCTGCGTCATCTGGGACCGGATTGCATCGTCGTGGTCATTTCCGCGCATGAGGACTATGATTCGGTGCGCGAGGCGTTTGTCGCGGGCGCTTATGATTATCAGCTGAAGTCGCGGCTGCGCTACTCTACGCTGACTTCGCTGCTTGAGCGGATTCGCGGGGATCTTGCCAAGCGAAAGGAGACCAGCTTGCAGGAGAGCTGGGAGGAGATGCTGGAGAAGATTTTGGGCTTGATCCGTGATGAGCAAAAGGTCGACTATGAGATGCTCAAGGAGATCCTGAACCGCCCGGAGCTAAGCCTATTGCGCGGGGACTATCGGCTGTTGTATTTCCGTCAGGATAACATCCGCAACTTCAACCGCTCCTTAAAGCGCTATGATAAGCCGTTTTGGATGGACAGCAGTGAGTTTATCGATATGTTTCGCAACAAAGTGTCGATGCGCGATGAGATTCAGGTACAGATCAAGCGGGTGCTTTCGCAGTATCTGACGGACATCGCAGGCGCCTATATCCTCTTTAACAAGAAGCATTCCGGTGTCATTCTCCTGCCGCCGCTGGAGCGATCGCGCTATGAAGCGCTGGCTCATCAGATCATCGATGGAATCGGTTCGCGGCTGACCTATGATTTCTCGGTGAGCATTTCCAGGGAGCTGCATGGGATCGATGATTTTTTAGGCGGCTATCAGGAAGTTATGGAATATCACATGGGACACAAATTTTATGACGGCGATTGCTGCGTGCAGTTTGTCGAGGACGCGCGTGTGCTGCAGCGTCTGCATTACAGCTCGTTTCCCTGCGGCAGCGAGATCGCCCAAGGGGTGATGGAGCAGAATTTCGATAAGGTGAGAGAAGCGTATGGAAAAGTGATTACGCTGATGAAAGCGCGCTGGATTGACTATCCGGATGTGAAAGCGTATTTCGTCTCCGTGCTGCACGATACGAAAAAGGTCATCTATAATCATGGGATCAGCGAGCAATATCCCTTTGATATCCTGTATGAAGGCATCAATGAAGCGGAGAGCATCCAGTTCTTGCAGCTGGAGCTGGAGAAGATCTTCAAGACGCTGATCGACTGGGTGCGGGAGCATCATATCAGCCGTTATCACCACAAGGTGAGCGCCATGCTGGATTACATCGATGATCACATCGGTGAAAAGCTGACGCTGGAGATGATCGCATCGGCCTCCGGGCTCAGCGTCACGCATGCCAGCCGCCTGTTTAAAAGCGAAGTGGGACGCAGTGTCATCGAGTATGTCAATGAACGCAAGATGGCAAGGGCAGAGGAACTGATGCACGATCGCACGCGGAAGATCAAGGATGTTGCCGCGATGGTGGGCATCAGCGATCAGCTGTACTTTAACAAGGTGTTCAAAAAATATTATCAGATGAGTCCGCGGGAGTACCGTAAGCGGATTTGAGGCCGCAGATCGCCTTAGAGAGGATGCATCCCGGCGGCGACCGTCGTTGAAGCGTATATCGTGCATGTTTTCCCATGGCAGCGGCATATAATGCGTTGGATGAGGGAGCGTGGGCGGCGTCAGCGGCAAAAATTAGTAAATTTTCGCCAAAATAAAGAGAGAAAATGCGTATATGTAAAATTCACTCTTTTTGTGTGTCGATATGCGAAAAAATGAAAGAAATTGTGAGAATTATGCAGAAGAAACGAGGGAATTGTCCGTTTTGTGGGAGTGGAATCCCGAGATTACAGCAAAATTATGTGAAACTATTTATGGGCAATTCAATCGTGGAAGCGTTTACCGTGTAAAAATATGTTTTATTTTACCTTATCCTGCAAAAAATCGAAAAGAATCGACAAACGTTTGTTGAATAAGGCAGGGCACGGTGGTACGATAAAGTCGCTTAAAGCAAAGAAGCGCTTTCATATGATGGCACAAAAGAAAACAGGAGGTTGCAAATGAGTATTGGTATTATTCTGGCAAGTCACGGAGAATTTGCCAAAGCGGCATTGAGCAGTGCGGAAATGTTGGCTGGACAGCAGCAGGATGTATATGCGCTGGCGCTTACCGTCGAAAAATCATTGGATGACTTAGAGAAGGAAGTGGCAGATGCGTATGCGGATCTTTCCTCACGCTGTGATGTTGTTGTGGCGCTTTGTGATATTTACGGAGGATCACCATTCAACGCAATTTCCCGCTGTATGTTAAAAGGGATGAACATGATCGGCTTTACCGGTCTGAATCTTCCGATTCTCATTGACTTGCTGCTGTCGCGGGAGATCAGCGCAGAGGAAGTCAAGGAACATGTGATGTCTGTTCATCAGCAGTCGGTGTGTCCGATCGAGGTGCACTTAGCTGCAGATGATGAAGATATAGATGATCTGTAAAGGAAAAGGAGGAGACAGATTATGGCATTGAAATTAGTGGATATTGACGACCGCTTGATTCACGGACAGGTTGCGACGACTTGGATTCCGGATTATGGAATTGAGTCTGCGATCATCGTCAGCGATAAGGTGGCAAACGATCCGGTACAGAAATCGGTTGCCGGTCTGGCGGTGCCGAATATCAAGGTCAGCGTATTCGGGGTCGAGAAGTTCATCGACGTATTGAAAAAGACGGAGCTGAAAAAGGCGACGATGGTGCTGTTCACCAACCCGATCGACGCTTTGACGCTGAAGAAAAACGGTTTGGATTACAGCTATCTCAACGTCAGCGGTATGCGTTTCAACGATGAGCGTACCCGCTTACACAAGAACATGTCGGTAACGAAGGAAGAGAAAGAGGCCTTCGAGGAACTGATCGGCATGGGCGTGGAGTGCTGGATGCAGACGACGACCCGCGACTCAAAGGAGCCGGTCAGCGAGCTGCTGAAGAATTTCTAGCTTTGTTTTCAGAAAAGGGATAGTGATCGCATGCTTGCGATGCTATATACATTAAAAAGAAGGAGGAAGAAAGTATGCAAATCTTTCAGGCGCTGCTCTTGGCGCTGTGGGCAGGTCTCTGTGCTTGGGACCAGTTCGGACCGCATTTAGGTTTCCGTAAACCGCTGCTCGCATCTGTCGGAGTAGGTATTATCTTAGGCGACATGCCAACCGCCATCATGATCGGTGCAACGATGGAAATGATGTGGCTGGGTGTCAACAACATCGGAGCTTATGTACCACCGGATGTTATCTCTGGTACTATCGTAGGTGCTTCTTTGGGTATCATGTCCGGAGGAAGCGCTGAAAGCGCAATCTCTTTGGCAGTAGCCTTTGGTATCCCGACAGCTACGCTCGTACAGCAGTTGAACATGCTCGTCATGACGACGAACGTATCTCTGGTGCATGCTGCGGATAAGGCAGCTGAATCCGGAAAGTTCAGCAGCATCAACAAGTATTTCTGGCTGGGCGCTATCTGCTTCTTCCTGTCCCGTGCGATTCCTACGTTTATCGCCGTCGGTGCAGGTTCTGCGGTAATCGACAGCATCATGAACTTCTTGGACAATGATGTACCTTGGGTATTGAAAGGCTTCTCCACTGCCGGCGGTATGATGCCTGCAGTCGGTTTGGCAATGCTGTTAACGATGATGATGAAGAAAGACATGTGGATCTTCCTGGTAATCGGCTTCGTATTGAACGCATATATGGCTGTTCCTACGCTGGGATGCGCAATGATCGCAGCCGCTTTGGCCGGACTCTACGATGTCATTGTTGAAGGACAGAAGAAAGGCGCACCGGCTCCTGAAGCCGCGGCGGCAACAGCTTCTGCAGAGGAAGGAGAGTACGATCTATAATGGGAAAAATTTCAAAAAAGACCCTGAATAAAGTACTGCTTCGTACACAGGGCTGCCAGTTTGCTCATAACTACGAGCGTATGCAGAGCCTCAGTTTAACGTACTGCTTCTCACCGGTACTGGAAGAGCTCTACAAGGATAAATCCAAAGAAGACAGAGTACACGCAATGCAGCGTTACTTGGAGTACTTCAACACGCACCCAATCGCAATCCCGTTCATTCTGGGTATTCAGGCTGCGTTAGAGGAATCCACTGACGAGGATCAGAAGGAAACCTGCTCGGCAATCAAGACTTCCCTGATGGGACCGTTCGCCGGATTAGGTGACTCCATGCTGAACCTGACTTGGTTCCCGATTGCCGGTTCCATCGGTGCTTCGATGTGCATCAGCGATGGAAGCATCATCGGTCCGATCGTTATGTTCCTGATGATTAACGTTCTGTATTGGCCGTTAAAGTACCTCGGATTGCACTTAGGCTATACGAAGGGCTTAGAGGTCGTTCAGAGCGGTGGTATGGCACTGTTCGATCGTCTGGGCAACATGGCAAACGTATTAGGTGTTGTCGTTGTCGGATGCTTGATCCCGCAGACGGTAAAGCTGAACACTGCATTGCAGTTTGCATTTGACGAAGGTGATCCGCTGATCATCCAGGATCAGATGAACAAGGTAATGCCTTATATTCTGCCGGTTGTATTGACGTTCATCTGCTATAAGCTCTTGAAAAAGGGACAGGGCAAGAACAGCGCATCCATCATCTTAGGCATGATCGTTATCGCATTATTATTTGCGGCGATTGGTCACTATTTTCCTTGGCTGACAATCTTTGCTTAATGATTGATTGATGAAAAGAGACCTGCTGTCGTTTGGATGGCAGGTCCTTATTATCATCAGAGGAATGATGTCTGAGCGATAAAAACATGGCATTTCTCACAGTGCTTACAGGAATACATGGAAAATAACGCTTTGATAGAAAAAAACAGCGATATTTTATAGATGCACCCATAGCAGACTGCATGAGAAAATGATAGGATTTTCTCACAGGAGAGACTATCGGCTTGATAGGTGAAGTTATTTCCTCGACTGTGCATCATGGGAGCATTGATCAGAAAGGAGTGTGGAATACCTATGAGAACTGTTTTGGTTTTGATGGACACGCTGCGGCGGGAAGCATTGTCTTGCTACAACCCGGAAACAATTGTAAAAACACCGAACATTGACGCCTTTGCAAAGGAAGCGACCGTATTCGATCAGCATTGGATCGGTTCCGCGCCTTGCATGCCGGCACGCCGTGATATTTTAACCGGACGCCTGAACTTTTTGGAGCGTTCCTGGGGGCCGATTGAACCCTTTGACGTCACGCTGCCAAAGGTGCTGAAGGACCATGACATCTATACACATATTACAACCGACCACTGCCATTACATGCGTATTGGCGGAGAGGGGTATTTACAGCAGTTTAACACTTGGGATTATCACCGCGGACAGGAGGGAGATCCGTGGGTATCCCGAATCGATGAGCCGGATAACATGCCGGAGACATTCTATGGACGTGTGCGCCGTCAGTATCAGCTCAACCGCACACAGTGGCCAAACGAGGAGGATATGCCTTCTCCTAAGACATTCGCTTCTGCCTGCCAATGGCTGGACGACAATAAGGGAGATGACAATTTCTTCCTGATGGTAGAGGCATTTGACCCGCATGAACCATTTGATGTGCCGGATAAGTATATGGATCTCTACGGCGGCAATACCGGACTTGACCGTGATTATTATGAAATTCCGCAGTATCAGCGGGTTTCACAGGCAGGTGTGCCGCAAAACGCCGTTGATTATGTACAGCGCCGTTACGCCGCGCTGGTAACGATGACCGACCATTGGTTTGGCACCCTCATCAACAAGCTGAAAGAGCTGGATATGTATGAGGATACGATGGTTGTGATGACGACCGACCATGGTTATTTCCTCGGCGAGCGCGATTATTTAGGCAAAAACTACATGCATCTGTATAACGAGCTTGCGCATCTGCCGCTGATCATCAAATTCCCGCACGGGGAGCGCAAGGGTGAGCATGTCAGCCAGATTACGCAGAACATCGATCTGATGCCGACCGTACTCGATTACATGGGCATCGAGATTCCGGATTGCGTACAGGGCGTTTCCTTGAAGCCGTTAACAACCGATCCAAACGCCAAGACCAAGGACTATGCGCTGTTTGGTTACCATGGCATGGCAGTCAATCTCAGCGACGGACATTACACGTATCTGCGTGCTCCGAAGCCAGAGAATCAGCCTTGCTACGAGTACACCGCATTCCCGACGACGATTCGCCGCGTCATGGGCGTGGAGTGTCCGGAAAAGATCGAGATGGGACGCTATTTCAAGCGTACGCAGTATCCGTTGTTCCGCATTCCGATCGACAAGCCGGGCATCATCGATCAAAGCGACGAGCCGTTAAAGGAAGTGCTGGAGACGAAGCTTTTCGATATTGAAAAAGATTACGCACAGACAGAGAATCTCGCCGGCGTGAACAGCCCGCTGGAGGAGCATTACATCGAAGTGCTCTCCCGGGGATTGGATGCGTATGACGCTCCAAAGGAACAGAAGGAACGTCTGGGAATCAAATAAGCAATAAAGACTTTGAGAGGGGATCGCCGATCTCCCCTTTTTACAAAACGCTGGATGGATCGCAAATCGCTGTGATACAATGAAGCGGGGAGATAGATCGTTATGAAATATATCAGCTTTTTAATTAAACCAGCATCGTCATTATGCAATATGCGCTGCCGTTACTGCTTTTATTATGATGTGGCCGATCACCGCGAGGTGCGCTCACATGGCATCATGGAAACAGCGACGATGGAGGCGCTCATCGATCGGGCGCTGGGATTAGACGACGAGGCGGACATCACATTCGCCTTTCAGGGCGGAGAGCCGACAGTGGCGGGAATATCCTATTTCCGTGCGTTTACCTCCTATGTTGACGCGCACCGCAAGCGTCAAACGATCCACTATGCCCTGCAAACGAATGGAACCCTTTTGGATGAGGAGTGGGCAGCGCTGTTTCAACGCTATCATTTCCTGATCGGTGTCTCGTTGGACGGTTATGCACTGCTGCACGACCACCTGCGCAAGGATGCGCAGTATGAGGGAACCTTTGGACGGGTGATGAAGTCAATCGCTCTGCTCAAGCGTGCCAACGTCGACTTTAACATCTTAACCGTGCTGAGCTCCTATGTCAGTGCACATCCGCAAAAGCTGTTTGCCTTCTACCAAAAGCATGATCTGAAGTATATTCAGTTCATTCCCTGCCTTGCCGGGCTGGATGAGAAAGAGAGCGAATATTCCCTGCATCCCAAACAGTTTGCGTCTTTTTATAAAGTATTCTTCGATCTGTGGTATAAGGAATACTGCAAGGGCAACGTGATCAGCGTGACGCTCTTTGACAATGTCATTCCGATGTTTGCCGGGTATCCGCCGCAGCAGTGCGGCATGCTGGGACAGTGTGCTCCGCAGTTTGTCGTTGAGAGCAACGGCGATGTCTACCCTTGTGATTTCTACGTGCTGGATGAATATTGCTGCGGCAATATCCAAACGCACAGCCTGATCGAGCTTGTCTCCTGTGAGACGATGAAACGCTTTTTAAAGGAAGAGCGCTGTGCCTGTGCCGCCTGTCAAGACTGTCCGTTTGCGGGGATGTGCCATCGTAACTGCAAGCGTCTCAACGCTGCTTATTATGATGAGACATACTGCGGCTATCGCGAGTGGCTGACCTATGCCAAAGATCGGATGATCGCCATCGCGCGTACCCTCACTCGCCCGCGCTAGCAGCAAACTTGTATAAAAGAAAAGCCATAAAAAAAACAGCCTGTCAAGGAGATCCTCCTTTGATAGGCTGTTTTGCTTGCGCAAGCGATCAAAGCATTCCCAGATATTTGAGCGTGTTGTAGATGTTGATGAAGATGATGACGACCATCAGCGCGATAAACAGCTTATCGACATGCTTTTCATCGATCTTTTTGTTGATTGCACGTCCGCAGATGCCGCCCAAAATGCCGCACAGGATCATTCCGGCTAACAGCACGAGAGAGATCTGGCTGAGATCGGTGGTGAACAGTGAACGGCAGACGCTGGTAATCTGTGAGAATAAGATGATATATAAAGAGTTCTGCGCCGCTTCCTTGGTTCCCATCGTAAAGAAGAAATAGAGGACGACTAAATTGATCGGACCGCCGCCGATTCCCAAGAAAGAGGAGAAGCCGCCTAAGATGAAACCGATGATCAGGCAGGCGATCAGATTGGTGAC
Source organism: Merdibacter sp. Marseille-QA0792 (assembly GCA_965119685.1). Taxonomy (GTDB): domain Bacteria; phylum Bacillota_I; class Bacilli_A; order Erysipelotrichales; family Erysipelotrichaceae; genus Merdibacter. Next base: position 2,649,907 of record OZ221971.1, on the reverse strand, counting down.
CTTCAGCGTATGCACTTTTTCCTTATTGATCGTATAAAGCAGCGTGCCTAAGGTGATGATCATCAGCACAAACGCCTGTACCGCTCCGGCGGTGTTGGGCGTATCAAAGAGCGATTCCACATAGGAGAACAGCTCCTTGCCAAATAAGCCGCCAATGGCAGCGCCGATCGCTAACGGTGTGCCCAGTTTCATATTGATGACGGAATCCTTGGCGATCTTTGCCTTGACGACAGAGTACAGCGTCATTGACAAGACGGTACACCCGGACAGAAAGTTGATGATGGAAACATCCAAGGCGCCAAAAGCGTCCATGACCGGTTTGATGATGATGCCTCCGCCGATGCCGCAGATCGCACCGACGATGGAAGCGCCGAAGCTGATGAGAAAAAATAATGCATACAACATGTCAGATCCCCTTCCCAAAGATTGTGTGCATGCGCATGGCTCATTGAGTCAAATTCATGCGTCACTTCCCGTATTATAGCATTGACAGCGTCATTTGTCTTGCCGCTGACGAAGCAGTGTGCGTGATTTTTCCCTATTCAAGCCAATATTTTATATATTTTATGCACAAGAAACAAGGGATGGTTCGTTTTTCCTAGTAAGCAGTCTTTAATGAAAATAGGGAAAGGGCGATAAATTGCGGCTATCGAAAGGGGGGCAATAGAAAAAGAGGAGGCGGCAAAAGAAAAGCGGGATGCGGGCAGCGCGTGGCGCAGAGAGGGAAAAAGAAAACGCCGAAGCATCGGCGTTTCATGAATGATAAATTGCAGCTTAGAACAGCTTTTCCTGATGAGAAGCAAACAGGTACTCATCAATCGTGTTCTTGATGCGATCTTTAATCAGCTCTTCCGGATCGTTCTCCAAGCGTCCCTCGCGTACCTTGGTGTACTGGATCGGCATGAACTGTGAGAGCACTGCCAAGGAGATACCGTATTTGCGCAGGTTTGCCAGCATCTTTTCTTTTGCGGCATCTACCTCTGCGACCGGCATGTAGTAACGGCTGCGGTCGGAGAAGGAGAACTTACGCTTGAACCACAGCTCGTTGTCATCACCGTGATAGTGCTTCTGCCAGTTTTTCGGCTCTGCCATCATCGCTTTCTCCAAGACGTCGATGAAGTGAGACTGCTCATCCTCCTTGCCATGCAGGATCATCTCTTCCATGTAAGCTAACGCAAACAGTCCCTCACGCATCGCATAGGTTAAGCCCGGGCCGACTTTCAGGATGCCGACGCCATCCTCTACCAGCTCTTTCAGCTTGTACTTCGTCTGATAATCGGTGGAATGTCCTTCAAATACGAGATTTGGGAACTCCTTGATGCTGGCCATCAGATCGGCGGCCTTTGCACGGTCATACTCGGTGCAGCCTGCATCTTTTTCTTCGACGCCCGGCTGAACGACACATGCGATGACATCCTTCCAAGTCTCTTCCAGACCTTCCTTTTTGAATGCAGCTTCAAAAGCGGCAACCGTCGCCTTGAAGTCCTCGACGCGGGTTACCTGCATACCGGCGTTCGGGTCCTGTGCACCGCCGGGAATCGGTACCTCGCTGCCGACGATATATACCGGACGAACCGCATCCGGCTTGCTCTTTAACAGCTCCTGATAAGTGTCCTCGCATACGCGTGCCAATTCAGCGCCGCGGCGGGCGATCGTCTCATCGCTTAAACGAGTATTCAAATCGTCGTCAGCGACCTTCATGCTGGTGTCGATGTGAATTTTCGTAAACCCGGCAGCTACGTAGCAGCGAACGAGCTCACGTGCATCCGCCATCGCCTCCGCTTCCGGCTTCGATGCAAAGGTCAGCGGTCCTAAATGGTCGCCGCCCAAGAAGATGCGATCCGTCGTAAATCCGACACGCGCGGCGATCTCATAGACGAAATCACGGAAATCCGCCGGCTTCATACCGGTATAGCCGCCGTTTTGGTCGACTTGGTTCGCGGTTGCCTCGATCAGCACACAGGAGTTGTCACGCTTGGCACATTCGATGGCAGCCTCGATGACATAGCTGTTGGCGCTGCATGCAGAGTAGATGCCGACGGCCTCACCGGCTTTCTGCTTGGCGATGATTTGCTTTAATGGGTTTTCATTCATGTTGCATACCTTTTGTTTCACGATAACGTCACGTTATTTGTGTGAAACCTTCATCCTTTCTTTTTCCGGGTGTGAACCGCTTGCGAAATGCCCGCAAAAACGGCAGCTGCCGCTTTTCCCGTCACTTTTCCTCAAGAAATCGCACAGCCCGAGAATCAATCATAGTATAGCATTGTTTGGTGCGTAAAAGAAGCATAACGGCAGGGAAAAACGCGACCTCCCACAAAAAAATGGGCATAATAATCCATGTTTTTTGTCACTGATGGAAATGAAAGAGAAAATATGTTAAAATTTTCGTGGTAGTAAACAACGGGAGGAGGATCTCCATGCTGAGCGTGATGGTTGTCGATAAACAGCGGCAGATGTATTCGATCTATCGCAGTATGCTGCATTGGGAGCAATTCGGTTTTGAGATTTTGACCTATTGTGACTGCGAGGCAAAGGCGGTGGAATATTTTTGCGAATATCGCTACGATCTGGTCATCAGCGATGTGCTGCTGCGGCAGGGAGACGGCATTTCTCTGCTGAAACAGCTCAAGGCGTATGATCCGCACTGTCATGTCATCCTGTGTACGTATGAAAGCGATCCTTTGCTGATGCGGGAGGCATGGCGCAGCGGATGCATGGATTATCTGATGAAAGGAAAGCTGAAAAACTCCCAGTTCATCGAGAACCTGCAAATGCTGCAGGCACAGCGAAACCGCGAGGGAGAGACGCGGGGATATGGCGGATGGCAGGGGGAGCTGCAGCGTCAGCTCGGTTTGATCCGCGATCGCCAAGGTGTGGGCAAGGAGGAGTTAGTGCAGCTGTTAGAACGGCGGGAGCTCGCTTGCTTAAAAGGACGTTATCAGCTGTTGGGATTTCGCATGGATGATGTGAAAGCGACCTTTGCGCAGGGGCGGTTTCGGGATCGTTCCTTATTGCAGGGACAGCTGCGCGCACTGTTAGAGAAAGGCTTAAGCACTCTGGAGATGCATCAGATTCTGTTTTCCAAGATGCACTCCGGTGTGGTGATCGTCCCGGCGCTGGGGAAGCAGGCGTTAAAGAGCCTTGGTGAAGAATTGGTGCGGCTTTTGTGGGAACAGATGCACCTGCATGTCTCATTGACGATCTCATCGCCATGTGAGGGGACAGAGCAGTTCTACGATACATATTTACAGATCGCACAGCAGAATTACGCGCGTTTCTATCAGGGGAACGGCTGTGTGCAGATGCTGGGAGAGCAGCATTTTCAAACGCTGCATGCGAAAGAGCTTCCCTATAAAGAACAGTTTTTGCACTTGTCGGGAAGCAACTCGCTCGCTTTGATGGAAAAGCTGAGCGCACAGATGATGGAGGAGATGCAGGCGCGGCAGATCAATCCGGAGGACGTCATCTTCTATTGCCGCTCGATCATCCATGCGATCGAGCATCAAAAGCTCAAGCACGCCAAGGCGGATGCGCCTGCGATTTTATCGCAGAGCACTCCTCTTTTCGATATGGCGGAAACTCTGCCGCAGCTGCAAGAGGAGTTTATCCGTGTGCTCAAAACGATTGAAGAGTGGATTGACGCCTACAGCGATGAGCGTTATTCCAAGACCGTGGCAGATATTCTCGCCTATGTGGATGAGCATCTCGGCGAGAAGATCACGTTATCACAGATCGGCGAACAGTTGGGGCGCACACCGGTGCATATCTCCCGTATCTTTAAAAAGCAGACGGGGGAGCAGCTGATCCAGTATATCAACCGACGCAAGATGCAGGAGGCGGCACAGCTGATGAATCGATCCGATATGAAGATCAAAGAGATCGCAGAGGCGATCGGTATGCAAGATCCGCTGTATTTTAACAAAGTATTTCACCGCTTTTACCATATGAGCCCCAGAGAATACCGAAATCGGCTGTGACTTTGCACATGAGCAGGGGTGATGGAAAGCGACGAACGAAACATGGCTGCAAAACAGCGGGTGTCGCCTCCTTACAAAGCGCCCGCGATTTGCCGGATATAAACGGAAACAGTCTGCTCACAAGTGTGCTTTCCTTTTGTGCAGGAAAACATGGTGAGATGATGGCGAAGAGAGGATGACGATGATGAACATAACGACATTGATCTGCGATCTGGATGGAACGCTGTTAGCGCCCAGCGGAGGGACGCTTGTCAGCAGGCGGGTAGCCGAGGGGCTGATCGCTTTGCAAGAGCGGGGAATCACCCTCGTCTTAGCGTCTGCCCGCATCTTCCAAGGGGTGCTTCCGTTAGCCAAACAGGTGAAAATGGATCGCTATCACGGCTATATCATCGCGCAAAACGGGACGTTGGGCTATGACGTCGCCAGCGGCAAGACGCTGTTTCTCCATGCGATCAAGCGTGAGGACAGCTTCGCCCTCTGGCAGCTGGCGCGCAGCTATCATCTGGATTTCGGTATCGCTCAGCCCTCCTACATGGTGGCCAGCGGTTATGGCGAGGGGTTTGCGTTAGATCGCTATAACTGCGGGGTGGACTATCTGCTGTGCGAGACGCCGCAGCGCTATGTGAAAGAGGAAATCTGGAAATGCTCGGCCTGCGGAGAAAAAGCACTCGTCGATCAGGTGTTCGATCGCTTTCGATCGGAAGTGGAGCAGCGCTATCCTTACCGTGTCGTGCGCAGCACCGATACGTTTATCGATGTGATCGATCGTGGCTGCGATAAAGCGGGTGCGGTGAGAGAGCTCTTTGATCAGATCGGGCGGACGATGGAGAATGCGGCTGCGATCGGCGATGGCAACAGCGATGCCGGGATGATCGCCCAATGCGGCTATGGCGTAACCTTGGAAAACGGCAGCGATCTGTGCAAACGCTATGCCAAGCGCATCGTCTCCTCTTATGAGCAGGAGGGCTGTATGGAACTCATTGAGGAGCTATTAACACAATCACACTCCTGATGGGAGTCATGAGCAAGCAGGCTGTCAATGAAGCAGACGCTTTCTTCCAAGAGCGAAAGCACATTCGGGGATGTACGATAAAAGATTGCCGATCAGCTCGTCAGCCGCATTGGTTTTGCGGATGAACGGGCTTTTTTCAGTTGGAAACAGGCGTAGTGCGCCATGGAAAAGACTGCTAAAAAGTGCAAAAAAAGCAGTCAAAAAGACAAATATCTTTTATAAAAATTTGATAGAATACTGCATGTAAACGTTTACTATATCTGCAGATCGTGTCATTTTATGGGGGGGGGGGGGGCTAAATATACTTTTTACACAATATTGTTTCAGCAAAGGATAGCACCTTATCATTTGGCGGGCCCACCCGACCGCTTGATCACAAACGGGTGAAGGTTTGATGATTTTTAACATTATAATGGAGGCAATATGAAAAGTATATACAAGAAATTAGCAGCATGCACATTTGTCGGTGCAATGCTTTTGGCAGGATGTCAGTCAAACAGTGAAACAGATGGAAATCCATCAAAAAGCGAGGATGCGATTCGTGTGATGACATTTAACATGAACGCAAAAATGAGTTATGATCCTAATGAACAGGCGGAGTGGGTGACCTCTTTTGAACCGGATGTCTTGGCTACTCAGGAGGTCGATCGCTTCACGCAGAGAAATAACCTCGACGTTCCTAAAGAATTTGCGGAAGACTGCGGCTTCAAGGATTATTTCTTCTCTAAACAGATGGAGTTCCAGGGCGGAGATTACGGACTGGCTATGTATTCTAACTATGAAATCATAGAGGAAGAGACGATCAACATCTATTCTGATGAATATTTGGGAGACGAAGAGTTAAGAAAGCGTCAAAGAGAGCTGTTTGCCAATATGGATGATGCAAACCCGCAATCGTCCAAGGATTATGATGAATTTTGCAAAGAGCTGGAGAAGATCGGCAAAACCAGCATTGAGCCGAACATTATCCAAAAAATCGTCATTGAAAAAGACGGTAAAAAAGTATCCATTTACGGCGTGCACTTATCCTATGAGATGGAAGAGATCAGAACGAAGCAAAGGGAACAGCTCCTTGAACTGCTGGAGAACGATGAAAATGAATACCAGGTGATCGTAGGAGACTTCAATGCGGATCAGGGAACGAGCGAGTTCAACGATTTTATTCTCAGCGAAAAATACAATCTGGCGAATGGGGCAGAGGGCATTTGGCATGACACGTATCCGATCAATGAGGAATCCGCATCCGCCCGGACCAATTCCATCGATAATATCATCACTACAAAAAATATCGAAATCAAACATGTTCAGTATGAAAAAACCGAATTGACGGATCATACGATGATGTACGCGGATTTAGTATTAAAATAAAGAAATTCCGGCATAAGAGAGGCTGTTTCGGCGGCCTCTTTTCGTTTGTAGGGGAAAGCGCAGAAGCGGATAAAATGATGTAGGGAAAACGCCGGATGAGGAAGCAAACCGCTTGTTAATCCGCAGTTGTGCCAAATATGCGCGATCGCCCTCTGTTCATGGCGGCAGGGAAGCATAGAAAACTCAACCAAGAGGAAGGATCGGCGTGCAGCATCCGCGGTTTTTGCGCCTGTTTCGGCAAAGGAAGGATGGCAGGAAGGAAAAATGCGTGAAATGGGGAGGTGTTTCTATGGAAAGCCCTTTTCCATTGCCGAGGGTCATGGTATAGTATATAGGCAAAAAAAGAAATATTAAGGAAAAGGAGGTCATGCGAGATGAGTGTGATGATCGAACGTTTGGAAGGAATGGTCAACCGCTATCATGAAATCACGGAGCTGATGATGATGCCGGAGATCACCTCGGATAACAAGCAGCTTGCCAAGCTGGGACGGGAACAGGCAGAGCTGACGCAGGTCGTAGAAGCGTATACGGAATATAAACAGACGGCGCAGGCGCTGGAGCAGGCAAAGACGCTGCTTGGCGAGGATGACAAGGAACTGCGCGAGATGGCGAAAATGGAAATCGAGGAACTGGAGCCGAAGCAGGAACAGCTGCTTTCCCGCTTGGAGGTGCTGTTGATTCCCAAGGACCCAAATGATTCCCACAACGCGTTTGTGGAAATCCGCGGCGCTGCCGGAGGAGATGAGGGCAACATCTTTGCGGGCGATCTCTACCGCATGTATGTGAAATATGCGGAATCGAAAGGCTGGCGCGTGGAGACGATCGAGATGGACGAGAGCGAGGCCGGCGGTTTTTCACTGGTCTCCTGCAAGATCAGCGGGGAGGGCGTGTACGGCCGTCTGAAATTTGAGTCGGGCAGCCACCGCGTTCAGCGCGTGCCTAAGACGGAAAGTCAGGGACGTATTCACACATCGACGGCGACGGTGTTGGTGACGCCGGAGGTCGAGGCGGAGGAATTTGACATCGACATGAACGATCTGGAGATCGAGACGATGCGTGCCAGCGGTGCGGGCGGTCAGCATATCAATAAAACCGATTCGGCGGTGCGCATCATCCATAAGCCTACGGGCATTGTCGTCAAGTGTCAGGACGGCCGTTCGCAGCATGAGAACCGTGCGACAGCGCTCATGACGATCCGCTCCCGCGTCTATGAGGAACATCAGCGCAAGCTGGAAGAAGAGCAGGGGATCGAGCGCCGCTCCAAAATCGGTACGGGCGATCGCGCGGAGAAGATCCGCACCTACAACTACCCGCAAAACCGTGTGACCGATCATCGCATCGGCTTTACGATTCAGCAGCTGGACCGCGTCATGGAAGGGCGCATGGATGATGTGCTGGATGCCTTGCTGGAAGCGGATCAGCAGGCAAAGCTGGCGGGAGAGAAGTAATGGCGAGCTATCGGCAGGTGCTTCGCGAGGCGAAAGAGCGCTTGTATGAAGCCAATCAGGGCGAACAGGCGGCACAGCTGCTGATGCTGGAGCTGTCGAATTTACAGGCGCATAATCTGTATATGGAATATGACGAAGAGGTGCCCTCGGAATTGTTGCAGGCCTTTGAGCAGGGCATCGCGCGTATGGAGCAGGGGGAGCCGTTAGGTCATGTGCTGGGCTTTGAGTGGTTTTACGGCTATCGCTTTACCGTCAACAAGGATGTGCTCATTCCCCGCCCGGAGACGGAGGAGCTGGTGGCGAATATCTTAGCCGCCTATGACGAGCTGTTTGCGGGCGCGCAGGTGCAGGTGATCGACGTGGGCACCGGCAGCGGGGCGATTGCGATCGCCTTAAGCAAAGAGGAGGCCAATCTTCAGGTGGCAGCCAGTGACATCAGTGCGGCGGCCATCGCGGTTGCCAAGCAAAACGCCGAGCAAAACGAAGCGCAGGTCGCTTTCTATACGGGCGATATGTTACAGCCCTTCATCGATCAGGGCATCCGCTGCGACATCCTCGTATCCAATCCGCCTTACATCCCCGCCCATGAGCAGATGGAACACAGCGTGGTGGACTATGAGCCGCACGTAGCGCTTTTTGGCGGCGAGGACGGCTTGAAGTTCTACCGTCAGATCTTCGCAAATGCGCATCAGGTGCTGAAAGAAAAAGCGATGCTGGCCTTTGAGATGGGATATGATCAGGGGGAGCGGCTGACAGCGTTAGCCAAGCAGTATTTTCCCGATGCCCGCATCGAGGTGCTGAAAGATCTCAGCGGGAAAAACCGCATGCTGTTTATTTACTGTCATCTCTAAAAGGGAACGATTTCACAGGATGTTCACGAAACGGACACATTGAGATGCTATGCTTTAGTTAACAGCAGGACGTCACCCGCTGAATCGATTGCTTTGGCGGAAACATCAACGGACTGTTGTGACATCAGCTGCTGCGGGATGGACCTCTATCCCTAATATCAACTTTTTCATTTCATCCCGCAGCCGGGAAGCCGTGTGAACCCACCGCATGGCTTCCCACTTTTTCATTTGATTCCACTATGGTAATCATGCGCTTTTGCGGCTGCTTTCCTGTTATACGAAAGCCAAGCGCCGATGAAAATGCTTGCCGGTGCAGACAGGGGACGTAAACCGCGTTTCTTTTTGCGGCGTTTGTGCTATAATCGTTTCATGAAGGTGATATGATGAACATACAGAGAAATGCCCGCTGCTGGTGCGGGAGCACGAAAAAGTATAAGCAGTGTCATGAAAAGTGGGACAACCGCTATAACATCATGAAGCTGGAAGGACATACGATGCCGGAGCGCTCGCTCATTAAGAGCCCGGAGGATCTGCGTCTCATCAAAAAGGCGGCCGCCATCAACAACGGCGTGCTGGATATGGTGGCTAGACGCATCCATGCGGGGATGACGACTGAGGAGATCAACACGCTGGTGCATCAGTACACGATCGAGCATGGGGGGATTCCCGCGCCGCTCAACTATGAGGGCTTTCCCAAGAGCGTCTGCACTTCGCTCAACGACGAGGTGTGTCATGGGATTCCAAGCGAGGAGGTCGTCTTGCGCGAGGGCGATATCGTCAACGTGGATGTGACGACGATCTATCAGGGACATTATGCGGATGCTTCGCGCATGTTTATGATCGGCGAGGTGGATGCCGATGCCAAACGGCTGGTGGAAGTGGCAAAGGAGTGCTTACAAATCGGTATCGATGCGATCCGTCCCTGGGGGCATGTCGGCGATATCGGTGCGGCGATCATGGCGCATGCGCATAAAAACGGATACAGCGTCGTCCGCGATTTTGCCGGGCACGGCGTGGGCAACGGCTTTCATGAGGATCCGATCGTTCCCCACATCGGGATGCGGGGCAGCGGCATGGTGTTAACGCCGGGAATGGTTCTCACGGTGGAGCCGATGATCAACGCCGGAAGCTGGGAGCTGTATATCGACGAGGAAAACGGCTGGACGGCATATACCTGCGATGGGTCTTTGAGCGCACAGTGGGAGCATACGATCTACATTTCGGAGCACGGTGCGGAGATCATCGCGTATTAAAGCAGGGAAGCGGGCATGCTTCCTTTTCTTCTGATATGCGAAGCGAAGCGATCATGGCACCTGTGAAAAAAGGGGAGGGTGCAGCGATGGTAAAAAATGTTTTGCGCTGGAGCAAGCATTGCGAAAAAGCGAATTTGTCAACTTTGTGAAAACATGCTATAATCAAACGGACACATTGAAAAGGAGTTTTGCATGATGGAGAAATGGAGTGTTGAAAAATACTGTGAACGTCTGCAAGCCATGAAGTGCGAAGCGCACGATAAGTTATGGCTTTATATCGAAGTAAATGCAAAGGACTTCATGAACGAGTGTGAACCGGACGTGAAGAATCTCAACAGCTGCTGCAAGGCGATGTTAACGATGATGCTGGAGGGCGATGCCTTTATCGTGGAGCCGAAGAATCGCAGCAAGTGCGCAGGTACGCTGACCGTCCGCTACTATGTAGATAATCTGAGCCCGCAGCGCCGCACCTATGCGCAGGCGATGGCCGATCAAAATCAGTAAGACAAAAGTCCGCTTTCTGCGGATTTTTTCTTTTCGCACCTTTTGACAGCGGTGGTCACTCCCCTGATCAGGCGCACCTGGCAAGCGAAAGGGGGCGGCATGCACACGGATTCCGGGAGATTGATATCATTGAAACAAGTTTCAGAAATATTTCTGATTTTTTTCTTTCAAGGGGTTGCAATCTCTCGCTCCCCTGCGTATAATAAAGTGCATAGAAACGAGGAAGAGAAGGAGTAGTCCCACGGCGCTTCTCAGAGAGTCTGCGGTTGGTGCAAGCAGATGGGCAAAGGGGATGAACGTGTCTTGGAGTTGAGCTCTCGAAGCGTGCGAGGGAGTTTCCGTAAAACCTGCGTTAAAGGTCGAGGGTCTATATGGGAGAGCCATATAGGAAATAAGGTGGTACCGCGTGCATACACGTCCTTGTCTGATGACAAGGACGTTTTTTATCGAAAAGGCAAAGAAGAGAAGGAGTAATCCCACGGCGCTTTTCAGAGAGTCTGCGGTTGGTGCAAGCAGATGGGCAAAGGGGATGAACGTGTCTTGGAGCCGGACTCTCGAAGCGAGCGAGGGAGTTTCCGTAAAACCTGCGTTAAAGGTCGAGGGTCTATATGGGAGAGCCATATAGGAAATAAGGTGGTACCGCGTGCATACACGTCCTTGTCTGATGACAAGGACGTTTTTTCAAAGAAAGGGGACACACGGATGAAACATTTAAAGAAACTGCTGATTTGCATGAGCGCCGTGCTGCTGTTAGCGGCCAGCCTGCCATTGACGGTATTGGCGGCGGATGAAGATGAATCGGGCGAGCAATCGTTATTAGACGAAATCAAAGAGAGGGGCGTGCTCGTCGTCGGCACCTCGCCGGACTTTCCGCCAAACGAGTTTATCGATTCTACCAAGAGCGGTCAGGATCAATATGTCGGAAGCGACATCGAATTAGCGAAGTATATCGCCGATCGTATGGGGGTAGAGCTGCGCATTGAGGCCAGCAGCTTTGACACCGTCTTGGCAAACCTCTCCACCGGTCACATCGACTTGGCAATTACCGGACTTGCTTATACGCCTGCCAGAGCGCAGTCGATGGAGATGTCCATCGGATATAACCTGGAAGCCGACAGCGAATCTGCCGGACAGGGCGTGCTCATCCGCATGGAGGATGCAGAGAAATATCAGACGTTAGAGGATCTTAGCGGGGTGAAGATCGCGGCGCAGTCCGGATCTATCCAAGAGCAGTATGTCAAGGATCAGATCAGCGATCCGCAGCTGCAAAGCATCTCCTCGATTGACGATGGAGTGGCACTGTTAAAAAACGGCAGTGTGGATGCCGTCGCTACTTCTGAGCCGACCGGTATTCAATATGCGCAGAACAATCAGGAATTGGCGATGATGGAAGAGGAATTCGACATCAGCGCCGAGTATGCCGGCACCCGCATCGGCGCTCCGTTAGGGGAAAAGGAGCTGATCGAAGAGGTCAACGCCATCTTGGAGGACGTCAACGAGCAGGGCTTGTATGAAGAATGGTATGAGGAAGCGATTGAACTCAATAACAACATGACTTCGATCACCGCCACCGATTTCTTCGGTATCATCATTCAGATCGTACAATCTTTCTGGCCGCAGCTGTTACAAGGCTTGTTGATTACGCTTGGCTTGGCCGCTGTCACCGTCTTCTTCGGCACGTTGGTCGGCGCTTTGTTCGCCCTGATCAAGCTGTCGAAAAACAAGCTGGTACAGGCGCTGTGCACGACTTACGTAGAGCTGATCCGCGGTACTCCGCTGTTGTTGCAGCTGTGGCTGTTCATCACGGTGTTCTCTACCCTCTCCGGCGGCAGCATGCCGATGCTGGTGAGCGTCATCATCGCGCTGGTCGTCAACAGCAGCGCCTATGTTGCCGAGATCATCCGCAGCGGTATCCAGTCCGTGGATAAAGGGCAGTGTGAGGCGGCGAAGTCCTTGGGCATGAGCAACCGCAACACGATGGTGAAGATCATCCTCCCGCAGGCGGTGAAAAACATTTTGCCGGCATTGGGAAACGAGTTTGTCATGATGGTCAAGGAGACCTCGTTAGCTTCGACCTTCTTCATCGGCGAGCTGATGACCGTCAACACCGTCATCAAATCGGCAACGTACAAGTCTATCGAACCGTTGGTCATCGTCGGTCTCATCTACTTTATTGTGACCTTCACATTGTCCAAGGGCGTAAAATACATGGAAAGGAGACTGAGTGTCAGTGACTAACGATGCATTGATTCAGGTTGTAGACCTGCATAAGAGCTTTCATGATTTAGAGGTGCTCAAAGGTGTGAGCGAGGAGATTCACAAGGGCGAGGTCGTCTCTATCATCGGTCCCAGCGGCAGCGGGAAATCGACCTTTCTGCGCTGTCTGAACCTGTTGGAAACGCCGGATCAGGGACAGGTGATCTTTGAGGGGGTGGACATCACCGATCAAAGCGTCGACATCGACAAGCACCGTCAGAAGATGGGCATGATCTTCCAGCACTTTAACGTGTTCCCGCATCTGACCGTATTGGAAAACATCACGCTGGCGCCGACGCTGGAGCTTGGCGTTTCCAAGGAGGAAGCCGAGAAGACTGCCTGCGCATTGCTTGGCAAGGTCGGCTTGCTGGATAAAAAGGACGAGTATCCGCGCAAGCTCTCCGGCGGACAGAAGCAGCGTTTGGCGATCGTGCGGGCGTTAGCGATGAACCCGGATGTCATTTTGATGGATGAGCCGACCAGCGCGCTGGACCCGGAGATGGTCAAGGACGTTTTGGAGGTCATCAAGGAGCTGGCCGATCAGGGGATGACCATCGTCATCGTCACCCATGAGATGGCGTTTGCCAAGCAGATCAGCGATCGGGTGTTCTTCATGGATCAGGGCATCATCCAAGAGAAAGGGACGCCGCAGGAGGTGTTCGAGCATCCGCAGAATCCGCGGACGATCGATTTCTTAAGCAAGGTACTCTAAGGGAGGCATGAAGATGAAAACGACTTTTTCCTACGATCACTATTATGATTATGAAGAGATGACGGCGTATCTGCAAACGCTGTGCAAGCAGTATCCGCAGCTGATGACGATGGAGAGCATCTGTGTCAGCGAGGAGGGCAAGCATGTCTGGGCAGTCACCTTAAGCGATGCCGACAGCGGCGATCCGTTAAAAAAACCGGCGTACTATATGGATGGCAACCACCATGCCGGAGAGGTGACCGGCTCGATGGCGTGCATGCATTTCATCGATGTCCTCCTCACCAATCACACCCAGCCAAAGATCGCCAAACTGTTAGCAGAGAGCACGGTGTACGTCATTCCCAAGATTTCACCGGATGGCAGTGACGAATATTTGCATACGGCCAATAAGCTGCGCTCGGTTAATCGCCCTTATCCTAGTGAAAAAACGGATGCGGGTTTGCATGCAAAGGACATCAATGCGGACGGCGTCATTGCGATGATGCGTGTCAAGACGCCTTACGGCGCTTGGAAGAAGCGTGAGGATGATGCGTTCATCATGACAAAGCGCATGCCGGATGATCAGGATGGCGATTTTTACAACATCTATACCGAGGGGGAGATCATCGGCTATGACGGGGTGCATATTTCCATCGGTACGGAAGTCTGGGGGCTGGATTTCAACCGCAACTATCCTTTCGGCTGGTTCATTGATGCCAGACAGCCGGGGGCGGGCAAGTATCCGCTGTCCAATCCGGAAAACAAGGCGGTGGCAGACTTTGTGATCGCTCATAAGAACATCGGCAGCGTCCTGACGATGCATACCACCGGGGGGCGTGCTGGTGTATCCGCCGGGAACGATGCCAAGCAAGGACGCTTCGCAGGAAGACATGCGCATGTATCAGGAGATCGGCGTGATGGCGACACAGGAGATGCACTATCCCGTAGTCAACATCTTCGATAATTTTCTGCAGGATACGGTGAACTACTCCAGCGGCGCCTTTGACGACTGGTGCTATCACACGCAGGGCATCCCCGCATATACGGTGGAATTGTGGAACGTAAAGGAACGTGCCGGCTGTCCGCAGCAATGGCCTGTTGAGCGAAACAAGAGCGATGCGCAGAAGGAAGAGGAGTTTGTCAAGGTGAGTGCTTGGGTGAAGGAGCACTGCCCGCAAAGCATCCTGCCATGGACCTCTTGTCAGCACCCGCAGTTAGGCGAGGTAGAAGTCGGCGGCATCGACTTTAAATTCTCCTGCCAAAACTGCCCGCCGGATTTCCTGCTGCAGGAGATGGAGAAGACGACGGCGTTTGCGCTTCGTCATGCGGCAGTCTTGCCAAAGCTGGTTATCGATCAGCCACAGGCAACGGCGCTTGGCGACGGCCTTTATCTGGTGGAGGCAGTGATCGCTAACAAGGGCTATCTGCCGACTTATATCTGTGAAGAGGCAAAGCGTGCGCAGGTCAATCAGCCGTTAGAGGTGGTGCTGAACGGGGCAAAGGTCATTTCTCAGGAAGGGGAGCTGACAGAGCTCAGCGGCTTCTTCAACATCAAGAGCACGTATGGCTATGACGGTATCGAGACGGAAAACTACGCTCCGTGCGCGAAACGCATGCGCTGGGTGGTGCAGGGAGAGGCACAGACGACGATTACGATTGCGGTATCCGGAGAAAAGGCCGGCGCTGCGAAAGTGCAGATCACGCTGCCCGCTGCGGCGTTATAAACGATAAAAAGCAGACTGCTGTCAAAAGGGAAATCTTTCGTTTGATTGTTGGAACCTGAAAGATTCGCTCCCTTTGGCATGCGGTCTTTTTTTGTTGTTTAACGTGTGAACGCAAGGGAATTTTGGATGAGAGAATGGCAGGGCATGTTTTGTACAGCCGCAGATAGGACGCTAACCGGGCAGAAAAAGCGGTATTTTATGAAATTGCGGCATTGGCAAGGGAGGATACATTCACAAGCACTCATTGACGAACGTCTGTTTTCACTTTCCAAAAAAGCGGACATCGAACATACCTGAGATAAAACACCCGCGCCCGCAGTCCTGATCGTTCATCCCTTTTCAAGGCATGAAAAACACGGAAAGCAAAAAACTCTTCTAAGATTCCGCTGTAAAATTATTTTTGCAGAATATCCGCTAAACAGATAATTACCGGAGCAGTGCTCACATTTCTTAAGACAAAATTTAGATTTATAGATTATTCTTAATTATGGTGATCACCGTAAGGTTAAAACTTCAGATTATTAGGAGGAAGGATGAACGAATATGCCTGAAAAGAAGCTACGGATCTTATATGTGGAAGATGACCGAACCTTGGCAGCCGGTTTACAGCTGGGGCTGCGTCGCCACTCCATACAGATGGAGACCGCTTATACGTGCCGGGAAGCGCTGCACAGAATGCGCAGAGAGGAATTTGACTTTTATCTGATCGACGTCTCCCTCTCTGACGGCAACGGCTTTGATCTGTGCCGGGATATCCGTGAATACGACAAGACGCCGATCATCTTTTTAACTGCGGCTGACGGGGAATGGGATCAGATCCGCGGTTATCAGTTGGGCGGTGATGCTTATATCAGCAAGCCCTTTTCCGTTGAGGGGCTGATGGCGATTATCAATGCCCTGCTGCGCCGTCAGCAGTGGCAAAGCGGGATGAGTGCCAATCGTGTAAAAAGCGGGGCGCTGACAATTGACTTTCTTGATCATCAGGTGTGGCTCAACGATGAGACGATCGCCTTAACGAAAACACAGTTTGAGGTGCTGGAGCTTTTGGTGACGCATCCCAAGAGCGTCGTACTGCGGGATCAGTTTAACAGCTGTATTTGGGAGCATCGCGGCGTGTTTGTCGATCAGAACACGCTGACCGTACACATCAGCAATCTGAAAAAGGCGATTCATGAGGATGGCAGCTATATTGAGACGGTGCACAATATCGGCTATCGCTGGCTGCGGGAGGTAGAGGTCTGCAAGCGGGAGCCTGTGGGAAACGATCGGTGAATCCCTTTGCATTTTTTAAAAAAACAGCTATACTGAGAGTAAGGAAACCAAAGAATCGGAGGGAGAAAGCGATGGAATGGAATGATGTGATCAATCAACGCAGGAGCATCCGCAAGTATCAGAAGAAGGCGGTTAGCAAAGCGCAGATCGAGCAGATGATCGCGATGGCGCTGGAGGCGCCGACTTGGAAGAATTCGCAGACGGGACGCTATCATGTCGTCATGTCGCCACAGCTGCTGGAAAAGCTGAAATGGGAAGGATTGGCGCGCTTTAACGCGGAAAATACAGAGGATGCGCCGGTGCTGATCGTGACGAGCTTTGTGAAAAACCGCAGCGGCTTTGAAAAGAGCGGAGAACCCAGCAACGAGCTGGGGAATGGCTGGGGCTGCTATGACTTAGGCTTACAGACGATGAATCTGCTGTTGGCGGCGCAGGCGCAGGGCTTGGGTACGTTAGTAATGGGGATTCGCGATGAACAGCGTATCCGCGAGCTGCTAGACATCCCACAGGAGGAATGTATCGTCAGCGTGATTGCGGTGGGCTATGCGGATATTGCACCGTTAAAGCCGAAACGCAAGAGCGTGGCGGACATAGCGACGTTTGATTAGACGTCTCTCTCCCTTTGAAGAAAAGGACATCACTGGCGGCGTTGCTTAGATGGCGTGCGCATGGGGAGAGCTATGAAGAAAACGCAGGGGAAGATGGCCGGTGGACAGAGGGTGCCGATGCCGTCTTCTTTTTTGTTTGGCAAAAGTTTTTGTTTCGGTGAAAAGCGCTTGTTGAAAATGGGCGATCAACGGTGCGGACATCAACGCGCTTTGCGGTGAGGGGAAGATGCCAGCAAATGCTGCCGGGGTCAATCATCGGCTGTTTGGAGGCGGATTGTTAGGGAAAACAAAGAAATCAGCGTATGTGCAGGGTGAAAGGGGAGAATCGGTTCATGATCGGTACGCTTGTTCTCTGGTTAGGCTGTCTGCATGCGCAGGCGGTGCGCGATGCAAAAAAGCGATTTGCGCTTTGTTTTGTCTGTGCGCTGTCAGCCTGTCTGCTGGCGGCGCAGGGGGCGCCGACAATGGCCTGCTTCTTGTTGCGTTATGCGCTGTTTCTTCTGCTGGCGCTGATCGCTTTGATTGATGGCGCCCGCCAGTATATCCCCGATGTGCTCACGCTGCTGATCCTGCCGTTAGCCGCATGCTTGAGGGATATAGCGCTCATGCAGCGTCTGTGGTGCGCCATAGGGATCGGCGGCAGTCTGTGTCTGCTTTGTGTCCTTTGGAAAGGGTGCCTGGGCTGGGGCGATGTAAAGCTGTGTACGGCGCTGGGTGCGGCGTTCGGCTTGGATTTTCTTGCGGGCTTACGCTGGAGTGTGACGGCGGCGGGCGTGTATGCGGGGATATTATTAGGGAGAGGGCGGGTGCAGCCTGGGACACGTTTAGCCTTCGGACCGTGGATCGTGCTTGGAGCAGTGCTGGCGCTGTTGTAAAAACCCGCGTGTTTTTCGTGCGTTTCTGCTATAATGAAGGCAGGAAGGAGGGATGCGCATGAATCGCAGAGAGCGCATCATCGAGGAAATCAAGGGGAGCAGCGCGCCGCTTTCCGCCTCCGCGTTAGCGAAGAAGCTGCACGTTTCCCGTCAGATCATCGTGGGCGACATCGCCTTAATTCGCGCTTCGGGCACACAGATCATCGCCACGCCGCGGGGTTATGTGTGGGAACAAAAGGAGAGCGGCTATTGCGCAAAGGTCGCGGTGCTTCACAGTGAGGAACAGATGCGTCTGGAGCTGTATACGATCATAGATCAGGGGGCGGAGGTGATCGATGTGATCGTCGAGCATCCCATCTATGGCGAGCTGTGCGCGCCTTTGCATCTGGCCTCCCGCTATGACGCAGATCAGTTCCTCTTGCGGATGCAGGACAGCGCGCCTTTGAGCCTGCTGACCCATGGCGTACATCTGCATACGATTCGCTGTAAGCAAGAGGACGGCATTCGCCGCGTCAAGCAGGCACTGCAAGAAAGCGGACTGCTTTACGGGCAGCAGGATTCCCTGAAACGATGAACATTTCCCAAACGCTCACGGGAAATGTTTTTTTGTATAATCATCTGTGCATTTGGCATACTTTTAATGAAGAATCTTTGGGGAAAGATGGATCGCTTGACGTATAAGAGGGATGAAAGGAGGAATCGTATGGATGTACGAGCATTATATACGCAGGGCCGTCAGGAAGTGAGCAGGCAGACGGTGATGAAGTGGCAGCAGCTGATGGATCAGATGCTGAAAGAGCGTCAGGAGGACTTTGCGCGGATGAATCGCAAGGAACAGGCGGAGCATCTGATCTCCGAGGCGAATCACAGCGAGCGCGCGGCTTTGTATTCCTGCGCGTCCTTTGGCATCGAGCCGCGGGTCGGCGATATTTGCTTCATCGACTTCGGTGCGGACGCTTATCAATGTGAGATCGGCTTTCAGCATTTCGGTATCGTCATGCGCATGTTTCACGGCAAGGCGTTTGTCATACCGATGAGCGGCAATCCGCTCGCTTACCGTCAGGCGTATGACCGCTATGAAAACCCGAAAGGAAAGCGTCATCTGATGCGTATCGGTCAGCTTCCGGGGCTGCGCAAACCCTCGACGCTGTTTCTCAACGACTGCAAGTTCATCAATACCGCACGCATTATCGACGTCAAGGCGCATGTGCAAAAAGACAGTCCGCTCTTTGCCGATATCTATCAGCGTATGCAGCAGGTCATCGGCTGATGCCGCTTTTTGCGCGGACTCGCAGAAAGCGACATGTTTTGTCGTCCGTGCTCTCTACAATAGGGGCATGAGGTGATGCTGTGGAAAAAACTGCCGGTAGGGAACAGGCACTCAGTCTGCATACCAATCTGGAGATCTTATTCTATTTGGGAGCGGGGGCGCTGACTGCCCTGCTGCCGCTGCGATTTCAATATATTGCTTTGTTTCCGCTGCTGACGTATGCCTATATGCACAACCGCCGGGCGCTTCTGTTCTTTCTTTTCTCGCTGAGCGTCTTTCTGTTTGCCTTCTTTGTTTCAACGGCCTATCTGACATTGCTGGGCATTCTCATTTTTTTTCTGCTCTTGCAGTGCGCGAGTGCGGCGCATGCGCCGATGGGAGTGTGGATCACCGTCATCAATCTGCTCATTCAGCTTCCGTTTGTCATTCAGTTACAGGATGTCGAGCAAATTGCAGTGAGCATGGCTTTGTTAGTGCTGCTGTATGCCTTGCAGCGAAAGAGCGGGCGCTGGATGCGCAATGCGTGGCAAGAATATGATCTGGGAAAAGGAGCGCTGGTGAGCGCGCTGTGCATGGGTCTTGTTTATTATTTTCCTCAAGCGGCACGCATGATTTGTACGCTGTGCGGCATGCTGCTGCCCTTTGTTTGTACGCCGTTATGCGCCATGCTGTATTTGCTGCTGCTCAGCGTGCAGATCGTACACTTCCCGCTGTTACTGTGTCTGTGTGTGCTCGCTTTGCAGCTGATCAAGGATCACCGCTTTGCCCTTTGTGTATTCGTCCTGCTCGTATGGATGCAGCATCCCACCATCGCACAGGGGCTGTGCGCCGCATTTGCGCTCACGCTTGGGTTGTTAAGCTGGCGCCGCCCTCGTCAAAGGGAGGAAATTTCCCTTCGTTCCTCATTTAGAGAAGAGGGAAACGCCATCCGCCGCCGCTTGCAGAACTACTGCGGCGTGTTTTATTCGCTGGGACAGTTTTACGAGCATCTGCACCAGCAGGAAAGCGCGCTGCTCTATCAGATGGCCGATGGGGTGGAACAGATGGCGCAGCAGCTGGGAGCGCACTCCGCTTGCCTAAAGGAAGGGGAGCTTACGCAGATCTTGGAGGGATATCAGTTTCATGTGCACTCGCTGAAGGTGGAACAGCTGGATTCACAGATTCACATCGAGGGAGTGATCGATCAGATCGGGCGAAACGAGGCGGAAACGACGCTGATTCCATTGCTGAATACGCTGTATCAAAGCGATTTCCATTTGATACACATCAAGGATTCGCGGCTGTTTTATCATTCTACCGCCTTTGTCATTGAGAGCAGCGTAAAGCTGTCAGCACAGGCTGCGTATGATTCCATCAGTGTGCATCCGCGGGAAAACGGCGATACCTGTTCGATTTTCTATCACGGCATTCATACCCTGTGCACCTTGTCCGATGGTATGGGCAGCGGAGCGGCGGCAGCGAAGAGCTCCGCGCTGATCACCGGTATTTTACAGCGCATGATTGCCAGCGACATGGAGATCGTGCAGGCGATTCAGACGGTCAACCGTTTGATTCACAGCGACGTTTATGCGACGCTGGACGTCATCTGTGTCAATAATCACACGAAAAAGGCGTATCTGGTGAAATCGGCGGCCTGTCCGACGCTGCTCATCCGCAAGGGACGTTTATTGCAGCTGGATGGACGTTCGCTGCCGGTGGGTATTTTAGAGGAAATCGAACCGGATGTGATGGAGATCCAGCTGCGGCAGGGGGATGAGATTTTGATGGTGAGCGATGGGGTGCGCATGCAGGAGATCCGCAGCTGGCTGCACAGCCGCCGATCGCTGGACGTGCATGAATCGCTTGCCGAACTCATGCGGCTGTTAAAGCAGCGCCCCCGCGAGGACGATACCAGCGCATTGCTGCTGCGCATCGAGGAAGCGCATCCCGCTCGTATGGACAGCGTTCATGAAACGGTGGGGCACCTTTGAACTAAGAGGCGGAAACGCAAATTTCCGTCTTTTTTCTTACGCGTTTTCCACAGGAGGGACAAGGGTGTATCGCTTTGCTTTGCAAAGGAGCGAAAGGATTGCACATTGTGGTTGCCTGTACTATAATACGGTCATGGAAAATCAGGACACATTCAAAGATCTGCTAACGCAATGCTGGATCGTCGGCGTCAGCGGCGGGAGCGATTCGATGGCGCTGTTAGAGCTCTGCCGCCGTCATGGCGTCAAGGTGCATGCCGCGCATGTCAATTACCATCACCGTGACAGCGCCGACCGTGATCAAGCCATCTGTGAACAATACTGTGCCAAATGGGAAATTCCCTTTCACGTGCATCACGCGCAGACGGATACCGCCGGCAACTTTCAGGCCAACGCCCGTTTGGAGCGCTATCGCTTTTTCAGCGAGCTTTGCAAAGCGCATTGCTGTGCGGGAGTGCTAATCGCTCATCAGCAGGATGACGCGCTGGAGACGTATCAGATGCAGAAGCAGCGAGGGTCTTTGCCGACCTGCTATGGTTTGCAAAGAGTCAGTGAGGTGTGCGGCGTTAAGGTCGTCCGCCCGCTGTTAGCCTGTCCGCGCGCATGGCTGCGGGAATACTGCCATCGTCATGGGGTAAGCTATGGCGAGGATGAGAGCAATTTCAGCGATGACTATGAGCGCAACCGCGTGCGTCATCACCTCATCGAACGCCTGGATGCGCCGGGGCGAAAGGAAATGCTCGCCGCCATGCAGACCGACAACGCGGCTTTACGGCAAAAACAGCAGATGGCCGACGCCTTTCTCTCACGGTGGGATCAAGGGGTGTGCACCCTGCTCGCACAAAAGGAGGCCCCTTATCTCTTGCAGCGCTGGGTGAAGTCCCTCAGCGGTGTCGATCTCTCCTATCACGCCCAGCAGGATCTGCTGCGCCGTCTGCGCGATGGCAAGGCGCAGTGGTCGCAGCGATTAAACGAGCGCTGGCAGCTGAAAAAGGAATATGGCCGCCTGGTTGTGGATACACTAGAGATGTGCGATTTTTCCTATACCTATGACACGCTGTGCTATGTGCAAACCCCGCAGTTTTCCCTGTGTGCACAGGGGGAGCGTATCGAGGGCGTCACCTTGTCTCCCGCCGATTTTCCCATCACCATCCGCAATGCCCAAAGCGGGGATGCGATCCGCCTGCGCTTTGGCACGAAACGGCTGAACCGCTGGTTTATCGACCGCCGCATTCCCGCGCACCAGCGAAAATGCTGGCCCGTCATGGTGAACGCCGCCCAAGAGGTGATCTTTGTTGCGAAAATCGGCTGTGATGTTGCACATTTCTCTAACAATCCCAATCTATTTATGATACAATAATGGTTGTTGTGCATTGGGAGGATTATAGAGTGATAGACGTAATAGATCGTATTTTGGTAAGCGAAGAAGAAATCGCAAAAAAATGCAGAGAGCTTGGAAAACAGCTCAGCGATGATTACCGCGCTTGGGGCAAGACGCCGATCGTCATCGGCCTGCTCAAGGGCAGCGTGCCGTTTCTGGCAGAGCTCATGAAGCACATCGAGCTGGACATTGAGATTGACTTCATGGATGTTTCCAGCTACGACGGCGCGGAATCGGTGGGCGATGTGAAGATCAACAAGGATCTTGACAAGTCCGTCAAAGGCGAGTCCATCCTGCTTGTAGAGGACATCGTCGATACGGGAAGAACCCTCAAAGAGGTGAAGCAGCTGTTATACAACAAGGGAGCTGCGGATGTGAAGATCGTTTCACTGCTCGATAAGCCGGATCGCCGCGTGATCGAGATTGAAGCGGATTACGTCGGCTTTGAGATTCCCAACGAATTTGTGGTCGGTTATGGTTTGGACTACAATCAGAAGTACCGTAACCTTCCATATATCGGAGTGCTGAAACCCTCGGTATACGCAAACGAGTAGAACATTCAGCACAAGAGGAGGTTGCAATCATGAAAAAATGGATGAATTACCTGCCCTATACACTGGTGATTATCATTCTCGCCTCGCTCATTGTCTTTGGCAATGACAGCAGGACGGAGAATTATGATTATTCGACGTTTGTGCGGGAAGCCGAAAACATGGAGTTTCAGCAGTCGTCGATTTCGGTAGGAACGACCGTCATCGATGTACAGGGAACCTATAAGGATGACAAGGGTGCATCGCACAGCTTTACCGTCAGCGTTCCCAAAACGGATGAAAACATCACATGGCTGACGGAAACCTTGCAAGAAGGAAAGATCGCCGTTACCGATCCTAACCGGGAAAATCAGTTCATGAATATTCTCGTGAGCCTGCTGCCGGTATTGCTGATGGTGGGCGTCTTCTTCATCTTTTTTTCCAAGATGAACGCCGGCGGCAACAACAAGGCGTTTGACTTTGCGAAATCCAGAGCGAAGATTCAATCCAACGTCAAGGTACGTTTCAAGGATGTTGCCGGCTGTGACGAGGAGAAGGAAGAGGTAAGGGAGATTATCGACTACCTGAAAAATCCGAAGCAGTTTACCGATATGGGTGCCCGTATCCCTAAGGGCTTACTGATGGTCGGTCCTCCGGGTACCGGTAAGACCTTGCTTGCCAAGGCGGTTGCCGGAGAGGCGGACGTGCCGTTTTTCTCCATCAGCGGTTCTGACTTTGTCGAGATGTTCGTCGGTACCGGCGCCAGCCGTGTGCGCGACATGTTCAAAAAGGCGCAGCAGGCTGCTCCGTGTATCGTGTTTATCGATGAGATCGACGCGGTGGGACGTCAGCGCGGCGCCGGCATGGGCGGCGGCAACGATGAGCGTGAGCAGACGCTCAACCAGCTGTTGGTTGAGATGGACGGCATGGGCGAGAACAAGGGCATTGTCATCATCGCCGCTACCAACCGTCCCGACGTCTTAGACCCGGCGTTATTGCGAAGCGGCCGTTTTGACCGTCAGATCACCGTGAGCCTGCCGGATAAGAAAGGACGCGAGGCCATCCTGCGCGTGCATGCGCGCAATAAGAAGCTCGCCAAGGACATCTCCTTAGCCAGCCTGGCACAGCGTACACCGGGATTCTCCGGCGCGGATTTGGAAAACGTGCTCAACGAGGGCGCGATCCTAGCCGTGCGCGATCACCGCAAGCAGATCACCATGGACGATCTGGACGAGGCGATCGACCGCGTCATGATGGGACCGGCGAAGAAATCGAAGAAATACAACGATGACGACAAGCGTCTGGTTTCCTACCATGAGGCCGGACATGCGGTCATCGGCATCAAGCTCAAGGATGCGGATATGGTGCAGAAGGTGACGATCATCCCGCGCGGCGACGCCGGCGGCTATAACCTGATGACCCCGCGCGAGGAGAAATACTTCCACCGCAAACGCGAGTATATGGCGCAGATTACCGGACTGCTGGGCGGACGTGTCGCCGAGGAGCTGGTATTCGGCGAGATCAGCGCCGGTGCGGTCAACGATATTGAGAAGATCACCAAGATCGCCAAGGCGATGGTGCGCGTTTTCGGTATGTCCTCTTTAGGACCGATTCAATATGCCGATCCGCAGGGAAACGTGTTCTTGGGACGCGATTACAACAACGGCAACAACTATTCTGCCGGGGTTGCCGCGGAGATCGATAAGGAAGTGCGCAAGATCGTCGACGAGTGCTACGAGGACTGCAAGCGCATCCTCTCGGAGAACCGCGCGCTGTTAGATCTGATCGCCAACTCCCTGTTTGAGGAGGAGACGCTGACGAAGGAACAGATCAACAATCTGGTCGAGTACGGCACGCTGACCTCACCGCAGGAGGAAGCACAGCGCAAGGCGCGTGAAGAAGCACAGGCGCTTGCCGCCCAGCAAGAAGCAGTGACGCCTGAGCAAAGCGAAGAAGCGAGTGCGCCAGAGGAAGCGCCTACGCCAAGCGTCAGCGACGAGGAGATGGAGGAAGCGCTCAAGGAGCTTACCAAGAAATAACCAAGCAGGGCAGACGTCCTGCTTTCTGCATGCGCTTTGCGATTGTCTTTTTCATCGGGGAAAACAAAGCGTTCCCTTTATAAAGAAAGCGCGTGGCAATGATCACGAAAAGGCAGGTACGTTTCGTAGGGAAAGGCGGGACAGATCTTTTCCAAAGGCAGAGAAACGCATCTATCCAACGCGCAGGCAGGCATCTTCCAAGCCCGCCGGAAGTGAATCGGGCGTCTGAAGCGCATACGAGGATGGCCGTCAAGGTCTGAGAAGCAGAGAAGAGAGAAAACGGAGGAATCCTATGAAAGACTATTTATTGAAAGCTGTCGCATGCGATGAGCATGTGCGTATCTACCTGTGTTCTTCCACCGCCCTGGTGGAGGAAGCGCGCCGCCGCTTTGATCTTTGGCCGACGGCAGCAGCCGCATTGGGGCGCGTTTTGACAGTGGGGTCGATGATGGGCAGCATGCTGAAAAGCGAGAAGGAGCAGCTGACGATCCGCATCAACGGCGGCGGACCGATCGGCACGGTGTTAGTCGACGCATACAGCGACGGTCATGTACGCGGGTTTGTTTCCAACCCCCACGTGCACTATCAGTATAACGATACCGGCAAGTTAGCCGTAGGGATTGCCGTCGGTCATGAGGGAACCCTTGAGGTCATTAAAGATATGGGCATGAAAGAGAACTGGTCGGGAGCGGTTGCCTTGCAAAGCGGAGAGATCGGCGACGATTTTGCCTACTACTTCACCGTGAGCGAGCAGACGCCCTCGGCGGTCAGCGTCGGGGTGCTTGTCGATACTGACAACCGCGTGCTTTCTGCCGGCGGTCTGATCGTACAGATGATGCCGGACGCTGATGAAGAAGACATCAAACGCTGTGAAGCGGTGATCGCCAAGCTAAAGCCGATGTCCGCACTCATCCAGGAAGCGGATTCACTGGAACAGATTTTGCACGATCTGTTTGACGATGTGAAAATCCTGTCGTCCAATGAGATTAGCTTTCGCTGTCACTGCTCGAAAGCGACGATGAAACGGGTGCTGACCACCCTTAGCAAAGAGGAGCGGCAGGCGATGATCGAAGAGGATCACGGCTGTGAGATCACCTGTAATTTCTGCAACGAGCGTTATTATTTCAGTGAGGAGGAGCTGCGTGAGCTGGAAACATTTATCGACACCTTCCGAAAGTCTTAGCTGGCAGATCGGCGATGTGCCTATTCCCAACCGATTGGTGATCGCACCGATGGCAGGGGTCTCCAACATCGCGTTTCGCTCCATCTGCAAGCGCTTTGGCGCGGGGCTTGTCTGTGCGGAGATGGTGAGCGATAAAGCCCTCTATTATGAGAATGAGAAAACGCTGCACATGACGCAGGTGATGGCGGATGAGCATCCGATGAGTTTACAGATCTTCGGCTATGACATCGAAAGCATGGTCTATGCGGCCAAGCTGCTGGATACACAGACTGCCTGCGATATCATCGACATCAACATGGGATGCCCGGTCAACAAGGTGATTAAGGCAAAGGCGGGCAGCTCATTGATGCGAGAGCCCGAATATGCCCAAACGCTGGTGGCCGAGATTGTAAAAGCGGTGAAAAAACCGGTGAGCGTCAAGTTTCGCTCCGGTTTTGATGCCCAGCACATCAATGCGGTAGACTTCGCCAAGCGAATGGAGAGTGCCGGGGCAAGCGCGCTGTGCGTGCACGGCCGCACGCGGGCACAGATGTATGAGGGCAAGGCGGACTGGGACATCATCGCTCAAGTCAAGCAGGCGGTGCAGATTCCCGTCATCGGCAACGGCGATGTGCGCAGTACAGCGGATATGGTGCGGATGTTTGAACAGACCAAGGTGGACGCCGTCGCCATCGGGCGCGGGGTGTTGGGAGATCCGTGGCTGATTCGCCAGTGCGCACATTATCTAGAAACAGGGGAGATGCTCCCTGATGCGGATGCCGGCGAGCGCTTTGCCATTGCCAGAGAGCACGCCAAAAGGCTGATCGCGCTCAAAGGGGAGACGATCGCCATGAAAGAGATGCGCGGACATGGCGCATGGTATATCAAGGGATTGCCGGGCAGCCATCCGATTAAGGAACAGCTGGCGCGCGTAGAGACCTATGCGCAGTTTGACGATATTTTAAAAGCTTATGCGGATGCCATTGCCAAGCATGCGCAGCGGGGACAAAGCGAGTGAGCGTTTTGTCCTTTTTTAATGTATTTGGATGATGGTGCACATAGAAAGATGGAGGTAACAGCTTGTGTCTCGACCATGCGGGTCAAAGTTACTCACCAACGCTGAGGAAGTACGCCCGCTCCATCGCATGCGCACATTGATTATTCGACACAGACACCATCACGGCGCTGCATCATCATAAACGCCGGCATCTGTTATGCGCACGCATAGCAGCTGTTTTATGGTAAAGCTGTGATACGCTAGCTGTTTCCTGCAAAAAAGTGATCGCTCTTACGCTTTTTTGCCTGTCCCAACAGCCGCTCCCTCCCCGAAAGGGATTGACAAAAATTCTGGGGGGGGGGGGGGTATGATAGAAGCGGTTTTCATGTTATCATGAAACCATGGGATATGGAGGAATCTATGCAATTAAAAATCGAACAGCTAAAAAAACATTTCGAGCAAAAGGAAGTGCTCAAGGATATTACCTTT
Source organism: Merdibacter sp. Marseille-QA0792 (assembly GCA_965119685.1). GTDB lineage: Bacteria > Bacillota_I > Bacilli_A > Erysipelotrichales > Erysipelotrichaceae > Merdibacter. The sequence goes on along the minus strand of OZ221971.1, from coordinate 2,622,230 downwards.
TCCTTTTCACAGGGGAAGATTTACGGGTTATTAGGAAGAAACGGTGCCGGTAAGACGACGCTGTTCAACTGTTTGAATCAGGATTTGCCAACTGACGGCGGCCGCTTTTATCTGTTGGAGGAAACGGGTGAAAAGCCCTTGGAGGTCGGTGAGATCGGCTATGTGCTCTCTACGCCGCAGGTGCCGGAGTTTTTGACGGCCCGGGAGTTTTTAAAGTTCTTTTTGGAGATCAACGCCGAGCAGATCCATGACCCGCAGCCGCTGGATGCGTATTTTGATTTTATCAATATTGAGGCGGAGGACCGCGACCGTTTGTTAAAGGATTTTTCTCACGGCATGAAAAACAAGATGCAGATGTTGATCAATATCATTGCGCATCCCAAGGTGCTCTTGTTAGACGAACCGCTGACCTCGTTGGACGTCGTCGTGGCAGAGGAGATGAAAGCGATTCTGCGTGAGCTGAAAAAAGACAGCATCCTCATCTTGTCCACCCACATTATGGAGCTGGCGCTGGATTTATGCGATGAGATCGTCGTGCTCAATCACGGTGTGCTGACGCAGGTCGAAGAGCAGGCGGATGAGGAGCGCTTCCGTCAGCGGATTTTAGATGCGCTGCGGGAGGATGCTCATGATTAACACCTTTATCATCTCCATGCGCGTGCGTATCGCGTATCGGGTCAATTCGATCATCTTTTCTCTTAAACAGCTGCCGCTTGTCAAAAAGCTGTTACCTTCCTCGCTGTATGCGAGCGTGGGGTTGAAGCGCTTTGCGCTGGTGCTCTCCTTGCTTTGGGAGGCGGCGTCGCTCTTTGTCAAAAACGGTTTGTATCTATATTTCTGCATGCTGCTGCCGATGCAGCTGTCTGCACAGCCGGTTGATCTGGGGGTGCATATCTACTTCTTTTTATCGATCGCCGGTGCGGTGTGCAACTGCAATATCTTTGATCCGACAAAAGACAAATACTATGCGATCATCCTGCTGCGGATGGACGCGAAGCAATACATGATCGTTCAGCATTTATATACCATCCTGCGCATCTTCATCGGCACGCAGACGTTTCTCTTGCTGGGGGTTTGCTTTTTAAAGCTGCCGCTTTGGCTGTGTGTGATGCCCTTTGGCGTTGCCGGCATTAAGACACTCAGCGTCGCATGGTCGCTGTACCGCTTTCAAAGCAGCGGGTTTGTGCGCAATGAAAACGCTCCGGTAAAGCTGACGTGGACGACCATCGCCCTGTGCTGGGCGCTTGCCTATGGCGCAATGCTGCCGCAGATCTATCTGCCTGCGTTCTTCGTGATTGCATCCTGCGCATTATGCTTTGCACTTTCGCTTTTTGCCTTTGTTTATCTGCTTCGCTATCCGCTTTATCGGGCGCTGGCACAGCAGCTGCTGGCACAGAAGACGGCGGCGATCCGCGTCAATGCACAGGCACTCACCAATGAAAACATCCGCAAGAACATCAGTGAGGATCGAAGCATCACCAGCGACAAGCAGGGATATGCCTATTTTAACGAGCTGTTCATCAAAAGGCATCAGCGGATGCTGTGGCGTCCGGCGAAGCGTCTTGCCCTCATTTTCGCGGCGCTCTCTCTCATCGCCATCATCGCCGTCCTGCGCTTTGGCGAGGTGCGCGGGGAGGTCAGGGAGCTGTTAATGCAATATCTGCCCTATTTTATCTTTTTGGTGTATGGCTTTCATTCGGGGAAATCGGTGGTATCGGCGATGTTTCGCAACTGTGATCACAGCATGCTGACGTATTCGTTTTACCGCCGCAGGGAAGTCATCCTCTCCCTGTTTCGCCTGCGCCTCTTTGACGTCATCCGTATCAACCTGCTGCCCTCGGCAGTGCTCGGCTTGGGCTATGCGCTGCTGCTGGCACTTTGTGAGGGGTCTCCTTGGACGTGCGTCATGGTCGTCGTGTGCATCATGGGCGCCAGCGTTCTCTTCTCGATTCACTTTCTTGCCTGCTACTATTTGTTACAGCCGTATAACGAGGCGACGGAGACCAAGAGCAGCACCTATGGCATCGTGATGTGTATTACTTATCTCATCTGTTTTGCTTTTATCTATCTGCGTATGGACACGGTTTTGTTTGGCGCGCTGATGATCGTGTTCTCGTTGATCTATGGCATCGCCGCTTATCTGCTCGTAGGGAAATATGCTCCGATGACCTTTCGCCTGCGTAACTAAACGATCGGTTCTATAAACAAGAGGCGCATCACACGCTTTGTCTGCGGGGTGCGCCTTTGTTATGCTTATAACAGGGAAAAGGGATGGGGAAAGGGCTCGGCGGCGTTTGTTTTGCGTTATTCTCTTGCCATAATGGGAGAGATCATTGGCCGATGGCGGTGAAATGCGGCCCTTTCTGTCAGTTTTTTTACAGATGATTCTTTTTTTCTTGCATTTTTGTCGAAATTTCTTATAATAGGGATGTCAAGACAGGGGCGCATTTCCTTACCGGAATGCTGAGATGAGCGTAGCGCCGGTCCCTCATGACCTGATCTGGGTAGTGCCAGCGTAGGGAGTCTGTTGTTTTTCAGTTTTCCTTACGCCTCGCAATGGAGGTGTTTTTTTATGAATACGAAAGTAAGAGATCTGGTTTTTATGGCATTGTATGCCGCATTGTTTGCGGTGCTTGACATTTGTTCCAACGAGTTTATCCCATTTTTGCAGATGCCTAAAGGCGGCAGCATCGGCGTTTCGACGATCGTGCTGTTAGTAGCCAGCTATCATCTGGGATGGCGCAAGGCGGTGATCTCCGGCCTTGTCTCCGTGCTGATTCAGTTTGTCACGGGACCGATGTATGTGGCTAACCTGCTGGGCTTTGTCCTCGACTATCTGTTTGCGTTCTCGATCTATGGCATCGCATGCCTGTTCCCTAACATCGGCTACTTTTACAGCGGTGTGCTGGTGACGAACTTCCTGCGTTTTCTCAGCCATACGATCGGCGGTGTCCTCGTGTGGGAAACGCCGTTATGGGGTTCGATTACCTATAACGCTCCGTATATGATCGCAACCTGTATCGTCGGAATGATCGTAGTACCGCTCATCGTCGAGCGTCTGCATCTGATTCGCAAATAACAGCTTGGACAAAAGACACGCCTTGAAAAAGGGTGTGTTTTTTTATCGAGGTGTGTTGCTTCCTTTGCCGCAAGAAAGCTTTCAATAATCAGGAATGCTGTCCCGCTTCTGTTGATGCAGAAAAGTCCGATATGGAATAAGATTTTAACTTACAGTGAAGAAGCTTTTCGGTTTTACCCGGCTTTGCGATCGTTTTTTTAGCATATGTATGGTTTCACCTGATTACTCCCCCGATCAGCCGTGCGCCTTTGCTTCCCTTGCTGAAAATGAGATCACTCTCCCTTGACAGAGAACCCCCTTCGTCTGTATAGTATAGATATGTGTCTTGACATATATCTATAAAGGGGGAAATCAAATGAGTTCAACAAAGAAGCAGGTGCGCATGATGTGCATCAGCGCCATGCTGATCGCATTGGGGGTTTTGATCCCGATGATCTCACCGGTGAAGATCATCTTAGAGCCGATGTCCTTTACACTTGGCTCTCATGTCGCCATCATGGCGGCGATGCTGATCTCGCCGTTTTGCGCGCTGAGTGTCGCTGTCGGTACTGCCGCCGGTTTCTATCTGGCCGGTTTTACGCTGCCTGTCGTCTTGCGTGCGCTCAGCCATATCGTATGGGCGTATCTCGGCGCACGCTGTCTGCAAAGAGATCCCAAGCTGCTGAGCAAAGCGCAAAGCGTCCTCGTCTATACGATCGGCATCGCCTTGATTCATGCATTGTGCGAGGTGCTCGTCGTATTGCCGCTATATACCGGGTATGACGCGTCCACACTGTTTTATCTGCTGTTTGTATTGGTCGGAGTGGGGACGATCGTCCACAGCATGGTGGATTTCTTTTTATCGCTGTGCATCTGGAAGGCGCTGTGCAAGAGCGCTTCCTTACAGCAGTTAGCAAATGTGAAGGAGGTCGCGCTGTTTACCAAGGCAATGTAGCCGATGGTATTTGAGCATTCTCCATTGATGTGTCAATGACAGGGATATGCTTTGCCAAGCATGACGTACACGCTTAAAGAAGCGGTTTGGACGCTGATCATTTCCGGATGATACAGCGTCTTTTTTAGCCTCGTGTCGGTGTTGCTGTCAATGTAAAGCGCTTTGAGTAACGCAAGGATGTTTGCGCGATGCCGCGTTCATCGTATAAAAGTTTAGTATATTCAAACATAAATTTAAATATATTAAATTTCCTATTGCGTTTCAGCGCATACTGTGTATAATATTCTTGTTTGCTTGTGGTGAACGAAAAGTTTAGAACCACAAAACAGGAGGTGTGTGCCGTGGACATCGGAAAACGAATTAAAGAGCTTCGCCTCTCCAACGATCTGACGCTGGAGGAGCTTGCCAGCCGCAGCGAGCTGACAAAGGGTTTTCTCTCGCAGGTCGAGCGTAATCTCACCAGTCCCAGCATTTCGACGCTGGAGGATATTTTAGAGGCGCTGGGAAGCGATCTTTCACAGTTTTTCCGTCAGGAGTCTCCGCGCAAGATCGTCTTTCACACCGCTGATTTCTTTGAGGACGAGCAGGAGGACTACAAGATCGAATGGATCGTGCCCAACGCGCAGAAAAATGACATGGAGCCGATCTTATTCACCTTGCAGCCGGGCAAAGACAGCATGGTGATGCGCAGCCACAGCGGGGAGGAGTTCGGCTATGTGCTCAAAGGCAGCATCCTGTTGATCAAGGGCAGCCAGACCTATCGAATCAAGGCGAAGGAAACCTTCTACATCGAAGGGACCGAAAGCCATTATCTGCGCAATCCGGGCAGCGTGGAAGCGCGCATTTTGTGGATCACCACGCCGCCGATGTTTTAAGGGGAGGAAGAACTATGGAAGGGAAGGTACTGATTCGCTTTCGCAATATCGTCAAGGATTTTGACGGACAGATCGTGCTCAAGGGCATCAATCTGGATATTTATGAAAATGAATTTGTGACGCTGTTAGGACCAAGCGGCTGCGGCAAGACGACGCTGCTTCGCATCTTGGGCGGCTTTCTCGACGCTAACGAGGGCTCGATCATCTTTGACGGAGAGGACATCGCCAAGGTGCCGCCGCACAAGCGCGAGCTCAACACCGTGTTTCAGAAATATGCGCTGTTTCCGCACATGAGCGTATATCAGAATATCGCATTTGGCTTGAAGATCAAGAAGATGAGCAAGGACGTCATCGAACAGAAGGTGATGAAGATGCTCAAGCTGATCGGCTTGGAGGGCTATGAGGATAAAAACGTCACCCTGCTTTCAGGCGGACAGCAGCAGCGGGTGGCAATCGCCCGCGCCCTTGTCAACGAGCCTAAGGTGCTGCTGTTAGACGAGCCTTTGGGAGCGCTGGACTTGAAGCTGCGCAAGGAGATGCAGTATGAGCTCAAGCGCATTCAGCAGGAGGTGGGCATCACCTTCATCTATGTCACTCACGATCAGGAGGAGGCGCTGACCATGTCGGATAAGATCGTCGTCATGAAAGACGGCGAGATTCAGCAATCCGGTACGCCGCAGGAGATCTACAACGAGCCGATCAACCGCTATGTCGCCAACTTCATCGGCGAGAGCAACATCATCCCCGGCGTCATGCTGGAGGATTACAAGGTCATGTTCGACGACATCACTTTTACCTGCGTCGACCGCGACTTCAAACCAAACGAACCGGTGGACGTCGTCATCCGTCCCGAGGATATCGACATCGTCGAAGCATCGCAAGGAAAGCTGTCCGGCGAGGTGCTCTCCGTCTTATTCAAAGGCGTGCACTACGAGGTGATGGTGGAAACGCTGCCGGGCACCTCCGTGACCGTCAACATGCATGTGATCCGCAACCGCGACGTCGTCGGTGAAGGCGGCAAGGAAAAGATCAGCGCCAATGATTTCTATGTGGATATCGAGGACCTTAAGGAACTCGACGATAAGGAGATCGTCGCCCGTGCCGATGCGCAGGCATGGGACCCGCAAAGCGATGAATATATCTCGATTGCCAAGATCGAATACGATCTCAAGGAGGAGCTGGGCGAGTATCCGGTAACCTTCTCCACCTCCGCCGGCACCAGCGTGCAGCGCACCATCTTCGTCGTCAATCAGCCGGTTGTGAAAAACGAGCGTGCAAACGAGGCGGTTATGGCGTTTAACTTCTTCAAGACGGTGGACGAGATCAAGGAATCCGTCGCTTTGGATACCGATCTCAAAACATGGGCGAATGCGCAGGGCTGGAAGCTCAGCGATGAAGAGCGTTCGGTGGACATCAGCGTAGATTACGACTTTGATGATGAAAACATCACCGAGGGCGTTTATAAAATTACCTTCTCGACGATGGGACGTGAGTTTAAGATTCACACGACCGACTATGTGGAGGAAGGAAAAGAGGTCGGCTTGACCTTCTTCCCGCAGGATATTCACGTCATGGAGAAGATGGGGTTCTGATGCGGCGCTTCACACAGCTGGCGGCCCCTTATGTGATCTGGGCCGCGTTGATGATCCTGCTGCCGATGCTGCTGATCCTGTTTTATTCGTTGACGACCAGCGGCAACGAGATCGTCAATTTCACCTTTACGCTGGATCACTTCATCCGTTTCTTTACCGACCACGACTTTTTGCTCATCTTATGGCGTTCTTTGGTCATCGCCTTTAAAACGACACTGATCTGTATCGTATTGGGCTATCCGATCGCCTACTTCATCGCCCGCAGCAGCGATCGTGTCCGCAATATCTTAGTGCTTGCCATCACTTTACCGACATGGATTAACATGCTGGTGCGCACCTATGCGTGGATCGGCATACTGACCAAGGGCGGTATTGTCTCCAGCCTGCTTGGTTTCTTCGGCTTAGGAGAGAGCGAGCTGCTCTATACGGAGGGGGCGGTGCTCATCGGCATGGTGTACAACTTCATTCCGTTTATGATCTTGCAGATCAACACCTCGCTTTGCAAGATGGATAACTCGCTGTTAGAGGCGAGTGCGGATTTGGGCGCTAACCGCGTACAGACCTTTTGGCGGGTCACTTTCCCGCTATCGCTCTCGGGTGTCATCAGCGGCATTGCCTTGGTGTTCTTGCCGGCGGTCAGCTCTTTCTTCATCCCCAAGCTCTTGGGCGGGGGCAGCTTCTTCCTCATCGGCAACGTGATTGAAAATCAGTTTATCACGGTCGGCGAATGGAATTTCGGTTCTGCGATCTCCATGATTATGGCGATCATCATGATGCTGTGCATGTATTTGATCCGCCGTGTGGACGAGCATAACAGCGGAGGGAGGAAGAAGCGCACATGAAAAAGGACAAGCGAATCTTCGGAAAGGTTTTGATGGGGCTGATGCTCGCTTTCTTCTACCTGCCCATCGTCTTCATGATCATCTTTTCGTTCAACTCCAGCCGGTCGCTGACGAGCTTTGAAGGGTTCTCTCTGATGTGGTATGAGCGCATGCTCAACAACCGCGATATGATGGAATCGCTTTACACGACCATCTCCATCGCCTTGATCGCAACGGCGGTATCGACACTGCTTGGAACGATCAGCGCAATCGGCTTGTCAAAAAGCCGTAAGTTTCTTAAAAAGATCGTCTTGCAGCTCAACGATTTTCCGATTATGAACCCGGAGATCGTCACGGCGATCGGTCTGATGCTGCTGTTTATCACCTTCCATGTGGAACGCGGGTATATGACGATGCTGTTAGCGCACATCGCTTTCTGCACGCCGTATGTCATCCTCAGCGTCATGCCTAAAATCCGTTCGTTAGACCCCAACCTGGCGGATGCGGCGATGGACTTAGGCGCAACGCCATGGCAGGCGCTCACGAAGGTGTTGGTGCCGCAGATCATGCCGGGCATCGTCTCCGGCGCGCTGATTGCGTTTACGATGTCGTTTGACGACTTCATCATCTCTTACTTCGTTACCGGAGGGGGAGTCAAAAACTTGAGCATCATGGTCTACACCATGAGCAAGCGGGTCAACCCGAGTATCAATGCAATATCTACACTCGTTGTAGTATTGATAACGATAGTCCTCGTGATTATCAATGTTGTGCCCCTGATTCGGGCAAGAAGGGAGAAAAGATATGAAAAAATTACTGGCTAGCGTATGTGCGGGCGCGATGGTTTTGAGCCTGAGCGGCTGCGGCAATTCTTCCAACGCAGGAGAGCGCCCTTTTGAGGGACAGGAGCTTCACCTGTATAACTGGGGAGAGTATATGGGAGAAAACCTGATTTCCGATTTTGAAGAGCAAACAGGCGCAACCGTCAAGGTGGATTACTTTGACAGCAATGAGCAGATGTATATCAAGGTGGCAAACGGCGAATCCTTCGATGTGCTGGTACCAAGCGATTACATGATCGAACGCCTGATGCAGGAGGATCTCTTGCAGCCTTTAGACAAGAGCAAGCTCTCTAACTTGGATTTGCTGAGCGATGGCGTCATGGGCTTGGAGTATGATCCGGAAAATGAGTACTCCGTACCGTATTTCTGGGGAACGGTCGGCATCGTCTATGATAAGACGAAGGTCAGCGAGGAGGATTTAGAGGCCGAGGGCTATAACATCTTCTTAGACACGAAGTATAAGGGGGACATCTACCTGTATGATTCCGAGCGCGACAGCTTCATGATGGCGCTGAAAGCGCTGGGCTATTCGATGAATACAAGCGATGAAGCAGAGCTGAACGAAGCGTATGAGTGGCTCTTGCAGTGTGTGCAGACGATGGATCCGGAGATCGTTACCGATGAGATCATCGATAACATGGCGGCCGGACGCAAGGCGCTGGGACTGATTTACTCCGGTGATGCGGCGTATGTGATGTCGGAAAATGAGGACATGGGCTTCTACATGCCGCAGAGCGGTACCAACCTGTGGTCGGATGCGATGGTCATTCCTAAAAACGCGGAGAACCCGGAGCTGGCACATGCGTTTATCGACTATGTCTGCACGTATGATGCGGCGATGGATAACTCCAGCTTTGTCGGCTACACTTCTCCGAATGAGGAAGTCATGAACGAGCTCAGCGGCGAGGGCGGCGACTATGAAGGCATTAACGCTTATCTTCCGCGCACCGACAACGCAAACGACGAGGTGTTCAAATACGACGCCGAAACGCGCACGGTGATCGCCGAGCTGTTCAGCAAGGTGAAGGTTGCCGCCAGCAACGCATAAGCTGCTGATTGACAAGCGATCTTTGATCTGATATGAAAAGACCCTCTTTACGATTGGTTGTAAGGGGGTCTTTTCCTTATGGTGCCGCCGCAGTGAACGACGGCTTTTATGGTGGGGGACAAAAGGAGAAATGAACGAGCAGCACTTGTGGAATCACTGTTTAACGCTTGACGAGATGGGCGCTGTAAATCTCTTCATCCGCTTGAAAGAAATAGGTTTTATCGTAGCGCTTGGTTTTCAGATTGTAGGAATACAAGCCGTCGAAACCGTGGGTGGAATCCACGCAGATGAGATCATCGCCGTCAAGAGCGACAAGCAGATAGAGTGATTCCTGTAACGGGATGGATTGTGTTTGTCCGTTGTGGAGCAGCTCATATTGATAGGGTTCGCCGGTGATGATGTCTTTGCCATAGAGAATCCGATCGCCGTCCATGACGACAGAGGGGATTTGGGAGGAGGGAATTGTGGCGATTTCTTCTACATGATCGTCGTAAGTATAAATGCGGTTGGGGATTAGCTTATCTTCCTTATTCTCAAACGACTTTTTCAATTCGCTGTCTTTGTATCCGCAAAATACAAAGGTATCTTGGCGCGGATCATAATTGGAGCCGAAGATGAAATCGCCGTTGACGTCTAATTTGGTGATTTGGCCATTGTCGGGATCGTAGAGATAAGGCTGCATATCCGTTCCGTCGGTATTCCCCGAAACGATGACCAGATCCCCGTCGTTTCTCAGATAGATGTCGTTAATCGGGGTGAGGTGCTCAATCAGCACCTCGCTCTCTTTTGTTTCGCAATCATAGCGAAGCACTTTATCGCTGGCAAAGATTTGCCCTTCCGGCAGCAGTTTATCGGAATAATAGACACAGTTGCGGCGCTTGTCATATACGGCGGCAGGGTAGGAGGCGCAAAATGTGGATGAAAATACCTTTGTGGCTTCTTCGCTGTCCAGCGCCTGATAATATACGCTCAGCGTTCCTTTTCCGCCGATGGTGCCGTCATACTCCGTTTCGATCGTTGCGAACGATAAGTAGAGATCATCAGAAGATGATGGAGACGAGCAGGCGGTGATGAAACAGAGAAACGCGAGGATGGGGGCGATGAGTGTTTTTTTCATAAGGGATGTTTATTTGTTATGACGCATGCCGCAGGATTTTAAGAAGCTGTTATTTGCAATTTCTTTATCCGTTCCGCCTAAATATTTCACGCCGTCTTTCCAAATATCAACAACCGCGTTTGGCAAGGCGCCTACATCGTTCTTTGTGAATTCATGCGAGTATGAACCGACAGTAACGGTTACTTTCGTACCGCTTTTACAGTTGTCATAATTCATCTGGGTAGCACAGTCTCCCTTTTTTAATACATTATCATGATCGCCGATTTTGTCATAGAAAATTGATGCGTTTCCATAACCCCAAATCATACCTGTTCCGCGCTCTCTGTATAATCTGTTGTTGTTACCCCAGCTTGCAAATAATGCTAACTGATGTTCATCGGATGCCATAGGAGAAATTTCTTCATTGAAGAATCCTCCTGTAATGATTGTTTTATCAAAAGAACTGCCATCTGCATTTTTTATGGAAGCGAGTTCTCCCTCATCTGAATAATAAATGGTGATTCCTTTCTCCGGCGCCCCCGGAACGAAAGAAACAGTTGATTCATCTAATGATTGAATATCATCAATGCCTGCGCGAATCTCGTTTTTTGTCTTTTCATCAAGCGTTATGTTTTCAACGACAAAATGTGTGTCATCGATATAGTGTAGGACTGAATCGTTTGGCATCCAAAATGGTATTTTATCTGATTCAAAAATTTCCTCTTCTTCCGCATGTACTGTTAGAGATGGTACTGCCACAGATGAAATGGTGAACAAAGAAACGAACGCCGCAAATAATTTGATGCTTTTTTTCATGATATTATCCTCTCTTTCTTTACGTGAAGTGACATGATGGGATTAAGAAACGATTGACTGCATTCGACTGCTATATCCTTTTAAGATTTTTTTGAATCAGGTATATCGCTGCAGCAAATTAAGAGAATGCTGTAAAGTGACAGAACCCATTTCTCCTATCCTATCTTTGCGTTGAAAATCAATAGTTGTTTCGGTGATAGAAATTAAGTACATATTCCACGTATTCAATTTTATACCGGTGGAGTGCATTATGTATCTCCGTGATACAATAATCGGCAGATGTCAAGTGTCGACTATTTTGTATGCCTTTTCTGTTTTCATCATGCACCTCCTCTCTTTTTATAAGAAGTCCTCATATATCATGAGTGCTTTTTCCTATTAGACCATGAACAGTCAGGCTTCTTTATTCCATTATATTATCATAAACAAAATTTGTAAATAATTATATTTTTATAAAAATAGTATATGTGTTAATAATCGATGTTGACTTCGTTTATTAACTCAAGTTTTACCAGAATATCTGATATATATTTTTATTTTCTACATATTATGATATAATAAATAAAAAGGTGGTGCGTGCATGGCAAAGGATAATTTCTTTTTTAAGATGGACATGTTGATTTTGCTCGTGTTACACGAAGGGGATCGCTATGGGTATGAGATCGTCAGCATATTGAAAAAGATGACGGATGGTGTGATTGATTTAAAACTGGGAACGCTGTACCCGGTGCTCTATCGTCTGATTGATGAGGAATGTATCAGTTCTACGGAGTCGGTGCAAAATCGCAGAGTGCGTGTGTATTATCACATCGAAAAGAAAGGAGAAGAGCGCCTGCAACAGCTATTGTCGAAGTATCTCAGCTGGAGCAAAGCTATCTCAAAGGTGATTGATGAAAATTGGAGGGGAAATCAATGAAATCAGGAAAACGCCGGTATCAAAGAGAATTGCTGGGATTATTTCCTATACATACGAAAAGAGAAAAACGCTATGTTCAATCGTTGCTGTCAAATGTAGAAGAAAATGCGGAATATGAAGAGATCATTAAAGAACTCGGAAAGCCGACGCAGGCGGTGGCATCCTATTATGAGAGTATGGAATCGCAAAAGATCATCGACTCGCTGAAAAAGAAACGGCTGCTGCAATACTGTTTGACATTTATCTGTGCTGTGGTACTCATTTGCTCGATCTGTTATTGCGTTACGCTGAGGAAAGCACTGGATACGGTAAAGGATGAGATCATATACGAAACTGAGATTACATTAACAGAGCTTGAATAAAAAGCTGTTTATTTCATGTGGCGTCTGCATGTTGTAGATTGTCGTCTCTACGGCAACCCGATTACAGCATGTGAAAATGGTTGTTCAGAGAGATGAGGACCGCAAAAAATCGTCTTGGATCAGTCTTCTCTTACATGCGCATTGCAGAAAAAGCGGCAGGAAACTCTGTCTTTATGAGCTGGTATCGCTGGTATTTCAAAGAGAATAGAGAATTTTTTTCTTATTGGCTTTTGAAGTATCTCAGCTGGAGGAGGCTACCTCAAAGGTGATTGATGAAAATTGGAGGGGAGAATAATGAAATCAGGAAAACGCCGGTATCAAAGAGAATTGCTGGGATTATTTCCCATACATACGAAAAGAGAAAAACGCTATGTTCAATCGTTGCTGTCAAATGTAGAAGAAACCACGGAATATGAAGAGATCGTCAAAGAGCTCGGGAAGCCTACGATGGCGGTGGCATCCTATTATGAGAGTATGGAACCGCAGAAGATCATCGACTCGCTGAAAAAGAAACGGATGCTGCAATTCTTTTTGGCATTTGTCTGTGCTGCGATGCTTGTTTGCTGGATCTGTTATTGCATTACGCTGAGGGAAGCGCTGGATGCGGTAAAGGATGAGATCATACGGGAAACCGAAACTGTATTAATGAAAGGGGATGTATCTGAATGAAAAAATTGTTTGTTTTTTGCAGCGTCTGCATGCTGATGCTTGTCATGCCTATGGAAATCCATGCACAGCATACGGAAATTATCTCAACGGAGGTTATTCCACAGGAAGATGGGGGAACGCTGGAAATCACCTTGGAGCAACAGTCTTCTCTTACGCGCGCCTCGAATACAAAAAGCGGAAGTAAAACAGTCAGTAAGAAGAATGCAAACGGAGTCGTTTTATGGAGTGCAACACTAACCGGAACATTCACTTATGACGGCAGTAAAGCAACCTGTACTTCCAGTAAAATCAATGTTTCTATCAGTGCTTCTACTTGGAAAGTTTCCAATAAAAGCGCGTCTAAAAGCGGAAATAAGGCAATCGGTACTTTTGTGATGAAGCAATATCTTCAAAGTGAGGTCATTGCCGAGACTCCTTATACAGTTACCATCACATGCAGTCCTGCCGGGAAACTCTCTTAGCATCGACGCTCTTCCTGAATAGGGAGATTAAAACATCATTGCATTGTGAAGAATATCCCGCCGAAGCGGGCGACGCCGATTAATGTGTTGCCGGGTGAAGCGGGATTTTTTTATTGATTACGCTTTATGATCGCTGTTATGTCTTTTGTGAATGTTATTAACGAGGAGACTGATGAATTGGATGTATACTGTGTCAATTTATTTATAATATAATATGAAAATCAAACTTAGTTAAAAATTATATTTATTTAACATAATAACTATTGATTAAAGAATACACATTTGTTACTATATTTATAAAGAGAAAGCGCTTAATCTTGTCGGAAATAGGAGGTGAAATTTCTTTTGTGTCATAGGGAATCGGAAAAGCTGATGACTGGATAGCTGTCGGATTTCCTTGTATCTGATGATTTGAGACAACTGTTAAAAACATCCGGTACTTGACGTAACAATGAACAAAGGAGTTTGTCGGTAAGCATCTATCGAATCAGGGTTACCAATCAGAATTACCTTGACTCTTCGACGACAAAATCAATGACTTGGATATTTGATACCAATACGATGAAGCTGTCCTAATAGCGAGGGATCTCCCATATGCCAATGGGAGATCCTAATTATCATGTTCTGGGAAAGAGGATGAATGAAAATGATTACGATTAGCGGACTACATGTGAAATTCGGCGAGCATCAGGTATTTCAAAACGCACATTTTTCGGCGGTGGCAGGTGCGGTAACGGTTCTTTGCGGGGCGAGCGGCGCAGGCAAAACAACGCTGATCAATGCGTTGCTGTTTCGCTTCCCCTGTGCCTATTATTACGACAATAAAGATCTTTCATCACTGAGCGACGAGGAAAAAAGCCGGTTCTTATCACAAAAGGTATCGGTTGTCGAACAGACGCCGCTCTTTATCGAAAACCTGCGGATACGGGAGCATATCGAGTTTTACTGCTCGCTGTATCGTCTGCAAAGCAGGCAGCTGAAGCTTCAAAAGCAGCTCGGTGTCGATACGTTTCAAGACAAGTTCCCCGCACAGCTCTCCGGCGGGGAAAAGACGAGGGCCGCCCTGTATCTGGCGCTTTTGAAACAGCCGCAGATACTTTTGCTGGATGAGCCTACCGCCGCACTCGATCAAAAGGATAAACAGGGCGTGATCGATCTGTTAAAGCGCTATGCAAAACAGCGGCAGGCCGTTATCATCATCGCAACGCATGAGCACTCGATCATGGAGATCGGCGATACCCTGTATCAAATCGAGCAGGGACAATGTCACTGTGTGCGCACGTCATCTCATGAGAATGTCCCTTTGCAGATAACGCCTGTCGGCTTCGATGAACAATGTTTTTTTTCGGTCGGTAAACGTATTCATCGCAATTTGCGTCCTCGTCAAAAGCTGTTGAAGCTGGTGATAGGCGTGATGGTCGGCGTATTGACGTTTTCTTATTCGATGAACAACGTCTCCATCGCTCAGCATACACAGCAGATACAGCAGATGGGGATACGAGAGATCATCGCTTATCAACCGATAGCAGAGGGATTTGACTTTTCTTTTAACGGGTCGGAATACCCCGTGGAGGAGGAGTCGTTAAAGAAGTTGGCGCAATGCGGCGATATCGAACGCATCGTTCCCCGCTTTGATGTGGAAGTGAGCGCATGGTCGCTGGCGGTGGATCAGGCAGAAAAAGAAAATGCGCAAAGTGATGAAGCACAAAGGGCATTGCAGAAAAGGGTGAGTGAGTGTGTCGCTTACGATCGGGATGCCATCACAAGCAGGGTATCTGTGCCGGAGGCAGTGGATGCTGTAGGGGCGTCAGAATCATCAAAAGCACAGGAGGAGACACAGATCGATCATCTGTATTTCCATACGTATATGGATGATTATGATTACAGCTCTATGGTGGAAAGCGTCTATCACGATGAGGGCGTCTATGTTTCGCCCCGCCTGTTTGAAGCGCTGTATTCGCAAACACCCGCTGATCCTTATCTGGAGTTCAGCATGATGATTCCGCTGTATGATTCTGACGGGATTGCACAGGTCAGCGATGAGAGAGGGGAAGCAAGCGATGCGAATGTGCCTTCCTGCACCTATGAGCGGGTGCGGCTGCCGATTCGCGGCGTGCTGAAAAACAGCTGGCTGGGGCAGGAAGAGAGCTTTGACTATCAGCTGTATGTACCCTATCAAACCTTTCTTCCTTATGTGGAAAAACAGCAGACACGAAAGCAGTATACCATCTACTGGGACGGCAGCGCGCAGCGATACAGTGAAACGCCGCCTGAAAAGATCGTCGGCATTGAACAGACGATCGTCAACACGCGATGGAAGCCGAATGCGTATTCAATCGTCGTTGATGATTTAGCCCATTTGGATCGGTTGGTGTCTCAGCTGAAAAACAGCGGTTTTCAGGTGGAGAGCCGCTATGTGAATACGAAAGCGATCCTGCTGGCGGAGGAGGGATTGGCAAATACGATGACGGTGGTTTCCCTGTTGCTGTTGGCTGCCATGCTCATACCGTCTTTGGCGATTCAATATTTAAAACGCCATGTGAGTCTGCGGGAAGAACGTCTGCTAAAGGTGTTGGGTCTGAATCAGAGGCAGCGCAGGCGCTTTTTCCTCGGTCAATGTCTGCTGCAATGGCGCATACAGGGTGTTGTCGCCGTCATCGTTTTCTTCGTGTGCCGTTTGTGCGCTGCCGGGCTTCATATCGCTTATGTGCGCATCACGCCGCAGGCGGTGCTGATGCTGGCGGCGCTTACCTTTCTGTGCACCTGTCTGTTTCCGATGATGATGAGAAGAGGGAATCTGCATGCTGGAACTAAAGAACGTCAGGATTGCATATGATCGGGAATTGCTCGCCTTTGACCGGCTGTGCTTCTTTCCCTGTGAGGTCTCGCTTTTGTGCGGGAAGAGCGGATGCGGAAAGACCTCTCTGTTGTATCGCATTGCCGCTCTCAGCAAGGATCAAGACTATACCCTGCTGTATGAGGGGCGTGATATATTACGGCTGTCGTTAAGGGAACAAAGCGATTACCGCCGTTATCATGTCGGCTTTGTATTGCAGGAAAAGGAACTGATCCCACGCTGCAGCGTACAGGAAAGTCTATACGATCATGCACAGATGGCGGGACGCTTGTTGAGCGATGAGGAAATCGGCACGCTGTTAGAGGAAGTGGGGCTGTGCAGGGAACAGGCAGAGCAAAAGACAGAGCACCTTTCTTTGGGAGAGCGTCAGCGCTTGGCTATCGCCTGTGCCTTGGTAAAACAGCCGGATATTTTGATTATGGATGAACCGACCTCCTCTTTAGATGCCGATCATGAAGAGGCAATTTGCCGCATCCTGCAAAAAGCGGCGCATGAGCGGGGATGTTATGTCATCTTGGTCAGTCACAGTGAAAAAGTAAAGGAAATGGCGGACAGCATCTGGCAGATTGAGGAGGGTCATATTGAGAAAATAAAGGAATCTTCACACCGGATGCCGGCAAGGAGTCTTCAGCCGGCGCAGCATCTCTCTTTTCATCAGGATACATTTGCAGGGGCGTATGGAAAGCGCAGGCAAAGGAAGTATTTGCAGCTGCAGCGGTATCTGACGTTGTTGTTTGCCGTGGTGATGTTTCTTTGTACCTTTGTGCCTGCATATTTGCAAGAGCGGTTGGCACAGAAAGAGCGTCAGCTGCTCGCTCCTTATGATTTACAGCTGTTTGTGAGCGCCTCGCCTCATCAGATAAGCCCACAGGAAGCGAACATCCCATTTTCACTGCCGCACCAGGAGAACTGCTATCCATATATCCGTGCAGTGCTGCATGAGGATGCAGAGATCGAGGTGGTACCTTATTTTGATGTGGATGCGTTGGCGGATAAAACGGCATCGTACTTTGACAGCGCCCAAACGCATGGCCTCTATTTGAGCAAGGACGCTTATGATCGCCTATATCCCTTTTTGAACGAGGGAGCGTGGCAGCCAAGTATCGATCTATATGAGTATACAAAGAAGACCGTCCGCATACATACGGTAAAGCTGCCAATAAGCATTGAGGGGGTCTTGCACAGAGGGGTGGAAAACGGATATACCGAGCAGGGAGAAGCGTTTGTTTATGTATATTATGAGGATCTCCATGCACTCTATGAGCAGACTTGCAGCTCTCGTCAATTTATCGGGTATACATGGCGGGCACAGGGGTACAGCGAGCTTAGGAAGATGCAAGAGCAGCTGTTATCAGAGGGTTATGGTGTCAATGATTCCTTTGTGGCCATGGATGTGATGGATGATACGATTCGCTTGGATGATCTGGTGCATGGATGTGTGAGCGCAGCGCTTTATGGTTTGAGTTTCTTGCTGATGATGGCAGTAGGCATCCGTTTGTTTGAGAGCAGCAAGTGGGAATGGATACTGCTGTGGATAAACGGTATCGACATACACACTTTGCTTCGCATGTTTTTATCACCGTATATCCGCATGCTGATGAATGGCTTTGCGGCAGGCGGCACGCTTGGGATGTCGATATCCGTCTTGGCGGGATTTGGACAAGGATGGCTGCTGTTGTGCGGAGCGGGATTGTTTTCGGCAGTGCTGATTATTGTTTCACTGCTGTCGTTTTATTCGCTGTCACATTTTTATGCGGAGACGACACTGCGCATACAGCGGGAATGATGTCATCGGCAAAGGATGGATGAAAGAGAGGAGAAAGAAGATGAAAAGGAAAACAAAAATCTCTATCGTTTTGACAGTACTCGCCCTTGCACTTGGCGTATGCCTAATCTACACGCAGCTGCAGCCAACGCTGTATCTATCGTTTGTGACCCTTGGCAGAGGATCACAGGATGAGGGAGAAAAGGACATGCTGAATGTCTATTATCAAAGGCTGGATGAAGAAGAGGCAGAGATGGTGCTTTCCGTGCCATGGCGCACCTCTGTTGCCGCGGCAGTGTATGATGCGAAAAACCAGTGTGTCTATTACAGTGATTCCATGTCTGCACAAGGAGAAGAGAACACCGGCGACGTATTGATGCGCTATGACTGCAATACCAAGGAGAGCGAGTATCTCTTGGATACGTTTGCCGTTATCCATGCGTTATATCTGCGCAATGACGGCAGTTTAATCATCGTGGCGGGAGATGCAAAGGATACACAAATACAGCCTTACCGCTATATTCCCGGTGATGGATCGCTGCAGCAGATCGAGTTAGCGGGCGATGTGTGCACAGCCGCATATTATGATCCCTATGACGATATTGTTTACTTCTGCGGCTATGTGAAAGCACAAAAGGAGGAAGCGTTTGAGCGTTATCTCCAAGCGCAGGGGGAAATCACAGAGAGTGATTACAATGTGGATAATCACATCTATGCTTATCAATCGCAGACGGAAGTGATCGCCACCGTGCAAACGGGAAGCATTTCCGCTATCGCCGCGGATCACGGTACGCTTCTCTATGGGAAGACGGAGGGCTTCTTTGCGGAGCATTTGCAGTATGAGATATGGAAAGAGGGAGAAAGCACGCCGGTAGAGCTGGATGCGTCCATTGCCGAATTGATCTCTCTCAGCGATGATCAGCTCATCTGCCTATGCGAGAGCCGCAGCGGGGAGGGTCTTTATGCGTACAACATGGACACGCATGCTTTTGATCGAACCTACTTCTTTGAAGCGGAGGAACCGATTTACAGCGCGCGTCTCGTTAAGCGATAAGGGAGGCATTTTCACAAAGAGAAAACGTCGATGCGGCGTTTTCTTTTTTTGCGGTAGGAAACAGATGGCTTACTTCTTTTAGCTTTCCGTTTAGCATGCCATAGAAAACCGCTGTCCCAAAAGACAGCGGTGTCGACAAAGGAAACAGCAACGGCTTTTTCCCAATATCATTCAGTTAAGAAATCATGACAAACTGTGAAAAGAGAAATTATACGCCTTTCAAAGAGTTGACGAAGTTTGTTCTAAAAAGCGGCTTGGCTGACGTTCTGAACTAAGGAAAAGGTTTGATTGGTATTCTCTTGTTTTTGCTTTTTCTCCTACCTTGTTGAAACCATGATATTGGCTTTTTTACTTTCTTTATCGATAGACGTTATTTCCCTGCGTGTCGATGGCAACCGTCACCGGAAAGTCTTTGACAGTCAACCGGGTGATGGCCTCGGCGCCTAAATCCGCGAAAGCGATCGGTTCCACCTTTGTGACACACTTGCCAAGCAGTGCCCCCGCCCCGCCGATGGCGACGAGATAGAGCGCCTGATTGCGCACACAGGCGTCGCTGACAGCTTGGGTACGGTATCCTTTGCCGATGGTTGCGGCCAAGCCCAAGTCATATAAGCGCGGCGCATAGGCGTCCATGCGCATGCTGGTGGTAGGGCCGGCGCTGCCATAAATATGATGAGGAGGGGCAGGAGTAGGTCCGACATAATAAATGATTTGATCCTGTAAGGGTAAAGGCAGAGGCTTTCCTGCATCTAGCAGCTCATTTAAACGCTTGTGTGCGGCGTCGCGGGCGGTGTAGATCACTCCGCTCAGCAGGATCATCTCGCCTGCTTTCAGCGCATTGCGCTCTTCCATTGAGAGCGGTAACTGGAAATGTTTCATCACAGCACCTCCTTTGCGTGGCGGGTGACGTGGCAGGAGATGTTGACAGCGCAGGGGAGTCCGGCGATGTGGGTGGGATAGTGCTCGATGTTGATGCGAAACACGGTCGTATCTCCGCCCATTCCCTGTGGACCGATGCCTAGGGCGTTGGCTTCCTGTAACAGCTCCTCTTCTAATTGAGCGTAGCGTTCATCGCTGTTGTGCGCCGCATTTCGCAGGGTGGCCTTTTTGGCGAGCATGGCCGCATAGTCGAAGGTACCGCCGATGCCGACGCCGACCACCATCGGCGGACAGGCGTTTGGTCCGGCTTGCTTGATTGCGGAGAGTACGGCGTCCTTGACGCCCTGCACGCCCTGTGCCGGCTTCAGCATGGTGATTGACGACATGTTTTCACTGCCAAAGCCCTTTGCGCCTACGAGGATTTCCATCTGATCTCCGGCGATGATATCGGTATAGACGATGGCCGGGGCGTTGGTTTTGGTGTTGATACGTGCAAACAGCGGATCATCGACAACCGATTTGCGCAGGTATCCCTGCTCGTAGCCCATCGCCACTCCCTCATCGATCGCTTCCCGCAGCCCTCCGTTCACGAAGTGCACCTCCTGCCCGATTCGCAGAAAGATAATGGCCATGCCGGTATCCTGACAGATCGGCAGCTGCTCAGTTTTAGCGATTGCGGCGTTCTCTAACAGCAGTGATAAGGTGGAGCGGGCGATGGGATGGCGTTCCTTTGCGAGCGCCGCCTGCATGCTCGCTTGAATGTCGCTTGGATATTCTACATTGATCTGCTTCACCATGCGGCAGATCGCGTCCTTGACGCGGGCGACGTCGATCTCTCTCATCGCGTTTTCTCCGCCGCATTCATCACAGCCTGTGCCACCGCCTGCACGACCTGTTTGTTGAAGGCGTCGGGAATGATGTAATCCTCGCACAGCTCTTCGTCGCTGACGATTGCGGCGATCGCTTTGGCGGCGGCGATTTTCATCTCCTCGCTGATGTCATCGGCACGGGCGTCCAATGCCCCGCGGAAAATGCCCGGGAAGACGAGCACGTTATTGATCTGGTTGGGGAAGTCGCTGCGCCCGGTGGCAACGACGCGCGCGCCGCCTTTCTTGGCCTCCTGCGGCATGATTTCCGGCACCGGGTTTGCCATCGCAAAAACGATGGCGTCATCGTTCATCTCGGCGACCATGTCGGCATTGACGATGTTTGGTGCGCTGACGCCGATGAAGACGTCCCTGCCCTTCATCGCCATCCGCAGATCGCCGCGCAGTCCCGCCTGATTGGTCTTTTTCGCTATCGCTTGCTGCGCCTCGTTCATCCATGGCTCTCCCTCGCATAAAATGCCTGCGCGATCGACCATCACGATGTCTTTGGCGCCGATTTCCATCAACAAAGTGGCGATGGAGATGCCGGCGCTGCCTGCGCCGTTGATGACGAAACGGGCGCTTGTGATGTCCTTGTGCACCAAGCGCAGCGCATTGAGCACCCCGGCGCTCACCACGATCGCGGTGCCGTGCTGGTCATCGTGAAATACCGGAATATCCAGCTCTTTGCGTAACCGCTGCTCGATTTCAAAACAGCGCGGGGCGCTGATGTCCTCCAGGTTGATACCGCCGAAGGTCGGTGCGAGAAATTTCACCGTCTGAATGATCTGCTCGCTGTCCTGCGTATCCAGACAGATCGGAAATGCGTCGATGTCCGCAAATTCCTTAAATAAAATCGCCTTTCCCTCCATGACCGGCAAAGCCGCTTTCGCTCCGATATTGCCTAACCCCAGTACGGCGCTGCCATCGCTGACGACGGCGACCAAATTGCCCTTTGCCGTGTAACGGTAAATCGCTTCCTCATCCTTGTGAATTTCCCGGCAGGGCTGAGCGACACCGGGCGTATAAGCCAAGCTGAGATCCTCTTTATTCGTTACGCGAACCTTTGATTGTACTGCCACTTTGCCATGGTGCTGTTCGTGCAGTTTCAGTGATTGTTCATATACGTCTGCCATTTGATTTCCTCCTCACGCGTTTCCCTGTTCATTATAGCACGCGCCTCGCAAAAAACAGAATGATTTTCGCAGATGGCTGCGGTATAGAAAGCAGATAAAGAAAACAGGAAGCGCGCAGGGTCACTCGCTGAGGGCTTGCGCAGGGGGAAGAAACTCTCTATAATGGAACGGAAAATCGAAAAAGGGGATGATGGAATGGAAATAGGCGCACAGATGTTTATAATCGTCTGTCCGTTTGTCTTTTTAGCCGGATTGATCGATGCGATCGCTGGGGGCGGCGGTCTTATTTCGCTGCCGGCATATTTCTTTGCAGGATTGCCTGCACATATGGCGATTGCGACAAACAAGCTGTCCAGCTCTGTGGGAACGCTGGTATCGGCGTTTCGCTTTTGGCGTAAGCGTTATGTCCGTGTGGACAGCGCGCTGGTGGGAATCGGATGTGCGCTGTTAGGCTCGGCGATCGGTTCTTCCCTGTCGTTAGCCGTCCATGAGGATGTGATACGGCTGTTGCTGCTGCCGCTGCTTCCTTTTGTCGCATGGCAGGTGTTAAAGGGCAGGGGATTTCAGGAACACGACGGCGAAATGCCGCTGCCGAATCGGCGCGTCTATCAAATTGTCGCGATGAGTTCATTTGCCGTCGGGATGTACGACGGTTTTTACGGACCGGGGACAGGCACGTTTTTGATCATTTTGTTTACGGGCTTTGCGCGGATGCCCAGCGCGCAGGCCAACGGCAACAGCAAGCTGATCAACCTTGCCAGCAACACGATGTCGCTGCTTGTGTTTCTCTGCAACGGGCAGGTGCTGCTTCCTCTTGGCTTGGCGGCAGCCTTGTGCAGCGTTGCGGGCAATTACATCGGCAGCGCGCTGGTGATGAAAAACGGCATGCGCATCGTCCGCCCGCTCATCATCGTCGTTTTGGGAATGCTCTTTTGCAAGCTGCTTAGCGAGCTGTGTTAGCAAAGCGCAGTTTTTCAGCTATTTGCCCGATGACTTGACGTTGAGTACAAAGGGATGGGAGAAGCCGCAATCATACACTGCCTTGTAAGGTAGATGACCCCTTTGCATATAGTAGGAATGGCTGCGATGGAAAAACCGTATTTTATCTTTGCGCGGCAATGCTCAGGCTGCCCGCAAGCAAGCGGCGAAAGCTTTGTGCGGGGATGGCGAGAGAGAAGAAAACCGCGTATAATGGAGGATGGAAAACGATAGGGAAGTGAAGGTATGGCAGAGATCATTCTTTTGTGCGGAAAGGTTGCCGCCGGGAAAACAACATATGCGAAGACTTTGGCTAAGCAGCAACGTGCGGTCATCCTCTCCATCGACGATCTGATCGTCACTCTGCGGGATCATTGTGAGGGCCCTACAGCGCTGCGTCGTCAGGAGGGGGCGATCCGCGCTTATTTCTGCACACTGGGAGAACAGCTGTTAGCACAGGGGATCTCCTGCATCATCGATCACGGACATTGGACCAGAGACGCCCGCCGTCAGGTGATCGACTACTGTGAACAAAGAGGGCTTGCTTACCGCATCGTCCTGCTGGAGTGCCCATGGGAAATCCGCAGACAGCGGCTGCTTGCGCGCAATGCGGCGCTGAAAAAGAGCAATGAACGCGCGTATGTGATCGACGAGGCGCAGTGCCTACGCTTTGACACATGGTTTGAAGCGCTCAGCGAAGAGGAGGCGGCGCATGCCCAAAGGATAGAAAGCGAGGGAATCATATGCGAAGCAAACGCATCATTGTCTGGCTGATGTTAGCGTTGCTGCTGTTTCCGCTGCCGGTAGATGCTCGTGCCGGCGGTGGGGGAAGCGGCGGCTCAGGCGGCGGGGGCGGCGGTTCCTCGTCCACCCCACATGCTTCCCATAGCGGCAGGCCGGCCACGTGGGTGGAGCGTGTCGTTTCTTTTGGCAGCGTGCTTTTGATCGCGGGTATGGGCGGTATCGTCTTTGCCGTGCATCTGCACAAGAAGCGCAAGCGTTCGCTCACTGTGCTGGAAGCAATCGACGATTTGGATTATCACTGGAATGAAGCGGTGCTTGACCAGCGGGTGAAGGACGTATATTTCGGCGTACAGCGGGCATGGAGTGAGAAAAATCTGACGATGCTTCAGGAACTGCTCAGCGAGCACCTCTATGAACAGTGGCGCACAAAGCTCAGCTTCATGGAGCTGTCGCATGAGCAAAACATCTTGGAGGACGTAGAACTGCTGGATCACAAGATCGTCAGCGTTCATGATTATCTGGACGATACGCGCGACGAATGCTGGTATTACATCAAGGGGCGAATGATCGACTATACGATCGACACCGAGAGCGGCACGATCAAGACGGGTTCAACAAAGGCGGAGAGCTTTGTGGAATACTGGCGTTTCATCCGCAAAGACAAACGCTTTGTCTTAGATGAAATTGCCCAAAGCGATGAAAAGCGGCTGGAGGAATTTAATGATTTCAGCGAGTCGATGCCAAAGAAAGACTCATCCGCTTTTCCGGGTGAAAGCCGCTGATAACGCATCAGGGCGATCTTTACGCTAAAACGCTTCTCTTTATAAGCGAGATAAAAATAAACGGTTTGCCATATTTTGTGTTTTGGCAAACCGTTTTTCATACATGAAAACCGAAGATGAAAAGTATGTCAATGAAAGACAGGAAACGATGTGGGCAATACCCATTGGGCAAAAAGTTTTAATTCTTTAACGTGTCCATTTGACAGGGAGCAGTTCACTCTCCGGCCTCTCTTAAATTTTGATTACGCTGGCTAATCCGCCTAACGCGCTCTCCTTCAATTCGATCGGCAGCTTCATGCCGGTCTTATTCATCGTCTCGACGACCATGTCGAAGCTGACACGGTTTTTATGTACCTTGCGCAGATGCTTGGCGAGGATGGCGGCGTCGATGGAACGCAGCGCACAGACGGCATTGCGTTCAATGCAGGGGATCATGACATAGCCGCCCACCGGATCACAGGTGAGCCCCAGATGATGCTCGATGCCCATTTCCGCCGCATATTCGATCTGTTCCATGTTTAATCCCATCAGATAGGCGACCATGGCGGCGCCCATCGCACACGCAGCGCCAAGCTCCGCCTGACAGCCGCCCTGCGCGCCTGAGATCGTCGCGTTATGCTTGATGAGATTGCCGATCAGACCGGCGACTTTCAAGGCATCGACCAGCTGCTCGCGCTGCATTTTGCAGTCATAGTAGTAATAGTAAAGCAAGGCCGGCAATAAGCCGCTACTGCCTAAGGTCGGCGCGGTGACTGTCATTCCCCCTGCCGCGTTTTCCTCGCTGGCGGCATAGGCATAGGCGCTTAACAGCAGCTTCTCCTTTTCCGACCCCTCACAGTGGGTAGCTTCGCTGAGCAGGGAGCGGGCGATGCGCTCCAGCTTGAGCTTGCCCGGCAGCAGACCGCTGCTGTTTAAGCCGTTATCGACGGTTTTGCACATCTGAATGAGAATGTCGTTGAGGTAAGCGTTGATCGCTTCCCCCTCCTGCGCTTCGACATACTGACACAGATCGATGTGTTTCTCGCGGCATACCTGCATGATCGCATCCAGCGAATGGTGCGGATAGACGCTTTTTCCCTCGCCGCTTTCCTCGCCTTCGATCTCGATGGCTCCGCCCCCGATGGAATACACCATCATCTCGCTGAGCACTGCCCCCTGCCCGTCATAAGCGATTAAGCGCATCGTGTTGGGATGCTTCATCGTTTTCTGCACATCCATGACGATCGTGCAGGGCTTGGGCGCAAAGGTTTTTTCGATGATCGCGTCGGTGAGGTGCCCCTTGCCGGTTAACGCCAGCGATCCATACAGTACCGCCTGATAGTGATCCGCCTGCGGCGTACGCTCCATGAATGTCAAAACGGCGCGCTGCGGCCCCATCGTATGCGAGCTGGAAGGCCCCGGACCGATGCGAAACAGTTCCCTTAAAGATTTCATACGCATGACCCCCTTTGGTTTTTGCACCTCCTAGTGTACCGCAAATGCGTAAAAAAGGATAGTGGACGATGCGAAAATTTCTTGCGTGTGCACCGTTTGTGAACAATGGGAAAAAACCGTGTGAAGACTTACAAAAATGAAACAAAAATTATGCGAATACTATGCGGTAAAACGCCGTGCACTATGCTATAATAGGATAGAATCCGAATGCGGTTGGCAGAAAGCGGGTGATGGTCGGGGAGCATAAGAAACAAAGCGAGCGCACATAGAAAAAAGGACGGCAGAGAAAGGGGGACCTTCGGTTATGGCAAGAAGGATGTCGAACAGTGGACAGACGCGGATCAAGCGTAATCTTGAAGCGATCATGCCATTAACCAAACAGATTTTTTCCCTGCTGAAATATTATGTGATCGGCGTTGCCGCCGTGCTGCTGATTGCTAATTTCATCGCTAAGCCGGTCGTTGTGCGCGGCTCGAGTATGAACCCGACGCTGAATAACTTTGACATCTGCATCTCCAATCGTCTCTCCATCGTCATGGGGGCGCCGATCGATCGCTTTGACATCGTCGTCGCACAAAGCGAGGAGGGAGAAATCGTCAAGCGGGTTGTCGGCATCCCGGGGGATGTCATCAGCTATCAAAACGGTGTGCTGAGCGTCAACGGAACGACGGTTATTGAGGATTACATCATCGACGATCCGAAGAAGCATCACGCGGATATGGATTTTTATGAGCTGCGGTTAGGGCCGGACGAATATTTCCTGATGGGGGATAACCGTACCGGATCGACGGATTCCCGTTATTTCGGTCCGTTTCATCGAAGCGATATTATATCGAAGGATATGTTGATCCTTTTCCCGTTTCATCGGATCAGATTGGTATAGATTAGTTGAGGAGTGAGTAGAATGCGTAAAGTAGGGATCGATTTAGGAACGACAAATTTGCTGATATGTGTGGACAATGAGGGTGTGATCGTCGACGAGCCATCGGTGCTGACGATCGACGCGCAGACGAAGAAGTGCATTGCGGCGGGAAAGGAAGCGAAGGAGATGCTGGGGCGTACGCCTGGCAGCATGATCAGCATCCGTCCGCTGAAAGACGGCGTCATCGCTGATTTTGAGGCGACGGAGATGCTGCTGAACTATTTCTTCAAGCAGTGCAATTTGCAGGGGATGTTTCGCAAGAACATCATTTTGATCTGTCATCCGACCAACATCACCACCGTGGAGAAAAACGCCATCCGCGATTGTGCGTACCGTGCCGGCGCGAAGCGCGTGTATTTGGAGGAAGAGCCGAAGGTGGCGGCCGTCGGTGCGGGATTAGACATCGGCAGAGCCTGCGGCAGCATGGTGCTTGACATCGGCGGAGGTACCAGCGACATCGCCGTCCTCTCTTTGGGCGACATCGTCTGCTCGACGTCTTTAAAGGTGGCGGGCAATCGCTTTACGCAGCTGATCATCGACTATCTGCGTAAATACCGCAAGCTTGCGATCGGTGAGCAGATGGCAGAGGAAGTGAAGATC
Source organism: Merdibacter sp. Marseille-QA0792 (assembly GCA_965119685.1). GTDB lineage: Bacteria > Bacillota_I > Bacilli_A > Erysipelotrichales > Erysipelotrichaceae > Merdibacter. The sequence goes on along the minus strand of OZ221971.1, from coordinate 2,594,702 downwards.
CGCATCGGCACCGCTTTGCCTTTGGATGAGCCGCAGACGATGAAGGTCAGCGGATTGGCGTTAGACAGCGGTCTTCCGGTGACGATCGATGTCAACAGCAATGAGGTGGAATCCGCATTGCGCAGCGCCGTGGATGAAATCGTAAGAGCTGTCCGCACCGTGCTGGAGATTACACCGCCGGAGTTAGCCGCCGACATCATTCAGCGCGGTATCGTCATGACGGGCGGAGGATCGCTGTTGCAAAACTTTGACACCCGCCTGCGTAATGAGCTGCAAATTCCGGTGTATATCGCAGAGAACGCGCTGCACTGTGTCGTTGACGGATGCAGCATCATGCTGGAGCAGCTGCACTGATCGACGCTCTCTTTACTATATAAAAAGATGAAAGAACGCTAAGAAAACGCCTGCTGCCTTTCATTGCGGTGTGATTTGCCGACAATGAGGGAAACGGCGTTTTTTCGTATATGAAAATCAGAGATCGAGTGGATAGCGAAGTAAGATGGGAATGCATTTGGTTTTCCGGTGATCTCTGGTCTTTGCTTTTGGCGGCATGCAGAAGTCAGTCCTTTCAAAAAGGAAGGATGTCGTTTTCATGCCGCAAAGCTTTTGCTTTCGCAGGGGCTGTCCGCAGGGATACGCTATGCCAAACGAGCGCTTTTTCACTGCCGCGCATGTCTTTTTCCTTTGATCCTTTCCTTTGCGGCAGCGGTGTTTTCCAATTTTGAATAATGTAAAAAAACGGCGCCTGCTAACGGCGCCGCCTGTGGTGTAAAAACAGCTGTTTCACAAGTCCTTACACAGTTTTCTTTCGGTGTGAGAGCGCAGCTGTCGCTTCGCTCACGTTTGTAAAATCCTTCCTTTGATGATGGTTTTATGAAAATGGTGGATGCGCGCAGCAAGGACCCGCTTGATTACAGAAAGCCTTCCTCGTCATCGTCATCATCGTAGAGCATGTGCTGAAACTGCTGCAGCTGCTCCTGATTTGCCATGGCGGCTAACGCTCCGGCTAACGTCGTCGTATGCGCCGCATACAGGTTGGCAAATTCCAGATGATGCTTCATCGACTCTAACGGGATGCTTTCCAAATCCGCTTGTCCTTCCTTGAGCAGACAGTAAAGGAAAGCGCCGATGAAAGAATCGCCTGCGCCCGTCGTATCCACCACACGGACCTGATGCCCTTTGGCAGCGATGTGATCCTTTCGCCGATACAGGGTGGCTCCATCCTTGCCTTGGGTGTAGACGACGCATTTGCAGCGATGGGCAAACAGCAGCGGCAGCGCTTCTTCGATGTCCTGCTTGCCGGTGATAAAGGATAATTCTTCATCCGACAGCTTGATGATGTCGGCATACGGCAGAAACTCGTGTACGCTTTGATAGAGCGCCTGTGCATCCTCCCACAGCGAGAAACGCAGATTAGGGTCAAAGCTGATGAGCACACCCTTGCGCATCGCCAGCTCCAACAGCGCTTTATGTGCCTGCTTCATCGGCGACTCGACTAAGGATACGCTGCAAAAGTGCACCATGCCGCAGTCATCGAGCAAATCCTCGCTGATATTGTCCGGGCTGTATTGCAGATCGGCGGCAGTACGGCGGTAAAACTTGAAATCGCGGTTGCCGTCCTCACGCAAAGATACAAATGCGAGAGAAGTATCATACTCGTCCGTCTGCAAAATATGGGAGGTGTCGATACCGCTTTCCTTCAGGGATGCGATGATATGATCGCCGAATGCGTCCTTGCCCAGCTGGGTGAGCACCATGGCGGGAACCCCCAGCTTGCTGACGGCGCCAGCGACATTGGCAGGCGCTCCTCCGGCAACGCGGGTAAAGCTCTCTACATCCTTTAAATCACATCCCTTTGTCTGCGGGATAAAATCGATCAGCGCTTCACCGATGACACAAAGCTTCTGTTTCATGGAAATCCTCCTTTATTCGATATGATGTGCGGACAGCGTGTGCAGCGTAATTGCTTCACAGTGCCCCATTTCCTCCAGTGTAACACATCTTGGGCGCGTTGGGTAAATTCTTGTCGTAAAAACTTCACTGCCGCCGTTGATAAACAGCTCCAGTGAGGTCGTATCGGAAAAGATCGTCAGCTCTTGCAGGGAATCCAGCCAAACGCTGCGCTTGCCTCGTCCCGCCCCGCAGGCGCTGATGTCCAAGGTGAACAGGTGATCGCGGTAGGTGAGGTGAATCTCTTCGCTCAGCGAGAGGGAGAAGTTCTCACAGGAGGCAAAGCAAAGCTGTAATTCATAGCATTCCTTTGAATAACAAAGCGCATTGAGTTCCTGCTCGCTGAGAGAGCGGCTGTCCATGCGCAGCTGCTTCAGCTCTGCTAAAGGCGTCTGTATCAGCTTGCCCTCCTTTATCGTCAGCTGGCGGGGAATGGTAAGGGCGTGCTGCCAGAGGGCGTCCGTTGTCGGGTTGGTATAGTCCGCATCCGGGATGCCCATCCAGCCGATGAGGATGCGCCGTCCCTGTTCATCCTCGAAGCTTTGCGGCGCATAGAAGTCAAAGCCGCGGTCGAGCTGGTGAACGCTGCGGATGGAAAGTCCTTGGGATAAGCTGCCTTCCACCTCCATCCATGCGCAGGAGTGGACGTTGGCGTAATCGACACCCTGTGTTGCGACTCCCTGCGGACAGCAGATCAATAACAGCTTTCCCTCTAAAGAGAAGAGATCCGGACATTCCCACATGTAGCCAAAGGGCTCTTTCGTCGTGAGCGCATCGTGATAGCGCCAATGCTCGAGATCCTCGCTGGCAAAGAGGAGCAAAGCGCCTTGATCCTGCGCATTGCGGGCGCCCTGTACCATATAGTAAACGCCGTCTGCTTCGATCAATTTGGGATCGCGGATGTGCTGAGTGTATCCCTTGGGATAATCCGCCATCCCTAATACCAGCTGTTTTTTCTGATAGTGAAAGCCATCCTCGCTGACGAGGTGTACGGTGTTCGCCACCCGCCCGCTGCGGATATAGTCGTAGTCACTTCGATCAAACAGCTTGATGTTGCCGGTGTAGAAAAAGTGAATCTGATCATCCTTGACAAAGGCGCTGCCGGAATATGCCCCATGAGTGTCCAGCTCGCTGTCGGGGAACAGGAAAGGCTCCTGTTCCTCATAGTGGATGAAATCTTTTGTTGTCACATGCGCCCACAGCTTGAGATCACCGCTGACGTCGAAAGGGTCATATTGATAATAGATGTGGTAAACGTCGTGAAACTGGCACAGACCGTTGGGATCGTTGACCCAGCCTAAACGCGGCATCAGATGATAGTGCAGACGGCGCGGATCTTTCTTTACGCGTTCGACGTCCTCTTGATGTGCCGCCATCCACTGCTCATAGTCTGTGCGGGTAACGGGCTGATATTTCTTAATCATGTGATTTCTTCCTCAAGGTGAGGATCGGCGCATCTAATGTGAGACACTCGCCCTCATGTACGTCGATGTCATAGCTTTGACTGTTGGTGATGACGACCGTCGTCTGATCGCTGAAGCCTGCGGCTTGAATGCGTTCGCGGTCAAAGCGGATCAGCGGCGTATGCGCGCTGACGTGTGCGCCTTGTTCGACGAGGGTTTCAAAGCCCTCTCCATTCATGTTGACGGTGTCGATGCCGCAGTGAATCAAAATCTCCGCTCCCTGATCGCTGATCAAGCCGATGGCGTGCTTCGTTGGAAAGGTAAAGGCAACGGCGGCGTCGCAGGGTGCATAGATGATGTTGTCATTTGGATCGATGCACACGCCTGCGCCCATCCCTTGAGAGGCAAACGCCGCATCGGCAGCTTTGGTGATGTTGTGGACATCGCCTTTGAGCGCGTTTTGTAAAGTGACAGCGGCATCGCTTGATGATGTTTTGCTTTCCGGCACAGCGGCAGGCTGAGGTTCTTTCCCCTTGTCATCCCCGCCTTCGATCTTCTTCCAGAAAAACAGCGTCAGCAGGGCGGATGTCAGCATGGCAAGCAGCAAGCCGATGCCAAACATCGCCCAGTCTTTTGGCAGGACGGAGATGAAGCCCGGAAGTCCGGCGGCTCCTAATGCCTGCGCTAAGATGTGGAACAAGGCGCACCATGCGCTGCCTACGGCGGAACCGGCCATGGCGGCATAGAATGGGTAGCGCAGCTTTAGGGTTACGCCAAACATCGCCGGTTCAGTGATGCCTAACAGAGCGCTGACTCCGGCGGCGCTGCAAATGGATTTAAGCTTGACGTCCTTGGTTTTAAACAGCACGGTCAAGACGGCGGCACCCTGTGCGACATTGTTCATGGATGCGGTGATGAAGATGAAGCTGCCGCCGGTAACGGCGATAGAGGCTAACAGCTGGGTTTCGATCGGAATAAACGAGTGGTGCATGCCGGTTAAGGTGATCGGCGCATAGACGAGACCGAACAATCCGCCGCCGATCGCTCCTAGGGTGTTGTAAAGCCAAGTGATTCCATCCGCCAGCAGATCGCCTGCCCCGCGCAGAATCGGACCGACAAACAGGAAGGTGATGAAAGCGCTGATCATGATGGAAAGCAGCGGTGTCGTCAGGTTGTCCAACCATGTCGGAGTGATCTTGTGCAGCCGTTTCTCAATATTGGCTAACAGCCAGGAGATCGCCAATACCGGCAAAACAGTTCCCTGATAGCCGACCGCCTGCACGCTGAGACCGAATAAATTCCATGTCGGGACCTCGACGCCGGTTCCCAGGGCGTATGCGTTGAGCAGGTCCGGATGTACCATGATCATGCCCATCGCAGCGCCCAGATACGGGTTGCCGCCGAAGCGCTTCGTAGCGGAGAAGCCGATCAGCACCGGCAGAAACGTAAAGGGTGCGTTGGCGAAGATGTTGATGCAGGAAGCCAGATCGCTGAACTGCGGGAACAGATCGATGAGCGACTTGCCGCCTTCAAACATCGCGGCGGTGAGCACATTGTTGATACCCATGAGCAGACCGCCGGCGACGATGGCCGGGATGATCGGAACGAAGATGTCAGAGAACATCTTGACAAAGCGCTGGATCGGGCTGCCGCTTGATTCCTCTTCTTTCTCTGTCGGCGCTTGCACTGCCGTGCCGATTTGCTTTTGCACCTCATCACAGACGAGATTGACAAGGCCGGAGCCTAGGATGATCTGAAACTGGCTGTTGGTCATGAAAACGCCTTTGACCCCTTCGATGTCACTGATGGCGTCTTCATTGCGAAGATCGGCGTCGTTGAGTTGAAAACGTAGACGGGTGGCGCAGTGAACGACAGAGCGGATGTTGGCTTTTCCGCCGACATGCTCGATGATCTGCGCGGCAATCGCTGCATAATCCATGTTTGCATCCTCCTCATTTTTATTGATATGGAATCGGTACCACATCGGTTACGCTGTCATTCTATAACCGCTTACAACACTTGTCAATAGCTTTTTGAAAATTTATGGTACCGATTCCATATTTTTTGGAAAAGACGGGATTTTCATTGCATAAAGTGTATGTTTTTGCTGTATTTGCGCTGTTTTCAAAAATGCTTGCAGGAAGGCTGGAGAGGGCGCGTGAAAATGTTGGCAGTGTCTGCGTTTGAATGCAGGCTGCTTGAAACAGCGATGAGGCTTGAACAGCATATGTTTTCATCAATCGTTTTTATGAGAGAGATGCACATCCAAGCGGATGCCTGTTTGCGAAGCATTGTGGCAAAGAACAGCGATTTTTATCAAATCGTGTGAAAAAATGTGATATAATGAAAATAACAATGAGTAGGGGAGGGGTATTATGGAAAAACTCAAACAAACCATTACGCGGAAAAACCTGCTGTTAGCATCATTTATCGACGGCGTGCTCGGGCTGTTCATGCTGCTGATGTATCTGATCGGCACGCAATCCACCAGCATTTCCGGCGCATTGTCCATCCTGCAGTTTCTGTGCTTTTTGTTCTATCTGAATTTCTTTGTCCTGCTGGTGCTGTGCGCGGCATACGCGTTTCTCATCTTTTATGAAAAGCAGCGTACAATGACGCTTTATATCTTAGGAGGATGCACGGCGGGCGCATTATTGATGGCACTGCTCAGCTTTTCGGCAATCAATGCGATTTCGCAGATGCTGAGCGGCAATTTCATGGCGATGCTCACTTATTCCGGCAGCGCTCCGGGTACGTGGTTAGTGCTGATGTTCATTTTGCAAACGGTATGCGGAGGGTTAGCCGCTTATCTGCGCTTCATTAAAAAGGCGGAAGAAATCAGCCAGGAAGATCTGTCGCAGATGCAGGATACGGCGAAGCAGATGGGCGCCGCCGCGGCATCGGCTGCGCGCAAGGCGGCAGAGGGCGTCGGCAGCGAGAGCGTCAAGCTCAGCAAAAAGTTCAAAGACTACTACGCAACCGAGAAGGGCAAGCGAAATGTCCGTATTGCGGGAATTGCGGCGGCAGCGGTGCTGGTGCTCATCATCGCCGTCAGCATCTGGTCAGCGACCCGTACGACGCCGATCGATCTCACCGGCGGCTGTGAGGTGACCTTTGTCGGTTATGACGGCGAGGGAGAAGCTTATGTGGACTGTGATGTGGACTATGACATCAACAATCCGGAAGTTGCTTCCTTTGTCTACGATGTGGAATATACGGTGGAAAACGACGGACAGCTCTCCAACGGCGATCAGGTGATCCTGCGTGCCGAGTACAGCGAAACGACGGCAAAATCACTCAAGCTGGGTGTGGAAAATGCGGAAAAGGAGCTGACAGTAGAGGGGCTGACTACCGTCTACCGCAGCTTTGAGGACATCCCAAGCGAGATTTCTTCCGGTTTTGAAGCGGCGGCGCAGGAAGCGCTGAAAGCAGAGATCATGGAGGAAGAGGGCAAATCCTATGGTCCGGACAGCATTACGATCAACAGCTGTGATAATATCGGCGTGTACTATGAGTACAGCAGCTGGGGCGGAGAAGGTACGGTTTACTACCTCTATCGCGTTGACGTTACGCAAGAGGACAGCTACGCTACGGAGCGCTTGGTCGATTACTATTATGTCAGCATCGATCCGATCAGTGAAGAATACACATTGGATCTGACGCCGGAATCCGATGATCTCTACGTCTCTGACATCTACCTCTATCAAGAGGAGAAGACAGATGCGCTGGCAAAGCAATCCTTCACCCGCTATATGGGCGAATTACAGACGGTATCCGAGAATCTCTCCGATCAGACCTATCAGGATACAAGAACAGAGAAAGAGTAATTGTATCATCATAAACAAATCAGACAGCGCCCCTTAGGGATTCTGCACAGGCCGCAAAGTGCCCGTTTGATTCCTAACGGCGGCGCTGTTTTTCTTTTCTTGAGAGGACAAAGGGAAAAGACAAGAAAGTATAAAAGATAGAGATAAAGTATAAAGATATAGATAGAGATATAGGGAGAAACTTTCCCATCACGCCGCAAAAAAAAGGAGAGTGCTTTGACAGACACCCGGCGCAGCGCATGCCTAGGAACGAACGCTCTCTCCTTCAATAAACGTATAATTGACATATTGTACCGGCTGTACCTCTTCATGACGAATCAACCGCAGAATGGTGCGGGCGCAGCATTTTCCGCTGTACTCCGTATCAAAACGCACGGTGGTTAAGCGCGGCGTCAAAAGCTCGCTGACGTCGTAGCCGCCAAAGGAGATGACGGAGATGTCCTGCGGAATGCGCAGGCCTCGCTCACGAATCGCCTGATAAGCGCCTAACGCCTGCCGGTCGGTGGAACAGATGAGGGCGTCGATCTCATGTTCATCCAAAATCCGGCGTACCTGCTCACAGGCGTGCGCAAAGGAAAAGTCGCTGAGATAGATATACGGATGCAAAACTCCGCTTTCCGCTAATCCATCCTCAATCCCCTTGCGGCGAACGACGCCGATCGCTTCATCCCACTTGTCTACACACAGACAGGCGACATGCTGATGATGCCGGCTTCCGATGTAGTTTCCGACAAACTTTCCGCCATAGTAATCATCGTTGATGATGCAGACCCCGTCCCGGTAATTTTGGGCGACGACCACAACGGGAATGTCAATCTGTGCGAGCAGGGCGTAATGTGCCTCGCTGAGATGCGTTGCGCTGAGAATCAATCCGTCCACATTCATCCGCCATAGCTTTTCCATGTATTGCAGCTCCAGCTGTTCCTCATGATCGGTGTTGATCATCATGGTGCTGTACCCCTCCTTGCGCAGGTGGCGGTCAATGCTCATCAGCACCTGCGAGGTGACGATAGAATCCAGGCAGGGAGCGATCACGCCGATCATCTTGCTGCTTTTGGCTTTTAAGCGGGCAAAGCTGTTAGGCTCATAGCGATATTCGCTGATGACGTCAGCGATCTTTTGACGTGTCGCTTCTTTGACATAGCCGCCGTTAAAATAACGGGACACCGTGCTTTTCCCTACGCCGCTGAGCTCGGCGATTTCCTTCATGGTGATTTTTCTGGCTTTGCCCATGCAAATCCCTCCCTGTTTATTTATCTATGATAGCATAGCCCAAACGTAAAAAAAAGCAAAAGTGGGAACGGTTTTACAGTAAAGGGATTCTGATGAAAGGGCGATGGCAAATGAGTGCATAATAGATTGTGAGCGATCACCGACAAAGCGCAAAGTTTGTCCTGTGTGTAAAGCAAGCAGCAAAAAACAGCAGGTTTTCATATGCAAGGCGCTTCTTGTTCGTGTACTTTTGAAATATCAGCGTCCTTTTTTCTGTGATCCCTCTCAGCTGCTTTGCTCATCGGCGTTTCATTCCTGCTGGGCATTTGCCCCTGCTGCTATGCCTTCGTTTCATACAGTGATAATGCAAGGAGGATGGACATGTGTGGAATTGCGGGTATTGTCGATTATGAACATCCCACACGCTCGATGCGTCCCCCGTATGTGCAGGCGATGCAAGCGACGCTGCTGCGGCGGGGGCCGGATCAAAAGGGCGTATGGGAGAGCGAATATGTCACTTTGATTCACGCACGGCTGAGCATTATCGATTTACAGCGCGGGATGCAGCCGATGCAAAGGGAGCAATGCTGCATCGTGTATAACGGTGAGCTTTATAATACGGAGGAGCTGCGGCAAAAGCTGATTCGCGCAGGGCGGACGTTTTCCACTCACAGCGATACCGAGGTAGTGCTCAACGCCTATCTGGAATGGAAGGGCGACTGCGTCAAGCAATTCAACGGGATCTTCGCCTTTGCCATCTGGGATGACCGCCGTAAAGAGCTGTTTGCGGCACGTGATCCGATGGGCGTCAAGCCGTTCTTTTACACCTTTTGCGAGGACGCTTTTCTCTTTGGCAGCGAGATCAAAACCCTGTTAGCACATCCTTACGTCAAGCCGCGCATCACGCGTGCGGGTATTTTGCAGCTGATGCTGTTAGGCCCGGGGCGTATCGGCGGCGATGGGGTGCTGGAAGGCATCCGTGAATTAAAGCCGGGCGCCTGCGGATATGTGGACGTGCATGGCATGCACAGCTGGGACTATGCGCCGATGAAGGATCGTGTTCATGAGGATTCCTTGGAAACGACCGTCTTGAAGGTGCGCATGCTGGTAAAAGACGCCGTGCGCCGTCAATTACAGGCGGATGTGGAAGTCGGCACCTTTCTCTCCGGCGGCTTGGATTCCAGCATCATTACCGCATTGGCAGATGAACAGTTTCATCGCGAGGGCAAGGTGCTGCACACCTTTTCCCTGGATTATGAGGATAACGCCAAATATTTCCATACGACCAAGTTTCAGCCAAACGCTGATCCTTACTATATCCAAGAGATGGTCAAGCACATTCACAGCAAACATCATCACATTGTATTGAAGCCCAAAGATGTCGCAGATGCGCTCTATGCGGCGGTCGACGCCAGAGATTTGCCGGGAATGGCGGATGTGGACAGCTCTCTGCTGCTATTTTGCAAGGAGATTCGCCGTTATGTCAAAGTGGCGCTGTCGGGGGAGTGCGCCGATGAGCTGTTTGGCGGCTATCCATGGTATCGTGATCCGCAGGTGCGCATGCAGGCGGGGTTCCCATGGTCGCAGACGACGGACTATCGCAGCAGTTTTCTGCAAGAGGAATGGCTGGCGGGGGAGGACGCGCATGCTTATGTGACCCGATGGTATGAACAGACGCTGCAAGCGACTGACTGTGTCGAGGGCATCGACGCAAACGAGCGGCGCCTGCGTGAAATGACGATGCTGAACATGAAATGGTTCATGCAGACGCTGTTAGACCGTAAGGATCGTATGAGCATGTATGCTTCCTTAGAGGTGCGCGTACCGTTTTGCGATGTAAGATTAGCAAACTATTTATACAGTATTCCCTGGGAAATAAAAGATTACAACGGCTATGAAAAAGGACTGCTGCGCGAGGCGATGAAGGGCTTATTGCCGCAGGAGGTGCTCTGGCGCAAGAAGAGTCCATATCCCAAAACGTGGCATCCGTTTTACCGCCGGTGCGTCAGCGAACAGATGGAGCTGTTGTTACACGATCGAGAAGCACCGTTATTTGCCATTGTCAAGCGCGATCGGGTGAAAGCATTGCTAGAAGAAGAACGCGCCGTGCCTTGGTATGGGCAGCTGATGACGACGCCGCAGACGATTGCCTATCTGCTGCAGCTCAATTACTGGCTGAAGCACTATCAGGTGGAGATCGTGCGTTAAGCGGCTTTGAGAGGGAATCGTCGGATACGGCACTTCTTATGCGCACAAGCGCGGAAGTCACGCTCATTCCTTTCCAGATTTCCGCCTTTTTGGATGCAAAGCTAAAATCGCAGCGGGGAAAGGAGAAATGCGGTAAAAGGCAGAGCTGCCCGGTATCGGCGTTAAAATTAAAACAAAGGACACAGTGAGAAGCGATGAAGCGATTCTCTTATCAAACAGGGGCGAACGGGCAGGTTTGGCAAAGTTCGTGTAATGAACGGTGAAAGGAGACAAGTGAAAATACGGTATAATATTATCATACGGAGAGGGTGAAAAAGGTGATTCATTTCATTGTCTGTGAACAGGACAGCCGGCAGAGGGAGTATTTGAAAAACTGCTTGCAGAAGGAGTATCCAGACTGTGAGATCACGTCTTATCAGCAGGGAGCGCAGCTGATGAAGGAAGCGCATTCCATTGCGCATGCAAGCATTCTGTTGATGAATACCGTGCTGGCGGATGGCAGCGGTATCGAATTGGCGCAGTCGCTGGTCACTCACTGTCCCTCCCTGATTATCATCTTTATCAGCGCCTGTCTCGATCAGGCCGCCGAGTTGTTTGATTTCCCCCACTGCTATTTCATCCATCAGCCAAAGCTGGAAGAGCGTCTGTCAGTGACGTTAGCCAAAGCAATCGAACGTCTTAACAGCCGCAGACAGCGCTTGTGTCTGCCGCTGAAGGATCGCGTGGTCGTGTTGGAAAGCAAGGATGTCATCTGTCTGGAACGAAACCATCGTACCTCGTATGTCACCAGTGAGGATCAGGTTTGCAGCGTCTCCTTGAATTTAGAACAGCTGTTGGCACAGCTGCCGCAGGATTTCATCATCTGTCATCGCAGCTATGCCGTTAATCTCAACAAGGTGGAGGTGTACAAGCGAACGGAGTTCATTATGAAAAATGGGATTCATGTGCCGATCGGACGCTCGTATGCTTCTAAGGTGCGCCGGCTGTTTCAGGCGTATATGCAGCGGATGGTCGGCTAGAAAAAGAGAGTGGATTCACAAAGACGAGGACAGGAGGGAATCGTCTTTTTTTATTGCGGTTGGAGACGCTATCTTTGCGTCTGGGGACAAGGCATACGCAAAACCGGTGTAACCATTTATAATGAATTTATAGAGCATTTAGGCATCTGTCAAAGCGTTAAAATAAGGAAAAAGCATTGACAGATTGCGGTTTCCCTGCATATGCGGATAGGCGTGATGGAGAGGATGAGTGATGAAATAGGAGAACGTCAAAGGGAATGCGTCATCATGGTGCACCGGCGTACACATCAAGAGAGCTGACACAGCAAGAGGATGTGCGTGGGAAAGAATGGCGTTTGGCAGTGCGATGGGAAACCTGTGTGTTACACATGTGATGAGAGGGGAATGGGATGAGAAGAAAAACGATCCTGTGTACCATGCTGGCGGCAGTGTTCACGCTGGGTGCGGTGAGCGGCTGCGGTGCGCAGGCTGTGACGATTGAATACGGCGAGGATGTGGATTTGGCGAAGCTGTTGGAAGTGGAGGAAGATACGGCGTTTTCGTTGACGCCGGATGTGAACATCATCGGTACCTATCGAGTGCGCTGGGCAGATGGCACGCAGGAAAAGCGCGTACAAGTCACTGACAGCCAAGCTCCGCAAATCGAGCTGTACCAGGAAGCGGATGCGAAGCTGTTGAAAGGCGACAGTTATGATCCAAAGGCGAATATCCGTGCCGTCAGCGATCCGATCGACGGCGATCTCAAAGGCGCGGAGGTGCTGGAAGAAGAGGCATACCGCCAAAAGCTGCAAGATGCGCAGCGCGCACATGACGATCTGGAGGCAAGAGAGTTTGAAACGCAGGACGAGGTGAGCGAGGCGAAGAAAGCACAGGAGGATCAGAGCTTTGTCATCCTCCGTACAAACATCGATACAGAGACGGTTGGGGCTTATCAGGTAGAGGTAGCGGCGTGTGATCGTAACGGAAATATCAGCCGCAAGACGTTTCAGGTGGAAGTCGTAGACGAAAAGGAGACGATCAAGGACGAGGAGACTGCCATTGGCAGCAGTAAACGGCCAAAGGGGGAGGAAGAAAAAGCGGAGACAACGCCGAAAAAGGAAGAAACCTCCCAAAGCCAAAAGCAAGAGGAGAGTGCACAGAAAAATCCCTCTCAGGGGTCGCAGTCGTCATCTTCCAAGCCATCCGCTGACAGCGCTGCACCTGCGATCAGCGATCCGGTAGCCAAAGCGGCATTAGCGCGGGTCGGACAGCAGCTGTCATGTGATGATCTGGTATCCTATGCGCTGATGGATGCCGGACGAATCAGCGGCGGCGATAACTGGATGGGTACGGTCGGCGTCTACTATTTCCCGACGCTGTGTACACAGATTCCCGCTTCACAGGCTAGGCAGGGAGATCTCGTCTATTACAGCGACGGCGGCGCAGGATCGCCGCATATCGCCGTTTACTTGGGCGGCGGAGAAGCGGTACACGGCGGCTATAACGGTTTGAATGTCGTGCGGACAACGGTGAATCTGGGCGGCGGGCCAACCTATTATCTGCGTTTCCCGCAGCATCTCACATGGGATGAGATCGACTATCTGATCTTCGGCGATCCTTTGGATTCCTCACCGGAAGAGACAACGCCGCAGGGCGATCGCCCGCAGTCTGACAGCTCTTCCAGTACGATCTATACGACGTCCTATTCAGTGGGAGATGTCAGCGTGACAGTGGAATCCTCATCGCCGATCGATGATGAGAAAGTGATGGATTTAGTGCAGCAGGTGTTCTTTGGAGAAATAACCTATGAGCAGATGACACAGCAGCTGCAAGGCATGGGCTATCGGGTGCTCTAGCCGATCATTGGGAACAGCTTGGCAGTAACATGGGAGAAACAGACAAGTATTGACAGGAAAAGGAGAAATGAAAAAGATGAAAAAGATGTTGACGGCGGCGCTTTGTGCGCTGATGGTGCTGAGTGGATGTGCAGGAGGCGGTAGCGGAAGCGAAGGCTCTCAGGGATCGTCCCGCGAAGAAGCGGAAACGTTGTTAAAGCAGGCGGAAGAGCGTATCGACCAGCGCGGTTCTTATCTGCGTACAACGCAAAGTGAAGGAACGACATTGCAAGTGGATGAAAGCGGCAGTTCTCTGCGCGTTGTAGAAAGCGACATCAGCGGCGTAGCGTATGAATATGAGGTATTTTTAGAGGAAGAGGGAAAAGTAATCTACAATTATAAAAGAGAAACCGAACTGAAGAATGGAGGGATTTTCATCCCGTATATTGGTGTGCAGGATCGCGAGAAGAAAACGATTGAGCAGGCAAATCTCTTTCAAGGCGAGGATGGGAAATACGATGAGGTCAGAAATGATGAAAGCAACTACGGCAGCTTCAGCGATGACAGCATGCAGTATAACGATTTGCAAGGATATACCTCAGACTATTGGAAATACAAGGATTGCTTCGATATTGCGTTAAAGAAAGAGGGCGATGACAACATCATCACCATCACTTGTTCGGATTTAGATGCGTTTACAGAAGAGATATTATCGCAGGCGGAAGTGGACGTTTATATGCAGAGCGGTGTGCGTGTCTCGGATAATCGCTATACGCAGGTGGAGATTACGATCACATTAGATTCCAATGCTGATGTAAAGTCCGTTCACACGTCCTTCGGACACGACTATGGCGATGGTTTAACGACAAACAGTGAGACGGAAATCACTTTCAGCGCTTTAAGCGATCCGACCTATTCTTTAGAAGAGCTTAAAGCGATGATGGAGAAAGTGCGTTCCTAAATACGAGTAAAAAAGCATGAAGCATGATGCACAGCATGGTCAATGAGGAAGAGAAAAAGTCTGCCTTTTACTGATCATGCGGCGGATGGGAAGTCCCTGAAAAGCATAGCGCAGGTTTAGCGGTATGCTTTTTTAGTGATCGGCGTGAAACAGCGGACAGGTTTTCGCAAGAAAGCTCTAACTTGCAGAAAGGCGCGCGTGCCGGGAGGTTCCCCGCTTTTCCACAGCAGTGAGGAACATCGCAATTATTTGAGAAAATGGTAAAATATGTGGAATTATGGAAGTTTTAGCACTCTCGTTGAAATAGTGCTAATTATGAGTATAATCATAGGCAAGGCAGGTGTTGTCAGATGAACAGACAGAAGAAACCGACATATCGTTACTATCTTTTGATTTTGTTGGCGCTGCTCGCAGTGAATTTCATCCTGTTTCCGATCGCGGAGCGAAATCGGGTACAGGAGGTTACGTACAGTGAGTTTTTGGACAAAATAGAAGAAAAGCAGATTGCGAATGTCGAGGTGCATGAAACGTCGATTTATTACACACTGAAAGGCAATGATGAGCAGGTCTATGAGACGGCAACGATGCAGGATGCACAGCTGGTCGATCGTCTCGATCAAGCTGGCGCTGCGTTTACACAGGTGTACAGCGAGGAAATGAATCCGCTGCTCTCTTATTTGATTACGCTCTTTTTACCGCTGCTGATCTTATGGGGCTTCGGCTGGTGGATGTCGCGGCGGATGCAGAAGAAGATGGGCAAGGACAACATGACGTTTGGTACCGGCGGAAGCTTTGGCTTTGGCAATCTGGGCAAAAGCAACGCGAAGGTCTATGTGCCGGCACAGGATGGAAAGACGTTTAAGGATGTTGCCGGACAGGATGAGGCAAAGGATGCGCTGAAAGAGATTGTCGATTTTCTCAACAATCCGAATAAGTATAAAGAGATCGGTGCGCAGATGCCGAAGGGCGCGCTGTTGGTCGGTCCTCCGGGAACCGGTAAAACCTTGCTTGCCAAGGCGGTAGCCGGAGAGGCGGGCGTTCCTTTCTTCTCCATCAGCGGCAGTGAGTTTGTCGAGATGTTTGTCGGCCGCGGTGCGGCAAAGGTGCGTGATCTGTTTTCACAGGCACGTGAGAAAGCCCCTTGTATCGTCTTTATCGATGAGATCGATACGATCGGCAAGAAGCGTGACGGCGCGGGCATCAGCGGCAATGATGAACGTGAACAGACGCTCAATCAGCTGCTGGCGGAGATGGATGGCTTTGACGGCAGCAAGGGCGTCGTCATCCTAGCGGCGACCAACCGCCCGGAAAGCTTAGATCCGGCGCTGCTGCGTCCCGGCCGCTTTGACCGCCGCATTCCGGTGGAATTGCCTGATCTTGCCGGCCGTGAAGCGATCCTGCGCGTGCATGCCAAAGACGTCAAATGCTCTGCGGCGATTGATTTCAACGCGATTGCCAGAGCCAGCGCCGGCGCCAGCGGTGCAGATTTAGCCAACATCATCAATGAAGGCGCGCTGCTAGCGGTGAAAGACGGCCGTAAATCCGTCGTCCAAAAGGATTTGGAGGAAGCGGTGGAAACGGTCATCGCCGGCTATCAGAAAAAGGGCAAGGTCATCTCCAACCGTGAAAAGATGATCGTATCCTACCATGAGATCGGCCATGCCTTGGTGGCGGCATTAACCAAGGGCAGCACACCGGTACACAAGATCACGATCGTTCCGCGCACCAGCGGCGCATTGGGATATACGATGCAGGTGGAAGAGGATGAGCGAAACCTCATGAGCAAGGAAGAGGCTTATGCCAAGATCATGACGCTGACCGGCGGACGCTGTGCGGAAGAGCTGGTGTTTGATTCCATCACCAGCGGCGCCAGCAACGACATTGAGCAGGCGACCCGCATCGCCCGCAGCATGATCACCCGTCTGGGAATGAGCGATACCTTTGGCATGACGGCCTTGGAGACGCTCAACAACCCTTATCTGGGCAGCGATACCTCTTTAGCTTGCAGCAGCGAAACCGCCGCTAAAGTCGATGCGGAAGTGGTCGCACTCATTCAGCAGGCACATGATGAAGCGAAGCAGCTGCTGAAAGAGAACATCCATAAGCTGCATGAGCTGGCAAAATACCTCTATGAGAATGAGACGATCACCGGCGAAGAGTTCACGCGGATTTTACAGACATCAGCGTCGCCTTACGCGCAGTAAAGTGCTGTTGCCATAGGGCTGTACAAGGAGTCTTTGAACATTTCACACATATCGGGAATATGACAAAAGCGCCTGATGCGCCTGAAAGAGGGGAGCGGCAGGCGCTTTTCGTATGTTGTTCCTCCCATCTTCCCTGCGCGCATTCGATCCTTCCATATCACAATGGGCAAACGGACAGCGGCTCTTTTGCTGTGACTGCCGCAGATTTCCTTTATTTACCATCATCCTCGTTCAAAGAAGAGAAAGAAGAAGCGCACAGCCACGCAAGGCAAAGAATCCAACGGCTATATGGAAAACGTGCGAAAAGCGGATAGGGAACAGCGAGCTTGACTTAGCCGTTGATCTGTGCTAGAGTTTGGTTAAATCAAAGCGATGTTGCCACCGGGTAGTGCCTTGTTTTCATTCCGTTAGGTCTTTGAAGGAGTGAATGGATAGGGCATTTTATTTTTATGAGAGGAGTGCTTTTATGTTTCGGGAAATGAGAAGAAAACGTCAGGCGTTATCATCACAGGAAATCGATGCTGTGCTGCATGGGGCGTCATCCGGCGTACTGGCGCTGCATGGCGATCACGACTATCCGTACGCGGTTCCGATCAGTTATGTATATGACGGAGAAATGCTGTATTTTCACTGTGCGAAAAGCGGGCATAAATGGGATGCCATCCAAAGGAATGCCAAGGCTTCCTTTTGCGTCATCGATCAAGATCACATCGTTCCCCAAGAGCTGACGACCTATTTCAGGAGCGTCATCGTGTTTGGGCGTATTCGGGTGATAGAGGATGAGGAGCGAAAGATAGAGGCGATCACAAAGCTGGTGCGCAAATATGCGCCGCTATGCCAAGAGCATGAGCGGGAAAAGGCTGTCTTTGCAGAGCTGGGATCGCTTGGTATGCTGGAAATGCAGATCGATAGGATGAGCGGAAAGGAAGCGATTGAGCTGGTCAAACAGAAAGAGATACGATAAAGCTGATAAAATCAACCTGCCGGGGTTACTTTTGATTGTGTAATAGGCCTGCGTAACACACTTCGCAGGCCGTTTTTCATACATTGAAAACTGCGATGGAAGCAGAGAAAGGGCGCAGCTGAAAAGCAAGGCGCGAAAACGAAATGGATTTATACTGCCGCGCAGGCACAAGCCTGTGCGAGGAATGGAGGAAATCGAATGGATCAAGCCAAATCACATACTTTATTTGCCAAATATGCCCTGCCGCAAATGATCGGACTATTGTTTAATTCGGTCTATATGATTGTTGACGGCGTATTCATCGGCAATCGTCTTGGCCGCGGCGCTATGGCCGCCGCTGCCGTTTCGGTTCCGCTTGTCGAGATATTGATTGCATTGTCCATGGCGACAGCCACCGGTGCGGGCGTTATGATTTCTATGCACCTGGGTCAGGGGAAAAAAGAAAAAGCGCGGCAGATCTTTAGCCTTGCCTGCCTATGTACGGCTGTTATGGGGCTGATCATCGGCGTATTGGGAAATATCTTCATTCATCCGCTTGCAAAACTGTTAGGCTCCACTGCGATGATTCATGAGGAAGCAATCAGTTATATGAGGTACATCATTACCTTCTCTCCATTCTTGCTTTTCAGCTTTCTGCTAAGCTCTTTGGTGCGTAATGACAACCGTCCCAAGCTTGCCATGTTTGCCCTTATGTTTGGCTCTGTATCAAATATCGTCCTGGACTATGTATTTATGTATCCTTTGAACATGGGGATTGGCGGCGCGGCGCTGGCAACCGCAGTCGGTCCTGTTTTCAGTGTGGTCATCCTGCTTCCCCACTTTATATTTCGCCGTGGAGACTTGTATTTCACAAAGCTGAAATGGAATGGGAAAGAGCTTTGCGCCGTTTATGTACTGGGCATTCCCTCCTTTATCATGGAGTTTACCATCGGCATCATCACCTTTATCTATAACTTTGCCATCGTTCATTATGGTTTTGAGGAAATCGGTCTTGCGGCGTATCTTGTCATCGGCTATTTGATGTTGATCATTTTGACGCTGTTTCTCGGTATGGCACAGGGTTTACAACCCGTATTTAGTTATTTTATGGGGACAGGAGAAGAAGAAAAGGGGAAATCCCTGCTTGGTTTTTCCGTTCAAGCATTTTTGGCGATCGGCATTTTGTGCTATGTCTTGATCGTTTTCTTCTCGCGCAGCTTCTTCACGGTGTTTAATCCGGGCGATCAGGCGCTGATCAGCTTTATGGAAAGCAAAAGTCTGCCTTATTTCTCCGGATTCTTTCTTGCCGGGGTGAATATTTTGATGATCGCATACTGGCAGGCAATGAAGCATACGAAAGAGGCGCTTGCGCTCTCGTTAGCGCGAAGCGTCATCTTGCCACCGCTGCTCATTTGGGTAGTGCCGCTGTTGTTTGGCAATGAGAGCGTGTGGTTTTGTCATTCGCTCAGCGAGGCGCTGGCAGCAGTCTTTTTGCTGGTGCATGTGCGCAGGAAAAGAGCGCATGCGACTGTGATCTGATTTTTGACGGCATAGCTCAGGACGCATTCACCCGGCTTTCTTCCTTGTGTCCATCACGCACAGCGCAGCGGCCATCTCATCAAAGCTCTCATCATGATCCTCCAGCACAATTCTCTCTTTGCTGAAGGGATCGATAAACATTAAGCGCTGCGCATGCAGGGCCAGTCGTGTGCAGCCATCTGCCAATCCATAGATGACGTCTCCGGCTAACGGATACCCCTCGCTTTGTAAATGCACGCGAATCTGATGTGTGCGCCCGCTTTGCAGCGTGATGCGAAGCAGGGAGTACGCTCCCGGTGCGGATAAGCGTTCATAATAAGTGCAGGCGCTTTTGCCCTGCGGGTGAATCTCCATGCGGTTGAGCAGATCGCTTCGTTTGCGTATCGGCGTTTGCATTTGTCCTTTGTCCGGCGTACAACCGTGGACGATTGCCCGATATTCCTTTTTCAGCACACCGGTTTGTAATTGCTGATGCAGTCTTTGGGCGATGATCGCATGCTTGGCAAACAGCGCGATGCCGGAGGTGTCCTTGTCCAATCGTCCGACGGCGTGCAGCTTGCTTCCCCTGCCTGCGTTTAGCAGCTGTTGTGTCAGCTGTACGCTCAGCGTATCTTCATAATGTCCGTGGCTGGGGTGAAAAGCCATAGAACTCGGTTTGTGGACGGCGATGACATCGTCATTTTCATACAGGATGGGAATCGGCGTCCTCCAAGGCAGCTTTTCGCTGGGAGGAAGTGCTTCCTTTAAACAAATGGCGATAACGTCCCCTTTTGCGACGATATAGTCGCAGTGTTGTCTCTTTTCATTGACGAGAATGCCCTGATCCTGAAATTTCAAACGGCTGATCTGTCTGCGTGTGAGATGAAAGCGTTTGGCCAAGACGATCGATAAACGCATGTCAGCATCTGACTCCCCTGCCTGATATTCCCATATTCGCATGCGATCACTCCCCTGTTTGCGCCTATTATAGCAATCTCTATGCAAAAAGAAAAGCCGGGCAAAGCCGGCTTTTTGGGGGTTGAGTCTAAAGGACTCATACTGGCTCAAGCGGTTACTGCTCCTTGTAGTAGCAGCCCTCTTCCTGAGCCGGCGGAAAACGTCTGCCCTTTTCAACGTCGATGTCTTCGCTGACGCATTTGCCATCGGCATTGTAACGGGAATACTTTCCGGTCTTTTCACAGTTCATACCCGGACGGTATTTCTTGTTTGCCATTGTTTAGCACCTCCCACTAGCTAGTATGTCTGCCCGCAAACAGCTTATGCAAAAAAAGTGATGCGGGAATGATTGCAAAATGTGGGGCAAGATGAAAATAGGAATGCTTCTGTCCGGCGAGTGTGATAAAATAAGTATGATTGAAAAGATGAGTGAGGAGGACACCGGATGAAATTATTGGCTAGTGATTATGATGGCACGCTGCGCTATGAGCCAAAGGTGGTCGAGGAAGATTTGAATGCGGTCAAACGCTGGCAGCAGGCGGGCAATCTGTTTGCCGTCGTGACCGGAAGAAGCATGGAGTCATTTTTGCAGGAGTTGGAGAACAATGATTTTCGCTGTGACTTCATCGTGCTCAACAACGGCGGCGTCATCTATGACGGCTCGGGGAAATGCCTGCAAGTATGCTATTTGGATTTTGACAAGGCGATGGAGCTGATCGCATACATCCGCACGCTGCCTTGCGCCAGCTATGTGATCAACGACGGCTTTCACCGTCACCGCGTCGTGCTTGACGCTTCCCAAACGGATATGAAATATGCGCAGATGCCGCAGGAAAAAAGTGAGGAAGAGCTGTTGGCGCAGGGGAAGATCGCACAGATCGTCATCTCGCTCAACGACGATCAGCTGGCACAGGAGATCGTCCGTTATGTCAACGAGCAGTTTGCCGGATCTATTCAGGCTTACGCCAACCGCAACTGTGTGGACATTGTGCCAAGCGGCGTCTCCAAAGCGCAGGGGCTCGCGTATGTCGCCTATTATGCGGGTATGGAAGAGAGCGACGTCTGTGCCATCGGCGATTCCTATAACGATTTGCCGATGATCGAGGAGTTTCACGGCTTTTGTGTAGCGGCGGCTCCCGAGGATATTCGCGAACGCGCGCAGCAGGTGTATTTCTCCGTTGCCGAGTGCATCGAGGATCTGCTGAAATAGCGGGCGGGGCGGAAAGGAGTGTCTATGTTCAATTTGACAATCAATGAAATATGGAACGTCGTACGGGCGCTTCTTGATATTGCGATCGTATGGGCAGTCATCTTTTTCGGACTGCGCATCGTCCGCAACAATTCCAGAACGATTCAGATTTTTAAGGGAATTCTCTTCGTGTTCATCGTTAAGGGCTTGGCGATGATCATCGGTCTGACGACGATCAACTACATTGCGGACATGGTGCTGAGCTGGGGGGTCATCGTGCTGGTGATCATCTTTCAGCCGGAGATCCGCATGCTGCTGGAGAAGCTGGGAAAGACCAGCGTGCTGACAAGGCTGGTGCCTTTGTCCAGCAATGAGCGTGAGCATCTGGTGGAGGAGCTGGTGAAAGCGTGCGCGCAGATGTCCTCCACGAAGACCGGCGCTTTGATCTCGCTGGAGCAGGGACAGGATCTCAGTGATTTTATCAAGACCGGTACGAGCATGAACTCGCAGGTGTCCTGTGAGCTGCTGTGTTCGATCTTTCAATACGGAACGCCTTTGCATGACGGTGCGGTCATCATCCAAGGGGTGAAGATCGCCTGTGCGGCCGCCTATTTCCCACCGACCACCCGTGAGCTGCCGACCAGCTACGGCGCCAGACACCGCGCCGCTGTCGGGATCAGCGAGATCACCGATTCCATCACGATTATCGTCAGTGAGGAGAGCGGGAATATCTCGATTGCGGAAAACGGCGACTTGAAGGTGTACAGCGTTGCGCAGCTGCGCGCCTACCTGATGGAGCGCTATCAGATCGAAGCGGCGCCAAACGCTGAAGGCGAGCTTGTGACGATACAGGAGCCGGCAGTGGAAAATGCAATGAAGCCTTGCGAGAAGGACGACTACATTCCGACAATCTCCGTCGTTAATAAATTGAACAAACGGCGAAACAGCGCCAAACGGCGGCGGAAAGGAAGTGATCGTTCATGAACAGAGAAAAAAAACAGCGTGAGGAACGCCGTGAAATCAAAGAGAATCTCGTGGAGCAATATTCCAAGGTCGAACGGGCATTCAGCCGATTTTATAAGTGGATCTCCGCATGGACGGACCGCATTCTCTTCTCTCAGCGCTATGGAAAGCTGGTGGCGCTGCTGTTGGCGGTCATGGTATATGCGGTCATCAACATCAGCGATGACGCTTCTTCCCTGTTTGAGACGCGGCAGGTGTACACTTTCTACGCTCAGCCGGTGAGCGTGTTAGTCAATGAGGAGACCTATGAGGTGAGCGGCGTCCCGCAGAGTGTCGATGTACAGCTGCAGGGGGATATCAATGATTTGCAGATGATCCGCCAGCAGAACAACCTCAGCGTGGTCGCTGATCTGCG
The DNA here is from genome assembly GCA_965119685.1 of Merdibacter sp. Marseille-QA0792. Lineage (GTDB taxonomy): Bacteria > Bacillota_I > Bacilli_A > Erysipelotrichales > Erysipelotrichaceae > Merdibacter. The sequence continues at coordinate 2,572,119 of OZ221971.1, read as the reverse complement.
CCAGCTGGGAGAGGGCAGCAGTGAGGTGACGCTGGAGGTGCAAAACATCCCCTCCCGCGTCGATGTGTTCATTGAGTCGGGAAGCGTGAACGTCGTGCTTAAAAAGAAGGTGACGCAGAGTTTCCCTTTAGGCTATGACTTTGTGAATCAGTCACAGATGGATGCGACCTATGATCTTGGGGAGCCGCAGTTTGACAGCGATACGGTGAATGTGCGCGCCAGCGAGGATACGCTCTCTCAGGTGTCCTATGTCAAGGCGCTGATCGATGTTGCGGGGGTTCAAAGCAATTTTGAAGTGGATGCACCCTTAGCCGCATATAATGAAAACGGCGAAAAGCTGGATGTGGACATCATTCCGCAGACGATGCACGCCAAGGTTTCACTCACACAGCCGAAAAAGACGGTGCCGATTCAGGTGGTCGCCGTCGGTACGATGGAGGAGGGCTTGGCGATCGACACCTGCTCGCTCTCCTTGGATGAAATCACCCTGTATGGCAAACAGAGTGCACTGGATCAGATCGATCGCATCGAGGTCTCTTTGCCGGTATCGGGCATCAACAGCGAGCGGTCTTTGAACATGCCGATTACGCTGCCAAGCGGCGTGACCAGCGCCAGTGCCGATCAGGTGACGATCCATGTCAGCGTGGCGAAGCGTACCTCTAAAACCTTTGAGGACATAGCGGTTGAAGTGATCAATGAATCCGAGGCGCTGGCGCAAAAGCAAATAGCGCTAGCAAGCGATACGGTGGATGTGACGGTATATGGCAGCGAAGAAATGTTGCAAAATATCGATAAAGAGGATATTATGGTGACAGTGGATCTGAAGGGTGTAAGCGATAGCGGGGAAATCAAGCGTAAGCTGCAAGTCAGCGGGGAAAACCGCTTGGTGGAATATCGCTTGAGCGAAAGCGAGATCACCGTCACGATCAAGTAATTGAGAAAGGATGAGACGATGGGTAAATATTTTGGAACGGATGGAGCGCGCGGGCGCGTCAATGAGAATCTGACACTGGACATGGCGATTCGCATCGGTCAGTATTTAGGCTGGTACTATGGAAAAGAGCGCCATGCGAAAATCATCATCGGAAAGGATACGCGCCTTTCCAGCGACATGTTTGAGATGGGGTTAGCCGCCGGAGCTACCTCGACGGGAGCGAACGTCTATCTGTTAGGCGTCTGCCCGACGCCAAGCGTCTCGTATCTGATTCGCAAGGAGCATTTCGACTGCGGAATCATGGTGAGCGCTTCGCATAACCCTTATCATGACAACGGTATCAAGCTGTTTAACCACGAGGGCTGCAAGATGAATCCGGAAGTAGAGGATGCCATCGAGGAGTATATCGACGGCAAGCGGGAGATTTCTCTGGCGAAGGATGCGGCAATCGGCAGCGTCATCGAATGGAGCGAGGGCTTGGAGATCTATGAGTCATGGCTCAAGGAAATCGTTAATGTCGATCTCAGCGGAATGCGCATTGCCGTGGATTTGGCAAATGGCAGCGCGACGGCGACGGCGGTAGAGACGCTGAGCGCCTTGGGTGCGCAGGTCGAAGCGATCCACAATTCGCCAAATGGAGTCAACATCAATACGAACTGCGGATCTACACATCCTCAAGAACTGCAGGAGATGGTGCGTGAGGGGAACTATGACGTCGGCTTTGCCTTTGACGGCGATGCGGACCGTCTGATTGCGGTCGATGAGGACGGCAATCTCTTCGACGGCGATTACACGCTGTATGTGTGCGGACGCTATATGAAGAAGAAGGGAACGCTGAATAAGAATATGGTGGTGACGACGGTCATGGCCAATCTCGGCTTGTATCACGCCCTGCGCGACAACGGAATCGATTATGAGCAGACGGCCGTCGGGGATAAATATGTGTTTGAGTGCATGCAGAACAACGATTATCGCATCGGCGGCGAACAGAGCGGTCATATCATCTTCTTGGAGCATGCCGTGACCGGAGACGGACTGATGACGGCTTTAAAGCTGCTTTCCATCATGGTGGAGGAAGGAAAGTCGCTCAAGGAGCTGGGCAAGGATCTCTTTATCTATCCGCAGCTGTTGGTAAACGTACAAGTGCAGGATAAAAACCGCACGATGGAGTCTGCCGCCTTGAAAGAGCAGATCGATCAGGTAGCGGCAGAGCTAGGCGATGAGGGTCGTATCCTCGTTCGTCCAAGCGGCACGGAGCCGCTGGTGCGCGTCATGGTGGAAGCGAAGAGCGATCAGCTGTGCCATGACTACGTATACCGCATTATCGATTTTATCAAGGAAAACAACTTATAAGCATAAGAGAAACAACATCCGCTCAGATGGTATCAGGCATACCGGGCGGATGTTTTTATGTGGGGAAAGGAAGTAAGGACATGCCGGGAGCGGCAGGAAACGGTGATCATGCAGCAGGGAGCTGCTATCTGACAGCTCTGATAAAATAAGAAATCAGGTAGATGTAAAGCGCTCGATCGCATGTTAGAACGCTGCCGCGTGTGTTTTGTTTCTATATGCAGTGGCTGTTGGGAATTTGAATGTTTCGCTAAGCAAAGCAGCGGAAGATGAATCGCTCTTTGTCAATCTTCCCGTTTGCTGTGGTGTTGTTAGGCTTCCTGAATTCTAGTTACGACTTTATCGTTGTTTTCACTTTAGTAAATCGTAATCTAGTAATTTTCAAAAAATGTTGAATAGTTGTTCATAAATCAGCGTAATTGTTTGGCAAGTATCTTTTCCTCAAGTCATACCTGTTGGAACGATGATTACAAAATTTGTCGCTGCTTGGGGGAACAAGAGCGGGAAAATTCATGGTTTCAGACGACAGGAAGCTCTGTCAGGCCCTTAGAAGAAACAACATCTCATGTTTTCATTATGCTTTTGTCAATATTAAATAAATTTTTTGAAAAGCTCTGCCGACAAGGATGTAGGATCGGCAAAGCTTTTTATTGTCAAGGAATGTGGGAGTAAAGCGGAGAAATAGGGGAAGGGTGATAATGAGAAAGAGCGGCGAATGGAGGAGTGCCGGTTTTTGATCGAATGAAAGTGTGTCAGGGAATGCATCACATAATTTGCAGAGAAGAAACACAAAATAACACTGCTTTTTTTGTCCGGTTTTGATACAATAGCATTGACAGAAACCATCATAGAGAGGAATGTAGGTGAAAGCGATGAAAAAAGTGATATGCGTGGTAGAGGATGAAAAAGCGATCAACGATCTCGTAGCGCAGTATCTGAAAAAAGAGGGGTATGAGGTACGCTCTTATTATACTTACGAGGAAGCGAGCGAGCATGTCGGAGACGACGATGTGCATCTGTGGATTTTGGATATCATGCTGGATGATAAGAGCGGTTTTGATCTGATTGAGGAGATCCGCTTGCAGGGGCATGACATCCCGGTCATCTTCATGTCGGCGCGCGATAAGGAATTTGACCGCATCATCGGATTGGAGAAGGGAAGCGATGATTACATCACGAAGCCGTTTTCGCCAAAGGAGCTGGTGCTGCGTGTCAACAATGTGATTAAACGTGTTTACAAGAATGACAATAACCGTATTCTGATCGACGGCTATGAGCTGGATGAGGAGCAGCGCAAGGTGTTTGCGGGCAGCGAGGAGATCGACTTGACGACAAAGGAGTTCGATCTGCTGATGATGTTCATCAAGAATAAAGGCATCGCTTTTTCACGCGATAAGATTTTGGAAAATGTCTGGGAGGAAAACTACTACGGCAGCGACCGCGTTGTGGATGACACCCTGCGCCGTCTGCGTAAAAAGCTGCCGAATCTCAATATCCATACAATCTATGGCTATGGATACCGTCTGGGCTAGGCCATGAAGCGCTTTGGGGAGTTTATCCGTCAGCTGTCGCTCTCACAGCAGCTGGCGGCGATCATTTTCTTTCTCATCTCCTTTTTTACCGCGTTTTTCTTCGTCTATCTGACCGGCAGTGTCGAAAATGTCATCCGGGAACAGATGTATACGACGCTGGAGACCTCGCAGGATATGATCGTCAGCCTGTATGCGGGGCAGGAGGATGAGGAACTGGCGCAAAATCATCTGCGGCGGGCGCTGACTAACTCTCAGATGCATTTGATCGTCGACATCGAGGATGTCATCAACGGTTCTCAAGAACCGCGGCTTCAATATCTGAGCAGTGAGAGCGACCAAGACTTGGTGCGTCAGGAGCTGACGGCTAACAGTGAGCTCATACAGCGGATGATGGATCGCGGCATTTTACTGTATCAAACGTCGTCTAAAAAATATGAACACGGACACATGGTCGTCAACGGCATCGATTACTGTTACAGCGTGCGGCTGATGAATGACGGCACGAGCAATGTGCTGATGTCGTATATGGATGAAAACTATGCGCAGGATGCGAAGGATATGATGATTAACAGCATCCTGTATATCACGGTGATGGCGTTTTGTTTCATCTTTTTAATCATGATGCTGTGGGTGGTCTCCCTGATTCATCCGCTCAATCAAATACGCAATTACATCGAGAAGGTTAAGGCGGGCAAGGAGGCGCAGCTGCATCTCAACCGCAAGGATGAGATCGGTGAGCTGGCGGATGCGCTTGTCAGCATGCGTGAGGAGTTAGCAAAGCAGGAAAAGACGAAAGAGGAGATGATTCATAACATCTCTCACGATCTCAAGACGCCGATTGCGACGATCAAATCATACGGCGAGAGCATCAAGGATGGCATCTATCCGTATGAGACGCTGGAGAAAAGTGTCGATGTCATCATCGACAATGCCGATCGTTTAGAGCATAAGGTGCACAGTCTTTTGTATATGAACCGCGTGGAATATCTGATTTCGCAGGATGCGGAGGGCGTAGTGACCAATATGAAAGAGGTCGTGGAAAAGGTGCTGCTGAACATTGCGGTGATTCGCAGCGATATTCGCATTGAGACAGAGCTGGAGGAGATCTTCTTTGACGGGCTGTGGGAGTCATGGCGCGTCGTGGTAGAAAATATCTTGGAAAATGCGCTTCGCTATGCACAGAGCGTCATCGTCATTCATCTGAATGAGGAGGAGGGGCTGACCATCAGCAACGATGGCCCAAGCATGGATGAAAGCCGGATAGAGACGCTGTTTAAGCCGTTTGAAAAAGGCGAGGGCGGACGTTTTGGGTTAGGATTGTCCATCGTCAGCAAGGTTGTACGGGCGAATCATTATCAGGTGCGCGGAGAGAATACGGCGGATGGCGTCATCTTCCGCATCTTCAAGGAAAAGCCAAAAGGGGTGAAAACGGAGCGTAAGCAAAAGGGTGCGCGCGGAAAGAACCGCCGTGAGGCAAAGGGCGAGAACAAGCCGCAGGAAAAGGAAAAGACGGAAGCGGTGGCGGATCATGAGGAGGGCACGCCGTCGTAGGTGTTTGATATCACAGGGAAAACGATTCTTTTGGGTATGCGCGCAAGTGGCGGGCGTATGGCGGGAGTCGTTTTTTTGTCATTTCCTGTCGCATCTTCACATACGCTTTCTTAGGAGGTCAATCAAATGATAGAAATTGACGGCGTTCCCTGCCATATCGAATGCAGCGGGCAAGGACAAGCTGTTGTATTGCTGCACGGCTGGGGACAAAATCTGTCCATGATGCGCTTCATTCATCACCAGCTGCAAGATCGCTACCGCGTGCTCAGTTTGGATTTACCGGGCTTTGGAGAGAGCCGCCCCCTGCCGCCATCATGGCAGATGGACGATTATCCTTCCTTTCTTCACCGCCTGCTCATCCACTATCAAATCGAATCCCCCGTTCTTATCGCACATTCCTTTGGCGCCCGAATCGCTATTCAATACGCCTGCTCATACCCGGTCTCCTGCATGGTGCTGACCGGAGCCGCCGGTATCCGCGCTCCGTTGTCATTTTGGAAAAAGAGTAAGCAACACCTGTATCGTCTCTGCCGACATCTTCCCATCGCTGCTCGTCTAGGCAGTGAAGACTATCGAAGCGCCGATCCCGTTTTGAAAAACGTACTGGTACAATCCGTCAATAAGGATCTGACTCCATCGCTATCCGCCATTTGCTGCCCGATTTTGCTGGTCTGGGGCGCAAACGACCGCCAAACCCCATTATGGATGGGCCGCAGGATGGAAGAACACTTCCCCAATGCCCGTTTGCTCGTCTATGAAGATGACGATCATTTTGCCTACTACCACCAAGGCTTTCGCTTTGTTGAAGATGTTCGCCAATTTTTAGAGGTGAACGCATGATGCTGCTGTGTTTGGAGCTCGTCGGTCTCATCGTCTTGCAGCTGTACGATCTGCATTATTCCCTGACCGTCTTTCAACAATGTCACTATCACATCGACCGCTATCGCAACTGGTGTGCCGACCGTTTTTCCATTCCACGCGTGTGGCGGCGCATTCAGAGCTTTCTGCCCTTTCTCTGCTTTTTGTTTTTAAAGGTAGAAAGCGCCCGCAGCCCTTCGATTCTGTGCGTGATCCTCATCTATCTCTATGTGCGTTTACAGCGAAACAAAGAGATCAAACATCGTCCCCGTCTGCAATTGACGCATCGGTTACAGCGAATAGCGCTTTGTCTGCTCGCTCTCACATGCATCGTTACCGCCGGTGTTCGCCTTTCCCTCAGCTATGAGCTCTATGTCTGCCTGATTCCTTTCCTTTGGATGCTGGGCTGGATACTGCTGCCGATTGCCGCCTATCTTGTCATGCCGCTCGAGCGCTTCTTGCAAAACGGCTATGCAAACGATGCACAAGCGCGTTTAGACAGCATGCCGCAGCTGATTCGCGTCGGCATCAGCGGCAGCTATGGGAAAACCAGCGTCAAACACATCGCCTACGATTTGCTGAAAGAATCTTACTATACGCTGAAAACGCCCCATTCCTATAATAACCGCATGGGCATCACCAAGACCATCCGCGAGCAGCTGGACCCGCTGCACGAGGTATTCCTGTGTGAAATGGGCAGCGATCACAGCGGAGAACTGAAAGAGCTGCTGTCAATGGTGCATCCATCGATCTGCATGGTAACGGCGATCGGACCTCAGCATTTGAAAACCTTCGGCTCACAGGAAGCGATCATCCGCGAAAAGATGACGATGCTCGAATCCCTGCCCAAAGATGGTGTCGGAATTGTCAATATCGACAATGAACTGATTCGCGGCTATCCTTTGCAAAGCGAAGCGAAAGTGCTCACCTATGGTTTTTCTGAGTCGGCGGATGTCCGTATCCTTTCTGCGAAACCGAGCTTGGAGGGGACACATTTTGTCATGCAGATCGAAGGCAAGTGTTATCCGTTTCACACGCGTCTGCTGGGAGCGTGCAATTTAAGCAATATCGCGGCGGCGATCACCCTGGCCAGAGTGCTGCAAGTGCCGTTAGCGAAATTACAACGGGCAGTGGAACAGTTAGCTTATGTGGAACATCGGCTGGAGATGAAACGGCTAGGGGATGATGTGTTAATCGACGATGCGTATAATTCCAATCCGCAGGGGGCGCAGGCTGCCTGTGCCGTGTTGGCGCAGATGCCGGGATGGCGAGTGCTCATCACGCCCGGATTTGTTGAGCTGGGGGAGCAGCAGGAGGCGTGCAGCTATGCGTTTGGCATACAGATTGCACAGAGTGCGGATGAGGTCATTCTCGTCGGCGATGAACAGACAGCGGATATACGCCGCGCTTTATGCGATCAAGGCTTTCCCGATCAGCGCTTGCATGGCTGTACCGAGATGCAGGAGGCGATTGCCCTTGCAAGCCGGATAGAAAAGAAGCCGAAAGTGATCCTTATTGAAAATGATGTCCCGCAGCTTTTCAGTCACTGATGCGGGCTTTGGCATAGAATACAGTGGTGATGATATGAAAATCAGAGTTTTATGTATGTTTGGCGGAAATAGTGTGGAGCATGAAATCAGCATTTTGACCGCATTGCAGGTGATGGCGCAGATGGAAGAGGGACGCTATACGGCGATTCCCTGTTATGTCAGCAAGCAGGGGGATTTCTACTATGAGGAAGCGCTGAAATCACTGGAAAGCTATCGTGATCTGGACGCGCTGTGCCGGCGGTTGAAACCCGTGCATATCGAGCGGCGCGGCGGACAGCCGGTGTTGGTGAGAAACGGAGGCTTTCGGCGTCGTTTTTCGATTCCCTTTGACGTAGTGCTGCCTTTGTTTCACGGTGTCAACGGTGAAGATGGCAGTGCGGCAGGCTTTTGCCGGATGCTTCAGATTCCTTTTTGCGAAAGCGATGTGCTCTGCTGTGCCATCGGGCAGGATAAAGGCGTGCAGAAGATGCTCTTAAAACAGGCGGGTTTTCCGATTGTTGGGTTTGTGCAGCTGCATGAGGAGGAAACGAAGGAACAATGGCTGAGCAAGCTGAGCACACTGCGTTATCCGCTGTTGGTAAAGCCGGCTTTGTTGGGGTCCAGCATCGGCATCCAAAAAGCGGAAAATGAGGAAGCCTGCCTGCGGGCCGTGCAGGATGCGTTCGCTTATGGGGAGCAGGTACTGGCAGAGGAGTGCATTGAAGATCTGCAAGAGCTCAACTGTGCTTTGCTTCATACACCGCAGGGTTATCGCGCCAGCGCGGTGGAGGAGGTGCTTCATCAGGGAGATCTGCTGGATTACGATGAGAAGTATCGCGGCAATCGAATGAAACAAGGACAGACTTCACAGCGAAAGTGGCTGAAAGAGGGGGAGCTGGTCATTGCCGTTCAGCAGATGACACTTGCGATTGCACAGCTGTTTGAAGTGCGCGGAGTCGCCAGAATCGATTACCTCTATGATCGTGTGAACAAACGGTTGTATGTCAACGAGCTGAACACGATTCCCGGCTCTTTGTCCTATTATCTTTGGGAGTGGGAAGGAATTGGATTTTCGCAGCTGCTGGATGCTGTCATCCAAGATGGCATTGAGGCATACCGTAAGCGTGGAAAGCAGATTTCCAGCTATGCGACAAATATTTTAAAGGAAGCAAAGCTGTTTGGCGGGAAAAAGGGTTGATGCGATAAAGGAAAGCGGATAGCTGAGCGTATGTTTTAATGGGGGAATCCATCGAAAATGATAGAAAAAGCATAAGGAGAGCGAGCGTATCAGGTAAGTATGACGGGGTAGCCGTTTTGCATACGCTCTTCATCTTCCTTTGCTTGCGATGAGCGTCTCCTTGTACCAAATGAGCTTTTAGCGAGGTATCGGCAGACGAGTTTTCACAGGTGTTAAGGAATGAAACAGGTCATCTCCCTATTCCTTCCTGATCGATCGTTTGTAAGGACGTCCGCCGTTGAATGAAAATGAGATTCTTTTTGAGTGCCGCATTTTGCTATGATCCCATCTTCATGGATGCACATTTCCTACTACGCATGTCTGCTTTGGGGGGAACTGCATCCATTGGATCATCTGCGCCATTTCGCATGTCTGTTTTTTTGGGGGGATTGTGCCTGTTGGATCATTTGCGCTGCGGCGCTTTTTTTAATTTCTGTAAAAGGAATTTTGTGATGATGAGCAGATGAGCCATTTTCGATATACCCGGGGAAAAGGGAGGAAATCGATTGAATCTGGCGTCGAATTTTCTTATAATGGGGCGTGTAGAAAACCGCGCGGGATCATGAAGATACGCTTTCTGACTATTGCCGCTCGAGCAGGCAAGCCTGGAAAAATGGCGGAGCGCTTTTTTAGATGCAGTCGTAAGCAGCGCACATCTAAGAGTGCAGTCTATGCTGTTTATGCACTTGATGGAAAACGAGTGCAGAGGACGCTTTTAACGCGGGAGAAAGGAGAACGGGCGATGGAAATGCTCACACACACGCAGGCAGACATCTGCGAACTGCAAGAAAATCTGCTGAGGTGGTATCGCGCCTCACATCGACAGCTTCCATGGCGCAGCTCTATCAGCGCTTACCGCACATGGGTCAGCGAAATCATGCTGCAGCAAACGCGGGTAGAAGCGGTAATTCCTTACTTTGAGCGTTTCCTCTACGTTCTTCCCACGTTATCGGATCTCGCGTCGGCTCCGGATGATTTGCTGCATAAGCTGTGGGAAGGGCTGGGCTATTACAGCCGAGTACGCAATATGAAAAAGTGCGCGCAGGTCTGTGTGGAACGCTATGGCGGAGAGCTTCCCTCCAGCTATGAGGAATTGCGCAAGCTGCCGGGGATCGGCCCTTACACCGCCGGTGCGATCGCATCCATCGCCTTTCACGAGCGTGTTGCGGCAGTGGATGGTAACGTATTGCGCGTCTTTTCCCGGATTCTCGCCAATGAGGAAGACATCTGTAAAGAAGCGACTAAAAAGCACTACCAAACCTATGTCGGTGACTTTCTCCCCGACAGTGCAGATATGGGAGACTTCAATCAGGCGGTGATGGAGCTGGGGGCGCTCATCTGTGCGCCCAACAAGGAGCCTGCTTGCATGCGCTGTCCCATCGCCTGTCAATGTAAGGCATACCAGCGGGGTATCCAGCAGGAGCTGCCGATCAAGAGCGGGAAAAAAGCGCGCAGAATCGAGGAACATACGGTGCTGGTCTTCTTGAACGAAGGGCGAATCGCCTTATGTCAGCGTCCCGACAAAGGTTTGCTGGCAAATTTGTACGGCTTTTGGATGAGCGATGAGAAGTGGGATCGCTGTGAGGTGGAAAAACGCTTCCCCAAGGCAAAACATATCGTGAAGCTGCGGGATCACACCCATGTGTTCACCCATGTGGAATGGCGGATGAACGCTTTTCTCATTGATGGCGATTTGGGGCAAGATACCTATTATACGATCGAAGAAATCGATCAGAAGATCGCTTTGCCCACGGCGTTTCGTCCTTTTTATGAGGCTGCGCGGCAGTGGGTGATGATTGAAAGAAGCAAGGGGTTATAAAGAGTAAGGAAACAGGCGGCTGGTAAATGGCGGCATGTGAATAGCGGTAGCATTTTAGGGGCATGTGAGACGATGAAAAACATGCCTCAATGAATGAATCATCTCGCTGACCCATCGGCGCAGTATTTGCGACGCTATGAAAAGCAAGGCAGTCATCAGTAATAATGAAAGATGATGCGGTAACGTGGGAGAATCCGTGAGCAGCACTTTGCCGCGGCGGCAATGTCCGCACAAAAGGGATGGAAAAGGAGGCAGCTATGAACCATCAAGCATTAAGAGCGCTCTTTGAGAGCTATCAGCCATGGAATGCGCAGGAGGAACACGATCGTGCCCTCGCTTTACAGGCTTTTCGCACATTTGATGATCTGTTGACAAGAGACAATGCGCTCATACATCTTTGCGCTTCCCCATGGATTCTCTCTTACGATCAGAAAAAAGTGCTGCTGGTGTATCACCGCATTTACGATTCATGGGGATGGAGCGGCGGTCACTGTGACGGAGACGGCGATCTGCGGCGGGTAGCCCGGCGGGAGGGGATGGAAGAAACCGGCATTTTCACGCTTTTTCCGCTGAGCGATCAACCGCTTGGCATCGATGTGCTGAGCGTGCCGCGTCATTATAAAAAGGGCACATTTGTCAGTTCCCACCTGCATATCAATGTGACGTATCTGTTTTATGGCGATCCCAATCAGCCTCTCGCCTACTGCAAGGAAGAGGTGAAGGGGGCTCGCTGGTTTGACGTTTGCGAACTGCCGAATGTGATTGGAGAAAAAGGCATGCTGCCGATTTATGAAAAGCTGTGTGAAAGAGCCAAACGCTGTCTTTCCTCTGCGCCCTGTCATGGTTGATCCCCATCGGTTAGCGGCACTGTTTCATCACTCTATTTCAGATGATGGATTTTAGTGATGATCGGAATCGTTTGCATCGTCTATGACACTCTCCTGTAAATGCCCAGTCCTAGCTGGTGTGCCCGCATATCCTGTAAGGACTGTGGGGTGGCGAAATGGATGTAAAGGTCTTGAAGTTTGGCGGTACCTCTTTGAGTGATGAAAAGGCCAGACGCAGTGCTTATCGGCATATCCTTGAGGAGGCGAAGCAGGCAAAGGTGCTGGCGGTAGTATCGGCGATGGGGCGTTATCCCGACCCGTATGCGACAGATACCCTGCTGGGGATGGGATCTATGCTGCTGTCTAAAGAGGAGAAAGCGCGTCTGGTTTCGATGGGTGAACAGCTCTCTGCGCTGATCGTTGCCAGCGAGCTGCTCGACATCGGCGTTTCGGCGTATGCCCTGCCGTTTCACAAAAACGGGATTTTGACCGATTATAACTATGAATACGCTAATGTGCTCTCCCTTTCTGCCCGCTGTGTCAAGCAGGCCCTCGCACAGCATCAGGTGGTCGTTGCCGGCGGGTTCATCGCGCAGGCTCCCTGTGGAGATGTCACAACGTTAGGTCGGGGCGGCAGTGATTTCAGCGCTGTTTTGTTTGCGGATATGCTGGAACTGCCGCAGGTGGACATTTATACGGATGTGGACGGTGTTTATAATATCGATCCCAAGCGATCCGCTTATGCCGTGCGCTATGAGCGTCTGAGCTATGATGAGATGCTGAATATGAAGGTGCGGGTGCTGCATGAACGCTGTGTTCAATATGCGAAAGAAAAGCATATCCGCATTCATCTGCGCGGTACATTTTCACTGGGTACAGGTACCATCATTGCATAAACATGGCATCTGCGCCTGCTTCGTGGTATAATAATAAACAGCGAGGTGATGAAGATGCAGACAATCATTTTAGTAGAAGACATGGCATGCGAGCACTGCGCTGCCAAGATTGACCGTGCACTGGCACAGACGTCGATTCGATATATGGTGGATTTACCGCGTAAGGCCGTCATCGTGGAAGGAACACAGGATGATGTGATGAAAGCGCGCAGTGTGATTGATGAGATCGGATTTACCGTGAAGTAAAGCGATCCAAGCGTAAAAAAGACAATAGGAAAACCGGAGATTTCTGCGAGGGTGCAGCCATGAGCGATGGCGCAGGGCAGGCGAGTCTCCGGTTTTTGAATGGACGCACTCACTTTGTGCAGATGTGTTGATCGAATAAAAACGACCTCACATTTACCGGTTGTGCATTTGCTTTTTCATTCTGCGCCTCTTCTCACCCTTCTTTCCCCAGATACAGCAAAGAAAGCATTGCGCAGCATCCGCAAAGCAGTGCATACCATTTCTCAAAAGCGGCGTGCAGCGTGGCATAATGATAAATAGAAGGAAAGGAAAAAAAGATGTAGCTCATATAATCCATCGACAGCACCACCAGGATCATCAAGGCGGCAGCTCTTATTTTTTTCATAGCATCTCCCAGTGATATTGTATGAATCCATTTGTGCAATATGAATGATTCACGTGGTTCGCACATACATTAGGATGAAAGAAAGGGAGTCGAAAATGAAAAAGAAAGGTATTATCATTGCCGCAGTGGTTGTTGTTGCTGTGATCGTCAGCCTGTTTTTGATCTTCCGGGACAAGCCGTTTGATCAGCAGTTTCGAGAAACGACCGCCTCTTTGACGAGCTATTTGCTGGAGGGCGACATGGAGATCGCCAAGGGTGAGGATGTCAAAAGCTATGCGGTGAACGTAAAGTATTTGAAGGAGGGAGATCAGGAGTTTTTTCGTGTTTCCCTGACGGATAAAGATTTGAATCAGGAACAGGAGATCATCCGCAATGAGAAGGGCGTCTATGTGATCACCCCATCGCTCAATCAGATTTTTAAATTCGAGGGAAACTGGCCGACAAACTCGCTGAAGCCCTACTTGCTGCAATCGATGAGCGAGATCATGGAAGAAGAGAGCGTGCAGGTGGAAAATACGGCGGAGGGCTATAAGGTCAGCGCAGAGGTAACTTATCCCAACAATCATAATTTCAACAGACAGGAGATGCTGTTTGACAAAGATGCGAAGATTCAATATGTGGAGATTTTCAACAGCGATCATGTGTCACAGTTAAAGATCGCCTTTACCAAGGTGGATTATGCACCGGGCTTTAGCAATGAGGATTTTGCGGTACCGGCTCAGTTAGAAAAGCAGACGTCGGCATCTCAGGTGATGGCGGAGGATCTTCCGCTGCTGCCGATGGAGACCTTTGATGCAACTCTCTCCAACAGCTCTACGCTGGAAAACGGCGGTGCGCTGCAGCACATTTTGGAATACAGCGGGGAGAAGAGCTTTACGATAGTTGAGCAGTTGGCAGAAAGTGAAGAGACGACACAGACGATCATCATGAACGGCGATCTGATTGATGCTGCCGGTATGATCGGACAGTATGATGGAACACAGATGACGACGGTGATCGACTCTGTGCAATATACCATTTACAGCGATCAGTTAAATGAACAGGAGATGGCGGCGGTGCTTTCGAGCATGCAGGTGGTTGTGATGAAGTGATGATACACAGAGGAGACGTCTATTATGCCAATCTCTCCCCCGTAATCGGCAGTGAGCAGGGCGGGATTCGTCCGGTGGTGATCGTTCAAAATGACAAGGGCAACCGTTATTCAAAGACGGTGATCGTTGCTCCCGTATCGAAGAAGATGAGCAAGCCGCCGATTCCGACACATGTGATTTTCAGCGCCAAACGCCTGAGTCATGTATCGATGATCCTTTGCGAGCAGCTGCGGACGATCGATAAAAGCCGGCTGCTGCATTGGATCTGTACGCTGGATGAGCAGACATTAGCGCAGGTGAGCGAGGCGATCCGCATCAGTTTACACGTGTGAGGCGAACCGAGGATGGTTCGCTTTTTGCACGTTGTCATGAGGAAAGGACGGGGAGATAGATAAAGGGGGGGATGGAGCTTTGAGAGCAGAGATAAAAGGAAAAATGCGAGAAGAAGGAGTGGGGGAAAGGGAGTGATTTTTGTCATAGTCATTTGATTGTGTTTTACCGGATGGCTGGCTGAAAAAGTTTATAGAGATGTAAATAGAGATATAGCATGTAGATCAGAGATAGCTTTGTGCAGAAGAAGATTTTTTGCATGGCGGGCAGCGGTGTTTTCATTTGGATGATGACAGAAAAATAGGGAAAAACTATTGCCAAATAAAAATACGCATGCTATTATATATGAGCGCTGAAGATAGATTGGCGGTTTTCATGCACGGAGTAGTACTCAAGTGGCTGAAGAGGTGCCCCTGCTAAGGGCATAGGTCGGGAAACTGACGCGAGAGTTCAAATCTCTCCTACTCCGCCATTTTATTTATCAATCGGATGGTCCAGTGGTGTAGTGGTTAACATGCCTCCCTGTCACGGAGGAGATCGTGGGTTCGAGTCCCATCTGGACCGCCATTTGATGAAAAAAACAGTTGCATGGCTGAGTGATTTGTGATATTATCTTAGCGTTTGCTGAAATGGTCCAGTGGTGTAGTGGTTAACATGCCTCCCTGTCACGGAGGAGATCGTGGGTTCGAGTCCCATCTGGACCGCCATTCTGAAAAAGCAAACAAGTGAAAAAAGCTATTGCTATTTCAACTTGGATATGCTAATATAAACGTGCTGAAAAATGCAAATGTAGTTCAATGGTAGAACACAGCCTTGCCAAGGCTGATACGGGGGTTCGATTCCCCTCATTTGCTCCAGATGTCAAGAAAAGCCTTTGTTTAAAGGCTTTTTTGATGCTTTAGAGGTCTCGTGCCCACTATCCGTGCCCACTTTTTATAGTTTTTTTATGGTTATTTCTGCTAATATTATGGTAGGAGGTGTCGTTATGGGAGTAACTAAAAGAGATGGAAAGTGGTATATAAAGGGAGTTGTTTGCAATTCTGGAGAACGCCATTACTATCATAAACTTGTGCATGACTGTACAGGGAAGAAAGAGGCACAGGAATATGAACGCTTATTTCGTAAGCGATATCAGGATATTGTTGTTTCCAAGGAACATAAGACGTTATGCGAGGTCGCAAATGAAATGCTTGCAGAATCAGAGAACGACGGTGTTAAGGAATCAACAATACGAACAAACCGGTATAACCTTTCAAAAATACCTAAATCCTTATTAGATAAAAAAATTAACCTCATCACTTATGAGCACTTACAAAAAGCGATCCGTAGTCTTGAATCAAACGGATTTTCAGAAAACTATATTTCCGCTATTTACTACCTGCTTCGTAAAATTTTTAAACATGCAATTTTTAAAGGATACATCAAAGTGAATCCGATGAACCGGGTAAAAATGCGTGTCAATGTTGAAAATATAAAAAAAGAGATTAACTTTTGGGAGCCAAGTCAATTCAATAAATTCATTGAGTATGCTCAAAAAAAGACGACACTGGACATTTTAGCTTTTATCATATTCTCGTTTGATATGGGAACGCGAAAAGGAGAAACGCTTGCGCTACAATGGAACGATGTAGACTTTAATAAAAAAGTTGTAACGATCAAAAAAACAGTAGCTAAAAGTGGGGGAGAATATAAGAAATGGAAATTAACAAGTCCAAAGTCCAAAAACAGCGTTCGCAATTTGACAATGCCAAAGCGCACATCAGACGTTATACGCGCTCTCTATGAACAGCAAAAGGTAATGCATGGATTTGGCGGCGACACTTTCTTATTTGGGTTCTATCGCCCTTTCCCGCTGGATAAACCGAGGCGACACATGCAGAAACTAATCTCCGAGTATAACCGAGAGCACGACGAGCCGTTGCCGATGCTTCGCATTCATGATTTGCGGCATAGCCACGCAAGCTACCTCATCAACAATATGCGCGACCAGTACAGTGTATATGATGTCGCAAAGCGTTTAGGAGATACTGTAGACACAGTGCTCGACACTTATGCACATTGGTTTAAAGACGCAGACAAGAAACTGGTATCAGTGCTGGATAGCGGTGCGGAGGAGCCAAACGGAGGCTATTCTGAGCTCATAGAGCTGAAAAAGCTACTGGACATGGGCGTGATTGCTTCGAGCGACTACGACGCTAAAAAGCGCCTCATATTGGGTATATAAAAAAGCCGCTTAGGCGGCTTTTAATAACACTTTTTACAAGGAGTGAATCCTCGACTTTGTGCATCGCTTAATGATATTTCAACGGGATTTTTCATATTACTGCAATTTGGGTTGCTATGGTATTTTGTGCCACTTCCTGATCCTGCGATATACACGACGGAAGATGTGGTGTCAGATGGAACGCTAGGTTCTTCTGCTGGCGGAGTAACAGTTGTGCTTTGAGAACTTGAACCGCCGTTCGAACTACTACCGGATGAACTGCTTGTGCCAGACGAACTACTTGGCGGCGTACTTTGCTGCACCTGCTGTTGCTCTTGTTCCGCTTTGGCATCAGCTTCTTCTTTAGCTTTAGCCTCTTCTTCTTTTGTTTTAGCCTCGGCTTCGGCCTTTTTCTCATCAATGACAGTTACTTTGACTTTGTTGCTTACAACGTCACCTTTTTCAACCCAAACAGTAGCCATGCCTTCTTCATCTGTGTTGAGATATAGTTTACCATCTTTAAAAGTTAGACTTGCAACATCGCTATTATCGCTTTTCAACTCTGCACCATCAACGTTAATATCTTCTGGTGTGGTATCGATGTATATTCTTTTTTGCTCGTTAACATCCATCGGATTTACAATTCCCGATATTTTTAATTCTTCTAACTTAGGAGAACCATTTATGATTCCATTTATAATTGCGATTCCAACGATGACTGCTAAAACAATTAAAATCTTTTTTAAAAGTGATCCCTTTTTCTTTGGCATTTTCTCATTACCTCCCCTTAAACTTTCATCAGCTACATTTTCGTTTTTAGGCGAATTATCAGTATTCTTCTTTTTGCCTGATGTCTCCTTTACATAGCTGATTCCAGTTCCGGGGATGGATGCCGTTTGACGTACTCTTCCATTTGCTGTTTTTGTAACTCTAAATCCTTTTGTACCAACACTGTATCCGATACCGCTTTTACTTAAGTTTATCCGCACAGGACCGGCTTTAATGCTTTTCCGTAATCTTAATCCCATAAAATTTCCCCTCACTAATTACTCGAAATTTTTAATAGACTTTCTCAAAACTCCAATACATTTGAAACACTCATTTGTCGGGTCAACTGGTATTGCTTCATAGTTGCTGTTCATCGGCTGTAACACAATAATCCCATTTTTAACGCTGTATTTTTTGCACATTGCTTCGTTTTCATCAACGCAAAAGCAACCGATCATCCCCGAAAATACTTCGGATGTCTTTTCGAAAATAAGCAGATCGCCATTATCAATGCCAGCGTCTTTCATTGAATCGCCTTGAGCGATTTGACAAAAATAATGTTCCGGAGACGAAAGACCGCGCGAAGGAACAGGCACATATTCAATGATTTCGTCATCATTGAAACCGCCATTCCCACAACAAAGAGGCGGATATAAAGGTAGACGGAAGAAATCAAAGCCTACTTCTTTATATATAGCTTCGTCGCTATCAGCTTCTTTTTTTTGAACAGTTCGTTCCATAGGTACATCATAGCCAAGTAGCCAAGTCTCGCTAACTCCCAGTGCATTACTCATTAGATAAATACGATCAGCTTTCGGCTTTGTATAGCCACTCATATATTGAGATATAGATGACTTAGGAATACCTGTTTTTCGCGCTAACTCAATAGGAGATATTTTTGCATATTGCAATCCCTCTAAGAGCCTATCTTTTATCTCTGACAAATAATCACCTCCTAAATTGATTATACTTCTTTTAAGTTAGCGCATCAATAAAAAAGTTGAAAAAAATTAAACAAATCTATTGATTTAATTGTTTAAAAATGTTAAACTTTAGGCAAGCAAGGAAAGGAGATGATAAAAAGATGACGTTTGACTTTAAGAAACTGCGAGGGAAAATGATTGAAAAATACGGAACTCAAGCAGACTTCGCAAAAGCCTATGGAGTGTCTAACACGACATTATCTTGCAAGATGCAGAATAAGCGACCATTTACTACACGAGATATTTTGAAAATGGTGAAAATGTTGGATATTCCAAAAGAGGAAGTAGGGGTTTATTTTTTTACAGAAAAAGTTTAACTTTTTTAAACTTAGTAAGGAGGTGAATAAATGGAACAGTTCGTAAACGCTAAACAGCTTCAAAGGCTCATCAACGAATCGAACCCCAATTATAAAGTCGGGTATGCGCGGGCAAGGGAGTTGGTTAAGCAAATTAGAAGCCGTTACCCCGATGTAATTCTTCCAGCGTTCAACGTCATTCCAATGAGCTGGGTTGAGGAGCAGTTGGGTACAGCCTACAAGCGAAAGCGTAGGCAAAATTAAAAGACGCTTTCCCAAAAGCGCGTAAAAGCGAAAGCGTCCACCGAAAGTGGCTTAGATAAGCCACTAACAGTATAACACAAAAATGCTCTTTGCGCCATGTGGCGCTGAGGTAACGCTACACGGCGTAGAGAGTGGAGAGGAGATAAACATGAAATTAAGTGATTACATCGAGAAGTACGGCGACTGTGAAGTAGCAGAGGAAATCGAAAAGTGCATTATCAAAAAGCCAAAAACGGTTTGGGATTTAAAGGAAGGAGATAAATATTTTTTTATATCATGTGACGGCGATGTTGGACAAACTACCTACCGGGCAGTGTCATTTGAAAGAGATTGCATCACACAAGGAAACGCGTTTCTAACAAGCGAAGAAGCAAAGTTCGAGTCAGATAAGCGCAAAGTAATTGCGGAATTAAAGCGATACGCTTACGACTTCTGCGAGGAGGAGTGGCGTGATATGGATATCGATAAGTATTACATGTTTTACGATTATGAATTTGATTCATTTAATGTAAGTTATCGTCAAACATTTAAATATTTAAACGAAATTAATTTCAAATCAGAAGAAGATGCTGACAAAGCTATAAAAGACGTTGGAGAGGATCGCATAAAAAAGTATTTGTTTGGTATCGAATCATGACGGATAAGCAAGCAAAGGGCTACGCATATCTAGCCATGAAATCGGCTGGTATGGATTCGGAAATCATCATAGACATATTAGAGTACATGGATGGCGAGATGATGTTCCGTAGCGAAGAAAAAGCAGAGGAAGAACTCAGAAATTGGGAGGTTGAATACTATGGATAAGGTTACACGCAATATGATTGGAGACTTCTGCATGATCGGCATTACAGCGTTATTGAGCATTGGAGTGGCGTCAGCTGCTTACGGTAGCGACATTGCCGTGAAAGATCAGCAGATCGCCGATCTTGAACGAGCGGTTGACGTACTGGAAGAAGCTAACGCTTCCATCAAGGCAGACGCAGAAGCGAAGCAGACAGTGATTGAAAATCTTGAATTGGAATTAGAGAGAACCAAATGAAAGTCACTGGGCGTATTCAAATTAACTTGTTATTTTTTGGGCGAGGATGAATACGGCTCAATGACCGCAACAGGCGTTCATGCAAAGCAGAATCACACGATAGCGGTTGACCCTAACGTGATACCGCTAGGAAGTACCGTCATGATTAACGGACAGGAATATGTTGCGGAAGATGTCGGCGGGGCTGTCAAAGGGAATGTAATTGATATTTGGGTTGAAGTACCCGAAAACAGCTTCGGCGTGAAATATGCAGAGGTGTATATAAAGGAGAATGAAGAATGAAATCAATAACATTTAATTTTACAGATATGAAAGAAGCACTTCCCGAAATTAGCGGTGATTATATTTGTTTAATGAAATCTGGCGGTGCCATTACACTTGCTTACTCTTCAAAGAACAGGATATTCAATGCTTACGACCACAACACGAAAGTTGGAGCAATGGTGTATTCCTTAAATGAAGATGTAGCGATGTGGGCGCCGATTGGAGAAGAGGTGGAAAAAGCTGGGGAGGTAGAAGAGCATGAATGAGATTACGGTCACAAACCCATCTGTTAGCTTCGTTAAAGCGTCCTGTGCGTATGATTTTGCGCAGATGGATAAAGATATAGAATCCATCGAAAAACGCTTTACAGGGCTTGTTTCGACAGATAAAAAGGAGACTAAAGAGATCTGTGCGCAACTGAACAAGCTGAAAAAAGCGGTAAACGATGAGGGCATCCGTATTGAGAAAGCCGCTACTGCTGATGTAAAGGCGTTCAGAAGTGAATTGAAGAAGCGCGTAGAGCGTATTGACGCTGTTCGCTTACCATTGTGGGAACAGGTGAAGCCACAGCCGAAACCTGTTGAGGAAGCGCCGAAAGTGATCGTCACAAGAGTACTGATGTTCAAGGGAGACGCTAAGTACATAGAGGACATGATCGCCGCAGCTGAATTTGCTGGTGTTGAAATCAAGGAGGTGCAGATGTGATGGAAACGGTAAGCATGAACGAGTTGAAAGCACAAGCGCAGCTGATTGTTCCAAACATTTACCAGCGGATGCTGGCAGTCGAGGATGAGTTAAGAACAATCGGAAAAAATCTGAAAATCGAAACAGGCAAAAACAGTTCGTACAGAGCTGTTTCTGAGAGGGACATCATCGACGCGGTGAAACCGTTAGAGAAGAAGCATGGCATTTACAGCTTCCCGATGGAAAGAGAAATCGTTCAAACCGATCTCCTCGAGCGGGAAACTAACTACGGGAAAAAGTATGATCGATTTATGCGAATCAAAACGGTATATCGCTTTGTAAACGTCGAGAACCCTAGCGAACATATTGATATGGTTACATACGCCGACGGCATCGACGCCGGGGATAAAGCGACAGGAAAGGCAATGACCTATGCAGATAAGTACGCGCTGATGAAAGCGTACAAGATCAGCACAGGCGACGATCCCGACCAAGAAGCATCGCATGAATACACGAGCACCAAAACACTAAATGAGGAATTGACAAAGCTGACCTCTGAATGGTCTCAGCTGCGAAATGAAATGCAGAAAGCAGGTATTGATTTCAGATCGTCTGAGATGGATACATGGATTAAAAACTATTTGCAAAAAACAGGCTATCAGCCAAGCCACGACGCTTGCAACGATGTAAACCAGATGCGGATGATCTGCAAGCTGTATCGGACCTTGTTAAGTAGTAAGAATGGCTAAATCAATTATGCAGACGGATAAGGAGTGCTATATCACGCACTCCACGTCTGAATTGCATCGACATCACATTTTCTATGGGAATGCGAACCGCAAGAAATCGGAGCGATATGGCTGCTGGGTGTGGCTTCGCTCGGATTGGCACAATATGGCAGACTACGGTGTGCATTTCAATCATGGCTTAGATACCTATTTAAAACAAGAGTGTCAACGTAAATTTGAATCAATTTACGGACATGAGAAATTCATGAGTGTATTTCACAGGAATTACTTGGAGGAGTAGCGATGGGATATGACTTAATCAATTCTTTACAACAGAAAAATATGGAACTGTCTGCATGTATCAAACAGCTTCGTATCAGCGGTACAGAGAAAGCCAAAGCGGAGAGGGATTACAAAATCAAGCTAAGAGAGGAAGCGTTGAAACTGCGCGCAGAAAAAGGAATGGCGGTAACGCTTATCAATCAGATCGTGTACGGCATTCCCGAAGTCGCAGAACTGAGATTCAAAAGAGACATCGCCGACACTGTGTATCAAGCGAATCTTGAAGCGATCAACAGTACGAAGCTGCAAATGAGAATCTTAGAAAATCAGATTCAGCGTGAATGGGGTGCTAAAGATGGAGGCGTTTAAGTTTACCATTTACGGCAACCCCGTAACGAAAAAGAACAGCAGTCGAATCGTCATGGCGGGGAATCGTCCTAGATTGCTTCCCAGCGAGGCATACAGCGCCTATGAGTTGAATTTCAAAGCGGAGTGCATGGTAAGAGGTTTATGGAATAAAAGGCTCTCACGGCCCTTAAATATAGCCTGTGTGTACTATATGCAGACACGTCGAAAAGTAGACCTTACAAACCTATTAAGCGCGACAATGGATTGCTTGGTAGCCGCTAAAGTGATTGAAGATGATAACTGCAATATAGCGGCAAGTCATGACGGTAGTAAGGTGTTGTACGACAAGGATATACCGAGAGTTGAGATAGAGATAAGGGAGGCAGATATATGTTAAGTGAAGCGCATGAGAGGTTATGGAATATTCTTCCATACGGCAAGAAGAACGCTATGACTAGATCACACTTGACTACATTGATGGCGATCAGTGATAGAAAGGTTAGGCAGATGATTCATGATTTAAGAGCGAGCGGAAAAGTAATCTGTTCTGACACGCAAGGGAGAGGCTATTGGAAGCCGACCAAACGCAGCGAAGTGCAGGACTTTATCGATCAGATGGATTCCTATGGAAAGCAGTGCTTCAACGCTGCGAAATCCGCTAGAAAGTTTATGGAAGATCATGAAGATCAACTGCATTTTTGAGGTGGCGTATGGATGGGTTCATCATTTTACATCGCAAGATTGCTGACTGGGAGTGGTATACAGACATCAATGCAAAGTCGCTGTTTATTCACTTGCTGTTGATGGCAAATCATAGCGATCAGAGATGGCGAGGTCAGATCGTTAAACGTGGAGAATTTGTCACATCTATTGCTACGTTATCGGTACAGACAGGATTGAGCGCTCAACAGGTTAGATCAGCGTTAAAAAAGTTGCAAAAAACAGGAGATATTATCGTTAAGTCAACAAACAAAAATACGCTGATAATGGTTGTAAAATACGACTTTTATCAGACTAACCAACAAGCAGAGCAACAAACAAATAACATGCAAGACAACAAGCAAAGTAACAAGCAAATGAGCAATCAAGAAACAAACGAGCAACAATCAAGCAACAATCAAATAACAACAAACAACAATGATAACAATGATAACAATGATAACAAGAGAGTAGGGACGAAAGCGAATCGCTTTCTAAAGCCCTCGCTCGAGGACGTTGCAAATTATTGCTCAGAGAGGGGGAATGACATAGACCCACAAAGATTCATTGACTACTACGAATCCAACGGCTGGATGGTTGGAAGAAGCAAAATGAAAGACTGGAAAGCGGCTGTGAGAAATTGGGAGAGCAGAAGCAAACCGCATAAAGCAAACAAACTGCCGGACTGGTATGAATACGAACAGACCGGCGTCCAAAACGAATCCGAAATGTCTTTCGCAGAAATTGACCGAATGCAAAAGGAGTTGATGAATCGTGCAAGCGCTGAGCATATTTGACTACTTAATGCCGCGATTCAAAATCGATAAACTGATTCGGCTGATTGAGTTATTTGCCGGCGTCGGAAGTCAAGCGATGGCGCTGCGTGATATTGGGGCAGATTTTGAGCATTACAAAGTCGTTGAACTGGACAAATATGCAATCCGATCATACAACGCGATTCACGGCACAAACTTTCAGGCATCGGATATTTGCAATGTGCATGCGAACGATTTAGAGATTGACGAAAAAGAGCGGTACTGCTACATCGTGACTTATTCGTTCCCATGCCAAGACTTGAGCATTGCCGGGAAGCGGGAAGGTATGGCGAAAGGAAGCGGAACTCGTAGTAGCTTACTTTGGGAAGTAGAGCGCATTATCGGCGAATGCTATCGTGATGGTTGTCTGCCACAAGTATTGCTCATGGAGAATGTACCGGAAGTCGTGGGGCAAAAGAACATAAAGGACTTCATGCAATGGTATGCGACGTTGGAAGCGTTAGGCTATCAGTCGTATTACAAAGTTCTAAATGCCAAGGACTACGGAATCCCGCAAAGCAGAGATCGCTGCTTTATGGTGTCAGTGTTAGGCAATTACAGTTACAGCTTCCCGCCAGCGATCCCGTTGAATCTTAGGCTGAAAGATGTGCTGGAGGATGAGGTGGATGAGAAGTACTATGTTCCGCCGAGTAGAATCAACTATTTAAAAGTTGATAATATCGCCAAAACAGTGCGATCGGGAGGGCGAGGTTCATTCGATCGGCACAGCTGGGATATAGTGGTGGTTGGTGAAACCGACTATGGTAATTTTAAAAGTATGAACCGTGTTTATGACGATGGAGGCATCTCACCGACGTTGTGCTCAATGCGAGGCGGCAACATACAGCCTAAAGTTTTGCAAAGAAAGCATGGATACAACAAAGGCGGAGAAAAAGAATTGTGCCCATCTATAACATCGAGCGCATTTTGCGGAAACAACTTTGTAAAAGAGACATCGGTTGTTAGAAAGTTTACACCGCTGGAATGCTGGAGATTGATGGGATTCACCGACGATGACTTTTACAAGGCGAAAGCAGTAAATAGTGATTCACAACTTTACAAACAGGCAGGGTTAAGCATTGTAAAACAGGTTTTGATGGCGATTTTTAAGGAGATGATAGGGTGAATGACATAAAGATCGAGCTATACAACGACCACTTTGAAAATGCCAAACGGTATCAGATACCAAGGGCACAGCTAATCATTGCCGATATTCCGTATAACATCGGAATCAATGCTTACGGCTCACGATCTGATTGGTATATCGGCGGGGATAACAGGAACGGCGAAAGTGAAAAGGCCGGTAAAACTTTTTTCGATACCGACAAGGATTTTAAGATTTATAACTTCTTCCAATTCTGTACAAGGTTGTTGAAGAAAGAGCCAAAGGAAAAAGGGAAAGCGCCGTGTATGATTATATTTTGCTCGTGGCAGCAGTTAAACGAGATAAAGGACTATGCGAAGCAATTCGGCTTTCAACATGCTATGCCTTTGTTCTTTATCAAGAAATCATCATCGCAGGTATTGAAAGCGAATATGCGAATCTGTGGTGCAACAGAAACGGCGCTTGTGTTGTATCGAGATAAACTACCGAAATTTAATAACAACGGACGTATGGTGCTTGATTGGTTTGAATGGGAGCGCGGAGGGCAATATCCGAAGATACATCCGACACAGAAACCAGTGGGAGTATTAAAGCGACTAATTGAGATATACACAGACCCATACGATGTGGTGATTGACCCTGTGGCAGGAAGTGGCAGCACATTAAGGGCATGTGCAGAGCTGAATCGCAGCTGCTATGGATTTGAGATAAAAAAAGATTTTTACAGTAAAGCGAAAGCAGAAATGCTTTCCAATGTGAATATGGCTTTACTGATTTAACGGAGGTAAGGGATGAACAAATACCAAGAAGCTTTAGACAAATTAGTGAAACATTCATGTCCAGAAAGAACAAGCTGTAATGAATGTAGCATGAAAAAAAGCTGTAATAGAATTGCAAAGGATTGGATTGATACATTACAAGAATTAGTCGATAAAGAAACGTCAAAGAAGCCGAAATTCAATAAGCAATTAGATATAGTTGGCTGCCCAGCATGCGGTTTTTGCGATATGATGTGGGGAACATTTATAAAGTCTGAAAGATGTCCTAAATGCGGTCAGGTGATGGATTGGAGTAATGAAGAATGAAAGAAGAATTAAAAAATATGATATGTGATTCATTTGCAGATTGTTTAACTGCTGAAGAAGTTGCTTTAGAATATGCGGAAATATACGTTTTCTTAAAAGAACAATTACACTTTTGCATGAATCAACTGACGGAAGGCGATGAAGAATGACAGCGCAAGAAATGTTTGAATCGTTAGGATATAAAAAGCTAGTTACTTTTGAAAAAAATATCGTTTATGTGAAGCGGTATAGTGCCTTCAAACAGTTCATTACGTTTGATTTAGTCGGGAAAACATTCGTTGTTGCTACTGTGGGAATTGAACAGCTAGAAGTTAAGACCGAGCGTGCAATGATTGAGGAATTAAAAGCGATCAATAAGCAATGTGAGGAATTGGGGTGGTTAGATGTTGACTAAAGGAGAAGCATTAAAAAAAGCAAAGGAAATGTCGCACGGGTGGCGTGATGGTGAAGTTGAACTTTTACCGCTAAAAGATGTGAACAGATTGATAAGGGAAATATACTCGGTCAAACCATACACATTTGAAGAACTTCATGATGATATGTGGGCGTGGGATGAAAAAGAAAAACTATGTGGTAAAGTAGTGCAGAAAAATCTACGAAAATTTTCTCTTTTATCAACTCCTGGATATTCGTGGGGTGAATTTGAAGAAAACCGCTTTTTTCCAGTAACAAAAGCTATGGAGGTGCAGGAATGATGGAAAAGCACACGCTGGAGTTTCTCAGCTTTAAACTACATTCAGACAGCACATTTCTGAAAATGAAAAAGGACGATCTGATCAACTACATTCACATGCTTCATCATAATTGGGGCGTCGCAGATGAACAGCTTCAAAATATCATTGATTCAAGAGGAGAGGAGAAAAACAAATGAATAGTGTAAATATCATCGGAAGATTAACAAGAGACCCGGAATTGAGAAAAACAGCGAACGGTACAAGCGTTACAAACTTTTGCCTAGCTGTGAATCGAGCAAAAGAAGCCGCGGACTTTATTGATTGCGTAGCATGGAAACAGACAGCGGAACTTGCTGAGAAGTATCTAAGCAAAGGCTCAAAGATTGGCGTTACAGGGCGCATTCAAACTCGAAGCTATGAAGATAGCTACGGCAAAAAGAAAAAGGCGGTAGAGGTCGTGGTTGAACAGATGCAGTTCCTAGATACAGGAGAGAAAAAGCAGGAAGCGGTATATCCATATCAAGAGCCACCTCAAGTACCACCGCAGCCGAAGTATCATCAGGACACGTTTAAAGTGGGGAGAGGGGGTAACTTCGTAAGCGATGATTATATCGATCTGCAAGATGAAGATATGCCGTTCTAGGAATAAAAGCACAAAGATACCGTCAGAGGTATATCGGAAAGGAGTATTCAATGCTGACAATCAGGGACAGGGTAGAGCAATTCAAAAGAGAGTTAAAAAGCTACGACTTCTACAAAAAGATGGTGCAGGAGTGCAATGAAAAGCTGGAGGAGCTTGCAACGCAGATGGATGGCGTGAGCAGTCCAATCGTAAAGGATGTCATTTGTGAGAATGCCGGCGATCCGTACCGCAAGGATTCGCGAATACTGGAGCTGATGATCGAGGAAGAAAGAGTAATTGATGAAAGGCAGATGTATATCAACCGCATACTGGATGTCGATAAAAAGTTGATGTTGATATCTGAAAGCGACGATAAGAAAGCTATTGTCAAGATATATATTGATCGAGAGAATCATCAGAGTGTAGCAGATGAGCTTTGCATAGATAGACGAACAATGTATAGACGTATCAATGCAACTTTATCTAAAATTTGTTGAAAATGTCACATTGTGCGCGAAAAAACCTGCTATAATGATAGTGTAGGAAATTACGAAAGAGAGCATCCAGACGTGGGTGCTCTTTTCTATTGGCGAGCGCATCATCGGGTTCTCTCATGTTTCTTCGTTTACCTCCATTCGTAGCTGCTGTGGATGGTGCGCTCACTCATGGAAAGGAAGTAAGAGAATGCAGTACACAGACGAATATAGAGAGCAAAGGGCAAGGCAAGGAAAAAGTCCGTGCAAACGACCATATTGCATGGCTGATAAATGCTTTAGGATGCCATGTAAAGCGTGGAAGATATTCAACGAGTATAGAAAGGGCATGGGGAAACAAAGAAAGAGGTGATATAGTGGCAGGAAGAAAAAACAAAGAATTTGATAAGGAGAGCTTCCAATCGCTATTAGAATTACAGTGTACTCAAAGTGAAGTGTGCAGATTTTTCAATACGACGGATAAAACGTTATCGAAATGGTGTAAACGTACCTATGGGATGGATTTTTCCGAGTGTTTAAAAAAGTTTGGAGCTAATGGCAGAATTAGTCTGAGGAGGAAACAATGGAAATTAGCAGATAGAAGTGCCACGATGGCAATTTGGCTAGGAAAACAGTATCTAGGTCAAAAAGATGTAGTTGAAGTAGAAAGTAAAGGAGTACATCCGATGATTGCGGCTTTATCAAAAGCGATGGAGGAAAATAAGTGAATTTGTCGCGGAAGCAAGCACAATTCATTACAGCTCCTTTTAGTCACACTTTAGATGTAGCCGAGGGAACACCGCGTAGCGGAAAGACCACGGCATGCATAGCTAGGTACTTTCTTTTTTTGAATGTATCAAGCGACACAAACCATCTGATTGTAGGTGCATCACAACAACAAGCATTTAGACTAGTTCTTGACGGTGACGGAAATGGCTTGATTCATCTTTTCGGAAATGCGGCTAGAATTAAACACGACGATCACGGCGATCATTTAGAGTGCCAAACTGCAAAAGGTGTGAAAAAGATCTACTACAAAGGAGGCGCTAAAGCTGATTCGGATAAAAGCATCAGAGGCTTGTCATTAGGAAGTGCGTACTTTTGCGAAATAGATATTCTACACATGAATATGATTCAAGAGTGTTTTCGCCGAACGTACGCAGCAGACATTAGATGGCACATAGCCGACTTGAATCCGCCGGCTCCGCTTCATCCTGTCATAAGTGATGTTTTTAATGTACAAGACACAAGTTGGACACATTGGACCGTTGATGACAACCCGATTTTAAGTACTGAAAGAAAACGAGAACTCCATGATACGCTTATCAAGAATCCGTATTTATATAGGCGTGATTGGTTAGGTGAAAGAACAATCCCGCAAGGCGTTATTTATTCGATGTTTGACGAAAAAGTGCATATATTAGATAAAATACCGATCGGATTCATTCCGAGCGAGATGATGTTTGCGGGAGACGGTGGTTTGACTGACGCTACATCTATTAGTTGTAATCTTATTGGAACAATTGGCAATAAATATGTATTGCTGCGCGTTGCTAATTGGTATTATGATGGAGCGAATAAAGCGATGAGCACCCAAGCAAAAGAAATAGCAAGAGATTTCGCTTCATATTGTAGGAGAAAGTTTAATATGAGGGAATCTTGCTGGAAGATTGACCCGGCATGCAAAGCCTTGCGTATGGAGTTGCGTTTACTTGGCGTTGATACTGATAAGGCAGACAACAACAGTAAGGATGTAAAAGGAAACCGCAAGGGAATTGAGGTCGGAATTGAATATTTACAAAGCGCTATATCAGATGAGCGCTTTTTTATCGTACATGATGAGCGCTTCGGATGTGATGATTTCTTGAGAGAAATTGGCATGTATTGCGTTGACGATAACGGCAAACCGATAGACGCCTATAACCACGCAATGGATGAAGCGCGGTATGCGAACAACTACTTTTACAAAAGATACGTACTTTAAAGGAGGTGCGTTTGTGTTTGAAAGGATAAAAAAGGCGGTGAAGAATTTCATGCAAAAAACAAGTGCAGATTTAGGAACTGCGAAAGAGTTTAAAGATATATTTGAATTGAGCGGTGTTCCTGCATTTAATCAATTTTACTATTTTGGCATATTTGTTTGGAAATATTTATACAAGGGTTTCTATAAACCTTGGCATTATATTAAAGCACCGACAGTTGGCAATCCGAACAACATGCGAAAAGTAGAGCCGTTGAATATTGAAAAAGCTGTTTGTGCTGAATTAGCGGGGCTCATTTGGAATGAACAGTGCGAAGTGCACGTTTCGTCCGGGAAAGAGTTAAACGACGGCGAAACAGATCCCCTTGATGACTTTGTTCAAGATGTACTAACCAAAAACGCTTTTTGGACGAAAATGCAAGAACACATCGAACAAAGCGTAGCGCTTGGCGGCGGTGCTCTAAAAGTTTGGTATGAAGAAAGGCGCGATGCTGAGGGAAATCCGATTCCAAATACAGGACGGATAGTAATCGGGTACTGTATGGCGGATCAGTTTGTGCCGACTGCGTGGGATAACGCAAAGGTAACAGAAGGAGTATTCATCAGCCGACAGGCAAAAGATGGATATTACTACACCAGACTAGAATGGCATAAATGGGATGGTTTGACGTACTTCGTAGAGAACGAGATGTTCAGATCAGAGAAGCGAGACATCGTGGGCAATGATGGTTTTGTGGAGCCACAGGATATACTTGGTTTTCGCTATCCGCTCGCAGAAATTTATCCGTTTTTGAACCCTAGAACAGAAATCACAGGTATATCAGATAGTTTATTTGCGTATTATCGCACCGCCATCGCAAACAACGTCGATGACAATTCACCGTTGGGCGTATCTATTTATGCAAACGCGCTGGCTACATTGCATGCGCTAGATACTTGTTATGATTCATTCGTCCGCGAGTTTGTGCTTGGTAAAAAGAGAATTATCGTGCCGTCAAGTGCAATGCGAACAGTGCATGATCCTGTGATGAATCGAATGGTACGATATTTTGATGCGAATGATGAAGCCTATGTCGCTCTGTCCACTGATGATGCAGAGCAGTTGAAAATTCAAGATAATTCTGTTGAACTGCGTGTCGAGGAGCACGTCAGCGCGATCAACGCTTTTTTGAATATGCTGTGCTTACAGCTGGGATTTAGTGCAGGAACATTCACATTCGACCAGTCGCACGGGCTGAAAACCGCTACTGAGATTATCAGTGAAAACTCAAAGACCTACAAAACCGTACGCGCTAATCAGATGCAAGTGAAAAGCGCGATCGAGCAAATCGTCCACGGAATTATCGATGTAGCTGCACTTTATGATGTCGAATGGAATGGAGTTTCTATTTCCAGTATTGCTAAAGATTATAGTGTGAAAGTTGTTTTTGATGATTCCATATTGCAGGATCGTCAAACGGACATTAACGAAGGCATCATGCTGATGTCAAACGGCGTCATGTCGAAGCGGACGTTCATGGTTAAAAAGTTAGGGATGACAGATAAGGAAGCAGATCAGGAACTCAACCGAATCAGAGAAGAAAGCGGAGTAAACGCTGATGCTGTCGATCAGTTCGCGTTTGGCGGTGAAGAATAGTGGCAACTATTTCAAAAGAAGATATACAAGAGATTGTCGAGCCGTTTGAATTGATGTACGGAGATATGGCAAACCAAATCATGATAGTCATGGCGAAGTATATCGGGCAAGATATTGATGAACCTATTGACACTTGGCAAAAGAAGATGACACAGCTTATCGGCGAATTGATGAAAGACGTTGAAAGTATTCAAGCCGGTTATCCATACAAAGCGGTCGTAAACAAAGCTCTAAATGAAACGGTAGATGAATCTTTAGAAGATGTAGAACCAAAGTTAAAGAAAGCAGCAAAAGCCGGCGCATTGACAGCCGCAGGTGCTTATACAGGAAGCAAGGCGCTGTCTGTGCTTAAAAAGATGAAAGCACAGGAATTTAAACAGACGTTTTCAACGATGAACGCCGTCATGCGTGAAGAAACAGCGCAGTCATTCAATCGGGCGATTTCAAATGTCGTAAGAAACTTTCGCAACAATATGAACGTCCATCGCTATTCGATTCTTGATGAAGCTGTCAAAAAGATTTATGAGGGGAAAGCGAGGCAAAGCGCTGTTGCTGATGCGATCAGGCAGATGATTGACGAAAATATCCCTGCATATATTGACAGAGCTGGGAGAAAATGGAGTGCGGAAGCTTACGCGAACATGTATTGCCGCACTAACGTCCACAACATGTCAATTGATGTCGTTCAAAAGCGGAATGAGGATTATGGAAACGATTTAATCCAAGTCGACAAACATGCCGGCGCTCGCCCTTTGTGTGCGCCTTATCAAGGGAAGATATTTTCAACGTCAGGGCGCAGCGGAACTGTTACGGATGCGTTTGGGAAAAAGCATCGCTTCAAACCTCTATCGTCAACTAGTTATGGCGAGCCTGCTGGCTTGTTTGGAATCAATTGCGGGCATAATCCGATGCCTTTTATTCCCGGTGTGTCGACATTAGCGAATGAACCATTGACAAAAGAGGAGATGGAAAGCAATAATAAGACATACCAAGAATCGCAACGTCAAAGAGCGATTGAACGCGAAGTGCGGAAAGCGAAAACAGAAGCCGTCGCATTAAAAGAAGCTGGGCTGGAAGATAGCGAAGAATTTGCAAAAACGTCTGCTAAGATAAAGCGCAAACAGGAAAAGATGAAACTTTTCCTCGGCGAAACTGGGCGAACTAGAAGAACTGATAGGGAACGTGTGATCGCTTTTAACAGAGATTTATTAAGCGAAACTAACAAAGCGTCTAGAAATTACACGTTGAAAAAAGGGTATGACTATGCAGTTAAGAAAGGTTATATTTCTAGCTTTGTTACATTTGATATTTATAAGCAGACGGCGACAAAGATTGAAAAAGAAATCGTTGGGAAGACCACAAAAGATGGTATAATGATAACAGGATATAAATCCCATTTTGTTGATAGAGTGATAGGACAGTATGAAAGCAGTAACGAACCGATGAAGAACATGAGAAAAGGCGTACCCGTTGGCGATGTACTTGCAGCATTGCAAAACCCGGACACAATTACCGAAAAAGTATCAAGGAAACGCAAAAGCCGTGTGTATGCTACTGATTTTTGCAAGGTGACAGTTAATCCCGATACAGGAAATCTGATTCAAACGAATCCGCGCGGAGGTGAAAACAAATGATAAAGTTGACAGAGGAACAAAAAGCATTTCTGAGAGAAAAATTTGAAAATGCGGAGGAAATGATTTCATCCGATAATATCAATGATATTTTAGACCCTCTCGACGATCTGATTCTTGAGGATGGATATGATGATGACTGGGAATTTAATGACACGGGCGGAAAGTATCAAAGGATATACGATGATATTTATTGGAGCAACAAGCGCAAATAAGCGCTTTTTCTTTTGAAAGGAGAATGACGATGGAATGCAAGCATCAATTCAAAGGACATTCAAAGGGTGTGACGTGTATGTTGTGCGGCTTTCATATGGCGCATGATGAGTATGTAGAATCTCTTAAGAAGAAGCCGAGGAAGAGCAGAAAGAAGGTGAAAAAATGAATCCATACGAAAGCATGACAGCGTATCTGATGATATTGCGTCAAAATTTAAAAACTTTACATTTCAATGTATTTGGAAAAGGATTTTTTTCGATACACGAGGAATTAGGTAAGTGGGCAGATTTTGTTTTGAAAATTGAGGATGAGCTAATAGAGCGAGGTATCCCGTTAGGGAATGCCCAGCAATCTATTCAAGCAGTCGTTCTTACATATCAAAATGACATTTTGCCGATTATAGGCAGAGATGCTAAAAGCAGTATTGAACTGGCTCATGATGGATATATTAAAGCGATCGATCTTATGGGGTTAGCTAAGGATGGCGCACCGTCTGATTTGCAGAGTAAATTAGATGAAATCATTTACGAGATGCGAAAAGAGGCGGATTACAAAATGGCGAGATATTTGCTTTTAGCACCTAAGCCGGCCGAGATTATTGACGAAGATGATTAGGTAATTAGCGCAGAAACTGCGCTTTTTATATGCGCTGACGTCTTGAAGCGTTAAAACAAGGCAACCCAACGAGAAAAGGAGATTTCAAAATGGCTTTAACAAGAAAAAGTGTAAGAAATATCTTACAAAAAGACGGCGAGTTAGACGATAAGCTCGAACAGATCATGGCTTTATACGGTACATCTTTCAATGATTATGTTTCAAAAAGCGATTTGGAACAAATTAAAAAAGACGCGGTCCAAGAAGCTATGAAAGATTTTCCGAAAGATTTCAAGCAATCGCAAGAGTACAAAGATATGTTGCAAAAAGTGCAGGAGTACGAAAAAAAGGACGCGATCAGAAACCTAACGGATAAAGGCGTTAAAAATGAGAAGTATGCTGAAATGCTGCTGGCAAAATTAGATAGTGAAAAAGACCTTGACGAACAGTTAGCAGCAATGCGAGAGGAGTATACAGATATGTTTAACGTTAAAGAAGAGGAAACAAAGCCTCGTTTTGGCGGGGGCACGCAAGGTGCCATGCCGAAAGGAAATGAACAGCAATCGTTTGGCGATGTTTGGGGCTTTGTTCCGAAAAACTAGAGGAGGGATATTTAAATGGGAAACTTTATTCAAACACCTACTAACTATGCTCAAGAGTATGCTAGAGAACTTGCAAACGCCTATCCATATCTCAGCTATTTTGGCGAAATTTGGGGAGGCGCAAACAGTCAGAAGTACAAGCCCGTAAATGGAAAGACGGTGCTGATTCCGTCTATGACGACAAGCGGCGCACGTGCGGTTAATCGCGATAAAATCGACGGCGTATTCAACCGAAATTTCAACAACGAGTATCAGCCCGTGACCCTTGTGATGGATCGCGAGTGGGATACATTGGTTGATCCAATGGATATTCAAGAAACTAACCAAGTCGTTACCATCGCGAACATCACAAAGACGTTTAATGAATTTCAGAAAGTTCCAGAAATGGATGCGTATGCCGCTTCCAAACTAGCTACTTTTGCGCAGTCTTTTGGGACGGTAGATTCGACGGTTTTAACGAAAGATAACATCCTAGAGACATGGGACGGCTATTTGGCTTATATGACGGATCAGCGTATCAATCGCGATCGCTTAGTAGCTTATATTACGCCGAATGCTTACAAATTGCTGAAAGAAGCTGCTGGAATTACGCGCTTCATCGATTCCGGCACTGGTATCCGAAACATCGATCGCAACGTGGGAAAGATGGACGGTGTTGTTATCAAAGAAGTACCATCAGACATGATGAAGACAATCTATAACTTCGTTGTCGGATGGGAGATCGGCGAATCTGCTCAGCAGATCAATTTACTGTTAGTTGACCCAATGGCAATCATTGCTCCGATCGTTTACGAAACGTCTATGATCAGTGCACCAACGGCGCAAAGCAAAGGCAAATGGCTCTATTATGAGCGGTACTACTACGATGTATTTGCGCTGAACAATCGCCGTTGTGGTGTGCTTGCAAACATCGGTTCTCCTGTGCTTGTAGAACTGAATGTCACGTCAGTTGCCGGTGCGTCGAATGAGACGGTGCTAACGGTAGACATGAAGCCGCTTCTT
Source organism: Merdibacter sp. Marseille-QA0792 (assembly GCA_965119685.1). Lineage (GTDB taxonomy): Bacteria > Bacillota_I > Bacilli_A > Erysipelotrichales > Erysipelotrichaceae > Merdibacter. Next base: position 2,536,540 of record OZ221971.1, on the reverse strand, counting down.
GGGCAGAAACTCGTTTACCAGTTGAATAGCGCAGATCCATCTGTGACGTACGGTCAAGACTTATCCAGTTGGAAAGATCTTCCGGCAAACGGAACGGTGACTGTTGATAGTCAAACAAACGCAACAGTAGCGCTTATCAATACGACAAAAGGTGCATTTGCAGTAGCAGCAGGTAATGCAACGATCGTAAAAGGTTCGTAATATGGAGGTGATGGCATGGGCTATATAGACTATGCTTTTTTTACCGAGTATCTTGGAGAAGAAATCGACGAAGCAACATTCAAAAACACCATAAACCCCTCATGCGATATTATCGATTCAGTAACAGGGTATGAAGTGGCTCGAAACGGGCTGGGTTCATACCCTTTATGGATTCAAACACTTTTCAAAAAGGCTTGTGCGATGCAGTGCGCGTATATTGGGCTGTATGGTTTGGATGTATCCTATACAGGCGCGGCTGGACAAGGCTTTACGGTTGGCAAGGTATCTGTCGGTGATGTGCAAAAAATGGACGGCGGGCGATATGCGAATGCTGTTTGCCCGGCCGTTTATGGCTTGCTTGAGCAAACAGGGCTTTTATATCGAGGTGTAGCAGTATCCTCCGACCCATTCCGCGGCGGATTCTTTCCGATGATGCCGTTTTAAAAGTACCGACATCTATTGATATTTACCAAAAGCCAAACTACGGAAGCTATGCCTTAAAAAACATCCATGTACAGAACACGAATCAAGTCGTTAAAAACACCGAAAATACCGATGTGGTGCTACGCGCTGTACTGTTTTTCGATTGCCGCCTGTCTAATCCGAGCGGATTAGATATTTGGGCGCTTGAAAGAGGTGCAAACAAGGTGGGCGCTTCAATGAAAGTTGAATATGCAGGAGATACTTATACAGTTGAATCGGTTGATCTTGTTCCCGATGACTGCGGCAACCCGCATCATTATGAATTGGGTATGGTTTGATGAGTGTAAAAGTAAACACAGATTATTCAACCATTTTGAAACGTATCAAGAGGGGCGAGCAAGCGCTAAAAAAGCAAGTTACAGAAGCCGTTATTGCATACGGCAATGTGTACTGCCCAGAGGATACAGGCGATCTAAAAAGAAGTGCAATCAGCGCATCAAGGCCACAAGAGGGGAAAGCTATATGGGATAAAGAATATGCGGCAAAGGTCTACTATGGTGTTGGCGTACATTTTTCTAAAGATAGAAACCCAAATGCACAAGCAGAATGGGCAGAAGTGGGTGTCCAAACCCACAGAAAGGAAATTGATGCTACTGCACAAAAAGCATTTAAAGGGGGGATGAAGTGACAGTTTACAATGATGTATTACAAGCGACGATCGGCTTAATGAACGAATCTAAACCGTACTCGATTATTTATGTCGGATCAGACATCCCAAGAAACGGACTATGCGTATTACCTACGCCTGCATCTCCAAATCCCTTTTTTGATAAAAATTCAACTGTTGATTGGATTATTGCTTTGAATGGAAAAAATGAGGATCAGGTCCTTGTGTTTGAGACATTGAATGAGATCCATCTATCGCTTACAAAGCAAAAGCAATACCCATCGAATGACAACTTCCAAATCTATGATATTGAGACAGTCGGAAGTCCGCGTTTAATTGGACGCGAGGGAAACGATCAATGGGTTTACGGAAGTTCGTTACGAATTAAATTTTATATGAGAGGAGCGTAAAAAATGACACAACCGAATTTATTAGTCACTTATGGCATTTCACTGGCAATTGATACAACGCCAGCAGAAGATGATCCTACATGGTCGCCGCTTTGTGCCGGATTCAACAATGTGACCGAGGCATTAAATGAAGTGCTGCAACAGTATTTCTTTTTGTGCCAAAAAGGCTTTGCGAATAACTATGTCACAGGAATGGCGCCAGTAGTCACATTGACAGGTGTTCGCGTTCTCGGAGATACCGCACAGGACTTCATTTTCAGCAAAAAGTACAAACTGCTGAAAAATCGCGAAACACAGTTGCAGATTACTCGCGTTGAGAATGATGAAAAAACAACTTCTATCGTTACTGTACCGGTTACGATGCAAAACATTCAGGAGTACAGTGGCGCTACTACTGATGGTGCCGCAATTAGTGTTGAATTTGCATTCAACGGCGAGCCGAAACTATCAAGCGGCACAGTTACACAGGAATGATGGGAAGCCTAGCTTCCCTTTTTTAAGGAGGAAAATACAATGTATCAAATAAAGCGAAGTGAAGTTTTAAGCGAGACGCTACAAATTGAGTACCACGGCAAAACTTTAGAAGTAAAGTGTGAGATGAATATCGCGAAAAAGATGCAAGAGTATATGGGGATGTCACGCAGAATGAATATTTTGCTCCAGAAGTCGAAAAGCGGAACACTCGGCGATTCAAAGGAACTTGGGGAAGTAATCACCGCACTGTTCATTCTAACATTCGGCGAGGATGGCACAAAAGCTATCAGTGATTTCTACGAACACGACTATGTATCAATGCTGATCGATATTATGCCTTTCTTTAACGACGTTGTGACACCGATGTTTGCTGATGCACGAAAAAACAAGTTGAAACAGATGAAAAGGAACGCGAAGCGTAGAAAATTTCGATGAAACTATATGAGAGGCTTCCTAGAGAAATCAACATTGATGGAAAAAGATATACGTTTCATGCAGATTTTGAAACAATACTAGCATGTCATGATGTTCTTCAAGATGATTCCCTTGAAAACGAGGAAAAAATGGAAGTTATATATTCATCCATTTTTACTTTTTGGGCAAAATTTAAAGCGAGAAAAAAGGATGTATTATTCAAAGTAAATATGATTCGCAACGCGTTTGAACTTTTGCGAAAAGGTGAGAAAAAACATGAAAATGCGAAAAAAGTAGTTGATTTTGAGCAAGATTCTAAAGAAATATTTGCTGGGTTTATGCAATGTTATGGCATAGACCTTTTTTCGTGTAGACGTTTGCACTGGTGGAAATTCATCGCACTTTTTAATGGATTGAGTTCAGATACGCGCATCATGCAGATCATCGATATAAGGCAAAAACCAATCCCCGCGCCAACAAAATACAACGCAGAAGAACGTGCGGCGCTAATTCGTCTAAAAACAGAGTACCAGCTTGAAATGACACAAGAGGAGCGCGAGGAGCAGTTTGCAAACAATCTATATAGCTTATTTGATACGTTGAAAAATATGGCAGAAAAGAGGTGATTTCATGGCAGACGGTCAAGTCATTTATGAGGTTGAAACTGATGATTCAAAAGCTATATCGGGGATAAAAAGGACCGAGGGGAAAATAAAAAAATCATCACAGGATGCCGCTGATGCACAAAAGAAAGATAACAAAGAGGTTGCAGCTGACGCTAATACGAACACCAGCAAAATATCAAAAGCCTTTTCAGGTGCTTTTGACAAAATAAAAGATGGATCGGGAAGTCTTAAAGACACTATTAAAGGTGCGTTCGACGAGATGGCAAGCAATGTCGGGTTATCAGCCGATGCGTTAGCTAAAGCGGGAGTGATTGGAAGTTTTACGGCCATTGGTGCAGCTGGCGTCAAGATGGCGTCCGATTATGAAACTGCTATGAATAGGTTTTCTGCGCAGACTGGAGTTGCAGGGGAAGAACTTGCCGAGTTTGAAGATGTCCTTTCTGACATTTATACAAATAATTACGGCGAATCAATAGACGATGTAGCAGATGCGGCTGCTCGTGTCAAACAGCAGTTTGATGGCATAAATTCACAAGAGCTTCAAAAAATCACAGAGGATGCGCTGACGTTGCGAGACACATTCGACATGGATCTGAATGAAACATTGCGCGGGGCAGAACAGCTGATGACGCAATTTGGGTTAAGTTCGGATGAAGCTATGGACTTGATGGCATCTGGCGCGCAGCAAGGTTTGAATTACACCGATGAACTCGGTGATAACGTAGCTGAGTATGCCGGGAAGTTTTCTCAAGCAGGATATTCAGCCGATGAATATTTCCAACTCTTGAAAAACGGGACACAGAATGGCGCTTACAATTTGGACAAAGTGAATGATGCGATTAACGAGGTGACGACACGGTTAGCGGACGGAACTATCGAAGAATCGTTAGATACGTTCAGTTCAAAAACACAGGAAACGTTTAAAGCATGGCAGAATGGAGAAGCAACACAAAAAGATGTAATAGATTCCATCGTGAACGATATACGAAATTGCGACAACGAACAGCAAAAGCTAACTATGAGTGCATTAGCATTTGGCACAATGGGTGAGGATGCTAACTACAAATTTATTGAATCTTTAACGTCTGTTGGCGATGAGTTTGGAAAAGTTGACGGCACGATGGATAGTGTGAAAGACACCATGAGTAAAGGCATCGGTGCGCAGCTTGAAGCGCTAAAGAGAAACGTGGAGAAATTACTTGTGCCAATCGGCCAATTGCTTATACCCGCATTAAACACGATCATTCAAGTATTGACGGTAATTATCGGAGTAGTGGCTGGTGTATCGGAAGCCTTTTTCGGATGGCTTGGCGACACGGAAGCAGTAACGGCTACTTTCCAAGAGATATGGAACGGGCTTTCCGCGTGGTTTAGTGGGTTGATAAACTCTATCGTCGCGTGGTTTACTGAGACTTTTCAAGGGTTATCTAATTGGTGGAACGAGACATGGGCAACTGTGTCGCAAGTTCTTCGAGATGTATGGGATGGTATTTCTTCATTTTTCGATGATGTGGTTATGAGGATCGTAACTTTCTTGATTGATACATTCCAAACTTTTTTCGATAGCATTAAAGCGATATTCGATGCAATTATGGAGCTATTCAGCGGCATAATCGATTTCATTGTAGGGATATTTACCGGCGATTGGTCGAAAGCATGGGAAGGTGTACAAAAGATATTTAAAGGAGTGTGGGATACTCTTTCTGGCATCGTCTCCGGCGTCTGGAATACAATTCTAAGTCTATTTACGAATGGCGGGAAGATTTTTAGCGGTGTGGTTGATGGTATTGCGAACGTATTTAGAAATATTGTCAACTGTATCCTTGACGGCGTGAATCGTGTTATTCGTGTTCCATTTGATACGATCAATGGCTTACTGAATGGAATTAGGTCCATTAGCATTCCGATCATCGGTCAGCCATTTTTGGGATTATGGGGTGAAAATCCATTGCCGGTCCCGCAAATTCCACGATTAAAAGTCGGTATGGACTTCGTTCCAAACGACTATTTTCCTGCTTATCTGGATTACGGCGAAGCGGTGTTGACGCGTGAAGAAAATGAAAAGCTGCGTTCACTGGGAGGTATTCAAGGTATGGAAAGTTTATTCCACGGAAATGCATTTATGACTCAAACCTTGAATATCGATTACGATCGATTGGCGGCGGCGATGGCGAATGTTGGCATATTTATGGACGGCAAACAAGTTGGATATATGACAACAAATGGTGTCGATCAAAACATGGGGCTAATCACTAACAGGAAAGGACGGTTCGGCGTATGAGAGAGGATGTAATGCTTACCGTGAAAAAAGAATCACGGCTTATGATGCATGACTATGGACTAGGGCTTACTGGTTTTAATATCTCTCCTCCGACAGCAAAGACAACGTTCATTGATATCCCCTTTTCAAATGTATCCTACGACTTAACGGAGTATTTCGGAAAGATCGCGTACAATAGGCGGCCGATTTCTCTATCGTTTGGATTTGTGAAGCCGTTGCCGTGCTGGCAGAAAATCATAGACGAGATTATCAATAGGTATCATGGGCAATTGGTTCAAGTGCGTTTTGTTAGTGATTCAAGCTGGTATTACGAAGGTAGATGTTCAGTTGATAGCACTGATAAAAACGATTTCAATAACGCACAGGTAACTATATCAATCAATGCATTACCGATGAAAAAGAATAGGATAGGAGGTGAGCGTTTGTGAAATTGCTGTTGAAGTATTTAGATACCGTTTTGTTCGATTCGGAAACAGATGACTATAAAGCGACAGAAATAAACTTGACAGAACAAGTCAATACGACAAATACTCTTACGTTTACACTGCCTACGACAAATCCAAACAAGGATGCTCCGCAAAAGTTGATTCCCGGCATCGCTCTATACGAGGATGATGTACTGGTGTTTGAGGGCCGCGTGCTTTATACCGATGATGATATTATCGGAAACCGCACTTTCACATGTGAGGGCTCCTTAGCGTATTTGCTGGATAGTATCGTTCGGCCGAACACGACACAGAACACGACGATCAGAGACTATCTGCTAAACCTCATAAATCAGCACAATGATCAAGTGGAAGAAGCAAAGAAGTTTCAGATCGGGAGCGTTACAGTCACAAATTCCACTGATAATGTGTATCGAATAGACAATGATTATTCAAACACATTAAGTGTCATTCAAGAGAAACTCGTCAATCGTTTGGGCGGGTATTTAAGAGTGCGCATGCTGAATGGAGTGCGCTATCTTGACTACTTAGAAAGCTATGATTCATTATCAAACCAAACTATTGAATTTCAAAAGAATATTCTTGATTTGTCAAATCATATTTCAGCAGAGAATATCATCACGGCGCTTATCCCTTTAGGGGTAAAAGATGATAACACTGAATTACCGTTGACGATTGAATCGGTGAATGGCGGTAAAGACTATATATTCGATCAAGCTGCGGTGAATTTGTTTGGCTGGATTTACGGTGTGCAAACTTGGGATGATGTGACACTTCCGCAAAATCTTCTCACAAAAGGGCAAGCGGCATTACAAGCAAATATCGAAAGTTCGGTGAGCATTAGTATCACAGCTTTCGATATGTCGTTGGTTGATGCCGAAATTGATAAGATTTATCTAGGCGATTCCGTTAGGGTGATCTCTAACCCTCACGATTTGGATAAATACTTTATCGTGAAAAAGAGAGAAAAGAAATATATGAATCCCGAAAATTCCAGTATTACCTTAGACACGGTCATCGCTCGGAATACTGACAAAGTTTCGTCAACTGACAAAACGCTGAATGAGGCTGTAAACGTAACGATACCAAGCCAAATACAGCAGATGATAAATTATCAAACGCAACTCATTCTAGGCGGTAAGGGCGGTTATGTTGTATTTGGAATGAACGAGCAAAATCAGCCCGAAGAGATTTATGTATTGGATCAACCGACGATAAATGATGCCGTAAACCTTATTCGTGTTAATAAAAACGGCATAGGTTTTTCAAACAGTGGAATCAATGGTCCATATCGTTCTGCATGGACAATTGATGGAAAGTTTAGTGCCGACTTTATCGCGACTGGTGAATTGATGGGCATTACCATCCGCGGCAACAAGATCATCGGAAATGAAATTGAGGGTGGAAGCATCAATATTAACGGTGTTTTTATAGTTGATAAAAACGGTAAAGTTACAATTTCGAGAGACGCAGACATTAGCGGAAAAGTAACATCTTCCTCTGGAACTATTGGAGGGTGGCAAATTGATTCAGGAGGGCTGTTTAAGGATGGTGTTAAGATTGAAAACAGCGGTATCACTAATATATATACTTGGGCAGATTTATATATTATTCGGCTGATTGTAACAGGTGTTGTTACGGCAGACGATGACATGGTGGCTCATTACGATATGAATGGTGATGGCAAAATAACCTCTATGGATTATGCTCTTTTGAAAAACCGCTTAAAGGCATTATAAAGAGAGGTGATAAAAAATGATATTTAGTACAATCACACAAAGCGGACTAAATCTCACAACTGATACATTTGATCTTCCGTCGCAGATGTCAAACGGATTTGAAATTAAATTTGTTCAAGACACTAGCAAATATCCGGGATATATACCAACGGTGCAAGCGGCTTTATTGGATTCTGAAATCGTTGAGTGTGCAGAAGTTGAAAAGCATACACCGTTAAATATTGATAGCGATGGACTGATTCGCATTGGAAACGACATTATGAGCAAAAGTGGATATTTAGCACTCAGTATCACTTTAACAAAAGAAACTGAAAATGTCGTTCTTCCTGTGATTGTTTATAAGGTTAATGCGTCAGTTGGCGAATTGAGTATCTTACCTCCCGATACAGACGCTTGGCAACAAGTCGTTTCTACATTTGTTGAGGAATTGATGAAGCCCTATGAGGGAGATATTCAGCAAGCTATCAATACTGCGAACCAAGCAAATACAGCCGCACAGCAAGTAGTCAACGAAGCAAATGAAAAGTTGGAAGCAGTAGGCACGGCGACCACAGCGGCAAACGCAGCAACTGGGGCCGCGAATACAGCCGCCAGCAGTGCCAATGAAGCGGCGTCCAGTGCGAATACTGCTGCCAAAGCCACAAATACAGCGACATCGAATGCGAACGCGGCGGCCGAAGCGGCAAACAAGGCTGCAACTGCGGCGAACAATGCCGCGGAAAGTGTGCGAATCGTGTACAGCGGAGAATCGGCGCCGACGGATGAAACCGGCAAAGACAACGACATGTATATCGTAACAGGAAGCGGAGATGAAGCTGGAGACTTCTATGTAAAAGAAAGTGGAGCATGGGTGAAAAAGATGAGCCTAAAAGGCGCGACATCTGTGTATATGGGTAATGATCTGCAAACAGCAATTGATCTTGCGGGTGCTTGCTTTTACGTAGGCGAGGATGACGAGAGTTACCACTTAGGAACATACGCAGAATGGGTATCTGCCGGAAAGCCGGCATTCCCTAGCGAATAGAAAGCTAACTATATAAAAATCAAGTAAATTGTATGAAAAAGTCTGAAAATAAAAATTTATTGAAGTTAGTTAGCTGAAGTTGTCTCGATCTTTGAAATAGTGAATAAAAAGGCATGACAAAAAGAACTTAGTAGAGGATCTAAGAATTTAGTAATGACTTATTTTAAAAGAGTTGAATCAAACGGTTGATTCGTTATTACCAGATGATAGATGATCCGAAGTAACTTTCGTACACAGTGTCCCTGAGCGCAACGATGCCCTTTCCCTTGCGACAACTTGAGATGATAGTATTCGTTAAATACAGGATTGTAGCGAATAACAGGTAAGATCACCTGATAAAGTGTTTTGCGAAGATATCGTGATCCCTTCTTGGTAATGGCTGTATGTTGGGCTTCATATTGACTTGATTGATGCTTATATGGGGAAACACCGGCAAATTTGATGATTTGAGACGCCTTAGAATAGTTGCGTAAATCTCCTAATTCAGCTAAAATAGAAGTACCGGAGAAATGTGAGATTCCCGGTATGGTGAGGATAGGAGAGTTAAGTTGCGTGCTGAACTCTTCTATTTTTATATCCACATCGTTGATTTGTTCTTTGATCAATTCGATCAAATCGATCAGATGACGTATTTCGATCACTTCAGCCTTTGAAGGAAACCCGATCGAATGCTTAGCAGCTTCTTTTAATTTTTCCGGTGTCAGTGAAATAGTGCGGCCGTTCCTATTGGTTTCGAAGCATTTGCGAATATTGCGGATATCGGCATGAGCAATAGCATTCGCACAGCCAAACGCTTTTAAGACCTTCAAATATACAGTTCCATATTTGGATTTAAACAGAGAGTTATATTCAGGAAAAACGATATCAATACATTTCTGAAGCTTATTGGCATATACGTTTAATTGTTCCTTGAGATCGTGATGTTCACGGGTCAGACGTTTCTGCTCATAAAATTCAAAATTATTGATTTTAGAAATCCTGTAACCCTTTTTACGAGGACTGGAAGCCAGGACATCACAGATGGTCATGGTATCCAGGTTGTCGTCTTTGGTAGGATTTAGTTGCATCTTTCGGGTAAGATCGGTCGTTATGGGATTGATGAGTGCAACGGTATAACCGGAATCGAGTAAAAACTTCAAAAGGTTGAAATGATAATGGCCTGTATCTTCCATACCGATCAGCAATTTGTCTTTGGGATAAAGCTTGATGTTGCCCATCAGAAAATCAAAGCCTTGTTTATTGTTTTTAAAAGAAACAGGACTGACGAGGATTTCGCCATTGGAAGAATCCATGATGCAAAACATGTGAGAGAGCTTACCGACATCGATTCCAACAAGAAACATAAAAACACATCCTTTCTGAAATAAGAGTATGTGAAGTGAAGAAACCACAGCACTTAGACCATAAAACCTGGAACGAGATACGAATTCAAAGACTCATCTAACTCATCATTATTTTGGAATAAGGAGTGGTAAGAACCTTTCTAAAGTAGTCAGAGCCACAAGGAGCAATACAAATCCACATTCACATATTTCAATCATACAGACAATGAACCCCGTAATCAACCACGGGTATAAAGGTTGATAGAAAGGAAAAGGTATGTTGCAATGACTTTTAGATGAGTCATTTCCAATATACCAGGAGACAAAAGTATGTTGAAAAATCTATGGGGGGGGGGTTGCTATTTTGGCAACTTCTTCCGAGAAAGAAAGGAGGATGTCGTCGAGTAGAGGCATTCTCTACAAGAGAAAGTGGGGTGAATGCTCGTTAGCGTTCACCGGTGAATTCCGATGATTCGATTAGACAAAGCAAGCGAGAGCGGAAGCAATGCGAATGGGCGATGGTGGAAGTTTGCGAACGGTCTGATGATTTGTACCAATACGATTTGGAAGCAGTATAGCTCCGTTGCTGTTGGAAGTATAGGCTACGTTGAATTTGAGAAGTTTTGGACTTTTCCTCAACCGTTTGCAGAAGCACCTAAAGTGACAGTCAGTGTGGCGAGAGGCGGAGCGCAAGCGTGGCTAGGTTCAATAGGCGTTGACGTTGATAAAACGTCGTATGCGTTTGTGTATACACAGTATCCGTTGAATGACGTGCGCACGCTTTTCGATTGTGTAGCGATCGGTCGTTGGAAGTGAACGCGATGAGCAGTGCTCATGATTAAATTATCCAAAAAGGAAGCTCTTACCATTAGACAGTTAGAAAGATTAGATTCTGGAGCAAGCAAGGCTATTTATATAAGTGGTTCAATATCATGCAATGGACAAGAAGATATTAAGAACTATATTGATTCCTTACCGTCAAAATATGGGGGGGGGGGATGATAAATATATAGTGTTCGACTTTTTAGTAAATAGTGGCTCTTTCGGAAGAGTGCTTGGCTATATGTATCCGACAGGATCATACGCAGCATATGTAATGATTTATTATTACAATCTGTATCTGTGTATGAAAAGAGACGGTCAATGGGTAGCTGACAAAAATATGTAACTTTCTCTTGAGACGGCGAAAAGCCATGAAAAAATTTGAAATTTTGATGGGGGGGGGGGCAGAAAAATCTGCTCTCACAGCGACGAAAGGAGGCGGCTACGGAGAGTAGCTGCTCTCCAGCGAAAGGTGGTGAATGCTGCTAGTCAGTGTTCACGTGATAGGTTATGATGAAGCTGCCAAAGGCTGAACAAGTCATAAGCAATGAAAAAGGCACTGCATTCAAGTTTGCAGGAGGCATGCTTGTCAATATATTAAGTGTGTCGATGCCTGCGGACGAATGGTATAAAATCGTTTACTTTCCAGTTCCTTTTATGGATAGAGGTTACTCAGTTGTGGCTACAAATATATATTCGTACCAGAAAGGTGTTGACTGGACTGTTACTGCAAACACAGGAGAATATATGACTTTTTATCCAGAGGGGAGTTTGGAGTATCAACGAGATGCATTTGTAATTGCTGTTGGACGCTGGAAGTAACCTATCGAATACTGCATAGTAGTTATCTATGGTAAAAATTCCAAAATTTGACACAATATCAGAGCATCCGTTACCTCATTTCGGAGATGTTCCAAACGAAGCTGTTTATTTAAGTGGGTTCAAATTTGTAAGCGAAAATTACGATCCGCAAGCTATTCAGTCGTTTGTATCGTCTCTCGCAAAAGGAAAAACAGTCATGTTTGATTATCTTGTGATTTCTGGCAATATAGCGAGGATATCGGGATATATCTATGCAAGCGGAGATTACGGAGCATTCATATTATATGATTATAGTGATGTGATGGTATGTATGTTGGATTACTCTGGTTGGTCAGAAAAGAATTTATAAACCTTTCGCATTAGCGAATATATGATTCAAATTGCAAAAGCATCAGCATTGCCGATGTGTAATATCCTAATCAACGGAGATTTTCAGATAAATCAACGTGCGAAAGCCAGCTATTCTTCATACGGCTATACAGTTGATATGTGGAGAATCGACCAGAATTCAGCGATTGATGTTGATGATGGCGGCATACACTTTTATGCAATTTCCAATACTGCCTACATCATACAAGATATTTCGGGAAGAAACGATTTGGTAGGAAAGAAGTGCACGCTGGCGGTGAATGTAAATGGCTCTGTATTTTCTTTTTCGGAAGTTGTTCAGGAAGCGACCGAAGCTACTTTTAAACAAGTAGGAGACACAGGGTTAAACTATGCATTTTACTTCAATTCTGACGATAATAAATTTCGCGTATCTTTGTCAACTCAAAACGGAAGCGGAGAAAAAGTAAACGTTCGCTATATCGATCTGTTTGAGGGTGGTATTGCATACCATCATATCAAAGAGGAGTATGCTACTGCTTTGATGAGATGTCAGCTGTATTACCGTCGTCTTTCGGTCAATGCTTATGGTTATGTTTTAAGCAATTCATTCAATATCGTTCAGCAGATAGGCTCAATCATGCCGATGGCCGGAACACCGGTAATTAACCAGATTGATGCAGGTACACGCTTCAATATTGCTGATTTATCCTACTCATACAGTAAGACAGGATGTATTTATGTTTCTATGAAAGCAGTAGAGGCGCAGTCAGCGGTAAGGATTTTAAACGGTGTAATCGAACTATCTTGCGAACCACTATGAGTAAATGCGACATAGGAGGATAAGCAAAACAATGATTAAATTAGTTAAAAATGGCTATTACAACTTCGTCGATGAAATATTGAACAATGACAATCAGCATTTTAATATTGGTAGCGCTTATTTTGAAAACGGAACAGTATTTATAAGTGGTGTCATCAAAAGCGGATGGAGCGGGGTTAATAAAACAAAAATGATACCGCCGCGATATTGCCCAAGGGCGGCAAGCAACATGGTGATTTCTTTTGTTTCATCGAACCTAGACCGAACGAAAGTTAGTTCTTCTTATATTACTGCTGAAGGAGAATTGGTTGTGTGGCTAATCGAAAGGCTTGATTACAATGAGGCGTTCAGTGTTACATACCCATTAAAGTCAACATAAGCGCCGGCGGAGAGCTATATAGAACTCCGCTTTTAATTTGCCCCGCGATGGCACTAAACTCGTGCAGAAAGGATGAACATGATGAATTTTGAAGAATTGACACAGTACTTTGTTTTGGCGGTGATGGTCGCCTGTCTTGTCATCGGCTACCTGTTAAAGCATTCGCTTGACTTCGTGCCGAACAAACTTATCCCGCTGATCTTAGCGATCGTAGGTTTGGTGTTGAATTTGGCGATTAGCGGATTCACCCTTGAGAACGCGATCTACGGCGCGTTGATGGGCCTTGCATCCACAGGTCTGCATCAGGCGTTTACCCGTTTCATCGAGGGTACGAAAGAGGAATAGCTATGGCAGAAGCAGATGCAATCTATGCGGTCGTAATCGGCGTCGGTGCGCTTATTGGCGTAATGGCACCAGTAATAAAGCTGAACACCAGTATTACACGTTTGACGGCTTTATTGGAGCGTGTGAGCGCCGATAATGAGCGACAGGACAAACGCATTGAAACGCATGGAAAACAAATCGACAACATCGTAAAACGGCAGCAGAACAATGAGAAGCTGCTTGATCGACACGAATTGAGGATCTCAAGGCTTGAAGAAAAAGAGGAGGAAAGGTAAATGATTACAGCAAAAGAGTTTAGAAACAAGTATATCGGAAAGGCGATCGATGTAGACGGTGCTGCGGGTGTGCAGTGTGTGGATTTATTCAAGCAGTGCTGTTACCTTGCTGGGAAAAAGTCGTTTGCTTTAGGTGGCAGTGGCTACGCCTGCGAAATCTGGAAACGCTTTGACGCGCTGGGATTAGGTACATACTTCACGAAAGTATCCATGTCCGATGCGCAGTACGGCGACTGGTTCATTTGGAATATGGGGGCAAAAGAGGCATCATATAGCCATGTTGCCATGTTCGAGAAATGGGACGGTTTAAACCGCGCTATTTTCCTCGGGCAAAATCAAGGGGCGCCTAAAGGTGCGGCGAATGAGGTCAGCATCAGCACCAGCGGGGTGCTTGGCGTGATTCGGTTAAAAAAGTGGGCTTCTTCGTGTCCGTTTAAATCAAGTGGAACTGTGGAGGCTATTTATGATGCCATCCGTGTTCGCACATCTCCGTCGACATCTAAAGGAGATACGGGAAGCAGATACAATAAAGGCATGAAGTTGAATTATCAAAGCATTGTATCAGGTGATGGTTGGTACTGGGCAAAGTACACATCATACAGCGGAGAAACTCATTACTGCGCATTGTGCAAAACCGACGGTACCTCTAAATACTGGAAACAGAAATAGCAAATACCCTCGTCCATATCGGGCGAGGGCTTTTCTTTTTGCAAAAAATCAAAAATTCTTGCATTATACCACTTAAAGTGGTATAATAATGGTGTAAGGAAGGAGGTGCAAGGGTGTTAGGCATAATAAAAGATGTCCTTGAAATCGTAACAATGCTACTAGCCATAGTCATTACGATCAAAGACATCCAACGCAAGGACTAGCCGAAAGGCTAGCTCCTATCTAAAGTATAGCACCTAAAAAGAAAATGTCAATCGGGGTATTGGTTGCGATCTCATTGATTCTCTACATTTGTATTTATAAAAGGAACAGGAAGTGAAAGCTTGAAAAAAACATCAGAAGCAAAGTTAAGAGCAAATGCAAAACACGCCAAGGAAAATACCGTATTTAAGGGGATACAGCTTAATAAAAACACAGATCATCTAATCATCAGTCATTTACAAACCGTCAAGAATTTCCAAGGGTATATAAAAAGTTTAATCAGAAAGGATATATTAGAAAATATGAAAAACACAAATGAATTTAAGGTCGATCAATTAAGAGACGAGGAAGCGTTTGAGATATTCAAAAACAAACTGGGAGAGTACGCAACTTGCAGACTTTTCAATGACGTGCGCAACATTGATGACTTCTTGAAAAGGTTCGATGAAGCGGACACTTCACGAGATATTGAGTGTGGCATGAGCGATGCAGAAATCTATGAAAAGTTTAAAGGAGATGCGCAAGTAAGTGCGTATGCATCTGTTGAGGTCGGTTCTAATAGATTCATCTATCTGTATGGAACGATGTATTGTGAGGGTTATGATGAGGACGAACAGGCATATACAGAAAGCAGCTTCGGCTTTTATGATAGAATCGTATTCAAATAGGCGGCGCAATGCCGCTTTTTTCATGCCTAAAATATGCCTAAGTTTTCATAAAAAGCATTGTTACTTGCGGATGATTTCAATATATAAAAGTCAATAAAAGCGCATGTTTATGCGATTATACATGATGAAAAACACCTTGAAAACATTTTTTTTTAGTTCCCCTCATTTGCTCCAGATGTCAAGAAAAGCCTTTGTTTAAAGGCTTTTTTGATGCTTTGAAGCAAATATGCCGAAAAAATGCCGAAAATAAATCCTTTTTTAATATATTGAATGGTCTTCTGTCCGCTTTTTCGATTGCGACAGCATGCCTCGTCTGAAAATGATCCGCTGCCATACATGTGTGCCCGCCGCGTAAGGACAGTCAGCCTCAATGAACTTCATTACATATAGCGGAGGATTTATCCAATCGCTTTATACATTTCAAATTACGGATAAATCAGATACTTGCTTCCTTTTCCCTCAGTCAGCGGGATGGAAGCTTTTTTCAATTGCAAGCGTTCCTGCATATCGTTTTTAACTGCTGTTTGAACGAATATCGCAAGTCAATAGGCATCTATATCCTTTCTCCATCCTTGTCTCCCATAGTTGCGTATTCTCTCAGAATACGCGGTTTCTGTTCATGTGCTGCAGACGAAACAAGACAATCATCATCTTTTTGAAAACATTTCCACAAATAATTGAAAATTATTTCCATTTTTATGAAACTCTGTGCTATACTATATGCACACCCTGAACGAAAGGGGAATCGGAAAGGAAGGTGCCAATGATGGCGGATAAGAGAATTTACAATTTTTCAGCGGGACCCAGCATGCTCCCGGAGCAGGTTCTGTGTACAGCGTCTCAGCAGATGCTGAACTATAAGGGCAGCGGTATGTCAGTGATGGAGATGAGCCATCGTTCAAGTACCTACGATCAAATTATCAAAGAAGCTCAGCAGCGCCTGCGTCGTCTGCTTCAAATTCCGGACAATTATAAGGTGCTTTTTCTACAGGGCGGCGCCAGCACACAGTTTTCGGCTATCCCGATGAACCTGCTGCGCAGCGGCAGTGCCGATTATATCATCACCGGTCATTTTGCGAATCTGGCTTATAAAGAGGCGACGAAATACGGTGCTGTTCAAATCGCGGCGACAACACAGGAGGAGCGCTATCGCCGTATTCCGAAACAGGAGGAGCTTCATCTGCATGCGGATGCGGACTATGTTTACCTTTGCAGCAACAATACCATCTATGGAACACAATGGAACAGTGTGCCGGAAACAAACGGCGTCCCAATCGTAGCCGATATGTCCAGCGACATCCTGTCTCGTCCGATTGACGTTTCAAAATACGGGCTGATTTTTGCCGGTGCACAGAAAAACATGGGGATTGCGGGTGTGACGGTCGTGATCGTCCGCGAGGATTTGCTGGGCTTTACATTAGCGGGAACTCCGACGATGCTCAACTATCAAGTGATGGCGGATAAAGATTCCATGTATAACACCCCGCCGACTTATGCGATTTATATCCTCGGTTTGGTGCTGGAATGGATTGAACAGCAGGGCGGCTTATCCGCGATGAAAGAGCGCAACGAGAAAAAGGCGAAACTGCTGTATGATTATTTGGATCAGAGCAGCTTTTACCTTCCTGCGGCGGCAAAGGAGGATCGCTCTATGATGAACGTCACCTTCCGAACGCCGAGCAAAGAGCTGGATGCGCTGTTTGTGAGTGAAAGCGTCAAAGCCGGGATGAGCAATTTAAAAGGACACCGTGCCGTCGGTGGAATACGCGCCTCCATCTACAATGCGATGCCGATCGAGGGCGTGGAGCATTTGGTGGAATTCATGAGAGCGTTTGAAGCGACGAACGGAGGAAGATGAGATGATGAAAGTACAGCTGTTAAATAAAATCTCTGCGGCAGGATTGCAGCATTTGAATAAAGATCTCTATGAGGTCGGTGAGCAGTTGGAAGATTATGATGCGATTTTGGTGCGGAGCGCCAATCTGCATGAACAGACCTTTCCAAGCACTTTGAAGTGTATCGCCAGAGCCGGAGCCGGCGTTAACAATATTCCGCTTCAACGCTGCAGCGAACAGGGCGTCGTCGTCTTTAATACGCCGGGCGCAAACGCCAATGCGGTCAAGGAGCTGACGATCGCCGGATTGCTGCTGGCCTCGCGCAAAATCGTTGACGGTATCGCGTGGGTGAAAACGCTGGATGAAGAAGGAATCGCTAAAACGGTAGAAAAAGGAAAGGGCCGCTTTGTTGGACCGGAGATTATGGGAAAGAAGCTGGGTGTGATCGGTTTGGGCGCTATCGGCGTACAGGTGGCAAACGCAGCCGCGGCGCTTGGTATGGATGTTTATGGATATGACCCCTATATTTCCGTCAGCGCGGCATGGACACTGAAAGCGCGGATTCATCACATCACGCAGCTCAAGACGATCTATGAGGAATGCGATTATATCACCCTGCATCTGCCTTTGCTGGATTCCACCCGCGGATTGCTGAACGAGGAGGCCTTTTCCCAGATGAAGGACGGCGTGCGTATCGTCAATTTTGCCAGAGACGCTCTGGTGGATGAAACGGCTCTGGCTGCGGCATTACAGGCGGGTAAAGTGGCGGCATACGTCACCGATTTTGCGAGTCCGACGCTGCTTCCGTTAGAGAATGTCATCATCACTCCGCATTTGGGCGCATCCACGCCGGAGAGCGAGGACAACTGTGCGCGGATGGCGGTGGAGGAGATTCGCGAATATCTGGAGCACGGCAATATCCGCAATTCGGTAAACCTGCCGGCACTGCAGATGGAAGCGACGGCGAAAAACCGCATCTGCATCATCAACCGCAATATCCCTAACATGGTTGCTAAGATCTCTACGCAGCTGGGACAATATGGCATCAATATTGAGACGATGGCGAACAAAGCGCGCGGGGAATACGCCTATACGATCGTGGAGACAAACGATGCGGTCGATGAACAGACGCTGGAGGAGATTCGCAGCAGCGAGGGTATCATTCGTGTGCGCATCATCCGCCAAAGCATCGGCTAAGATCTAAAATGAATGAAGAGGACCTTTGCACTGATACGGGTCGATGCAAAGGTTCTTTTTGCATTGTGAGAGAACATCGGTATCCCAGTTTGGCATGCGCTCTCGTCAGAAAGAGTGCAATGTTTTGATGAAAGTGTTACTTCATGCTCTTGAATGATGGTTCGCTACCATTTTGCGCGCGGAAAAAATCGGTAAATGCAAACGTCTCCCCGTTATCAATAAGGCACGCTGGAAAATGCGCAAGATTATGTTT
Source organism: Merdibacter sp. Marseille-QA0792 (assembly GCA_965119685.1). Classification (GTDB taxonomy): domain Bacteria; phylum Bacillota_I; class Bacilli_A; order Erysipelotrichales; family Erysipelotrichaceae; genus Merdibacter. Next base: position 2,517,897 of record OZ221971.1, on the reverse strand, counting down.
CTTTGCGCATTTCTATTATAGTGAAGAGGGGAATGTGAACGTTTTTGCATACGACAAGAAAGAGGTGTTCGTATGAAAAGGACGATACGCTTAAAATATGCGGAAAGCGGAAAGAATAATATGAAAGCCCTCTCCCAAGATATTGAAAGAATATGGTAAAATAAAAGACAGAGGTATAGCGCATATGAAAAAAATTACGATGGATGAGGAAAAAATGAAAAGTCCTCTGCTGACGCGGGAGGAATTGGTGAATGAACTGCGGCTGATCGGTTTATCGCGGGGGATGCTGCTTCTTGTGGAGGCGGACAGTGAGCATCTCCCTTATCTGGTCGGAGGGGAGCAGGCGTTAGTTGAGGCGCTCATGGAGATCGTCGGATATGAAGGGACGCTGGTGACGCCGTCGTTTACGCCGGAGCTGTTGGACCCCGCCTGTGTAGAAGGACGGCCGTTTCCTTATGACAGCTGGGAGGACATCCGCCGCAGCGCCCTTCCATATCACCCAAAGCTTTCCATGCCGATGCACAGCGATCCTTTTGTCCGCCAGTTTTTACGCAATGACGGTGTCGTGCGCTCCAATCATCCGTTGTATAGCTTTGCGGCATGGGGCAAATACGCGAAGGTGATCTGTCGCCGCCATCCGCTGCATTTTGCTTTAAATGAAGATTCTCCTTTGGGGCGGATCGCTGATCTCAACGGTTATGTGCTGCTGCTTGGCAGTTCCTTTGCGGACGCATCGATTCATGCGCTGGCAAAGTACCGCGCCCGGCTGCTTCCCGTTTGTATTCGACGCCTGCCCGTAGAAAAAAGCGCATCCCTCTTTTGGAAGGATGTGCTGGATTATCGAATGGATCAAAGTGGATTGGAGGAAGTGCAGGAGGCGATGGAAGAGCGAAAGACGATTACTTACTCTTATCTGGGCAATGCCCGTCTGACGCTGTTTTCCGCTCATGAGGCAGATGCGCTCGCTTACACCTATCATCGCTCACAGCAGGCTGATTAGGGTTTGACAGATTTGCCAAAGCCCTTGCTCGTCCGCTTCGTCAAAGTGATCAAAGCAGGTGGAGTCAATATCGAGTACGCCGATCAAGGTGTCGCCCTTGATCAAAGGCAAGACGATTTCCGCATTGCTGGCGCTGTCACAGGCGATGTGACCGGCAAAGCGATGGACATCGGCCACCCGCTGAATCTTTCGCATAGCCCCACATGTGCCGCAGACGCCTTTTCCCATGGGAATGTGCATACAGGCGACCTTTCCTTGAAAAGGGCCCAGATATAACTCGTCATTGGCCGAATCATAGAGGTAAAAGCCGACCCAGCTGACGTCGTTTAAAGAGTGGTAAAGCAGGGCGGCGCAGTTTGCGTAAATTGTGACGGGGTGCGTTTCTTGCGCTAACAGCGCAGAGAGCTGCTTGGTTAGCGTTTCATAAAAGCTTTGCTTGTCGTTCATTGTCTTTGTGCAGTGCTTTTTTAGAACACTGCGCTCCTGGTATATTGGAAATGACTCATCTAAAAGTCATTGCAACATACCTTTTCCTTTCTATCAACCTTTATACCCGTGGTTGATTACGGGGTTCATTGTCTGTATGATTGAAATATGTGAATGTGGATTTGTATTGCTCCTTGTGGCTCTGACTACTTTAGAAAGGTTCTTACCACTCCTTATTCCAAAATAATGATGAGTTAGATGAGTCTTTGAATTCGTATCTCGTTCCAGGTTTTATGGTCTAAGTGCTGTGGTTTCTTCACTTCACATACTCTTATTTCAGAAAGGATGTGTTTTTATGTTTCTTGTTGGAATCGATGTCGGTAAGCTCTCTCACATGTTTTGCATCATGGATTCTTCCAATGGCGAAATCCTCGTCAGTCCTGTTTCTTTTAAAAACAATAAACAAGGCTTTGATTTTCTGATGGGCAACATCAAGCTTTATCCCAAAGACAAATTGCTGATCGGTATGGAAGATACAGGCCATTATCATTTCAACCTTTTGAAGTTTTTACTCGATTCCGGTTATACCGTTGCACTCATCAATCCCATAACGACCGATCTTACCCGAAAGATGCAACTAAATCCTACCAAAGACGACAACCTGGATACCATGACCATCTGTGATGTCCTGGCTTCCAGTCCTCGTAAAAAGGGTTACAGGATTTCTAAAATCAATAATTTTGAATTTTATGAGCAGAAACGTCTGACCCGTGAACATCACGATCTCAAGGAACAATTAAACGTATATGCCAATAAGCTTCAGAAATGTATTGATATCGTTTTTCCTGAATATAACTCTCTGTTTAAATCCAAATATGGAACTGTATATTTGAAGGTCTTAAAAGCGTTTGGCTGTGCGAATGCTATTGCTCATGCCGATATCCGCAATATTCGCAAATGCTTCGAAACCAATAGGAACGGCCGCACTATTTCACTGACACCGGAAAAATTAAAAGAAGCTGCTAAGCATTCGATCGGGTTTCCTTCAAAGGCTGAAGTGATCGAAATACGTCATCTGATCGATTTGATCGAATTGATCAAAGAACAAATCAACGATGTGGATATAAAAATAGAAGAGTTCAGCACGCAACTTAACTCTCCTATCCTCACCATACCGGGAATCTCACATTTCTCCGGTACTTCTATTTTAGCTGAATTAGGAGATTTACGCAACTATTCTAAGGCGTCTCAAATCATCAAATTTGCCGGTGTTTCCCCATATAAGCATCAATCAAGTCAATATGAAGCCCAACATACAGCCATTACCAAGAAGGGATCACGATATCTTCGCAAAACACTTTATCAGGTGATCTTACCTGTTATTCGCTACAATCCTGTATTTAACGAATACTATCATCTCAAGTTGTCGCAAGGGAAAGGGCATCGTTGCGCTCAGGGACACTGTGTACGAAAGTTACTTCGGATCATCTATCATCTGGTAATAACGAATCAACCGTTTGATTCAACTCTTTTAAAATAAGTCATTACTAAATTCTTAGATCCTCTACTAAGTTCTTTTTGTCATGCCTTTTTATTCACTATTTCAAAGATCGAGACAACTTCAGCTAACTAACTTCAATAAATTTTTATTTTCAGACTTTTTCATACAATTTACTTGATTTTTATATAGTTAGCTTTCTTTTGGTTGAAATCAGAGGCGCCGATGCGCTTTTCTTCTTATGGCGAAATTCATAGATCAGCGGCTTTTTACGATTACACGTGGACAATCAAGTTATTTTTGATCGCTGCACGAATCGCTGTCACTGATAAAGGAAGCGAAGAATCATGGATCGCCGCCGTGCCGCTGTCTCATTCATAGTAACATAATTTGCGCAAAACTGTATCTGACGGAAGAAAAATGTTATAATATTCTGCACATGGAATGGAGGATGTGCGCATGGAGCTGAAAGAAACGGACAGTGTCTATATACAGAGTTTTAAGCATGACGGCTCACTGCATCGCACATGGGCGACGGGCTTCGTAATTGAAGCAAACGAAAAACGCATTGTTGCCGTTACCGATCGGGCGCTTGTTTCCGAAGCGGACGGACGCAGATGGATTACCAAGGAACCGGCAGTCTGTTTCTTTTATCCGGATCGCTGGTACAATGTCATCTGCATGATTCGTAAAAGCGGCGTGCACTATTACTGCAATATCGCGTCACCCAGTCTGGTGGATGCAGAGGCGATCAAAAATATCGATTATGACTTAGATGTGAAAATCTTTCCTAACGGAAAATTTCTTATCTTGGATGAGGATGAGTATTTACAGCATAGCAGACAGATGCATTATGGTTCGCGGTTGGATGCGGTTATTCGTCAGGGACTGCAAAGCGTGCTCAATGACATCGCGCTGCAAAAATCTCCTTTTGATAAGCAGGAGATCGATCGGCTGTATGAGAAATACCTGCGGCTGCGCGTGAAACACCGTGAAAACATGCGGGAGGATGAAGCTGAAAAAAGAGTGATGGAGCACTCCCGCCCATAAGCACACAGAGGGAGAAAGGGGGCGGCGAAAGAAGCGAAAAAGGGGAAATGAAAAAAAGTGAAAAAAGATAAAAAAGTAGTTGACAGGGAGGGAGTGGGATGGTAATATAAACGAGCGCTTCAACGAGGCGCGGTTGATCTTTGAAAACCAAACAGGAAACGTCAATTCAAAAAAGAAGGACAAGAAGTCCGGATAAGTAAAGAAAAGACGCTGTAGAGAAAAGAGACAGTGTTTAGAAAAAGAGACAGACAAACAAATGGAGAGTTTGATCCTGGCTCAGGATGAACGCTGGCGGCATGCCTAATACATGCAAGTCGAACGGAGATTATTGAGGAAGCTTGCTTTTGAAGTAATCTCAGTGGCGAACGGGTGAGTAACACGTAGGGAACCTGCCCAGATCACCGGGATAACGGTTGGAAACGACAGCTAAGACCGGATAGGTGAAGAAGAGGCATCTCAACTTCATGAAAAGAGCCAAGGCTCTGGAGCTGGATGGACCTGCGGCGCATTAGCTAGTTGGTGAGGTAACGGCTGACCAAGGCGATGATGCGTAGCCGGCCTGAGAGGGTGCACGGCCACATTGGGACTGAGACACGGCCCAAACTCCTACGGGAGGCAGCAGTAGGGAATTTTCGTCAATGGGGGAAACCCTGAACGAGCAATGCCGCGTGAGTGAAGAAGGTCTTCGGATCGTAAAGCTCTGTTGTAAGAGAAAAAAGGCGCATATAGGGAATGATATGCGAGTGATGGTATCTTACCAGAAAGCCACGGCTAACTACGTGCCAGCAGCCGCGGTAATACGTAGGTGGCGAGCGTTATCCGGAATGATTGGGCGTAAAGGGTGCGTAGGTGGCACGATAAGTCTGGAGTAAAAGGGAGCGGCTCAACCGCTGTTGGCTCTGGAAACTGTCGAGCTAGAGAGCAGGAGAGGGCGACGGAATTCCATGTGTAGCGGTAAAATGCGTAGATATATGGAGGAACACCGGTGGCGAAGGCGGTCGCCTGGCCTGCAACTGACACTGAAGCACGAAAGCGTGGGGAGCAAATAGGATTAGATACCCTAGTAGTCCACGCCGTAAACGATGAGGACTAAGTGTTGGGGGAACTCAGTGCTGCAGTTAACGCAATAAGTCCTCCGCCTGGGGAGTATGCACGCAAGTGTGAAACTCAAAGGAATTGACGGGGGCCCGCACAAGCGGTGGAGTATGTGGTTTAATTCGAAGCAACGCGAAGAACCTTACCAGGTCTTGACATCCCCTGCGAAGGCATAGAGATATGTTAGAGGTTAACAGGGAGACAGGTGGTGCATGGTTGTCGTCAGCTCGTGTCGTGAGATGTTGGGTTAAGTCCCGCAACGAGCGCAACCCTTGTCGCATGTTACCAATATTAAGTTAGGGACTCATGCGAGACTGCCGGTGACAAACCGGAGGAAGGTGGGGATGACGTCAAATCATCATGCCCCTTATGATCTGGGCTACACACGTACTACAATGGCGGCTACAAAGAGCGGCGAGCATGTGAATGCAAGCGAATCTCAGAAAGGCCGTCCCAGTTCGGATTGAAGTCTGCAACTCGACTTCATGAAGTTGGAATCGCTAGTAATCGCGAATCAGCATGTCGCGGTGAATACGTTCTCGGGCCTTGTACACACCGCCCGTCAAACCATGGGAGTCGGAGATACCCGAAGCCGGTGGCACAACCGAAAGGAGTGAGCCGTCGAAGGTAGAGCTGATGACTGGGGTTAAGTCGTAACAAGGTATCCCTACGGGAACGTGGGGATGGATCACCTCCTTTCTAAGGAGAAAGAGAAAAAGTTTCCTGTTTGGTTTTGAGAGGTGAACCTCTCAGAAGTTGATCTTTGAAAACCGAATAACAGCAAAGACATAACAGAAGGTCTATAACGAAAAGTTGTAGGAAGACACTGAGTGTTAAACAGAAGAAGAAATCTCGGAAAACACGAAAAGAAAGATCAAGTAAGGAAGGGCGTACGGCGAATGCCTGGCCACTTGGAACTGAAGAAGGACGCACCGAACGGCGAAACGCGACGGGGAGCGGTAAGGACGCAAAGATCCGTCGATATCCGAATGGGGGAACCCGGCATCTGTCATAGGATGTCACCCACATCTGAACACATAGGATGTGAGGGAGGAACCCGGGGAACTGAAACATCTAAGTACCCGGAGGAAAAGAAAACAACAGTGATTCCCTAAGTAGCGGCGAGCGAAAGGGGAGGAGCCCAAACCTGCCTTAGGGCAGGGGTTGAAGGACCACGTAAGTAGCAAGATTGAAGGCAGCAGAAATGCATGGGAAGGCATACCGAAGAGGGTGAGAGTCCCGTAAGCGAAGCCTGAGAGAAGCGAAGTGGGATCCTGAGTACGGCGAGACACGAGGAATCTAGTCGGAAGCAGGCGGGACCATCCGTCAAGGCTAAATATTACCAAGTGAGCGATAGTGAACGAGTACCGTGAGGGAAAGGTGAAAAGAACCGCGGGAGCGGAGTGAAAGAGAACCTGAAACCGTATGCCTACAAGAAGTCAGAGCCCGTTAAAGGGTGATGGCGTGCCTTTTGTAGAATGAACCGGCGAGTTACGATGAAGTGCGAGGTTAAGCGGGAGACGCGGAGCCGAAGCGAAAGCGAGTCTGAACAGGGCGAAAGTAGGTCATCGTAGACCCGAAACCGGGTGATCTAGCCATGACCAGGTTGAAGTTCAGGTGAAACTGAATGGAGGACCGAACCGACCACCGTTGAAAAGTTGGCGGATGAGTTGTGGCTAGGGGAGAAATTCCAATCGAACCCGGAGATAGCTGGTTCTCCCCGAAATAGCTTTAGGGCTAGCGTCGGAGGAAGACTTATGGAGGTAGAGCACTGAATGTACGATGGCGCCATCCCGGTGTACTGAGTATAATCAAACTGCGAATGCCATAAGGGAAATATCCGGCAGTCAGACTGTGGGTGATAAGGTCCATGGTCAAGAGGGAAACAGCCCAGACCGCCAGTTAAGGTCCCAAAATGTATGCTAAGTGGAAAAGGATGTGGGGATGCACAGACAACTAGGAGGTTGGCTCAGAAGCAGCCATCCTTGAAAGAGTGCGTAACAGCTCACTAGTCGAGTGACCCTGCGCCGAAAATGTACCGGGGCTAAGCATACTACCGAAGCTGCGGATTTATCTAAAGGATAAGTGGTAGGGGAGCGTTGCATGCACGGGGAAGCCATACTGCAAGGAATGGTGGAGAGCATGGAAGTGAGAATGCCGGTGTGAGTAGCGAGATGCAGGTGAGAATCCTGCACACCGAAAGCCCAAGGATTCCGGGGGAAGGTTCGTCCGCCCCGGGTAAGTCGGGACCTAACGCGAGGCCGAAAGGCGTAGTGGATGGAAAACAGGCAGATATTCCTGTACCCGTATAAAGAGTGATGGAGTGACGGAGAAGGCTAGTATGACCCTATGAATGGATTTAGGGCGAAGCGAAGCAGCAGGTGCAAAGTGAAATGCGTGCACGGGATGCAGAGCGTGATAGGTAAGCGAACGTTTCGGCAAGTAGCGAAGCATATGAGGCCAGCTTCCAAGAAAAGCTTCTAGCGATAATCTTTATGCGGCCCGTACCAAAACCGACACAGGTGGGCAAGGAGAGGATCCTAAGGTGAGCGAGAGAACTGTTGCCAAGGAACTCGGCAAAAAGACTCCGTAAGTTCGCGAGAAGGAGTGCTCTTGAGAAAGAGCCGCAGCGAAGAGGCCCAAGCGACTGTTTAACTAAAACACAGCTCTCTGCGAAGTCGCAAGACGAAGTATAGGGGGTGACGCCTGCCCGGTGCCGGAAGGTTAAGGGGAGTTGTTAATCGAAAGATGAAGCAATGAACCGAAGCCCCGGTGAACGGCGGCCGTAACTATAACGGTCCTAAGGTAGCGAAATTCCTTGTCAGGTAAGTTCTGACCCGCACGAAAGGCGTAACGATTTGGGCGCTGTCTCGGCAGCAGACTCGGTGAAATCTTAGTACCTGTGAAAATGCAGGTTACCCGCAACTAGACGGAAAGACCCCATGGAGCTTTACTGTAGCCTGATATTGAATTTTGATGAAGCATGTACAGGATAGGTGGGAGACTGAGAGACCTGCACGCCAGTGTAGGAGGAGTCGACGTTGGGATACCACTCTTGTTTGATCGGAGTTCTAACCTAGTGCCCTGTACGGGTATGGGGAGAGTGTCAGGTGGGCAGTTTGACTGGGGCGGTCGCCTCCCAAAGAGTAACGGAGGCGCCCAAAGGTACGCTCAGATTGGATGGAAATCAATCGGCGAGTGCAAATGCAGAAGCGTGCTTGACTGTGAGAGCAACAACTCGAACAGGGACGAAAGTCGGGATTAGTGATCCGGCGGTGCCGAATGGAAGGGCCGTCGCTCAACGGATAAAAGCTACCCTGGGGATAACAGGCTGATCTCGCCCAAGAGTTCACATCGACGGCGAGGTTTGGCACCTCGATGTCGGCTCATCGCATCCTGGAGCTGGATTCGGTTCCAAGGGTTGGGCTGTCCGCCCATTAAAGCGGTACGCGAGCTGGGTTCAGAACGTCGTGAGACAGTTCGGTCCCTATCTGTTGTGGGCGTAGGAGATTTGAGGAGAGCTGTCCTTAGTACGAGAGGACCGGGATGGACCTGCCGCTGGTGTACCGGTTGTATCGCCAGATGCACGGCCGGGTAGCTAAGCAGGGAAGGGATAAGCGCTGAAAGCATCTAAGCGCGAAGCCTACTCCAAGATGAGATCTCCCATACGAAAGTAGTAAGACCCCTTGAAGACGACGAGGTAGATAGGTCAGGGATGGAAGCATAGTGATATGTGGAGTTGACTGATACTAATCGGTCGAGGACTTGATCTGGAGATGTAGGAGCTGTTATTTGGTTTTGAGAGGTTAACTCTCAAAGGAAGAGATCCGGTGATGATAGCGGAGTGGAGACACCTGTACTCATACCGAACACAGAAGTTAAGCATTCCAGCGGCGACAATAGTTGGGCAAGCCCCTGCGAAGACAGCACGTTGCCGGTCTCTTTCCTTAACGAAGCGATCCTATTCGATCGCTTTTTTTCTGCCTTTACGCTATAATAGGGGCATAGGTTTTTTACAGCCTTTGATGGAAACCCCTTGTTTCATTTTCTTCTGGATGTTTGCCCTCTATGATGTGCAAAGGCTTTCTGTGCGCTTCTTTTATTTGTAAAGGCTGAATGCAGAAAGAAGAAAACACCGGGTTTCCCGGGTTTCTTTGGTTTTTATATGGAAGGAAGTAGATATGATGGATATTCGTACTTTGACGCTGCAAAGCTGTGCAAAACGATTTGGCGCCCGCAGCAAAAAGCGATTTTTACTGGCGCTTGACGAGATTTTCGCACAAGAGGGATATGCTTCGCACACACTGGAAAAACGCGGTCTTCGCGGTGTAACCCGTAATCGCATCTATGCGTTTGAAAAGACGGCGAAGCTGTATATCGCCGTTCCTTATGATACGCCGGCGCGCCTGTTTTGGCATCGTTCTAAATATTATCCTTTGGATGGCAATCGCTCAATGAATCAAAATATGTTAGCGACCTATGTTCCGGCACTGCTCTTTTATGCCTTGATTTTACTGTTTGTGATGCTGGTGGCGCCGCAGATTGCCGATTTGACCATGCAGGTGATCGCCAATGTGGCAGTGTTGGCGGCAACCCTCTTCTTGATGTGGATGATCTTTCATGGAATCGGCAACGCGCATAATGCCAACCGTAATTCTGCGGCGATCATCGCAGCGGTGGAGTTTATGCGTACTTTAGATAAAGAGAGCAAGCGGCGCGTGGGATTTGTCTTTGTCGATCACTGTGACCGCCGTTGTCCCGGGGCACAGCTGCTGGCTACTTATTTCAGCGAGCAGAAGAAAAATCCGGACATCATCTGGCTGAACTGTGTCGGAGTCGGCGATACGATCGGCATCGGCTACCGCACCCACGGCAAGCGTCTCGCCTCCGCTTTGAATGCCGGCAAGAAAGCGATGCCCGGCGTTTTATATGACATGAACGGCAATCAAAGCTTGCAAAGCGTCATGCACTATTTCGATAAGGGAGTGATGATCGCCGCCGGAACAAGGGATGAGACAGGCGCCCTGTTGGTGAAGGATACCCAGCTATCAAAAGATTGTGAGATCGACGATCAGGTGTTAGCAAGTGTTCGCGCATTGCTGGAAAAAGCGATACCGCGTAAATAATCTGCGCTGTGACAGTGGAAGATAAGCGAGGAGGGATGCTATGAACCTAAAACGAGTCTTGAGCTTTTTTAAGAGCAAGCTCTTTTTCGTCGGCCTTTTAATCCTCGCTCAGCTCCTTGTGCTGGCGGTGCTGATCATGCTGCTGAGCTATCAGTTTTACTGGTTTTACATCGCTTCTCTCTTTTTGAGCTTTATCGCCAGCGTATATATCGTCAACCGCGAGGATAACCCCAGCTTTAAGATTCTGTGGGTGCTGCTCATCATGACGGTGCCGGTGATGGGCGGATTGTTCTACATCCTGTTTGGCGGGCGTAAGGTGCCAAAGGAGCTGCGCACCCGCGATCAGCTTTCCATGCGGGAGCTTCGCCAGGTGATGAAGCAGAATCAGCCGATGCTCGAGGAGCTGCGAAAGGAGCATCCTCAAGCGTACAAGCAGGCGAATTACTGCTGGCACAGCGGCTGCTTCCCACTGTATCCACACTGTGAGGTGAAATACTTTCCTTTAGGGGAAGATAAGTTTCAAGCGCTCGTAGAAGAGCTGCAAAAGGCGAAGCGTTATATCTTTTTGGAGTATTTCATCATCGCCGAGGGGATCATGTGGAACACGGTGTTAGACATCTTGAAAGATAAGGTAAAAGAGGGGGTGGACGTCCGCCTTCTCTATGACGACGCCGGCTGTATCACGACCCTGCCGCCGCGCTATTGTGAAACGCTCAAGCGCTATGGCATCAAGGCAAAGGTGTTTAATCCGATTGAACCGCATTTGGCGATGCAGATGAACAACCGCGATCATCGCAAAATCGTCGTCATCGACGGGGAAGTGGCGTTCACCGGCGGCGTGAATCTGGCGGATGAGTATATCAACCGTTATGAGCGATTCGGACATTGGAAAGATATGGCGGTGATGGTGAAAGGTGCAGCCGTACAGACCTTTACCGTACTGTTTTTGCAGTTTTGGAATTTTGATGAGGAGGAGAAGAGCGACCCGCAGCAATTTCTGTGTGCGCCGCAGGCAGAGGGCGCCGCACAGGGATATGTGATTCCTTTCGGTGACAGTCCGACAGATGAGGACTATGTTGGCCAGCAGACACATATCAACCTCATCAACAGCGCCAGCCGCTATTTATATGCGACCACGCCTTATCTTGTGATCGATCAGGAGACGCGTATGGCGCTGACGCTGGCGGCGAAAAACGGCGTGGACGTCCGTCTGCTGGTACCGCATATCCCGGATAAGAAGATCGTCTTTGAGGTAACCCGCAGCAACTATGAACGGCTGATTCAAAACGGGGTGAAGATCTACGAATACACGCCGGGCTTCGTCCATGGCAAGGTGATGCTCGCCGACGATCAGTGCGCGGTGGTCGGAACGCTCAATATGGATTACCGCTCCTATTATCTGCATTATGAATGCGGGGTTTGGATGTATCAATGCGCATGTCTAAAGGAGATACGGCGGGATTTGGAGGAGTGCTTTGCCATCTCTCATCAGGTGACGCTGAAGGAATGCCAAAGTGTTTCCATCCTGCGGCGGTTTTTCAGAGCTTTCTTAAATATCATTTCACCGGTTATGTAAAACAGAGCGCAGCGTGAAGCTCTTATCGCATGCGCTTAGAAAGGAGAAGGATATAAATGGCTGTTGATTGCATTTGTATCCTATGAGGAGAATATGAAAGATATTGAAATGTTAAAGCAGGTTAACGATCAGGTCGTCATCAGCATTGATGAACCGATCTATCAAAGCGTCGAGCGTTTTCTGGCGGTGATGAGCGCCCAGCTGGAACTGACGCCGCAGCAGATCAAAGAGGCGCTGGACTTCCCCTATCTGGCTAAGCGGCAGCGCCGCCTCGCATTTGCACTGCTCGAAGAATATGAAAAGGCGCACCCCTATCAGGCAGGGATGAGCTATGAGCGCTATGGAGAGGAGCTGCTGCAAGCGCACCCGGGCATGCAGGTTTCTATGATCGAGGCGTATTTCACGCAGAAGCAGATAAGCGCTGACGCAGGCGAAGCAGTGAGTGAGCAAGCTTTGCATAGCGATGTGCCAAAGCAAAAGGAAGACTCGGCAAGCGTTGCGCAGGAGGATCAGCCGCTTTTACAGAAAGAGGAAACGCCTGCGCAAAAGGAATGTGCAGACATTTGCCGCTCATCCGCGCCGCAAGCGCAAGCATCCTTGCCTGTCGCTTCGCCTCAGCAGGAACAAAGGGAAACGGCAGAAACAACAGCGCTTTTTGCTGATGAAGAACATGTGCCTTTGACGCAGGAGGCAACAGGGACAGGGCAGAATGGATGCGCACAGGAAGCAGAAACAGAGAAGAGGGCCGCTGTTGTGTCGGTGAGCGTTCATCGGGAACAGGGGGATGTGTCCAAGGAGGAAGAGCGGATAACCCATAGCCGGCAAAAGCTGGCGGCTCGTTTGCGTATTTGTGGAAAGATCGTCTTTTGGCTGTGCTTGTTGATCGGTGTCTGGCTGTGTCTGTCGGCGTTTTTCAGCTTCATCACTTCGCCGCTCATTCGCTATTACGGCATCGGCTATACGCTGTCGCTCTTGCTGTGGCAGATCATCATCGGCGCGGGCATCGCCTTTGGCGGCTACATCGTCGTCCTCGCGCTTAACGCCTTGGCCTGCCTGCTCGATCAGGGAGAGCCGCAGATACCGTTTCATCGCTTTTAATAAGCGTCATGCATTGGAAAGAATCCGTTCTTTTCAATGCTTTTTTTCTTGACAAACAAGGGAGCGTGTCATATATTTAGCTTGCAAATTATTAGAGTGCTAACTATGAGGAGGACGCTTGATGAAAAAGTCATTTTACATGATGGTCTTTCGTCTCTATCAATCGCACCGCAACTGTCTGCGGCCACTGATGCGGGAGATCTCTTTGAGCAGCGGGCAGCCGAAAATTCTGATGTATGTGCGGGAACACACCAACTGCCGATTAAAGGATGTGGCGGCAAACTGTGATATCAAACCGGCGACGACTTCAAGGATTATCGACAAGCTGCTGGAACAGGGGCTGCTGACCAGAAGCTTGCCGCAGGGGGATCGGCGGGCGATGTGCTTACAGATCAGTGCGGCGGGAGAAGCGGCGTTAGCGAAGTGGCACGAGCGCTGTGACGTGGTGGAGGAGCAGATGCTGGAAGGCTTCAGCGATGCTCAGCGCGCCCAGTTTTATGAATATCTCACCCGCGCCTATGAAAATCTCAACAAGGAGAAGGGAGGACACACACATGCGTGAAATCAAACAGATCTTTCAGTGTATGCGTCCTTATCGGGCGCCCTTTGCGTTAGCGATTCTCTTTGTCGTCATCGAGACGAGCTTTGAGCTGGTCATTCCGCTGATCATGGCGGACATCATCGACGTCGGCGTCGCCGCGCGCGATGTGAACTATATAGTGTTGAAAGGCGTGGAGATGGCAGGCTGTGCGCTGCTCTCATTGATTACAGGCTTGCTGTATGCGAAATATGCGGCGATCGCGGCAAACGGATTTGGTGCTGAGCTGCGGGAGCGGGAGTTCGCCTGCATCCAGCAATACGCTTTTTCCAATCTCGATCATTTTGATTCCTCCTCTTTGGTTACACGCTTGACCAGCGATGTTACCGTCATGCAAAATATCATCAATGCCGGACTGCGTCCCTGTGTGCGCGGGCCGGTCATGCTCATCCTGGGTTTGGTGATGTCCTTTTGCATCAACGCTCAGCTGGCGGTCGTCTTTTTGGTCTGCGCACCGATCCTGGGCGTGACGCTGGCGCTCATCGTCAGCCGTATCGCTCCGATGTATCGCCGTTTGCAGGAGGCGGTCGATCATGTCAACGCCATCGTCTCCGAAACGCTGATTGCTATACGGGCAGTCAAGGCGTTTGTGCGCGGCGATTATGAAGAGGAGAAGTTTGGTGCAGTCAACGAGGAGCTGATGCAGATCGGCGAGCGTACCTTTCACATCGCCGTCCTCAATTTGCCGGCCTTTCAGTTTACCATGTATGCGGCGATTGTCGCGATTCTCTGGTTTGGCGGACAGCTGATCTTCATCGGCGGCATGCAGGTCGGCGAGCTGACCGGTTTTTTGAGCTATGTCTTGCAGATCATGAACTCGCTGATGATGCTTTCCAATGTCTTCCTGCTGCTGACGCGCTCCCTTGCCAGCGCGAAGCGCATCTGTGACGTGCTGTGGGAAACATCGGACATCGCGGATGGCGATGCGTCGCTGCGTCTGGAAAAAGGGACGGTCGAGTTTTCTCACGTCAGCTTTAAATACCGGCCGGATGCGAAGGAGTACGTGCTCAGCAACATCAATTTGACAATCGAGGAAGGACAGACGATCGGTATTCTCGGCGGTACCGGCAGCGCCAAAAGCACGCTGGTGCAGCTGATTCCGCGCCTCTATGACGTCAGCGAAGGTTCCTTGAAAGTCGGCGGTCATGCGGTCAGCGCCTACGCCTTGTCCCATCTGCGTGATCAGATCGGTATCGTCCTGCAAAAAAACGTGCTCTTTTCCGGCACGATTAAAGAGAACCTGCGCTGGGGTAATCCAAACGCCAGCGATGAAGAGATCAAGGAGGCCTGCCGCATCGCCTGTGCCGACGAGTTCATCGAACGCTTTGAGAAGCAGTACGATACTTATTTGGAAGAGGGCGGCGTCAACGTGAGCGGCGGACAGAAGCAGCGCTTGTGCATCGCCAGAGCCTTGTTGAAAAAGCCGAAGATCTTGATTTTCGACGATTCGACCAGCGCGGTCGATACGGCGACGGACGCGAGCATTCGCGAAGGACTGAGCAAGCTCAAGGATACGACGAAAATCATCATCGCTCAGCGCATCTCTTCGCTGATGCACGCCGATCAGATCGTCGTTTTGGACGATGGCCGCCTCAACGCCGTCGGCACCCATGAGGAGCTGCTGCAAAGCAATGCCATCTATCAGGAGATTTATGAATCCCAGCAGAAAGGAGTGAGCGAGCATGGCGAAGCCCATCAGCAATAAACGTCCCGATCATTTTTGGAAAACCTTGCGCAGCCTGCTGCATTACATGGGCAATCATCGCTTCTTGCTGTTAGCCGTCGCCTTGTTGGTCGCAATCAGTGCGATGGCAAACTTACTGGGGACGTATATGCTGAAGCCCATCGTCAACGACTATATCGTACCCGCAGATGTGCAGGGGCTGATCGCCGCCGTCGTCATCACCGCCTGCATCTATGGGGCGGGCGTGCTGTCGGCGTTTGGCTATACGCAGATCATGGTGGTCGTCGCACAGCGGATCATCAAGGAGATTCGCGAGGATTTGTTTCACTGTATGATGAAGCTGCCGCTTCGCTATTTTGACACGAATGCCAACGGTGATACGATGAGCCGCTTCACCAATGATGTGGATACGATCGCCGATGCGCTCAACAACAGCTTTGCGATGCTCGTGCAGAGCTTTATCCAGATCGTCGGCACGCTGACGCTGATCTTCGTGCTCAACTGGCAGCTGTCGATCATCGTGCTGTTTTGCTACATCGTGATGTTTGCCTACATCCGCTTCAGCGGCAAGCGCAGCCGTTACTATTTCGGTCACCAGCAGAAAAACCTCGGCAGTCTCAACGGCTTTATCGAGGAGATGATCCACGGGCAGAAGGTCGTGAAGGTGTTCAACCACGAGGAAGCCAACATAGAGGAGTTTCGCCGCCGCAACAAGCGTCTGCAAAAGGCGGCAACCAGTGCGATGTCCTACTCTTCGACGATGGTGCCGATGGTCGTCTCTCTTTCCTATATCAATTATGCGATCGTAGCGATGTTAGGAGGAATCATGGCGATCAAGGGATGGACAGACGTCGGCTCGCTGGCCAGCTATCTGGTGTTTGTCCGTCAGACGGCAATGCCGATCAACCAGTTTACGCAGCAGTCTAACCTCATTCTCGTCGCCTTATCAGGAGCGGAGCGCATCTTTTCAATGATGGAGGAACAACCGGAAATCGACGAGGGAAAGGTGACGTTAGCCAATGTCGCCGCACATCGTGACGGTACGCTGTATGAGTGTGATTACAACAGTAAGCGATGGGCATGGCGGCATCCGCGGGTGGATGGCAGTGTGGAGCTTGTACCCCTTGCCGGGGATGTGCGCTTCCATCATGTGCGCTTTGGCTACAATCGCTCCCGTATCATTCTCGATGACATCTCCCTCTACGCCAAGCCGGGGCAGAAGATCGCCTTTGTCGGGGCGACGGGCGCCGGCAAGACGACGATCACCAATCTGATCAACCGCTTTTACGATATACAGGATGGCTCGATCACCTACGATGGCATCGATGTGCGCCTGATCGCCAAAGAGGATCTGCGCCGTTCGCTTTCCATCGTCTTGCAGGATACGCATTTATTCACCGGTACGATCGCCGATAACATCCGCTATGGCAAGTTAGACGCGTCCATGGAGGAGGTTGTGCAGGCGGCGAAATTAGCCAATGCGGATTCGTTCATCCGCCGTCTGCCAAAGGGCTATGAGACGATGGTGAGCGCAGATGGGGCAAACCTCTCCCAAGGACAAAGGCAGCTGCTAGCCATCGCCCGGGCGGCGATCGCCGATCCTCCGGTGCTCATCTTGGATGAGGCGACCAGCAGCATCGATACGCGGACGGAGCGTCTGATCGAAAAGGGAATGGATTCCCTGATGCAGGGGCGAACAGTCTTTGTCATCGCCCACCGCCTCTCCACCGTACGCAATGCCGATGCGATCATGGTATTAGAAAAAGGGCGCATCATCGAGCGCGGCTCTCACGAGGAGCTGATCGCTCAGCGCGGACAGTATTATCAGCTGTATACGGGCATGTTTGAATTATCGTAAAAAATTTAGACAATCAAAATGGATTGTATAGCCGAAACGGGAAAGGATTTTGGTATAATGCTAATCGTATGATTGCACATGCGTCATGCAAGGGAGGGAAATCGCATGAAACTGACACTGATTGTGCTGCTTGGCGTCGCCTGCTTAGACAGCTTTGTCGTGATGATGGAGAGAGGCTCTTCCATGCGGGAGATGAAGCTTGCCAAGGGCGGCTGTCATGCGCTGATCTTTGCCGCTGTCAACGCCCTCATGCTCTTTATCGGCATGCAGCTTTCCGGCGTTGTCGCCTCTTATCGGATGGTGCAGGTGGACCGTCTGTTAGCGGCGGTGATCTTTGTGGGGTTAGCAACCTTTCTGTTAATGAAGGTGATGCGCCGCAAGCAGTATGAGGAGCATTTGGATCTGGCGTTCAGCTATCGCAAAAGCTTGGAGCTAGCCGTTTTTACCGGCATTGATACGATCGTGCTGGGAACGGCGTTAGGACTCGTGCAGGAACCGGTATGGATCAGCTGTGCGGCGATGTTCGTCTTGGCTTTCGCGGCGATTTACACGGCGCTGTGGGTCGGCTACTTTTTGGGAGCCGCTTATCAGCGGGGGATGATCTTCTTCTCCTCTTTGGTGTATTATGCGGCGACGCTGCTGATCTTATTTCCGCTTTGACAAGAAAGATGGGAGAAAAAGGGATGGAAGACCGCAAATGGAAGATGAAGGATTTTCTGGCGGAGAGCCTGGAGCTGCTCATGCGGGAAAAACCCTTTGAGAAGATAACAATCAAGCAGATTTGTGATCGCGCCGGGGTGATCCGCGCCACCTTTTACAACCATTTCGAGGATAAGTACGCCGCGCTTGACTATCTTTGTGAGCAGCTGCTGTATGTGCAGCAGCAGGTATTCGTGCCTGCGGGAGAGATCGTGCGCTTAGTTTTGTCGCTGTGTGAGACGATCTACGATCACCGCTCCTTTTTTCAGCGAGCATTTCAGGTGCAGGGACAAAACGATTTTGATACGATGTTTACACGGCATATCGCAAGGCTGATCGATGAGATGCTCATCGTTGTGCGAAACGAGGATGAAGCGACGGCGCTTTACAGCAATGAGGCGCTCTCTCTTTACTTTGCCAACGCCTTCATGTATTTATGCAAGGAGTGGCTGAGGGAGAACTGCCGTTATACGCCGCAGGCGTTTGCCGCATACAGCAGCGGATTGCTGTTACACGGATTAAAGGATTATTTGGGGAAAGAGATAGAAAGCAACTGTATGGAGAGGTGATGGAATGAGCTACCGAATCGGATTTGACATCGGAAGTACGACAATTAAAGCTGTTGTAATGAATGAGAACGGGGAGATTCTTTACAAGAGCTATGAGCGTCATAAAGCGCAGATCCGCGAGATGGCGTTAGCCAAAATCGAGGAATTGAAGGATCTGTTACAAGGGGAACCGTTTTATTTTGCGCTGAGCGGAAGCGCGGCGCTGGGTATGAGCCAGGAGGGAAATTTGCCCTTCGTCCAAGAGGTGTTTGCAAGTGCGCAGGCGGTGCGCAAATACTATCCTCATGTCGACGCGGCGATTGAGCTGGGCGGAGAGGATGCGAAGATTCTGTTCTTTCAGGGAGCAATCGAGCAGCGCATGAATTCAACCTGTGCTGGGGGTACGGGTGCGTTTATCGATCAGATGGCGTCTTTGCTCAATGTGGATCTGGCACAGATGGATGCTTTGAGCTTACAGTATCAGCGTCTGTATCCGATCGCCTCGCGCTGCGGCGTGTTTGCGAAAAGCGATATTCAGCCTCTCATCAACCAAGGGGTGGACAAGGCGGACTTATGTGCCAGCATCTTTCAGGCGGTGGTCGATCAGACGATCACCTCGCTTGCGCAGGGACGCAAGATCGAGGGCAACGTCCTGTTTTTGGGAGGCCCGCTGTTCTTCTTAAAGGGACTGCGGCAGCGCTTTATGGAGACGCTGCAGTTGGACGATGCGCATGCGCAGTGCCCGCAGATCGCCATTCACTTTGTCGCCTTTGGCAGCGCCCTGTGCGCCAGCGAGCGGTTTACCTATGAGGAGCTGCATGAAAAGCTGGAGGCGCTCAAGAACATGCCGATCAAGGAGGAAGAGAGCGAGCCGCTCTTTGCTGATGAGGCGGACTATGAAGCGTTTGCGAAACGGCATCGCCGAAGCGATGTAGCTTACGGGGATTTGTCGCAATATACGGGTAAGGTCTATCTGGGAATCGACAGCGGCTCCACCACGACCAAGCTGGCGGCCATCGGCGAGGATGGGCAGATTCTCTATGAGGCATATACCTCGAATCAGGGCAGTCCGTTAGATGTGGTGCTCACCCATCTCAAAAAGATCTATGCGCTGGGCGGTGAGCGGATCACGATGGCAGGCAGCTGTGCGACCGGTTATGGCGAGGAGCTGATGCGGCATGCCTTCCATCTCGATGAAGGCGCGGTGGAGACGATGGCGCACTATGAGGCGGCTAAATTCTTCAACCCGCAGGTGGATTACATATTGGATATCGGCGGACAGGACATCAAGTGCTTTCAGATCCGCGATGGCCGCATCGATGACATCGTGCTCAACGAGGCGTGTTCCTCGGGATGCGGATCGTTCATCGAGACCTTTGCGAAAAGTCTGGGATACAGTGCACAGGAGTTTGCCAAGCTGGGCCTGCGTGCCAAGCATCCGGTCAATTTGGGAACCCGCTGTACCGTATTTATGAATTCCGGCGTCAAACAGGCGCAGAAAAACGGTGCGACGATTGCGGACATCTCCGCCGGCTTGTGCCGCAGCGTCGTCAAAAACGCATTATATAAAGTCATCCGCGCGAAGCGCAAGGAAGACCTCGGGACACAAATCGTCGTGCAGGGCGGCACCTTTCGCAACGACAGCGTTTTGCGCAGCTTTGAACAGGAGCTGGGGATGGAGGTCATTCGGCCAAGCATCGCGCATCTGATGGGTGCTTATGGCGCAGCCCTCATCGCCAAGCGTCATTCGCATGGCACCAGCTCTCTATTGGACGCGAAGCAGCTGGAAAACTTCACACATTCCTCGAAAGGGATCGTCTGCAACGGCTGCACCAATCATTGCTCGCTGACGGTCAACACCTTCTCTGACGGAGAGCGTCTCATCGCCGGCAATAAGTGTGAGAAGCCCTTGCTGCGCACGGCGGTAAAGGAGAAACTGCCGGATCTCTATCAGGTAAAAAACGATTTGCTCAACAGCTATCGCGGGAAATATCATCATGAGGAGAAAATCGGAATTCCCTTTGTTTTGAACATGTATGACCTTTTGCCGTTTTGGACGGAGTTCTTCCATACGCTGGGCTATGAGGCACTCATCTCCCCACAGACAAACAAGAGTATGTATCATAAGGCGCAGCACTCCATTCCAAGCGATACGGCGTGCCTGCCGGCCAAGGTGGTACACGGACATATCCAGTGGCTTTTGGAACAAAAGGTTGACCGCATCTTCTATCCGTGCATGACGTATAACGTCGATGAAAAGATCAGCGATAATCACTTCAACTGTCCGCTTGTCGCCTACTACCCGGAAACGATCAGCGCCAACATGGAGGAGCTGAAAACAGTTGACTACATGCACCCCTATATCGTGTTAGACGATCTTAAAAACTTTGAAAAGCGCATCAGCGCCTATTTCAAGGAGCATGGTCTCGTTCATGAGCGCGCCCGCATCCGTGAGGCGATCAAGGCGGGAATGGCGGAATACCACCGCTTCCATGAAGCGCTGTATGCGGCATATGACGATGCTGTCGCCTATGCGCGTGCTCATCATCACCCGATTGCGGTGCTGTGCGGCCGTCCTTATCACGGCGATCCGTTTATCTCTCATCAGATCTCCTCACTGCTCACACAGCTGGGATTTGTGGTCGTCAGCGAGGAGAGCATCCCCCTGCAGGAAAAACAAAAGGTCAACGTCCTCAACCAGTGGACATACCATGCCCGTCTGTATCAGGCGGCAGCTGTCGCGGCCAAGGAGCCGGATATGGAAGTGGTGCATCTGGTGAGCTTCGGCTGCGGCATCGATGCGATCACCAGCGACGAAGTAAAAGCGATCCTCAAACGGGAAGACCGCTTTTACACCCAGATCAAGATTGACGAAATCGATAACTTAGGCGCAGTGAAAATCCGTCTGCGCTCGCTGAAAGCGGCGATTGAGGACCGTGAAGGAGGGAAAGCCAAATGAGCTATGGAATCTTTACACCGGATATGAAAAAGACACACACGGTGTTGGTGCCGGGAATGCTGGACATTCATTTCCGTCTGTTTCCGGCGATCTTTGAAACCGGCGGCTATCATGTAGAGGTGCTCTACAACGAAGGAGAAGAGGTTGTGGAGGAAGGACTCAGCCATGTCCACAACGATACATGCTACCCGGCGCTGTTGGTCATCGGCCAGATGATCGCCGCCCTCAAAAGCGGGAAATACGATCTCAACAAGGTGGCGCTTGCCATCACCCAGACCGGCGGCGGATGCCGTGCCAGCAATTATATCTTCCTGCTGCGCAAGGCGCTGGAGCATGAGGGATGGGAGCACATTCCGGTGCTCTCCGTCAACTTCGCCGGTTTAGAGAAAGAGAATGCGGTAGAGCTGACGCTGCCGTTAGGAAAGAAGCTGCTGTATGCCTTTTTATACGGCGATGCCATCATGTGGCTGAAAAATCAGGTGAAGCCTTATGAGATTCATCAGGGCGACAGCGACCGTCTTGTCAAAGGGCTGATCGAGGAGCTGAGCGAGCGCTTCAAAAAGAATTGCTATGACGATGCCAAGGCGTTTTACAAGGATCTCATCGAGCGTTTCAAGGCCATTCCAAGACATACGCACAAGAAGATCCGCGTTGGGATCGTGGGCGAGATCTATATGAAGTATGCGCCGTTAGGCAATCATCACTTAGAGGATTTCCTCATTGAGGAAGGCTTTGAGCCGGTGCTCAGCGGGGTATCGGACTTCGGCCTGTACTGTCTGGAAAACAGCCGTGTCGATCATCGATACTATCATCGTCATGCGCTGACCTTTCCGTTTTTGACATTGGCGCAAAATATCCTCATCCGCATGCAGGAGGTATTCACCCGCTTGGTGGAGGAGGATGGCACTTTCCACGCTCCTGACCGCTTCAAGCAGGTCATTAAAAATGCCGATGGCTTCATCGATCAAGGCGTTAAGATGGGCGAGGGATGGCTGTTGACCGCCGAGGTCGTCTCGCTGATCAAGGATGGCGTCAGCAACATCATCTCCGCACAGCCCTTTGGCTGTCTGCCAAATCACATCGTGGCAAAGGGAATGGCGAAGAAGATCAAGGACGTCTATCCGCAGTCCAATCTGGTGGCGATCGACTATGATCCAAGCGCCTCCCGCGTCAATCAGGAGAACCGCATTCGTTTGATGTTAGCCAATGCGAAGCTGTCGATGGAGGAGCTGGAGGATGCCAAGGATACGGCGTATGGCGTCATGAAAGCGGAGAATCAATACGCATAAGCGATAATCAACACGATAGAAAAATGACGAAGCAGGAGAACCCTTTTATCAGAGGGCGGGCTTCGTCTTTTTGTATGGTGCGGCGTTGTTTTGGGGAAGAGAGCCGATGCCGATGGGAGCACTATGCGTCAGGCAAAACGCGGACGATCGAGACTTGCAGCGACTAGATCGCTCTGTGTGCCTTGTCAACGGAAAGGCTGTGAGCAGGATTGATGAAAGAGGCATCACAGATGCCAAAGAGCTTGCAGATGATATTGCCGATGCATTTGTCATCTTTCATTGGTATCCTTTTGGTCTTTGGCTGCATATACGAAAACGGTGTGCTTTTTTAAACACACCGTGAATGTATCGTTTTCAACGCAAGGGTACAAACCCTGCATCCCTCTTGTGTAAGCGGCGAAACGTGCTATCCCTGAACGCTGTGAGTGCTCATCGCGATGTAGTAATCCACGAGATCCTTTAACAGCTTAATGGAGATATTGACCTCTTCCTCCGTCATCTCCTTGATGACCTTATAGTTGTCTAAAAGGACGTCGCGGCGCACATTATAGCGCTCGCTCAGATACAGCACCCATTTTTCGCTGTCTTTGACCTGCTGCTTGGTGATGACGCCCTCACTGATGATAACGCCGTGGAAATCCTCATAGCGAATCGGCATCGACCATTTGACCAAACCGGCATGACAGGAATACATGCAGACCTTCTCCTCGGAAAGCGCGCTGCGATAGTTTTCCATCGTGCATTCCTCGCAGTGCTTCAGCGCACGGGCGCTGGTTTTCAGACATTTACAGAAGTAATTGCGCTCTGCCGCGCTGTTGATGTCGTCTACATCCTGAATCAGATAACTGCGTAAGCCTGTGATTTTCCGATATTCCTGCATCGCCTTGACGATCGCATCCTTCACATTCATTGTAAGCCCTCCCTTATTGATTTAAATATAACATATTTCAGGAAAAACCTCTATATATTCTTTACCTTTTTCACGGGATACGGGTAAAAAAGAGGGACGTGGGGAGGATGGCAATCATAATCGCTCTTTCAGATGGAGTAATGCTTTGTCGGCGTTCGCTTTGCATTGTGCTGAGTGCGCAGAGACTGGTGAGAACCATACGGTATCTGTGGGTGTCCGCGTCGTTTGCCTGGATAAAACCATCAGACTTGGAAAATAAGCACAGGCGTCTTATCTTTTCTTTTGTGCTTAGATCGCCTTTCCATCCTGCGGCGTCCAACGGCCTTGTTTCGTTTGTACAAATGTGCAGTGATCGTGGTCATACAGGCACAGGGGGATGCTTGGATGTGCCTGTTGGTAGCGCTTGGCATAGGCAAAGTCCTGCCACAGATGCATCGGAAAGATAGCAGGTGCGGAAACAATCTGCCAAAAAGCGTCCATGCCATCCCCGCCATGCGCACCCTGCCGTGGGTCTAATACGACAAAAGCGATGCTGGGGGCAAAGGGCTTCACGAGCAGCAGCTCTTTTTCATAGCGCTCTTTCATCATTGCTTGGGTCGCTTTCGTATCCTCTTCCCAATACCAGTTGTGCAGATCTCCGGCATGATAGATGCGTTCCCCCTCACATTCTACCAAAAAGGCGACGCCTTCATCGGTGGAGAAAAAGGTGTGAACGCGCAGCGTGTCTATGGCGACGCTTTCATGCGGGGCGAGCGAGTGGATGTTCGCACTGCATGCGGCGGGCGGGGTGATGTCTTCACTGAGGAAAAAGGCGTCAGCGCTCAGCTGAAAGATGCTTGGCGCATAGTGATCGCCATGGGCATGGCTCGCAAAGACGTAGAGCTTTTTCTTTGAATCCCATGTGGGGAGCGCTCCTTGCGTATAGTCAAAGAGCAAAACCGTGTGCGCCAGTTCAATGAGAAATGCGCTGTGATGCAGATAGGTGATTCGATTCATCAGGCAACCTCCTTTACGGGAAAGCCGCAGCGGCGGCATTCTTGTTCGATGCGCTTAAGCCGATCGCGGGCAGCGGGGGCAAAGGGAATGGCGCAGAGGGCGCTCAGCAGGGGATACCCCTTTTCGATGAAGAGCGCTTTGCTTTGCGGGTAGTGCAGGCCAAAGACGATTGCGTCGTGAGAAAGCAGAATGTCTAAGGGTGTTTGACGTTTGGAAAAATCTACGGGTTCATGGCGCAGGAACGCCTCGAGGATCGCATCGCTGATCGTGGCGGCGGCCAGCTGTTCTTTTGTGCAGTCGAGAAACTCCTGATAGGAATGCTCCTGATGTACGCGCAGAATATCGATCTTATCGCTGTCACGCAGGATGTGACAGTATTGCCGGGTCTGTGTGGAAAGACCTTGCGGCAGGGCGTAGTCGCTGTGAAAAGCGATCGCCGCAGCGATGAGTGCATCATGAGAGCGATCTTTTTCAAAGCGGGTGATCCATCCTTGCGCAAAGAGCACCTCAATCCCTAAAGCGGCGTGGGAAACGCTGTCCTTGTCTAAGAAGGTGCCATAGCGCTGTGCCTGTGGGAAGCGGCCGATGTCATGCAGCAGACCGATGCGTTTTGCCAAGGCGATCTCATCAGGAGAAAGTGAGAGACGCCGGGCGATTTCCCCGCACAGCTCACGCACCCGCAGACTGTGGTGATGCTTTAAGCGTATCTTAGGATCAGAGAGGTCAAAACGTTCTACATAGCGTTCCCATTGTGCAAGCTCATTCATAAAGTCCTCCGTTTTGTAAGCGGCGATACATGCCATAGCCAAGCAGGCAGGCGCCCGCTTCCGCGAGAGGAACTGCCAGCCAGATGCCGCTGATGCCAAACAGCAGATAGAGCGGCGGCAAGGCGCACAACACGAAGATCACACCCTTGACAAAGGCGAGCAGCGTTGCGTGAGAGCCCCATTCTGCCGATTGAAAGAAATACATCAGCACCGTATTGTAAGCGGTAAAGGGCAGGGAGAGGAAATAGAGGGTAATGCCCTGCGCGCCCAGTGCAATGACGATGCTTTCACCGCTGGCGAAGAGGGCGGCTAGCGGCTCACAGAAAAGGAAAAACGCAAGATAGAGAAAAAGCGAGCAGGCGAGGGTGATACCAAGCGCAAAGTGCAGTGTCTTTTGCATGCGCGGATAGAGCTTTGCCCCATAATGATAAGACATGATCGGCTGCGCCGCCTGCCCAAAAGCGGCAAAGACACCTTTGAGCACATAGGCGATGTTGGTGACAATCGCATAAGCGGCTAAAAAGAGCGCATCCCCAAGCAGCAGGATCAGCGCGTTAAACAGCAGGATGACAAGGCCATAGGCAAGCTCCATAATACCGCTGCCCGCTCCGTTTGCCAACATGCGCTTTAACAGGGCGCCGCCCTTTTCGATCGGGCAAAAACGCAGACGGTTATGCGGGCTGAAAAAATGTGATGATGCGATCAGCAGGGTGATGAGAGGGGCGAGTGCGGTGGCGATCGCTGCGCCCTGAAGTCCTCCCTCCAGCACGATGACAAAGACATAGTCCAGCACGATGTTGGCCAGATTGCCGATCAGCATGCTGAACATGGCAAGCTTAGGCGCATCGTCCGCTCTTAACAAAATGCCGCTGGCATACATGAGAATAAAGGCGGGTGTGCCGATGACGATGGGACGCAGATATTCGATCACATAAGGTAACAGTGTTTCATCCGCCCCTAATAAACATGCGAGCGGACGCAGGGCGAACAGTGAGAGAGCGGTCATGACTATGGAGATGGCGGCCATCATGAGCGCGCTCATCGTAAAGGCTTGCTGCGCACGGCGGGTATTGCTGCCGCCGCGTTCGATGGCGATCACCGTGGAAGCACCGACGCCAAACAGCAGACCGATCGCGGAGTAGAGCGTGTACATCGGCATGACGATGTTTACCGCCGCCAGTCCCATCGTTCCCGAACCGATCGAGACGAAATACACATCCGCCAGACAGTAGAGCGAATTGGACAGCGTTGCGATCATCGTCGGTATCAAAAATGACAGATACAGCGAATGAATCGGCGCTTGCTGCAGCTTTTGATCGTTCATGGCGTACACCTCCTTTCATGAAAAAACAGTGACGCCACTGTTGTTATCGCATTATTTCTTGTGATTGTCATGCCGGATCGCATCAAGCGCTGAAGCAGCCGGATGAGATATGTTTGCAAATGTAGGGAATCTATCCGGCGCTTTTTGGCACCTCAAGGATCGCATACAGCTCTTCAAGGCGGCGAATCTCATAATTGATGCGCAGGCCTTTGACAGCGGGGAGCCCTTTGGGATTCATCCAGACGCAGTCGATGCCGATCGCATTTGCCCCGGCGATGTCCGAGGATAAAGAGTCGCCGATGAGCAGCAGTTCTTTACGGGAAGCGGGCGCGGCCGCTTGGAGCACCGGTTCAAAAAAAGCCGACTGCGGCTTGCGGCTGCCGATCTCCTCCGAGAGAAAAACGCGCTCAAACAAAGGGTACAGCCCGCTGTCGTGCAGGCGCTGAATCTGTGTGGCAACCACGCCGTTGCTGACGAGAAAGAGACGGTAGCGCGGCTTTAATGCGCGCAAGAGTACCTCGGCGCCTTCCATCAGCTGGTGTCCTTGCGCGAGCTTTGATTGATACGTATGTTCAAAGCGCACGCCGTCCGCCGCGATGCCAAAACGTGAAAACAGCTTTTGAAAGCGGGTATAGACGACCTCCTCGCGAGAGAGCTCGCCGCGTTCATATTTTCCCCAAAGATCCGCATTGATCGCATGAAAGCAGCTTTTGATCGGCGCTGTCAGATCGATGTGATACTGTTGAAAGGCGGCGATGAGCGCCTGCTGTTCACAGGCGTCGAAATCAAACAGCGTGTTGTCAGCATCAAACAATAATACCTGATACATGGGTGCTCCTAGTAAAAGGCGATCATTATGATGAACAGCAGCAGGAAGAAAAAGACAGCCATGGAGATGAAATTGAGGATGCGCATCGTCTGATTGCTTTGCATAGCCCCGCGGGTGCGATGTTCTTTTTGTTTCCACTGCCGGCGTTTATCATGAATGCTTTTGAGATAGGGATTGTCAATGTGATTTTGCGCGCTCTTTTGCACGTTTTGCTTCGGCTCTTGATAGGGGTGAGGATAGCGCTTTGTCATGACGGCGGAATGCTGCTGCAGGATTTTCACCGTCGGACGGCCGCAGATTTCACAGCGGCTTTCGCTTTGTACCCCGCCGCAGAAAGGACAGGTGCGATCTTCCATAATATCCCCTCCTTTGTGTACTTATTCTATCATAAACACTGTGGATTGCACACTCATTTTCACCGCTTTCTCACTGTGGGAAAGCCAAAGAAAACGATGCAGATAGAGAAAGGGCCGCCATTGCGGCGACCCCTTAGCAGCATTGACTGTAACAAAGCGCGATCTGTGCGGCCAGTGTGGCATTGTGGTAAACCAGCGCCAAATTGGCTTGCAAGCTCTTGCCTTCGCTTTTTTCTACGATCGCCGCCAGCAGATAGGGGGTTACATCCTTTCCTCGTATGCCTGCCTGCTGTGCCTGTACGATCGCCTCTTCGATGATGGCTTCGATGTATTGCTGATCCAAAGACGCTTCTTTGGGAATCGGATTGGTGATTAACACGCCTCCGCCAAGCTGTAATTCCTCTTTGGTGTGCAGGAAGTGCGCAATCTCCTGCGGAGTGTCCATACGGCTATTGAGGCGATAGGGGCTGTCAGCACAGAAGAATTGCGGCAGCACATCTGTTTGATAACCGATGACGGGTACGCCCTTTGTCTCCAGATATTCCAAGGTACGCGGAAGATCCAGTATGGATTTGGCGCCGGCACAGACGACAGTCACCTCATTGCGGGAGAGCTCCTCCAAATCGGCAGAGACATCCATGGTCTGCTCATATCCGCGATGAACGCCGCCGATACCGCCGGTCGCAAAGAAGCGAATCCCCGCCATCGCCGCAGCGATCATCGTTGCCGCTACCGTTGTCGCACCGATTTTTTGATTGGCGAGCACCTCGGCGAAATCTCTGCGCGACACTTTTACGACATCTGTGGCTTTGGCTAACGTCATCACTTCTTCTTCGCTCAGCCCGACTTTGATTTTGCCGTCCATGAGGGCGATGGTCGCCGGTATCGCTCCCTGTGCGCGGATCAGGCTTTCACAGCGATGCACCATCTCCAGGTTTTGCGGGAACGGCATCCCATGCGAGATGATCGTTGATTCCAGCGCCACCACAGGCTTTCCCTCTGCCAATGCCGCTTTGACTTCCTCCTTGATGTCTAAATATGTGTTCATGCGTTTTCTCCTCCTTTTAACAGTTCTTTGAGATCCTGCCAGCGCATCGATAACTGTGCAGGATGCAGAATGCCATACTCGGTGATTACCGCCGTGATGTCGGTGGCTGGTGTCAAGTCGAAAAACTGATTGATGACCTCCACATGTTCAAAATCCTCAAAATCCTCTGTGGATACCAGCTCATATTTCGTTCGCCGCTCCAGCTCGACAAGATGTCCGTAAGCGGTGCGGCTATCCAGCTTAAAAAGCTCGCTGGCAAAATATACCGGCAGGCGGCAGGAAGCGGCCAATCTGGCAATCTGCGCACTGCCCATCTTGTTGGCGACAGCACCGTTCATACATAACGTATCCGCCCCCATCAGGATGAGATCGGCCTGCGGCATAAATGCGAACACGGAAGCGTCGGAAAGATAGAGAACCTCGATGTCCTCTTTGCGCAGCATATTGACGGCATTGCGCGATTCACGCAGCGGACGGGACTCCGTGCAGATTACGCGGAAGTGCTTTCCCTCCTTGGCCGCCTGTAAAAAGATTCCCATCAGCGTGCTACTGTAACTGTGCATGAGCACTGTTTGATTTTCTTCAATCAAAGCGGCGCCATAGCCCGCCAAAGTTTCCACCGCCGCAAAGGAGTGCTCGATGATCCGCTCACATAGACGGCAGATTCGGTGTTTGAGCGTTGTCAAATCACTGCCGGTGCAGAGGACTTCCTCTACCAGCCGGCAGGTGTTATAAATCGTTGCCATCGTCGGCTTCAGTGTAATTAACGCTGTTTTGAGCTCGGCAACGCGCGCTTGCAGCTGCTCATAAGTATCGATTGATTCCTGCTTCATGGCAAGAAGAAACGCCCACGCGGCTGCCCTGCCGAAAGGACTGCCGCCCTTGACACGCATCTCCTCGATTTCTTTGAGCACATGAGCCGGGGAAGTAAAGTGAATATCCTGCACCCGCGTATCCATCATTGAATTTCCTCCTCATCAATTCCCATGAGATAGGTGAGCACGAAGGTCAGTGCGCCGCCTAACGCACAGCCTAGCATGAGCCCGCCAAAGCCTGCGCCAAGATAGACCGGGAAGGTATAGATGCTCAGTGCGACCGCCGCCACTGTACCCGCACCGGACGCACCGGTAATCGCACCGCCCAGCGCGCCGCCGATGCAGACGGCGATAAACGGCTTCTTATATTTCAGGTTGACGCCGTACATGACCGGTTCGATGACGTTACCAGAGAAAAATGAGGTCAAGGAGAGCGTCAGCGCCGTTTTTTTCGTCTCCTTGTTCTTTGCTTTGCAGGCGACTGCCAATCCGGCAGCTATCTGACAGATGAGACTTGGCGCATGTGTCATAATGATCATATCCCTGCCATACATGGCGATGTTGGGAGTGGAAACCAATCCTAATATTGCAATGTGCATGCCGAAGATGATCAGAATCTGCCAAATGCCGCCGATGATGGCGCCGGCAAGGATCGGACTGAATGCATACGCTGAGCGAAACAGGTTCGCAAACAGCTCTCCGCCCCATACGCCGATGGGACCGATGACGGTGATGAGCAGCGGAATCGTAATCAGCGCGCTCAAAAACGGTACAAAGATGCTGCGCAGCGCATTCGGCAGGATGCGCCGCAGTATCCGCTCCAGCTTGGCGAGCAGAAACGCCGAGCATATAGCCGGTAAAATCGAGCTGCCATAATAGACGTTTGTCACCGGAACGCCGAGAAAGTCAATCGCACCGCCGTTGAACAATGCAGTGAAATTGGGATAGACCAGCAGTCCGACCACCATGAGCGTCACGGCGATATTCGCCTTGAAATATTTCGCCGCCGACCATCCGATGATGATCGGGAAGAAACCATACAGCACATCACCGGCTACGCTCAATAGCTGAATCGTCGAATTGTCTTCCGGAATACCTGCCAGAACGGCTAATTTTGCCACCGCCGTGATGAACCCGGCCGCTAACATCGCCGGGATGATCGGCGTGACGATTCCCGACAGCAGGGAGATGAGGCGTTCGAGCACATTTCCCTTCCGCACTTCTGCGTCCAGATTTTCCTGAATCATCGCAGTGCTGACATTGACCTTTTCGCTGACCAAACCGGACGCTTCTTCAAAGACTTCATCGACGATGCCGCCTAATACGATCTGATATTGACCGCCTAACAGGACAACCCGCATGACCTCGGGCAGCTGTTCCAGCGCCTCCTTGTTTACCAGCTGATCGTCTTTCAGCGACAGTCGCAGTCTTGTCATGCAGTGCGACATCTCGGCGATGTTGTCTTCACCGCCGACCTTTTCAATGATGTCGGCTGCCAGTTGTTTGTATTTTGACATCTGTTTTCTCCTTTCCTCCCTCCTGCGTATGCACGCTGTCCTCATCGTCGTTTTTTCCCTCCTCTCTTTGTAACAATGGGACGATGTGCATCGCCAGATAGGTGATTTCCTCTTGATGGACGCGAAGCTGCAGCTGCTCGCTCATAAAGCTGTAAATGCTTCGCGCATATTCCCAGCCTTGCAGATGCTCGCTCGCCAAGGACTCTGAGAGTGATCGTGCAAAGCCGGCGTGCTCCTCGCATTCTCCGCTTAAGATTCTGTTTAACAGCAGCTTGAGATGTGTGACCAATCGGGCATATAGATAGGAATTTTCATCCAGGTGGATACCCAGCGATCGGATGTAAATCAATATTTGGTTCAATAGCTGCATACGCTGCTTGTTTTGACGGGAATCCAGCAGAGAGAGCGCGTTGATATAGTGAAACGCAAGATAACCGGCTTCATTTTCATCGAGGTTTGCATGCGTGTGTTCATTGATGATCGCCACCGAATGCAGCGCGGCGGCAAATTCCTCCTTGTGAAAGAGTTTGATCTCTGTCAACAGCGGATTGGGAATCTCGCTTTGTTCACGGTGCATCCGCAGAGAAAAGTGAATATGATCCAGCAAAGAGAGATAGAGCGCATCTTTAAAAGAAGCATGCAGATCTTTTTCTGCCTGACGAATGATGCAATCCACAATTTGATACAGGGAATAGGGGATTGCGGCCAGCAGTGTCTCCAGATAATTTCCTTGCTGCTGTGCGGTGAATACCCGCTCAATCAATGCCGGATCGATGAGTGCTCCGATCTGACGCTGACATTTGACACCGATCGCCTTGCCGAGGATGATCACCTCATGACGCCGGTCATCCCTTGCCGATATGGCATTGTTGTTAATGGTTTTCACGTAATAGTATTTTCTTTGGCTCTCTTTTTGCATCGCATCAAGACCTCCCCTTCATATACCTGACGATTGAACGGCTGTACAGATGTGATCGTATATCCCTTTTGATCAGTGATGAACACATATACGTCGCAGCAAAGATTTTGACGGTGAAACTGCGTCAGATCGATCTGCGCCAAAAGCTCGCCGCGGCGGATACGGTCATGGACTCGCACATCGGACTCGATCGGCAAGCCTTTCGCATAAACGGTATCGATGCCGATGTGAAGCAGCACCTCGATGCCTGCTTCACTCTGTATCCCGATCGCATGCTTGGTGGGAAACAGCGCGCTGATCGTGCCTGAGAGCGGCGCATAGATCAGTGTATCGCTGGGTTGGATGAAGAAGCCCTCACCCAGCGTCTTTGCGGCAAACACCGCGTCAGCAGAACTCTCTAAAGGAAACAACATGCCGTCGCAGGGAGCGCAGATCTCAATTTCCGGCGATGTCGGCAAAGCCTTTCTTCTATTAAAATGAAACATTTTGTTTTCCTCCATACAATAAAAAAAGGCCATGACCAAAACGGTCAATGGCCTAGCATCAAACAATGTCACTCTTTGATTCGCTAACCTAATTGTATTGTAAACAATATTGGAAGCGATTTCAACACTTTTTTACTTTTTCTTTATTGCTCTTTTCGGTAATGCTTGCAGCAGGGCGTTGCGGGGGCAATGGCTCACCCTTGCCATCGCCGCAGCGGCAGCCGCTTCAGCAAGAGCATCACGATGAAAAACGCCAGCACCCGATCCAGGTAATCGCTCAGCACCTGCACGAGGAAACAGCTCAGCGTTAATCCCAGCGGCGTATTCGCCAACAGTAAAACGAGCGCGCTGGAGCCGGAGGAGGTGATGCCGCCAAACAGATAAGCGGTGATGCACGCGCTGACGAAGGAGCTCGGTACCGTGACCGCCCCCGCCGCCGCAAACGGCCACCACCAGCGCTGACGGCGCGTCTTCCACACCATGCCGCACAGCCATCCAAACAGGATGCCGACAGGCGCATAATACAAAGAGTAAATATCGCTGAGCACACCCAGCAGCACTCCGCTCAGCAAGCTTGGCAGCATGCCATACAGCGGTCCCATCGTTGCCGCTGCCAACACCGTGCCGATGCTGTCTAAATAAATCGGCAGCCGCAGCAGCAGCGCAATTTGACCGCCGACGATGTTGAGCACGGCACAAAAAGCGATCATGCTCAGATGAGCGGCAGACATTCTTCCCTTCATGCGCATCCCTCCTGTTTTGTCAATGAGGCGATCAGCACAGGCAATAAATCAAATGCGGAAGCCTCCTGATGCAACAAAGCCGCAAAAAACATCCGGAAAAACGCCAGGACGTCCACCTTGGTCAGCACCTGCGCATTGTGCGGGCGCTGATAAAACGAAGCTGCGTCGACGATGCTTTGCCCGCGTGCCAAGCCATCGCCTGCGATCGCCACATAAGAGGAGAATCCCTCACAAAGCGAAGGGTCGATGAAATATGCTACCGCAAGGGGATCGTTGATCACACAGCCGATGAGGTGCTCCTGCCGCCAGTGGAAGTCAAAATAAAACTTGGTGATCGCCCGGATGAACGCCCCTTCCTTGGGATCTAGGCGTTCGATGTAAGCTAACAGATCCATCGTGAGCACGATGCGTCTTGTCACATCCAGTCCGACCATCTCCACCTGTTTGCCTAACTGCTCCATCTGCGCATAAACGCGCTGTGCCGCCTGCGGATCTTCCCAGTAATTATACTCCGCTACCGGCGAACAGTTGCCATGCGTGCGGAAAGCGCCGCCCATCGAAACCAGACGATCGATACGGGCAAACGCCTGTGCGTCCCGCTCTATCAGATGGGCGAGGTTGGTGAGCGGCCCCAGCGCGATGATCGAACAATTCGTTTCACGCAGTGTCTGTGAAAGAAACGTCACGGCATCCAGATCGGGAATCGCTGCATCTGTCTGCGGTAGAAAGCTCTCTCCCAAGCCATCGCTGCCATGAGTATCCAGCGCATCGCAAAACGGCAGGGCAAGGGGCTGCTTGGCTCCCAGATATACCTTGACATCCTGCCGTCCCAAATGCGCCAGCACCTTGTGCGCATTGGCAAATCCCATTTCCGCCGGCGCGTTGCCGCAGACGATGGTAATCCCCAGCACCTCAATGTCCTCATGATTCAGCGCCAGCATCAGCGCCAGCGCGTCATCGATGCCCGGATCACAGTCGATGATGACCTTTCGTTTCATGCAAATCCCCCTTTTCAATAAAAAAGCCTTGCCCAGCATAGGGGCAAAGCAATAAAAACCGTAAATATCACGATGAGATTGATTGTTTGCCTATGATTATACTGGGAGACTTAGAAACCAGTTCGTGAGTGATTATAGCACAGCCAAGGGCAAAGGGCAACTGTTTTCAGTGCCGTGTGAAATCCCGGATGAGTGGAAAGGGCGGCCGTTTTCCTGCGGAGTAGCTGTTGCCTTTTTCCGGCGGTTTTTCTGACAGGCAAAGAATGTCATCCGGACATGGGAATTGCTTTTGTATACTCCGGCAGGAAGAGTGTTCCCCTAAACCTGTCCGCAGATCTTGTCAAACGCTTCCGGCGTGTCACTTGGCGATGAGGTATTGTCGGACATCCACAGGAAACAAAAAGCGCTGAAGAATTTCCTCAGCGCGTAGTTTCCTTTGAGGCCTCCATCTGATGCAGCAGCTTTTTAAAGTTGATGACAAATAAGGTGACCGTCGTCGCTACGGCGATGGTATCCGCGATCGGTTCGGCAAGAAAGACGGCGAATACCTGATCGTCGAGAAACTGCGGCAAAATGTAAATCAATGGGATCAGCACGATGATTTTGCGAAATACAGCCAGAAAAGCGCTGACCTTGGAGTTGCCAAAGGCGATAAACGCCTGCTGGCAGGACACCTGCAAGCCCATCAGCAGCACGCCTGTCATATAGATACGCAGCGCCCAAACGCTGATGGAAGCGAGCGCGGGATCGTTGGTGAAGATGGAGACGAACAGCGAAGGCACCAGCATGACCGCCGCCCACATCAAGGTGGAGTAGGAGAAGCAGACGATCGTCTGCAGCTGGAACGCCCGTTTGACACGCTGCGGGTTGTTCGCTCCGTAATTGTAGCTGATGATTGGCTGTCCGCCCTGTGTGAGTCCCTGCATCGGCAGCATTGCAAACTGCATGATGCTGGAGAGAATCGTCATTGCGCCCACTGCCAGATCACCGCCATAGCGAAGCAGGGAGGAGTTGAAGCAAAGCACGAGCACGCTCTCCGTCGCCTGCATGGCAAAAGGTGCGATGCCCAGGGCGACACAAGGGGCAAACACCTTCCATTCAAAGCGCATATTCTCTCGTTTCAAACGCAGAACGGTCTTGTTTCCCATCAGAAAGCGCACCGCCCACACGGCGCTGATCGCCTGTGAGAGAATTGTCGCCAAGGCGGCGCCGCTGACATTCATGTGAAAGAGAAAGATGAAGATCGGATCGAGGATGATGTTGTTGATCGCACCGATGACGACGGTGAGCATGCTGACGGTGGAGAAGCCCTGTGCCGAGATAAAGGCGTTCATGCCCAGCGTCAGCTGTACAAACAGCGTGCCGATCGCATAGATTTTGATATATTCGCTCGCATAGCCGATCGTCTGATCGCTGGCGCCGAAAAGATAGAGCAGCGGTTCATGAAACAGCAGGACGATTGCCGTCAGGACAAACGCGACGAGCACCAATGCGAGAAAGCAGTTGCCTAAGATTTTTTCCGCCGCTTGGTTTTGTTTCTTCCCCATGCAGATGCTCGCCCGCGGAGCGCCGCCCATTCCCAGCAGATAGGCAAACGCAGAGACGATCATGATGATCGGAAAACAGACGCCGACGCCGGTCAGCGCATCTGCGCCGATCCCTTCGATGTGACCGATGTACATGCGGTCGACCATGTTATACAGGGCGTTGATGACCTGCGAGGTGATGGCGGGCAGGGCGAGGATGGCAAGCAGCCTGCCGACGGGCTCCTTTCCTAAATCGACCTCTCTTGACATTTGCAGTTTCATGCTTCTTCCTCCTTTTGAAAACACGCTGTGATCTTGCGGATCGTCGCTTCCATCTGTAAGATTTCCGCCTCGCTGACATCGCTGAGCACGGCGCGGTTGATCGCGTCGATCTCATGATTCAGGCGCAGAATCAGCTCATTTGCCCGGGTGCTGATCGTCAGATGGGTGATCCGATGATCCTTTTCATCCTGTGCGGCGTTTAAAATTCCCCGTGCGACTAAACGTTCCACGCTGCGGCTGATTAACCCTTTCGATACGCCCAGCACCACACACAGCTGCGCGGCGGTTGTGATATGAGGGTTGTTGGCAAGCAGGATGAGGATGGAGATTTCATTTAAAGAGAGATGCTCTTCCCGCATCTGTTTCTGCACCTTGGCGGCATATACCTTGCGAATCTGGTTGAGAGAGCGAAGTATGCTCTCCACGGTTGGCTTCATGCGCATGTACCCCCTAATCGTTTACTTGTGAACAATAAAGATTATACGTCGCACATGATAAAAAAGCAAGCGTTCATTCACAGTGCGCTGCCATCCCTGCGGGCACTGCGTTGTCCTTTGTGAGCAGCACGTGTATCCCTGCAAAGTGTCTGCGTATTTTTGTACCTCTGCAATCACGATTGTCAAAACGCTTGTAAAGGGGGGAGGATGCAGTGCCCCTATCCCGCGCTTATCTTGCCGCGATGCCATGTTTGCGATGGCGATAAGAAAAAAACGGCAATCATACGCCAGATCATTTCTCTTTTGAAATTCTCTGTTTTGTTATTGCCGCTTGGCCCGTTTGTTTTTCCATGCTATACAGGGTGCTCGCCGATAAGAAAAAAACGGCAATCATGCACCAGATCACCTCTCTTTTGAAATTCTCTGTCTCATCATTGCCGCTTGGCTCGTTTGTTTTCCATGGTGTGCCTGCGCAGAAAGAACGCATTGTCAGCATACGGCGCACGCTTTGTCAAAGACGCTGTGTCCGTCTGCTGTTGCACATCTTTCTATGCTGCTAAGTAGGAATGATCGCTTATTGCCGCTCTTGTTTCCATTTGGCGAGCATCGCCTTGCCGCTGAGATCGTAGATCAGCTGCTGTGCCGCCCGTCCGCTCATTCCGCCATGGCTCAGCTCCCATTTGCGTGCCTCTTGAATCAGCTCCTCCTCGCTGAGGGTGATCTCCGGATAGCGTTTGGCCAACTGTAAAACGATGTCAAAATAGTTTTTCTGATTCGGCCGTTCATAGCAGATTGACAGGCCGAAACGGGCGACGAGGCTCAGCTTTTCCTGTACGGTATCGCTGTGGTGCAATTCATCCTCGCTCATGTCGTTTCGATCGCTCCACGTCTCCTTGATGAGATGGCGGCGGTTGCTGGTGGCGTAGATCAGGATATTGTCCGGCCGCGTCTCCACACCGCCCTCGATCACTGCCTTTAAAAATTTGTATTCTGTCTCGAAGTCTTCAAAGGAAAGATCGTCCATATAGATGATAAAGCGATAATTGCGTTTTTTCAGCAGGGCGATCAGCGCCGAGAGATCGCGCAGCTGATGCTTGTAAATCTCGATCATACGCAGTCCCTGATCGTAAAACGCATTGACGATCGCCTTGATGCTGGTGGACTTGCCGGTGCCGCTGTCGCCGTATAACAGCACGTTGTTGGCGTTTCGTCCCTCGACAAACGCTTTCGTGTTTTCCACGAGCATCTCCTTTTGCATCTGATAGCCCACCAGATCGTCTAGCATCACCTCATCCATGTTGCGGATTGCCAACAGCTTCAGCTCTCCGTTTGCCTCTCGTTCAAAGCGAAAGGCGCGGTAGATCGCAAAATCGCCGATGCCATAGCGTTGATAGAATGCGCTCAGCACGTTTGCCATCGCTGCTTCATCTTCGGCCTCCTCTAATGCTTTGGTGATCTTTTGCACGATGCGCGCGGCATTGGGATCGCAGATGCGCGAGCTTTTTTCAATCGCGTGATAATGGTTGATGATGTCGAAGCAATCGATGTGCAGCGCCTTTTGCAGGCGGTGGAAATCGTAATAGAACAGCTTGCGGAAGATGCGCAGATCGGATAAGACGAGGGGCTGAATCGAGCCCTGTTCGATCTTGCAGCGCTCGCTGCTCAGCGTAAAGGAATTTTCGTTGGTGAGCAATAGCCATGTGAGATAGCATCGCCATAAGCTGCTGTCGAAGCCAAGGGCGGTCGACAGATCCAACAGCGCTTTGATCTGGGTGTGAATGCGGTCGATCAGATCGTTGCTGCCACAGCGTTTTTCGTCAAAGTCGCGGATGATGGCGCACATCTCCGTTAAAATGCTGTCCTTTGGAAAATTGCGGTAAACGATCAGGTGAGAATATTCTTGATACATGGGCGTCCTTCCTTTCATGCCTGTAATTATATAAGAAAGCAGTTCGTTTGAAAAGCGCAAATTGTAGCGTTTACAGGAGAATTGAAAAAAATGAGACCGTTTTCTGAAAACTTTCCAGAAACATATTGACATGTGCATAAAAAAGTTTTAAACTATGAACAACACCGCCCGAGTACGGTCATTGAAAGGAAGTGGACAGAGTGATGATTATCGTAGCAGTCATTATTATTCTCCTAGTCCTAAACAAGTCTGTTTTTCTTTCAAGAAACCGCATGGTTTTCCAATAACAGATTCTTTTGTCATTGTGATGAGGGCGTCAGGGAATGAAAGAAAAGCAGCTATCGGATGGAGGAGCTGCTTTTTTACTTCAACAGGAGGGATGTCATGGAAAGCAGAGATGTAGAGGCAGCGGCGAAGCGGCTGCAGGGGAAGATTCACAACATACACGTGAGCAGCTCACAGACGTTTTCGCAGATGAGTGGCTGCGAGCTTTACCTGAAATGTGAAAATCGGCAGAAGACGGGTTCGTTTAAGGTCAGAGGGGCTTACAATAAACTGGCGCTGTTAAAGGAGCGCGGGGGATGTACGAAGGTCATTGCAAGCAGTGCGGGCAATCATGCGCAGGGCGTCAGCTATGCCTCTGCAATGCTGGGCATGGATGCGACGATCGTCATGCCTAAGAGCACGCCGATTGCCAAGGTCAGCGCAACGCAGGGCTATGGCGCAAAGGTCGTGCTGGCGGGCGACAATTATGACGCCTGCTATGAGGAGGCAAAACGCATACAAGCGGAAAGCGGCGCCGTGTTTATCCATCCCTTCGATGACGAGGATGTGATCGCGGGGCAGGGGACGATCGCCTATGAGATTCTGCATGATCTGCCCAATGCGGACATCATCGTCGTACCGGCCGGCGGAGGCGGCTTGTTAGCGGGAATCAGCTTCTATGCCAAGCAGATCAACCCGCGCATCCAAATCGTCGGCGTGCAGGCACAGGGGGCGGATGCGATCGTGCGTTCGTTTGAAAGCGGCAAGCATGTGACGACAAGCAGCGCCAATACGATTGCGGATGGCATTGCGGTCATGAATCCGGGAGAGCGGACGGTGGAGCTCATCATGGAGAATGTCGATGCGATGGTAACCGTCAGCGACGATGAGATCGCCTCTGCCATCCTGCTGCTATTGGAGCGGGAAAAGCAGGTGGTGGAACCGGCGGGGGCGTGCTCGTTGGCGGCGGTGCTCAATCACAAGATCGATGTGGCGGGCAAGCGCGTCGTCTGTGTGCTCTCCGGCGGCAACATCGACGTATCTTTTATTCACAAGGTCGTGGAGAAAGGTCTTGTCACCCGCGGACGCAATATGAAGTTCAAAACGCTGATGCTGGATGTGCCGGGTTCCTTGGAGAAGATGACTCACATCATGCGTGAGGCGAACGCCAACATCATCGAGGTGCGCTATGATCGGATACAGGCGGATCTCAACCTGAATGAGACGATCATCCACATGGGGGTTGAGGTCAGCAGCAAGGAGCACGGTGCGAAGATGGTGCGCATGCTGGAAGAAAACGGCTATGAGATCACGCTGGAGTAGGGGAGGATGTACAGATTATGAAGATGAATGGATCACAGATACTGATACAGGCGCTGATCGATCAGGGCGTGGATACGATATTCGGCTATCCCGGCGGATCGGTGCTCAACATCTACGATGCGCTCTATGAGCGTCAGGAGGACATTCGCCATGTATTGACCTCTCATGAGCAGGGGGCGGCGCATGCGGCGGATGGCTATGCGCGCAGCAGCGGCAAGACCGGCGTCTGTCTGGCGACCAGCGGTCCGGGCGCGACCAATCTCGTCACCGGAATTGCGACCGCATATATGGACAGCGTGCCGATGGTGGCGATCACCGGCAACGTCTCCACCGATCTGTTAGGACGCGATTCCTTTCAGGAGGTCAATATCGCCGGCATCACCATGCCGATCACCAAGCATAATTTCATCGTTCAGCGCGTTGAGGATTTGGCGGCTACGGTACGCAAGGCGTTTATCATCGCCAACTCCGGGCGCAAGGGACCGGTGCTGATCGATATTCCCAAGGATGTGACGGCGGCGGTTACGGAGTATGTCAAGCTGCCGAAGTTTCGCATCCGCAAGCTGCCTAAGGTCGATGAAATGCAATTCGCCAATGCGATGGAGGTCATCAAGGGAGCGAAGCGCCCGCTGATCTATGCCGGGGGCGGCATCCTCAGCGCCAACGCGGAAAAAGAGCTGCTGAAGTTTTCCAAGCAGATGGACATCCCGATCTGCACTTCCATGATGGGGTTGTCCGCGATTCCTTATGACTATACGCTCTATCTGGGCATGGTGGGCATGCATGGCACGCCGGTAGCCAATTATGCGACGCTCAACGCCGACTTGATCATCGCCATCGGGGCGCGCTTCTCGGATCGCGTCGCCGGCAACCGCGAGGAGTTCGGCAAGGATGCGCAGATCATCCACTTTGATATCGACGCCTCGGAGATCAGCAAAAACGTGCGTTCGGACATCTCGATCGTCGGCGATGCCCGCTACATTCTCAAGCACATGCTGGAGGTGATGCCTTCCTGCAAGCATGCGCAATGGACGCATACGCTGACCGATTTCAAAACGAAGCTGGGCTTGCCAAAGCCGAAAGCCGGCGACGGCGTCGACCCGCGCGATCTGGCGTTAACGCTGCATACGATCGTGGGCGAGGATGCGATCATCGTCACCGACGTCGGACAGCATCAGATGATTATGGCGCAGTATTACCAGTTCTCCCGGCCGCGCAGCTTTGTGAGCTCGTGTGGACTGGGAACGATGGGCTTTGGCATGGGCGCGGCGATCGGTGCGAAAATCGCCAATCCTAACCGCCCGGTGATCTTGGTGAGTGGCGATGGCAGCTTCCACATGAACATGAATGAGATGGCGACGGCAGTCAGTGAAAAGCTGGGTATCGTCGTACTCATCTTCAACAATCACGTGTTAGGCATGGTGCGCCAGTGGCAGACGCTGTTCTATGAGCATCGTTACTCGCAGACGACGATCGATCGGCAGACGGACTATGTCAAGCTGGCAGAGGCGTTTGGCGGCAAGGGCATGCGCATTGCGACGCGTCATGACATCGTTCCTGTGATGAAGGAAGCGCTGTCGTCGCAGGGGCCTTGCATCGTGGACTGCTGGATCGATAAAGACGATTGTGTCTATCCGATCATCCCGCCGGGAAAGAGCGCCAAGGACATCATCATCGGTAACTAGGAGGGGCAACCATGGAACGAAAGGTATTATCGCTGTTAGTGGCGAACCAGTTCGGCGTGCTGACAAGGGTGAGCAATCTGTTTGGACAGCGCGGCTTCAATATCGATTCACTCGCTGTGGGAGAGACGGAAAATCCGCGGTTTTCCCGCATCACGGTGACGACGCATGGCAACGAGGCGATCATCACGCAGATCAAATTGCAGCTAGCCAAGCTGGAGGACGTCAAAAACGTCATGGAGATTCCGCAGGAGCAGCTGTTCATCCGCGAGGTGATGTTGGCAAAATGCGAACCCAGACAAAACCAGATCGCGGCATTTCTGCACGCGGTGGAGGATTTCGGGGGGCGCTGTCAGATTATCGAGGGCAGCGTTTACATCGTCGAGCTGACGGATACGCCGGACAGCATCAACTATTTCATCGAGGAGCTGCGCGAGTATCACATACAGGAGATCAGCCGCACCGGCGGCGTTGCGCTGCAATTATCAAAGGAAACGGTATATTAACGCCATCGGCGTTTGTATAAGCTGCATTACCAGAAAGAGGAGGAGATTAAAATGGTAAAGGTATATTATGACGCAGACTGTAATTTGGATTTATTGAAGGGGAAGACGGTGGCCATCATCGGATATGGCAGCCAGGGACACGCACATGCACTGAATCTGCATGACAGCGGTGTCGATGTCGTCGTCGGACTTCGTCCGGGTTCCAAGAGCCGTGCCAAGGCAGAAGAAGCGGGCTTGAAGGTCATGGATACGGCGGATGCCGCCAAGGCGGGCGATGTCATCATGATTTTGGCACCGGATCAAAACCAGCCGGATATTTACAAGCAGGACATTGAACCGAACTTAGAGCCGGGCAACATGCTGATGTTCGCACATGGCTTCTCGATTCACTTCAATCAGATCGTTGCGCCGCAGGGCGTCGATGTGACGATGTGCGCGCCGAAGGGTCCGGGACATACCGTACGCAGCCAGTATCTCGAGGGCAAGGGCGTACCGAGCCTGATCGCCATTCATCAGGATGCGAGCGGCAAAGCGCGCGAGTATGCGCTTGCGTATGCCAGCGGTATCGGCGCCGGACGTGCCGGTATCATCGAGACGACTTTCAAGGAAGAGACGGAAACCGATTTGTTCGGTGAGCAGGCCGTGCTGTGCGGCGGTGTCTGCGAGCTGATGCAGGCTGGCTTCGACACGTTAGTAGAGGCCGGTTATGAGCCGGAGATGGCATACTTTGAGTGTATCCATGAGATGAAGCTGATCGTCGATCTGATCAACAGCGGCGGCTTTGCGATGATGCGCTACTCGATCTCCGATACGGCGGAATACGGCGATTATGTCACCGGCAAGCGTTTGATTACCGAAGAGACGCGCAAGGAGATGAAGAAGGTACTGCGTGAGATTCAGGATGGTACCTTTGCGGGCAACTGGATTACGGAGAACAAGTCTGCCGGACGCGCGCACTTCTTGGCAATGCGCCGTGTGCATGCCGAGCATCCTAGTGAAAAGGTCGGCAAGAAGCTGCGCAACATGATGAGCTGGCTGAAGAAGTAAGCGTGGTGAGAGCATGGCAAAACTAAGTGACAGAGTGCTCAAGGGCGACGCCTGCGCACCGCAGCGTTCTCTGTTTTACGCACTCGGATTAACGCAGGAGGAGCTCTCCCGCCCCTTGATCGGCGTGGTGAGCGCATACAGCGAGATCGTGCCGGGGCATCTGCACCTCGATAAGATCACCGAAGCGGTCAAGGCGGGGATTCGCATGGCCGGCGGTACGCCGATCATGGTACCGGCAATCGGTGTGTGCGATGGCATCGCAATGGGTCATATCGGTATGAAGTATTCCTTAGCATCCCGCGAGCTGATTGCGGACAGCGTGGAGACCATGGCAAATGCGCATGGCTTTGACGGACTGGTGCTGGTGCCCAACTGTGATAAGATCGTGCCGGGCATGCTGATGGGGGCGCTGCGCGTCAACCTGCCTGCCGTCGTGATGAGCGGCGGAGCGATGCTGCCGGGCAACGACAAGGGAAAGGATATGAGCCTTTCCACGATGTTTGAAGCGGTCGGCGCGAAGAAGGCGGGACTGATCGATGAGGAGGAACTGACCTACATCGAACAAAACGCCTGCCCGGGCTGCGGCTCCTGTGCGGGCATGTTCACCGCCAATTCGATGAACTGCCTGTGCGAGGTGCTGGGAATCGCGCTGCCGGGCAACGGTACGATTCCGGCCGTCTATTCCGGACGTATGCAGCTTGCCAAAAAAGCGGGCATGGCCGTGATGAAGATGGTGGAAAACAACATCCGTCCGCGTGATATCGTCAACGAGAAAGCGCTGCGCAACGGCTTGGCATGCGACATGGCTTTGGGCTGTTCCTCCAATACGGTGCTGCACCTGTTGGCAATCGCCAAGGAAGCAGGTGTGACATTAGATCTCAATATGATCAACGAGGTTTCCCAATCGACACCGAATCTTTGCAAGCTGGCGCCGGCAGGCGGGGATCATATCGTAGACCTCTATCGCGCCGGCGGCGTGCAGGCGGTGATGAAGGAACTGCAAAAGAAGCAGCTGATCGATGATTCGCTGATGACGGTCACCGGCAAGACGATCAAAGAGAATTTGGAAAAGGTGCGCAATCTGGATCAGACGATCATCAAAAATATCGACACGCCGAATTCATCGACGGGAGGCATTGCCGTCTTGTTTGGCAATATTGCGCCAAAGGGCTGTGTGGTCAAGCGCAGTGCAGTCGATCCTTCCATGCTGAAGCACACCGGTCCTGCTCGTGTCTTTGACAGTGAGGAGGATGCGATCGAGGCGATCTATGAGGGCAAGATCGTCAAGGGAGATGTCGTCGTCATCCGCTATGAGGGGCCAAAAGGCGGCCCGGGCATGCGCGAGATGCTCAATCCGACCAGCGCGTTAGCCGGTATGAAGTTAGACAAGGATGTCGCGTTGATTACGGATGGACGCTTTTCCGGTGCCACCCGCGGGGCAGCGATCGGGCACGTGTCGCCGGAAGCGGCGAGCGGCGGAGCGATTGCCGTGATTCGCGAGGGAGAGCTCATCGATATTGACATCAACGCCGGTACGATCAGCTTACAGGTCAGCGATGAAGAAATACAGCGTCGCTTAGACGCATGGCAGCCGCCGAAGCCGAAAGT
The DNA here is from genome assembly GCA_965119685.1 of Merdibacter sp. Marseille-QA0792. Taxonomy (GTDB): domain Bacteria; phylum Bacillota_I; class Bacilli_A; order Erysipelotrichales; family Erysipelotrichaceae; genus Merdibacter. Next base: position 2,473,102 of record OZ221971.1, on the reverse strand, counting down.
CAACGGCGGTTGGCTGGAGCGTTATGCGCGTTTGGTATCCTCTGCAGATGAGGGAGCCGTACTGAAATAAAAAAAGAAAAGAGGCTGTGACAGGGCAGCGGCAAGTGTCGCCGAGCGCCGGGCCTCTTTTTTTCGGCAGTTTTCTTTTTAACGCATGGGGAAAGGGTAAGCCATGCCTGCGGCGGCTATGCGCTTGCCGTCAAGTGGCTGAAGCGGAGGATGAGCAAGCGCTGTCGGCGCGTTCACCTATTGTTCACCCCTTTTTCATGCCGCGTCTCTTTACTTTTTCACCCCGTTCCCGTATGCTTAAGATACGATCTTTTGAAAGTAATTGAGAAGAGGGGAACATTGATGAAACATCTGCGGATATTGCCTTTGGGTATCTTGCTGGCGCTTTTTGGCTGCACAGCGGCGAACACACAGGGGGAAACGGCGGCGACAAATGCCTCTTATGAGGAATACTGCAAAACGATTGAACGCTTGGATGCGTTAAAAAGCTACCATGTTTCAACCAGCTCTTACGACCACGCATACGCAGAGAACTATGAATATCTCGAAGAATCGCAGGCGGAGGTCACAATCGGCACAGACAGCGATACCGCCGTGGAAACGACGACGATCTACTTTGTCTATGATGACGGCACAAAGGAGGACGTCACCTGTAACGCCACGGAACTGGCGCAAGCGAAGCCAAGTGAGGGCTGTCAGATGGTGCATACCTTTCAGGAAGGCAGCGTGACGTACAGCGACGGTTATGCCGCCGATGCGAAGAAGCGCATGTCGCAGCAATACTTTATGATTATGGAAAACATGGAGGACGCCGTCTACGTCAAAGAGGGGGATGAGTGGACGATCAGCGGTACCTCCGATGCCGGAAACGACTATACGGCGACATTGCGCGTAGATGAAAACGGCATGCCGCAGACCTTCACCTATGTCTATGAGAGCTTGGGAATCTCCATGACCCGCACTGTCTCTGACATACAGGAATAAGCGCGGTAATCGCCGCGTTTTTTATGTTTGCCGATGCAAACGGTCATTGCCATTATGTCTGAATTTCAAAGACACATCTCCCCGTAAGCGCTGGACATCGCTGTCTTATCACATAGTAAGCGTATGTTTGCCCTCTTGAACACATTCAAAATCGCAAAGGAGCTGATCAAAGCGCAGAGAAATCAACGACGCATGTTTTTGTACAATTCAGCCGGGGAGATCCTTTCCCTTTTCCTTTCCGTTTGTGATATAATTTTTAAGATAGTGAATACGGATGCTTGGATCGCATCTATGCAAACGAAACAGAACAAGGAGTGAGGACGATGCAGATACGCAGAGCACAGAAAAAGGACATGCCGCAGCTGACAAAACTGCTCATGCAGGTGGAAGAGCTGCACTATCAGGGACGCCCCGACTTATTTAAGCACGGCGCGCGCAAATACGAGGATGAAGAGCTTTTGGCAATTATCGAGGATGATCACCGCCCTATCCTTGTCGCCTGCGATGAGGAGGACCGCGTAGTGGGCTACGCCTTTTGTCAGTTCATACAGCGAACAGACAGCAATATCCTGACTGACATCCGCTCGTTGTACATCGACGATTTGTGCGTCGACGAGACGCTTCGCGGCGGGCATATCGGCAAAGCGCTGTATGAGGCGGTCGTCGCTTTTGCCGGCGCTCATGACTGCTATAACGTGACGCTTAACGTCTGGGCGTGCAACACGGCGGCGCTTCGTTTCTATGAAGCGTGCGGTTTGCAGCCCCAGAAAATCGGTATGGAGCACATTTTGAAATAATTGACAGGGAAACGATCGCGGCTTCTTAGCGGGTGGTTAAGAGAATACGAAGGAACGGCTGACAGCATTCCTCATAGGATTCTTATCTCACCACACGATTTGGCGGCGGCGTTTTTTTATCTTTTCAAGCGGCGCACATCATGATAAAATCTGTTAAAGAAAACGGGAGGGGATCGCATGGCTTTTTTACCGACAACACGTGAAGAAATGCTGGAACAGGGGTTTACTCAGGTCGATTTTGTTTATGTCTTGGGAGATGCGTATGTCGATCATCCCTCTTTTGGCTGTGCGATCATCACCCGTACTTTGCAGGCATTCGGGTACAGCTGCGCCATTCTCGCCCAGCCCGACTGGCATGATGACGAAGCGTTTTTGCAGTTTGGCACACCGCGCTTAGGCTTTCTGGTGTCGGCGGGCAATATCGATTCCATGGTGAATCACTATTCTGTCAACAAGCGGCGCAGAGATCAGGACGCATACAGCGATCAAGGCGTGATGGGCAAACGTCCCGATCGGGCGACGATCGTCTACACGCAGATTTTAAAACGGCTGTTCCCCCATGTCCCGATTTTGATCGGCGGTGTTGAGGCAAGCCTGCGCCGTCTTGCGCATTACGATTATTGGGATGATCGAGTGCGCCGTTCCATTTTGATGGATTCCCAAGCCGATCTGCTGATGTTTGGCATGGGAGAGAATACGATCATCGAGGTAGCGGATGCGCTCAACAGCGGATTGTCGATCGAGCATCTGTGCTATATCCGCGGAACGGTGTGGAAGAGCAAGTCGATCGAGTGGATCGCAGACGACTATGTGCTGTTACCGAGTTATGAACAGATCAAAAGCGATAAGCGCGCTTATGCGAAGAGCTTTCTGATTCAGTATGAAAATCAGGATGCGATCAATTCCAAAATGCTCATCGAGCCATACGAGGGCTGGTATGTCATCTGCAACCAACCGCCGCTGCCGCTCACACAGGAACAGATGGATTTCACCTATTCCCTGCCTTATGAGCGCACCTTCCATCCAAGCTATACGTATGTACCGGCGATTGAGGAGGTGCAGTTTTCCATCACCGCCAACCGCGGCTGTTTTGGCAGCTGTGCCTTTTGCGCCATCACTTCCCATCAGGGGCGCGTCATCTCGACCAGAAGCAAGGAAAGCGTTGTCGAAGAAGCGAAGAAGATTACCGAAATGCCGAACTTTAAAGGCTACATTCACGATATTGGCGGTCCCAGCGCCAATTTTACCCGTCCGGCCTGTGAGAAGCAGGCAAGCCATGGCGCCTGTGCGAAACGACAGTGCCTGTGGCCCAAGCCCTGTCCGAATCTAAAGGTTGACCACAGCGCTTACGTGGAGATGTTAGACGAGGTCCGCGCCTTGCCGAAGGTGAAAAAGGTGTTCATCCGCTCCGGTATTCGCTATGATTATCTGATGTATGATAAGGACGAGACCTTTTTTGATCGTCTCATCCGCTACCATATCAGCGGACAGCTGAAGGTTGCCCCGGAGCATGTCAGCGCCAAGGTGCTCGATAAGATGGGGAAGCCGCGCAAAGAGCTGTATCTGAAATTCGTCGATCGCTACTATGAGAAAAACGAGGAACTGGGCAAACGGCAGTTTTTAGTGCCTTATCTGATGAGCTCCCACCCCGGCTGCGAATTATCGGACGCCATCGAGCTCGCCTGCTATCTCAAAAAGATTCACCACACCCCAAAGCAGGTGCAGGACTTCTATCCGACGCCGGGCACCTTGGCAACCTGTATGTATTATACCGGGCTGGACCCGCGGACGATGAAACCGGTCTATGTCGCCAAAACATACGAGGAGAAGCTGGAACAGCGCGCGCTCATGCAGTTTACTTATCCGAAGAACTATGCGATTGTGCACCGTGCGCTGATGAAAGCGCATCGGGAGGATTTGATCGGCTATGGGCCTAAATGCCTGATTCCTCCCCATCCGCCAAAGGGCAAAGGCGAGGGTGAGCGAAACGGCAGACGTCAGCGAGGACGGATAACGGCAGGGAAGGCGAAATGACGACAAGAGAGCTGACCCGGATCGCTTTGATGGGAACGCTGCTCTACATCGTCTTTCACGCCTTTTCCGATATACTGTATCTGGAGCTGATCACATTTACGATCCTTTCGTTTTCGCAGGTATTTCCCCGCCGGGAATGTGTCATGGCATGCGTGCTGTTTGCCCTGCTGCATCTATTGCTGTATGGAGTGATGATCTGGAACATCATGTATCTGCTCATCTTTCCCATCTATGGCTTTCTGTTTGCCTCGATGAAGCGGGTGTTACAGGGACGGATCGTCGGCTTGGCACTCACGGCGGGCATCGCCTCCTTTTTGATCGGGCAGCTGGTCGATTTGCCGTTTCTGCTTTTTGGCAAGACGATCACCGTGCTCTATCTGCTCATGGGGCTTAAAACCTCCCTGATACAGGGGAGTCTCACCTTTTTAGCGGTGCTGTTTCTCTATGAGCCGACGCATCGGGTACTGGTGAGGATACAAGAGCGCTCGGGGCTGTGAAAAAGGGAAAGCAGGACAGAGAGCGGGAACGAAAGCAGCAGTTGGAAAAGAAGAAAAAAATCATGAAGATGAAAGAACAAGGGAGAAAGAGATGAAGAAAAAAGGTTGGTATGCCCTGTGTGCGATTATTGTGATCGCTTTTGCGGCTGCGATGGGGCTGTGGCTTACACGCTTTGAGAAGCAGGCAGGAGCGAAAGAGATCGAGATCATCGTCGTCGATCGGACGAAGTCAGCACAGGAAGAGGTGTGGCGTCAGCGCTATCGCAGCGATGCTCAAACGCTGAGTGAGCTGTTAGAAGAACAAAGTGATCTGCATGTACAGATCGAACAGAGCGCGTATGGTTCGCTGTTAACGGAGATCTGCGGCCTGCGCCAAAATATGGAGAGCGGTCCGTGGCTGGTATTTGAGTCGGAGAATAACGCTTCCTGCAAGGAGTATGGCGGCATGTGCCCGGCGATGGATGAGGTTAGCGTGCAGGATGGCGACAGCTTCACCTTTGCGCTGATTTCTTCCTTTTCTTAACGGAGAGAAAAGCGCGTAGAGAAGATCACATAAGGAAAGGAGCGAGGCTCGCTGATACAAGGCGGAGAAAGCCTTATAGGATACGAGGGAAGCAAATAGGCTTTTCTGCCTGTCAGAGATGGGAATACGTTCATAGCTGGCTGTCTTTAGCAGGTGGATGGTGAATGGGGAGCACTGCGCTGTTTTGAAAAAGACGCAGCGCTTTTTTAATAGTAAAGAGGAGCAATAGGAAGAGAGAGGGGAAGAAGATGATCGTATGCAGGCAGTGCCTGCTTTTTTTTAGCGGAAAGCATGAAATATTGAAGAGCAGCTAAAACAATGCCGCCGGCGAATTATAAAACAGAAGAGAATCGTGGGAATTGCACAAATGATGCTTAAAAGATGGCGATATGGAAAATAGTGCATCGCTTTTGTCATGGAGAGGAGCGAGCGCTCACGAGTGCCGGTTTTTCCTATTTTTCCTATGGATGGCTTGCATTTTACCGGGGGGGGGGGGTGTAAAATGTGGGTGATAGCAGTAAGAAAGGATGAGGATGATGAAGAAGCTATTTGCGTTTGCCGCATCAGCGCTCATGGTGCTGACGGTGATCTGCGGTGCTCCTTTGAGAGCAGAACCGACAGGCGATCCGGGTTTCACAGCGGGTCGTTCCATTACCTATTATGCCTCGACAGAAGACAACGAGCTGTTTGGCAGCGTTTGGGATTATCAGGATGGCGTACCGTATGGATGGTATGATAAGGATAAGGGAGAGCCGAAAGAGTTTAATGAAACTCCGACAAATTCTATAAAGACGATTGACGTCGGCGATAGCGTTACACAGCCGTATTGCCAGTTTACGTATGTGAAAAAGGATGGGTATCACGCCTTGACGAAAACGTACAATGCGGCAGTTGCAGATGAGCAGATCGTTGCGGAAACGCCAAGCGAAGACAATTTGACGATGCCGTATAACGGAAAAGGCAGTGGTATAGCGGACATCATTTTGGGAAAGGCACTTCGCTTTTACGCTTACAACACCCAGCCGGATGGCAGCGGTACATGGATTCGCAGCGGACAGACTTTGCCGGCGGACGTCGATGCGCTCTATGCGTTTTTCGTCAATCCGATGTCGCTTCTAAGCGATATGGAAGAATATACAAAAGAGGCCAGCACGCACATTGAGCTGAACGGTTCAAACGCGTATACGCAGGAGAATCCGAAAGTGATCTGGGTCAACGACGGTCAGCTGCAAGAGGATGCGCTGTATTATACCGCTTATCTGGATATGGGCGAGATGGCGTCTTTGTTGGCTTGGGCACGCACGGATGAACTGAATCTGGATGAAACCTATGTGAAGATGACAATCAACTTTGATGAACGCCTGGATTTCTTTGCACAGAGCGATACGTTCAGCTTCCAATATACCGGCGGTTTTGTACCTCGCATAGACGGCGAACTCTTAAATCCGGATGAGAATACCAACAACGTCTATACGATTACGGTGACAAAGGCGGATATGCCGGATAATGTTTTGGAGCTGACATTTGGCTTAACTGACAGCGTCAGAGAAAATCCGACATTGACGCTGGAGGAATTCTCCAAGATGTCGCTGACGGTCAGCGATGCGCAAGGGGCGAAAGCCGTCATCCCGGATTCCTTGGCAAGTGTGGCAGCCGATACTGCCGCAGGCGCTGACGATCCTTCCTATATTAAGGCGGACGGCACCATGCATATTCAGGTGACGACAGAGGGAAAGTATCCACAGAGCAAAAGCTTCGATTTGACAATCGACCCGATGTATGCACAGCTGCGCAAGCAGTTAGACGGCGTCAGTATCACCCCGGCCGATATTACGATCTACATGGGCGGTGAACAGGGGTATGCGGGTACCGTCGATGACAGCGGCACGATCATCGGCAGCAGTTCCCTGCCGCAGCCGGGCTTTCTTGTGACTCTGCCGCAGGCGCTGAGCGATGTGCCAGTGGAAGATCTCACCTTTGAGGAGAGCGGCAGCGATCGCACATGGACGCTGGAAACCTATGATCAACAGGCAGATACCACCGTGTATCGTCTCGTTGGTGAGGATGGACAAGAACCGATGAAGGTGCAGTTTACAGATGAAAACGGACAGAGTGTCACCAGCGATCACTTTGAGGCGGGCGATGCGGTCCATGAGACGTATGCGATCTCTCTTTACCGCGAGGAAAAGACGCGGATGGCCGGTGATCTCCTTCTGCGCTGGGAGGATAAAACATATCTTGTCGATACCAGCGAGCAGGCGACGTTAACTGTCCGTGCGACGAGTGATGACGTTCAATACGGCATTGAGCTGCAAAACGGTTCGCCGCAGAGTGGAAAGCCGGCGTTTGCCGCTAAGGAAAACAGCGTCTATACGATCAACGACAGCAGTGTACAGGTCAGTGATCCGAGCAATGTCGCTTTGCTGTTTGACGAGGTGCTCGATTCCGCAAAGGAAAACCGCAGTGAGATGCTGTGGGAACGCGCACAAGAGGCAGTGCCGTCACTTTCGCCGCAGAGCAGCTATGAGCTGAAATATCTGGATTTGGTCGATCGCAACAACGGCAATACATGGGTGAAATCCTCGGACAGCGTCAGCGTGTACTGGCCGCTGCCGCAGGGCTGTGATGAGACGACCACATTCCGGGTGCTCCATTTCAAGGGGCTGCACCGTGAGATGCAGATCGATAATGTCGCGGATGAAATTGCCGCCGCACAGATTGAGGTCATCCCATCCCGCGTTGATGGCGGCCATGTCGTATTTGAGGTGTCCTCAGCCGGATTCTCCCCGTTTGCCTTGGTGTGGGAAAATACGACGGCGAGCGAACCGGACGAACAGACGGGCGCGCTGTGTGTCACCAATATCGTCAACGGTCCGGATGCCGCCTTTACGTATACGGTAACGCTGAGTGAACCGCTGAGCGGACGTTACGGCGATATGACTTTCACAAAGGGCACGGCGGTATTCACGCTGAAAAACCAAGAGAGCAAATGCGCCGTTTCCTTGCCGCAGGGGGTTCGCTATACGGTCAGTCAAGAGGAAAAGAGCGGCTATACGACGAGCGCGCAGGGCGCAAGCGGTACGTTGGCGGCAAACCAGACGAGCAAAGCGGTATTTACCAACGTGAAGAAAAGCACTGAGGCAGAGGGGGAAAAGCCAAGCAGTACAACGCCTGACGGCAATGATGAGGGGGCAGGCGGTGCACAGCAAGGCGGCAATACCGCCGCGGCATTGCCGCTCACCGCTTCCTTCCTGTGCATGCTGCTGTTATCCGCTGCGATTGTCGGCGTGCTGGCAGTAAAACGTTCCCGTCAAAAGTGAAGCGCCGCATGGTGGGGCAGATAAACCGTTCGCCGTGTGCAGACACGCACAAAACAGGTGAGATGTGAAAAGCAAAGGATGATGGCTGATGAGAAAGCTGAACAGCGAACGAAAGATCGCACTGTATGAGCAATGGCGCAAAGGAGCTTCCCTGCGAGCGCTCAGCCGTCAGTATGGCGTGTGCAAAGAAAGCGTAAAGTATCTCGTTAAGCTGATCGACCTGCACGGCTATGGCATCCTGCGTAACGGCCGCTGCTGCAAGTATGCTCCTTCGCTCAAGGAACAGATGATACAAGAGGTGCTGAAAGGGGGACACAGCATTACCGAGACGGCATTGAAGTATGGCTTAGCCAGCAAGACGACCTTGTCCCTTTGGGTTCACCGCTATCAACAAAGCGGCAAAACGGTAATCGAGCATAAACGCGGCCGGCCCCGCAAGCATGCCGCTTCCATTCCAAGCGCTGCCAGCGGCGCAAAATCATTCAATCATGTATCCTAGCAGAAGACTGTCCTGCTTTTCGGACACAGAAAACCATCAAGAGCCACTCCCGACAGGTGCAGCACACCCCTTTCGCTGCTGCGGGAGCGGCTTTTTTTGTGCTGTCCTTTTGTTGTGGTTATAGGATGAAACAAGAGAATCGCCTCATTTTGCGCCCGCTTGCCTTTTGCGCACAAACGCATATCAAAAAGCATCGGCCCAGTGAGCCGATGCTTGATGAAACAGCAATGATGAATCTTTGCATTTAGATAGAGGAGTTGATGATCGCTCTTGACAACAGCGGAACGATCTGGTTTTTGCGTGAGAGAATGTCCTCTTGAAAGCCGTGTGCGCCCTGCTTGTTAGGGAACGCTTCCCGCACGACTTCTTGCAGCGGTCCGCTGGCATAGAAGATCGAGCCGTTTTCCAAAATGCTGGTAAAGGCGACGACAAACAGATCGAGACTTTGCGCGGCGGTGAACTGTGTCATCTCCCGCTGCAATTCCTCCTCGATGTTTTGCACCTCGTCGACTGCGGCGATGATCACCTGTGCGATCATGACCTTCTTGCCGTCGATCTGGAACGTCTTGACGTCCTGCGAAATCAGCTCCTTTACGCTTTTCTGCGAGATGTTGGAGCTGACTTGGAACATCTGCGAAGCAAACGTATCGATGTCTAACTCCGCAATGGCGGCTAACGTCTTGGCTAAGCCGATGTCCTTGCCGGTCGTCGTCGGTGAGCGAAACTTCAGCGTGTCGGACAAGATCGCTCCTAATAACAGCCCCGCCAGATTTTTGGGAATCTCCATCTGGTTTTCCATGTAGATGGAAGTGATGATCGAAGCGGTGGAGCCGATGATCTCATTGCGGAAGGAGATCGGGCGGCTGGTGGCGATGTCGCAGATGCGGTGGTGGTCGATGATCTCTAACAGATCGGCGTTTTCCACCCCTTTGACAGACTGTGCGTATTCGTTGTGGTCGACGAGGATGACCTGCTTGTTGTGATAGTCCAAAATGTGATAACGGGACAGATAGCCCTTGAGATAGTTGTTGTTGTCGATGACCGGATAGCTGCGGTAACGGCTTTTCAGCATCTTCTTTCCGACGTCCTCGGCAAACTCGTCGATGTTGAAGCTGACCAGCGAGCGGATCATGATCAGCTTTACCGGCGGAGCGAAATAGAGGTAACGGGAGGTGTTCATCGTCCCGTGTCCGGAAATGATGATCGGGCAGTGATGCTGTTTGGCTAGGGCGAGCACTTCCTCGTGAATCTGATCGGTCCATACGACGATCAGCACACCGGCACCCTTTTGAATCGCCGCTTTCTGCGCTTCCTTGTCGTTGCCTAGCAGTACGAGACGGTCTTGAATATCATAGTTGGCCAATCCGGTTTCCGTCATGGCGATGATGGACACCTTGCCGTTAAAATGATAGGCGTCATCCATGTAGACGAGCTGTCCGTTTACCGTTTTGGCGATGTTTGCCAAAGGCGTTTCCTTTAAGAGCTGAATGCTGGCGGCGGTGTCGCCCAAGCCGATGGAAGCGAGGTCGCTGCGCGTCACCATGCCCATCAGCTGCCCCTTTTCGTTGACGACGCCGTAAGACTGCTTGTTTTGGCGCTGCATCAGCTGTAAAGTCTCATAGATCGTCGTCTCCGGAGAGATCGTCAAAGGGGGGTCCATCTCAATTTCGCGGATGGTTGCCCGCGCATCCTCAAACAGCATCGGCTCTTTGAAGCCGAAACGATCCAACAGCCATTTGGTTTCGGCGTTGATCGCTCCTAAACGGCAGGGAACGGCATCCACGCCTTTGCGCTGCTGCAGCAGTGCGTAGGCGATCGCGGATACGATGGAATCAGTGTCGGGATGACGATGTCCCGTAATATAAACCGTGCGTTGATTTTCCATTGGTTCCTCCTTGCAGGCAAGAGGATTGATACCTCTTACAATAACTTAAATCTATCATGATTTTCTGCGCATTTCAAGCAGTGTGCGGCTTGGAACATGAAAGAAGCGACAAGACGGACGTCATATGCGATACATAGATCGGCGTTTGTCATCCATACTAGTGTGTGCATAGGCCGGGAGGGGTGATTATGAAAAAGCGGATATTGATCATCGCCAACGCATACAGCTTTTTATATAAGTTTGAAAGGGACAATGTGGCGCTTTTGCAGCAGCTGGGCTATGAGGTGCATTATGCGGCCAATCTCCTGGAACAGTGCTATGGCGAGCAGCAACGCATCATAGAGCAGCTGGGCATATCGCTGCATCATCTTCCCTTGGCACGCTCCCCCTATCTCTATCGTGCCAACAAAGCGGCGTTTGTCGCATTGCTCGATCTCATTAAGCGTTATGACATTCCCATCCTGCACTGTCATACGCCGATTGCCGGTGTGCTGGGGCGTTTGGCTTCCCGCTTTGTGAAGCGTCCCCTCTATGTCATCTATACGGTGCACGGCTTTCATTTTTATGCAGGGGCGCCGCTTGTCAACAACACGGTGTATTACATGGCCGAACGTCTGCTTGCACGTTACAGCGACGTATTGATCACGATTAACGAGGAGGATTATGAGAATGCCAAACGGCTGCCGCTCAAACGCGGCGGGCGCGTATATCTCATTCCCGGGGTCGGGTTAGACATGGCGCGCTTTCACCCGCTCTCTGAGATCACCATCTTGCGGCAGCGGCAGACGCTGGGCGTTAGGGCAAGTGATTTTCTCGCCGTCAGCATCGGCGAACTCAACGGCAATAAGAATCATGAGGCGCTGTTAGACGCCTTTGTGTGGCTGAAGAAATGGGGCGTCTCCATGGAGGGGATGCACTGTTTGATCATCGGCGATGGGGTGCATTATGCCAAGTTACAGCATCAGATCTATGAGCGCTCTTTGCAGGGGGTGGTTCACCTGTTTGGACATGTCCATGATGTGGCGGGCATCCTTGGCAGCAGCGACGTCTTTTTGTTTCCCAGCAAGCGCGAGGGCTTGGGGATGGCGGCGCTGGAAGCGCTGGCGATGGGGGTGGCGGTCATTGCCAATGACAACCGCGGGACGAGAGAATATATGCGGGATGGGGTCAACGGCTATGTCTGTGCGTCCAAGGATTTGTCTAGGGAGATTGCCCGTGCCATCGTGCGTCTGCGTTCGCTGCGGCTGATCGAGCGGCAGCGGCTGAAAGAGAACTGCATGCTGTCGGCGCGCATGTATGAACAACGCTATCCCCGCCGCATCATGCGCCGGATTTATACGCGCATGGATGCGCAGGTGTGGGGCGTATGAGGGAGCAGGGGTCTTTGGTCAGCGTGGTGATGGGCGTATATGCGCCAAGAGATCGCGAGACGCTGATGAATGCGGTGCGCAGCATCTGTGCTTCGTCATGGCAAAACTGGGAGCTGGTATTGGTCGATGATGGGACGAGGGGAGAGGGAAAGACGTGGATTGCACAGGCGGCGGCATTGGATGCGCGCATTCATCTGATCGTTCATGCGCACAACCAAGGACTGGCGGCGGCCTTAAACACGGCGATTGCGCATAGTCAGGGGGAGTGGATCGCCCGCATGGACGGCGATGATCTCTCTCATCCCGATCGCTTTGCACAAATGGTTGCGTATCTGCAAGCGCACCCGCAGGCGGATTGGGTGGGATGTGGCTGTATGCTGATGGATGATGCGGGCGTATGGGGCAAGTGGATGCCTGCGGCGATCCCGCAGAAAGAGGACTATCTCGCCCATTCTCCCTTTGCCCACCCGACGGTGATGTTTCGCGGGGACATGCTGCGGCGGGAAGGGGGCTATGCTTTGCGTAAGGGGCAGTATCGCTGTGAGGACTATGAGCTGTTTCTGCGCTTGTATGCCAAGGGCTATCGAGGGCACAATCTGCAAGCGTGCCTGTATTGCTATCGCGAGGATGGATACAGCTATCGGCGGCGGACATGGGCGGCGGCAGCGGCGGAGATGGCGGTGCGCAGGGAAGGGTTTGCACGCATCCATGCGCATGGTGTGTGGTCAAAGCTTTCCATGATCAAACCGTTGGCGGTAGCGTTAGTGCCTGATGGCATCCATGCCGCCATCAAATACCGCCGGTATTGTACGAATCGCTATCACCGGTATTGGCGGGGGACGCGTGAACTGCTTCCTTTCAGCGTGGGGGAGAGCGTATATGAGCAATGCTGTACGCAGGTGATGGCGCCCGCGCTTTGCGCCTATGTGGCATGGGTGTTAGGGCAGGCGAAGGAAAAGGGGCACAAGCGGCTGTATTTTTGCGCACGGGATGGCTGGCTGCTGTTACAGTGCGCAAAGATCCTGTGTGAGCGCTGGCACATCGACATCGAATGCCGCTATCTCTATGTGTCGCGCTATGCGCTGCGCTTGCCTTGTTATCATCTGGATGAGGCGCGTGCCTGTGCATGGATCTGCCGCAGTGCGCTGCATGTGACATTGGCGGTGCTGTTAGAGCGAAGCGGGATTGCGAAAGTGAAGTGGCCAGCGATCGTCGCTGCCCTGCGTCTGCCCTTTCCATTAGATTGCCTTTTGAACGATCGGCAGCTGGAAACAGCGCGCCGCGCCATGCAGGGATGCCCGCTGTTTTTGCGGGAGCTGCGCGAGGTGTCGCTTGCACACTATCAACAGGCAAGGGCGTATCTGCGGCAGGAAGGATTGATGGCGCAGGAGCGCTTTGCGATCGTGGACAGCGGCTGGAACGGCAGTATGGCGCTTTGTCTTTCCCTGTTGTTGAGCGAGGGGCGTCAGCGTGCATTGGTGGAGGGCTATTACTTCGGCCTTTATGCTTGCGACGCGCATTTGGCGGCCTGCTCCTATCCCTATCTGTTTTCTCCACATACCCATTCGTTTGTAAAAAGCGGTTTTTGCGCCGCATTGTTTGAAACGTTTTGCTTGGCCCCTCATGGGATGTGTCGGGGGTATCGCCGCCGGCAGGGACGCATGGAAGCGATTTTGCAGGAGCCAAAGGAAGGGAGTCGTTCCCTTTGCGAACAGATGCAAAGAAGCGTTCAAGCGCAGGCAAAACAGCTGGGTGAGCAGGCGTTGGGGGCGATCGATCATGACGATCTTGCGCGAAGAGTGCGGCATGCTCTGTTGGCATGGATGGCGTTTCCCCACAAAACAGAAGCGCAGACGATCGGTAAGCTGCCCTTTTGCGATGATATCGTCAGCGGACAGGTGCAGCCTTTGGCAATGGTGTTCACACCCACCCAGTGGCGGCATCAGTTTCTGACGGGGCGCATCCGCCGCCGCTTCAGCGCACATGCCCAGCGTCAAAGCGCATGGGTGGCGGGCTCGGCGGCGTTATGTGCGCATGGCGCGCGGTGGTATCAGCTTCGCCATCTGCTTGGTGAATATCTTTTGGGATGGGTGCGCGCATGGCGAATGTGAAAAGAAGCGCCTGCTTTCAGAAATATGCGTAAGGCAAAAGGATTTGCGCATCGCGTTCATGAGTGATCGGCTGTGCGCCTGCGCGCTGTCCATCGCCTGTCACACTGTCTGCGATAGGAGGAAAACGGATCAGCAAGGAGAGGGACATAGGCAAGGGGAGCAGACTATTTGTATGGGTAAGATGAGGGAAGCAGTGGAGAAGGGGGATGACCTGTGTGGTATCGGCGCACAGGGGAAAGGAGGCAGTATGAATACAAGTGCTCATTGGAAACAGCAGTGGTTTATCCTCACACAGCTGACGAAACGGGAACTGAAACGCCGTTACGCCCGCTCTTATCTGGGCGTGCTTTGGAGCGTGCTGCATCCGCTGCTGTCGATGCTGCTGCTCTCTTTCCTCTTTTCCGGCATGTTTCGCCGTTCCATTGAAAACTATCCTATCTATTATCTGAGCGGCTATCTGATCTGGCAGACCTTTGCCACAGCGAGCACGACGGCGCTCACCGCTTTGGCGGATAACCGCGCTTTGCTGTTAAAAGCGCAGCTCTCCTTGCAGCTGCTCATCCTTGCGCGGGTGTACACTGCGTTTGTCAATCTGGCGTATTCCTTTGGCGTCTATCTGTTTCTTTTGCTCGTGTTTGGCATCCCCTTGCATCCGCGTTTGCTGTTGGCGCTGTTCTTGTTCGCCCTGCTGTTTTTGTTTTCGCTGGGCATCTCTTATTTGCTGGCGGGCGCGTATGTGTTTTTCGGGGACGTCAAGCATCTGTATTCGGTTTTGCTCACGCTGTGGATGTATTGCAGCGCGCTGTTTTATCCGGCGTCGCAGCTGGAGGGCTTCATCGCCGCAGTGGTGGCAGTCAACCCGCTGTTTTGTTTTATCGACGCTTTGCGCACGCTCGTTTTGCAGGCGCAGACGCCCTCCCTTGCCGCCTTTGCCTTGCTGATCGTTTACAGCGTGGGCGCGTATGGGGTGGGCAGCCGGGTATTTCGCTCTTTGCAAAGGGCGATTGCCGCCCGTTTGTAAGGAGGCATGCGCATGCAGGAAGTGATGATTGCAGTCAAAGGCGTATCGATGTGTTTTCGCCGTGAGTTAAACGCGGCGAGCAGCGTGAAGGAACAGCTGGTGCGCACATGGAAGAAAGAACGGCAGTTTGCGGTGGTACGCGCGCTGAAGGATGTGAGCTTTACGGTGAGAAGAGGGGAGATCGTCGGCATCGTCGGGGTCAACGGATCGGGCAAGAGCACGCTGCTCAAGCTGATCGGCGGGGTTCTTGCGCCCAGTGCGGGGAAAGTGGAGGTGGATGTACGCCGCGTACAGCTGCTCACCTTGGGAACCGGTTTCGACCATGAGCTGACCGGACGGGAGAACATCTATCTCAACGGTGCGATCAGCGGCTATTCCAAAGCGTTTCTCGATGCGCATATCGATGCGATCGCGCGCTTTGCCGACATTGGAGAGGCGCTGGACGCCAAGGTGCGCACCTATTCCTCCGGCATGGTGTCGCGTTTGGCCTTTGCGATCGCCACCGCAGGAGCGAGCGGAGAGATCTTGGTTCTCGATGAGGTACTCAGCGTCGGCGACTTGTTTTTCAGAAAAAAGAGCGAGGCGCGCATCCGTGAGATGATCCAAAGCGGTTCGACGGTCCTTATCGTCTCGCACTCCCCGCAGGTGATCCGCTCGCTGTGCACCCGTGCGCTGTGGCTGAGAAAGGGCGAGCTCATCATGGATGGCTCCCCCAAGGCAGTCTGTGACGCCTATGAGCGCGTCCCAAAGGAGATGAAGTGATGAAAGCATACTTGCAAAACCTGCTGTCGCATGATGATGTCCTCTATCGCAGCTATGCAAAACACCGGCAGACGCATGGCAGAGCCCGCGCCTTGCTGGGGGCGCTTGGCGAGCGTGCGTTTGGCGAGGGGCAAGGGCAGGAGGCAGATGCGAAGCGGCGCGTCGTCTTTGGCAGTGAATCCGCCTTGCACAAGCGGATTTCCATACCGGCGGCGGCTTCGCTGTTGGCGAATTATGACGTCATCAGTTTCGATGTGTTTGACACCCTGCTGTTTCGCTGTGTGGATGATCCTGTGATGCTGTTTCATGCGGTCGGCGCACAGCTGGATGTGTTGGATTTCGCAAGGCTGCGGGCGCATGGAGAACGCTTGGCCCGCGCTCACAGCCACACCGGCGAGGTCAGCCTGTCCGATATTTACGCGCAGCTGTCTCATTGGGGGATTGACGCGCAGAAAGGGATGGCATGTGAATGGGCGCTGGAATGCGCCTGCTGTTATGCCAATCCCTACATGGCTAAGCTTGTCGCGCTGCTGCATGCGCAGGGCAAGCGGCTGATTGCAATATCGGATATGTATCTTTCCAAGGCGCAGATCAGCGAGCTCTTAGAGCGCTGTGGCTATCCCGCTTTTGAAGCGGTGTTTGTCTCCGGGGAGTGTGGTGTAAGCAAGGCGCAGGGAGGACTGTACGATCTGGTGAAAGAAACGATCGATCCCACATTGCATTATGTGCATATCGGCGATCATCCTCACAGCGATCACAAGATGGCCGTAAAGCGTGGCTTCTCCGTATTGCCCTATGCCAACATCCATACGCTGGGAGCGCCCAGACGCGCCCATGAGATGAGCGCCTTGCAGGGGTCGATCTATCGGGCCTTGGTGAACGCGCGGCTGCATGGGGGCTGTCACAGGGATTCTTGCGCATTTGAGCTTGGCTATGTATATGGGGCGTGGCTGGTGATCGGCTATTGTCAGTATCTGCATGCCCAGCGCTCCCTGCTTCATCTCGATGAACTTTGGTTTCTGGCGCGGGATGGGGAGGTGGTGATGAAGGCCTATGCGCGCTTGTACCCGCAGGAACAAGCGTCTTTGCACTATGTGCCTTCCTCACGCAGTGCGGTGGGCAAGCTGTTAGCCAAGCAGTGGCAGCCCGATTTTCTGCGCCGTTTCCTCTATCATAAGGTGAATCAGCAGCTCTCCCTTGCCCAAGTGTTTGAAGCGATGGAAGCGGGGGAACTGCTGGAATTGCTCGCCAAGGAGGAGGGAATCGGGAAAGAAGCGTATCTCAGCACACAAAACGTTGAGAGGATCAAACAATTTCTGCTGCGTCACTATGACTGGCTGTGTGCGCGCTATGCGCCCAAGCGGCAGGCGGCCAAACAGCTGCTGTCGCCGTTATTCGCGGGTGAAGGGCGCGTGGGCGTCGTCGATGCCGGATGGGCGGGCAGTGGCGCGATCGCGTTAAGCGCATTGGCAAAGCAATGGGGCTTTTCAAAAGAGATCATCGGCTTTCTCATCGGCACCAACACTCTGCACAATCATGAGGAGGCGGATATGAGCGAGGGGGCGCTTGCCATGGGCAAGTTAAACAGCTATGTGTTTTCCTCGGCGCATAACCGTGCCCTGTGGCGAAATCACGATCACCAAAAGGGACACAATGTGCTGATCGAGCTGCTGCTCGCTTCCCCTGCGCCCTCGCTGAAAGATTTCGTCTTCAGCAATGGACAGGCACAGACATCAAAGAAACCCCTGGATGCGCATGCGAAGCAATACGCTCAGATACAGGAGGGAATCCTTTGCTTTGTCGAGGACTACCTGCGCTTGGTACCCGCATGTCTGCGGCGCAAGCCCCTTGGCAGCGACGATGCGTATGCGCCGGTGTGCCTGCTTTCCAACAGCGTCAATCAGCCCTATTATCAAAAGCTCATCGCATGGATGAGCGACCATCATGTCTAGGAGGTCCGCTATGGGATGGAAACAGAAGCTTTACAATCTGCTCGTGCGCAGCGATCCACGGGTGCAAAAGGAGTACGAGCATTATGTCATGACACATTTGCAGGAGCATCGCACCCATCGGCTTCGCCATTGGCGGCTGTTGTTAGCGCTGCATTGGCATTATCGCATCCTGCACCGCACGACGCCCTATCTTTCTGAGGATGTAATGCCATCCGCAGACAAAGCGAACAAGCAAGCGTCCAAGGCTAAGACGTCTGCGGCAGACACGACGCCTCTTTCTTATCCGCAAAGCGCGCTTGCCAAACGCATCTCACCACAGGCGCTTGCCAAACAGCTCGCACGCTACGACATTGTCAGCTTCGACCTGTTTGACACCTTGGTGCTTCGCCGCGTCACCTCGCCCCTCGACGTGTTTTGGTTGATCGGCGAGCGTCTCTCCATCTCCAACTTTCGCAAGATTCGCCATGACATCGAGATGGAATGCCGCAAAGACAAGGAGGGGGAGGAGGTGAGCATCGAGGAGATTTACGAGGTGATGCAAAGGCGTTTTGGTGTAGAGATGGAAAAGGGGATCCAAATTGAGCTGGAAGCAGAGCTGCAAGTCTGCTATGCCAACCCTTATATGAAAGAGGTCGTCGATCGCTTAACCCAAAAGGGCAAGCGCATCATTGTCACCAGCAACATGTATCTGCATAAGGAACAGCTGCAAACGCTGCTTGCCCATTGCGGCTATGCGCTGAAAGAGATTTATGTCTCCTGCGACGAGGGGCACAGCAAGCGTCAGGGCGCCTTGCAAAAATACCTCAACGCTATGTTAGGGGCGAAGCGTATCGCCCACATCGGGGATAACTACCGCATGGATGTGGAAGGCAGCCGCATGGCGGGGTGGAGCGCGTTTTATTACCCCAGTGTCCACACGCTGGGAAAGCCGTATCTGCCTAAGGAGATGAGCGTGTTTAGCGGCAGCGTGTATGGCGCGTTGGTAAACGGCAAGGTGATGAACGGCATCCCGTTAGATCCCTATTATGAGTATGGCTACGCCTATGTCGGCTATCTCGTCGTCGGTTTCCTCCAATGGATCAATCGATTGGTAAAAAGCGAGGGGATCGACAAGCTGTTGTTCGTATCCCGCGATATGGATGTGGTCTACCGTGCGTATCGACAATATGAGCCGCACTGCCAAAGCGCCTATGTCAAAGCGTCGCGGACCTCCTCCATCCATCTCTCCTTTGAACGCCACATCGACCACTTCTTTGACTGGCACGTCCGCCGCCGCATTTCCCATGTGACGACGCTGGCACAGGTGTTGGAGGAATTAGAGCTTGAGGAGCTCATCGCCTGCCTGCAGCAGGTGAGTCTGTCGGGCGATGAGGTGCTGACCAGGGACAATGCCGACCGGCTCAAAGCGCTGCTCTATGCGCACCGCGAGGAGATCTTGGATAAGTACAAGCCGGAAATGGAGGCGGCAAAGCGCTATTATCAGCAGCAGATCGGCGACGCCAAGCATATCTGCTTCGTCGATTTGGGCTGGAAGGGCTCTACCTCCAATTCGCTGGAATACTTCCTGAAAGAATCCTGTGGGATGGATTTGACGATCACCAGCGCCCTGTTAGGCACGGAGGGACATCCCTTTGTCGATGCGAAGCTGGATCTGGGCAAATTTCACTCCTACATCTTCTCCAGTCAGGACAACGCGGACATCATGCGCACCCACAACCGCAACGGCAATATCTGGCGGCGCATCTATGAGATCCTGTTCACCTCCAAGGAGCGCTCTTTGTTAAAATTCACCCTCGATGAACAAGGAGAGGTCGATTTTGTGTACCTGCGCAAGGAAATCCGCGAGCCAGGCATCATCGACGCCTTGCAGCAGGGAACCCTCGACTTCGTCCGCGATTTTGCCAAGGCAGAGCAGGCGATGGGGGTGTCCCTGCACGTCAATGCCCGCGACGCTTACCGCCCGCTTTACCACATCCTGCATGAGACAGCCTACAACCTCTCGCTGTTTCGCGATTTCGAGGTGTGCTTCATCGCCGGCAATGTCCCCGCACAAAGCGCCGAAACCTTCGGCGAGGTCATCCGTACAGGAGGAAAGTAAGATGAACGATACGATCTATGCCTATTATCGGGAATGCCGGCAGACATTGCCCGTCGATGAAACGCTCGTGTTTCTGGAATCGCACAACGGAATCGATCTGGCGGGCAATCTGTTTGCCATCGCCCGCATCTTATCCACACAGCCTGCCTATGCCCACTACCGCGTCCACGTCTGCGCGCTGGCAGACAATCAGGCGGCGTTATCGGCGTTATGCGAACGCTATGGCATGCGCACGATCACCTTTGTCATCCGTGAATCCATGGATTATGCGCGGGTGCTGGCTACGGCGGGACATCTCATCAGCGATGTTGCCTACCATCCCCTCTTTGATAAACGGCCGCACCAGCGCTGCATCTCCACATGGCATGGCACACCGCTCAAAACGCTGGGCTTCTCCTACATGGAAGATCAGTATGTCGCCGCCAACCAGAAGCGGGGATTTCTGTTAGCCGACATCGTGGCGATGCCCAATGTGTACACATGGGAGTGCATCGAGCGCTCCTATCAGCTAAAAGGGCTGTTTCACGGCCGCGTCGTCTATGGCGGTTCTCCCCGCAACAGCGTCTTTTTCGATGGGGAGCGCCGTAAACAGATGCGCCAAGCGCTTGGCGTTAGTGACAAACAGGTCGTCGCCTATCTGCCGACATGGCGAGGCAAGGTGACCGCGGTGGATGCACAGGGACAAAACGCACAGCTTCAGCAGATGCTCGATGAGCTCGATATGCGGATCGAAGCGTGCATGGGTGATGATGCGATCGTCTGGGTAAAGCTGCACCGTCTGAATCAAAGCGCCCTCTCCCTTGCCCATCTGCGCCATATCATCCCTTTCCCGCAAGGCTATGATACCTATGACGTGCTAAATGCCGCAGATGTGTTAGTGACGGATTATTCCAGCGTTCTCTTTGACTTCGCCTGTACGCGGCGGCGCATCCTTTTGTTTTGTTACGACTACCGCCATTATGTGAAGCAGCGGGGCTGCTACTTTGACCCGGCAAAGCTGCCGTTTCCCCTTTGTGAAACGATACAGGCGTTAGTCGATGCCTTGGCGAGGGGAAAGGGGCAGGTGAGCGAGGCGTTTTGTGAACGCTTTGTCTCTCATGATGGAGTCAAGAGCGCTCAGCATCTGTGTGCGCATCTCTTTGCGGGCAAACGGCTTCATGAAGTGGCAATGCCCAAAGAGCATCGACGAAAGGTGCTGTTCTTCATCGGAGAGCTGCACCCTTGCAAGGAGAGCGACGCGCTGTTTTTCTACCTGAAAGAGACTTTCGGCGATGATGCGCGCTACATCTCCTATATGAACCACCTCTTTTTGACGCATTATGAGCGCCTGTGGCAGTTCCCCGAGGACTGCCTGCTGCCGATGTATCGCTATCAGGGCTATTATGCGCACTTTCTGCCATCCGAGCGCCATGCGTTGGCAAAGGTGCGTAAGGCGATCGCGGCAGGCAAAACGCCCGATGCGAAAGAAGAACGCTGTCTGAGCGCGCAGGGGATGAGAGAATATCGGCGCTATCTCTATGCGAACACCTTTGATCTCTTCGTCCGCTATGGCGGTTTGGACATTGAATCGCTGAAATGGTTTGCCGTCTATGAAGGGGAGAAATGGCTGATCGTGCAGGAGAACATGCTGAAGAAAGCGATGATACATGCGGAGTACGCTTACTTTTTAAAGCGGGCGATGCGTCAGGCCTCTTTGATCGGCTATCCCAATGCGGCGATTGCCAAGCAAAGCGTGCAGGAATTGGGGACGTACAGCGCACCGCAGCGCATCCTGTATCTGTATCCCGATGCGAACGGGGAGATGTAAAAGCGCGCGCTTTGTGGTATAGTGGAGAAAACAGAAACGGAGTGGAGAAGATGACAGAGAAATACAGCATCGGTTTTATCGGTTTTGGCAACATGGGCGAAGCGATGGCAAAGGGCTTGTTGGCCAAGGGCAGCGTACAGGGGGAACAGGTATATGCCTGTGCCCGTAACCTCGATCGCTTACAGGCGCGCTGTCATGCGCTGGGCGTACAGGCGTGCGCCTCCCCGCAGGAAGTGGTAAAGGCGGCGGATGTGATCGTCTTGGCGGTGAAGCCGCATCAGCTGGCGCAGGTGGTCGCGCCCTTGCGGGAAGTCTTGCGTGAGAAGATCGTCTTATCGATTGCGGCGGGGATGCCCTTTGCGGCGATGGAGACGCTGTTAGCTGAGGGAACGGCGCATCTGTCGATGATTCCCAACATGCCGATTGCGATCGGGGAGGGTGTGATCGTCTGCGAGCAGACGCATTCGCTCACCCCAGAACAGACAGCGTGTGTAGAAGCGCTGTTTTCCCCGTGTGCGCAGCTCGTCTTTGTGGAGAGCGCTCAGCTGTCGATCGCCGGCACCTTGGCAGGCTGTGGTCCGGCCTTTCTCTTTGTGCTCATCGAAGCGCTGGGCGATGCCGGCGTGAAGTATGGCTTATCGCGTGCACAGGCCTATACGCTTGCGGCGGCGATGGTGAAAGGAAGCGGCGCTTTGCAGTTGGCGAGCAATCAGCATCCGGGTGCGCTGAAGGACGCCGTCTGTTCGCCGAAGGGGACGACGATTCAGGGAATCAGCGCTTTGGAAGAGGCCGGTTTTCGCAGTGCGCTCATCCGCTGTATCGACGCGATCGAAGGCAGCCGTTAAGCGGATTACCGTATAAAAATAAAATTCAGCGGGATTTCGGCTAACCGATGGCGCTGTGCGCGGGGTTCTCCTTATAATCGAGATAGAGAGTGAGGAAGCGCGCGATGGATCGAAACGAAAACTACCGACGGGTATTAAAAGCCGGCTTACAACGCCGCGGCATGACGCAGAAGCAGCTGGGCGCATTGGTCGGCTTATCTCAGCATACGATTTCCGATTACGTGTGCGGCAAGTCCGTTCCCTCCATCGGCGATGCCGCCGCAATCGCACAGGTATTGTCCTTTTCCTTAGACGCGACGTTTTATTTGCGGGAGAATGAGGGGACCGTGCATCCCAGCGCATTGGAGTGGTCGCTGCTGCAGCTGTTTCGGCAGGTGCCTGCGCATCAGCAAAAAGCTGTGTTAGACATCGTGCGCTGTGCGCTGGAGATCGCTTTGCGAAGTGAAGAGGGCAGGCAGGAAGCGCCTGAGCGCTCGCCATGGAAAGAATAGCTTTGCGTTTCGCATAGGATACAACAGATCGGCATTCTCATAGGGCGCTGCCTTGGGAATGCTTTTATTATGGGAACATGCGGTGAGCGAAGTGGTTTGCTTTGCTGTTGTGGCTAGGGAAACAGGGCAAAAGCGATTCAAAGCAAAAATGATTTGTGTTACAATAGCGTTAGCGAGTGATGGAAGGAAGTGCGCAGCATGCGGCAGACACAATATTTTGAGGCGTATATCGACGGCTATCACAAGATTGTCGCCTATATGTCCAAGCAGAGCTATGAGGGAAAGAGCGCCCGCTTTTATTTGAAGGACAGTCATGACCATATCATCGATTTAAAGATTTGTTCGTTGGAGGATACGCCCAACAACTATCGCAAATATGTGCTGGAAAATGAGGAGGAACTGACGATCGGCGAGGAGTATCTGCTGTATCATGAGCATGCGCGCGCCACGATCGCCGAGTATGCCTACATCGTCAAAACCGATCGCTTTGACGAGGAGTTTGATTATGACGGCAGCGATCTGGGGCCGTTGTACAGCCGCCGTCATACCGCCTTTGCCTTATGGGCGCCGACCGCCTTCCGCGTGATTTTGGAGCTGAAGCGAGATAACGGTATCTGTGAGGCGTTTGAGATGAAGCGCACCCCGCGCGGCGTCTGGCGCAGTGTCGTCCCGGGGGATCTCAGCGAGGTCGCCTATACGTATCACGTTCGTGTCAACGGCCGCTGGCGGGAGACGATCGACCCCTACGCGATCAGCGGCGGCGCCAACAGCAGCGTGAGCGCCATCTGCGATCCGGAAAGCCTGCGCTTTCGCCAATATCCCTTAGCGAAGATGGAAAGCGCCTGCGATGCCGTCATCTATGAGACCAGCGTACGCGATTTTACGATGCAATCCGGCATCGGCGTCAGCTATCCGGGTACCTTTCGCGGCTTTGTCGAGGAAAACAAGGTGACCGAAGCGTTACAAACCGGCTTTTCCTATCTGAAATCACTGGGCGTTACCCACGTGCAGCTGATGCCGGTGTTCGATTTCGGCTCGGTGGATGAAATCTACCCGCAGATGTTTTACAACTGGGGCTATGACCCGATGCATCATCGCTGTCTGGAGGGTATTTACAGCAGCGACGTGCTCTCTTATTCGGCGCGGATGCGGGAGTTTGGCACGCTGGTGGAACGCTGTCACCAAAACGGTCTGCGCGTCAACCTCGACGTCGTGTTCAACCATGTGTATGACAAAGAGCGCTTTGCGTTTGAAAATATCGTTCCCAACTATTTCTTCCTGATGAATGAGCAGGGGGATTTTTCCAACGGCTCTTGGTGCGGCAACGACATCGACACCACCCGCCGCATGAGCCGCCGCTATTTCATCGACACCTGTGTCTGGATGACGCGCTTCTATCATATCGACGGCCTGCGCTTAGATCTGATGGGAATTTTGGACATCGATCTCGTCAATGAGATCTACCTGCGCTGCCGCAGCGTCAACCCTGATTTCATGGTGTATGGAGAGGGCTGGGATATGCCGAGCTTTCTGGCGCAGGATCGTCGTGCATCCATCCGCAACAGCGGCAAGCTGCCATTTGTCGCTCATTTTTCCGATCGCTTCCGCGATGTGATCAAAGGGAGCACCTCTGCCTATGACATCGCCAACAAGGGCTTTTGTACGGGCGGCGCACACTTGTTAGACATCGTGAAAAACTGTCTGTGCGCCAGCTGTGTCGACTTCGGCGCAGGACAGATGTTTGCCAATCCGCGCAATGTCGTCAACTATGTGGAATGCCACGACAATCATACCGCATGGGACAAGATGCGCGAGTGCTGCCGCGGGGAGGAGCGATGGATTCGCAAGCGCCGTCAGGAGATGATGAACGCGATGGTCTTGCTCTCACAGGGCATCCCGTTTTTGCACAGCGGTCAGGAGTTCGCCCGCACCAAGCATGGAATCGGCAATTCCTACAATCAAAGCGATGCGATCAATCAGATCGACTATCGCCGCCGCGATGACTATCAGGACATGGTGGCGCACACGAAAGCGCTGATCGCCATCCGCCGTCAGCATCCGGCCTTTCGCTTTTCCATCACCGAAGCGCTTTATCAAAATGTCTCCTTTGAAGAAATCGAAGGAACAGCGCTCATCTACAAGGTAAGGGATGAGCGAGAGGAGCTGTGGAGCTTCTTCAACCCCAGCGCTTCCATCTTCTACTATCATCTGCCGCGGATGGCCGATGTGCTCTACTACAACGGCGAGCCTTTGCGCGAGCCTTTGCAGGATGTGGAGATCCAGCCTTATTCCACTATCGTCTGCCTGTTGAAAGAAGCGTCATAGACAAAATGAAAGAATTGCGCACCGAATGTAAAAAACAGTGCGCTTTTTTAGTGTAATCATATTCAAAAAGCCGATGTTTCCGCACTTTTTGAGAACCTCCTGCATTTTGTGGGAAACGGTTGATTTTTGTGGAAAAAGCGATTATAATTGATAAAAATTCAAATGAAGGAGTGTGGAAACGTGGCAACTTATTTTACAGAACCATCACGTACGTTTAGCGAGTATTTACTGGTACCGGGGTATTCCTCCTGTGAATGCACCCCGGCGAATGTTTCTTTACAGACACCGATCGTCAAGTATCGCAAAGGGCAGGAAGCGCCAGCACTGACGATGAATATTCCGATGGTATCCGCCATCATGCAGTCGGTCTCCGGCGAGCGCATGGCCTGCGCCTTAGCGCGTGAGGGAGGCATCTCCTTCATTTACGGTTCGCAAAGCGTGGAGAATGAAGCGGCGATGGTGCGCCGTGTCAAGGCGACGAAAGCCGGCTTTGTCCGCAGCGATTCCAATGTTTCCGTACATGCGACCTTGGCGGATGTACTGGCTAAAAAAGAAGAGACGGGACATTCGACGATGGCGGTCACAGAGGATGGCACGGCGGAAGGAAAGCTGTTAGGCATTCTCACCAGCCGCGATTACCGCGTTTCCCGCATGGACCCGGCAACGAAGGTCACGGAATTCATGACGCCTTATGAAAAGCTCATCTGCGGCAAGGATGGCTGCACGCTGTCACAGGCCAACGATCTGATCTGGGAGCACAAGCTCAACCAGCTGCCGATCGTGGATGACGAGCAGCACCTCAAGGCGTTTGTCTTCCGCAAGGATTATGACTCCCATAAGGAACATCCCAACGAATTGCTGGATGGGGATAAGCGTTATGTGGTCGGCGCCGGTATCAACACCCGCGACTATGAACAGCGCGTGCCTGCATTGGTAGAGGCCGGAGCGGATGTGCTGTGTATCGATTCCAGCGAGGGATTCAGCGAATGGCAGGCGATCACGCTTAAGTGGATTCGCGATCATTACGGCGACAGCGTCAAGGTCGGCGCCGGAAACGTCGTGGATGCGGAGGGCTTCCGTTTTCTGGCAGAGGCAGGCGCAGACTTTATCAAGATCGGTATCGGCGGAGGTTCCATCTGCATCACCCGTGAACAAAAGGGAATCGGGCGCGGTCAGGCGACGGCGACGATCGAAGTGGCAAAGGCGCGCGATGAATACTTTAAAGAGACGGGCATTTACATTCCGATCTGTTCTGACGGCGGCATCGTGCATGATTATCACATCACGCTGGCGCTCGCCATGGGAGCGGACTTCGTCATGCTGGGACGCTATTTCTCCCGCTTCGAGGAGTCTCCGACCAAGAAGGTGACGGTCAACGGTACGTACATGAAGGAATACTGGGGCGAGGGAAGCGCCCGTGCCCGCAACTGGCAGCGCTATGACATGGGCGGCGCCAACAAGCTGTCTTTTGTCGAGGGCGTCGATTCCTATGTGCCATACGCCGGTGCATTGAAAGACAACGTGGATCTGACGCTGAGCAAGATTAAGCATACGATGTGCAACTGCGGCGCTTTGACGATTGAGGAGCTGCAGGAAAAGGCGAAGATCACGCTGGTTTCTTCCACCAGCATCGTCGAGGGCGGCGCGCATGACGTCGTCGTCAAAGACAATACGCTGGATGCGAAAGTGAAGTAAACAAAGAGCAATCAGAAAACAGGAGGCAGGCGCAGGCGCGCAGGCTTCCTTTTTCGTATACGTTATGGATGGATGCCATCAAAGGATGTGCTTGCCGCTTGATACCATCAGGGGTACTCTTTACGCTTCTTTAGAAGGATAAGAAGTAGTGAAAATAGTTTCATTCTTGTTTTCTGCAATTATTTTCAATTTTCTGTTGACAATTTGTGAAAATCGTCATAAAGTAAAGACAACCGATGACAGAGAGATCAAGCGTGCAGCGCACTGAAAGAGAGCGGATGACGGTGGAAATTTCGCAGAGAGCGGGTACGTAAATGGACTCTGGAGGGCAAAAGGAAAGGGAAATTCCCGAGTATGTGCGACGGCTGTCCCCGTTACAGGACTAGAGATTTGTCAGAATCTTGAAGAGTGGATTTTTTATAGGGAAAAATCAAATCAGGTGGTACCGCAGAATGTTCATTGCATCTGTCCTGAAGCTATATGCTTTTGGGCGGATGTTTTTTTTGGAAAGGGGGCTGATGCGTGTGGCAAACAGCACGCAGGAATGGCGATGGTGCAGCCATCATCAAAACAATAAAAAGGATGTACTCCCCGGCTTTCCCCATGGACGCTGGGGAAGAGAAAGTGATTAGAAAATAAAAGAGAAGGAGAAATCAGAGATGAAGCGAATGAAAAAACAGGTAATCGCCGCGCTGGCGGCACTGGGGATGCTGTGTGGATGCACATCAGGCAATGCCCCGCAGGAGGAAGTAAAAAAAGTGAGTGTCGTGCAGATCGTATCCCATTCCTCTTTGGATACGATTCGGGACAGCTTCAGTGCGGAGATGGAAGCGCTGGGCTATGATGAGGACAGCATCGAGCTGGCATATTATGACGCAGGCAACAATACGTCAACCTTAGACAGCATTCTTACGAACATATCGGGAGATGGCACGGATGTCATCGTGGCAATCGCCACACCGACCGCACAGTCGGCCGCCCGCTATGCACAGGATATTCCGGTCGTATTCGCGGCAGTATCTGATCCGATCGGCGCCGGATTGACCAGCTCGCTGGAAACGCCGGACAAAAATATCACCGGAACGATGGATGATGTGCAGGTCGATCAGATCTTGGACGCGGCTTTGCAGATAGATCCGGAAATGCAGCGTTTGGGCGTCATCTACAATGCCAGCGAGGCCAATTCCGTAACAAACATTGAAAAGGCGCGGACCTTCTGTGAGGAACACGGCATTGAACTTCAAGAGGTGAGCGTAACCAGCACCAATGATGTACAGCAGGCGGTGGATACGCTGGCGCAGAATTGCGACGCGATCTTCTCTCCGAATGACAATACGGTAGCTTCGGCGATGAGCGCGGCGGCACAAAGCGCAATAGAGCAGGGTATCCCTTATTATGTCGGCGCCGATTCCATGGTGAAAGACGGCGGTCTGCTGACGGTGGGCATCGACTATGAGGAACTGGGACGCGAAAGCGCGAGAATGGTGGATGCGGTGCTGAAGGGAACGGCGGCAGCGGATCTTCCGATCGTCCAGTTTAAAACGGATTTGAGCATCTATGTGAACAAAGCGACGCTGGAGGCGTTGGAACTGACGCTGCCATCTGCGATCAGTGACAGCGAGCAGCTGGTGATGATGGAACAGGAGTGAGAATATGAGTATATCGGTGTTGATCGGTGCGCTGGAGCTGGGTCTCATCTATGCGGTGATGGGATTAGGCGTCTATCTGTCCTTTCGGGTGCTCAATATCCCGGATTTGACGATCGACGGCAGCTTTACCTGCGGCTGTGCGGCGGCGGCAGTCGCTACGGTGGCGGCGCATCCTTATCTCGGGCTGGCGTTTGCTTTCCTGTGTGGCTGCGGCTGTGGTTTAGTGACAGGCTTTTTGATGACCAAGCTGCGCATTCAGCCGATTCTCGCCGGTATTCTTACCATGACCGCCCTCTATTCTATCAATCTGCGCATCCAAGGCGGGAAGCCCAATATCTCCATGTTTGGGAAGGAGACGCTCTTCACCACAGCGCAGGCGCTGTTTGGAAAGGACGCTTCCGCATTGATCGTCATCCTCCTCGTGCTGGTGGTGATCTCCTTGCTCCTCTATCTGTTTTTGCATACACAGCTGGGGCTTAGCTTACGCGCAACCGGCAGCAATGAGGCGATGGTGAAGGCCAGCAGCATCAATGCCGAACGCATGAAGCTCATCGGTCTTGCCCTTGCCAATGGAATCATCGCTTTCTCCGGCGCATTGCTGGCGCAGTATCAGTCCTTCGCGGATGTGAGCAGTTCCAGCGGCAAGATGGTGCTTGGCTTAGCCAGCATCATCGTCGGCGAAGCGTTTTTCGGACATCGCACGACCTTGCGCGGCATTTGCAGTGTGATCATCGGCTCCCTGATCTATCGCTTCCTGCTGACCTTCGCCATGCAGCTTGGCATGCAGGCCAGCGATCTCAACTTATTCAGCGCGCTGCTTGTCGCGCTTGCCATCTCCTTGCCATATTTAAAGAAACGGAGGAAATCCCATGCTTGATTTAAAGGATATCTGTGTTACCTTTCATCCGGGGACGATCGATGAGCGGCGGGCGTTAGATCATCTCTCGCTGCATTTGGAAAAGGGCGATTTCGTCTGTGTCTTAGGCAGCAACGGCGCGGGGAAGAGTACCCTGCTCAATGCGATCAGCGGTTCTCTGGCGATCGATGCGGGCAGCATCGTGCTGGATGGGGAGGAGCTCAGCGCTAAGGCGGAGCATGTGCGCAGCCGCGTGATCGGCCGTCTGTTTCAAGATCCAATGCGGGGGACGGCGCCGGATATGAGCATCGTGGAAAATCTGGGCTTAGCGTACAGCCGCGGAAAACGCAGGGGACTTTCCCGTGCTATTCGCAAGCAGGACTATACGTTCTTCCACGATCAGCTCTCTGCGCTGGGCTTGGGCTTGGAGGATCGCATGCACCAGCCGGTAGGCTTGCTTTCGGGAGGACAGCGGCAGGCGTTGGCGCTATTGATGGCGACCATCGTCACCCCGAAGCTTTTGCTGTTAGATGAGCACACGGCGGCGCTGGACCCCAAGACGGCGGCGATCGTGATGGATTTGACGCAGAAGATCGTCAGCGAGCATGCGATTACGACCGTGATGATTACCCATAATCTGCGCCAGTCGCTGGTGTATGGCAATCGGACGATCATCATGAACGAAGGGCATATCGTCGCCGAGCTGAGCGGAGAAGAAAAGCGAAACGCCAGCATTGCACAGCTCTTGGAGCTTTATGATCTGGCGTAGGCGCAAACGTTATTTGCCATCATTAAGGAAAATCTGTGCGA
The DNA here is from genome assembly GCA_965119685.1 of Merdibacter sp. Marseille-QA0792. Classification (GTDB taxonomy): domain Bacteria; phylum Bacillota_I; class Bacilli_A; order Erysipelotrichales; family Erysipelotrichaceae; genus Merdibacter. The sequence continues at coordinate 2,442,762 of OZ221971.1, read as the reverse complement.
TATGCTTTTTGCGATACGGCGGGTGGTGCAGCCCGCTTTTTTTATATAAAAGCGCTGGGCGATTATGATGGAAAGGGAGCAAGGATGATGTTTTGGCAAGGGCTTGCTGCATGAACAGCGGTGAATAGCGCCCTTTGCAAAGCAAGGAGTGATCAGCAGCCTTTCAAAAGCGGGAAAGCAATGGCAATGCCTATAACGACATGATATAATGAGGGTATCGTTAAATGAAAGTGATGAAGGAGAGCTATGAGCCAGCATATTACCGTAGTAGCGTATAACCCGCTTTGGGAAGAAATGTATGAGAGAGAAGCGCGGTTAATTAGAGAACTTTTGACAGATAATTGCATTGCGATCTACCATATCGGGAGTACCTCTGTAAAGGGTTTAGCGGCAAAACCCATCATTGATATCATGGTTGCAGTGAGAAGTCTTGAAAAAGCAGACGATGTTGCAGACGACTTTAAAATCATGGGTTATGAGTATCTCGGTGAGTTTGGTATAAAAGGCAGACGGTATCTTCGCAAGGGCAAAGATGAGCGAACACATCAAATACATATTTTTCAAGCGGATGATTGGAACAATATCGGAAGGCATCTTGCGTTTTGCGATTATATGCGTACGCATGAAAAAGAACGAAAGGAATACGCCCAAATGAAAATAGAGCTGGCACAAAGGTTTCCATATGATATTGACGGGTATTGCGAGGGAAAAGAAGATTTCGTGCGCAGCATAGAAAAATTGGCGTTTTCGCAATACGATGGAACATGGGACAAAATGTATATTGCCGCGAGAACAGTACAGCGCGAAAGAAAACTATCCTCGCTGATCGAAGCGGGGAGTGTTGCTGCCGCAATTCTAACGCCGAAAGGGAAGATCTATGTCGGGGTTTGCATTGATACTGCTTGTTCTTTGGGGATGTGCGCAGAAAGAAACGCCATTGCAAATATGATTACAAACGGCGAGAGTGCGATTTGCCGTGTGATCGCGATTGACCGAAACGGCAAACCTGTTTCGCCTTGCGGCGCTTGCCGGGAATTTATGGCGCAGCTCATGCCAAAGAATGATCGCGGCATTGAAATTATGCTGGATTACGAGCATAAAAAGGTTGTCACCTTAGAAGAAATGACTCCCGGCTGGTGGATATAAGGAAACCGCCGCTTTTTATCATAGGAACGTATCCGTATATAATATAGCGTTTGCCAACAAGCCGCAGCTTCCTTTCAACGCCTGTTTCTGCCGTTGATCTCTCTGCGGTTGTTTTCTGCTTTGATCGAATACATCAGCGTTGTTTTTCATGCGGAAAATAAAAAAGCAAATAAAAGCTTCCGCATTCATCTTCTTTTCATCTTTGGCCGCTACAATGAAAGCGTAAAGAAGAAACAGGAGGGAAATCTAATGAAAAACAAGCTTTGGAAACTTTCGGCAGCGGCGGCTTTGCTTCTAGCGATGGCAGGGTGCAGCGTACATGCAAACACGGCGGCAGATGCGGGATATGCAAAGGATGCGGCAGCGGCGGACGAGATCACACAGGAACAGGCGGCGCAAAGCGCAATCGCACATGCGGGTGTCGAGGAGAGCGAGCTCACCTACATGCAGGTACAAAAGGACAGGGACAATGGACGCGTCCATTACGATGTGGACTTTGCCGCCAACGGCACGGAATATGACTATGAGATCGATGCGTACAGCGGTGAAATTCTCAAATATGAAAAAGAACCGTTTGAAGCGAAGGATACGGTGAGGGAAGGCGAACAGCGTACAGCCGCTGCTTCAGCGAAGGAGACGATCACGGAGGAGGAAGCCAAAGCGATTGCGCTGGCGGATGCAGGGGTGAGTGAGGCCGACGCACGGCTGGTACATATCGAAAGAGACCGCGAAGATGGACAAATTGTCTATGAGGTGGAGTTTTACAGCGATCACGCGGAGTATAGCTATGAGATCGCCGCGGGGGATGGAACGATTCTCTCTAAGGAATGTGACGCAAAGAGCTATGCGTCCAAGCAAGTGTCTGCGCAAGAGCAGATCACATTGCAGCAGGCACAGGCGATCGCTCTTGCAAAGGTGAGCGGAGCCGGAGAACTCGATATTGTGATCGAGAGGGAGGAAGAGGACGGCTATCTCATCTATGAGGGCGAAATCGTTTATCAGGGAATGGAATATGAGTTTGAGATGAACGCAGCCGGCGCTTTCATCGAGTGGAGCGTGGAAAGCCGATAGCGGACAAATCAGCGGTGCAATCATCACACAGGCAGGCATTGATCATCATTGACGTATTGCGTATGGGCAGGGCGTTATCATCAAAGCGCTCTGCTTTTCACGTGGCTGCTTTTCAGTGTCGTTGCTTTGCAGATAAGCCGCAAGCACGAGGTGCTCTGGGAAAGGACGAGAGGGCTTGTATAGAGAAGTGCCCCATCATCCTCATTGATCGCCCGACTATGAACGAGTGGGATACAACCCCCCCTGTTTAGAGGGAGATTTTTGTGAGGCGGCACAAAAATCTTCTAGTTTTGTCGAAAGGGTTTTCAACTTCTGTGAAACAAAATAAAATAAAACGAAAGATCAGGAGAATGTAAAGCGCAAGTAAAGTGGAAGAAAAATTGCAAGCGCATACAAAAGTTGCTAAAAAAGCACTCAACTACTGGAAATTTCAACAGATTGTAGTATACTAAAGGTATAGAGAACCTAAAGGGGGTTTAATATGAAACAGAACAAGATGCTGGCAATGATCCTTGCCGGAGGTCGTGGAACACGTTTGCTGGACCTGACCAAGAAAAACGCCAAACCAGCAGTGTATTTCGGCGGAAAATATCGCATTATCGATTTCCCGCTGAGTAACTGTGCCAACTCGAACATCAATGTTGTCGGCGTGCTGACGCAGTATGAGTCGGTAATTTTGAACTCTTATGCGGCTGCCGGTCAGCGCTGGGGCTTGGATACCCGCGACAGCGGTGTCTACGTGCTTCCGCCGCGTGAAAAGGACGGCACGGCATTTGATGTTTACCGCGGTACTGCGGATGCGATTTCGCAGAATATCGACTTTATCGACACCCATGATCCGGAGTATGTATTAGTGCTCTCCGGCGATCATATCTACAAGATGGATTATTCCAAGATGCTCTCTCATCACATCGCCTGCAACGCGGATGCGACGATCGCCGTTTTGCCGGTGCCGATGAAGGAAGCCAGCCGCTTCGGTATCATGAATACCGATGAAGAGGACCGCATCATCGAATTTGAGGAGAAGCCTGCGCAGCCAAAGAGCAACCTCGCATCGATGGGTATTTACATCTTCAACTGGAAGCTGTTAAGAAAGATGCTGATTACGGACATGGATGATCCAAACTCCAACCATGACTTCGGAAAGGATATCATCCCGACGATGCTCAACGACGGCAAGCGTCTGTTCGCTTGGCAGTTCAAGGGCTATTGGAAGGATGTAGGAACGATTGACTCCTTATGGGAGGCGAACATGGACCTGCTCGACAAGCATAACGATCTCGATTTGAGCGACCCTTCCTGGAAGATTTACACAGAGGACGTCCCGACGATGCCGCATTATGTCAGCGAGACGGGAAGCGTCAAGAACGCGTATATCAATCAGGGCTGCGTCATTGAGGGACACGTGGAAAGCTCCGTGCTGTTTACCAACGTGAAGGTCGGTGAAAACGCAGAGGTCAGCGAAGCGGTGCTGATGCCAAACGCAGAGGTTGGCGCAGGCGCAAAGGTGTATCGTGCGATCGTTGCGGACGGCGTAAAGATCGACGCCGGCTGTGTGGTCGGTGATCCTAAGAGCGAGGAGATCGCCTTGATCTCCAAAAGGGTAAGGAGTGAGTAGGTATGTGTGAAGCATTTGGAATTGTCAACTATGAGGGAGCGAACGTCTTAGTCAAAGGGATGCAGGACTACCGTCCGGTTGCCGCCTTCTCCTTTCTCGGACGTTACCGCATGATCGATTTTCCGATCTCTAATTTAAGCAACAGCGGTGTGGACCGCATTCAGGTTTACGTCAAGAGCAATCCGCGTTCTCTGATCGAGCATTTGGGAACCGGACGCCATTACAACATCAACTCCAAACGCGGGAAGCTGCACATCCTCACGGCAGAGGATATGAGCAACAACAGCGTTTACAACAGTGATATCAGCGCGTATATGTTCAATATGCAGTCCATTGAGGACGCACCGGACCCTTACGTGATCATCACTTCCAGCAATATGATCTTCCGCGCCAACTATGAGGAGCTGTTAGATCAGCATGTGAAAAGCGGAGCGGACATCTCCATCCTTTATAAAAACGTCGATAACGCCAAGGATGCGTACATCAACTGTGACGTGCTGACGCTGAATCGTCAAAAGGGCGTGCTGTCCATCGATCAAAACTTGGGCAACTATAAGAACCGTGCGGTTTCCTGCGGTACTTACATCCTGTCGAAGGAGCTGTTCATCTCTTTGGTGAAGAAGGCGGCGAACACCAGTTCCATGTACTGGTTTAAAGATATTATCAACGAAGAGTGCTCGGAATTAGACATCCGCGGTATCTCGCTGCGCGGGTTCTTCGCCTGTGTCAGCGATTTCAAGAGCTATTACGATGCGAATATGTCTTTGCTGAACCTTGACCGTGCAAAGGATATGTTCAACGCGGAGTGGCCGATTTATACGCGTACCAACGATTCTGCGCCGACGCAGTATTTCAATGAGGGCAGCGCTGTGCTCTCCATGGTGTCCAACGGCTGTCATATTGAGGGAACGGTAAAGAATTCCGTCATCGGCCGCGGCGTCGTCATCAAGAAGGGCGCCGTTGTGGAGAACAGCGTGATTTTGCCGGGCGTTACGATCGGGGAAGATGTTGTCGTCCGCTATGCGGTGGTCGATAAAAAGGTCAAAGCCGTGCGCAAGAAGGAACTGATCGGAGAGGCAGATCGTCCTATCTATATCAAGAGAGGAGACCGCATCTGATGGCAAGCATCTTAATGGTTGCCGGTGAGGGACTGCCGTTTATCAAAACCGGCGGTTTGGCCGATGTCATCGGTTCCCTTTCTCCGGAATTGGTGAAAAAAGGACATGAAGTGCGCGTCGTCATGCCTCTGTATCAGAAGATCGCACAGAAGTATCATCAGGATTTCTATTTTGAAAAGGAATATTCCGTATCCATCAACTACCATGAGGTGCCGGTACGGCTCTATTCCATCATTAAAAACAACGTCGTATTCTATTTTATCGAGCATCAGGGCTATTTTGAAAGAGAGAACCTGTATGGCTATGATGATGACGGAGAGCGCTTCGCTTACTTCCAGAAGGCGGTGCTGGAGATGCTCAATCAGCTCAATTACTGGCCGCAGATCATCCACTGCCATGACTGGCATACCGGCATGATCCCATGCTTATGCAAGGAAGCGCACGGCTATGATGAGCGTTACCGCAACATCCGTCATGTCTACACGATCCACAACCTCGCTTATCAGGGCAATTTCGGTGTGGAGATGTTAGACAGCTGCTTGGGATTGGGATATCACCTCTTTGACAACGGCAATGTGCGCTATGACGGCGGCATCAGCTTTATGAAGTCGGGCATCTTGTATACCGATAAGGTGACGACCGTATCGCCGAGCTATTCACAGGAGATTTTAACACCGCAGTACGGTGAGCATCTGGAGATGGTGCTCAATATGCGCAAGTACGATTTGTGGGGCATTGTCAACGGCATCGACATTGAGGCTTGGGACCCGATGAGCGATCCGGAGATTCCTTATCACTTCAACAAGGTTAACGTACAGGCGCAGAAAAAGGAAAACAAGCTGGCTTTGCAAAAGGAACTGGGCTTGCAGGAAGATCCAAACGTCCTGTTGGTCGGTGTCGTTTCCCGTTTGACTTGGCAAAAGGGCTTCTATCTGCTGATGGAGAAGCTCAGCGAGCTGTGCGCCGCACCGATTCAGTTGGCGGTGCTGGGCAGCGGCGAGCCGCTGATCGAGGAAAAGCTGGCACAGCTGGAAGCGGGCAATAAAGGCAAGATCGTATTCTACCGAGGTTATAACGAATCCTTAGCGCATCGAATCTACGCAGCCAGCGATCTGTTCCTGATGCCATCGCTCTTTGAGCCATGCGGTATCTCGCAGCTCATCAGCATGCGTTACGGTACTCTGCCGCTGGTGCGGGAGACGGGCGGTTTACGCGACACCGTCGAGCCATTCAACGAGTATGAGAAGAGCGGAAACGGCTTCAGCTTTGCGAATTACAGCTCTGATGAGCTGATCAACACGCTGTATTTTGCGATTGACGTGTACTACAATCGCAAGGAGGATTGGACAACATTGATTCGTCATGCGATGAATACGGATGTCAGCTGGGAGAAGAGCGCTGTTACATACGGATTGTTGTATGACGAGCTGTTGAAATATTAACCCCTTTGAAAAAGATGGCTTCGGTCATCTTTTTCGTGTATGATAGGTAGGTGGAGAGGGGTAAGTTGGAAATATGGCATATCTTCATGTGAACGGAATTGACTTATATGTCGAGATCAGGGGGGAGGGAACGCCGTTAGTCGCCTTGCACGGCAACGGAGAGGATCATTCGACCTTCGATGTGCTGGGCGATGCGCTGCAAGAGACATTCACCCTGTATGCGTTTGATACGCGGGGACATGGGAAAAGCACGATGGTGGAGGAATACCACTATGCGGATATGGCAGAGGACATCGCACAGGCGCTTATGGAGCTGTTTGCGGAACCGGTGGATGTGATCGGCTTTAGCGACGGGGGCGTGATCGCGTTGTTTTTGGCGATCTGGTATCCGCAGCTAGTGCGGCGCATGATCATCTGCGGGGCAAACTATCACCCGTATGGCATCAAAGAGGAAGGACGTTTGGCGATGCAGCAAGAATATGAGGAAACCGGCAGCCCGCTGATGCCGCTCATGTTAAACGAACCGTGGCTGAGTGAAACGGATTTACAGCAGATTTGCTGTTTGACCTATGTGGTGGCGGGCGAGGACGATATTATCGAAGAGGCGCATACGCGCGAGCTGGCGCAGCTGATTCCGCAAAGCCGTCTGCTCATCATGGAGGGAGAGACGCATACCAGCTATGTCGTCGGCAGTGATTTGTTAGCCGAGCTGTGTGTCGAATTCTTTTGTGAGCAGTGAAGCAATGTCAGGGTAAAGGTGCGGGCGAAAGAGGAAAGCAAGCGAGGATGGAGGCGTTTATGAGAGAAGCGCGTTTGTTGGCAAAAGATTCAAAAGAAATGGAAAACGGCGAATGCCGCGCTTATCAAAAGCGTGTTTTGCGATGAAACGGGAAGTGCATGGACATTTGGTTGTTAAGCACAGCGCTTGCCAAAGATGGAAGAAAAGGAGGAGGATACGATGCGGGTTGCGGTCAGCAGCTGTCTGTTAGGAATTGCATGCAAGTATAACGGCGGTCATAATTACAATAAGAAATTGGTGGAATGTCTGAAAGGGCACGAGGTGATTTCCCTGTGCCCTGAGGTGCTGGGAGGCTTACCCGTTCCCAGGGAGAGCTGTGAGATCGTCGATGGCGAGGTGCGTACATATAGCGGGGAGAGCAGACAGGAGGCCTATCAAAGGGGTGCCGAGCGGGCGTTGGCCATCGTCAGGCAGCAGCAGGCAGAGCTTGTCATCCTGCAGTCGCGCAGTCCCAGCTGCGGTGTCTGTCATATTTACGACGGCACCTTTCGCAGCGTGCAGATCAAAGGCAGCGGCCTTTTTGCCCGGCAGCTGCGTCATGCCGGCATCCCGGCGCTTGACATGGAACAAAAAAAGGAGATTTTCCGAATTTTGCAAAATCAGGAAAATTGAGTAAAATGCCCGCAAAAAAGCGAGAAAATGCACAAAAGGCATTGTAAGTGTTACCAAAAAGGAGTAAAATATAGACTAGGTAGAGAACCATAGGAGGAGTTAGAAAATGAAACAAATTACTGTATCTGTTGTTGATCCAGTTGGATTACACGCACGTCCTGCTACCGTAGCAGTGAACGCTGCGAGCAAGTTTAAATGTGAGGTAAACGTCGCATTTAAGGGCCGTGAGGTAAACATGAAGTCCATCATGGGCGTTATGTCTCTGGGCATCCCTACACAGTCTGAGATTACGATCTCCTGCAACGGTGAGGATGAGGATGCTGCGATCGCTGCAATCGAGGAAGTATTGCGCGCACAGAAGATCATCGCGTAAGGTGACTGAGAGCTATTATCGTCAGATAGTAGCTTTTTTTATGCGTCTTTCTATTTGAAAGCGTTCACTTTTCTTTCTTTTCATGATATTTTGACAAGGGTTTATGCTATAATGAAGTTACAAGCTATGAATAAAAGAGAGGTCGATAAAAATGGTTAATGAAGCTTATGAAAAGTGGTTGCACCACCCGAATTTAGATCCTTCCTACAAGGAAGCGCTGGAGCGTATGAGTGAAAAGGAAAAGAACGACGCATTCTATACGACGATCGAGTTTGGAACGGCGGGCATGCGCGGGCTGCTGGGACCGGGTACCAACCGCATCAACCTGCATACGATCCGCAAGGCTAACGAGGGCTTTGCCGGCTACATCGAAGCGCATGGTGAGGAAGCGAAGCAGCGCGGTATCGCGATCGGCTATGACAACCGTCACATGTCGCCGGAGTTTGCCATGGATTCCGCCCGCATTTTGGCGAAGCACGGCATTCGTTCCTATGTGTTTGAATCGCTGCGTCCGACGCCGGAGCTGTCTTTTGCGGTACGCCATTTCCACTGCTTCGGCGGCATCATGGTGACTGCTTCGCACAACCCGAAGGAATATAACGGCTACAAGCTGTACGATGAAAAGGGCTGCCAGCTGGTGCCGGCGCTCGCACAGCAGGTGATTGACCGCGTCAACGCCGTCGAGGATGAACTGGCTATCAGCGCAGAGATCACAAAGGAGCAGGAACAGCTCATCACCGTCATCGGCAAAGATGTGGATGAGGCATACTACCAGAAGGTGCTGGGTATTCAGCTCAATCCGGATGTTAATAAAGATGATGTGAAGATCATCTTTACACCGGAGCATGGAACGGCAAATATTCCGGTAAAAGAAATTTACACGCGCGCAGGCTACCATTTCGTCGCTGTTGAGGAGCAGTGCACGCCGGACCCGGATTTCTCCAACACCCCGACGCCAAACCCGGAGGAAGCTGGTTCCTATGAGTTAGCCATCAGCTATGCGAAGCGCGAAGATGCCGACATCATTCTCGTCTGCGATCCGGATGCAGACCGCATGGGCGTCGGTGTGAAGCATGAGGGAACCTATCATCTGTTGACGGGCAATCAAAGCGGTTCGGTATTGATTGAGTACATCTTGTCACAGCTGACGCAAAAAGGACAGATGCCTAAGCATCCGGTAATGTTCAACACGGTTGTGACGAGTGATCTCGGTGAGAAGATCGCCAACAAATACGGCGTGGAATGCGAAAAGACGCTGACTGGCTTTAAGTTTATCGGTGAAAAGGTTGCCAAGTATGAAGTGAGCGGCGAGAAGAATTACGTGTTTGGCTATGAGGAGAGCTACGGTTCTCTGATTCAGCCATTTGTCCGCGACAAGGATGCGCCGCAGGCCTGCTTAATGCTGGCGGAGGCTGCCTGCTATTATAAAGCGATGGGCAAGACGCTGGTCGATGTGCTCTATGGTCTTTACGAGGAGCTGGGCTATTATGAGGAAAGCCAGACCTCGCTGAAGCTGGATGGTCAGGAGGGCGCAATGCGCATCCGTCAGATTTTGGCAGATCTGCGCGGCAGCGATGTCAAGGAGATCGCAGGTACGGCGGTTGTTCGCTTTGAGGATTATAAGGAATGCGTCATCAAGGAAAACGGTAGCGTACAGAGCCTGGAGGGCTTTACGAAGTCAGATGTGCTGAAATATTATTTGGAGGATGGCAGCTGGATTGCGATCCGTCCAAGCGGTACAGAGCCAAAGTGCAAGTTCTACTACTGCGTGAAGGGCACTTCCTTAGCGGACGCCCATGAAAAGACGCTGGCCTACCAGAAGGCGATGGCCGAGATGACAAAAGAATAAACAGACAAAAGGACGCAGTCGGTGTCCATATGCGCTAAGATGCTGGATGTATTCAATGCGCGGCGGATGACGGCGCGTCCTTTTTTTGTGCTTGGCGAGGAAGAAAAGCATGATCTGTGAAAGGCATCGCAGATGTAATGGGATGATTGAAGAAACTGTAATGAGAGATGATTGCTTCGGCTTTGGCTTTGCAATATTATGGGGGGATGCTTCTTGGCGTTTGCCTTGCTTTCATTATCATATTTCTGTTTCGTCCCTCTTTGTCCTATCGAGGACTGCAGTTTGTTATCAAAAGAGCGGCGTGTGCGAATATGGTGATCCATTCCAGCTTGCAATCTCCCTGAATGCCGTCAAAAAAGCGTTTCCCCGGTGTCTTGCTGTGGAGAAAACGCTTTTTATATACTTTTTCTGAAATGCAGACGAGCGCAAAGCGCTGTTTCGCCGTTAGCTGCACGAGGGCAGCCGTAAAGAATGGCGTGGGGTCGCATGTCGATCAAGAAAATAAAGCGGGTGATGGCCGCGTCTGCTTTGCCATTAGAGGGGGAACCACAGGACACTCCCTTATGCGTGTAACGGCGTCTGCCAGGCGTTTTCCAGCGTGAGAATGGTTTCGATGGGAATGCGCGCACGCAGCTGTGAGGGGAGCGTGTCGGTGATCAGTACGTCAAAGTCGCTGTAATCGGCGTACTGATAGCGGGAAGAGAGCTGGAATTTGGAGGAATCCAGCACGAGCACTTTTTTCTTGCTGTTGGCGAGCACCGTCTCGTTTAAAAAGATGGCGTCGTTGGACTGGGTGCCCGGCCCATCCATGTTCAGCACGCCGTCGCTCCCGAAAAAGGAGATGTCGAACCGAAACTTTTCCACCATGGAAAGCTGGAACTGCCCTTCGCTGCGATTTCCGGTCGCGCTGTACTTGCCGCCCAGAAAGAAAATCGTCTGGTTGCTGTCGCGGGCGGTGTTTAAGAAGTCGAAGCAGTTGGTGACGACGGTCAGATTTTTACGCAGACGGATCAGATTGCCCAGATGCAGCAGTGTGCTGCTGGGATCGACGAAGATGCAGTCCTCATCGTGGATCAGGTCGATGGCGCGGCTGCAAAGCTGTTTTTTTAACTCGATCTTCTCCTTGGAACGAATGGAGAGCGGGATATCGATGTTGGAATTGCGCAGCACCGCTCCGCCGTGGGTACGAAACAGAAAGCCTTTCTCCTCTAAAAAGGAAAGGTCCTTGCGGATCATTTCCGGCGTTACCTGTAACAGTACGCTTAATTCTTTGACGGAGGCCTTCTCCTTGTCCAGCAAATATTTCTGAATGGCGGTGATCCGCTTCTCCACGCTCTTTTTCATAGTCTCCCTCCCAATGGCATCAAAGCCTGCGCCTCTATGTTCATTATATACGGTTTTGCCGCGCATTTCCATAAAAAGGAGCCCTCGGATACAGACGCTGTCTCTTTCCGCCGTCACAGGGGCAGACAGCGATGAAGCAGAAAGCAAAAACTTTTTGAATAATAAAAAATAAAAAGGAATTTTCTCATTATCCACTATTTTTAATTTTTGAATTAAAATAATTATGATATAAAATTGTAAAATTATTTTGAAATGATATTATTGTGATGGAAAGGTTGTAAGCGATTTAATTTGGTGGAAATTATGACAAAAATCAATCATCACCGCGTTCGTGAGGTCGGGCGCTTCCTGTATGCGGACGACTTTGGCAAGCTGTACATCCTCAATCGGCGCAAAGACGGTTATCTGATACTGGATGCGCGTCAGCAGCGTCTCTTTCAGCTGTTTCGGATGCGCTTTGTCATCGCCATGCTGACGGGGTTTCTCTTTCACTATTATGTGCCAAAGCCCTTGATGGCTATCGTATTAGGGGTCGGCGTCTTTCTCGTCTTCCAGCTGCTGTATCGCTTTGTGTTTCTGCCTTCACTCAGGGAGGTAACAGGAACGCCGATATCGGAAAAACGCGGCTGGCGGGTCAGCCTCATCTTGGCGCCGCGCGCGTCCTTAGGCAAGCTGGCGCTGTTATCCGCTGTGATCAGCGGGCTGTTTCTGTATAACTTCATCACGCTGTATCTGTGGCCGGCGTTTACGGCGCCAAGGGAAATGGAAGCGTGGTTGACATGGGTATTTTATATCGCGATGATTCTCGCTTCTGCCGCTGTCTGTGCTTTGGCGCTGTTTCATCTGCTGAAAAAAAGAGAGGAGCAATCATCATGAGATATTTAGTCATTGCAGCACACGATGAACTCGCCTGCGCTTTACAAGACGCAGTGAAGCTCATCGCCGGAGAACAACAGGCAAAGCGGGTGCATCCCTTCTGCATGACGATGGGCAAGGAGGTGCAGACGTTCCTCTGTGAGGTGCAGGCGTTTTTAGCGGACAAGGAGGAAGCGGATGAATTTTTGATTCTCTGCGATCTGTACGGCGCCAGTCCCTGCAACAGTGCGCTGATGGGCTTTCGCTATACCAATTACCGCATCGTTACCGGCGTGAATCTGGGCATGGTGCTGGAGGCGCTGTTCTCGCTCGACGCGGGGACGCTGGATGAATTAGGCGATCAGCTGGTGGAAAAGGGAAAGGAGGGAATCACGAAGGTGTACATCGCATCGGATACCGGCTGTGCATAAAAAAGAAAAAGGAAAGGAGAACATCATTTATGTCACTTGTACAAGCGATTTTAATCGCATGTCTGTACTGGTTGGCCGCAGGTGAAATCTATGTGCCATTCACTTATTGCTTCTGTGATCTGATGCTGATTTCCCTGCTGACCGGTACCATTTTGGGAGATCCGACGACCGGTGTGATCGTCGGCGGTACGATTCAGCCGATGTATTTAGCTTTGACGGCGGTCGGCGGAGCGATGCCGGTGGATAAGGAGGCGGCGGGTATCATCACGACCGCCATGGTCATCACGCAGGGCATCACCTTGGATCAGGGATTGGTTATCTCTTCGGCCGCATCCTTGATCATGGCGCAGCTGCACACGGTCAAGCGCGTGGCGATGGTCTGGACGGTGCACCATGCCGATAAGGCGGCTTCGCAGGGCAATGTTGCGGAGCTCAAGCGCACGTCATTGATCTATGGACCGCTCATCCGCTGTGTGATCTTCTTAGTGCCGATGACGTTAGTGCTGATGTATGGCGTTGACAGTCTCGGTTTCTTGATGAACGGTCTGCCGGATTGGGCGAGCAATATGTTTACCTTGGCGGGCGGCATCATGCCGGCGCTGGGCTTTGCGATGACGATCATGGTCATCGGCAAGGGCAATCTGATTCCGTTTTTTGTCGCCGGTTTCTTCTTCGCGCAATATACCGGACTCAGCACGATTCCGGGCTGCCTGCTGGGTATCTTCCTCGCATGGCTGTATGTGCAGTTCACCAAGAAAGCGGAAGACAGCGGCAGTTTGTTTGGCGATTTGTTCGCATTGACGAAAAAGACCAGCGATCAGGAGCATATCCTCAGCAAAAAGACGCTGAACCGCGTATGGTTCAACTGGCGTTTGCACGTTTGTCACGTCGACAATGTCGAGCGCTTGCAGGCGCTGGGTATGTGTCTGTCCATGGCGCCGGCTTTGCAGGAGCTCTATCCAAACGATCCGCAAGAGCAGATATCAGGCTTGGAGCGTCACATGGAATTCTTCATCACCGAGAATATGGTCGGCGGTATCATTCCGGGCGTCGTCGTCTCCATGGAGGAACAACGCGCCATTCAAAAGCGCGATGGCGCCGCCGCAGAAGAGCAGCTTTCACCGGAGCTCATCAACAGTGTGAAGTCCGGTATGATGGGGCCGTTTGCCGGTATCGGCGATACGCTTAACTATGCGACGATCAAACCGCTGATGTCGACATTCTTCATGGGCTTTGCCCAACAGGGTATGATCTGGGCACCGATCGTGGACGATATTTTGCTGTATGCGATTCTCGTGCTGGAGGGCCGCTTCATGTTCAACATGGGCTATAAGCTGGGTACGGCGAGCGCTACTGCGATCTTGCAGAACAATTCTATCCAGAAGATCATCACGTTCTTCAGCATCGTCGGCCTGTTTGTGATGGGCGTCATGGCGGCGGAGAATGTCAGCCTGGTATTCAGCTTCAACATCCCGTATGGTACGGAGTCGATCAGCTTCCAAGAGACGCTGATCAATGCGATCGCACCGGGTATCCTCTCGCTGGCGATGGTCTTTGGCGTGTATGGCTATCTGAAAAAGGGCGGCAACATCTTAAAGGCGACGCTGTTGCTGCTGGCGTTTGCGATCATCTTCGGCGGCTTAGGCATCATGAGCGCATAAGGAGCGGGCTATGAAAAAGTTTCTCAATGATCCCAAGCAATTCATACCGGAAATGCTGGAGGGGATGTACGCCTCTTTCCCGCAGTATGTGACCTATTGCGATGATGACGTGCACTGCATGGTGAAACAACAGTTGTGCAAGGGCAAGGTTGCCTTGGCGAGCGGCGGAGGCAGCGGGCATTTACCGCTGTTTCTGGGCTATATCGGCGAGGGGATGCTGGATGGCTGCGCCGTGGGCGATGTCTTTCAGTCGCCCAGCGCCGAGCAGATGCTGAATGTGACACGCGCGATCGATCAGGGAAGCGGCGTATTGTATATCTATGGCAATTATAACGGCGACATCTTCAACTTTACGATGGCGGCGGAGATGGCGGAGATGGAAGCGGACATCCGTGTGGAAAGCGTCATCGCCGGAGAAGACGTCGCGAGCGGACCGCGCCCCAAGGAGGGGGAGAAGAACATCCGCCGTGGCGTAGCGGGCATCTTCTTCGTCTATAAATGCGCCGGAGCGGCGGCAGCGGCGATGCTGGATCTCGATGAGGTGAAGCGCGTTGCGCAGCATGCCGCGCATAATTGTGCGACGATGGGCGTAGCGCTGTCTGCCTGCACAGTTCCTCGGGTTGGGCACCCCGGCTTCACCATCCAAGAGGATGAGATGGAGATCGGCATGGGCATCCATGGCGAGCCGGGCATCCGCCGCGGGCCGATACAGAGCGCCGATGTGATTGCGGCGGAGCTGTGCGAAGCGGTGATCGAGGATTTAAGCCTGTGTGAGGGCGATCAGGCAGATGTGCTGATCAACGGCTTGGGAGCGACCCCGTTAGAGGAGCAGTTAGTCGTCAGCCGCAAGGTGCATCAGCTGTTGGCACAGCGGGGCATCGGCGTGCATCGCACCTATGTGGGCGAATATGCGACGTCCTTGGAAATGGCGGGCTTGTCCGTATCGCTGCTCAAGCTGGATGAGGAGCTGAAGACGTATATGGAGGCGGCTGCGGATACGCCCTTCTTCAAGCAGATGGAGAAGCACGATGAATGAGCGGACACAATCGCTGTTTCTGGCATGGCAAAAAGAATTTGTCAATTGTCAGAAGGAGCTGGTGGAGTTGGATAGCGTCGGGGGCGACGGCGATCTGGGCATCGTCTTGGCAGATGGCTTCAGCGCCCTGGCGAAAGAGTTTTCAGAGAGTGAACAAACGGATTTGGGCAAGCTGTTGTATGCGGCGGGAAAGCTGCTGAACAAGACGGCTTCCTCCTCGATGGGAACGCTTCTCTCCTGCGGCTTTATAGAGGCGGGCAAGCGTTTGAAAGGCAAAACGGCATGGGATAGAGAAGCGTTAAGCGTCCTTGTCGAAGGAATGGCAGCCGGCGTCGAGCACATGGGAAAGGCCAAGGAGGGGGAAAAGACCTTCTTGGACGCCATTTATCCGGCGGCAAGAGCGATGCGCGATCACATAGAGGAAAGCGCGCCGCAGATGCTGGCGGCGGCAAGCGCGGCGGCGATGGAGGGTGTACAGCGGGCAAAGCAGATGCAGGCGGTACATGGGCGGTTAGCCTTTCGCGGGGCAAACAGCATCGGCATCGTCGATCCGGGAACGATGGCTGCCTATCACTTTATCAAAGCGATGGAGAGGGCGGTTTGTACGTGGCGATGAAACGGCAGGGAGGCGGACGATGGCTGTGTAAGCTGGCCATACTGACTGCGGCGATCTATTGGTTTATGAGCGATGGCTTACAGACGAGCGTCTTTCAGCAGATGACGATCAGCGCCGATACCGCCAAAGACAGCCCTTTCTCAAAAGCGCTGCTGCTGTTATTGCTTGCCTATCTGGGGTTTTGCGCCATCCGCGGGATATACCGCCGCAAGGTGCGCCGCCCCAAAAGCGATGGGTTTAAAAAGTATCAAAAGCTGAGAGAGTGAGAGAGATGAAACAAGCGGTATGGATCGAGCGGAAAGGGAAGACACCGGTGTATGGCGTGGTCTTTTCCCCCGCGCACACAGGGAAAGGCTATCTTCAGATCGTCTGTGATCTTTATGATGCGATTGACCGTTATGTGCCGATCATGGAACGCCTGTGCAAAATGGGCTATGTGGTGTTTGGCCTCGATCTGCCGGGACATGGCGGCTCTGGCGGAAAGCTGGGAAATCTGGAGGGAGCGCGCAGCGATGAACTGATTGCATTATTGTATCAGCAGTATTTGCAGGTGATGCAAAGTTATCCCATCAAGCGAGAGGTTAGCGCCCTCAGCACGCGAAAGGGCGGACAGCTCGTACAGCCGTTTCTGCATGCGATGATCGGGATTGGGTTTGGCTGTTCCCTGATTCGCAGCTATATGGTGCATCACGCCAATGTCAATGCGCTGTTGTTTGTCAACGACATGGGGATGAGCGATCGCTACACGCGCCTGCTGCGTCTGTGCACAAAGCAGCTGCGTCAGCACGGTCCTAACACTTCCTCAGAAAAGATCCGCCGTGAGCTGCTGCTGGCGCCGCAAGCGGAAAACAAAGCGGAAAAGCCTCTGCGAAGCGCGTATCGAAGCGTTGATAGGAAAAAGGCGCGCGCATACGAGAAGGAAGAGACGCTTTGCTTCGACTATGATCTGGCGTCGATGCAGACGCTGCTGATGATTCTCTGTGAGCAGACGATGAGTCAGTGGATCAGCGGCTATCCGGCGTATCTGCCCCTGTATGCGCTGTGCGGCTATCTCGATCCGCTCACCAATTACACACGGGAGATCGACGAAATGCTCACCCGCTTTCGTTACTCCTCCTGTTATAACGTCTTTTATCGCTATTATGAAAACAGTCGGCATGATTTGCTGCTGGAAAGCTGTCAAAGGGAGGTTGTATCCGATATGATGACATTCATCCGCCGGATCGATGACAGCCTGCAGCAAAGCTACGAAGCGCAAAAAGCAATGATTTGGAATCGAAAGGAAGGTAAATGAAAAATGTTAGTTTCAATGCTGGAAATCATGGAAAAAGCAAAGAAGGGCGGTTATGGCGTACTTGCGCCGAACGTGTTCAACGAGGATTCGGTGCGCGCTTGTATCGAAGCGGCCGTAGAGCTGGATTCCCCTCTCATCATCGATGTACTGCCGGACAATCACAAGGACATCGTCTCCTTTGGACGGCTCATCTGCCAGTTGGCGAATGAGGTGCGGATTCCGATCGCTTTGAACCTGGATCACGGGCAGAGCTTTGAGGACTGCATCAAGGCGGTTTACGGCGGATTCACCGGTGTGATGGTCGATCGCTCCATGCTTTCCTTTGAGGAAAGCGCCGCTTCAGTCGCAGAGTTTAAGCGCATCTGCGAGCCGTTAGGCATTACGGTGGAGGCGGAATTCGGACAGATTGCCGATGGCTGCGACTACGCCGAGAAACGCGAGGAGTATTTGACGGACCCGCAGAAAGCAAAGGAGTTCGTCGCATTGTCGCACTGTGACTGTCTGGCGGTCTCCATCGGTGAAGCGCATGGCGAGTATACCGACAAAGGACCGGAGATCGACTTCGATCGTTTAACGCAGATCAAGGAGCTGGTCGATGTGCCGCTGGTGTTCCACGGCGGTTCTTTCTCCGGTTTTGACAACATCGCCAAGTGCTGTCAGATCGGCTGCCAGAAGGTCAATATGGGAACGGATGCCTACAATTACGGCTTACAGCTGCTGATGGAGGACGGCCGTTATCAAAAAGGTGAAAACATCGGCGCCCGCATGGCCGGAGACATCATGTGGGCAGGCTATAAAGAGCGAGTAAAGGACTATATGCGCTGCACGGGCTCCGTCGGCAAAAACTGGCTGAAAATCACGGAGTAGCCATGTCCGTGCACCATGAGGAAAGGACAGTGAAAAGATATGGCAAAAATCGGTTTAGTGAGGATTGACAGCCGCTTGATTCATGGGCAGGTCTGCACGCAGTGGCTGTATCGCACCAGCAGCAAGAAGGTGTACATCATCGATGATGCGGCCTCAAAGGATGCGTTTCTCTCCTCGATCTATCAGATGGCATGTCCCGTCGGCGTAGAGCTGGAGACGATCAGCACCAAGGCGGCCGGTGAGCGCTGGAGAGAAGATCAGCTTGGCAGCAAGGAGCCGATCTTCATCCTGTTTAAAAATGTCGCGGAAGCGTATAAGGCGTATCAGGCGGGCTTTCGCTATCCGCAGCTGCAAGTCGGCGGTATCGGCGGGGGCGTCGGCAGAAAGAACATCATGGGACCGATCGCCTTTGATGATGCGGATGCGAAGATGGTGGAAGAGCTCACTCAGGAGGGCTTGGAGGTGTTCTTTCAGCCGGTGCCGGATGATAAGCCGATCCCATGGAAGGACGTAAAGCGCAAGCACTATCCCCAGCTGTGAAAAATTGCATAACAGCCAAGGGATAGCAGCAGTAAACAACACAAGCAAACGTGGGAAGAAATGAAAACCCATGCGAGAGATCAGGAGAGGAGGAGCAGGATGGAAGTCATCGAGGTGCGCAAGCCGACCCCTTCGCAAAAGGCGCTGCTGGAAACACAGCCGACATGGTCGCACGACGTCGGCACGTGGGAAGCGGAGTATGATGAACGCTGCGAGAGCTTTCTCGTCGTTAGCGGCAAGGGTGCGATCCAGTTAGCGGATGGCAGGCGCTTTCCCTTTGCGGCAGGCGATTTCGTCACCTGTCAGCCGCATACCAAATGTGTATGGAGCGTGGAGGAATTCATCACCAAGCATTATATTTTCGATATGGAATTTTGAAAGAGCAGGGAAATCTGCTCTTTCTTTCATAAAATCATGTATAATGGAGATAATGGAGAACAAGCTATGAAAATATTGAATTTTGGATCGTTAAACATGGATCACGTGTATGAGATGACACATTTTGTTCAAGGAAAGGAGACGCTGAGCGCCAAGGACTACCACACGCATGTGGGCGGCAAAGGACTGAACCAGTCGATCGCCATGGCGGCGGCTGCGCTTTCTGTGATGCACGCCGGAAAGGTGGGCGCTGACGGAGAGGAACTGCTTGCGTTTTTACAGTCCCACGGCGTAGATACTTCCTTGGTGCGCACCTCGTCAAAGGCGAGCGGACATGCGATTATTCAAGTGGCTGAGGGAGAAAACTGCATCATCGTCTATGGCGGCGCCAACCGCGACATCGACGCCCAAATGATCGACGAGGTGCTCTCGCATTTTACTAAGGGCGACGTGCTGCTTGTGCAAAATGAAATCAGCGCGCTCACAGAGCTGCTGCAGCGGGCGCATGCGATGGGAATGCGAATCGTGATGAACCCTTCGCCGATCGATGAGGAACTGCTTGCGGCGCCCTTGGAGCTGTGTGAAGTGCTCATCTTCAACGAGGTGGAGGGCGCGGCATTGTCGGGATGCGCACCATCGGCATATGCGGATATTCTGCGCACGCTTGCCAAACGCTTTCCCGGCACGCATCTCGTGTTGACCTGCGGGGGCGAGGGAGCGATGGCGTTAGCAAACGGTGAGCTCATTCAGCAGGCGGCGTTTCCTGCCGATGTCGTCGATACCACCTGTGCCGGCGATACCTTTACCGGCTTTTACCTCAGCGCGTATTTGCAGGGAAGATCAGTTTCACAGGCGTTACGCATCGCTTGTCGGGCGGCGGCGCTCAGCGTGGAGAAGGCAGGCGCGGCGCAAAGCATTCCGACGTGGGAAAGCGTCATGCGAAAGGAAGGAGAGGGATCAGATGCCGGCGGTGATTTTTGATATGGATGGGGTGCTCGTCGATTCGGAGGCGATGTACCAGTACTATCTGCTGCGTTTTTTCCATGAACAAAAGCAGCGGATTACGGCAAGGGAGGCCAGCGCCTTTGTCGGATGCAGCGACGATTATTTTTTCACGCACATGGGTGAGCTGTGGGAGCCGACGCTGTCAAAGGAGGAGATGCGCACCTTCTATCAGTCGCATATCTCGCATGACGCGCTCGATTATCGAAATGTGCTCAACCCGCATGTGCGCTACATCTTACAGCAGATGAAACGCCATGGCTTGCGGACGGCGATCGCCTCTAGCTCCCGCCTCGAGGAGATCACAGAGATGGTAAAGGTCAACGAGCTGAGCGCCTATTTTGACCGTATCATCAGCGGACACGAGGTTCCCCGCAGCAAGCCCGATCCTGCAATCTACTATGAGGCGATGAAACGCTTGGACTGCACGGCGATGCAGTGCGTGGTCATCGAGGACTCGCAAATCGGCATCGAGGCGGCCAAACGGGCGGGGATGTATGTGATCGCCAAGCGCGAGAGCCGCTTTCATATCGACCAGCGGAAAGCGGATGTGATCGTGGACGATCTACTGCAGGCGTGGCTGCACATCTGTACGCATTTTCATCTTGATGCATGGTGAGGGATCACCTGTCTGATTTTATCTTTTCAGTCCGTTCAGCGGACTTTTTTTTACTCTTTTTCCTATATAAAAATATGTAATTTTACACCAGCAGGTGTAAAAAATAATATAAAAATACGCTGAATTATGTAAAATATTTTTACACCTACATATAAATATGTATTTTATTGCACTTCTTAACAAATTGTTTGCACTTTTTAATCATCTTGATTTGTGAGCGTTTACAAGGGGCGGATACAGATGCTCTAATGGGAATTGAAGAGAGGCCGCAATCCTGTCTGCTTCCCGCAGAAAGATAAAAAAATATCGGGAAAAGAATACATAGGATGCGGCGAACATGATTCCAAAAGCCCGTGCTCTGCCCGTATGGACTACCTGAACCCGTTAGCTCATCTGATCACCCAATCAGAAAATCCGATATTTGGCAGGACTGATGCAATGAATCACTTTCGGCTCTTTTGCGTAACAAGGAGGTGGAAGCAAGATCCTTTCTACAATCGAATCATCGTGAAAGAAGATCATAGAGATCAAAGGAGGAAAATAAAGGTATGCAAAAACGCAGATCAAATGTTTTCAGCAAGGCTTGCAAGCTGCTGCTGGTCATGATGATGGCATTAGCGATGGTACCGGACAATGTGTTGCTTACGCATGCGCAGGATACGGCGCCCGCAAATGATGTCGAGGAGAGCGTGTACGCCAAATTTGTCAGCATTGACGATCAGGGGGATGGCAATGTGACGATCACGCTGGATAAGGCAATTAAGAAATCCAATACGGTCGGATGGACGTATGTGGAAGAGGACGGCGCATATCTGTTGAAAGCCAGCAATGTGGCGGATGGTGAATATTATCATGATATTGTCGTCGTAGATAGCGATGGTGATACCACGCATCACTGCGTCTATAAGGATGCGAATAATCAATGGCGGATCGTCGGCGAATACCGCTATAATGTCGGGACTTCAAAACCGACGCTGACGTTAAACGGTGAGGAGCAGACATATGTCGTTGACGGCACCGAAACGCTTCCGACCATTACGGTTGAGGAGACGGTCTATGGCACGCCGGTTGTTGTAGTCGAAGGGCTGGATTTGTCTTCGGTCTGTGTAAGACTGACCTCCAACGGCATCGGGGAAGAAAACCAATGGTATAGAAGCAGCACCGGTGATATTACGGGCGATCATACGCGGGTTGAGGTGCCGCTGATCTCCTCGCAAACCGGCAAAGCCAAAACAGGCTCCTACCTGATACAGGCGAGCAGCTATGCCAACGGCGGTACGCGCATGGCTACCTTCGTCATTAAAAGCATATCGGATGAAAAACCGGTGGATAAGACGGCGCTGAACGCGGCAATCAACGACGCGTATTTAAAGCTGGCAAGCACTTCACAGCTGTCGTATGATGACGGTGTGGAGCAGTTAGACACATTATATGAGGAAGCGAAACTCTTGGCGGCAGACAGCACGGCAAAACAGGCTGAATGTGATGAGATGGTTGAGCAGCTGAATGCGGCAATTCTCTATCTGAAGCAGCATGAGAGCGTTCCGGAAATCTTAGATGTGATCAAGCATGAGAACGGTACGCTGACCTTTGAGCTCAACTGTCATCCATACAGTATCACCTCACAGGCAACCAGCGCAAAATGGACATACGATTATGATGAGGAAACAGGAAAGCATACGATGAGCGCAACAGGCATCTCATCTTCCGAGCAGTATTTCCGCATCTTCTTCGATTCTCGCTGGGATATGTCCTTTGAGGGTGTCCGCTATTGGGTGTATATCGATGAAAACGGCGATATCACCTATGACGTGATTCCTCATATCAGCGAGCTGGATGCACCAAGCGTCACCTTGCAGGCAGGCGAAGACAGCTATGTTTTAGAGCCGTCAACGGATGCGAGCGATGCGCTGACGATTCAGGCGGCGCCGGATGCAGAGATCAAGGCGCTGGTGGAAGGTCTTGACCTGAGCTCCGTCTATCTGCAAAAGAGAAAAGACAACGGCAATTACAGCTATCTTGTGACAGCCGATATCACGGGCAACCACCAAAGCGTAACGATGGATGTCGCAAAAGACGGCGTGCTTGAGGAAGGCACTTACCGCGTTTATGTCGTCAATCCGACAACCAGCAATGCAGGCGGCGGAACGATGAGAAACTACTACTATTTTAACGTTGAAATTATCAAAGCAGATAAAACGGCATTGCAGTCGCTGTATGATGAAGTGAAAGACTATACGAGTGATGACAGCCGTTATGCCGATTTCACCACAGCCAAAGACAATGCAAAGCTCGTCTTGGATGATGAAGCGGCAACACAGGCAGAGGTGGACAAGGCATACAATACCCTGAACCAGCGGTACTGGCTCAGCAAGGTCAACACCTATGTCAGCAAATACCGCAATTTCCCATTCACCGAATATTATGCGGGCAGCACGCTGTCGTTAGTCGCTGTGCAGGTGGAAGCACGCGGTCATATCAATACCTCCTATCCGGCATCTTCCTTAAAGGCGCTGTATGAGCGCTATGTGGAAGCGGAGAAGGAATTACAGCCGCTGCCGCAGACGCCGCAGTCACTCATGGCAGGACCAAGTGAAGATATGATCAACACGAGCGAATATCGAGGCAGCTTTACCTTTACGGAAACCGTCGAAAACGGCAAGCTGATGCTGCACATCACCTACACCAACGACGGTATCAATGACATCACCGGTGAGAATCTGGGCAAATTCAGTAGCTATGACTTCACACATGATTTCAGACTGTATGTAAACCGCACCGAATTTGACGGCAGCGGATACAGCTCCGTTCCATACGGTACACAGATTGAACCGTTAGAGGGAGAGAGCGACTTCGCAAAAGGCTTCCAGCTGACTGTGGAAGCAAAGCCGGGCATCTACTCTGTCAAGATGACCTGTGACAGAGAGGATACACAATCCTATGGTTACTACTATACGCAAAGAGATCCATACGCTCCGCAGGCTGTCGTAACGACTTCCAATGAGGGCAAGGCGACGAAAGATCCGGTGACGGTAACCATTACGGCAAACGAAGAGATTCAAGCTGTCGATGGATGGACACTGAGCGATGATGGCATGACGCTGACAAAGGTATTCGATGAAAACACCAGCGGCACTGTCGTGATTAAGGATTTGGCAGGCAACGAAAGTGAAATCGCTTATGAGGTCAGCGGCATCGACAAGCAGGCGCCGACCATCAGCGGTGTGCAGGATGGCATGACGTATGATCAGGTACAAAACGTCGTCATCAGCGATGAAGCTCTATCCGAGGTACGCGTGTATGAAGATGGCGTATTGACGCAGACGATCACTTCCTTTGACGAAAACAGCGTGCGCATCACTGCGAATGCAAACAAGGAGTATCACATCGTAGCCATCGATCAGGCCGGTAATCAAAGCGAGGTTCGCTTTACGATCGCTGTCAAAGAGCAGGGATCGGATCAGCCGCAGAAGCCGGGCGATGAGGGCGATCAGCCGGGCACATCGAATGGTGAGGGCGACACGAGCGATACTGCCGCAGCGAACACCACTGGCATGTTTGCGGCTCTCGCAGGAATATCGGCAGTCGCTTGGATGACGCTGAAAAAGCGCAAGGAAGAAGACGCATAACACCGCAGAAATTTATCAATGACATCAGGCTGTGACCCAATCAGGCGATCAGCCTTTTTTGTGCGTATCGAGCGGGCAGCAGGAGATTGTGCTGTTGAAGTCGATGAGTCGGGCATTCCCCGAAAGCATTGCCTGCGGTGAGAATCATGTGTGATAAAAGACGCTGAACACTTGCCGCCATGTTTTCTGATGGTGCGCTTCTCCTTCGGGGGAAAAAGGCAGGCGGGGATAAAATCTGTGACAGCGCTGATAAAAAAAAGGAGGAATTGCATCAGCATGTGTCTGATACAGGGCTCCTCCAATCAATTATTTATGGGTAGGGTTTTTGTCAAATTTCTTCAGGAAGCGCTCGATGCGAGTCAGCGCCTCACGGATGTGGTCGATGCTGTAAGCATAGGAGACGCGGATGAAGCCCTCACCGGCGTCACCGAATGCGGTGCCCGGTACACAGGCGACCTTTTCTTCCTTGACCAGCAGTTCGCAGAAAGCCTCGCTGCTCAGTCCGGTTGCACGGATGTCAGGGAAAACATAGAAAGCGCCGTGAGGCAGATAGCAGTTTAAGCCGATACGATTGAAGCCGGATACGATGAAGTTGCGGCGCGAGCGATAGGAGTTTACCATTTCCTCCACCTGCGGCCATCCGTTTTTCAATCCTTCGATCGCACCATACTGTGCGGCTGTCGGCGCCGACATGATGACGTATTGATGAATTTTGTTCATCGCCTGCGTCAGCGTCCGGTTGGCCAACACGTAGCCTAAACGCCAGCCGGTCATGGCAAACGCCTTGGAGAAACCGCTGATGACGATGACCTGATCCTTGATTTCATCAAACTGAGCAAGCGAGGCAAATTCGCCGTCATAGGTCAGCTCCGCATAGATCTCATCGCTGATGACGATCAGATGATGCTTTTTGATAATGTCGACCAGCTTGGCGTAGTCGTCGTGGTTCATCACCCCGCCGGTAGGATTGCTTGGGAAGTTGAGCAGGATGACCTTTGTACGCTCGCTGATCGCGTTTTCTAACGCCTGCGGCGTCAGCTTGAAATCATCCTCCTGCCGCAGCTCGATCGGCACGCTGACTCCGCCCGACAAGGCGATGCCCGGCGTATAGGCGACATAGGAGGGATTCATCACGATGACCTCATCTCCCGGATTGACGAGTGCGCGCAAGGCGATATCGATGCCCTCGCTGCCGCCGACGGTGACGATCACATTGTCGTTGGGATCATAGTCGATGTGAAAACGCTGTTTATAATAGCTGCAGATCTCCTTTCGCAGCTGCGGCAGTCCCTGATTGGCGGTATAGTGGGTCTTTCCGCTTTCGATGGAATAGATCGCCGCATCGCAGATGTGCCACGGCGTTGAAAAGTCCGGTTCTCCCACACCCAGGGAGATGACGCCCTCCACCTCGTTGGCTAAGTCGAAGAATCGGCGGATGCCGCTGGGCTGAATCGAACGGACGCGCTGCGAGAGCATTTCTTCATAGTTCATGGAGTCACCACCAGTCTTTCGCCGCTTTCCTTGCGCTCATCCTCTAAGATGATGCCGCTTTCCTTATACTGTTTCAGCACAAAGAGGGTAACGGTCGATTTTACCGATTCAATGCAGGCGATCTTATCGGCGACAAAGCTGGCGACGTCATACATGCTCTTGCCGTAGACCATGCACATAAATTCACTCTTGCCGCTGAGCAGATACATCGTATCCACTTCCGGATAACGTGCGATCGTACGTGCGATCTTATCATATCCATAATCGCGCTGCGGCGTGACGCCCACCTCGATGATTGCCATCACCTGACGATTACGGCTTGCCTTATCCCAGTTGATCACGGTATGATAACCGCAGATGATTTTGCGTTTTTCCAGACTTTCCATCCGTTTTGTGATCTGTTCCTCCTCTTCTAAGAGGATGTCTGAGAGATCTCTGGTGGAAAGCCGGGCATTTGTCTCTAAAAGATGCAGCAATTCAATATCTTTCATAATGCCTTCCTCCTGACCCTCTGCTGCAATGAACAGAGGATATTACCTTTATTTTACATTCAAAGCGAAAAGATGTAAACCTATATTCAGGAAACGTTCACTTTTATGACACGGTGATCCCATATTCTTTTTGTAGGATAATAGCGAAGTCAAAGAGACTTCAAGCAATAGCTTTTTCATTCTTTTCCCATCCCCTGAAAGGCGGCCGTCCATGCGGCTGCTTTTCTTTTTGCCAAGGCAGACAGCGGGTGAGAAAGGAGGGAGAGTCAACGATGGCGCGGTGTGAGGGAAGGACGCCCGCTTACCCGGACACAAGGGGCTGTGAGGGAGAAAGGGTGTTGGGGATGAATGATAAAAAGTGCGGAAAAGTGAAACCTGTGTACGGGAGCAAGGTTTGGCGGGCATGTGGAAAGCGAGCGATGTCACAAACGAAAAAGGGTGCAAGAAAAAGAGGGGAAAATACAGGGGATGCTTCTGCTGTGAGGGTGTCCCTTGTCGTATGAGGAAAGCCGGCCTTCCCCATGCTGAAAAACGGTAAAATTTCTGCATCAGTCATCCAAAAATGCGCGATTTCCGGCGTTTTTTTTACATATTTTGAAAATAGAAGCAACGTTCGCCTAGGTTTCGTTCAGGTTATGGTTGAAAAATAGCGGCAAGAGGACTATAATGTTTATATAGAAGAATGAAAACGCTTACTATGCATTTGCTTTAACTGTTTTCAAACGGTTACAGGGGAAATAAGGAGGATACGACGGTATGGCGATTTATGACATTTTAGCGGCGCACAAGGATCAGCGCGATGGGGACGACATCTGTGCCTTTAACGGTTATCTGGAAGATTACTTGGGGATGATCGAGGAGGACGAGACAAAGGAAAGGGAAACGGGCGTGCTGCGCTATCTGCATTCGCTTGATGAGAATTTACGGATATGTACAAATCTGCATCTGAGCATCAACCGTGAGGCGATTGCTAACCAGATCATCCGCTATAAGGACGCGTTTAAGATGCCGGAGGATGAGGTCTGCATTCCTTATATTATATATGCCAAGGATGAAGGAACACAGCGTGCGAGCATTCTGCTGTTTGGCGGGAAAGAAGATTATATTTTTGCAAAGGCGTATTACTACGTGATCAGCGAACCGGATAACATGTATGAGGGAACGCGCAATGAGATCATCTCGATGGTGTATGACGAGGCGCTGGAGGATACGTTCAAAGAGACGATGGAGCGCTACTTTGTGAAGAAAGAAAAAGCCGGCTTGGTACAGCGCTTTGCGGATCGCCGTCTGTTTACCGATTATGACGAGATGATTGAGCTGGCAAAGCAGCGCGGCGAGCAGTTACAAAACGAAGCGCGGGAACAACTGCCGGCGCTTGGCGATGATGCGCAGCCGACAATCTATCAGTATATTATGAAGTGGTTCTTGCTGAAGAAATTCTGCTATGTGCAGTTCATGATGGACAAGCGTAAGTTACAGGATGAGTTTGAGGGAAATGTGAAGAAACAGCGCCACGGCGCAAAGGATCGCAGTGACGCGATCGGATTCATCTCCTATCGCGAGATGTGGCAGATTGCCAAGGGCCTCAGCGATGGAACGGTGAGGAGAGCGGATACAGAGTTTGCAGAGTGAGGAAAAAGGGGTCGCAGCAGTTCGGTGATTTTGCATAAATATCACCGAGGCTGTTCGCCCTTTTTTTCGTTTTTGTGAAATCAATAAACATGACAGGTCTGCTGAATCGCTTTCCTGTCATCGTTATTTTTGATAGCTCTTTCCACTGTGACAGCGCCTTTTTTATCGAGGGAGTGCGAGGGTGGAAGGCAAAGGGGGAACGCGGGGAGAAAACAAAGGAAAAACAGCGGTGACAGACGTTTGAAAAATGTGAAAAAATACGCGGGGAAGCCGCTTTCTGAATTGACAATGAAATGGCAAATCCTTATAATATAAGATGTCAAAAGGAGGACTTTTAAAATGACAGTAAAAGTTGCTATTAATGGATTCGGACGTATCGGACGTCTCGCATTCCGCCAGATGTTTGGGGCAGAGGGGTATGAAGTAGTTGCCATCAACGACCTGACTTCACCGGCAATGCTGGCACACCTGCTGAAGTACGATTCCACGCAGGGACGCTATGCGTTAGCAGACACAGTAGTAGCTGGTGAGAAATCCATCACTGTTGACGGAAAAGAAATCACAATCTACGCTGAGGCTGACGCTAAAAACCTGCCTTGGGGAGAGCTGAATGTCGATGTAGTATTAGAGTGCACAGGATTCTATACTTCTAAGGCAAAGGCAAGCGCACACATCGAGGCTGGCGCACGTAAGGTCGTTATCTCCGCACCTGCAGGAAACGATCTGCCGACAATCGTTTACAACGTAAACCACGAGACGCTGACTCCGGAAGATACGGTAATCTCCGCAGCTTCTTGTACGACAAACTGCCTTGCGCCGATGGCAAAGGCACTGAACGATCTGGCACCGATCCAGAGCGGTATCATGACGACGGTTCATGCTTACACCGGCGATCAGATGACTTTGGACGGACCGCAGAGAAAGGGCGACAAGCGTCGTTCCCGTGCTGCAGCTGTCAACATCGTTCCAAACTCCACCGGTGCTGCAAAGGCAATCGGTCTGGTTATCCCGGAACTGAACGGAAAGCTGATCGGTTCTGCTCAGCGCGTTCCTACGCCGACAGGTTCCACGACGATCTTGGTCGCTGTTGTTAAGGGCAAGGTAACAAAGGATGAGATCAACGCTGCTATGAAGGCTGCTGCAACTGAGTCTTTCGGTTACACAGAGGAAGAGCTGGTTTCCAGCGATATCATCGGTATGCGTTACGGTTCTCTGTTCGATGCTACGCAGACGATGGCACACGAGATGGAGGACGGCAACACGCACGTTCAGGTTGTTTCTTGGTATGATAACGAGAACAGCTACACGAGCCAGATGGTTCGTACAATCAAGTTCTTCTCTGAGCTGAAGTAAGATTGTTCATAAAAAGGGTGTCTTTTGCAAGGCACTCTTTTTTCGGATGTATAAAAAGAGAAAAGGAAGATATTGTCTGTTGTAAACTGCCCTGGCGAGGCATTTTTTCTTTGGCAGGGGGCAGGGAGAGGGAGAAGCGGGGTAGGAAATTGCCCTCGGCGATCTTTTGTGATGGAAACAGGTGCAACCGGCGGGCACCTGTGGTATAATAAGAGCACGTCGAACGATGATTGGAAACAAAACGGAGATGATCGCATGCCGATAAAGGAGCGCTTAGGGGAAGAAACAGGGGATTTCATCCTTGAGGGGATGGATGATCTGGATCTCGCGTACTTGAAGGAACTGAAACAAAACGGTGTTGATGACAGTCTGCTGGAGCAGTTTCAAAGCATCGCTCTCGCAATGAAGGAAGAAAAGAAGGAGAATCGCTGAATGGAGATTTGGATGATCGTGCTGGTCAGCGTTGCGGTAGTGGCCGTGCTGTTTGGCGCAAATGTGCTGCTGCGGCGCAGATATACGAAAAAAATCGTAATTGCGATGTCACAGGAGGATTATGACGGCTTTTTTAAGGTGCTGGATTCCTCCGGCTGCAAGCTGGTTCTGCGCCCCGGTGAGCGCGAGATGATGCGTTTGAGCGCTTATCTGACGCTGGGCAGAGCAAAGGATATCGAGGAGCAGTTACA
Source organism: Merdibacter sp. Marseille-QA0792 (assembly GCA_965119685.1). Lineage (GTDB taxonomy): Bacteria > Bacillota_I > Bacilli_A > Erysipelotrichales > Erysipelotrichaceae > Merdibacter. The sequence continues at coordinate 2,412,812 of OZ221971.1, read as the reverse complement.
GATGATGCTGCATATGCGCTTAAAGAAAAAGGAACGTGCAGCGGTGGCGACGCGCGGCTTCTATTATTATGTGGAGACGAAAAACCGGCGCAAGGCCAACGATATGATCAAGCTGGTCGAGGAAAACGGCAGTCCGGATACCGTAAAGGAGCTGCGGATGATCGCCAGCGTGCTGCTGCGCAAGGAAGCGAAATACATTAAAGAATTTCAGGCATACTATGAGGGTGCCAAGGCCAAGGAGCAGCGGGGGATGTTCGCTTATCTGCTCGGACTGCAATACACCTATATCGACGATCATACGAATGCCAACCGCTATCTGAAAGAAGCGCAGAAGCTGTTAAAGGGCACGCCGTATGAGGAAGTCATCAACGATCTTTTAAAGGAACAAAAGAAAAACCGCAGAGGAAAAGAGTAGCTTTGAAAACGCAGGCGAAGCGAGTCCCGGAGGGTGGAAGCGGGATGCTGAGGTCAAAGTGAAGTGCATTTTCGAGGGCTTGTTCGATAAGTAGAGCAGGACGTCGCCGGCGTTAACGGATCGAGAGGAAAGCATCTTTCAAGCAAAGTGGGACCGCGCGCAAGCGTCTTTGCATAAAGAGGCTTTTTTTCGTACAAGAGACACTGCGCGGCATCCGATTCGCATAGCGCTGTAAAAGCGAATGCATGGGAGGATGCGGCAAACAGGAAAACAGACAGAAAAGGAGCAAACGATATGAAACTTTACAACAGTATGACGATGAAGACGGAAGTATTTGAACCGTTACAGGAGGGGAAGGTCACCATGTACGTATGCGGACCGACCGTGTACAACTATCCCCACATCGGGAATGCCCGGCCCATCGTGGTGTTCGACACGTTAAAACGAACCTTGCAGGCACTTGGCTACGAAGTGAAGATGGTGAGCAACTACACCGATGTCGATGATAAGATCATCAACGTGGCAAAGGAATTAGGAGTCAGTGAAAAAGAAGTAACGGATAAGTTCATAAAAGCCTATAACGAGGATCGTCTGGCGCTGCATGCGATGATGCCGGACGCTGCTCCGCGGGTGACGGAAACGATGGATGCGATCATCGACTTCATCGCCCTGCTAGTGGAGAAGGGGTATGCTTATCAGGTAGATGGGGATGTGTATTTCCGTGTCAGCAGGGTGGAGAAGTATGGTTCTCTCTCCCATCAGCGCATCGATGATTTGGTGGTCGGTGCACGCATCGATGAAAACGGCAAAAAGGAAAATCCGCTGGACTTTACGCTGTGGAAAGCGACCGATGAGGGCATTCAATGGGATTCTCCGTGGTCAAAAGGGCGTCCGGGCTGGCATACGGAATGTGTCGTCATGATTCATGATGTGTTCCGGCAGCCGCTCATCGATATTCACGGCGGCGGAATGGATTTGAAGTTCCCGCATCATGAAAATGAAATCGCACAGGCAAAAGCCGCTTATGACAGCAAAATCGCCCGCTATTGGGTGCACAACGGCATGATTAACATCAACGGCGACAAGATGTCCAAATCGCTGGGCAACGTTTTGTGGGCAAAGGACATGATCGCCGCCTATGGGGGCAATGTGATCCGCTGGATGATGTTATCCGCACATTACCGCGCACCGCTCAACATCAGCGAGGAAACCTTATCCAGCAGCCGCAAAGAATATGAGCGCGTCGCCAATGCGATGAAGCAGGCGTCCGTCAAATTATCTTTGGCGCGCTATACGCAGGAGGGCAGTGTGCTGGATATGTATTATCAGCCGTTCTTGGAGGCGATGGCGGACGATCTCAACACACCAAACGCATTAGCCGCCGTATTTGAAGCATGCAAGAAGCTCAACACGCTCATCCGTCAGCGTGAAATAGATCAAGCGCAGACAGCCTCACTGTTACAAACGCTGCGCTCGATGATGGAGGTGCTGGGCATCGAGATCGAGCTATGCACGCTCAGCGAGGAGGACTGCGCGCTATATGAGACATGGCGTGGCGCAGTGAAGGCCAAGGATTTTGCACAAGCAGATTTGCTTCGTGCCAAGCTGATGGAGAAAGGGATTCTCTAAATGGAGGTCGTCAACTACAACGGTACGGCATTGGCGTTTATCGGCGATGCGTGGATGAGCTTGCAGGTGCGCTTGTACATGCTGGATAAAGGCTATCAAAAGCCCAATGTCCTTCAGAAGAAATGCAGCGCATGGGTGTGTGCACGGGCACAGGCGCAGATGCTGCTCACCTTGCAGCAGGAGGGCTTCTTCGATGCCGACGAGCAGGAGATCATTCGGCGCGGGCGCAATGCGGATATCAAGACGATTGCCAAAAATGCCGATGTGATGACCTATCGGCAATCGACCGCCTTTGAAGCGGTGATCGGCTATCTCTACCTCTTTCACAAGGAGGAGCGCTTAGCCATGCTGTGGGAGAAAATCAAGGCGATAGGAGAGACGTTATGACACAGATCGTATATGGAAAAAATGTCGTCGCGGGGCTTTTAAAAGAGGAAACGGCGATTCACGAGCTGTTCTTTTTGAAGGGTCTTCGCGATCAGCGTTTAGTGAATGAAGCGAAAAAACGCGCGATTCCCATCCGCTGGATGACACGTGAGCAGCTCGACGCCAAGGCGAAGAGCACGCACCATCAGGGGGTGGCTGCCCGTATCGACGAATATCGCACCTATGCGCTGGAGGAGCTGCTTGCAGCCGTTCCCAAAGGGAAAGCGGGCTTGTTTGTGATGCTCGATGAGCTGGAGGACCCGCATAATCTGGGAGCGATTTTACGCAGCTGTGATGCGGTGGGCGTGGATGGCGTCATCATCGGCAAGCATCGCAGCGTCTCCTTGACCCCGACGGTCGCAAAGGTGAGCACCGGCGCGATTCACACCGTCAAGGTCAGCACTGTCACCAACCTCGCACAGACGCTGCAATGGCTCAAGGAACAGGGCTATTGGGTCGTCGGCGCCGATATGGAGGACGCCGTGGACTATCGCCGTGCGAATTATGATGTGCCTTTGGTGCTGGTGATCGGATCGGAGGGCTTCGGTCTGCGTCCGCTGGTCAAAAAGCAATGCGATTTCTTCGTCTCCCTGCCGATGGTAGGCAAGATCCATTCGCTCAACGCCTCGGTGGCGTGCGCGATCCTGCTTTATAAGATTTATGAACAGCGTTACCCTCTGTAACATCGGACTCCTCTTTGGAGGAATGGATGAAAGAGAGAAGCTACAATGAGAATGAACTCGTCTATATGATTCAGCAGGGCGATGAGGAGAGCTTTCGCCTGCTGCTGGAATTGTATCAGCCCAAGATCCGCGCGATCATCCGCCAAACCTGTACCTATCAGCTGCAAGTGCGCAATCCGAAAAAAGATTTGCAGCAGATTGCGTCACAGGCGCTGTTTCGTGCCGTGTTTGAGTATCAGGAGCGCTTCCACATTCGCTTTAGCACATATTGTGCCAGAGTGATCCGCAATGCGCTCATCGACTACCAGCGTTCCCAATACCGCAGAGACCTCGCCATGCGCTATGACATGGTGCACTTAGACGCACCTTTGCAAGGCGAAGAGGGCGCTACGATGCTGGAACAGATGCCCAGCTTGCGCGTAGAGGAGAACGGTGCGTTTCAAATCTATGTGACGGCGGCCAAACAGCGGGAGGAATGGCTGAAGCGTCAGCTGAAACCGCTGGAGTATGAGATTTATTGTCTGCGCTGTCAGGGTGACGCCTATGCGCAGATCGCCAAACGCTGCAGCGTCAGCGTAAAGAAGGTGGAGAACACGTTAGCGAAGATCCGCCGTCTGATGAAAGAGTAGGGGAGAGCGGTGATGCTCTCTTCTTTTGCGTCTCCATATGAAACGTGTAGGCTCACTGCTTTTTGTCAAGCGCCAGCTTGCATCTGTAAAAAAGGAAGCGGGCGTGCATTTTCTTGTGGAGGATGAAATAGGGAGAAAAAGAAGAAAGCATTTTCTTTTCCTTTGGGAGCGCAGAGTATAACAACAGGCAAAAGCAGGCGTATCCTGTTTGAATATCAAAGAATTGTAACCCATTACAAACACTGTACAAAAATACAAATAGCTATCGTTTTTCTGCTGAAAATGGAGTACAATAGAGATAGTGAACAGACGAAAGGGGAGTTTCGCTTGAAAACGCAATACTTGAAAGATTATCATGAAGGAAATTCATTAGAGGCCTACCGTTTTTACGGCGCACATCCGGAAAAAGAGGGCGTTCGCTTTACGCTTTACGCGCCCAACGCACAGGCGGTGCAGGTCATCGGCTCCTTTGACGATTGGGCGTGCAAGGGACACAAGATGCGCAAGGTGGATGAGCGCGGTACATGGAGCTTATACATCAAAGGCGTGAAGATCTCCGACGCATATAAATACCGCATTACGCAGGCGACCGGACGCGTGGTGGACAAGATGGACCCATACGCCTTTTACAGCGAGCTGCGGCCCAATACCGCCAGCGTGGTGGAAGATCTCAGCTGGGACAAATGGAGCGACGATGAATGGTTAGCCAAGCGTAACAAAGGGTTCGATCAGCCGATCAACATCTATGAGCTGCATATCGGCTCATGGATGAAAGGCGAGGAGGAGACCTTTGTCAACTACCGCAAGATCGCCAAAAAGCTCATCCGCTATGTCAAGCAGAACAACTTTACCCATATCGAGCTCATGCCGCTGTGTGAGTATCCTTTTGACGGCTCTTGGGGCTATCAGTGCTCTGGCTATTTTTCCGTCACCAGCCGCTTTGGTTCCTGCCATGATCTCATGTATCTGGTGAATGAAGCGCATAAGGCGGGTATCGGCGTCATCATGGACTTTGTGCCGGTGCACTTTGTCAAGGATGATTTTTCATTGTCTTACTTCGATGGAACGCCACTGTATGAATACCCGCAGGCACACGACGCTGACAGCCAGTGGGGAACGGCCAACTTCGATCTGTGGAAGGAGGAGGTACGCTCGTTTTTGATGTCGGCGGCATCCTTCTGGATCGACGTTTATCACTTTGACGGCCTGCGCATGGATGCGATCTCCAACGCGATCTTCTGGCATGGCAACAAGCAGCTGGGCGTGAATGAGGGTGCGCTGCACTTCATCAAGCGGATGAACTTTCTGCTCAACGAGCGCTATCAGGGAAAGATCATGCTCATTGCGGAGGATTCCACCGATTTCCCTAACGTGACCAAGAGCACGCTGGAGGGCGGCTTGGGCTTTGATTACAAGTGGGATCTGGGCTGGATGAACGATACCCTCAAATATTTAAAGAAAGATCCGGTTTACCGTAAATGGCATCACAACAACATCACATTCTCGATGGCGTATTTCTACTCGGAGCGCTTTTTGATGGAATTCAGCCATGATGAGGTCGTGCACGGCAAGGCGACCATCGTCAACAAGATGTGGGGCAGCTACGAGCAGAAGTTCGCACAGGCGCGTACTCTGTATCTCTACATGTTTACGCATCCGGGCAAAAAGCTCAATTTCATGGGCAATGAATTGGCACATTGGCGCGAGTGGGACGAGACGAAGGAAAACGACTGGTTCTTGTTAACTTATCCGGCGCACGAGGCGTTCCATCGCTATTTTGCTAAACTGGGCGAGCTGTATACGAAGGAGCCGACGCTGTATGAGAATGATTACAGCTGGGAGAGCTTTGAGTGGATCGACGCCGATAATGCGGATAAAAACCTGTTTTCCTACATTCGCAAGGGAAAAGATAAGGATTATGTCGTCATCCTCAACTTCTCGCCAAACGCCTATGCGCATGAGGTGTTCGGCGTAGTGAGCAAGGGCATGTATCAGGAGGTGCTCAACAGCGAATGGAGCAGCTTTGGCGGCACGTCGTTAGAAAAACCGCAGCGCTGTCATGCCGTGCGTGTCAGCCGCCATCATAAGCCGTATATGATCGAGGTCGACGTACCTGCCTTTGGCGGTGTGCTGCTGACGGTTGAAAAATAGTGAAAGAGACAGTTTCTGCGGAAACTGTTTTCTTTATGCGATCTTTAGCGTATAATATACGTACATGGACAGAAAGTGAGGAACAGATATGGAAATATTGATCGCAGTGCTCATCATGGTGATCCTCGGAACTCTGTTTTTTACAATACTGCCTTATCTGCTGCCGTTTTTTCTCATCCTGTTTTTATACAGCCTGTATCACAATTACAGGGTGCGCAAGCAGATGCGGGATTATTATGAGCGGCAGCAGCGGCCAGACAATACACATACATACGAAGAAGCGCAGCGCTCTGCTAACGGCAATCCTGATGTGATCGACGTGGAGTACAGCGAAGAGACGCTCGATGATGAGAAGTAGGTGGCGTTATGATCCACACAGGGGCATGGGAATGTGAGGCAGAGATTTTTCAGCTGCTGGAAATCGCTTATCCGAATATGCATCAGCGGCAGCTTGCGGCAGCGTTTCGCCGCCGTTTTGATCCGGCGCGCTGTCTGTACACGACGCAGGATGGCAAGGTGATCGCCACATTGCAGACGATCTGTGCGCAGATGTCCTTTCGCGGCTATCGTCTGGAGGTTTCCCTCTTTGATCAGATTGCCACTTTGCCGGATTACCGCCGCCGTCATTGCATGCGGGATCTTTTGCATGCGGCGATAGACGAAGCGAGTCACAATCAGCTCTTTTCGCTGATGTATGTGATGAATCCGCGGCTGTTTGAACGCTATGGCTTCAAGGTGGTACATACCAGCAAACGCTATCTGTTAGCTAGTGAGGAGTGCCGCCGCAGCCCTTATGCACAGGTGCGTACACAGTCGGACAGTGCGCAGATGGCGGCGCTCTATCAGCGCTTTATCCGTCATTTTGACGGCTGCTTCTATCGGGATGACGCTTATTATGAGGAATTGCTTGAGCGTGCTGCAAACGGCAAAGAGAAGCTGTGCTTTTACTACGATCAGGGAGAGCTGCTAGGCTATTGCCTGTATCTGATTGAGCATCAGGAGGCAAGGGTTGTCGAGATCGTCTATCTGGACTCTAAAGCGCTGCGGCAGATGCTCAGCTTTATCGCACAGCAGGTGAATGGGGTATTGCTCATCGTCTCACAGGCGGAGAAGATCGAACGCGTGTTTCCGCTTGCGATTGCCCGCCGAGACATGTATCTGATGGCAAGGCTCAACAACATCGCGTTGTTTAACAAGCTGTATAACTGCAATGTCCGTCATGGTGGGGATGCGTTTGCATTGCTGCAAAAGCCGATGTGGAATCACAGCCTGTAAGCGGCATGTCATCCATTTTCCCGGGAAATGATCACAAAGGCGATTAGGTTCGCCTTTTTTACGTATGAAAGAAACGGACGGACTGCTGCCCACAGGAAAAAACGCATACGTACGCTTACGCCGTTTCTTCCTGCTGATCGCATATCGCAAAAGGGGAGATGAGTGTAAGAGAGGGGAATGGGAGAGTGACGATGGGAAGAGGATGACAAGCGGCATCACGGCATTGAGACAAAATAAAAGGGGGCGTAACAGTTTCGTGATGTTGTGTAATAATACTTCAACTCACCCTTTTCGCTTTTCGTTCTTCAAATAAAATGACAGGTCAGCTCAATCGCTTTCCTGTCATTTTTTAGGAGTTCTTTGCTTTACTTTCTGCGAATCTTCTTGTCCTTTGGACGATTTTCCATCAGAAAGCGAAGATCCAGATCCGGATGTGTCCGCTTGTAGTTGAGCGCGATGAACTGCACGACAACCTGAAACAGCGCATAGATCGCCAGCGCCCAGGTGATCACCATCGAGAGCAGCTCATACTGCTGCTGATACGAGTTATAGATGACCAGCACAGCCAAGGCGAGAAACAGCACAATTTTCAATATCATGCGCTTGTTCTCCTCCATCGCTAACAGCTGAATATGACCATAGGCGTTAGTCGGATCAAAGTTCGCAATGCTCGTACAGCGTTTTAAAAAGCCGTTGAACTTCACCTGCAGAACGGCAAAGACGATGATGCCGACGCCGATGGCAAATAACGGGTTTGCCAAAAACGAATCGGAAAACGAGAACAGCACGACGACAACGGCCAATGCCAAAAAGAAACGCATGCTGTATGTGCGGTAGAGCTGAAAGTCGCCCGGCTTGATCACATACGCCCGCTTTGAGAAACGATGGTAATAAATCGTTCGGTTTTTATCATCATGATAGATGCTGAAACCGCCCACAATGCTCGTCTGCGGCTTTGTTTTTCCGGCGGTTTTCCCCTGTTGTTTCATTCCAACACCTGCTTTCTGATTACCATTATAACAGACAAAACGGACAAGACAATCGCAAAACGAAGAGAAATTAGCTATCTTTTTGCACAATTTAGCAAAGCCATCCGAAAAAGTTTGAAAAAGTATAAACAAAGGCTATAATAATAGCTGTAAAGAGGCATCAGAAACGACTGATGAAAAGGAGATGTGAAAGATGATTTTTGGTAACGACAAAGCAAAGTGGGAATCACTGAACGCAGTCTTCACAGCAAGTGAAATTCACCAGCAGCCGGCGACTTGGAAAAAGACGATCGCACAGATCAAGAATGAAAAAGAAGCTATTCAGAGCTTCATTGCCAATGTGACGGACAAGGCGGACTACGACATCATTTTGACCGGTGCGGGAACCAGCGAATATGTGGGAAATGCACTGTATTCTTATCTGAACAAAACCAACGGTTTCAAGGTGAAATCGTATGCGACGACCGACATCGTAGCGACGCCGGAGAATTATCTCTCGCAGACGCGTCCGACGCTGTTGGTATCCTTTGGCCGTTCCGGCAACTCTCCGGAATCGGTCGGAGCCGTCGATGTTGCAGATGAGGTATGCGGCGAAAACGTCTACCATCTGTTTGTTACCTGCAACCATGAGGGCGCGCTTTCCAAGGCGGCAGCAACCCGCCATAACGCTTATGCGATCAATCTGACGCCGGAGACGCACGACCAGAGCTTCGCCATGACGAGCAGCTTCTCCAACATGATGCTGGCAACGCTGCTTTGCTTCAACTTGGATCGCATCGATGAGATCGCCGCGGAGTTTGGCGATGTGATCGCAGCTGCACAAACGATGCTGAGCGAAGGCTGGACGACGCCGGAGGAGATCGTCAAGGGCTACGATTTCAACCGTATCGTCTACCTGGGCGCCAACGCGCTGAAAGGCATTGCGCAGGAGTCGCAGTTAAAGATGCTGGAGCTGACGGCAGGAAAGGTATGCACCTGCTTTGATTCGCCGATGGGCTTCCGTCATGGACCGAAGTCGATCATCAACGATGAGACGCTGACTGTCGTCTATGTGAGCGACGATGCTTATACGCGTCAGTATGAGATCGATCTGATCAAGGAGATGAGCGGACAGCGCAAGGGCAACAAGATCTTGGCAGTGATGAACAAGCAGGATGATGAGATCGCCGCATTGGTCGACTACACGATCGCTTTCAACATGGAACAGACGCATGACAACATGCTGCTGGGATTTGCCTACATCACCGCAGCGCAGATGATCGCTCTGTTCAAATCGCTCTCTTACGGCATTACTCCGGATAATCCATGCCCGAGCGGAGAGGTCAACCGTGTCGTAAAAGGCGTCATTCTCCATCCATATACAAAACGCTAGTTTTGCGCTATAATAAGATCAGATAAGGAATAGAAAGGAGAGCACACGACGCCAGCGTGTGCGACAAAGAAAATGTTAGGATTGATTGTAACAGGACACGGACATTTTGCCAGCGGTTTGACAAGCTCGCTTGAGCTGATTGCCGGTGATCTTCAAAACTACCGCGCCGTCGATTTTGAGGCGAGCGATTCCGTAGAGGATCTGGAGAAGAAGCTCAACAAGGCGATGGATGAGCTCAAGGAGTGCCAAGGCATTCTCGTATGCTCTGACCTTGCCGGAGGATCTCCGTTTAAGACGGCTGTCATGTGCGGTTATCCGCGCGGCAACGTGGAAATCATCGCCGGTACGAATCTGCCGATGCTGATTGAAGTCAACATGGGACGTCAGTTCGTTGAGGAGCTGGAGATGTTGACCAACATGGCGATCAACACCGGTAAAGATCAGGTGATGCGCTATGAGTTTAAGCCGGTAGAGCAGGAAGAACCGACAGAGGGTATCTAATCGAAAGTGATGAGAGGAACGCTGATGTTCCTCTTTTTTTATCGCTGTTTGCCGCTGGGGCAGCATGCAAAGGAGGGGAGTGTGAAAAAACGGCTTTCCCCACAGCGCTAACGGCCTGCTTGTAATAGCGGCAAGGAGTAGGAAATAGGGAAGAGGGGAAACCTGTGAACATGTGCAAGCCTTTTCGCCAAGTGCTGCTTTTATGAAAAATGAGCAGCAGTAAAAACAAGCAGTCACAAAAGGACAAAAAAGGATGGCTTCTATCGAGGCTGCCTTGCCGCGTTTTGGCAAGGGCTTCTCAAAGCCATCCTTTTCCTTTGCATATCGCTATCGTTTGAGCATTGCAGGATTTTGGAACACATCCAAGGCGGTCAGCGCCATCGCCTTGGCGGCGGTGTGCAGGGTAAAGCGTGCCTTTTCGCCATGGACGTAGGGCAGAAATTCACTGCTGTGCGCATAGACCTTCGGGCGGGCGCCGGTATCGATCTCACAGTAGACGCAAGGGCATACCGAGGAGACGTTGCCGATGTCGCTGGAGCCGCTGGCCTGTGAATCGTCATCGACGAAATCGGTTACACCCAGCGCCTGCAAATGTCCGCGCAAAGTGCTGCGCAGCCCTTCGTGATAAGTCAGCTCATCGTAGGAATTTTCAAAGTTATGATATTCCAGCGAAGCGCCGCACATCAAGGCCGCTCCTTTGGCACAGTTGATAATCTTCTCCGTCAGCTCTTTCAGGTAGCTGCGATGGGCGGCACGGATGTAGAAGCGGCAGGACGCCTGATCGGGAACCGTGTTGCAGGCGGCCCCTCCCTTGGTGATGATGCCTGCCACACGCGCGTCGCTTTGCATGTGCTGACGCAGGGCGTTGACACCGGCGAACATCAGCTGTACGCCATCCAGCGCGTTGATGCCAAGCTGTGGGTAGGCGGCCGCATGCGCCGCTTTGCCATGGAAGTTAAATTCGATGGAATCCATTGCCAGGGTGACGACATTGATGTTGTTCTCCGCCCCCAGATGCATCTGAATGGCGGCGTCAATATCGTCAAAGGCACCTCTGTCGACCAGATCGCACTTGCCGCCGAGGGTTTCCTCTGCCGGGGTTCCGATGACGACGATCGTGCCGTCAAAGTGATCCTTGAGCGCCGCAAGCGCCATCGCCGCTCCCAGCGTGCTGGCGGCAATCCAGTTGTGTCCGCAGGCATGTGCGTTTTCCTCGCCGTTCTCGCCATAGCCCGGCAATGCGTCATATTCCGGCAAAAAGGCGACTTTTGTCTTGCCGCTGCCGCAGACAAGCTCTGCGCGAAAGGCGGTTTCCATGCCTAGATAGGGTTGAACGACATGAAAGCCCTGCGCTTGCAGACATTGCGCCAAATAGGTGCTGGAGACATGCTCTTGCATGCCCAGCTCGGGATGCTCATAGATGTAAGTGCAGATCGCTTCGATCTGCGCGGCGAGCGCATCCTCCGCCGCTGACAGCTGTACTTTTAAATCCATAACGTTTCCTCCCTTTAATAGCCGATCACCATAGCAAGGGTGAGCAGTACGATCTCCGCGATGAAGATGAGGCCGAATAACGGAGCGACAAATTTATACCACTTGTCGATCGGCAAACGCATGATGCCGCACATCATGAATACGCTGGTCGGCCAGAAGATGTTGGAAAAACCGTCGCCAAACTGATATGCCAGCACGCTGACCTGACGGCTGACGCCGACCATTTCGCCGACCGGCGCCAGAATCGGCATGGTGACAAGCGCCTGTCCCGCACCGCTGGGAATGAAGAAGTTGATGATGTTTTGTACAAGCAGCATCCCCCATGCACTGGCCATGCCCTGGAAGTTTTGTAACATCGTCGCCAGCCAGTTGACGATGGTGTCGATGATGCAGGCGTTTTCCATGATGAGCGGGATGCTGCGGCTGATACCGACCAACAGTGCGCCATACATCATCTCCTTGCTTGCCTCGATGAAGAACTCACAGATTTGACTCGGCGTATAGCGGGAGACAAAGGCGGTGATGATCGTCATGATGATGAACAGCGTGGCGATCTCATCGATATACCAGCCTAAACGGATCGTTCCCACCAACAGCATGCCGATTGTAAAGACGAAGATCAGACAGCTGATCTTGTGCGTCAGCGTAAACTGCTTCGCCATCAGCTCCTCTTTGGAACCGACCTCCTGCATCTCTAACGGGATGCCATACAGATAAGACTTCGTCGGATCTTTTTTGATCTTCTTCGCATAGCGCATGACATACCAGATGGCCAATCCCATGAAGATGACGAAGCAGAAGATTCGATAGCCTAAGCCGGAAAACAGCGCGACGCCGGCAATGGGCTGAGCGATGCCGATGGTGAACGGATTGATCGTCGCCGCTGCAAAGCCGATCGCCACACCGAGATAGATGATGCTGCCGCCGACGATGGCGTCATAGCCGATGACGGCCGCAATCGAGATGAATACCGGCAGCAGACCGTAGGTTTCCTCAAACATTCCCATCGTGGAACCCAGCACACCGAAGCAGAGCATGCATACCGGAATGATCAGATGCACGCGGCTGCCGATGCGGCGCAGGATGAAACCGACGACGGCGTCGAAAGTGCCGTTTTTAATCATTACATAAACAAACGCATAAGCGAAAACGATGAAGAAGATGATCTGGGCGCTGTCGATAAAGCCCAGCTGAATCGATCGAAACATGTCGAAGATGCTGCATCCGACACGCTCCACCGCATGATAGCTGCCGGCGACGACCACCTCGTTGCCATCGGCATCGACAATGCGGTCGAATACGCCCGCCGGAATGATGTTTGCCAAGATCGCCGTTAAAATCGTCATCGAAAAGATGATGACATAGGCGTGCGGCATTTTGAATTTTCTCTTTGTTTTCATCATAACCCCCCTAATCAAAGAAAAGCCTTTGCATCTCAAAACAAGCAAAGGCGATCATTCGATATGAGGGCTTTGTTGCTTTAAGAGCGCATCCTGAAACAGGACAGTGATATGTCTGTTAAACATATCCCCAGCAGACGCTTTGACACGGCTGCTTCGGCGTATCATCCTTTCGCATGCGTTCAGCGACTTTCAATCTCCCGCATGTTACTCTTAATCAACGCTCCTCTACTTAAAAACAAGGCAGGTCTATTCTAGCATGGAAAAAAGAGGAAGGCAAGAAAAAAAGACTGTATGTAATCGTTTTATCACTGTGATTGGCCGTGAATTTGATCTTCCATCGTTTTCTTCGCAGTTTCCTTGAGACAGACATGAACTTTATAGGTAGGGTTATGAAGGCGCAGGGTCATAAGCACAGCGGTTTTATATCAGCGCCTTTGCCAGATGCGGGAGGATGGTGGAGACCCAATGCTGTGAAAACGATAATTGATGGAGAACATGCTGCCGGAGAGAGGGGAGGAATGCGGTAATACGCAGAGAGAACGGAAGTAAGCGGCGTAACAAAACCGTCGCCATTGACAGCGGAAGGAATAGTTGGTAAAATAGTCTAAAAGGAGACTATATGATGAAGGAATTAGATAGGCCAACAAACTTAAAACGCTTCTATCTTGCATGGCAGAAGTTAAACCATGTCTATGAGGAGTATGCAAAGGAACACGACTTGACCTATATTTCCATGTTTGTCTTACAGTTGATTGACGATGGTACGACGCAAAAGGAGCTATGCGACACGCTGTATTTTCCAAAACAGACAGTCAATAAAGTAATCCTCTCTTTTGAGAAGAAAGGATATGTTACATTAGCGGAAAATCCAGACGACAGGCGCACCCGTTCGATTCTGTTGACAAAAAAGGGGCGAGCATTTCAAAGACAGGTTATTTCCCACATTGAAAAGGCAGAGTTGGAAACCTTTGCTTCTTTGACAGAGCCGCAGCAGCAGATTATGACAGACCTTTGGGAGAAATATACCGCCACCTGTATATCTAAAATCAAGGGACTTTAAGCATTTCAGTAGATAGAATGGAGGAAAGCAGATGAAAAAGTTAGGTTTTGGGCTGATGCGCCTGCCGCTTGTAAACGATGATTTTTCACGGCCAAACAAGAAACAGTTATGCGATATGGTTGACCTGTTTCTCGAAAAGGGATTTCAATACTTTGATACGGCATGGTTTTATCACAACGGACAATCGGAAGCCGCCGTGAAAGAATGCCTTGTAGAGCGCTATCCCCGCAGTGCCTTTCTGCTTGCGGACAAAATGCCGCTTGTCCTTATCCACGAAGAAAGCGAGTTAGAGGAGTATTTCAATACACAACTTGCGCGGTGCGGCGTGGATTATTTCGATTACTATTTAATCCATGACATGGGCGCTAACCGCTGTAAAGCGGCAGAGGATACTCGTGTTTTTGAGTTCCTTTCCGATAAGAAAAGAGCCGGACTTGTAAAGCATATTGGATTTTCGTTTCACGATACTGCCGATGTGCTGGACGCAATATTGTCAAAACACCCGGAAGTCGATTTTGTTCAGCTGCAGCTGAATTATCTTGATTGGGAAAACGACACAATCCAATCTCGTAAATGCTATGAAACCGCAAAAAGGCATGGAAAGCCCGTCATTGTCATGGAGCCGGTCAAGGGCGGGACGCTTGCCAATATCCCGAAGGAAGCAGAGAGTCTGTTTTGCGCCTATCGCCCTGATCTGTCTGTCGCTTCATGGGCAATCCGTTTTGCGGCAAGCCATGAAAATGTGATGTTGGTTTTAAGCGGCATGAGCAATTTGGAGCAGGTCAAAGATAACTTGTCCTATATGGAAAACTTTACGCCGCTCACGGAGGAAGAATATGCATTGGTTCGAAAAGCGGCAGACATCATCAATGGCAGCATTGCCATCCCTTGTACGGGTTGTGCCTACTGTATCAGCAAATGTCCGAAAAACATAGCAATTCCAAAATATTTTGCTCTCTACAATGCGGATATGCGGGAGCTTGCAACAAAGGCATGGACTGCTCAGACAATGCTGTACAGCCATTTTTCAGAACAGTTTGGAAAAGCAAGCGATTGTATTGAGTGCGGGCAGTGTGAAAAAATGTGTCCGCAGCATCTTCCTATCCGAGAGTGGCTGAAAAAAATTGCCGCCAGATTTGAGAGAGCTTTGTAAAAAGCTGAGTAAAAGCATCCGAAGTGAATAGATATGCTGTTCTGTTTATAATGAGAAAACTCGATCGAACATCAGAGAAGATACAGTATTTGAACACTTTCCGCTGTTTTGCCTGATGGGTAAGCAAGAAGCCTTAAGTAATCTAAAACAATCCAAAATATCTGTTATCAAAGTTTTAAACACACAGATTTCTATTCTTTCCGCTAGATTCCCATTTCACGATACGTCCGCTTTCAGTTACGATAACTGATCTGTCAGCCGCTGAATAGTTCCTTATCTCTCCTCACCTTGAAAAGAAATGCCGCCCTCAGGTGTTCTTGCGTATGGCAGTCACGGGAAAGCTCAGGGAAATGAAAACCGCAGGAAGGGCTGCGTAAAAGACGCGGCTTGCCTCCTGCGGCGGTTAATGATAGATCGACTTAGCGTAATCGCTGGGCGTGATGTCAAACGCCTGCTTGAATTTGCGCGAAAAGTAGTGGACGGAGGTAAAGCCGAGCATGGCGGAGATCTCCGAAATCGTATGTGCGCTCTCCTTGATGAGCAGCTTGCCCTTGTTGAGCTTGAGGTTGCTGATGTATTGCTTGGGCGCTGTTTTCAGGTTCTTTTTAAACAGCGTTTGCAAAGAAGAGCGGGAGATGGAGAACTGATGGCAGATCTCCTCGATGGTAAACTGCTCGTAGATGTGCGCATTGATATACTGGATGATCTCGTTGAGCAGCTCGCTTTCAAAGCGCTCCTGCATCGGCGAGCTGGAAACCTCCTCATCCTCTTTAAAGTCGTATTGCAGGATATAGATGAGGATTTCCTTGAGGTAGCAGATCATCAAATCTTCATCATACATGTTTTCCAGCTTGCTGACCTTGATGAAATTCGCCAGCGCGTTATAGATTTCCTTATGCGCGTGATAGACACGGTTTGTCAGCAGGTAGGGGTTTTCGCATTCCATCTCGAACATCACCGTCAGATAGCTGCATGAGGTGTTGGAGCCGGTGCCCTGCGTATGAAACTGACCGGGGCTGTACAGCATCAGGTCCAGCTTTTCCAGATGATAGTCCTCGCCCTCTACACTTGTCGTCATCGCGCCGTTGTCCACATAGGTCAGTTCAAAATAGTTGTGCGCTTCGCCGGGAAAGAAATAGTTTGAGTTGCGCACTTGATAGTAGCAGCACAGGATCTCCTGTATATTGATTTTGGGGATCAACCGCTCGTAAATGATCGGAACCCCCCCCGGTAGGGATATTTCCTCATATTTGCTGGCGCTGGGATAGCAGATTTCATAACGCGCGTTCTGCGATACCGAAATAAAGTTGAACAGCGTATCGGGACGCAGTTTGACGACGCGGTGGATGATGAAGCGCTCTGCTTCCTGAGGATGATCCTTGGCAGCGACGACGAGCATGATGATGCCGCTGAGCGCACGCACATAAACGGGCCGATCGTAGTTCATAAAGTAGTGAATCTGTTTGTCACGCAGACGGACGCTGGAGGTCTTCGCATTGCGCATATAGGCAGAATCCGGTTCCGGCATCGTCTTGAACACTTCTCCGTATTTGCTGAAGAGAAAGCTGGTCGTCCTGTTGAACATGACACTACCTCCTTCACTGTGGGAGGACGAAAAATTCGTCCCTGCTCCTCTATTATAATGCAAAACCGCATGCGGATAGAAGAGGAATTCCTACTTTTTCACAAGAATAAAACATACACCTCCCGCTTGAAAAAAACAAGATTCTCCCATAATTAGCCAAAATTAGAAAAGAAATTAGAAAAAGGAATGGATAAATTTGCTTTTTTACTGGACATTTTTAATATATCTTGTCTTTCTTTTTAAAAAAAGTGGGATGAATGTTAAAAAGTGCAAACCAATCTTTAAAAAGTGTAAAGAAATGCGCTCGCTATTCTCATAAAATGAAACCGAGCTAATGAAAGGGTTTTCTTAATTTGGGTGAATTAAAAAAACCAGCTTGTTTGGTTCATTATCAGGTAGAAGGGAGAGAGAATAATGCCAAATATTATGTTGACTCGAATTGACAACCGTCTGATTCACGGTCAGGTCGCTACACAGTGGACCGGTGTAATCGGAGCAAACCTGCTGTTGGTCGCAAACGATGCTGTTGCAAATGATCAGTTCCGTCAGGGACTCATGAACATGGCAGCGCCATCCTATGCGCAGACACGTTATTTCTCTATTGAAAAAACTTGCCAGATCATCAGTAAGGCGAGCCCGGCACAGAAGATCTTCATCATCTGCGAGACACCGCAGGATGTGCTGCGCTTGGTCGAGGGCGGCGTGCCAATCAAAAAGGTAAACATCGGAAACATGCACATGGCTGAGGGCAAGCGTCAGGTTGCAACCTCTGTCGCTGTGAATGACGATGATGTTGCCTGCTTCAAAAAGCTTCAGGAGCTGAGTGTGGAACTCGAGATTCGCCGTGTTCCGGATACCGCTGCTGAGGATCTGGACAAGCTGTGGAAATAGTTTGTTCAAAAAAGAAAGGGTTATTTACCGGAAACGGTTAAATAATGAAAGGAGAAAATTATGGGAGACATTAATGTTGTTGAACTCGTGTTGTTAGCAATCATTACTTTCATCTTTGCTATCGACCAGTTCTCATTGACTGAGTTGATCTATCGTCCTATGATCGCATGCCCGATTATCGGCATCATCTTGGGTGATCCTGCAACCGGTCTTGCTATCGGCGGAACATACGAGCTGATGATGGTCGGTAACATGCCGATCGGAGGAGCACAGCCGCCTAACGCAGTGCTCGGCGGAATCGTTGCCATGATCTTTGCTGTTAAGGCAAACATGGGAATCGAAGAGGCGCTGGGTGCCTGCATGATCTTTGCTACTTTCGGACAGTATGTGGTTACTTTGGTATTCACCGCTACTTCTGCTTTGATGGCTAAGGCTGACAAGGCTGCTGCCGAGGCAAATCCGAAGGGAATCACCGCTTGCTTGAACATTCACATGGCAGGTCTCGGTGCATTGTTTGCTGTGATTGCGATCGCTGCTTATGTAGGCGGTGTTGCAATCTCTCCTGCACTGCAGAACTTAGCTGACACTTACACTTGGTTCATGGGCGGACTGAGCGCTGCCGGTGCAATGATGCGTTTCGTCGG
The DNA here is from genome assembly GCA_965119685.1 of Merdibacter sp. Marseille-QA0792. Classification (GTDB taxonomy): domain Bacteria; phylum Bacillota_I; class Bacilli_A; order Erysipelotrichales; family Erysipelotrichaceae; genus Merdibacter. The sequence goes on along the minus strand of OZ221971.1, from coordinate 2,394,512 downwards.
TTTCTCCATCCTGATGAAGATCATGATGGCTGCCGATATGTGGGGATGGCTGTTGGCAGGATTCGCAATGGCTCTGCTGTTTGGAAACATCGAAGCAACTGCTTCCGCAGCTCTGGTTCTCGTTGCTTTCATCGGTATTGCAATTGCCCTGTTAGACTTCCGTATCAATTCCCTTGCTAAAAGTGCAGAAGGAGGTATGAGTGATGGCATCTAGTAATGAAATGCTGCAGTACAAGGACTTAACTCCTGCTCCTAAACTTGATAACAAAACTTTAAACAAGATGGTTTGGCGTTCCTGCCAGCTGCAGGCTTGCTTCAACTATGAGCGCATGCAGTCCGCTGGCTGGCTGTGGGCAATGCTGCCGGGTCTTACAAAGATTCATACGAATAAAGAGGACTTAGCCGCATCCATGACGCACAACATGGACTTCTTGAACACTCACCCATTTGCTGTTACCTTCGTTATGGGTATGGTATTATCCATGGAACAGCAGAAGATGGACATCCAGACGATTCGTTCCGTACGTATCTCTGTTGCCGCTCCGTTAGGCGGAATCGGTGACGCTCTGTTCTGGATGACATTGATTCCGATTGTTGCCGGTATGACTGCTCAGATGGCAATCGACGGCAGCTGGTTAGGACCGATCCTGTACTTCGTCATCGCCTTCGGCGTTGAGATGGCACTGCGCTATGCATTGCTGTATTGGTCTTACAACATGGGTATGAAGGCAGTAACGATGATGACTGCGCATGCAAAGGAAATCACACATGCTGCTGCTGTACTCGGTGTATTCGTTATCGGTGCTCTGATCGCTAACTACGGCGGCGGAACTCAGTTAGGTATTTCCATCCCTAACGGTGAGAGCGATATCGTTATTCAGGCTTACCTGAATCAGATTCTGCCTTGCCTGCTGCCGCTGCTGATGACTCTGATGTGCTACTTCCTGATCATCAAGAAGAACTTCACGCCGATTAAGCTGATCGTTCTGCTGCTGTTCATCGGTATCATAGGTTGCATGTTCGGTATCTGGACAGGTACTTACACACCGCTGGTACCAGTTCCTTGGAACGTAGTATAATTTCCGAGTGATCGGAAGATTATACAAATAGTTGGATTATACTCTCTCAACCCGACTATCAAAAGGACTGCCGAAAGGCAGTCCTTAAACTTTTGCGATGGGAAGCCTTGCGCTTCCTTGATAAAAACAGTCAATGGCGACAATAAAGGAATGGCGGGATGTTTATGGAAACAGGCAACATGATTGTAATATGGGTTTTGGTCATCCTTGCGGTGATCGGCGGCTCGCTTTATATGCTGGTGAAATACCGACGGGTCAGCGCTTTGAACACGGCGATCAAGCAGAAAGATTATGAGGCGATTTTGTCGCTCAGCACACAGGAGCATTATCGAAAGATGCTGGGCGTGCTCACCTGTGATCTGTATCGTTTTAATGCGCTGCGTTCATTAGAGCGCATGGAGGAATTGAAAGCGGAGCTGAATCAGGCGATCGAGCAATATAGCAGCAGCGATCTTGAGAAGCTGCTGGAGCTGTATTATCATTATTTCCTGAATAAGGGCGATCTGGAGTATGCGCAAAAGCTGCTGGAGGACATCCGCGGCTGTGCAAATGAACCGTTTATCCTATGCAGCGAGTGGAGCTATCAGGTGATTGCACAGGGTCGCTGCGATCTCTTCAATGAGATGGAAGATGCGGTCAACGAGAATACTTTCAAAGGATTTTCCCTGGGAACGGTATTATATCTGATGGGTTTGCAGCTGGAAAAGGAAGGCGATCTGGAGCAGGCAAAGGGCTATTATGAGACGTCCATGCAGTGCTTTCTGCCCACGGCGATCTATATGACGCTGTGTAAACGGCACATCGATGCGATCGATGATGCATTGGACGAGCAAGACAATGATACCGAGGAAGCGCTCGATTAAACTGCAAAAGGCAGCTGATGTCATGAGATGTCAGCGCCTTTTTTTGATGGGGAAACTGATGCTGGGAATGCACAAGAGGAAAAATGAAAACGCCCGTGCTTTTCCTCACCGGCGTATCGTTTAGGGATTTCTAAGAAAATCCGAAATATAGACAAGCGGTATCATTACGATCCCGCTGTTCATCGACATGCGTATGATGTATCCGCTGTGATCGAATGGAGGCAGCTTCACTCCTCCTTTGGCGTGATCGCCGTCTCACAGACGATCTCTTCCTCAAATATAGGTATACAGGCGCCGGCGGACAGCTCACGGATTTCCTCGCTGTTATCGTATTCGCACAGATAGCAATAGCAGACATCCTGCGCGTATTGCTTGTCGAGAATTGTCAGCTGCTGCTCACGGAAATAGTGATCGAAGCGCCCGATCAGCGCATAATCAAAATGCAGGACATAGCGTTTCATCCGCCGTTTCTCGAGCAGCGTCGCTTCCTTCAGCGCATGAGAAACGCTTTTCGCATAAGCGCGAATCAAACCGCCTGCCCCCAGCTTCACACCGCCGAAATAGCGTACCGTAACCGCTGTGATATCCTGTATGTGATGGCGGTCCAGACATTCGAGCATCGGCACACCGGCAGTCCCGCCGGGCTCTCCATCGTCGTTGCTGCGGCGAATTTCACTTTGTTCGCCGATGAGAAACGCATAGCAGTGGTGGGTGGCGTTTGGATGCAGCTTGCGGATGCTTTGAATGAAGGCCTTTGCATCCTCTTCGCTTTCACTGCGGTGCAGATACGTAATGAAACGGCTTTTTTTGATTTCCAGTTCTGCGACGGCGTCCTGTTGAATTCGATACATAGCATCACCGAGAGCATTATAATATAAAACATTCACAAACAAAAGAGCAGTGAGGAGGAAATGCGCGATTCCTAAGAAAATCAGATGCAGAATAACTTGCGTTATGATATTATATAATGGTAATGAATAGCATTTCTGTTCTTTGATACCAGATGGTGAGGTGTCGCTGTCAAATCCGAGAAGAGATCGCTTAAATCTGTCTGTTTTCCGCGCTTTTGCGGGGCGTTTCATTGTCTCAAATCAGAAAACGTGATAGGATAAGAGAGAATAAACGGATTGAAATTTCAGGAGGATTTGGGATATGAAAATAGCAGTAGTCACAGACAGCGGAACCGGGTGGAGTGAGGCACAGGCGAAAGAGCGAGGGCTTTATTATCTGCCGTTACAGGTGAAATGCGGCGATGAGGAGTTTCTCGATGGAATCGACATTACGGTGAGCGAGCTGTATGAGCGTTTGCGCAAGGGCGAGATGCCGACCACTTCCATGCCGCCGGTAGGGCGTGTGGAAGCGTTGTTTGAGGAGCTGAAGAGCGAGCAGTATGACCATGTCATCGCCGTTCCCCTCTCTGCCGGTATTTCTTCGACTGCCAATATGATCGAGGCGGCCGCCAAGCGTGCCGAAATGCCGGTGACGATCATTGAGCCTTATACCACCGTAGATGCACAGGGGTATTTGGCGCAGTGTGCGCTGACCTTGGCAAATCAGGGAATCGAGCCGCAGGAGATCGAACGCCGTTTGCAGGTGAGCATCGACAGCGCCAACACGCTGTTAGTGCCGGATGATTTGATGCACCTCAAACGCGGCGGCAGACTGACACCGCTAGCCGCTACGCTGGGCAGTATGCTCAAGATCAAGCCGATCTTACAGCTGAATACGTCCACCGGCGGGAAAGTGGATGTGCTGGATAAAGTGCGTACGATGTCGAAAGCGCTGGCGCGTATGGCAGAGGTAGCCAAAGCGGATGGCTTTGATCCAACTGCTTATGAGCTTCGCTTGTTAGACAGCGAGGGCGGGGAGAGCGTCACGCAGATGGCGGCGCTGCTGCAGGAGACGTTTGGCGCTTGTGAGATTCACCGCAGCAGCATCTGTCCGGTCATTGCGGCACATACCGGTTTAGGCGTTGTCGCCATTCAGTATCAGAAGAAGGTAGAAGGAATCGCTTAAGGAAGAAAGAGGAGTGAGTGGCTATGAAGACCGCATTTGTGACAGACAGCGGTACCGGAGAAAGCATAGAAGCGCTGCGGCAGGAAGGAATTTACAGCGTACCGTTACAGGTGAGCTACGATCATCAAAACTTTAATGATTCATTGGATATTACCATTGACGAGGTATATGCGAAGATGCGTGAGGGTAAGATGCTGAGCACATCGCTGCCATCTTTGGGAAAGATTGAGGAGCTGTTCACGCGGCTGAAAGACGAGGGCTTTGAACGCATCTTTGCCGTCCCGATCTGCCGCGGTCTTTCCGGTACGATCGACGCAATGGAGATGATCGCCAATCAGCTGGGGCTGGCGTTTGCTTATGTGGACTGCCATGTGACGGCGGTAGTACAGGGCTATCTGATTCGTCTTGCCAAGAAGATGATGGAACAGGGACACAGCGTAGAAGAGACACAGGCGGCCTGTGCAAAGGTCATCCATACAACCGATACGCTGTTACTGCCGGATGATTTGCAGCATCTCAAACGCGGGGGCAGGCTGACGCCGCTTGCTGCGGCGCTGGGCGGCTTGTTAAAAATCAAACCGGTATTAGCGATCAATGAACGCACAAAAGGGAAAATTGACGTAGCGGGCAAGGTACGTACGATGACAAGGGCGATGGATACGGTGATCGAGCGGATGAAGCAGGACGGTGTCGACAGCTCTTACTCTGTCACTGTGGCGCACGCGGATGATGTGCAGGGTGCAGAGGTGTATCGCAGGAAGATCGAACAGGCGATTGCGGGTGTCCATGTCAACGTGATTCAGCTGGTCAGCGTCGTCGGCGTACACACGGGACGCGGCTGTCAGGCGCTGCAATATTTTAAACCGTTAACAGATGAATGAGAGGCAAAGGTGTTCATGTCGTGAAGCTGAGGAGGCATGACAGGGTGAAAAGGGAAAGCAAACGCATTGTTTTGCATTGTCCAATTTTTGATTAGTGTCTAACCTCATTACTTTCATGACAGAGGCATCGCCTCTTTTTTTATAAAAGGTGATTTGATGCGTTCAAGCTTTCTAAATCGTTAATTCTTATAGAGATTCAAGTGACGAAAATACAACCAGTTCTTTTTTCACAGTAAAAAGAAAGCGGCGCTGTCACGTCGCTTTTCATTCTCTCCGTAAGAATATGCCAACAGCTTGCATGGGAGAGGAGAAGCACTTATAGCTGGTCTGTGTCGGCAATCGCAAGGCGGTTGGCACAGGTGAGGATCAAATAGCTCAAATAGAGAAAACACAGGATCAGCGATGTCTGAAGAAATGCCATCGCATAGCCGTTTTTGCCAAATTCATACAGGATGGTGCTGAGCGCTTTGAGAATCAGCAGGCTGTCTAAGAGCGCGGGCGCAAGCGGTAGAAGGAAACAGAGGGTCGTCTGCATGCAGATGTTTTGCCTGCGCATATGCGTGGGAGCTCCTAAACGGATGAGCAGAGTGTGAGAAGCCCGATCGTTATAAGCGGGAGAGAGCAATGTCAGCGCAAGGATGACGCCGGTGCTGATGATTAAGGTGATTCCGATATAGAGAGCGATATAAGTAAAGATGACTGAGGAGCCGACACTGTTTTCATGCGCTTCGTCACGGTTGGCGGTATAAAAGCGGTCGTCACTCTTGGAAAGGATATGATCTTTGGCGAGCTTTTGATCGATCTGATCGGCAAAAGCCCTGCCGGAGTGAGAGGAGCGCAGCTCAATGTTCCAATAATCTCCATATCCCAGCGCATTGTTAGGGAGCATGCGGTCGCTGACGACGAGGATTGCGGCATCCTGGGGCAGGCTGTCTTCGACACTGCCGGGACGCAGGGCGTCGATGGCTAACGGGGAAATGCGCAGCGAATGAGAATAGATCATGATATGAGGATGCTGACTGCGCAGTTCTTCGATCGTGGCGGCAAAACGGGAATTGCAGCTGTACAGATAGGCGCTGTTGCTAGGTAGCTTGACCTCCTCCAGCCCATGATCGCGGCGCAGCTGGTTGTAAGCGGATAAGGGAATGATCTCAATAGGCATGTCTTTCAGCATTGTCAGCTCCCAAGGGATATGCAGATCGTTTTCCTCTAACAGCTTGCAAAGCTTCTCATAAGTGAAGCTGCTGCGGTAGGTGTGCAGGATGCGTTCATAGATAATCGAATCGTCCTGGGGATGCAGCTGTGCAACCTTTTCTTCAAAAAAGCGTTGATTGAAAGCATCATCGCTGCTTGTGAGCGTATAGCGGTGAATGAGAGAAACGCTGTAAGGCGTTAGGCCCTCCACTTCACTGCTCAGCTGATTGCTGATGCACAATCCGCTGAATAAAAAGGTGATGCCGACGGTGAGCATGGCGGAAAGAACGCACAACAACAGCGTGTGGCGCTTTAACTGTTGGCACAGCTGATGAAAGGCGAGCAGATGCAGACGGCGGCAGCATAAGGAGGGTGTCTTTGTCTGCGGCTGGGATACAAGGGTGCGCAGTCCTAGGAAAAAAGCGAAATTGGCGCCGCACAGCAGAAACAAGGAACAAAAGAAACCCAGAGGGCTGACCTGTGTGATGAGCAGAAAAGCGGCGGGGAAAAAGCACAGAAGCGCGGCAGGGAATCCCCAAATACCTTTTTTTGATAACGGGCGCACCTGCTTTCCTTTATCTGATCGCGTATGCGAGCGATATAACAGCAGCAGATTGATCATCGCGGTGAAAAAGAAGATCGCACAGAAAGCGGCGAGTGTCAGCAGCAACGCCGTCAGAGAAAAGACAAAGCGATATTGTACCCGCGCGATAAATAAAGATGCAGTGAAGGTGCAGACGATCTGCGATAGCAAAATACCAAACACAATACCGACGCCCAAAGCGAGCAATGCGATGAAAAACGCCTCCAGCATCACCACGAGGATCAGCTGCCGCTGCCGCATGCCCAACACGTAGTACAGGGCAAATTCCTCTTTTCGCCGCAGCAGAAAGAGACGGTTGGCATAGAGCACCAGCACGGTGAGGATGAGGGCGACGACGCCGGAGAGCGAGCGCATCAGATTGCTCAGCGTATCCAAAAGCCGAGGAATACCGGAGGAGAGCGCAAGCTGATCGTTGACTAATTGCAGGGAGCCGCTGGTGTTGAAACAGTAAAAAAGGCTGACGGAGAGGGAAAGCGTCAGAAAGTAAAGCAGATAATCGTGAAAGCTGGCACGCACATTTTTATAAGCGAGCTTAATAAACAACATCGTCGCCTCCTAACAGGGTGGTCACATCGATGATGCGCTGAAAGAACTCCTTGCGCGTATCGCCGCCTTTCACAAGCTCATTGAAGAGGCGGCCGTCTTTGATAAACAGGATGCGGCTTGCATAGGAGGCAGAGAAAGGATCGTGGGTCACCATCATGATCGTCGCATGTTCCTCTTCGTTCATCTGCGCCATCGTCTCCAACAGCAGGCGCGAGTTTTTGGAATCCAGCGCTCCGGTAGGCTCATCGGCTAAGATCAGGGCGGGATTGGTGATGAAAGCTCTGGCGCAGGCAATCCGCTGACGTTCGCCTCCCGACATCCCCTTGGGATATTTCTTCAGTACATCCAGCAGCTTTAAACGGCGGGCGATGTCAGTTACCCGCGCATGAATGTCATGGGGCTGTACGCCTTGGATGGTGAGTGCCAGCGCGATGTTTTCATAGCCGTTCAGTGCGGGCAGCAGGTTGTAATCCTGAAAGATGAATCCCAGCTGTTCCCGGCGAAAACGCTCCAGCGTCTGCTTCTTCATCTGTGTGATATCCTGGTGATGCAGGTAGATATGTCCGGTTGAGACAGAGTCGATCGTGGAAATGCAGTTGAGCAGGGTCGTTTTGCCGCTGCCGCTGGGGCCCATGATACCGATGAACTCTCCCGCCTCGACCTCTAAGCTGATGTTGTCTAACGCCTTGGTGATGGAATCTTGACTTCCATAATACTTTTCGATCATGCTCACTTGCAAAATCACGCTCATAGCGAGTAGCCTCCTTTATGCCTGCTCTTGAGGTATTTGTGCAGAGAGTTGAGATTGATGCTGATGATCACAGCGAGAAATGCGGCTAACAGCACATAGGCGAAAGGTCCCGACATCGCATTTGGCAAAAACAGGACGACGATCTCCAACAGGGCTAACAGCGCGATGCAGATACCGCTGATATGATGCAGCAAACGTTCTTTCATAAGGCCACCTCCCTTCTCTTGATCTCTGCTTTCATTATAAGGGAAATGGGGAAAGGGTGACATGGAACTACATGACAGGAAACGAACAGATTTGTAAGCTAACGCTGTCGCTTCAGCAGCTCTCTCGCCTTTTGCACATCCTGTGCCTGTAAGCAGCCATGCGTAGTGATCGCATGGTTGGGAAAGAGGTGATCCATCGGCAGATCGTCCAAGGAGATCCATGCGCGGATTGCGGGATGTGTCTGCACATAAGACAAGATGTTTTCACTGCGTTTGCCGATATAAGGGGTGATGTCAATGAGATAGGCGTCCAATTCATAGAGGGCAAACAGCAGCTTCAGCTCCTTTAGGGAATAGAAAATTCCCCAGGAAGAGCTGATGACGATGGAGAGTGATTCTTCCTCGCACAGCATGCGCAGCAGCTTCATCGCCGTTTGATCCCAGCCGTGGCAGGCGAGCTGTAAGGTGCTTGGGGGAAGGCGGCGGTAAGCGTTGTTGCCGCTTTGCTTGGCTAAACGATCTGCCAGATGGACATCCGTGCGTAAGCGAGTGCGCTGGGGGATGGGGTTGATCACACCGTCGATGTCCAAAAAGAGGATGCGGCTCATTTTAACAGCAGCAGGTTGGACAGCGGGAAAGTGATGATCATCGTCGTCCCCTTATGCACCAATGATTCCACGTCGATGTCCAAATACAGCTTGCGGCACAGGTTATGGCACAGATACAGGCCGATACCGGTCGCTTTTTCGTTGTGCCCGCGGTTGCTGCCGGTAAACCCCTTTTGAAAGATGCGGCGGATGTCCTTTGGATCGATGCCCACCCCATTGTCGGCAATGAGCAGCTGAATGCTGTTTTCCTTGCGTTTGGTGCTGATGCGGATGACGCCGGTATGAGATGGCGTATAGGTGAGCGCATTGGTGATGATCTGATCCAGGATGAACTCAATCCACTTTTGATCAGTATAGACGATCTCCTCCAAGCCCTCCAGCTCGACGCGGATCTTCTTGTAGATGAAATCGCTGGAATGCTTTTTGATAACATTGTGCACGATGGTGGAAAGCGCGACCTCTTTGATGATATAGTCGTTTTCCACATTGGCGCTGCGCGCATAAAACAGCGCTTGCTCGACAAAGCTCTGCACGTGTTCGATCTCCTCGCTGATGGAATCGCTGACCTCGCTTGGATTATTGTCGGCGATCAGCTTTGCGGCAGCCAGGGGCGTCTTGACCTCATGCACCCACATTTCGATATAGTCGCGGTACTCGTTTTCCGCCAGCCGATACTGCTTGACGTTTTCCTGCATGGAGCGAGCGCTTTCTTTCAGGATCGCATAGAGCAGCTGACCGTCGATGAAATGCGGCTCGCGGATGATGTCGGCGATGAGGTATTTCTGATCCAGCGTCGCCATCGTGTGGAACAGATTGCCGTAATACTGCCGCCGGCGCGTATATTCCACCGCCAGAAAACTGATCGGCAAAATCCAGTACAGCACTAACAGCATCACGATCAGCGAGGCGCTGGTTTGCAGGGAGTAAAGAAAGAGGGTGAGCAGGATGCTTACAAACAGCGAGGTGAGGATGACATAGAGCTTGTCATGGAGAAACTCATTGATCTTCATAGATGATATACCCCAGCCCGCGCTTGGTTTCGATGAAGTCGATGAGCCCGATGTATTCCAGCTTTTTACGCAGGCGGTTGATGTTCACCGTCAGCGTGTTATCATCGACAAAGGCATCGCAGTCCCACATGTGCTTCATCAGCTTCTCTCGGGAGACGATCGTGTTCTTGTTGGAGAAGAGACAATGCATGATGCGCAGCTCGTTTTTGGTGAGATCGACACTCTTGCTTTGGTAGGTGAGCATGCTCTTAGAGATATCCATGGTAACCTCGCCGACCTTCATGTGGTTGGAATCCTTCGTCTCATAGACACGCTGCAATACACGGGCGATGCGCGCCAGCAAAATCTGTAAATTGTAAGGCTTGGTGACATAGTCGTCCGCCCCTAAATGCATGCTTTGCAGCTCGTCCACCTCGGAGCTGCGGCTGGTGACGATGATGATCGGCACACTGCTGGTGCGTCTGAGTTCCCGACAGATGAAGTGACCGTCCATAAACGGCAGGTTGAGATCGAGCAAAATCAGATCCGGGCGGCGGGAGCGGATATCTTCCAAGATGTTTTCAAAGTTGCTGCACCCCTCGCTTTGATACCCGTTTTTGCTTAGAAAATCACATAGCTCCATGCGGATCTTCTCATTATCCTCTACGACTAAAATACGATACATGACGGCGTCCCTCCACTTTCTGCATCTGCTTCTTTCTGGCTCTATTATATATGAAATCAAGGGTTTGGAAAAGTAACAGTTCTGTCAGATTGCACGAACAAAGCCGATCGGATGGATCAGCGCTTCCCCGCCTTGCGCCGAAAAGAGCAGAGACAAAGGAAGGCGTCAAGAAAACGGGGTGTAACAAAAGCAAGAGGGAACATGCAGGAAAAAGCAAAGCTGAGAGTGATGGGATAGGGGGGGAGATCAAGTGAGCACAGGGAAGAGGTGCAGAGGGGGAAAGGAAGCAGGCGCGGTTCTGTGTCAAGGGGATGCATTCATAGAATACTAGGGGTTGTCCATACTATGGTTGTGTTTGTGATGTAGAAAGCAGAGGATGGTGGCATGATGAACTTAAAGCAGAAGGCGATGCTGGAGCGGGCGAAGATGGAGGCGCAGAGGATGGGGAATGATTATGTCGGCAGTGAACATCTGCTGTTAGCTTTGCTGCATGGCAATGAGGGGCGCTTGGCAAGGGAGTTGGCTGCACAGGGGATCTATTATTTTCAGGTGCGCGAGGATGCGGCGGTCTTGTTTGGCATGAAGGAAGCGCAGCGAGAACAGCGGGTGACGGCGATCGCACAGGCGCTGTTGGAGCAGGGGGAGCGTTTGGCGAAAACGTATCCGCAGGAGAGCTTTGAGGACTGCATGGGAGAAGCGCTGCTGGCGCATCCCACCTGTGTGGCGATGGAGCTGCTGCGCCGCTATGATGTGAACTTTTCATCGCTGAGCGTCCATCCCAAGCAAGAACAGGGGATTGCTCTGCTGAACGCGCAGGAGGCGCTGCGCTGTCTGAATTTCGGTGAACGGCAGGGGTTTGTGGAGCGTGAGGAGGAGATGGGGCTGTTAGTGGAGATCCTATTGCGCAAGGAAAAAGCGAATCCGCTGTTAGTGGGAGAGGCCGGCGTTGGCAAAAGCGCCTTGGTGGAGGCGTTAGCTTGCCGCATCGAAGCCGGGGAGATCCCCGCGCTGAAAGGACATTACATCTATGCGCTGGATTTGAACGCCTTGGTGGCGGGCACCCGCTATCGCGGCGATTTTGAGGAGAAGATGAAAAAGCTGCTGGCGCTATTTCGCAGCCATCCCCGTGCGCTTTTGTTTATCGACGAGCTGCATCAGATGATCGGCGCGGGCAAAAGCGAGGGAAGCATCGATGTGGCGAGCGTCATCAAGCCGTGTCTGGCACGCCGCGAGCTGCGCTGCATCGGTGCGACGACCTTAGAGGAGTATGAACGCTACATTGAGAAGGATCAGGCGCTGGCACGGCGCTTTCAATGCGTGCGGCTGAAAGAGCCGGATAAGCTGGAGACCAAGCAGATTTTGACCGCCCGTCTAGCGGATTACAGCGGTTTTCACAAGGTAGAGATCGCCAAGGAGCTGATCCCCTCCATCGTCTCATTGGCCGACTACTACCTGCCTTTCGGACACTTTCCGGACAAGGCGCTGGATGTGCTGGATCTGAGCTGTGCCCATGCTAAGGCAAACGCGCAGCCACGTTTAGACGAAAGATGCGTGCGCGAGGTGATCGCGCAGCTCTCCCTGATTCCAATGGATGCGCCAAGGCGGGCGAAGCAGACGGCACAGCTGCTGCGTCAGCGCGGGGTGTCAAGCGATGAGACGTTAGAGAAACGGCTGCGTGAGCTGGGAGAGGAGACATGCGGGGAGACGATGTTAGGGTGCTGGGAGATGAGCGGTGAGCGTGGGGAGTGTGAGGAGGTGCTGCGGTTAATCAGCGAGGAATTTTTCCATCAAGCAGGCTATCTCTCATTGGACATGCACGCCTATCCTTTCCTTTGTAAAGAAATCGTGCAAAGCCTGCGCCGCAATCCTTATACGATTTTGTGCATCGAGCATTTCAGCGAGACCTTTGAGGAGCTGCGCGCACTGGTGTTTGGCGGACTGCATAAGGGGGAGCTGCGAAGTGAGGAACAGCGGGTTTCGCTGCGTCATACGCTGGTGGTCTTTTTAGAGGAGGAGCGCTGTTACTGTGATGAGATCGCCGCTCTCGCCAACGCCAGCTTTCACTTTGCGCGCACGCCGGCCGCCTTGCGATCATAGACAAACAGCAGCGATCAGAGACACCAGGCGAAAAAAAGAGCAAGCGCGGGGATGCGAGGAATGATGATGTGGATAGATCGGGCATCAGAGCGCTTTACAAGCATTTTTGGCGTGTCATAGAGAGTAGGAGCATAGGAAAGGCGATTGTTGATGGCGTGCGCGGGGAGAGAAAACAAAGGTGCTCTTGCATGGATCGCTCACCTGCCTCATGCCTGTGCAAAAGGTGCGAATGAGGGGATTGCCTTTTTTACACCGCCTTTGTGCGGTGAAAGAGGTCATGTCCCCTCTTTTTGCAAATCCCCTGTTCACCGTCTCAAAAAATGCGTACACCGATGAAAGGACGCTTGTTATTTCTTTGCTTTTGCTTTATGATACAATAGAAAATAATCGAGAAGAAATGGGGGATCACCATGAGCGAGGCGAAAAAGAACATCGTGCTGATTACCGGCATGAGCGGCGCGGGCAAGACGAGCGCCATGAACATATTGGAGGATATGGGCTATCACTGCATCGATAACTTTCCGGTGCAGCTGCTCTCCTCTTTGGGTCATCTCATCAATGAGCAGGATGATAAGCGTTACGACAACATTGCGCTGGCGACCAATGCGGTGGATTATCTGCAGTTTCTCAATTACTTTGAAAACATCGATATGACGGTCAACGTCGTCTTTCTCGACGCCAGCAACGAGGAGCTGCTGCTGCGCTACCGCTTCACCCGCCGCCATCATCCGATGCTGCTGTTTTCGATGGCGAATACGCTGGAGGAGGCGATCGAGGTGGAGCGCGATCTCTTTCACCGGCTCAATGAGCGGGCGATCCTGCACATCGATACGACAAAGCTGAGTCTGCAAGAGCTGCGCAACATCCTCTTCTCCCGCCTCTCCTTTAAGGTGAAGCCGGAGTTTACGATCAGCTTTATGTCCTTTGGCTTTAAGCACGGCTTGCCGATCGACGCCGACATCGTCAGCGATGTGCGCTTTCTGCCAAACCCTTACTATATCGACGAATTGAAGGAAAAGACGGGCAATGACGCGGCTGTTTACGACTATGTGATGAAGTTTGACGAGACCAAGGAGTTCTGTCAGCGTCTGCATGCGTATCTGGACTATGTGCTAGAACAGTACGCCAAGCAAAAGCGCAGCCATCTGACGATTGCCATCGGCTGTACGGGCGGACATCACCGCAGCGTGACGATCGCCAACTGGCTCTACGGGCTCTACAAGGATCGTTATCAGTGCTTTCTCTCCCATCGCGACTGTGAGGTGTAGCAAATGAAAAACGTAGTCATCATCGGCGGGGGCACCGGCTTATCCGTCATGCTGAGAGGAATGAAACACATCGACGACATCCGGTTATCCGCGATCGTCACCGTGGCTGACGACGGCGGCAGTACCGGGCGCATCCGCGACAGCTACCAGATTCCCGCCATGGGAGACGTTCGCCACGTCATGTGCGCGATGGCCGAGGAGGAGGGCTTCTTCACCGAGCTGATGAACTATCGCTTTGACGGAGAGGGCGATATCGCCGGTCACAACTTAGGCAACCTGCTTTTGCTGGCGCTCTCCCAGACGAGCGGCAGCTTCATGGAAGCCATCCGCACTTTCTCCCGCGTGCTGAAGGTCAAGGGAAAAATCATTCCCTCCACGCTGGAGGTTGTCACCCTGTTTGCCATCATGGAGGATGGCACGATCGTGCGCGGAGAGGACAACATCCCTAAATTCCGCAACCACATCGACCGCGTCTTCTATCAGCGCGACATCAAGGCGACCAAGGAATCGCTGGAAGCCATCCGCGAGGCAGACCTCATCATCTATGGCATCGGTTCGCTGTACACCAGCATCATGCCCAACCTCATCATCGACGAGATTCGAAACGAGCTGATCGCCAACCCTTGCCGCAAGGTGTATTTCTGCAATGCGATGAGCCAGCCGGGGGAAACCGACAACTACTCGGTGGAGGATCACGTCAATGCGATTTTGCATCATGCGTACGCGGATGCCGTCGACATCGTCGTCACCAATAACAACACCTTCTCTAAGGAGATGTTGGACAAATACAGCGCGATGGGCAGCGCACCGATTCTGCTTGCAGAACAGCGCCACCCTTATCTGGTGTTACAGCGTGATCTCATGAACATGGACAATGCGCTGATCCGTCATGATTCACAAAAGGTCAAGGCAGTCGTAGAGGAAATCCTGCGCATGCCATAAGGAAGAAACAAAGAGAATGTGAGGGGTTGTGCCATGTCGTTTACCGCCGAAGTCAAAAACCAGATCTGTAATGCGGATTGGAAGGAGTGCTGCCGCAAGGTGCAGCTAGCCGCCTTGATTCAGATGTGTTCCACGATGAACATCACCGCGCAGGGCATGCACATCACCATTCAAAGCGAGCATGCGAATACGGCAAAGCACATCTGGAAGCTGCTCAAGGAGTTTTATCACATCCAGCCCCAGCTTTCGGTATTGCGCAAGATCCGTTTAAAGAAGAACAATATCTATGTCATCCGCGTGAATACGCATGCCTTGGAGATCCTGCGCGATCTGGGCATCTATACCCCGCAGGGCTTACAGACGCACATCCCCGCCCGTCTGCTGCGCCGGGAATGCTGCGCGCAGAGCTATTTGGCCGGCGCCTTTTTGGCCGGCGGCAGTGTGAATGCCCCGCAGACGACGAATTATCATCTTGAGATCAGCAGCGGGGAGGAGAGCTTGGTCAAGTTTTTATGCCGGCTGATGCAGCGCTTCCATCTGCCCGCCAAGGTCATCAAGCGCCGCAACCAATACGTCGTCTATCTGAAAGCCAGCGATAAAATCGCCGACTTTCTGCGGCTCTGCAAGGCGAACGAGGCGCTCTTTGAGTTTGAGGACAACCGCATTCAGCGCGATTTCCTCAATTCTTTGACACGCTTGGACAACTGTGAGCTCGCCAATGAGATGAAGAGCCTGTCGGCAGCCCGCCGTCAGATAGAGGACATCGAATGGATTTTGAACTACCGCGCGCTTGATTCGCTCTCTCCCAAGCTGCAGCATGTGATCGAGGTGCGCAAAGAGCATCCGGAAGCGAGCATGAATGAGCTGTGCGATCTGTGCTATGAGCGCTATGGCGAGGTCATCAGCAAG
This sequence comes from Merdibacter sp. Marseille-QA0792, assembly GCA_965119685.1. Lineage (GTDB taxonomy): Bacteria > Bacillota_I > Bacilli_A > Erysipelotrichales > Erysipelotrichaceae > Merdibacter. The sequence goes on along the minus strand of OZ221971.1, from coordinate 2,378,874 downwards.
TCCGGGATGAAGCATCGCTTAGCCAAGCTGCGCGAGATGGCCGATCAGCTGCGCGCCCATACGCAAAGCGAATAGGCGAATGAATAAAACAAAGGAAGCAGTGAACAATAGAAACAGGTGATATTCATGAAATGGATGCTTGTTTTATTGGCGGCGCTGCTTCCTTTTTTGCATGGGCAGACGTATGAGGTGCAGGTGAAGGGCTGTGACGCATCGGGTATTACGATGTCTTATGAAAATACGACGTTCACGGCGGAACTGTTCAATGTCGGCTATGTCGAGGAGGATGGCTGGAAGGATACCTGCGCGCTGCTGCAGGAGGCAAAAACGGTCAGCTTTGAGGTGGATGACGCCGTAGCGATCGAGGAGCCGTTAGCGGTATATCTATATGCCGATGGGGTGATGGTACAGGTATCGCTGTTAGAGGCGAAGAAGGCGTATATCGAGATTCGCAATCCCAATTATCTCCATGAAGAAACGCTGGAGATGGCACAGGGGGTCAACAGTGTGATGGCGCAGCATGCCGGTGAAGGAATTTCGAAAGGCGCTTTGCCGTTTCGCTCGTATGCGGCGTATGCGCTGGTGCTGGGCGTATGGCTGTTTTTGTTTTATCATCTGGTGTACCGCCATCGTCCCCTGCATGTCTCCCTGCTGAAAAAGAAAGGCGTTCATCGGCAGGGAAGCGTGCGAAAGCATTGAAAGAGGATAGCTGGAAATGGTATGATAAATATAAAGAAAAGCAATAGGAAACCCTAATCACAGCAGATCATGGAGGTAAGAGCATGAAACAGTATGATGTTATCATCGTCGGCGCCGGTCCTGCCGGTATGAGCGCAGCGGTGTATGCGGCGCGCGGAGAGCTGCGTACGCTGATGGTGGATTTCGGCGAGCCGGGCGGGCAGATCAACAGCACCAACGAGGTGCAGAATTATATCGGCGTCGGATCGATCAGCGGATCGGCGCTGGGGTATCGCATGTTTCAGCACACCCGTCAGCTCAAGGTGCCTTTTGAGAAGAAACGGGTGGTGAGGATCGAAACGGGCGACCCGTATCACCGCGTGTATATGGAAGGGGAAAGCGAGCCTTATGAAAGCCGCAGCATTATCCTGGCGATCGGTACGACGCCCAAATCGCTGCATGTCGCAAAGGAGGAGCAGTTTTCCCGCAGGGGGATCAGCTGGTGTGCGATCTGTGACGGTGCGCAGTATGCGGGCAAGGATGTCGTCGTCATCGGCGGCGGCAGCTCCGGAGTGAAAGAATCGCTGTTTTTAAGCAATATCGTCAATAGCTTAACCATGCTTACCGACTATGATCTGACAGCGGATGAGACGGCGATCCGTCAGCTGAAAAGCAAGGAAAACGTGCGTATTTGTACCTATCAGCGCATTTTGGGCTTTGAGGGAGAGGATACGCTTTGCGGCGTGCGCACGCTGGATACCAAAAGCGGCGAGGAACAAGTCATTCCCTGCGCCGGCGTGTTCGAGTATATCGGCTTAGACCCGCACACTGATTTTTTAAAGGATCTGGGCATCCTGAATCATCAGGGCTACATTCTCGTCAACGCGAGCATGGAAACGGCGATCGAGGGAATTTACGGCGCCGGGGACTGCAACGTGAAGGATCTGCGGCAGGTGGTGACCGCATGCAGCGACGGCGCGATCGCCGCGCAGAATGCGGCGCACTATCTGCGAAAGAAAGGCTTGTGAGCAAACGTTATGGCTTTCTCTATGGCGATGTGGACGATGAGGGAAACGGCACGTTTCAGCGTTATAAAAAAGACAGCTTCTACTGGTATCAAAAGGTGATCGCAACCAACGGCACAGATTTGAGCTAATCATCCATCAGGCGGAGAATCTCCGCCTTTTTTGTACGGGGGTTGGCTGTGATCGCAAAGGGTGAGGCAAAGAGGGGACAAAGGTGGTGGAGGAGATGTTTTGGTATCTGTACAAAGGCATGTGTTTGAACATCTGATGAAAATACCGAGGTTTTCTTGCATTTTGTGAACAAATGACAGTATCATAAAGGAAATATACTCGTGCAGGAATGTCTGCAGCGTTCACAGCTTGTAGGAAAGGGGCGATAGCGCAAAGCGAGGGCTGCTCCTATCGGCTGGTCGATGAACGCTGTCCAAGCGGGGAGGAGCTGATCGCCGCGTCTTGCAGGCATAAGCGGCTGATGACGACATAAGATGAACAAGGAGAGGAGCACATTTATGAGAACAAAAATGAACGCCTGGCGCTTAGCGGGACTGCTGGTGCTGTATTTTGGCGGCTATCTGTGGCTGACGCCCAAGCTTGCGGCATGGCTGACGCTGTGGCTTGACCCGCAGGCTCGCTATATCAACGTGGGCGTCCTCGCTTTCTGTTATCTGCTGCTGATCATTGCCGCCATCATGCTGAGTCGGGGTGAGTGGAAACGCTCGTTTGAAGCAGTGAAAAAAGCGGGTTGGTTGTGGGGGCTGCGCATCGTCTGGGGTTGTGTGCAGGTGCTGCTGCTCAACGTTCTTTTAAGCATGCTGTGCGCATGGCTCAGCTCGCAGACGGACAGCGCCAATCAGGAGGTCATCCGCGCTAACGTCGCCGCTGCACCGCTGTTTATGCTGTATTCGGTACTCGTCTTTGCGCCGATGGTGGAGGAGAGCGTCTTTCGCGGGGGTATCTTCGCCTTTTGCCGAAATCACTTCGGCTTTTGGCCTTCGGCGCTTGTCAGCGCGTTTGCCTTTGGCGGCATTCATGTGATGGACTCTTTGTTCATCGGGCAGTACACGGATCTCGTCTATATCATCGTCTACGGCGGCATCGGTTTATTCAACGCATGGTATTATGAGCGCTACGGCGGCATCTTAGCCAGCGCGGGCGTGCATGCGCTCAACAATCTCGTATCGTATCTGCTGATGTGAGGAAACTGTCAAAACCGATCTGTGCATGCTCATCACTGAGGATAGCAAAGAGGCTTTTGTCCATGAAAGCCTCTTTTTTCATTCCCTGTCACGGGGATTTTATCGGAAAGAGACGGAGTGAGAATAAATGGGGAAAGATCGTGATCGCTTCTTTGCCCGCCGCTTTCTGGCATCCGCTGTGCCGGTGTGATCATCGCTGAAAAGATGTGTAATATTTGCTTTACTTCCCATGCAAACGATGCTATAATCTTAAAACGGACAGAAACTTCTGTTCCTTGCTTCCAAAGGGAAGCCGTTAGACCAAGAGGAGGTGTACAGAATGAAAAAATACGAGATCATGTACATCGTGAACGCATCCTTAGATGATGCTAACCGCCAGAGCCTGATGGATCGTCTGCATGCGATCATCACGGATCACAAGGGCAGCATCGACAAAATCGACGAGTGGGGTGTGAAAGAGTTCGCGTATGAGATCGACCACATGAACAAGGGTTACTATGTGGTGCTGAACGTGACCGCTAACAACGAGGGAATCGAGGAATTCCAGCGTATTGCGCGGATCAACAACAATGTCGTTCGTTACATGGTGTTAAAAACACAGGATGAGAAGTAAGCACAGGGAGGAAAGACGATGATTAACAGAGTGGTATTGGTAGGTCGTCTGACGCGTGATCCGGAGCTGCGCAAGACGGGTTCCGGCGCATCGGTCGTTTCCTTTACGGTCGCCTGTGACCGGCGTTTTAAGTCGCAGGGACAGCCGGATGCAGATTTCATCAGCTGCGTCGCTTGGAACAAGGTGGCGGATCTGATGGCGCAGTATCTGCATAAGGGCTCCCTCGTCGGCGTGGAGGGACGTATTCAGACGCGCAACTATGACGACGCCAACGGCCGCCGCGTCTATGTGACCGAGGTCGTTGCGGACAGCGTGCAGTTCTTGGAGCCAAAGGGTGCGGGAGGTCCTGCGCCGGCCAATATGCAGCAGCCTAACTACCAGCAGCCAAGCTATCAGCAGCCTGCGTATGGCGCGCCTAGCGGCGGCTATGCGGCAAATGTCGGTGGCTTTGCGAACAATGATGTGAACACCGATTCTTTCTCCAATGATTTCGATGCGGGCGATACGCTCGACATCGCAAGTGATGATTTACCATTTTAAGAAAGGAGATTCCTATGGCATTCAAGAAACAGCGTATGGGACGCAGAAAAGTCTGCTACTTTACGAAGAACAAAATTGAATACATCGACTACAAGGACGTTGAGCTGCTGAAGCGTTTCATCAGCGCAAACGGAAAGATCATTCCTAGACGTGTGACCGGAACGCGTGCGAAGTACCAGAGAATGCTGGCTACTGCGATCAAGCGCGCACGTCAGATGGCGCTGCTGCCTTACGTAGCTGAGTAAAGGATGAGGTCCCCCTGCGGGGACCTTTGTTGTATCGTTTGCCCATTCGTTTGCCGTATTGCGCAAAGATGATCCCGGGATGGCTTGATACAGGAAAGGTGATAATTGGCTTTTGTTTCATGGGAGGTGTGTGCGTTGCGTTCTGTGCGGATGCTGAGTGAAGGCGCGCTGATGTGTGCGCTGACGTTACTGCTCGTGCTGGCAAATCGAGTCAGCGCGTTATTGCTCGAAAGTGCGTTTCCATGGCTGTATGCCTTTCCATTGCTCGTCTATGCGGCGCGCTATGGGCTTCGTCCCGCCTGCCTGAGCGCTTTGAGCGCCTTGCTTTGCGCCTGTATGCTCGTTTCGTGGACCTCGCTTTGTTATCTGGCGGGGGCGCTGGCGTTAGGGGTGGCATACGGCGCTCTTGTATATCGTCAAACGGACAATGCACTGCTGCTTGCTTTGACGCTGTCGATCACCGTGATCGTCAACCTGTTGACGATGCTCGTGTTCGCTTCGCTCTTTGGCTATGATGTCAACGAGGAGCTGACGATGCTCAGCGATCTGCTTCAGGGCTTTTTATGGGGAGTGGACGCTCGCGCGCTTGTGCTCTCTGTGACGCTGCTGCTGTCGTTTTTGCAGACGGTTTGCGTGCATGCGCTCGCCCAGCTGCTGTTGGCGAAGCTGCACATTCCCGTCGTCCGCATGAAAAATCTGCTCGAGATTCGCGCGCCGCGCTGGCTGGGCGTAGGCATCCTGTTGATTTGGCTTCTATATTTTGCACAAAGTGTGATAGAATTACAGGTAGATATCCGATCGCTGTTACAGGCGCTGGCGCTTTGCGCGCTGATAGCGGCGATCGTCTACGGGGCGCTGACCGCATTCGCCGCCTTGGCGTTTACCCGCGTGCGCAGATGGATGCTTCTGCTTGTGTACGCGCTGCTGTTTGTGCCCGTCCTAAATCTGTCCTTTGCGCTGCTTGGAGAAGCGGATCTGCTCTTTGGGCTTCGCAAAGCGATGAGGCGAGGTGAAAAGCATGGAACGTTTGGAAAATCTTAAGCTACAGATCATCATCGTGATGGCGGCACAGGCACTGGCCTGCATCGTGCTGTTCATGATCGGCATGCAGCAGATCTCCTTGATCGTCGGCGGTGTCGTAGTGGTCAATATCTGTGTCGTCGTCTGGATCATGGCACGCATGGAGCGGGAAAAGAAGACGACGGATTTGGACATCTCCCGCGTGCTGGGCAAGGACGCCAAGGAGGCGCTCGTCTTCGGCAAGGTCGGTCTGATCACCTATGACGATCAGTACTGTGCGACGTGGGTCAACGATTTCTTGGAGGAACGCTATCCCGATCTGGTCGGTCGCAAGCTGACCGGCTGGATTCAAGAGATCAAGGAACTGTTCAACGATGATGGCCGGGAGGTCGTCAACGGTACGCTGGGGAACTATGTCTATGAGATTTCCCGCAAGGAGGACACGCAGGTGCTCTATGTGCGCGACATCACCGAGATTCGCCACTTACAGGAGAAATACCGCAACAACGGCATCGTTGTGGGACTTTTGCAGCTGGATAATTATGCGGAGTATCAGCAGTATGAGGATGAGTCGATCCTCTCCAACATCAATACCCGCATCCGTCAGCCCCTTTCCGAGTGGGCGAGGGAGATGGGCATGTTTACCCGCCGTCTGCGAAGCGACCGCATCTTGGTGCTGTTGGACGAGCAGATTTATGAGAAAGTGAAGCTGTCGCGCTTTGCCATCCTCAACACGGTGCGCGCCCATGCGGAGGAGATGGATGTCTCCATCACTTTAAGCATGGCGTTTGCGCGGGGAACCAATGATTATGTAGTGCTGGATGGCATGATTAACGAGCTGATCGAGCTGGCGCAGAGCCGCGGCGGCGATCAGGTAGCGGTGCGCGCATATGGACACAGCGTACACTATTACGGCGGCAATTCGGAATCGAAGTCGAATCGCTCCAAGGTACGCGTACGGGTGATGTCGCAGACGATCCGCGAGGCGATCATCGACAGCGATCAGGTGTTCATCGTCGGTCATCAGATGATGGATTTTGACTGCATGGGCGCGGCTTTGTGCATGTCGCGCATCGCACAGCGCTGTGAACGCAAGACATTTATCGTATCGCAAGAGTGCGCGAAGGACGCTCAGCTGGAGGATGCGCTGGCGCTCTATCAGGATGCGCTGGGCGCCCGCCATGCCTTTTTGAGCGAAAGCGCGGCGTTAAATGAACTGCATGACAATGATCTGGTCATCATGGTCGATCACCACGTTCCCGCTCAAAGCAGCGGACCTAAGCTGATCGAAGCGGCGAATAAAGTCATCGTCATCGACCATCACCGCCGCAGTGCGGGCTTTGTCGAAGGACCGCTGGTCACCTATCTGGAAAGCGGCGCCAGCTCTGCCTGTGAGCTGATGACGGAGATGCTCTCCTATCAGCCAAGCCGCGTCGATATCAGCGATGAGGAGGCAACGATCATGTATCTGGGTATTCTCGTCGATACCAACCGCTTTAAGATGCGCACCGGCTCGCGGACCTTTGAAGCTGCGGCCGCTCTGAAGAAGCTGGGCGCAGACCCGTTAGCGACGGAGCAGATTTTGAGCGAGCGCTACGAGCAGTTTGAAGAAAAGGCGCAGATTGCTAAATACGCGAAAATCTATCGTGAACGTTACATGATCGCCGCGGTCAGCGAGGAGATGTACCCAAGCCGTCCGCTGATGGCGCAGGTGGCGGATATGCTGTTAACGATCCGTGGTGTGGAGGCGAGCTTTGTCATCGCCAAGACATCAAAGGAAAACGACGTGGTGGCGATCAGCAGCCGCAGCCGGGGCAATGTCAACGTACAGACGATTATGGAGCGCATGCAGGGCGGCGGGCATTTCAGCGCGGCGGCTTTGCAGCGCGCGCATGCGGAGGTCGCGCAGATTGAAACGGAGCTGAAGGCGACACTAGACGCTATAGAGGAGGAAAACAAGGATGAAAGTCATACTGTTGAGTGATGTAAAAAATGTAGGAAAAAAAGATGAGATCGTCGAGGTGGCGGACGGTTATGCGCGCAACTTTCTCTTTAAGCGCAAGCTGGCCGTCGCACAGACGCAGGGCAGCATGAAGGTGTTAGACAAACAGCAGGAGGAAGCGCGTTTACACGAGGAACAGCTGAAACAGCAGGCGCAGGAAATCAAAGCGCGCTTAGAGAAGATCGTCCTCGAATGCCAGATTAAAACCGGCAACGGCGGCCGCTCCTTTGGCAGCATCTCGACAAAGCAGATCGTCGAGCAGTTAGCGAGGGAACATGGAATTACCATCGAACGCCGTAAGATTTTAGGGCATGACGCCATCTCCTCATTAGGGGACAGCGAGCTCAAGGTGGATCTTTACCGCAATCAGGTCATCGGCGTCATTCACGTACATGTGAGCGCAAAAAAATAGATAGGAGGAATGCGCTATGGCAAGAGAATTGCCGCACAGCATGGAGGCGGAGCAGTCGATTTTAGGCGCAATGCTCGTCTACCCCTCCTTGGTGCGCATCGCGATCGATCAGGATCTGCATGCCGAAGAATTTTATGTGGAAGCGCATCAGCGCATTTACCGCTGCATGATGCAGTTAGTGGACAACGGTCAAAATGTGGATATCACCACGCTGATCACACGGCTTAACGATACCAACCAACTGGCGGCGGTCGGCGGCGCGGATTATGTCATCAAGCTGAGTGACAGCGCGGTATCCAGCGCAAACGGCATCTCTTACATCGAGATCATCAAAGAGCGCTATCATCTGCGCCGGCTCATCGAAACGGCCGAACAGATTGCCGAGGAAGGCTTTGATGCGGGCAGCTCTTTAGACGATGTGCTCGATCATGCGGAAAAAGAGATTCTCGAGGTGACCCGCAGCCGCAGAGCCAGCGAGTTTCAAAGCAGCAAGGAGATCGTCTCCCGCGTCATCAAGGAGCTGGTGGCGCTGCGTGAGAGCGATAACCACATCACCGGCGTGCGTACCGGCTATCAGGATCTGGATCGGATGACCAACGGCTTTCAGCGCGGGGATCTCATCATCTTAGCGGCGCGTCCGGCGATGGGAAAGACCGCATTGGCTTTGAATCTGGGCATGTACACCGCATTGCGCAATCCCGGCGCCGTGGCGTTTTTCTCTTTGGAGATGCCTGCGGACTCCCTGATGAAGCGCTTGCTGAGCGCAAAGAGTCAGGTGGAGGGAAATAAGCTGCGCGGCGGCAACATCAACGATGAGGAACTCAACCGGCTCAACGAGGCGGGCAACGAATTAGGGGCGGCAAAGATCTTTATTGACGATTCCGCCAGCATCAAAGTGTCGCAGATCTTCTCCAAGTGCCGCAAGCTCATGAGCGAGCATGGGCTGTCGCTGATCGTCATCGACTATTTGCAGCTCATCAGCAGCGGGCGCGGCAGCGGCGATAACCGCCAGCAGGAGGTCAGCGAAATCTCGCGTAACCTGAAAATTTTAGCCAAGGAGATGAACTGTCCAGTCATCGCACTCTCCCAGCTCTCCCGCAGTGTCGAGCAGCGCAACGACAAGCAGCCGATGCTATCTGATCTGCGTGAATCGGGAGCGATCGAGCAGGATGCGGACATCGTCATGTTCCTGTATCGAGAGGACTATTATAAAAAACCGGGCGAGCAGGAGGCGCGTGCCGACGCCAACGAGGTGGTCGACCTCAATTTGGCGAAGCATCGAAACGGCAGTGTCGGTCATGTCTCCCTCGTGTTCAATAAATCGATTTCCGCGTTTTACAATCACATCGAAACGGGAGGCTATTGATGAAGGCGGCTATCATTGCCAGCGGCTCCAAGGGAAACTGCTGTCTGGTCCGCCACCGCGATACCACGCTGGTCATCGACTGCGGGGGGACAAAGCGCTATCTGAGCGAATGCTTTCAGGCACTGCGCTTCGACGTGGAGCGGGCGGATGCGCTGCTGGTGACACATACGCATAAGGATCATGTGGCGCAGATCAACTCCTTTCGCCATCTTCCTGCCTACGCATGGGCAAAACTGGATCGCCAGCAGCAGTGCGTGGAGCCCTTTGAGACCTTTTGGATTAAGGATATTCGGGTGCAGGTGCTGCCGTTGAGCCACGACGCCGATCATACCGTCGGCTTTGTGCTGGAGGGAGATGGGGAGAAGCTCGTCTATGTGACCGATACCGGCTATGTGCGAAACGACGTCAAGGAGCGCATCTGCAATGCGGACTATTATGTCTTCGAGAGCAACCACGATGTGGAGATGCTGATGCAGACAAACCGTCCGATTTACATCAAACAGCGGATCATCAACGATTACGGCCACCTCAACAACGAGGACAGCGCGCAGATTCTCAGCGAGGTGATCGGCGATCACACCAAAGAGATCGTACTGGCGCACATCTCCCAAGAGGGCAACACCCGCGCACAGGCGGCCGGGGTGCTGGAACAGACGCTGGGACGCCGCGGCTTTCTGCATGAGGGACTGCGTTTATATCCGGCGCAGCAGTTTGGCATCCATTGCTTCGGCAATAAAGAATGAGCGTGCAGGCGCATATGCAGGAGGCATGCAGAAGATCATCCTTGCGAGAGGATACATACGGGGAAATCGGGCGTGTGCTGATTGATCAGCGCGCCTTTTTTATTTCTGCCCCTCCCGGTGTATTTTGACAGATCGCCAAGAGGGAACAAGGGTTTCTGGATGGTGAAGCTCCCCGCGCGTATGGCCTGCGGCTGCATCGCCCTTTGCACATGCGATCATCCTCCTTCGGCGCAAGATCGCCGGTTTTGTTTTCAATGCTTGTGCTTGCAGAGTGGCTATGCTAGAATAAAGACAAGAGATTGAAAATGTATTTATTTTGATTGGAGGTGAGAGAGATGCCGAAGGTCGCTTATTCTAAAACAGACAGGGAGCGCATCCGAAAAGAGCTGATTGAGGTCGGGCTAAAGCAGATGGCCAAACAGGGCGTTCAGCACACGACGCTGGCGCAGATTTATACGGAGGTTGGAATTTCCCGCACGTTTTTTTACTCTTTCTTTGCGACTAAAGAGGATTTGGTGGTAGAAGCGCTGTATTGGCAGCAGCCGAAAATCATCGCCTATGTGCAAAGACTGATGGCCGATCCTGCCTTGTCTTGGCGTGACGCTGTGAAGCAGTTTCTCCATACCTGCTGTTATGGGGAGGAAAACGGCATTGCGGTTTTAACGATCAGCGAGCAGCAGCAGATTTTTAAACGCCTCTCCAAGGAAAGTTATCAGCTCTTTCGCCGCAGGCAGCTCGCCCTCTTCAAAGCGATATTAGAAGCGTTTGGCATAGCGGCGGATGATCGGCGGGTCGGGCTGTTCATCAATTTAAGTCTGACGGCGATGGTGTTTCGCCGAGCGCTTCCCGACGCGTTCCCGCTGCTTGTCAGCGAGGCGGCTGATGAAAGCGTCGAGTTTCAGGTGAACGCGATCGTCAATGCTTTGGAAAAGCTGAAACAGACGTGATGCTTTAAAGAAGAAAGCTTCCTCATGCGGATGATTTGTACGAACGCGACAGGCAAAAGGTGAGCGTCTATTCAAAATAAACACAAATTTCAAAAAAAGTTTTTATTTGATGTACAGAGAAAACAAAGCGTGTGCAAGCGAGGTCACTTGCTTAGGCGCGGTTTTCATGAAAGATCGTGAGAGAAAGCTATGCGAGGCAAGCGTGATGAGCGTTTGGATGAAAGCGGTGAGGAAATGTGAGCGGGACACACTTTGTTATGGCGATGATTCGTGTGTTTTGCAAGCGGCAAACGGGGGTGATGATAGAAGCGGCAGCAGGAAATCGTGGCGCTGTGCGCCAAAGCTTGTATTGACATTGTGAAAAGAGTAATCGAAAAAGGAGGAGACGAGCATGGGATTATTCAAAAATTTGTTCAAAGGACCACAGATTGATATGGAGAAGAGCGAGGCAAACGCAAAGAAGATGCGCGCGCTGTTTAATCAGATGGTGGAGGAAGGAGACGCGTATCGGCTGATTTTCGGATACAGTGAGGACGTCAGCCGTTTTAACTTCGGATTTGTTCATGGCAGCAAGACGAAAATCGGGAATTTCATCGTCGGCTGGAACGAGGGCACGCAAACGATTGCAGTCGTTCCTACGATACCCGACCTCTCCCAATGCGGAGAGCCGGTGTATTATCGCCGCAGCGAAATTCAGAAGGCTTACCGCAGCAAATATCCGGCGGACGCATTTGTCATCTATGCGAACAAAAAAGAGTATATTTCTATTCATGCGTATGACTGGCTGGAGGATGAATCGCTGTATGTGTACGTATCACAGCCGGAGGAGCTGTCGGCCTTTACCGATTTCTTCATGAACAGCTTTCAGAAGAAATAAACAGCGTCACCCGCTAAAGATAGGGGCGGATGCTGAGAAGGCGGCGCTTGTGATGATGAGCGCAAGAGAGGGCGTAACAGTGAAGCGGTTTTTGCGCAAACAGTACTTCAACGTTCGCCCTTTTTTCGGTTTTTGTTATTGGAATAAGCATGACAGGTCTGCGAAATCGCTTTCCTGTCATGTTTATTTTAGGGATCTCTTTCCACTGTGATAACCCCTTTTCGATCGATTCAAGGCAGGGTGTGAGGGGGCCAAGGGAGTTTGCAGGCGGCGCATCCGTTTCGTCTGTCTGTGGCACTGTCAAAGGATTTCGCAATAGGCGCTTTCCTTTTCTTTTGTCTTTTGCGGATGGGTTTGTTATAATGGAGTCAATCAATTGCCATACTATGGAAAATGAGAGGAGGAAAGGCAATGCTGAAGGTGATCGATCATCCCCTCATCACACACAAGCTGACGCAGATGCGTAAAAAAGAGACGAAGACAAAGGATTTTCGGCAAAATCTCGATGAGATCGCCGGGTTGATGGCATACGAAATCACCCGTGATCTTCCCCTTCGCCCCATACATATCGAAACGCCCGTATCCCCCTGCGATACGTATGAGCTTGCAAAGGAGCTGGTGCTGGTTCCGGTGCTGCGTGCCGGATTAGGGATGGTGAACGGCATCTGTTCGCTCATTCCCACCGTCAAGGTCGCGCATATCGGTCTGTATCGGGACGAGCAGACGCTTCAGCCGCACGCTTATTTTGAAAAGTATCCCAAGCACATGGACGATGCGATCGTCATGATCGTCGATCCGATGTTAGCAACGGGCGGCAGTGCGGTTGCCGCGATCGATATGGTGAAAAAGCAGGGAGCACGCCATATTCGCTTGGTGAATATCGTGGGGAGCCCACAGGGCGTACGCTGTGTGGAGGAAGCTCATCCGGATGTGGCGATCTATCTGGCGGCGCTGGATGAGCGGCTCAATGCGTCGGGTTATATCGTTCCCGGTCTGGGAGATGCCGGTGATCGCATTTTCGGCACGAAGTAGATGAAGGCACTTCGCGAAGCGCTGCGCTTTGGTATGACGTTAGCGTTAGCGCTGTTAGCGGCGATCGCGCTGGGCACTTTGCTGGATGACAGGCTGCATACGGCGCCGCTGTGTCTGATCTTATTGATTCTGTATGCGGTTTTCGGGTCGATCTGGCGCTTATATCGAAGAATGGAGGAGGATGGATGAGTGAGCAACGGGCAATGGTAAAAGAGATTCGTGCGCTCTCGCTACTGCTGGCGCTCATCTGTTCGCTGTTAGCGCTCGCCTTGTTTTTTGAAGCGTGGAAGGCGGTGCTGGCCGGTATATGGATCGGCGTGTGCACCGGCTTGATGGGCTTTGGGATGATTGTGGCGATGAGCGAGCGGCTGACGCCGGATGTGGACGGACGGCGCATCGGCATGAGCAGCTATGCGCGCCGCTTTCTTCTCTACACGCTGATCTTTGTCTTGGCTGTTCATAGCGGGGTGAGTGTCTTCGCCCTGTTAGCCGGCATGCTCTGTCACAAGGGCAGCATTCTTCTCTATACGTTTATACACAGGAAAGGAGGCTGATAACGTGGGACAGCACATCGATGCGCTTGAGATCGTGATCGGCGGCTTTACGCTGGAGCTGCCGCAGTCAGTGCTCAATTGGCTGATCATCGGACTCTTGCTCATCCTCTTCTTCTACGTCGTCGGTAAACGGATTGAAAAAGCCGATCCCGCCAAGGCGCCCAAGGGCATCCTGTTTTGGGGGGAGCAGCTCTATGGCGTTTGCCGTATGGTCGTGGGTGAGAACCTGCGCGATCAGACGACGCACTATCTGCCGTTTTTCGGGACGCTGATCCTGATGATGGCCATTTCCAATCTGCTGGGTCTCATCGGCCTGCAAAATCCGACGTCCAACATCAGCGTCAACGCCACGCTGGCAGTGATGATGTTTTTGTTGATTCAATACAACGCCATCCGCAAAGCGGGTATCCGCAGCCGTTTGAAAGAGCTGTGTGATCCCTTCGTGTTGCTGCTGCCGCTCAATGTGATCGGCGAGGTGGCGCTGCCGATTTCACTCACGATGCGTCTTTTCGGCAACATGCTAGCCGGGTCGATCATCTCGATGCTCGTCTACATGGTGATGAAAGCGGTGATGCCCTTTGGCGTGCTGGGGTTCTTGGTCACCCCGTTTCTGCATTTCTACTTTGATATCTTTTCAGGGCTGATGCAGACATTCATCTTCTTTACGCTGGCCAGCTTCTTCTTGAGCGAACAGGTCAGCGAAGCGCAGGACTAAAACATAGTAGGAGGAAAACGAATATGGAATTCAACGAGTATTTTGTCAAAGGTATGGCGCTGTTAGGCGCAGGCATTGCGATGATCGCAGGTCTTGGTCCGGGTATCGGACAGGGAATTGCCGCCGGTAAGGGTGCGGAAGCGACAGGACGCAATCCGGATGCTTCCAGCAAGATTCGAAGCATCATGGTATTGGGTATCGCCATGGCCGAGACGACCGGTATCTATGCGCTGGTCATCGCCATCCTGCTGATCTTCATGAAGGGTTAAACGGGATGAGGTCTAACCAAACAGCGAGGAGGTCGATGGATCGATGCTGGATTTCAACATCAACAATTATCTGCGTCTGAGTGCGACGGATATGCTGATCGTCTGCATCTCCACGTTTTTGATCGTCTTGGCGGCAAAGCACTTTTTCTGGGATAAATTAGCTGCTTTTATACAGGCGCGTCAGGATTTGATTCAAGGCGATCTGGATGCGGCGGCACAGGAAAAGCAGCAGGCGCAGCAGCTGAAAGCGCGCTATGAGCAAGAGCTGCAAAAGGCGAACGTTGATGCGTGGGCGATCATTGAACAGGCACAGGAGGCGGCGAACAGCCGCAAGAGCGAGATTCTTCAGGAAGCGGCCAAGGAGGCGCAGCGGATGAAGGAGCGGGCGGAAAGCGACATCGAGCAGGAGAAGCAGCGCGCCCGTGAAGAGATGAAAAATGCGATCAGCGACGCTGCTTTTGAAGCGGCGAAGCGGCTGATGGAAAAAGAGATTGATCCTGATGTGCAAAAGAAGTACGTGGATGACTTCATCGCACAGGCGAAAGAGGAGACATGGCAGGCGTAGCGGCGGCTTATGCGCAGGCACTAGCCATGCTGGCGCAGCCGCAGGGAAAGCTGGAGGACTATCTCAGTCAGCTGACGCTTGTCAAAGACGCTCTGCGCCGGCAGGAGCGCTTTCAGGCGATTTTGGCGCATCCCAAGATTTCCAAGGCGGAGAAAAAGGAGATGTTAGCAAACGTCTTCGCTTCCTCTTTGGATCGCGAGGTGCTCAATTTCTTAAAACTGCTAGTCGATAAAGGACGCATGGGCAATTTTGACGACATCTGCCGCGAATACCGCCGCTGTCATGATGAGCTGTTAGGCATCGTATGCGCGCAGGTGAGCAGTGCCGTCGCTTTAAGCGAGCAGGAGTGCGCGGCGCTGAAGCAGGCGCTGGAGGAAAAGACGGGTAAGCGCGTGGTGCTGTCGCTGCATCAGGATGCTTCCTTGATCGCCGGCATACGGGTGAACATCGAAGGCAAGGTCTTGGATAATTCCATTCAGACGCGCTTGCGCCGCATGAAGGAACAGGTGGCGGCGTCAACCCCACAGAAATGAGGTGTGTAAGGTGAGTTTAAAACCGGAAGAGATCAGCAGACTGATACAGGAACAGATCCGCCGCTATGACGAGGAAATCGAGATCAGCGAGAGCGGTACAGTCATCAGTGTCGGCGATGGAATCGCTTTGATCTACGGCTTGGAAAACGCGATGGCCGGAGAATTGCTGCTGTTCCCTAAAAATGTCTATGGCATGGTGATGAACCTCGAGGAGGAGCATGTCGGCGCCGTGCTGCTGGGCGAGGATACTCAAATCAAGGAAGGCGACGAGGTCAAGCGCAGCGGCCGCGTCATCGAGGTGCCGGTAGGGGATGGCATGCTGGGGCGTGTCGTCAATGCGTTAGGACAGGCGATCGATGGCGGAGCACCGATTGTCAGCGATACCTTTCGTCCGATTGAGCGGGTCGCCCCGGGCGTCTTAACGCGAAGAAGCGTATACCAGCCTTTGCAGACGGGCTTGAAGATCATCGATTCGATGATTCCCATCGGCAGGGGACAGCGCGAGCTGATCATCGGCGATCGTCAAAGCGGCAAGACCGCGATTGCGATCGATACGATTCTCAACCAGAAGGATACCAACGTCAAATGTATTTACGTGGCGATCGGACAAAAGGCGAGTACGGTTGCCCAGATTGTGGAGAAACTGCGCGCGAATGGTGCGATGGCCTATACGACGGTCGTCTGCGCAAGCGCGTTTGAACCGGCTCCGCTGCAATACATCGCGCCTTATGCCGGCTGTGCAATCGGCGAGGAGTGGATGGAGAAGGGCGAGGATGTGCTGATCGTCTATGATGATCTCAGCAAGCATGCCATCGCTTATCGCACCATGTCTTTGCTGCTGCGGCGCCCGCCGGGACGCGAGGCATATCCGGGAGATGTGTTCTATCTGCACTCCCGCTTGTTAGAGCGGGCGGCGAAGCTCAACGATGAGCTGGGCGGCGGTTCTTTGACGGCGCTGCCGATCATTGAGACACAGGCCGGGGATATCTCCGCCTATATTCCGACCAACGTCATTTCGATCACCGACGGTCAGATCTTTTTACAGACAGAATTGTTCAACGCCGGCATCCGTCCGGCGGTAGACAGCGGACTGAGCGTTTCCCGTGTCGGCAGTGCGGCGCAGATCAAGGCGATGAAGCAGGTGAGCGCTTCATTGAAGCTGGAGCTGGCGCAGTATCGCGAGATGCAGGCGTTTGCGAAGTTTGGCAGCGATCTGGATGAAGCGACGGCTCAGACCTTGGCGCACGGTGAGCGTTTGACACGGCTGTTGATTCAGGAGCAGTATGCACCGATGCCGATCGAGCAGCAGGTTGTCGTCCTGTTTGCGGCGAAGCATCAGTATTTGAAGCAGATCCCAATCGATAAGATCGCTCAGTATGAAAAAGAACTGTTAGCCTACATGCAGCATACCCATGGCGAACTGCTCAGCAAGATCGCTACACAAAAAGCGTTGGACAGCGAGCTGGAGCGTGCGCTTCACACCGCGTTGGAAGCCTTTGCCAAGACCATTTCACAGTGGCTGGAGGAGTAGGCGATGGCACAGGGAAAACAGGCGATTCGCTCCCGCATCCGCTCGGTGGATTCCACCAAGAAGATCACAAGGGCGATGCAGCTGGTCGCCGCCAGCAAGCTGAAACGCCAAAAGGAGTGCATGGAGGGCAACCGGCTTTATGCCAAACGCCTGAGTGAAAGCACGGCGCAGATCGTCGCATCGCTCAAGGAGCAGACGCATCCCTATCTGCAAGCGTGCGAGGGGCGCCTCCTCATCGTCATCACCAGTGATATGGGGCTTTGCGGCGCTTACAACGCCAATATCGAACGCGAGCTGCAGCAGATATCCCCACAGGATGCGATCGTCATGATCGGCGCGCACGGCATGGCTTGGGTATCGAAAAGAAAGCTGCGGGTTGTGGAAACGCTGAGCGCACTGCCGCAGGATTGCTATGGCGAACTCAGCGCGCTGGCAAATCGTTTGCTGGAGAAAGTACGGGAAGGTGCGTTTGGCACGATTGAGGTGCTCTATACGAAATACATCAACTCGCTGACCTTTGAACCGCGGCGGATGACGCTGCTTCCTTTCTCGAAGGAGGAGGCACTTGCGCCTAAGGGAGAGATGATCTTAGAGCCGCAAGGGGCGCAGCTGTTAGATACGCTGATTCCCCTCTATGTCCGCTCGCAGTTATACAGCTGCTATTTAGAAGCGAAGACCAGCGAATACGCCAGCCGCCGTACGGCAATGGAGAATGCGACCAACAATGCGCAGGAGATTCGCGATGCGCTGGAGTTGGCCTACAATCAGGCGCGGCAGGCGGCCATCACACAGGAAATTACGGAAATCGTCGGCGGTGTCAACGCCCTGACGTAAGAAGGAGGCAGGCATTATGGAAACACATGCAGGGAAGATCGTGCAGGTCATCGGGCCGGTGGTCGATATTGCATTTGCACAGGGAGAGCTGCCGGATCTTTTGACGGCAATCGAAATTCCCTTGGCAAATCAGGAATCCCTGATCGTCGAAGCCGCCCAGCATATCGGAGATGAGCGGGTGCGCTGCATCGCCATGGGATCGACGGATGGTTTGGTGCGGGGCATGAAAGCCATCGATACGGGCGCGCCGATTCAAGTGCCGGTCGGTCCTCGCGTGCTGGGGCGGATGTTCAACGTGCTGGGACGTGAAATCGACGGCTTGGGCGAGATTACGGACGCCCCGCGTTTGCCGATTCACCGGCAGGCGCCAGGCTTTGCCAAGCAGCAGACGAGCGCGGCGATGTTAGAGACGGGCATCAAGGTCATCGACTTGCTGTGCCCTTACGCCAAGGGCGGAAAGATCGGATTGTTCGGCGGTGCAGGCGTCGGCAAGACGGTGTTGATTCAGGAGCTGATTCACAACATCGCCAAGGAGCATGGCGGTATGTCGGTCGTCACCGGCGTCGGTGAGCGTACCCGTGAGGGTAACGATATGTACTTTGAGATGAAGGACAGCGGCGTCTTGGATAAGACGGTGCTCGTCTACGGGCAGATGAATGAGAGTCCGGGCGCCCGCATGCGGGTGGCGCTGACAGGACTTACGATGGCGGAGTATTTCCGCGATCACGACCATCAGGATGTGCTGTTGTTCATCGATAATATCTTTCGCTTTACCCAAGCCGGCAGCGAGGTGAGCGCACTGTTAGGACGCATGCCGAGCGCAGTCGGCTATCAGCCGACGCTAGCCAATGAGATGGGGCAGCTGCAAGAGCGCATTACCTCTACTAAAGAGGGATCGATCACCTCCGTACAGGCGATTTACGTACCGGCGGACGATTTGACCGACCCGGCGCCGGCAACCGCGTTTACGCATCTGGATGCGAAGACGGTATTGGATCGTGACATTGCGGCCTTGGGTATTTATCCGGCGGTAGATCCGCTGGAGTCCAGCTCGCGCATCTTGGATCCTACCATCGTCGGCAAGGAGCATTATGAGACGGCGCGCGGCGTGCAGAGCATTTTGCAGCGCTATCGGGAATTACAGGACATTATCGCTATTTTAGGAATGGACGAGCTCAGCGAGGAGGACAAGGTGATCGTCAACCGTGCCCGCCGTGTCCGCAACTTCCTCTCACAGCCTTTCCATGTGGCGGAGGTGTTCTCCGGCATTCCCGGCAGCTATGTGCCGCTGTCACAGACGATCCGCAGCTTTCAAAAGCTGTTAGCGGGCGAATACGACCATCTCCCGGAGCAGGCGTTCCTGTTTGTCTCCACCATCGAGGAAGCCATCGAGAAAGCAAAGGCTTACGAGGGCTGAGGCGATGCTGAAGGTACAGGTGCTGACCCCTTTCGGCTTATATCATGAGGGGGAGGCGGCGTCCGTTCACGTGACGACGATCGAGGGAGAGACGACGTTGCTGCCAAATCACATCCCTTTTGCCGCGATGCTGAAAGAATGTCCCTGCATCCTGCAAGAAAACGGGAAGGAAGAGGTGTACGCGTTAGCCGGCGGGCTGTTATGTCTTTCGCAAAATCAGGTGACGATTTTAAGCGACGCCGTAGAAAAACGCGAGCAGATCGATGTGGAACGCGCAAAACGGGCAAAACAGCGGGCGCAGGAGCGCTTGGCAAACCCTGCGGCGGACATCGACGTCAAACGGGCACAGGCGGCACTGCAAAGAGCGCTGAACCGCATCCGCGTCTACGAGAGATGATGTCAGATGGGGACAAAAAAGTCTTATAAAAAAACAAAACAGGAGAGGTTTCGCTTATCCTTGTATTGGGAAAGGATAGCACAACTTCCTGTTTTTTTTGGTATTAAGACTGGAATAAAATAGTGAAATATTATAATGAATGATTCTCAAATCTTTATGTTTATACAAATTTAAGTTACTACTTTAAATATTTATAACCTGACTTTAGAAGTAAAATAAAAAATGGTGCTAAACCACATGATCAAGCATCATTTTTATTTGTTTGTCAGATAAATAGAAGTTGCGTAACGGTAGATCAAATATCTCCGCTAATGCAGTAATGGTAGGAGAAGAACTCGAAACATTGATATATTTGCCCTTATCCTCCTTTAGGATCATATATGTACGCATGAATTAGGAGGTTTCCTTGTATCTATTACCTGTTTACTTCTAAAAATTCATGGTGCTAACTTCTAAAGACGGGGATGTGTTAGGCTCACATACATTTACCGCCATCTATACGCTGCAGGATACTAATAATTATGAAAGTGCGAAAGTTACATTGCAAGTGGCGGTAGAGAAAAAAGGAAATAAAGTCAAGCGACCCGAATGTCGGTGAAGATGAAAACAGAGAAGATGATAAAACAAACAATGAGCCAACCGAGAATGAAAAAGAAGAAACAGCAAATACGGAGGAAGTAAACAAAGAGGAGACGACCACGCAGAAAGCGGAATCTTCCATAGAGACAGGAAGAAACAGCTACTTATTGATGTGGGGAAGTGTGATGCTCGTATCATTAGTGGGAATGAGGATCGCAAGGACAAAGCAGAGAAAACACAATAAATAAAAATGTAAGAAAGCCTATGTCAATGATTCGAAGAGATAGGTTTTCTTTTGGACTGTATGGCGATGATGTGAAAAGAGGTTGCTTGCGTATGTGTTGAGAATCACCCGGGAAATAAAACCGGGGCTTTGGAAGCAAAAGGGCAGGCTTCCGCAGGCACATTTGATCGGATTCGCTCGATTCTAATGGATTTCCTATGGAAATCGGCAATTTCTGTTTTGCGAACGATGGGACCTGTGATACAATATGAACGATCGTATTTTGAGGACAATACAACAAATCAAACAGAAGAAGCAAGAAAACAGATATAAGAAATGGAGGGCATCACATGGCAAGTTTTTTGGAACGCTTAGTCAGCAGTGAAAAGCGTACGTTAGCCAAGCTGGAAAAGCAGGCGGAGCAGGTCATGGCTTTGGAAGAGAAGACGCGTGCGATGAGTCAGGAGGAGTTGATCGCGCAGACCAACGCGTTTAAGGAGCGCGTACAAAATGGTGAGTCACTGGACTCTTTGTTAGTGGAAGCATTTGCGGCCGCCCGCGAGGCAGCCCGCCGCGTGCTGGGAGAGCATCCGTACAAGGTGCAGATCATGGGTGCGATCGCCATGCACCAAGGCGACATCGCCGAGATGAAAACCGGTGAGGGAAAGACATTGACGGCCACCATGTGCGTCTACCTCAACGCCTTGGCGCAAAAGGGTGTGCATGTTGTTACCGTCAACGAATATCTGGCGCAGCGCGATGCCGATTGGATGGGCAAGGTGTACCGCTATCTCGGTCTGAGCGTCGGCGTCAACAAGCGGGAGCTTTTGCCGGTGCATAAGCGCGAGGCATATAACTGCGATATTACCTATACGACCAACTCCGAGCTGGGCTTTGACTATCTGCGTGACAACATGGTAGTGAATGTCAAAGACCGTACCCAGCGTCCGCTGTGGATGGCGGTTATCGATGAGGTCGACTCTATCCTGATCGATGAGTCCCGCACTCCGCTCATCATCTCCGGCGGTAAGAAAAAGACGGCGAATCTCTACATTCAGGCGGACCAGTTCGTAAAGCGTTTGAAGAAGCCGGTGTATGAGGAAGATGCGCGCACCAAGGAAAAGAAGCTGGTGAGCGGCGGCTATGAGATCGATGAAAAGACGCGTCAGGTCATGCTGAGCGAGGAAGGCGTCAAGGCGGCGGAGCGTTTCTTCCGCGTCAATAACCTGTATGATGTGGAGCATACACAGCTGGTACATCACATTACACAGGCGCTGCGAGCCAACTACATCATGAAGAACGAGGTCGAATATGTCGTCAACGAAAATCAGGAGATCGTCATCGTCGATCAGTTCACCGGACGACTGATGGAGGGCCGTGAGTATTCAGATGGTTTGCATCAGGCGATCGAGGCCAAGGAGGGCGTGCCGATCAAAGAGGAGAGCAGCACGTTAGCCACAATCACTTATCAGAATTATTTCCGTCTCTATACGAAGTTAGCCGGTATGACCGGTACGGCCAAGACCGAGGAAGAGGAGTTCCTCTCCACCTACAACATGCGTGTCGTCGAGATTCCGACCAACCGTCCGATCGAGCGCATCGATTATCCGGATGCGATCTTTGCGACCCAGAAGCTGAAGTTTGCGGCATTGGTCAATGAGGTGAAAGAGCTGCACGCGAAGGGACAGCCGGTGCTCGTCGGTACGATCGCCGTCGAGACCAGCGAGCTCATCTCCAAGATGCTGAAAAAAGAGCGTATTCCCCACGAGGTGCTCAACGCGAAGAACCACGCCCGCGAGGCGGACATCATCGCCAAGGCCGGACAGGTCGGATCGGTGACGATCGCCACCAATATGGCCGGACGCGGTACCGACATCAAGCTGAGCGAGGAAAGCCGTGCGCTTGGCGGTCTGGCGGTGTTAGGCAGTGAACGTCACGAGTCCCGCCGTATTGACAACCAGCTGCGCGGACGAAGCGGTCGTCAGGGAGATCCGGGCTTCTCCCGTTTCTACGTTTCCATGGAAGATTCGCTGATGGTGCGCTTTGGCGGTGAAAAGCTCAACGGGCTGTTCAACCAGCTGGGCGATCAGCAGATCGAGTCGAAAATGGTAACCAAATCGATCACGCAGGCACAAAAGCGCGTAGAGGGCTATAACTTCGACGCCCGCAAGCAGCTGCTGGAGTATGACGACGTTTTGCGCAAGCAGCGTGAGATTATGTACGAGCAGCGCAACTACACCCTCGAGCATGAGGATGTGCATGAAATCGTCAGGGGTATGTTTGAACGTGTGATCAGCGATACAATCGCCGCTAACCTAGACGTCAGCCGTCATGAGGATCAGATCAACTACAACGGCGTCTGCGATAGTCTGGCGATGATGGGCATGCGCGAGGAAAACCGCATCAAGCCGGAGGACATTTTAGGCAAGGACCGCGAGCAGCTGGTCGGCTATTGCTTCGATCATGTCTACCAGAGCTATGAAAAGGAGATCGAGCCGGTACACGATCAGTTTCTGCCGTTTGAAAAGAATGTCGTCCTGCGCATCATGGACCGCAACTGGACCGAGCATATTGATACGATGAGCAAGCTGCGCGATGGCATCCATCTGCGCTCCTATGCGCAAAATAACCCATTGCAGGCGTATGTCAGCGAGGGCTATGAGCTCTTTGAGGAGATGACACAGCGCATCGCCCGTGAGATCGTCGTCTTCCTGTTGCGGATGCGCATCGTGCGCAAGACGCCGGAGCAGATCGCACAAGAGCGCGCCGCCCGGGAACGTGCCGCCAAAAAGGCCGCAAAACAGGCGGAAAAGGCAAAGGCGCAGTAAGGAAAAGCTCTGCGTTTGTGAGGACATCAAACGATCAACAATCAAACAATGAAAATAAAGGATCAGGTGAATAACGATGGAACTATATGAAATCAGACAGGGGGTGAACACTCATCAGGAACGCCTTCAGGCGCTTGGTGAGTCACTTTGACCTCGATCAGAAACGCTTAAAAATCGAAGAGCTGACAGCGCAGACGCTGGAGGAATCGTTTTGGAACGATCCCAAACAGGCGCAAACCGTCATCCGCCGTCTCAACGGCATCAAGGAGACGGTGGAAAGCTATGAACAGCTGGCAAAGACGCTGACGGGCTTGGCGGAGACCTGCGATATGCTCAAGGAGGATCTCGATGAGGAGCTCTTTGCGCTTTGTGAGGAAGAGTACACACAGATGGCAGAGGACTTTGAACGCTTTGAGATCGGCATCCTGCTCTCGCATGAATATGACCAGTCCAACGCGATTTTAGAGCTGCACCCGGGTGCGGGCGGAACGGAATCCTGCGACTGGTGTGAGATGCTCTATCGCATGTATGTGCGCTATTGTGAGCACAAAGGCTTCAAGGTGAGTGTGCTCGACTATCTCGCCGGCGAGGAAGCGGGCATCAAGTCGGTCACCTTTCTGGTAGAGGGGGACAAGGCGTATGGCTATCTGAAAGCGGAGAAGGGCGTGCACCGTCTGGTGCGCATCTCGCCTTTTGATGCAGGAGGCAGACGGCATACCTCGTTTGCTTCGCTTGATGTCATGCCGCAGTTCAACGATGAGATCGAAATCGACATCCGTCCCGAGGATTTGATCGTGGAGACCAAGCGTGCCAGCGGTGCGGGCGGTCAGCATATCAACAAGACAGATTCTGCGGTGCGTATGGTGCATAAGCCGACGGGATTGGTGGCTACCTGCCAAAACGGACGTTCCCAGCATGAAAACCGCGAAGAGGCGTTGCGCATTTTAAAAAGCCGCCTGTATCAGCGGATGATCGAGGAACAGGAGGCAAAGCTGGCACAAATCAAAGGGGAGCAGCAGGCAAATGAATGGGGCTCCCAGATCCGCTCCTATGTCATGCACCCGTATTCGCTGGTGAAGGATCATCGCAGCGGCTATGAGAGCGGCAACGTGCAGGCGGTGATGGACGGCGATCTGGATGCGTTTATCTTCGCCTATTTGAAGACGCAGATACATTCGGGAGAATAAGCGGCAGCGCTTCCTGTAGTAAAAGAAAGCGAGCAACAACATAGAACGGCCCATTCGGCAGCTTGCTGATTGGGCTTTTTTGACGGTCGATGGCACTATCTGCATAAAGCTTGCCGCATCTAACAGTGAAAATGAGACTGAAAAGCGGGAAGAGCTGCAGCAAACGCAATCTTGGTGACAGGGGTATGCCGGCATGCAGGCTTGTTAGCGTCTGTGCGGCTTTCACTTTTTTTTACGCATGGAGACAGCGCATTGTCGATGCCGCAGGGGATGTGGATTTCTAAGAGAAAGAAACATCGATTTCACGAAGTGTGGTATAATGGAAAGCACTTGGAAAGAGGGAGAACATGGGAAAGAAGAAATGCAAGGAACTGATCTATGAGGCGGGCAGCGTGCTGTTAGGCAATCTGGTCGTCGCGCTGGGCGTTACCTTTTTTATCCTGCCGGCGGATATTCTCTCCGGAGGAACGGCGGGTATCGCGGTCGCTTTGGAGCCGGTATTCCACATTGAACCGACGCTGCTCATCAACCTGCTGACGATTGGGCTGTTTGCGCTGGGATCGCTCTGTCTGGGAAAAGCGTTCTTTTTCAAGACGGTGCTGAGCACGATCGTTTATCCAATTTATATAACGGTGCTGAATCTGTATTTTACGGATGTAACGGTAACCGACAATCAGCTGCTTGCTTCGATCTATGCCGGTATCTGCATCGGCGTCGGCATCGGCTTGGTTTATCGGGTGGATGGCAGTACCGGGGGAATGGACATTCCGCCGCTCATCGTTCATAAATACACGCATCTGCCTCTCTCTGTGCTGGTGATGTGCTTTGACGGCGCAACGGTTATCTTGGGCGCTGTGGTCTATGGCATTGAGGCGAGCATGATCGGTTTGGTCTCCGTCTTTATCAGCGGACAGGTCATCAACAAGGTGCTGACGCTGGGCAGTGAGGTCAGCAAGACGCTGTTTATCATCTCGCCGAAATGGGAGGAGATCCGTGATGCGATCAACCGCGAGCTGGACCGCGGGGTGACGCTGGTGCCGGCATTAGGCGGGTTTGCGAATGAACAGCGCATGATGGTGATGACGGTCGTCAAGCAAAAGCAGTTTGCCCATTTGCAGAAGCTGATCACGCACATCGATCCGGAAGCCTTTTTCGTCGTCAACGACGCCAATGAAGTGCAGGGCGCCGGTTTCACCTTCAGCAAACGTTATCGCTCGCTGATGGAATAAGCAAAAAAACAGTCCGCAAGGGGCTGTGAAGCCATCTGTCTCGTGAAAGGAGAGAACGAAACAGACGGCTTTTTTTTATCGGGTGAAGGATTGTTGCGCCCTGTAGGTGTGCAAACGTCTTGTTTGGCTGCGGCTTTCGCACAGATGCTGTTGTGTGTTCGATTGGTTAAGCCATTATGGAACCTCATTTGCCTAAGGAGGGCCAAAGTTGCTTTTGTTTGTTCATCTGCCAAAGCTTTTTCGTTTGGCGGCGTTGGGGATGCCGGCGTTCATTTGGAATTTGGCGATGGTGCGGCGGAAACAGCAGATACCCTCTTTTGTCGGTTTGAAAGGAGAAGGCACACATCTCCTCTTTGCCTTTGGTGCTTTTTTCGCTTTGATTTTTTGCCTGCACTTGAAGCGGTGGGAATGCACTTGATCCGTTCTTACGGACATCTGTATCATTCATCGCACATGCACCGCTTTTTTTCTTTTTGCGGGCAGTTAGTGAGCATTTACGAATAAAATCGCATTTTCTTACAGAAAATCACTTGCGAAAATTCTACTCTTCCTATAATATAGCTACGGGAAGAAAGAGGTGTAGTATGAATCAAGCAAGAAAGCATTTAAGAATCGCCGGATTATTGGAAATCATCATCGGAATCGCAACCATCGCGTTTACTTTATTTTTGTTGGAGAAAGGCAATACCATACAGGGACAGACGTCGGCAAGTGTGGGCAATGATGCGTTTTTCGCACTGTTATCGCTGTATGGCGTTCATGTATTTGAAATTCTCTGCGGTATCATCGCCATCGTATCGGCCAACCGCCGTTCATTGCTGTGTGTGATTCTCGGATTGATTCTGATGGTCGCAAACTTGGCTGAATTCTTCATGAACAGTACGCAGATTGTGGAAATTCTCGTGCATGCGCTGACGCTGCTGGTGCCGTATTATTATCTGCACAATGCTGTCCGCAGCTTTCGTTCGTAACAAATATCAGGAGGAGAAAAGGATATGAAGGGTTTTATTCAGGAGTTTAAGACGTTTGCCCTGCGCGGAAACGTCTTGGAGATGGCGGTCGGCGTCATCATCGGCGGTGCGTTCACATCGATCGTCAACAGCTTGGTCAACGACGTCTTTACGCCGATTATCGGTATGATTACCGGCGGCATCGACTTTTCATCACTGTCCTTTGGTATCGGCAGCGCACAGATCATGATCGGGAACTTCATCAATGCGGTCATCTCGTTTTTGCTGGTTGCATTCAGCATTTTCCTGTTCATCAAGGCGATCAACAGCTTCATGAAAAAGAAAGAGGAAGAGCCTGCGCCGGCGCCGGCACCGGACCCGCAGGAGGTGCTTTTGACGGAGATCCGCGATTTGCTGAAGCAGCAACAGCAGCACTAACAAACAGCGCTTTTTCATAGCGCAGCGTATGTTTGCTTGGCGATAGAGCCCATGTTTTCTGAGTGAAAGCATGGGTTTTCCTTTATAGAGTCAAAACGGTTCACTTTGCGAAAGCAAAAGAAAAAAAGTGAAAGAGGATCGGCGGGAAAAGGGGTGTGGAGAAATAGTAAAAATTTCATATGATCTATCATATCTCTTTGGTGAAAGTATGTTATAATGAAAACGGTTTATGTCATCTGTTTTTTTTACATGACGACCGATACGCGACAGAAAGGAAGGTGTTTCGCTGCATGAACCAGTTCTTTCGCAGTTTGCCGAGTCATTTTGCGACGGCATGGAGAAGCATCGTCCGCCACGTTTCGCTGACGTTCTCTTCTGCCACCGCAGTGAGTGTCACTCTGCTCATTGTCGGACTTCTGGTGCTGATCGCCGGAAACATCAACAGCTTTACGAAAAATATCGAACAGGACTTTCAGATACAGGCGACAATCAGTCCCGGCAGCGAAGGCGAGGCGCAGATTGCTGAGCTGAAACAGCAGATCGAAGCGCTGGAGGGCGTGAAAAACGTCGCTTTTTCCAGCAAGGAGGAAGAGTTAGACCAGCTGATCGAGGAAAACGGAGAGATGTTCAGCTATTATGCGGGCGAGGACCGCAATCCGCTCTATGATGTGTTTCTCATCGATTTGAGCGATCCTCAGCAGATTATCGACATCTGTGACGCGTTGGAACACATGGAGGGAATCGTCAGCGCCAGCTATGGCGGCGATGGAATCACCGTGATGGTCGACGTCTTTGAGGGACTTCGTCTGGGCGGAGGCATCTTTGTACTCTTTTTGGGATTATTAGCTGTATTGTTGATTAAAAATACGATCAAGATGACGATTCAGACCCGTCAGGAGGAAATCGCGATCATGCGCAATGTCGGCGCCAGCAACTGGTATATCCGCATGCCCTTTATCATCGAGGGCATGTACATCGGCGTCTTGGGCGCGCTGATTCCGATCATCATCGTATGCGGCGGGTATTATCTGGTATATGAGGCGTTTGGGGGCATCTTTCTGTCCTCCATGTTTGTCATGGTCAGCGCATGGCCTTTTGCGGCGCTGGTGAGCCTGTTGATTTTATCGGTCGGAATCGCTGTCGGTATGATCGGCAGCTCTTTAGCGGTAGGGAAGTATTTGAGGTGGAAACGATGAAAGTGAAAAGAGGAATGGCGGGTTTATGTGCGGCGGCATTGATCATTGCGATGATTCCTGCCTCCGTCACGCTGCATGCGTATGATTTTTCCGATGAGGCGGCATGGGTCGCCAAGTGTTCCGGCGTGCAGGAGAATTCACAGGACAGCGCTGCCTGCAATGAATTTAAGAAATATTATCAGCAGCAGCAGTCACAGCTGCAAGAGGAGATTGATTCGTTTGAAAGCGATATTGAGAATCTGCAAGATGATCTGGCCGATCTCGAGGCACTCGTAGCCCAGCAGCAGACGCTGATCGATGAGGTTAACGCCCGCATTGACGAGAAGAACGCGGCGATTGCGCAGATCCAGTCGAATATTGCCGCCTTGGAAGAGGATATTGCCGCCAAGGAAGCGGAAATTGCGCAATGGGACGCGCAGATCAAGGAGCGCATGGTGAGCGAGCAGGCGACGATCGGTACGAACATGTATATCGATATGATCATGGGCGCAAAGGATTTGCAGGAAATGATGCGCACGATGGAAGGCTTGCAGCGTATCACCGAGAGCGACGAACAGCAGATCAGCGCGCTGGCACAGGAAAAGGAAGCGCTGAATCAGCAAAAGAGTGAGCAGCAGCGCTTAGAGCAGGACGCCATCGATCAAAAGGAGTCGCTGGAGGTTGAAAAACAGCAGGCGCAGCAGCTGAAAGAGAGCAGCGAGCAGATGATTACAGTTTATCATCAGCATGAGGCCGAGCTACAGGAACAGATGCGCAGCGCACAGGTGGATTTGTCTACTATCAGCAGCAATCTGGTCGGCATGGATACGATCAGCGATTATACCCCTAGCAGCAGTGATGGGTGGATGAATCCGGTCAGCGGACCGACCTCGGCGGGGACTTGGTATTATCCCGGCGGCGGCGTTCATCTGGGTGTGGACAGAGCGGTGCCGATCGGTACGCCGATCTATGCGCCGGCGGATGGTCTGATCGTATGGAAAGCCAATCCGGCGCCGAGCAACGGCGGGTATCTGGGAAATTGGAGCGGGTATCCTTACGGTGCCGGAAACGACATTGCTATGCTCGTCAATGTTGGCGGCACGACGTACTTTGTCTCTTTCTTTCACATGTCGCAAAACGGTATGGCGGTTTCGGTGGGGCAGTCGGTTTCCCAGGGACAGCTGTTGGGTCTCACCGGCAATGCTGGCAATTCCAGCGGTCCGCACTGCCATATCGAGATCATCAATCTCGGCGGTATGTCCATCAGCGATGCGGCCGCACAGTTCTCCCGCACAGCGGACTTCGCATGGGGATGTGGCTGGAGTTCGCCGGCGACCGGCTGTGATTCTAAGGGCAGCACCCCTTGCCGCGAGCGTCCGGAGACGTTGATCGGCTAGGAAGGAGAAGACGATGATTCAACTGGAAAATGTGTCGAAATCTTATAAAAACGGTGTGCATGCACTGCGCAATATCAATCTGACGATCGAGGATGGCGAGTTTGTTTACATCATCGGGCCGACCGGCTCAGGCAAGTCGACCTTGATCAAGCTGTTAGACGGAGAAGAAATTCCCGATGAGGGTGCGGTGCTTGTCAACGATGTGAACGTCGGCAAGCTCAAACACAGCAAGGTGCCTTATTACCGCCGCAACATCGGCGTGGTCTTTCAGGATTTCCGTCTGTTGCCGGCGCTGACGATCTTTGAGAACATCTCTTTTGCCTTAGAGGTGATCGGGATGGAGAAGCAGCAAATTCGCCGCCGGGTGCGTGAGGTGCTGGAGTTGGTGTCGCTGAGCGATAAGGCACGGGCGTTTCCTAACCAATTATCGGGAGGACAGCAGCAGCGTGCGACGATCGGCAGAGCGATTGCCAACCATCCTAAGGTGCTGATTGCCGATGAGCCTACCGGCAACCTTGATCCGGAGATGTCAAAGGAGATCATGGAGCTGTTGGAAAAAATCAATGAGGTCGAACAGACGACGGTGGTGATGGTTACCCATGACAGTACGCTGGTCAACGATTTCAAAAAGCGCACGATCTCTTTGGAAGAGGGATACATCGTTGCAGATATGATGAAAGGCGGTTATTTGAAGTATGATTAAGGAACTCAAGATGATTCCTTATCATCTCAAACAGGCGGGGCGCAGCTTCTTTCGCCATCTGGCGATGTCTTTGTCTGCGGCGACGGCAGTCAGCGTCACTTTGACGCTGCTGGCGCTGTTTTTGGCATTGGCAGGCAACGTCTCTCTGTTTGCCGGCAATATCGAAAGCGGCTTGCAGATTCACGTCGTGCTCAAGCCGGAGGTAGAGAGCGAAGATGAGCTGCGTGCGGCGGGAGAGACGCTGTCGGAAATGGACAATGTCGCCGCTGCTGTCCTGTCAGACAAGGATGCGGAGCTGGAGCTGATGATTAAAGAAAAGGGCGAGGCGTTTGCCATGTATCGCGGAGAAGATAATCCGCTGAGCAACGCTTTCTTTGTGACAGTGGAGGATCCGGATCAGATCGCGCAGACGACAGATGCGATTTCACAGCTGGAGATCGTATCCGATGCGGTGTATGGCGGAACGAGCGTCTCCTCCTTGATTCATCTGTTGAATATGATCCGTCAGGGAGGTATGGTCTTTGTCATCCTGCTGTTTCTTTTGACGGGCTATCTGATCTCCAATACGATCAAGACGACGATTTACGCCCGCAGCGAGGAAATCGCCATCATGCGCAATGTCGGCGCCAGCAACCATTTTATCAAGGTGCCTTTCATGATGGAGGGAGTGCTGATCGGACTGGTCGGCGCTGTCATTCCCTGCATCCTTACCTACTTCGGTTATGCGTGGTTCTACGATCTGATCGGCGGTCGTTTATTTACAGAGCTGTTTGCCTTACAGCCGGTATGGCCGTTCACTTTGTGGATCTGCTTGGGCCTGATCGCTTCGGGTGTGGTCATCGGTATGCTGGGAAGCTTCTTGTCCACGACGCGCTATCTGCGCTGGAAGCGATAGCGAATATGCGTGGTGCATCGGATGGAAAATCAGAGCGTATGACAGCAGCGTGAATCGCTGTGGTGTGGGGAGGATGCTGCCATTGAACGACAGTGCTGATGTCATATACAATCATGATGAGGAACAAGCGAGGCTTGTTCCTTTTGCTTTCTGTATGTTGAATTCCTTTTTTGGTGATGACTCTTCAAACTATCAAAGGTAATTGGTGAGCGGCGTTGAGTGTCAAGTGAACAACAGTTGAAATAGGTAGAATGAAAAAAGGACAAAAAAGCACACTTCTTTTGCGAATAGGGGAAAATGTGGTATGATGTCATAAGAAATATTTTGAGGTGATCCTATGGCGGAAAAAAGAACCGTGATCTATAAGCTGGAACGGCATAAATGGCCGGATGAAATTGCGGCGGAAAAGCGGGAAAGACGGAAAAAGCTGGCAATCGTATGCAGCTGTCTGTTGTTTTTTGCGGCCGGTTTTTTTGTGTCGCGGGCAACGGACTCACCGGCGGTGGGCGATGAGCGCAGCTTGCAGATGGAAAAGCTGGAAAGCGTGTACACCCTGATGAATGAACAGTGGTATTTCGGGAAAGATAATGATCAGCTCTCCAGCGATTTGCTGGAACAGGCCATCGCCGCCATGGCGCAAAGCGATGTCGACGCACATACCGAATATATGAGCCTAGAGGACGCTCAGTCGTTTTCCGCTACGCTGGAGGGAACCTTTGTCGGCGTCGGACTGCAATTTTATCAAAACAGCGCCGATGCGTATATCGTGGCAGATGTGTTTGAAAACTCACCGGCACAGAAAGCGGGTATCCAAAGAGGAGATCGTCTGATGATGGTGGAGGGCACCTCTTGCGATGCGCTTTCCTCTGATGAGATCAAAGCGATGCTCACCCAAAAAGAAGGAGAAAGCGTCACGCTGGTGATTGAGCGTTTGGGCAAGACCCATACCATACAAGTGACGCCGGCTCTTGTGGACAATTCTGTAATCGCCTATGTGGAGGAGGGCTATGGCTATGTACGGCTCGCTTCCTTCTCGGAAAACAGCGCCGCGGATATGGAGAGCGCTTTGAAGCGCATCAGCGAGAGCGGTGAAACGAAACTCATCCTCGATCTGCGCGACAACGGTGGCGGCTATCTCAGTGCGGCGTTAGACATCGCCAAATATTTTCTGCCAAAGGGCACCGTCGTCTTTCAAAGTGAGGACCGAAGCGGCAACAGAAGCGAATACGTGCTGGAGGAGACCTACACGCCCTTTGCCTTCGATCAGATCGTCATTTTGATGAATGCCAACACCGCCTCCGCCTCTGAAGCGCTCATCAGCGCGTTAGACGACAACCTCGGTGAGCGTGTGCTATTGGTAGGCAATACGACCTATGGCAAGGGGACGATGCAGACCAGCGTTCCTTTCAGCGACGGCACCTCGTTAAAGTATACGACGGCACAGTGGTTTTCCAGCAAGGGCACTGTCATCAACGGCGTTGGTATTCAGCCCGATGTAGAGGTGAGTCTGGATGCGGCGCGCTCGATCGCAATGCCGATTTATAAGCAGGACGTGCATGTGGAGGAGGACGAGGTAGCGGACATCGCCAAGCCGGTGCAGATCTACCTGCGCTTTCTGGGCTATGACGCCGATCGAGAGGACGCCTACTTTTCCCCGCAGTCTACCGCTGCCCTGCGTCAGTTTGAAAAGGATTACGGTTTACAAAGCGATGGGGTGATCGACAATGAAACCGCACAGGCACTAGCCAATGCGGCGGCGATCTATTGGAATGAAAATGAAGCGCAGCTGGATACCCAGATGAGAAAGGCGGTGGAGCTTCTGTATGCAGGATAAGCTATTTACCTTAGTATCCGACTATCAGCCCCAAGGCGATCAGCCTGCGGCAATCGAACAGCTCGTTCAAGGCATCCGTGCCGGAAAAAAGGAACAGGTGCTGTTAGGAGCGACCGGTACGGGAAAGACCTTTACGATCTCCAATGTGATTGCGCAGGTGAATAAGCCGACGCTCGTCTTTGCCCACAATAAGACGCTAGCCGGGCAGCTGTACTCGGAATTCAAAGAATTTTTTCCGCATAACCGTGTAGAGTATTTCGTCTCCAACTTCGACTATTATCAGCCGGAGGCGTATCTGCCCAACACCGATACCTACATCGATAAAAATGCGACGACCAACATCGAGCTGGATATGCTGCGCATGTCGGCGGTCAACTCCATCTTGGAGCGCAGGGATACCATCATCATCGCTTCGGTCGCCTGCATTTACGGCGCCAGCAACCCCGAACAATACCGGGATATGTTTTTCTCCCTGCGGGTGGGCGAGGTGATCGACCGCAAGCGTCTCATGCAGCGTTTGGTCGCCCAGCAATACAGCCGCAACGATACCGATCTGAGCCGCGGTACCTTTCGCGTGCGCGGCGACGTCATCGAGATCGCACCGGGACATACGGATGCGTTTGTCCTTCGCATCGAGCTGTTCGACGATGAGATCGAGCGGATCTGCGAGGTGGATCCCCTCACCGGCAAGCTGCTCAACGCCTATACGGTGTACGTCGTCTATCCGGCCAGCGGCTATGCCACCAGTCAGGACATTATCAACCGGGCGGCCGATACGATCGAGGAGGAGCTGGATGAGCGTTTACAGGAGCTGGAACAGGATGGTAAGCTGTTAGAAAAACAGCGGCTGGAACAGCGGACGCGCTACGATGTAGAGGCGCTGCGCCAGTTTGGCGTCTGCCCGGGTATTGAGAACTACTCCCGCCACATTGACGGCCGTCAGCCGGGGGAACGTCCTTATACGCTGTTTGACTATTTCCCGGATGATTTTTTGTTAGTTGTCGACGAGAGCCATGTTTCATTGCCGCAGATTCGCGGGATGTACAACGGCGATCGCTCGCGCAAGGAGACTTTAGTCAACTTCGGTTTTCGCCTGCCCAGTGCATTAGACAACCGCCCTTTGCGCTTTGAAGAGTTTGAACGGCTCGTGCATCAGGCGATCTACGTCTCGGCAACCCCGGGCGACTATGAATTGAATAAGGTGCACGGCGAGGTGATCGAACAGATCATCCGGCCGACCGGATTGCTGGACCCTGTCGTCGAGGTACGCAAAACACAGGGACAGATCGACGACCTCGTCAGTGAGATCAAAGAGCGCGTAGAGCGGGGAGAGCGAACCCTGATTACGACGCTGACGGTGCGGATGGCAGAGGATTTGACCGCTTATCTCAAAAACATGGAGTTTAAAGTCGCCTGGCTGCATCACGAGGTGACGACAATCGAGCGTACGGAGATCATCGCCGATCTGCGTAAGGGAAAATATGATGTGCTGGTCGGAATCAATCTGCTGAGAGAAGGACTCGATATCCCGGAGGTATCGCTGATCGCCATTCTCGATGCGGACAAGGAAGGCTTCTTGCGCAGTGAGCGCTCGCTCATTCAGATCATCGGACGTGCGGCGCGTAACGCCCAGGGAAAGGTGATCATGTATGCCGATACGATTACCGGATCGATGCAAAACGCCTTGGATGAAACCGCCCGCCGCCGTGAGATCCAGATGGCGTTCAACCAAGCGCACAACATCACACCGAAGACGATCATCAAGCCGATTCACGACGTCGTCCGCAGCAAGGAGACCAAGGAGATGACGGCCGCCTACATGAAGAAGAAAAACAAGATGGCGAAAAAGGATAAGACGAAGATGCTGGAGAGTATCGAGAAAGAGATGAAAGAAGCGGCACGCGTGCTCGACTTTGAACGGGCGGCAGCGCTGCGTGATATTTTGATTGAGCTGCGCAATTCTTAAAGGTGTAAGCCGTCATGGAAAAAGGTGGAAACAAGCGAGCGGTTCCTTGTTTGAAAGGCTTTGAAAAACAGGGTAAAAAGGACAGACGCGCTTTGCTTTCGCGCCGTGCATAACGCATCATCAAAGGTGAGGGAAGCGCCTTTGCATATAGGAATGCCTGTTTAAAAAGGGATGGGCGTATCGCTGTCGTATTTCTTTTCGCTGTATTGCGCGGGCGATGGTTGGCAGCCCTCAGCTTGAGAGCGGGGAATCGTTCAATAAGGAAAGATAGAATCGAAAGAGAGGATAGCCATGAAAGAGTGGGAAGATTTTTTTGCACAGGAACGCGGTCAGGCGTATTATCAGGCGCTGATGGACTTTGTGGAGGACGCCTATGCCCATCATACGGTATATCCGCCCCGCGGGCAGCTGTTCGCCTGTTTTGAGCAATGCCCGCTGTCAGAGCTGAAGGTGGTGATCCTTGGCCAAGATCCCTATATTCATGAACATCAGGCGCACGGGTTTTGCTTTTCTGTCAGCCGCGGCACTCCGCTGCCGCCCAGCCTGCGCAACATCTATAAGGAATTGCAAAGCGATTTAGGGATTGCTATGCCCGCCCACGGCTGCTTAACAGACTGGGTGCATCAGGGCGTTTTGATGATGAACACCGTCTTGAGCGTGGAAGCGGGAAAAAGCGGCAGTCACCGCAAGAAAGGCTGGGAGACATTCAGCGATCATGCGATTCGCTTTGTAAGCACATACGCGCAGCCCTCGGTCTTTTTATTGTGGGGGAAGTGGGCGCAGGAGAAAGAGCGGCTGATCGATTCTGCCCGCCATCGCATCATCAAAAGTGCGCATCCCTCGCCCCTCTCCGCTTACCATGGGTTTTTCGGCTCCCGCCCTTTTTCCCAAACCAACGCTTACCTGCGGCAGTTAGGGCGTGAGGAAATCGATTGGCAGGTGCGTGAGTGATGTTTCAAGACGTTCGTGAAGCAGTGGCGGCAATCGAATGCCGGCGGCGAAACAAACGGGATCTGGAGGGCTTTCGCCGTTTCATTCAAACCCATTGTCCCGGTTATGCGCAGCTTTCTTATATTCATATCGCCGGTACCAACGGTAAGGGCTCTACGCTCAACTATCTGCGCAGCATGCTCAATGCGCTGGGGTATCGGGTCGCAGCGCTGACCTCTCCGGCGCTGGAATCGCATTTTGACCGCATCCGCATCGATGATCGCTGGATGCCCCAAGAGCTGTTTTTATCGCTGGTCAACCGCTATTATGAAGCGTGGGATGCACAGGGGTTTGCGATGTTTGACATCGACGTGCATCTGGCGCTGGAGTGGTTTGTGCAAGAGCGTGTAGATTTCGTCCTTTTGGAAACCGGCATGGGCGGCCGTTTGGATGCGACGAACATCGTGGTGCCCCGTGTCAGCGTCATCACCAACATCGGCCATGACCACATGCGCTTTCTCGGAGATACGCTGGAAGAGATCGCCAGAGAAAAGGCCGGGATCATCAAAGAAGGTGTGCCCCTTGTCACGGCGGAACAGCGAAAGGAATGCTTAGCGGTGTTTGCACAGGTGTGCGCACAGCGCCATGCGCCGATGCTGCAGGTGAAAACACCGCAGGCTTGGATGGATGAAGAGGGGGGCATATGCTTTGACTATGGGGAGTGGAAGCAGCTGCGCCTGTCCACGATGGCGCTATATCAGGCAAGCAACGCCGCGCTCGCTTTACAGACGCTGCAAGTATTGTTTCCCACACTGCCTCAGTATGCAGTGCGCGAGGGCTTAGCGAAAGCGCAGTGGGCGGGACGTTTTCAGATCGTCTGCCGCGATCCGCTGGTGATCATCGACGGCGCTCACAACCGCGAGGGGATTGAGGCGCTGTGCGATACGCTGCGGGCGATGGCGGTGGATACGGTGATCTTTTCCGTGCTGGAGGATAAGGAATGTGAGCAAATGATCGAAAGCCTGCGCGCCGTTTGTAAGCAAATTATCCTGTGCTCGTTTGCGCAGGGGCGCTTAGCGGATTTGACACGGTTAGCCAAGCGCTATCAGCTGCGGCTCGCTGACGATCTAAAGGAGCTGTTACAAGAGCGGATGGAGAAGGATCGACAGATCGTCGTGTGCGGCTCGCTGTATTTTGTATCAGAGGCGTACCGCCTGTTCTTCCCGCAGACAAAAGAAAGCAAACAACGCATGTAAAGCACTGTTGAAATAGAAAAAAGATGACGGAAATGAAGCTTCCGCCATCTTTTTGCGTCGCTGTCAGAAACAGGAAACAAATTGCTGATGTCACCGTCCGCCGCTGCGCTATTGTTGAGCGGAGGGCGTTTGATGCATGCCCTGCCGGTTGCGGATGCGCTCGCATACCTTGAGCACATAGTAGAGCGCGGCTACATCGAAAGGAAAGGCGATGATGTTTTTGACGATGCGTACGCTGAGATAATAGAGAAACGTGTTGCCCATGGTCATTGCCATCCACAGTGGATTGAGCAGCAAATTGACGACGATGACGACACCCAGACGAGCGAAGATACAGCGTTTCAGCGTAATCGTCGGACGGCGGTAAAAGACCATGCCATAAAAGAAGCCGATGAAGACGGCATTGATCATCCAGCCCGGAAACCACGGCCCATTGGGATAGAGCACATACGAGAGGTTATCGGTGATGATGCCGGCGACGGCGTTGAGCCATGGACCGAAGAAGAAGCCGCTTGCCGCCACGGCGACGCTGGCAAAGGAAATGGTGAGTACGTTGGGAATGAGACGGATGCTCGCATAAGAGGAGAGGATGACGTCCAATGCGGTAAACAGGGCCACACCGACCAAGGCCTGGGTTCGCCGTCCTTCCTTCATGCTGGCTTTGAATGTCAGATAGAGCTGATGCATATAAAAATACCTCCTTTTTCCATATTGCAAATGAAAAAAAGAGGGAATCTGCTGATTTTCATTGGCAACAGCGGGATGCGAAGCATGTATCGCAAGAAATCTTTTCGCCCGGCTGACAACTCCCCGTTCAGCCGAACCTTAACGCACATGCTCCTACTCTGCTAACACGCCCATTATAGCCTGTTTTGCGCTTTGATGCAATGGTTAAGCGCCAAATTACGCATGATCGCGTATATGCGCGTACAGACACCCGTTGTAAAACGTACCGTTTTTGAAAATCGCCTGATGTAACACGCCCTCCAAGACGAAACCGTTTTTCTCGACGACGCGGCGCGAGGCGATGTTGGGCTCATAGATGAGTGCGGAGATCCGCACGATGTCTAACATCTGATACGCCAGCGCACAGAGCCTGCCGACCGCATTTGTCATGATCCCCTTTGACCAATATCGCCGATCGAGCAGATAGCCCAGCTCACCGTCCTTGCGCCGCACATCCCCATATAAAATGACGGAGAGATTAGCGATGAGCGTATCGTTCATCCAAAGACCGCGAAAGATTCCCTGTGTGCCCTCTCGCTGCTGACACAGCTCAATCCATTGCTTGGCGTCCTCAAGCGTATAGGGATTTGGCATCGCATCGGAAAGATAGGTGCGATCTGCGTTTGCGCACAGCTGCTGTAAAGCAGGGGCGTCCTGCATTTGCCAAGGGCGAAGCTCACTGTTCATCCGGATACCTCCTTTGTTTTCAATAGAATAACAGAAAAGGCGGCGTTTTACAAATGGGGCTTAGTTGGTAAATGGGGAAGTTTCAAAGCGGACAGCCCTAAGATACATAGCAGGGCAGCAGCGTGGGAATGATAATAGCAGGGGCATCGCCTGATCGTGTTTGTCAAAAGCGAAGCGCGTACATTGCTGCTAGCAGGGGCGCTTGCCGCCATTTTTGCCATGAGCGATGTTTCCCCTTTGGAAAAAGTCTATTTTCTTCTGCTTGGAAAATATCAATTTTACACCAGAATGTGATAAAGTTCACATTGTTTCCCCTTTTATTTTAAAGGATGCGCTTGTATAATAGGGGATGGTATGAAAGAGAGGGCTTACAGACTATGTTTGTAGATGATTTAAGAGAAAAAATAAAGGGAAAAGGCGTTCGGATCGTCTTTACGGAAGGACCGGATCACCGTGTGCAGGAAGCGGCGGTGCGCCTGCATCAGGAACAGATTGTTGAGCCGGTGCTGTTGGGAGATCCTAGCGAGATCGCAGAGACGGCAAAGGTTTACGGCTTTGATCTGGAGGGTATCTGCATTATGACACCGCAGGATTTTCCGGATATGGATAAGATGGTTACCCGCATGATCGAGCTGCGCCGCGGTAAGATGGATGAGGCAAGCTGCCGTAAGGCATTGCAGCAGACGAACTACTTCGGAACGATGCTGGTACAGATGGGGTATGCCGACGGCCTGCTGGGCGGCGCTACCTATTCCACCGCAGATACGGTTCGTCCGGCGTTACAGTTAGTTAAAGCGGCTCCGGGCAATTCCATCGTTTCCAGCTGCTTCGTGTTAGTCAAGGGCGATGAGCAGCTGTTCATGGGAGACTGCTCGATCAACATCAACCCGAATGTGGATGAGCTTGTGGAAATCACGATGCAGACGGCAAACACGGTGAAGCAGTTGGGCATCTCTCCGCGCATCGGTCTGCTGTCTTACTCTACCTTGGGCTCCGCAAAGGGCGAAAGCGTTGCAAAGGTTCGCGAGGCGGCAATTCGTTTGCAGCGCATGCCGCTGGATTACAAGGTAGAGGGTGAAATGCAGTTTGACTGCTGTGTGGCTCCGGAGGTTGCGGCGCTCAAGGCACCGGATTCCGAAATCGCCGGATCGATCAACACCTTCGTCTTCCCGAACATCGACGCCGGCAACATCGGCTATAAGATTGCGGCACGCTTAGGCGGCTGGGAAGCGATCGGACCGATTTTGCAGGGATTGAACGCGCCGATCAACGATCTCTCCCGCGGCTGCAACGCCGAGGAGATCTACAAGATGGCGATCGTGACTGCAGCGCAGAAGTTCATGGATATTTAGAAGAGGACAGAAAAAACGGCCGAGGATGTTCGGTCGTTTTTCAATCATAGGCGCTCATCGGCGCCTTTTTGTATGCTTCCAACAGACAGGCACCATGCACGGTGCACTCGTATACAGGCAAAGGCGACCTGCTTTCTTTGCTTCATCAAGAAAGCGGGTGAGGAGTGTTTGCCATCCTGTGCTTGTCAAAGAGGGGGTGTGTCAACATTACGCAAATGAAACGTATCGAAGAAACAGAGTGTGCTATAATAGGATTTAATAAGGCAGGTGCTGCAATATGAAGAGGGACTTGAGGCAGCGCACAGACGTCGATCGCGGTCTGTGCCGGCAGGAAGTGGAACAACGCCGTCAGACGGGGGAATACAACGAGCAGATGGAGCGGACGACAAAAAGCTATCAGGCGATCATCCGCGATAACCTGTTTACACTGTTCAATTTGATCAATCTCATATTGGCGGCGCTGGTGTTTGTGACCGGCAATTACCGCAACATGCTGTTTCTGGGCGTGGTGGTAAGCAATCTGGTGATCGGCGTCTTTCAGGAAATTCGCTCCAAGCGGGTGCTCGATCGGCTGTCGCTGCTTTCGACGAGTCATGCAAAGGTGCTTCGCGATGGCGAGGTACAGGAGGTTTTGCTGGAGGAGATCGTCATGGACGATTTGCTGATCTTAGAAAACGGCGATCAGATTCCCTGTGATGCGATTGTCGTCAAGGGGCGCTTGGAATGCAATGAATCGTTAGTGAGCGGGGAAGCGGACATCATCCGCAAGCAGGCGGACAGCTTCCTGTATTCCGGCAGCTTTGTCATCAGCGGCAAGTGCACGGCACAGGTGTGCGCGGTGGGTAAAAAGACGTATGTACATACCATTCTGGGGCATGCCAAGCAGGTGCGCAGACACCCCTCACAGCTGCGCGACGCCATCAATTTCATCATTAAAACCGCCAGCATCGTCATTGTGCCGATGGGCTGTCTGCTCATCGCCAAGCAGCTGTTTGTGACGCATGCAACGCTTTATGATGCGATTTCGGGAACCGTGGCCGGCGTGCTGGGCATGATTCCGGAGGGATTGGTGCTGCTGACCAGCGTGGCGCTGGCAGTGGGTACGATTCATCTGGCGCGCAATCAGACGTTGGTGCAGGAGCTGTACTGCATCGAGACGCTGGCACGGGTGGACACCATCTGTTTTGATAAGACGGGAACGCTGACACAGGGAGAGATGCAGGTGGAGCAGGTGCTCTCTTACTGCAATGAGGACGTCTCCTCGATTCTTGCGCATTTCTTTCACGACAATGAGGATAACAATGCGACGGCGCAGGCGATTCGTGCCTATGCGGGGGATCAGCAGGATTGGCGCTGTATCGCGACACTGCCTTTTTCCAGTGAGCGTAAAGCCAGTGCGGTCACCTATCAAGAACGGGGAACCTACCTGATCGGCGCTTATCATTTTTTGTTTGTCCATGGGGAAACTGACATCGATGCGAAAATCGAACAATTTGCCGCACAGGGCAAGCGGGTGGTCGTGCTGGCGCATTGTCAGGGAGAATGCGGGGAAGAGCTGACGAAGATGGAGAATACGCTGCTGGCGCTGATCGTTTTAAGTGATCCGATTCGTCCGCAGGCCGCAAAGACGCTGGCGTATTTCTATGCACAGGGCGTCGATGTCAAGATCATCAGCGGCGACGATGTGAACACGGTGCATGAGATCGCCAAACGCAGCGGTGTCCGCCATGCGGATGCCTGCGTGGACGCTTCAACGCTGAGAGACGATCAGCTGGAGGAGGCAATCGAGCGCTATACGGTTTTTGGGCGGGTGACGCCGATGCAGAAAAAACAGATGATCGAAGCGCTGAAGCGCCGCGGGCATATGACGGCGATGAGCGGTGATGGGGTCAACGACGTCATGGCGCTCAAGGAAGCGGATTGCTCGATTGCGATGGCGCAGGGCAGTGAGGCGGCAAAAAATATCTCCAACCTCGTGCTGTTAGATTCCGATTTTTCCCATCTGCCGCAGATCGTCAACGAAGGACGCCGGGTGATCAACAACATCCAGCGCACCGCTTCGCTGTTTTTGGTCAAGACGGCTTTCTCCGTCATTTTAAGCCTGCTCACGCTGTTCTTCATTCCGGTGTATCCCTTTGAACCGATTCAGCTGACGTTGATTTCAACGGTGTCGATCGGCATCCCCTCGTTCTTTCTGGCGCTGGAGCCTAATCATGAGCGAGTGCAGGGCAA
The DNA here is from genome assembly GCA_965119685.1 of Merdibacter sp. Marseille-QA0792. Taxonomy (GTDB): domain Bacteria; phylum Bacillota_I; class Bacilli_A; order Erysipelotrichales; family Erysipelotrichaceae; genus Merdibacter. The sequence continues at coordinate 2,336,776 of OZ221971.1, read as the reverse complement.
TTTTTTGGTCAATGTGTTTCGCAATGCGCTGCCGGGCGCGCTGTGCGTGGTGGCGTCGGTATTTTATGTGTACGGCCTTACCGCCATCGAGGCGATGAGTCAGGACACGATCTCGACGATGTGCGTGCTGTTAGCCGGCGGCAGCTCCTTAGCCGTGCTCTTTCACGTCTGTTACCCTTTCAACCGCAACCGCGCCGTCATCTTTGCGGCGATGTGCGCAATGTTCCTTCTCTGTGTCCGAGTGCCTTTCCTCACTTCGTGGTTCATGCTGAAGGGGCTTAGCGTGCAGCAGCTGATCTTCGTCTTTATCGGCATCGCGGCTATCCCGATCGTGCAGCGAATGCTGTATACGCTGTGCGACTGGCTGCTGTTTCGGCGCTTGTCGAAACGAAATTGAAAAAACGATATTCCCCTTGTCTGTTGATCGGCAGAGGGATTTCTTTCCTCTTGGGAAGCGCTTCGCTTTTTCAAAAATTACCTTCACGGGCTTTTGTTGTCCTGTAAAAGCCATTTTTGCTGAAGTGAAAAGTTTATTTCCACTTTGAAAGAGCGAAAAAAATAAGTGGCAATTACTCTTACAAAATGAAGAAATTGCTGCTTTTTTGTTCATTTAAGTAGAATTTAGTATTACAATAACAAAGGAAACAACAGGTTTATGGCATTGAATACTAATTTTTGGGTATAACGAAAAGAAGTGAATTTTAGTCATTTTTTTAGGGTGTAAGACTAACCTCCACTTGAGATGTAGATATGGAAATCCGCTCAGCCGCCTGTTGTTTCTTTTAATTTAGTTGCTTACTTATCTGTTTTTTATTAAATACGGTTTTAAGATCACCTGATCCTTTGGGATCTGCTGAATACCAAAAGCACATAGCCTTTTATAAAGATCCGGATACATGAACTCTGTCAGTTCAAAGGGGCTTCTTCCGCCCAGGGATTCCTCAGGAGAAGAATTTACATGACACAGGATCAGGTTCAATGAAGGCTGTCCAGACAGCCCCAAAGCTTTCAAATCTGTTCCTTTTGGAAGGATATAGCGCAGCTCGATATGTTTATTTTCCAGCGTTCCTTTCTGTCCGGACTGCATAGGGTCACAATAATATACCCGTGTTCTCCTGGTTCCGTTAGCTCCGTTTTCCATGGCTTCAGCTGCCGAAAACTCAGAGCCTCTGTCTGTAAGGAGGAGCTGGACATATTTTCGAAACAGTTCTTCCCCGAGGATAGATTCCAGCAGATTCACACCTTTCAACATGGAGCGAGCAGTTTTTTCTTCATGATAGAGTGCAAAGAGGAGACCTGTCTTTACAAACTTAAAAGTTTGGAGGAAAGATCCGCTTTTTTCATCGTTATAAACTGTGTCCATCTGCACGATAAAGGCATCCGGATTTTCAGAAAGGAAAGCCTTATAATCTTTATAGGTTCTTCCTGCTAGATATTTTCTGTCAGAGCGTTTTTTGTAGCCCTTCGCTTTCTTTCTGGGGAGCTTTCGGGATACTTGTCGGCGCAGATCCATGACAGTAATACCGGCAACTTCATGGAAAACATCCTGTTCAATGTAATTGTAAAGTGTCTTTTCGGAAATTCCCAGTTCCGGATGGTTGGTGATGATCTGATAGGGGGATTGCCCCTGCTTCAGCAGGGGAGCGATGATCGCAGCCATAGTTTTAGCTTCCTGTACTGTCAGATTTACTCCTTCCCGGGAGTCAGACAAAGTGGTACGGTAATCACGATGAGCTTGTTCCGGAGAATACTTATACTTGTCGAATCTGCAGCGAGACCAGTTGGAGCAGCCGTTACAGGCGCCGGGAGATCGATCCCGTCTGGAACAGCGGAAGGGGACATATTCGGGGCAGTCAAGAGTACATTGTCTGCCGTGGACACATTTGCGGTAATGATTGCATTCCAGAGGTAGATTACACTTATAGGAGAGAATCCGGTGAAGTTTAATTTCTTTAGCGACAGTGGACTTGTCTTTTCCGATGGTGTGAGCAATGGCAGATTTGGTAGAGCCGTTAGTGATGCCGGTGAGGATGATGCGGCGTTCGTCCAAAGTCAAATGAGTAAAAGCATTGGAATGTTTCATGATGGATACCAGCCTTTCCGGCGACTGAGGGACAGGATAAGTGTAAGACTAAATGCAACATAAGTGGAAGTGGAAATAAGTGAAAGACTAAAATCCACTTTTCACTGTTCAAAGTGGAAATAAACTTTTCACTTCAGCAAAAGCCATTTTTTGCGCGAATGAAGTGCGAAAAACACTTTGCTGGGGTATAATATACGAGATACAGGAAGAATTGGAAACTGCTGTATGTATGCTTTGCGATGGCAAGGCAAAAGATAGAATGAGGTGACTGATGATGAATAAGGATTGGATCGTCATTAAAGGGGCGAGAGAAAATAATTTGAAGCATATCGATGTCAACGTGCCAAGGGATCGCTTTGTCATCATGACCGGCGTCTCCGGCTCGGGAAAGACATCGCTGGCGTTTGATACGATCTATGCGGAGGGACAGCGGCGGTATGTGGAATCGCTGAGCGCGTATGCGCGGCAGTTTTTAGGCAACAGCGAGAAGCCGGAGGTCGACAGTATCGAGGGGCTGTCCCCGGCGATTTCGATCGATCAGAAGACGACCAGCAACAACCCCCGTTCCACCGTGGGAACCGTAACCGAAATCTACGATTACTTGCGTCTTTTGTACGCCCGTATCGGCGTACCCTATTGTCCGACGCATCATGAGCCGATCACCTCGCAGACGATCAAGCAGATGATCGACCGCATCATGGAGCTGCCTCAGCGCACCCGCATGGTGATCCTCGCTCCGATCGTCAAGGGGAAGAAGGGGACGCATAAGGACTTGCTCGCCAAGCTCACCAAAGAGGGCTATGTGCGCGTGCGCATCGACGGTGAGGTACGCGTGCTCGAAGAGGTGGAGCAGCTGGAGAAAAACAAGAAGCACGACATCGACGTCGTGGTCGACCGTATCGTCAAAAGCGATGACCGCTCCCGTTTGCACGATTCCTTAGAGAGCGCGCTGAAGCTGAGCGATGGCTTGGCCGTGGTCGCTTACGGAGAAGAGGAAATGCTGTTTTCCAGCAACTATGCCTGCAAATACTGCGGCTTCTCGATTCCCAAGCTGGAGCCGAAGCTGTTTTCCTTTAACGCGCCCTTTGGCGCTTGTCCGCACTGTAAGGGCTTGGGAATCACGCAGAAGGTCGACATCGACTATCTCATCCCCGATCGCTCCAAAAGCATTGCACAGGGCGGAATCGTCTATTACAAAAACATCGTCAATACGGAAAATCTGGAATGGCAGCGCTTTGCGGCACTGCTCCATCATTACCATATCTCACTGGATACGCCGATTGAGCAGATCGGGAAGCGCGAGATGGATCTGCTGCTGTATGGCTCGGATGAACCGATCGCTTACACGCTGCACTCCCGCAGCGGCAACGTGACTAAAAAACGGGAGTTTATCGAAGGGATCGTCACGCATATCGAGCGGCGTTACATGGAGACGAGCAGTTCGATGTCCAGAGAGTGGTTAGGCACCTTCATGGCGGAGATGCCCTGCCCGACCTGCGGCGGCAAGCGTCTTAACGAGCAGGCGCTAAGCGTCTATGTCGGCGGCAAGAACATCTATGAGTGGACGACGATGAGCGTGCGGGAAGCGGCGCTCTTCATGGAAAATTTACAGCTGAGCAGACAAGAGGAGGAGATCGCCCGGCTGATCGTCAAGGAGATCAAGGATCGTCTGGGCTTTTTGAACAATGTCGGGTTAGGCTATCTCACATTGGACCGCATCGCCGGTTCTTTGTCGGGCGGCGAGGCGCAGCGCATCCGTCTGGCTACGCAGATCGGCAGTCATTTAAGCGGCGTGCTCTATGTGCTCGATGAGCCGAGCATCGGTCTGCACCAGCGCGATAACGACCGTCTCATCCATACGTTAAAGGATATGCGCGACTTAGGCAATTCTTTGATCGTCGTCGAGCATGACGAGGATACGATGCGTGCCAGCGATTATATCATCGACATCGGTCCGGGAGCCGGTATTCACGGCGGGGAGGTTGTCGCTGCCGGTACGCCGCAGCAGGTGATGGACAATCCCGACTCGATCACCGGCGCTTATCTCAGCGGGCGCATGCGCATCGAGGTGCCGCGCACACGGCGCAAGGGAAACGGACGCAAGCTGCGCGTCGTCAAGGCCGCCTGCAACAACCTGAAAAACGTCACGGTGGATTTCCCGCTGGGCACTTTCATCTGTGTCAGCGGTGTCAGCGGCAGCGGAAAGTCCTCCTTAGTCAATGAGATATTAACCAAGGGTATCCAGCATGCGTTAGGACGGGTACGGATCAAGCCGGGCAAGCATAAAGAGATCAAGGGGATCGAACACATCGACAAGATCATCGACATCGATCAGGACCCGATCGGGCGTACCCCGCGTTCCAACCCGGCGACCTATACCGGCGTTTTTGACGATATCCGCGAGCTGTATGCACAGACCCCGGAAGCCCGCATGCGCGGCTATGACCGGGGACGCTTCTCCTTTAACGTAAAGGGCGGACGCTGTGAAGCATGTCAGGGAGATGGCATTCTGCGCATTTCCATGCACTTTCTCCCCGACGTTTATGTCCCTTGCGAGGAGTGCGGCGGGAAGCGCTACAACGAGGAGACCTTGCAGGTCACCTATAAAGGGAAAAACATCTACGACGTGCTGGAGATGAGCGTGGAGGAAGCTATCGACTTCTTTGCCAGCGTGCCTAAAATCCGTCATAAATTGCAGACGCTGCGCGATGTCGGATTGGGCTATGTCAAGCTGGGACAAAGTGCGACCACATTATCGGGAGGCGAGGCGCAGCGCGTCAAGCTCGCCAGTGAATTGCAGCGCAAGGCAACCGGCAAGACACTGTTTGTGTTGGATGAGCCGACGACCGGCTTACATACCCACGACGTTAAAAAGCTCTTGGAGGTATTGCAGCGCATCGTGGATAACGGCGACACCGTCATCGTCATCGAGCACAATCTCGATGTGCTCAAGAGCGCGGATTATCTCATCGATTTAGGCCCTGAGGGCGGCGATGAGGGCGGCGAGATCGTCGCCGTCGGTACCCCGGAGCAGATCGCGGTCAACCCGCGCAGTCATACCGGAGCATATTTGAAGCGTTTATTGGAGGAGTAGGCATGGAAGGAAAATATGTGACAGTCAAAGAATTTGCCGATTATTTTCAGTTTGAGCAGATGACGGGAGATGAGGAAGCACTCAAGCGGGTGATCGAGCTGACGGATACCAACCGTCCCGGCTTAGAGCTGGCCGGCTTCTTCGATTACTCTCAGGCGAAGCGTTTGGTCATCTTAGGCGATAAAGAGATCGCCTATATCGATACGATGAGCGAAGAGGCACAGCGGCGTTCCTTTGATTTTTTGACGAGAGATGAAACGCCGGCGATCGTCGTCACCCGCGGTCACCAGTGTCCGCACATCTTGCAGGAATGCGCGCTGAAAAAGAATTTCCCGGTCTTTCGCTGTGAGGAGAAGACCAATCACACGATCGTTAACATCATCTCGTGGCTGGATGAAAAGCTGGCCCGCAGCGTATCGGTGCACGGAGAGCTTTTGATGATCTACGGCGTCGGCGTGCTGATCTGCGGTGAGAGCGGCATGGGAAAAAGCGAGATCGCTTTGGAGCTCATCCGCCGGGGTCATCAGCTGGTGGCGGACGATCGGGTCGACTGCTCGCGCATTCACAACCGCATCGTCGGCAAGTCGCCGCAGCTTTTGGAAGGCATGCTGGAGCTGCGCGGTGTCGGCGTAATCAATATTTCGCGCATGTATGGCGTCGGCGCAGTGCTGCGCAAGGCCAACGTCGATATTCAGATCACGCTGGAACAGTTTGATCCGCTGGCGAATTACGACCGTGTCGGCATCGAGGAAAAACAATCGGTCAACATCTTGGATGTGGCGGTGCCCAAGATCACCATTCCGGTGCGTGAGGGCCGTTCGATGGGCGTCATCATCGAGAGTGCCGTCACTAACTATCTGTTAGCGAAAAACGGCTTGGATTCCGCCAAGGAATTTGAAAAGCGCGTATTGGAGTTTATCGAGAAGAACAAGGAGGAAGTCGATGGAGCTGTTTCCAACTAGCCGCATCCTCTTGAGCATCGGCGGCGTGCATATCACATGGTATGCCGTGCTGATTTTGAGCGGCGCCATCATCGCCTATGCGCTCAGTGTCCGCACACTGCGCAGATGGGGCTATCAAAATAACATTTTGGAGGATTTCTTTGTGCCGATGCTGTTTATCGCCATCATCGGCGCCCGCATCTACTATGTGATCTTTGAATGGAATGAGCTGTATGTGCAAAATCCCTTGCGCATCTTCTACATCTGGGAAGGCGGGCTGGCGATCCATGGCGGCCTGATTGCCGGCATCGCCTTTGGCGTATGGTATTTTCACCGCCGCAAGGTGAACGGGTTACGGGTCATGGATGCGATCTTTCCCAACATCCTCATCGCACAGGCGCTGGGGCGCTGGGGCAACTTTATCAATCAGGAGGCGTTTGGCGGTATCGTCGACGCATCGTATTATAACGGCTGGCCGCAGTTCATCAAGGAGCGCATGCTGATTAACGGCGCGTATCGGGAACCGACCTTTCTTTATGAGAGTGCGGCGAATCTGCTGGGATTTGTGCTGATCACCTTTGTGTATAAGCGCCACGGGAGAAGAAAGCGCGGTGATTTGGCATGGGCGTATTTTGCGTGGTACGGCGTTGTGCGCTTTGTGATCGAATCGATGCGCAGCGATGCATTGATGGCCGGCGGACTGCGGGTGGCGCAGTTAGTGTCGCTGCTGTTTGTCGTCATCGGCATTTTGGGCATCATCGGGGTCTTTGACGCACTGTTTGCCAAGGTGTGGCCGTTTCGCAGGGAACTGCCGGCGATTTTGTTTGACCTGGATGGCACGCTGATCGATTCCAGAGCGCTGGTGGACGCGTCTTTTCAGCATACGATGCAGACGCTGTGTCCGCAAAGGACGCTGACGCAGGCGGAGAGGGATGCGTTTTTCGGTCCGCCTTTGCAGGAGAGCTTTCGCAAATACTTCGACGATGCGCAAAGCGTGGAGGAAGCGATCCGCATCTATCGGGAATATAACATCGCGCATCACGATGCGTATATCAAGCCCATCGAGGGGGTCAAAGAGGTGTTAGGCGAGCTGAAGATGCTGGGGTATCCGATGGCGGTCGTCTCCAATAAGATGAAGGATGTCGTCATGATGGGACTATGCCAAGCGGACTTGACGCAGTATTTCACCCTTGTGCTGGGCGGCGATGAGTTACAGAAGCCTAAGCCGCATCCGCAGGGACTCGTGCAGGCGTGTCAACAGCTGGGACACAATCAGGATGACGTCATCTATGTCGGCGATTCTTTGGGCGATATACAGGCGGCAAAGGCGATGGCGGCATACAGCGTCGCTTTTGTCCAAGACAAGACGCGGGAGGAAGCGCTGCGCGCGGCAAAGCCCTGCGCGGTTATTCACGATTTTCATGAGTTAAGTGCATTGGTAAAGGAGGAGCACGAATGGAGCGATACTACGATCTTATAATCATCGGCGCCGGGCCGGGAGGGATGAGCGCGGCGATCTATGGCAGCCGGGCAGGCTTATCGACGCTGATTTTAGAGATGGGAGCGCCGGGAGGCAAGCTCATCAAGACGAACGAAATCAGCAACTGGCCGGGCATTCAAAGCATTCCGGGTGCAGATCTGGCGGCGCAGATGTTTGCCCATGCGACCAGTTTCGGCGCGGCGTACGCCTATGGCGAAGTGGTTGCCGTTCAAGATGAGAGAGAGTTAAAGTGTGTGGCTTGCGCGGATGGAAGCAGCTATACGTGCAAGGCGCTCATCGTTGCCAGCGGTACGCAGGAACGAATGCTGCACATTCCGGGAGAAGAGGAAAACATCGGCCGTGGCGTATCGTATTGCGCGGTGTGTGACGGCGCGTTTTTCAAGGATCAGGATGTCGCGGTGATCGGCGGCGGCAATGCGGCGTTAGAGGAGGCGCTGTATCTCACACAGTTTGCCAAGAAGGTGTATATCGTCATTCGCCGTGATGTGTTCCGTGCCGAGGCACATGTGCAAAAGCAGGTGATGGAGAATGAGCGGATCGAAATCATCCGCAAGCATGTGCCTAAGGAGATTTTGGATGACGGCGTGCGGGTGAACGGTTTGGTGATCGCATCCACACAGAGCGGCGAGTGCCAAAGATTAGCGGTATCCGGCGTATTCCCGTATGTGGGGGCAGATCCGGCAACCGGCTTTTTGGCGGGATTAGCGGTTTGTGATGACAAGGGCTATCTGCTCGTCGATGAAAATAACGAGACGAAAGTGAAAGGGATTTACGGCGTCGGCGATGCGGTACAAAAGCCGCTGCGTCAGGTGGTGACGGCTGCGGGCGACGGTGCAAATGCCGCTCAGCATGCGTTTCATGAGATCAAGGGCGTCTGAGGTTGACGCGTCGCTCTCTTTGGAAAGTTCTTCCATGTCTCATCTGTACGCATGAGAAGCCGCAGATGGCATCTGGTGAGCTGCCTGTAAGCGCAGATGAGGCGGTAGGCAGCTTTATGAAGGATGCTCAGCAGTTTTACGCTAAAACGAATGGCATAAGGGATAAAGGCCGATAAGCGTGTGTGCAATTCAAAACATAAGCAAAAAGAAACCAAGCGCGTAAGGAGGAGAGGAACATGCAGGAAAAGGTCATCTTTATCGATGTGGACGGAACGCTGACAGACTATGAGAATCAGATCCCCGCTTCGGCAGTCAAAGCGATTCAAGGAGCGCGTGCCAACGGGCATCGCGTCTATATCTGTACCGGCCGCAGTAAGGCAGAGGTATATGAGGAAATCTGGGAGATCGGCTTGGATGGCATGATCGGCGGCAACGGCTGTTATGTGGAGCATCACGGGAAAGAGGTCTATGCGCAAACGCTGTCACAGCAACAGGCGCGCGAAGTCGTCGATTGGTTACACAATCGCGGGCTGGAATTTTATCTGGAATGCAACAGCGGTCTGTATGCCAGCGCTCATTTTGATCAGCGGGGTGAAAACGTAATCCGACTCTATCAGCAGCGCAAAGGAAAGCGGGCGCAGGAGACGGTTGGCGTGCGGCAGATGTTTCCGGAGATGATATTTCAAGCGGACCTCTATCGAAGCGACGTGAACAAGATCAGCTTCATCTTGGAGAGCTATCAGGATTATCTGGACGCCAAGGCCGCTTTCCCGTCTTTGAAGGCGGGCACTTGGGGCGGAAAAGGCGAGATTGCGCTGTTTGGCGATCTGGGTGTGGCAAACGTGGATAAAGCGGTGGCGATCGATCGTTTGTTAGCGTATCTCCATGTGGATTTGGCGGATACCTTTGCCTTTGGCGATGCACAGGTGGATATTCCCATGCTGAAGCACTGCGCTGTGGGCGTAGCGATGGGCAGCGGCGGGGAAGAGACGAAAGCGGCGGCCGATTATGTGACGGGCGATGTAGATCAGGACGGTCTTTATCAGGCATTTGTCCACTTTCATCTGATCGAAGCCTGAGGATGGTCAAAACGGCAGATGGTGTTTCGTTAGGAAAAGGTCATGTCGTATTTTCGCGGCAGTTCACTCATATTGTTATGCTGATTGCCGAGGGGCTTCGATAAATGAAAAACAGCCGAAGCAGGAAGATAAAGCAAAAACGGATACTGTGATTAAACGAACAATCAGCAGCTATCCATAGGCAAGCTTCATTCAAAAAATACATAAATTCGGTTTTTAAAAAGAGCAGCAAGCCGTTGTGGTTGACTGCTCTATTATTTTATTTGTTTATTGGAGTCTGTTCCTCTCTTGCCTGTAAGGCGGGAGAAGCATTCCTTATCTACTTTATTCGGCGTAAAAAGTGTAGTAGATTCACGAAAATTCGCTGTAATTTTTGTTATTTTGTGATATACTATATCTGCATTATGATAACGGAGGTGTGTGTATGTATCGAACCGCAATGGAAAAATTACTGAAATGGAAACAAAGTAAACACCGCAAGCCGTTGATTATCGAAGGTGCACGTCAGGTCGGCAAGACTTGGCTAATGAAAGAGTTTGGCAGACAGGAGTATGCGGATACGGTATATATTAATTTTGACGCCAATTCCGGAATGGCGGAGTTATTTGCCTCCGACTTGGATACAGACCGCCTGATGATGGGGTTGGAGTTATATGCAGGTCACAAAATTGATCCGAACAGTTCCTTGTTGATTTTTGATGAAGTGCAAGAAGTTCCAAGAGCGCTGGCATCTCTTAAATATTTCTATGAAAATGCGCCGCAGTATCATATTGTGTGTGCCGGTTCGCTGCTCGGTATTGCCTTGCATCAAGGGACCTCTTTCCCTGTGGGCAAAGTGGATTTTTTGAAACTCTATCCTCTTTCTTTCAAGGAATTTTTGATGGCAACCGGTAAAGAACAATTTGCTGAACTTCTTGACAAGCAAGACTATGAGATGATTACCGGCTTTAAACAGACATATATCGATGCCTTAAAGCATTACTACTTTGTTGGCGGTATGCCCGAAGCTGTACAAAGCTTTACGGAGAATAAAGACTTTAATGAGGTTCGTGAAATTCAAAAACGGATTCTTACTGCCTATGAACAGGATTTCTCCAAGCATGCTCCAAATGAAATTGTTCCAAGACTTCGTATGCTGTGGAACAGTATTCCTTCCCAGCTTGCCAAAGAAAACAAAAAGTTCATCTATGGTCTGGTTCGTGAGGGCGCTCGCGCAAAAGAGTATGAAGCCGCAATGATGTGGCTTTGTGATTGCGGCCTGATCCATAAGGTCAGCCGAGTGAATACGTCCAAAATTCCTTTACGGGCGTATGAGGACTTAAAAGCATTTAAGCTGTTTGTGGTAGACGTCGGGCTTCTTGGTTGTATGGCGGGACTTCGACAGCGTACCTTGATTGAGGGCAACGGCCTTTTTGTCGAATTCAAAGGCGCGCTCACAGAGCAGTATGTTTGTCAGCAGTTAAAAACTATCGAGGGTTTAGACATTTACTATTACACCAATGACAGAGGTTCTTGCGAGATTGATTTTATCGTTGATACGGGAGAGCAGATTATTCCTGTTGAGGTAAAGGCGGAAGTAAATCTCAAGGCGAAGAGCTTGAAAACCTATCGGGAAAAATATTCGCTTGAAATTTCTGTCCGAACATCGATGTCTGATTACAAAAAAGAAGAATGGCTCGTCAATCTGCCGCTTTATGCAATAGATCAAATTGATAAGATATGACGGAGGTAACAGCAATGAGTATTACACAACTATCTTCTGACGGCAAAATCGCATATTTGATTAAACCGATATTGAAAGTTTTACAAGAAGCGGGAGGCCAGTTAGAGCGTTCTGAAATAAAAGCCCGTATTTCTGATTTAGATGATCAAATTGCGGAATTTGCCGAAATTGAAAAGAAATCCAAGAAAACAGGAAATGTCTATAAGGAATTCAATTTCAAGTTCAATTTTGCGATTAAAGATTTGTTCTTTGTCGGCTTATTAGTATATACGGGCACTTCTGCGATCACATTGACCGAAAGAGGTCTATATCTTGATGTGGAAAGTCTCGATGTTGAAAAAGATGTCATTACAGCATCTAAAAAGCATTTGGAACAACTGAGTCAAAACAATAAGAAAAACAAGGCGATTGATATTGCCGACAACGAAGAAGAAACACAGGAAGAAGAAAAGATCAAAGATGATTTTAAGGAAAAACTGCTTGCCGCCATCGCCAAAATGTCGCCTAAAAAGTTTGAGGCTTTTTCACGCGCTTTATTAAATCGCATGGGTGTTGAGTTTACCGAAAAAGGTGTACAAATCAGTAATGACGGAGGAATTGATGGTTATGGTTATCACACCGATGTCAACGATTTCCGTACGACTAGAGTGGTTATTCAATGCAAACGATACAATGTTGCTCCTGTAAGGGAACCGGAAATCAATCAATTTCTAGGTGCTATGAATAAATATCAAGCGGATTACGGTGTTTTCATTACAAATGGCAGATTTACAAATTCCGCAAGGAAAGCGGCGAGGGAAGGTTCCCCTATTACTTTGATTGACGGAAATGACCTTGTTAATTTAGTTATTAAATATGAGTTATATATAACTCCGGTAAAAACTTATGTTTTGGATGAATTCTATCATTCAAAGGAATAGGAGTTGCTGTTGTTATCAACTGTTCAGCTAAAAAGTAATGTTGGTGGAGGGGGGGACAATCCTTATTGAGTAGGATGATAAGGAAGCGGTGCGCGGATATGACCTTCTGCCCATACTTCCAAACTCCTCTACTGCCGCAACCCTATTGCGTATGACAATCGTTTTATTCGGGAAAGGCGAATGCGATGATAGCGGGATCGCACATATACTAGAGGTGCCTAGTGACTGACATGGATGTGATGGAAGCGATCGACTTTCAGATCATCATCGCTGTTAAGAGCGCCCCTACCATGTACAACGAAGCGATTCATTTGGCGGAGGAGTTCCTCAGCGTGTATCAGACGATACAGCAGCATCGGCAGACAAACGGCTGCTAAAGATTAAAGATTTGCACATGTAAAAAAGGAGGGCGCATGACGGCTGATCAGCCAAGCATCCCTCTTTTTGCCATTTTACCAAACGATTGATGATATACGTTCACGATGAATGAGGAGATACGGATTGCTCCTCATTCTTTCTGCACGCGAATGCTGATTTCTCCGCTACGCAGCGTGCGTACTCCCTCTGGACAGCGAATACACAGTCCTCCCTGCGCATCGATGTCCACTGCCTTTGCCGGATAACAGCGCTTCCCATCCTTAACGAGAATGTGCTGATGCAGCACACAGCTGTACGCCTTGTACTCCTCCATCAGCCTTGCATCCTCGCTGTGGTGCAGACAGTCGTCCAACTGTCTGATCAGCGCCGCACTCAGCGCACTCAAGGAAGGAGGGCAGATGGCAAAGTCTTCGATTGCCCCGGGCTGATTGTCCATGGCGGGAAAGGGCTGGGTGAAGACATTGACGCCAAAGCCGATGACAACGGCGTCTAACCGCGTTCCCTCATAGAGCGCCTCACATAAAATACCGGCTAACTTATGCCCCTGACAGACAATATCGTTCACCCATTTGATCTGCGTTTTTAACTGACAGCTCTCCCAAATTGCCTTTTGCAACGCCAACGCGCACAATGCGGTCAGCTTGGTGTAGGAAAGGGCGGAGAAATCTTTTTTCAGCAGCACGGAAAGATAGAGACCCCGGTCTTTCTGTGAGTAAAAATGCCGTGCATTGCGCCCTCTGCCCTGTGTCTGCTCTCTGGCGATCAGCACACTTTGATCCGCCAGCATCTGCGCATGTTCTTTCAGCCAAGTGTTGGTCGAAGGCAGTGTGTCGGCAATGGGCAGCAGCTTCCATCCCTGCGGTAGCAGGCACGCTCTTTCTTCCATGTGCATCCCCCTTTTTCCATCATCTTAGCAGAAGCGCACAAAAACGTAAAGAAAAGAAGCAGGTGACTCGACAAACGCAAGAAAATAGCGCATACTGGAAGTAAGATAACCACAGCATAGGTAAAGGAGGTAAAGAGATGTTAAAAGGAAAAGTTGCAGTCGTCACCGGCGGTACCCGCGGAATCGGGCGCGCCATCGTAGAAACGTATTTGAAAAACCATGCGGCGGTCATCTTTTTTGGATCGCGCAAGGAGACGGTGGAAAGTGCGCTCGCTTCGTTAAAGGAACAATTTGCGGATGCGGCAGTCGAGGGAATGTATCCTGATTTGAGCGATGCGCAGGCAGTCAGCGAAGCGATGGCGGACATCGTCGCCCGCTATGGACACATCGACATTTTGGTGAATAATGCTGGCATGAGCGATTCTCATTCGTTTTATGACTATGCGGAAGAACTGTTTGACAAGGTGATGGACCTCAATGTCAAAGCGGCGTATCTGTGCACCAATGCCGTCGTTGCTGCGATGAAGAAACAAGGCGGCGGCGTGATCTTGAACACGAGCTCGATGGTCAGCCAGTATGGGCAGGCGGCCGGTGTCGCTTATCCGATGAGCAAGTTCGCCATCAACGGTATGACAAAATCGCTGGCGCGTGAGTTAGGACCGGATCAGATTCGCGTCAATGCAATCGCACCGGGTGTTACCAATACCGACATGGTGAAAGCATTGCCAAAAGAGATGATACAGCCGCTGATCAACACCATCCCGCTGCGCCGTGTCGGAGAGCCGCAGGACGTCGCTAACGCCTTTCTGTTTTTAGCGAGCGACTATGCCTCTTATATCACCGGCGCTGTATTGGCTGTCGATGGTGCGACAATGTGCTAAAGGAGGAGAAAACCTGTGGATACGAAAGTATTGTATAACTTATCTTACGGCGTATATCTGACTACGACGATGGATGGCGAAAGACCGACCGGTTGTGTGACCAACAGCGTTATGCAGATCACCTCATCGCCGATGACGATTGCCGTCAGTGTCAATCACGATAACTACACCAACGCTTGTATGAAAAAAAGCGGCGTATTCGCCGTATCCATCTTAGGAGAGGAGACGGATGCTTCCCTGATCGGTACCTTCGGCTTTCACAGCGGACGTGACACGGATAAATTCGCAAAAGTCGACTATGAGATGCGATCGGGCGCCCCGATTGTGAAAGCGTCCTTGGGCGCAATCGTCTGCCGCATCATCGATACGATGGAGACTGCAACGCATACCGTCTTTTTAGGCGAGGTGGTCGATGCGCTGTCACTGCAAAAAGGAACGCCGATGACCTACGCTTACTACCATAATGTCATCAAAGGCAAGAGCCCGAAAAACGCGCCGACCTATCAGGCGGAAGAAGAAAAGCAACCGGCGGTCAGCTATAAGTGCATGATCTGCGGCTATGTTTATGAAGGTGATCCGCTGCCGGCAGATTTCAAGTGCCCGATCTGCGGTGTCGGCGCCGATATGTTTGAAAAAGTGATCGCCAAGTAGAGAAAACAGGAGAAACATATGAAGATCATCATTTCCCCCGCTAAGAAAATGCGCGATGAGGCAGAGGGCATCGACGCTCTCACCACCCCAATATTCTTGCAGCAAAGCAAGCAGCTGGCTGCTTATATCAAGCGTTTGTCCCCTGCCGAGCTCAAAGGGCTGCTCACCTGTAACGACGCATTGAACGCATTGAATTACCGGCGCTATCAGCAGATGGATCTCAGCGGGCGGGGAGAACCGGCGCTGCTTGTCTATGATGGGATTCAATATCAGTATATGGCGCCTGCCGTCTTTGAGGAGGACGCGCTTGCCTATGCGCAAGCTCATCTGCGCATTCTCTCCGGGCTGTATGGCGTGCTCAAGCCATTGGATGGCGTCGTGCCCTATCGCTTGGAGATGCAGGCAAAGCTGCAAACGCCCTTCTGTCAAAATCTCTATGATTTTTGGGGCGGCGCCCTTTATGAGGAGATCACGAGGGAGGATGATGTGATTTTGAATTTAGCCAGCAAGGAATACAGCCGCGCGATCGCGCGCTATGTGAAAGCGCCTAAGCGCATGGTCGATGCTGTGTTCTTACAAAAAGGAGCCGACGGCTCTTTAAAGGAGAAGAGCGTCTATGTGAAGATGGCGCGCGGAGAGATGGTGCGTTACCTTTGCGAACAGGGCGTAACGCGGATAGAAGACATCCGTTATTTCGATCGGAGCGGCTATCGCTATGACAAGGCGCTTTCCAAGGAGGAGCGCTATGTGTTCGTACGACAGGAGGGAGAGCAAGCATGCTGAAAGAAGGAATGAAAGCGCCGGCGTTCACGCTGATGAATGCAGAGGGAGAAACGGTGTCATTGAGTGATTTTTTAGGAAAAAAGTGCGTCGTCTATTTTTATCCGAAGGATTCCACCCCGGGATGTACGCGGCAGGCCTGCGCCTTTGCCGGGGCTTATGCGCAGTTTCAAAAGCTGGATGTGCCGATCATCGGCATCAGCAAGGATTCCCAGCGTTCTCACCGCAGCTTTATCGCAAAGCATCAGCTGCCCTTTCTTCTGCTGAGCGATCCCGAATTGACGGCAATTCAGGCATACGACGTCTGGAAAGAAAAAATGATGTATGGCAAACGTGTGATGGGCGTGGTGCGCACGACATATGTCATCGATGAACAGGGTGTCATTGAAAAGGTGTTTGAAAAGGCGAAGCCGGATACCAACGCGCAGGAGATCCTCGATTATCTCACAAAGGCATAGCCGTTTCTAAATCCCTTTCTCCTTTTGTCTGCTACAGCCTAGGCAATGTCAAAAGCAGAGAGAGAAAGGAAATGGAGAAAGACGAACAAAGCCGCAGGGAAGCCTGCGGTTTTTTCACGGGAAAGCGCTACAAGGAAAGAAACGGCGTAAGCATCGCCGGCAATCGAGAAGCAGGGAGGGTGAAGGGTCGGTCAAATCGTGTTACAATAGATGCGATAAGGAGTTGGTGAGATGAAATTCATGCACTTGGCAGATCTGCATCTGGGAAAGGTCGTGCGCGGGTTTTCCATGCTGGAGGATCAGCGTTACCTGCTGCGGCAGATCATCGAAACCGCAAAACAGGAAAGCATCGACGCTATGCTCATCGCCGGCGACGTCTATGACAAGCCTTTTCCCAACGAGGAAGCGGTCGCTTTGCTGGATGACTTTTTAAGCGAGGTCAGCACTTTGGGCATCTCGGTGTGCATGATCGCCGGCAACCATGACAGCCGTACCCGTTTACAGTTTGGACATCGGCTGCTTAGCAGGGAGGGGGTCCACATCGTCGGGTCTTTAGCGGGGGCATTGACGCCGATTCGTTATAACGATGCGTTTGGCTCGGTGTCGGTTTACTTGCTTCCCTTTGTCAAACCGGCGTATGTGCGCGCTTTTTTAGATATGCCGATCGAAGGGTATGCGGATGCCCTTGGGCAGATGATTGCCGCCATGGCGATCGATCCCGATCAGCGAAATGTCTTGGTGGCACATCAGTTTGTGCGCGGCGCGCTCACCTGTGATTCGGAGAATCGCTTGACGAGTGTCGGCGGCTTGGACGAGGTGGGCGTTGAATGCTTTGACGCATTTGACTATGTGGCGCTGGGACATCTGCATTCCCCGCAGCATGTGGGCAGGGAGACCTTGCGCTATGGCGGCTCGCCTTTGAAATATTCACTCTCCGAGGTACATCAGAAAAAGGCGATGGTGATCGTGGAGATGCAAGAAAAGGGAAACATCATCCTCTCGCATGTTCCCTATCGCCCTCGTCATGAGCTGCGGGAGCTGAAAGGGACGTATGATGAGCTGATGGCGCTGGGGGCAAAAGATGCACACTGTGATGATTATGTGCATATCTGTCTGCGTGATGAGCATCTCATTCCGGACGCCAAAGCGCGTTTGCACACCGTCTACCCGCATATCATGGAGCTGCGCTACGACAATGTCCGCACGGCTTATCAGCAGGAGCTGAAGCAGGAGACGAACGCGCAGACGCCGTTAGATTTTATCGAACAGCTGTATGCGCTGCAAAATAATCAGCCGCTGTCATCACAACAGCGCGCTTTGGCAAAACAGCTGCTGGAGGAGAGCAAGGAGGAGCTATGAGAATACTGCATTTGACCCTGTGCGGCTTTGGCCCATACGCACAAAAGACGAGCATTGATTTTACGGCGTTCTCCGAAAGCTCCCTATATTTGATCAGCGGCAATACCGGTGCCGGCAAGACGATGATTTTCGACGCGATCGTCTTTGCCCTTTATGGCGAGGCGAGCGGTTCACAGCGAAATGCGTCGATGTTTCGCTCGCTGTACGCCGGCTTAAAGGAACCGACGTATGTGGAGCTGCGCTTTTCCTTCCAAGAGGAGACCTATGAGATTCACCGTCATCCGGCGTATGAGCGCGCCGCTTTGCGCGGGGAGGGGGTCACGCAGGAGAAGGCAGATGCCTATTTGAAACGCGGGGAAGAGATCATCGCCGGCGGGTATGAAGAAGTTACGAAAGCGATCACGCAGCTAGTCGGATTAGACGGTGATCAGTACCGGCAGATCGCCATGCTGGCGCAGGGAGATTTTCAGCGGATGCTGTTTGCGTCGACAAAAGAGCGGGAGAAGATTTTTCGTCAGCTGTTTCACACGCAGCGCTATGCCCGCATACAGGAGCGTTTAAGAGAATTGCAGCGCAAGGACGAGGAGCGTTTGCGCACGCATCGAGAGCAGCAGTTAAATGCTTTGTCACAGCTGAGCTGCGATGCTTTGGCACAGCAGACGCTGGATGCCTATATAGAACAAAAGGGATATGGCGACGAGGGGGAGATGCTCGCCTTTGCTAAGGAGCTGATCGCGCAGGATGAAGCAAACATGCAGCGGCTGACACAGGCGCTCAACAGTGAGAGAGGGCGCGGTGTACAGCTTCGTCAAACGTTAGCACAGGCGCTTCGCAAAGAGGAGCTGGCGCTGGCCTTGCAGGAGGATGAGCGCCGGATACAGCTGCATCGCAGTCGCCTTGCCACGCTGACGGGGCAAAAGGAAACGCTTGATGCACAGGCGTCCAAGATGGACGCTTTGCGTAAGGAAGCGGCGCTGCTCGCACAGGAGAGTGAGCGTTTAGCGCTGTTGGCACAGGAGGAGCGCTCGCTCAAGGAGCAGCAGCAATCGCTTTGCCGGATGCAAAAGGAATATGAGCGGCTGAAGCAGAGCTGTGCAAAACTGCAAGAGCAGCTGGAGGCACTCAGGGCGCTGCCGGATTCGCTGGAAGCATGGAAAGAACAAAAGGAGCGTCTGACCTTGATGGAGAAACAGCTGCATCAGCAGCAGGAACGCTTAGAGCGAGTGCAAGCACAGGCGAAGCAGCTTGACGATCTGCAAGCACAGCTGACGAAAGGACAACAGCGTTACAAAGAGGATCAGCAGGCGTATCAGCAGGCACAAGCGCTCTGTCAGCAGCTGGAACAGCAGTTTTATGACGGGCAGGCGGGCTTGCTTGCACGCACTTTGCAGGCGGGGATGCCTTGTCCGGTGTGCGGTTCGCTTCACCACCCGCATCCGGCGCCATGGCAGGCAAATGACGTCGATCGTTTCACGTTAGAAAAGCAGCGGAGGAAAAGCGAGGAGCTGCGGCAGGCGATGGAGCAGCAGGCAAATCTGCTCGCTGTCAGACGTGCGGAATATGAGGAAAAGCGAAAGGCGCTTGCGCAGGAGCTCGCTTTACCCCAGGGGACGCCGCAGGCGATTCATGAGGCGCTCGTGATGGCATGGCAGCGTCATCAAAGCCAATGCCAACGCCAGCAGGAAACGTGGCGGCACTGGGAGAAGCGCATGCGGGAGCTGGAACAAAGAGAGGAAAGCAAGCGTCAAGGGGAAGCACGCCTAATCAAAGAGCAGCAGCTGCTGGAAGAGCTGCACCGTCAGTGCGTGCAGCTGGAAAGCAGTTGTCAAAGCGAAGCCGCACAGCTTGACAAGCAGCGAAAGCAGCTGCGCTTTCTGGATGCGTCAAAGCTGGGGGAGCGCATGGAGACGATACATGCCCGGCTGACTGACTATGAGCAGGCGGTGAAAGACGTCGAGCTTCAGCTATCCGAGGAGAACACGCAGCTGCAGCAGGCGCAGGGGCATCATCAGGCGATGAGCGAGGAGCTGCGGCGCTTGCCTCAGCGGGATGTGAAGGCGTTGAAAGAGGAGCTGGAGCAATGCGAGGAAAGCTGCGCGAAGCAAGAGGCACAAGAGCGGCGCTGTGCGCTGGCGTTAGAGAACAACCGGCGTGTGTGTCAACGTCTGCAAGAATTGTGGCAAGCTTGGCAGGGAGAATTGCATCGCATGCAGCAGGTGCAGGCGCTCAGCGATACGTTAAACGGCACGCTGGCGGAAAAAGAACGGGTAACGCTGGAGGCGTTCGTACAGCAGAGCACGTTTGAGCGGATCGTTCATTATGCCAACCTGCGCTTATTGCAGATGAGTCAGGGACAGTATGAGCTGCGCCGCAGCGAGAAAGGGTCACGGCGCTCCCGCAGCGGTTTGGATCTCTGCATTCTCGATCATCACAGCGCATCGACCAGAAACGTACGGACGCTCTCCGGCGGCGAAAGCTTTTTGGCCTCCTTGGCGCTGGCGTTAGGGCTGTCGGATGAAATCACCTCAAGCAGCGGCGGGGTAACGATCGAATCGATGTTTGTAGATGAGGGGTTTGGCTCGCTGGATGAGGAAGCGCTGCAGCAGGCGATGAAGGTATTGCAGGAGCTGACGCTGGGCAACCGCCAGATCGGCATCATCTCCCACGTGAGCGAGCTGAAGGAACAGATCGAGCAGCAGCTGAACGTGGAAAAGGATACGGAGGGAATCAGTCACGTGCATGTGCTGCTGTGAAGAAATAAGACAAAGCAAAGGCTGTTATGTTATTTTGTTTTCGTACATACGCAGGAGTGAGGACTTTCCAGGGAGACAATGACGGTTGATATTTCTTGATTATCAAGGGGTATCTGTCGTGGGGAATAGAAATCAACCGACAAAGCAAAAAGGGTATAAAAAAGCATCTTAAGAAAGACAGGCGTGGCATTGACTCTCCGTTGGTAACTTGCCGCGCCTTTTCTCTGTATGGATGCAGAGGTCATCAGCTTTCTTAAGATGCCTTATTGTTATTCGTAAGCAGTTTTTTAAGGTCAGCGGGCAGAGGACATTCCAGCGAGAGCCGCTGCTGTGTGAGAGGATGGATGAGGGAGAGCGCCGCAGAATGCAGCGCCAGCCGTCCCTGTGTGCGCCGGCTACGTCCATAGAGCGGGTCGTTGAGGAGCGGATAGCCGTGCGCGCTGAGATGTACGCGGATTTGATGCGTACGTCCGCTGAAAAGCGTACAGCGAATGAGGGAGCGTTGCAAGCCGGGGTCATAAGCGACGAGAGACGCTTTCGTCATGGCCGGTTTTCCCAGCGCATAGGGCAGGTAACGGCGCGCGTCATGACGGTCGCGGCCGATGGGATCGCGATAAATCTGCGGCTTGCTTGGAAAGCGTCCGTGTACGATCGCCAGATAGCTGCGCGAGATTTGCTTGCTTTCCATCAGGTGATCGAGCAGCGGCTGTAACAGGGGCGCTTTGCAAAACAGCAGAATGCCGCTGGTCTCCACGTCCAAGCGATGAAGCGGACGTACGGGGATCTGCTGATGCGTTTGCTGATAATAGGAAGCGACGCAGTTGCACAGCGTGTGCTCAGTATTGCGGCCGTCACTGTGTACGAGCATACCCGCTTCCTTGTTGACGACGAGCAGCAGCTCGTCCTCATACTGGACTTGTATCGGGTGCGCCCATGGCAAAACGCTCTCCTGTGGCTGCGGCGGTTGCAGGGTGAGCACATCCCCCTGTTTCAATGAGGCATTATGTTTGAGCGGCTGTCCGTTGCAGGTGATCCGCTGTTCGCTGTACAGCAGATAGCGGCTCTTGCGCGAGAGATGTAGCTTCTCCAAGAGCGCATTGCTTTCACAGGGAGAGGCAATATGGATGATTAGGTTGTTTTCTTTGATAGACAGCTTCATAATCGACCTCGCTTCGGCTACCATCTTACCGTAATATCTTCTCTCATGTCAATTCTTGACCGGCGAAAGAGTACGGCACATCCTTTGACCGATAAGAAGTGAAAGCGAGGCGGCCGTGTGCGGGAAGTCAGATTTTGGGAAGTCTTGGTCAAAGGATCGCATTTTAATAAGCTTCGCCGTCTTTGAAGTGTGCATACAGCGAGGAAAAGTGAAAAGCTTTGCAGGAGGGAATGATGGATGTAGGGGGAAAAGGGTGAGGGTGGAAAATTTATTTCATCCTGCGAGCATTTTGCATGACGCACCAAAGTGGATCTGCTATACTGATGTCGTAAAGGAAATGACAATGTCAGGAGGTAATGAACATGAAAGTATTAAAGTGCAGCGTTTGTGGAAATGTCGTTGAGCAGATTATCGATCACGGTGTGCCGGTGATGTGCTGTGGAAAGCCAATGGTCGAGCTGAATGCCAATACGAGTGATGGCGCAATGGAAAAGCATGTGCCGGTGGCGGCAGTCAATGAAGGCAAGCTGGAAGTTGTCGTCGGCAGTGTGGAGCATCCGATGCTGGAGGAGCATTACATCACGCATATTTGGGCAGTGGCCGGCGATCAAGTGCTGCGTGCGGCATTACAGCCGGGAAACGCACCGAAGGCAGTCTTTGATTTAAACGGCTACAAGGGCAAAGTAGAGGTCTATGAATACTGTAACCTGCATGGCCTGTGGAAATGTGAAGTAATGGCATAGCCATGCGAACTGCGGCAGTCAAACGGCTGCCGTTTTTTTATGGAAAGCATTTGGCCGTTGAAAGGGAAACGATCAAAAGGTAAGAGGTGAGAGATACCTGTGACAGGCTTTTATCGGCGTCCCTTGGCGTTTGTGTCTCGGCGGATGGTTTCAGCGTCGGTTTAAAGCCGGTTTTCACTTTCCTTTGAGAGCAGTTTTCTGATCGTATCTTTATGCCCGCTTCACAGGGGACATCCCCGCCGTTTTCAAAAACAAGCATCTTGATTGGGATGTTCGAGGAAAACGATCGAGGAAGGGGAGGCGTTCTTCAAAAGAGGAACAGTGCGAGCAGGCCGGCGCTCAGCGCATGCAGGATGCGCATTTTCAGAAATGTCCGATAAGAGAGCGGACAACGGCGCAGGGAGGAGAAAATCTGCAAGTGGACGCACAGCCCGCCAAACGCGAGCAGCATGGCGCTGAGAATGAAACGAAAGCGCAGGGAAACAGACAGCGACGCACAGATCACCAAGGCGCTGCTGAACTCACCGATCAGCTGAAAGGGCAGTATCAGACAATCCGGCAGCACTCCCTCGATCGCCGCGGCAATTGCCAAAAACAACAGGAGATAGACCCCGATCATCCCCATGGCGCGCACGCTCTCAGCTACCGCATCCGACAGGGCGCGGGAAAAAGAGGGCAGTTGTTGGACAGCCGTTTTGGCGCTTACCGCTTGCCGATGTGAGCCGGCTAGCAGCAGCAAGCCGCCGCCCACCACACAGAAATACAGCTTCCAGCCGATCCAAACATCCTGATAAAGACCTGTGCCCAGCGTTAAAATGACAAACCCCGGCGTGGGAAAACAGCAGCAGGCCAACAGCCGTCTGACCCCTTTTTCATCCAGTAATCCCTGCTCCCATGACTCTTTCAAAAACAGCGATCCCCCGGGGAACCCTAACAGCAGTGCGCACATGACATAAGCAAAAGCGTTGCCATCCATGTGAAACAGCGTGTTAAAGCATACAGAGCGCAAATGGGCAAACCCACCGCGTTTGTGCAGAAAGCGAATGAGGATCATCGGTACGAGCATTCCCGGAATCAGCGTGTTCCACCACAGCTGTAAAGACATGCGTACGCTGCCGGCAACCTCACCGCCGTAAAGAAAGAGCAGCGCTAACAGTCCATAGAGACCAAGGTATTCCAAATGCCGCATCACCATCACCATTCAAGTGTATGAGCCGGTTTTTCACATTTTGCGTTTTCTTCTAAAATATGGTAAATTAGAGAGAAACGAATAAAGGAGTGAGGACGATGATCCATCTGTTGATCCGCTGTTTTGTAAAGAATTACGAGCAGACGGAAAAAGAAGAGGTACGCAAGGCCATCGGCAATTTGACAGCGAGTGTCGGCGTTGTCAGCAATCTGCTGCTGTGTCTGTTTAAATTTATCGCAGGTACGCTTGCACACAGTGTTTCCATCACCGCGGACGCTATCAACAACCTTTCGGATGCCGGCAGCTCCGTCATCTCATTGATCAGCTTTCGGCTCTCCAGCCGCCCTGCGGATGCCAAGCATCCTTTCGGTCATGCCCGCTATGAGTGTTTGGCATCTCTGCTGGTCGCGGTGCTCATCCTGTTTTTGGGAGTGGAGATGGCAAGGGAGAGTATCACGAAGATTTTGCATCCGCATCAGATCGTCTTTTCGTGGGCGGCGATTGCCGTTTTGGTACTCTCCGTTTTGGTCAAGCTGTGGATGTATGCCTATAACCGTGCCTATGGAACGCGCATTCATTCCTCACTGATGCAGGCGACGGCGGCAGACTCCCTCTCCGATGCTTTAGGAACTGCCGCAGTGCTGCTTTCCACGCTGCTCTCTCCGTTGCTTCATTTTAATCTGGATGGATATATGGGCGTCATCGTCGCCGGATTCATCCTCTATACCGGCATTTCGTTAATTCGCAATGCGCTGGATGAGATCTTAGGAAAAGCACCGGACCCTATGCTGGTTTCTCAGATCGTGGAGCGCATCCGCAAATATGACGGCGTGCTGGGCATTCACGATATGATCGTGCATGACTATGGACCGAATCGTCTTTTTGTCAGCGTCCACGTAGAGGTGGACTATCGCCGCGACATCTTTGAAAGCCATGATATGATCGATAATATCGAAAAGGAGATCAAAGAGGAGATGGGGATTGAAACCGTCGTGCACATGGACCCGATCAAGGTAGACGATGCGCTGACAGACGAATTGCGTCAGATGGTGCGCACGGTGCTCGACAAGGTGGATCAGCGGCTGACCTTTCATGATTTTCGGGTGGTACCCGGTACGACGCATACCAATCTGATCTTTGACGTCGTCGTTCCTTTCGGTATCGGCTGTAACGACGGAGAATTGATGAAGCAAATCAGCGAGCAGATTCATCAGGTGCGCGCGGACTGCTTTGCGGTCATCACCTTCGACCGCGCCTATACCAGCGATGAGCGCAGAGGGTGAATGATGAGGGGAATGAAAGCGGGAAGATGTCATCCTTGAGGATGAGGAACATGTGCAGATGCCCTCAACCAGGGAAAAGGCAGCGGATGCTCGCATAGAATGATACTGCTGTCGTAAATCATACATGCTCAGGAGGTACTTATGATCTATACGTTAACCGTCAATCCATCCCTTGATTATATGATTGCCCTCGATACCTTTCACGCAGGGGGCTTGTATCGCACGAAGCGCGAGGAGATCATCTGCGCAGGCAAGGGAGTCAATGTGTCGCGGATGCTGCAAAATCTCGGCGTCGACTCGATTGCCTATGGCTTTGTCGGAGGTGAGAGCGCCGCGATGTATGAGGCGGGCGTTCGTAGGCTGGGAGTGCGCACCGCCTTTCTGCCGGTGAAAAAAGGATTTACCCGAATCAATGTCAAGATTTTTGCCGAGGAGGAAACCGAGATTAACGGGCAGGGTGTACAGCCGGATGAAGAGGAGCTGGCAAGCCTGCTGGAACAACTGGCAAAGCTGGGACAGGGAGACATTTTGATTATCGCGGGAAGCGTGCCCCAAAGCGTGCCGGATACCTTTTATGCAAAGGTGGTCCGCATGGTATCGGAAAACGGCGCTTTGTGTGTGGTGGATACCAGTAAAATGGCGCTGCTGCATGCCGTCAAAGAAAAACCGTTTCTCATCAAACCCAATTTACAGGAGCTGGAGGAGCTGCTGCAATGTCCTTTTCGCGAGGGAAGGCTGCTTTCCGGCATGCAGGCGCTTTGGCAAAAGGGTGTGCGCAACGTGCTGGTCTCCTGTGGGGAGAAAGGCGCCTATCTGCTGGATGAGCAGGGAGCGATGTATTATGGCAAGTGCACGCCGCCGGGGAAGGTCGTCTCTACGATCGGCTGCGGAGACAGCATGGTGGCGGGCTTTCTGTATGGCTGGATGAAGGAGGCGGACTACGCCGAAGCCTTTCGGATGGGGTTAGCCGCCGCAAGCGCCAGTGCGTGTACCACATCCATCGCCGAAAGGGAAGTGGTGCTGTCATTAGCCTCGCGGGTGGAGATCGAGCTGCTTCGCCCGGCGCACAGCAAAGTGAAACATGAGTAAGAAGCGAGGGGC
Organism: Merdibacter sp. Marseille-QA0792; assembly: GCA_965119685.1. Classification (GTDB taxonomy): domain Bacteria; phylum Bacillota_I; class Bacilli_A; order Erysipelotrichales; family Erysipelotrichaceae; genus Merdibacter. Next base: position 2,310,936 of record OZ221971.1, on the reverse strand, counting down.
GCTTAGAAAGCTGCTTCGCTTTTTTTCGTGCAGGCATGACGTTTATCGCCGCAATGCCGAAAGAAACGATGCGCACCTGCTTCAAAAAGCGAGCCCTTGCAAATGCAGGAGACGATATGCGCTGGAAAAGAGCACCTTGGATTATTGAGCGGGGAATGGTATAATACTGCTGGCAATACGAAAACTGACGATAGCGGGCGCTGTTTGATCGGCGCAGACGATCGTGAAAGGGGCATGGACGATGTATCAGTTTGTAGAACAGGTGACAGCGCAGGAGCACGACGCATTTCTCAAGGGACATCCGCTGTGCAATTTACTGCAGACCTCGGATTGGGCAAAGGTGAAAGAAAACTGGGGACATGCCATCGTCGGCGTAAAAGAGGATGAGACGCTGGTGGCCAGCGCGCTGGTGCTGGTAAAACGGCTGCCGCTGCACTTTACGATGATGTATATTCCCCGCGGTCCGATCATGGATTACCACAACCAAGCGCTGGTGACTTTTTTCATGACGCAGCTGCGGCGATGGGCAAAGAAACGGCACTGTCTGTTTGTGAAGATGGATCCGGGCATTCATTACCGCGATTATTTCATTGAGGACAGGGAGAGCGCAAAGGTCTATGAGGAGATCGAGGAGATCATGGAGCACATGCGCAAAGCTAAGGCGATTCATCAGGGATTTTGCGTTTCTATCAAGGACAGCATCCAGCCCCGTTATCAGGCGAATGTGTACGCCTGCGAGGATTTTGAGGCATCGCTGCCAAGGCATACCCGCCGTCTGATCAAGGATGCGTTAAAGCGCAATGTCGAGGTTGTCCGCGTGCAAGAGGAACGGGTGGATGACTTTGCGGATGTCGTCGCGCTGACAGAGCAGCGCAAACACGTCAGCCTGCGCAACCGTGCCTATTTTCATCAGCTGATGGACATCTATCAAGAGGACTGCTGGCTGTTTTTGGCAGAGGTGGACGTGCGGGCAACGCTGGAGCGTCTGTATCGCGAACGCGAGGAGAATGATCATGAGTTAGCACAGCTCAAAGAGGGAGCACCGAAGAAAAAGCGCCGCTTGGAGGATATTCATCATGCATTGGCGCGGGACATCGCCGAATTTGAGGAGATCGCCGCAAGCTACCCGCAGCGCACGGTGATCGCCGGCGTGCTCAGCATTCGTGTCGGCGATACGCTGGAGATGCTGTATGCGGGCATGAACGATCGCTTTAAAAAGTTTATGCCGCAGTATTACCTATACACGGAAATCATGAAATACGCGTTTTCCAAGGGCTGCCGCTATGCGAATATGGGCGGTGTGGAAGGCGATCTGCAAGATGGACTGACGAAGTTCAAGTCCAATTTTCATCCGCATATCAACGAGTTCATCGGTGAATTTGATCTGCCGGTCAACCGCTTGCTTTATCATGCTTCGCAAAAGGCTTATGCGATCCGCAAACGCAGGATGTTAAAGGCAAACGAAGCGCAGGGATAAGGGAAGCGCCGGATTGAGAAATGCGGGAAAACAAACGTCTGACGACCGCCGGAGTGCGGTCTTTTCCTTTTTCGCTGAAATAGATATGCTTGAATGCTTAGAAAGCAGATGTTTGTACACAGAAAACACCCTTGTGATCATAGTGGGTATTCAGGAAAAGGGTGCTTTTGATCAATTAGAGGAGAGAATGCAACAGCGTATGCTTCTCTGTCTGCGACAATAGAAAAAAAGCGATAAGCAATCTATCGCTCATCGCTGTTTCGCTGACTGGTGCCGACTAAGGGACTCGAACCCCCGACCTACGCGTTACGAGTGCGTTGCACTACCAACTGTGCTAAGTCGGCATTCGTCATCAGCACGTCTATTATACCGCATTTTTCAAAAGAAGCAATCATTTATTTGTTTTTTTATCGTTTTTTCATGATTTTCATCATGAAACATAAAATCGAAAACGCATTTGTCATTAGAATGTAGGTGCGGCTGTCCTTGTTGCATAGGCGCAGTCTTCCCCCCCACAATGATTCCCTCGCTCTTTGCAGCAGCGCATTGCCTTTTGCGTCTCGCTTCGTTATAATGGGCGCAAGAGGGGGCGAGAGCGATGAAAAAGACATACGCGTGTTCGCTGGTGACACAAGAGCGCATCTTAACGCATGTGCACGATGCAATCGTTGAAAACGGCTGTCTGCCGTCCATTAAAGAAGCATGTGAGGAGCTGGGTATCACCCGCGGTACGTTTTATCTGCATTTTTCCTCGATGCAGGAAGCGCATGCCGCATTGAAGCGGGAGCGGATAAAACTGTTAGAGGAGATGTGCGATGCCTTATGGGCGGATACCCTGCAAATGCGTCTGCTGCCGCACACCTTTGTCTGCTTCGACTGGCTGAAGCGTGATCTGCCTTATTACCGCCGGCTTTGTTTGAGTGCAGATGAGATACTGGGTGAGGGAATCGCTGTTGTGATCGCTCGCGTGCTCCCTGCTGTCAAAGGCGCTTCTTTGTGCTTTGCACAGTATGGTGCGCTGGGCTTTTTACAGGACTGGCTGCATCAGAGGGATGCGCTTGGCGCTTACGAGGCGGCGAAACGGTTGGATGCGCTGTTAGCATGTGTGCGCGATCATTAGAGGCGTTTGGACTTTTTGTGCGGATGTTTGCAGAAATTGGCAGAAAGAAAGCGTTCCCTTTGGATTCTGATACAAATGAGAGTATAATAAAAGCATAGATGGATCATCTACGTTACAGGAGGTATATCTGATATGATTATCCAAAGTAAAAAGGTCTGGGTGCTGGGCAACTGGCTGCAGGCACAGATTGAGGTGGAAGCGGGCAAGATCAGCGCGATTCTGCCTTACGGCGAAAAAACGGCGGACAAGGACTATGGGGATAAGCGCATCGTTCCGGGTTTCATCGACATTCATACCCATGGCGCTTACGGCTTTGATACCAATGACGCAAACGAAGAAGGACTGCGCAACTGGATGAAGAACATCCCGCATGAGGGTGTGACCGGCATCCTGCCGACGACAATCACCCAAAGCGAGGAAGTGCTCACCAAGGCGGTAGCCAACGTCGCAAAGGTCGTCGATGAGGGCTATGAAGGTGCTGAGATCCTCGGTATTCACTTTGAGGGGCCGTATCTGGATCAGAAATATAAGGGCGCTCAGCCGGAGCAGTACTGTGTGAAGGGAACGATCGAGCAGTTTGAGCGTTATCAGAAAGCCGCAAAGGGCTTGATCAAGGTCATCACGATGGCGTGCGAGCATGACGATGATTTCACTTTGACCCGTTATCTGGCGGCGCATGGCGTGATCGTCAGCATGGGTCACTCCGGCGCTACTTTCGAACAGGCGCAGATGGCGATTGCCAACGGCGCAAGAAGCATGACGCATATCTTCAACGGCATGACGCCGTTTCATCACCGCAATCCGGGACTGGTGGGCGCCGCGATGCGTTTCCGCGATACTTATGGCGAGGTGATCTGCGATGGCAATCACTCTGATGTCAACGCGCTGAACAACCTGTTTATGGCGAAAGGCCGTGACTATACGATCATGATTACCGATGCGCTGATGGTCAAGGGATTGCCGGTGGGTACGAAGGTGCTCTTTGGCGGCAACGAGATCGAGCTCTATCCGGATGGCAGCGCACATCTGACACAGACCAAGGGCTTAGCCGGTTCGACGCTGAAAGTCAACGAGGGCTTACGGGTGCTGGTGGAAAAAGCGATGGTTCCTTGGGACTATGCGATCAACTCATGCACGCTCAACCCGGCCCGCCTGTTGGGCATCGACGATCGCAAGGGCGCGCTGCGCACCGGCTGTGATGCGGACATCGTCGTGCTCAATGACGATTATTCCGTAGAGATGACCTATGTGAAAGGTAAGGAAGCATTCTGAGCATTGTCAATCGTATGAAGGATTCCTCGGCGTATCGAGGAATTTTTCTTATAAAGGGGGAAAGAAAGATGGATATGGAAATCCGCCGGCTTTGTGTTGAGGAAGGAGAGGCTGCTTTTGCGATCATTGAACAGCGGATCGCATGGATGCGGGAGCGTTCCTTGCATCAGTGGGAAGAGAGCGATTATGCGCAAATCTACCCGCTCGCGCATTTTCAAAGGCTTGCGCAGGAAGGCGTGCTGTACGGTGCGTTTGCGGGAGCACAGCTGATCGGCATCATTGCGCTGTTTACACAGGATGAGCGCTGGGACGATGACGTGCCTGCGCTTTATGTTCACCATCTGGCGACGCTTGCGGGGAAGCGGGGCGTCGGAGAGCGGCTGCTTGCCTTTGCATGGGAAATTGCTAAGCAAAGCGGCAAAAGCCGATTGCGTTTGGATGCACAGAGAGGAAATGAAGCGCTGAACGCTTATTATGAACGGCTGGGCTTTCGCTTTGTCGATTCTTTCCGTGAGGGAGCGTATGAAGGTAACCGGCGCGAAAAGATCTGCGAAGAATAGAAGCCGGTAGGAAAAGGGGAGGAGTTCTGCGCCTTTCTTTACAAAGGGCAGTTTTTTTGTATGAATGGGGAAAAGAGTTGTGATTTGTGATATACTAGACGGGAAGTGAGCAGCGAAAACGCTGTGGGAATGATAAAGAATCAGATAGAACGTAGAGGAGGATAACAATGTCTCTTTCAAAATTGCAAATATTAACCGAAGCGGAATATGATGCGTTTGCCGCTGTCCATCCCCATGCGAGCTTTTTGAGCTCGGTGTATGCCGGACGCAAGATGGTGATGGACGGCTGGGAAGTCGTGTATGTCGGTATCCGCCAAGACGGTGTGTTGGCGGCAGCAGCTCTGTTGGCGAGTGTGCGGCTGCATGGGAAATATCGGTGTTTTTATGCGCCGCGGGGCTTTCTTTTGGATTATGAGGATGAGGCGCTTCTTTGCGCGATGTGTGAGGAAGTCAAGGCATACGCCAAGAAGCACCACGCGCTATATGTGAAAATCGACCCATATGTCCCTTATCAGCAACGGGATAAAAATGGCAGTATCGTCGAAGGAGGCTTTTGCCATCACCAGATGCTCAGCGTGCTCGAGCGCTGCGGCTATCGCCATCAGGGGTTTACTTATGGCTACGATTATGTGAATCAGTGCCGCTGGATATCCGTGTTAGATCTGCGCGGGAAAACGGAGGAGGAACTGCTGAAGACATTTGATCAGCAGACACGCTGGACGATTCATAAGACGATGAAGCTGGGCATCAGAGTCAATGAGATCGATGAGCAAGAATTGTTGCGCTTCAAACAGATCACGGAGCACACCGCCAGACGGCGCGGGTTTGAGGATAGAGATCTCATGTATTATCAAAAGATGATGAAAGCCTATGGCAAGGAGCATTTGAAAATCGTGCTGGCACAGTTAGACGTCCGCGATTATCATGAGCGTCTCGTCCGGCAGCAGCAGGAGAAAAGCGAGGAGCTGCGGCAGGTGGAAGCGCTGCTGGCAGAGGTAGCGAAAAGCAAGAAGTTTAATAAAAAGCGAAATGTGCTGCTGGATGAATTGCGGCAGCTGGAAAAGAAGCTGGCAGAGGCAAAACAGCTGGAGGCAGAGAGCGAGGATGGCGTTCTGACATTGGCAGGGGCGATGTTTTTGTTGTATGGCAATGAGGTTCTCTATCTCTCCAGCGGTGCGTATGATCAATACATGCACTTAAATGCGGCATACGCCATTCAGTGGCAGATGATCCGCACGGCATTGGCGCTGGGATATGCGTTTTATAACTTCTATGGCATCAGCGGTTATTTTGAAAAAGGACAGGAGGGCTATGGCGTCTTTGATTTCAAGCGCGGCTTTCAGGCAGAGGTTGTCGAATTGCCGGGCGATTTTATCGCCGCTGTACATCCGCTGCTTTATAAAGGCTATACACTCTTGCAGAAGCTGAAAGGAAAGATGAAGCGGGGGTGAGGCCGCGCCGGCAGCGGACATCGCTTATGACGGTAGTTATAGTATGCTCTACCAGAATTGACGAATATCATCAATGCGCATATAATGATAAATACAAGATGATGAAGAACAAGGGGGCACGCAGGAATGGAAAATGAAAACCTCAAGGAATTCTGCCGTCAGATGATCGCTTATCGCCTGCCGCGCTGGCAGGATTTGCCGACGTTTGATATTTACATGGACCAGCTGATTACGCTGGTAAAGCAATATCTCAAGGATCTCTTCGATGAGGAGGATGTGATTATCACCAGCTCCATGATTAACAATTACGTCAAGATGGAGCTGATCCCCAAGCCGGTCAAAAAGCGGTACAACCGTGAGCACATCGCTTATCTATTGGCCATTACGCTGATGAAGCAGGTGCTGACCATCTCTCAGGTGAAAGACGGCATCGCTTTTCAGATCGCTCAGCTGGGGCCCAAGGGCGCCTTTGACTTGTTCTGCGACGAGCAGGAAAACGCCTTGCAGATGATCGCTACGCAGGTATTAGAGAAGCAGGCGGGCAAGGTCAGCGAGTATCTGATGAGCTTTCATCACAACAATGTGCCGATTCGCTTAATCACATTGGCATTTGCCTCCCGTATGGTCGCCAAGAAGATCGTCTATCTGGCAAAAGTGCAGCCGCAGGAGGAAGCATGAGAGGGGCAGGGAGTGCCCCTGTTCTTTTATAGGGGGGATGATGAGATGAAAGAGGCATTTTTACAGCGTATGCAGGCATATTTGGGCAGTGAGTATCCCGCGTATCTCGAAACGCTGAAGCAGCCGCGCTTTCGCGGTCTGCGCGTCAACGAGTGCCGCTGCAGCGTCGAGAAATTGCTCTCCCTTGTGCCATGGGAGTGTCGCCCCTCTGCGATCTGCGCCCAATCCTTTTACATCGAAGAGACGCATGCCGGTCTTCACCCGCTGCATCTGTGCGGGGCGTTCTATCTGCAAGAGCCCAGCGCCAGCAGCGCCGTTGAGGCGCTCGATGTGCAAAAGGGGGACTGGGTGCTGGATCTGTGTGCGGCGCCGGGAGGAAAAAGCACACAGATTGCGGATCGCTTGGCACATACCGGTTTTTTGCTCAGCAACGAAATCGACCGCAAGCGATCCTTGGCGCTGCTTTCCAATATGGAACGTCTGGGATTCAGCGAGTACGCCATCACCAACGAGCATCCCCAACGCATTGCGGCCGTGCTGAAGGAGTGCTTTGACAAGGTGCTGGTGGACGCGCCTTGCAGCGGAGAGGGAATGTTCAAAAAGCATGAACAAGCCTGCGAGGACTGGAGCGAGGAACAGGTACTTCGCTGTGCCAAGCGCCAGCAGGAGATTTTGCAAAGTGCCTATGAGACGCTGCGCCCCGGAGGCATCTTAGTATATTCGACCTGTACGTATGCCAAGGAAGAAAACGAGGAGACGATCGCGGCATTTCTCGAGCGCTTTCCCGATATGGAATTGATCGATTGCGGCGTGACGTTTGGCCGCTGCGGCTTTGCGGGTACGGGAATCGATGAAAAAAAGGTGCGCCGCATCCTTCCGATGGATGGGGGCGAAGGCCATTTCATCGCCAAGCTGAAAAAGCGCGGAGAAAGGGAACGGCGGCTGCCGGGGTTGTGTCCATCTGCGAAAACCCAAGCATGTGTACACGACTTTTTTGCCGATCAGCTCACTATGAACGATCCCTATCTCCAACAGCAGGGAACGCAGGTATTCACCCGCTTGCAGCCTTTTGTCTCGCTGGATAAGCTCAAGGTGGTGCGTCAGGGCGTCCTGTGCGGGGAGATCGTCAAAAAGCGCTTTGAACCGCATCAGCACTTTTATACGGCGGCTATCCATCAGCCCCATCTCAAGCACGTCTATGAGATGAGCTTACAGGAGTGCGAGCAGTTTTTGAAAGGCTATCCGTTAGCAGCTCCCCTGCGCGGCTTTCTCTGCCTGCACTATCAGGGGATGCCGTTAGGATTTGGCAAGGGTGACGGCCAGTGGGTGAAAAACCGTTATCCTAAAGGGATGCGGCTTCATGAGCAGGTGAAATTATGTTGATCAGTGTGAAACATCTTTCTAAAAAATATGCGGTGAAGCAGATTCTCAGCGATGTGAGCTTCGCTGTGGAAGAGCGGGATAAAATCGCCTTGGTGGGAATCAACGGCAGCGGCAAGACGACGCTGCTGAGGATCATCGCCGAAGCCGAGCAGTACGACAGCGGGGAGATCATCAAAAAGCGGGAGCTGCGGATCGCCATGCTGCAACAGACGCCTTTGCTCAACGAGCAGGATACCGTTTTGGAAGCGGTGCTTGCCGGTGTTTCGAAAGCGAAGGAATACGAGGCGAAAACCATCCTGACCCGCTTGGGGATGAGGGATTTGTCACAGCGCTGCGGGGAGCTCTCCGGCGGGCAGAAAAAGCGGGTAGCCTTGGCACAGACCTTGTTACAGCCATGTGATCTGTTGATTTTGGATGAGCCGACCAACCATCTGGATACGCAGATGATCCGCTGGCTGGAGCACTATCTCAAGCGATACAGCGCCGCATTGCTGATGGTGACGCACGACCGCTATTTTTTGGAAAACGTCTGCACGCGGATGTTTGAGCTGTCGGCGGGAGAACTGTTTGTCTATGAGGCGAATTATTCCACATATATCGAAGAAAAGGAGAAACGCCTCGCTTTGCGGCGCACTCAGGAGGCAAAGCGCCGCCAGATTCTGAAAAAGGAATTGGAGTGGGTACGTGCCGGCGTACAGGCGCGCTCAACGAAGAGCCGTTCCCGTTTGGAGCGATTTGAACGGCTGAGCGAGCAGACCTATACCGAGGTGAACGAAGAGATCACCATGTCTTTTGCCAACAGCCGCTTAGGCAAGAAGACGATCGAATGCGAGCAGATCGCCAAGCGCTATGGCGGGCGGACGCTGTTTTCTCATTGGAGCTATACCTTTCAAAGACATGATCGAATCGGCATCATCGGCGAGAACGGCTGCGGCAAGACGACGCTGCTCAAAGCGCTCGCCCAAAAGATCGATTTGGACGAAGGAACGATTACGTACGGAGAGACGGTAAAAATCGCCTATTTTCATCAGGGACATGAGGAAATGGACGCTGAGCAGCGGGTGATCGACTATATTCAGAAACAGCGAGACGCTATCGATACCAAAGAGGGTGTCATGGATGCCGTGCAGATGCTGGAACGTTTTCTCTTTGATCGCTCTATGCATTACATGCCGATCAAATTTCTCTCCGGCGGTGAAAAACGGCGGTTATACTTGTTGCGTGTGTTGATGGAGGCGCCCAATGTGCTGCTGTTGGATGAGCCGACCAACGATCTCGACATTACGACGCTTGCCATTTTAGAGGATTATCTGGACAGCTTTCCCGGCATCATCGTCACCGTCTCCCATGACCGCTATTTCCTTGATCGTGTCTGCGATTCTCTGTGGGTCTTTACGCCTGATGGCATTCGCCGCTATATCGGCGGATACAGCGCCAACCAGGAGTGGCTTTTTGAGGATGCGGGCAAGGAAACCAAGCCCAAGAAGGATAATATCCGCACAAGCGCAGTTCCTAAGATGACAAGCAAGGAGAAACAAGAGCTCGCCGCTATGGAAGAGACGATCGCAGGCATCGAGGCGAATATCGCACAGGTCGATGCGTCGATGGCGCAGACACAGGAGTATCAGGCGCTGGCAAAACTGGGCGAGCAGCGGGAACATTTACAAGGTGAACTGGAGAAAAAGATGGAGCGATGGATGGAGCTTAGCGAACGCAAGGAGGCGATCGACGCCCTCGTTAAGCGCTGATACGCGCAAAGCGGACATACGGTGTCGTATAACATAGGCGCACTGTGCACATAAGGAATACAAGAGAAGAAAAAATGTTCCCGCCGTTCATCGGATGCCGGGAACATTTTCATTGGACTGACTACGCTGACAGCCTGTGGTTGTGGTGCTGGATGGAGTGAATGCCGATTCGATAAAAAAGGAAAGGACAAATAGAAAATCTGTGCACAGCGAAGGGAAAAGGGGACAACAGCGATGAAGAAAGAAATGGGGAAAGACAGATTTCACTGACACGGAATGGCTGCTGTTAGGAAGCAGAAAACACCGCGCTTCCATCGTCCCAGAGCGGATACTTGTGCCAATGTAAAAGCGTGGAAAAACGGCGGCAGTTACTCTTGCTTTTCAATGAAAGAGAACATTTCAAAGGAGTGTGGCAGGTGTCAGCGGCAAGCGTTTCTCTCTGTCATTCTTTGTCAAACGTCTGTCTTTAAATGGAGAGCGGAAGCTGCCAGTCGATCGGCGCAGCCCCATGCGCACGCAAAAAGGCGTTGGTTTTGGAAAAGTGCGCACATCCGGCAAATCCGTAATTCACGGAATATGGGCTTGGGTGGGAGGTGCTTAAAATGAGGTGATGGGGATTGTGCAGCAGCACCTGTTTGGCCTTGGCGTTTCTTCCCCACAGCAGGAAGACGACGGGCTGTGGTTTTTGATCGATCAAGGAGATGATGCGATCTGTCAGCTGCTCCCATCCTCGGTTGGCGTGGGAATTGGCTTGATTGGCGCGTACGGTCAGCACGGTGTTGAGCATCAGCACCCCTTGCTTCGCCCAAGCCACGAGATTTCCGTGTGCCGGGATTTGAAAGCCGACGTCCCGCTGCAGCTCCTGATAGATGTTTTGCAAAGAGGGCGGCGGCGTAACCCCCTTTTGCACGGAGAAGCACAGTCCGTGTGCCTGCCCCTTGCCGTGATAAGGGTCTTGCCCCAGCAATACGACCTTTACCTGCGCATAGGGCGTATATTTCAAAGCGTTGAAAATATCATACATATTCGGATAAACGGGTCCATGGCGATATTCATATGCGAGAAACTGACGCAGCTGCTGATAGTAGTCCTTTTGAAATTCGTCCTTTAACAGCGCATCCCAATCATTGCCGATGTGTACCATTGAACATTGCTCCTTTCGCTGTCATGCAAGCGCACAGAGGGGGAAAAGCTCCTTGTAATCGCTCACGTGTTCGTGCTTGTTTCCATTATACTCGTTTTTGCGCATGCGGTAAACATGACGAAAAGTCTGCAAGATAAAAAACAGGCAATCAGCAAAAAACTTGCAAATGCGCTGGTGTCCGGCGGTAAAAGGGGGATAAAAATCCATTGTTACAAGTGGGGAAAGGAGGGGAGAAATAAGCGTTTTGAATACATTTTTTAGCTGCTTACTGTTGTTGGGATGGCAGTGGATAAAAATGACAGGAACAAAAGAATAGGGGTACATATCGATGGAGGATACGGCGGGGGAAATCGGGAAACAGTACGCTTATCGGTATTTGTCAAAGGCGTCTTTATGAAAAAATAGGATTAACAGGGCAAAGAAAAAATGATACAATGGCATACATAAAAAGGGGTGGGGACATTGAAAAAATTACAGGATTGGAAACAGTATCTCTATGTCGTGTTAGGGAGCGCGCTGTTTGCGGCGAGCGTGAATCTATTGATCGTACCTGTCAGTTTGTACAGTGCGGGCATCGTCGGCATCGCACAGATTCTGCGTACGCTGCTCTCGCCGCTGCTGCCCTTTGGCGAGCAGTTTGACATCGCCGGCATTTTCAATCTGCTGTTGAATATCCCGTTATTTTTATTGGCATTTCGCTCGATCTCCCGCGGTTTTTTCCTTAAGACGCTTTTGAGTATTTTTGTACAGACGCTGGTGATGTCGTTAGTGATGATTCCAAAGGAACCGATCTTAAACGATGTATTAGCCTCCTGTGTGATCGGCGGTATTTTGAGCGGCTTTGGTGTGGGGCTTACCCTGCGTGCCAGCGGCAGCTGTGGTGGTACGGATATCATCGGCTTCTATCTGTCAAAGCGAAACTTCCCCATCGCGGTGGGGCAGCTTTCCATCTTGGTCAACATCGGTGTATTCTCTCTTTGTGCGTTATTGTTTCAGCTGGAGACGGCGATCTACTCTATTATCTACATGGTCGTGATGTACAGCGTCTGCGACCGTACCCATTATCAAAACATCAACATGACGGCGATGATCTTCACCAAGAATATCGATGTTCCTTATGCGATCATGCAGGAGACCGGACGCGGTGTGACCTATTGGAAGGGCGCGGGAGCATATACGGATGAAGAAACGCTGATCCTGGTCTGCGCAATCAACAAGTATGAGGAAAACCAGTTAAAAAAGATCATCTATACGCTGGATGAACACGCCTTTGTCATCTTCAGTGAGGGAATGAGCATCAGCGGCAATTTTGAAAAGCGTTTATAGGCAATGATCTAATCGAAGCAATGCCCCTCTTTTCGCAGGACGCCTGTTCTCTTGGCATAGTTGTAAGAGGGGAGAAGAGCAGTTTTATCTGCATATAAAGGATGTGCGCACTTTTGAAACGCATGGATAGAAAAAGAGATGAAGCGATTATCATCTCCTGATGGGATGTGCGGCTGTCATCTCTTTTCTTTTTGTATGATTGTTTGTTAGAGGTCGGCCAATACTTCTTGCAGATTGTCCTCGATCGTCTGTTTCAGCGTATCGAAAGAGTGGTTGAATTTGTCCTGATCCATCTCGTTGAGCGGCAGTTTGATGATCTTTTCCACACCGTTGCTGCCGACGACGGCCGGCGTGCCGATGTAATAGCCCTCACGGCCATATTCGTTGTTTTGATAAGTCGATACGGTCAGGATGGCCTTTTCGTCATTCAACAGACAGGAGACCAGACGTTTCAGCGCCAGCCCGATACCATAATAGGTCGCCTTCTTGCGGTTGATGATTTCATAGGCGGCATTGCGAACCTCCATATAGATGTTTTGCAGATCCTCCAGCGTCAAATTGTCCTCTTCGTCGATATACTCCAGCAAGTGCTTGCAGCCCAGATAGCAGTGAATCCACGGCACAAAGCTGGAATCTCCGTGTTCGCCCATGATATACGCGTGGACGTTGCTTGGCGCCATGCCCAGGCGTTTGGAGATATTGTAGCGCAGACGGGCGGTGTCCAGAATGGTACCGGAGCCGATGACATGCTCCCTTGGCAGACCGCTGGCGCGATAGGCGACATAGGTCATGATGTCCACCGGGTTGCTGGCGACGACCATGATGCCTTTAAAACCGGCATTTTTGATTTGAGTAGCGACATCCTTGGTGATTCTGGCATTGATGCCGACGAGTTCCAGACGGGTCTGTCCCGGCTTCTGCGCGGCGCCGGCTGTGATGACGACGATGTCCGCATCGCTGCATTCCTCATAGCCGCCGGCTTTGATGGTCATTTTGGTATCTGCATAGGGCAGGCCGTCGCTGAGGTCCATCTGTTCGCCGACCGCCTTGTCTTTGTTCATGTCGATGAGCACCAGTTCGTTAATCCCCTTTTCCGACAGCAGTGAGTAGGCAAAGCTCATTCCGACAAAGCCGGTACCTACCAGGACGATTTTCCTCTTTCTGATTTTCAGTTCCATATTACCTGTTACCTCCATATACTCTCATTATACCGCGAAACAACAGAAAAAACACATCGCAACGCCCAAAGAATGGAAATTTCGATGTGTTTTTAGAGGTTTTGCACAATCTGCTTTATAGGGCGACGTCAAAGTCCATCGTTTTAGAGTTTCTCTCGATGCGGATTTGAATGGTTTCTCCGACTTTATGTTTGTTTAAGGCGCTTCGCACCTCGCTGGCATCGCTGATTTCTTCACCGTCGACGCTGATGATGCGATCCCCGCTGGCTAATCCGGCTTGATCGGCCGCCCCGCCTTCAACGATCTGCACGATATACACGCCGGTGCCGTCAACGCCCAGCTGCGCAGCCGTCCGCTCGTCTGAAACGTTGTAGAGTGAAACGCCCAGTGTCGGACGGGAAGTGACCTCGCCGCTGCTGATGAGTTCATCGATGATCTGTTTGGCACTGGAAATCGGAATGGCAAAGCCGATGCCCTCTACGTTTTCACCGCTGGATTTCGCGTTAATGATGCCGATCAAATCGCCGTTGGCATTGAAAAGCCCGCCGCCGGAATTGCCGGGGTTGACCGCCGCGTCCGTTTGCAGCAGCGTCATCGTCTGGCCATCGATCGTCATCTCACGATCCAGCGCAGAGATGATACCGCTGGTAACCGATCCGCCCAGTTCGCCTAACGGGTTGCCGATGGCGACAGCGAGATCACCGACTTCCAAATTTGTGGAATCGCCCAGCACCGCCGGTGTCAGATTTTGCGCTTCGATCTTGAGAACGGCCAAATCGCTTTGTTCATCGCTTCCTACCAGCTTTGCGTCATATTCCTCGCCGCTGCGGATACGCACGGTGATGGTGTTGGCATCCTCAATGACATGATGGTTGGTGACGATATAACCATCCTGTGTCAGAATGACGCCGCTGCCGGCACCGCTGCTGACATACTGCTGAAACGGATTGCTGCCGTTGGTGACTGATTCCGTTTGTATTTCCACTACGGAATTCGCACACTGCTCGACGATCGCTTTGATCGTACTGGAATCTTGAGAGCCGGTGCTGACGATTTTGGAGGTATCCTGATAGATCACGCTGGAAGCGTTCGAGCGCGACAGCAGGTAGGCGCCGGCTAAGCTGCATCCTAGTGAGAGCACTACGCAGCAGAGGATGATCGCCGCCAGCTTGCCATAAGTAAGCGCAATGATGCGTTTTTCCTTTTTCTGCTTTGGGGGTTGGGGTGCGGGAACTTCTTCCCCCGGTATCCATTGATTGTCTTCATTCATAAAAAAGACCTCCTTTTGATCGCTGTGTCAAAGGCGCGCCAAACGCCGAAACATCGCGTAATGATTGAAGCAAGGATTGCTTACGCCTCCTAATATACTCGTAACCCCCTCGTTTGTAAAGCAAGGCAATGTGTCGTCTCGATGAAATTGAGGTGAAATCATGTTCACCCCTTCGACAAAATGTGAAGAAATGCGGAAGATATATGCGGCTTTCCCGGATCTTCATCACAAAAGAAGGGATAAAATGTCGAAAAATGAAAGTGCTTTCCAAAAAATGGCGGATGTCTTTTGTTCGTTTTTAAACTGTGCTATAATGTATGTGTAAAGCAGTCTTCTACAAGGGGACGCAGTATTGGAGGGGTTACTCAATGGCAGAAAAGAAGAGCACAGCAAAACCTTCGACGAAAGCAGCTGCAAAGAGCGAGGCAAAGGCTGAGGTCAAGACAGCTGATAAGGGTACAGAGACAAGCAAGCGCAAAAGTGCTGCGGCGAAAAAGACAACCGCAAAGACGGCGGCAAAAAAGCCGGCGAAGCAGGAGAGCGCATTAAAGGCAGAAACGAAGCAGAGAGCTTCTCAAAGCAAGAGTGATAACGAAGTGAAAAAACCGGTGAAAAAGACGGCTGTTAAAAAGTCGGCAGAGAAAAAGGAGAGCACGGCAAAAGCGGAAAAGAAGCCGGCAGCTAAGAAAGCTGCGGCCGCAAAGAGCACGGAGAAAAAGCCTGCCGTTAAGAAGGCGACGAGCAAAAAGATGAAGCTGGAGCAATATGAAAGTCTCAGCATGGACACCTGCATCGCAATGATGCAGGCGATGGGCGTCACCTATGCGTATGACGATTATGCCGCAAAGCTGATGCAGGAAGCTGATCTCAAAAAGATTGAAAAGCAGCTGCTGGAGGACTTCCGGCTGACGAAGACGTCTTTTCACTATGATGACGATGGCTACGATATCGATCTCATTTCCGTCGTATTAGCAAAAATTGCCGATACAATCGATTTTAAAGCGAGCGATTACCCGAAGATGGAGGCGGATGCACAGGAAGCGATCGCCTACGTCTGCGGCGAGGATCTGGAAAAAGACGGTGAACGCTATCTCAGCGAGTTCCATCTGTGGGAGCGTCTGCTGATGATCGCACAGCGGCAGGGATACCATGATGAAGCGGCGCTCGCTGCTCAAATCAAGGTAGATCTCTCCGCGCTGATGAAACAGTTTATGCAGCTGGCGCGCAGCGTGCTTCCGCACTGGCAGTACAGCGATGTGAAATATTATGAAAATTTCGCCTATGCGCTGTTGTCACAGTTTCACGATCTGTTTGCCGCTTACAGCAACGAGCTGATGATGGATGTTGCGGATCTCTATATCCTGCATGAGGATTACGGACAGGGAGACGCGGATTACGGCTATCTCATCCGTGAAAATCAAATAAAGGATTATGTGTATTATCGCTATGCGCACGTCTATGAGGACATCGATCTGGATAAGGCGAAAGGCATCGCATACGAGGCTTTGCAGTATGTCGACGGACGCTATGACTACTATCAGCCGATTATCGATATTTTAAACAGACAGTAATCTACGGGCGCTGATCACAGCGCCTGTTTTCATGAGGGAACGAGATGAAACAGCTATTATTGATCAGTGACAGCCATGGGGAATGGCAGCGTGTCAAACGCATTGTGAAAGAGCAGGGCCGAGTGGATATGCGTTTTCATCTGGGTGATCTCGGCTTTCATCCAAGGCACCTGCGTAAATTCATCATCGTCAGGGGCAACCACGATCCCCTTTCCTATGGACTCGCCGATGAGCAGATTGTGGAGGTGGAGGGATGCCGTATTTTGTTGCTGCACGGACACCAGCTGGAGATGCAGGCGGCTTTGCGGATGGAACAAAATGAGGAATCGCTGGATTTTCAAGCGTTTGTGCACTGTTTGGCAGAGGCCGGTGCGAAACGGGCGAAAGCGTGCGGCTGCAACGTGTTGTTTCACGGGCATACGCATGTGCCTTGGGATCAGGTGATCGATGGCGTGCATATCGTCAACCCGGGGTCTTTGTGTTTTAATCGCGGTGAGGCAAGCGTTTCCTATGCCTGCGTGCGCATCGATGGCGGGCGTTTGACCTGCCGCTTCCATACCCTGCCGCTACAAGAGCCATCAGCATAGTAAAAAAGCATCTGAGTAAGGGAGAGGTGATGAGATTTCTTTCCCAGCGCAGATGCGTTTTTATGTGTGACTGTGTAAGAATGATGGTTGTGCGAAGAGATACATAAGGCGGATACAGTGTAAAGAGATGCGGAAAGCGGGCACAGTGCTGTGAGTTAAAGGAAGAGGTTAGCGGAGACTATCGGGTGTATTTCCGCTTTTTTCTATCACAAGGGAATTTTACGGCAGCCTCTTCATCGTACAGCTAGGATAGCGCGTCGATAATCGCCTGCGTGTATTGTTGTGTCGTTGCACTTCCGCCCAGATCTGGAGTGAGCGCATGCTTGGCGGCCAATACCTGATCGACAGCGCGGCGAATGCGTTTGGCACACGCCTGTTCCTGTAAGTGATCGAGCATCATGCAGGCGGACCACAGCAGAGCCGTCGGATTAGCGATATGCTTGCCGGCAATGTCCGGTGCACTGCCATGCACTGCCTCAAACATCGCATAGTCCTTGCCTACATTGGCGCTTGGCATCAGTCCTAAGCCGCCGATAAGACCGCTGGTGAGATCGGAGAGAATGTCGCCGTAGAGGTTTGGCATGACGAGGACATCGTAGCTTTGCGGGTGCTGCACCAGCTGCATGCACATGTTGTCCACGATGCGATCATCGCTTTGAATCATCGGATATGCCTTGGCGATTTCTTGAAATACGGAAAGAAACAGGCCGTCGCTTTGTTTTAGGATATTCGCTTTATGAACGCAGGTAACACGTGTGCGGCGGTTATCCAGCGCATATTGGAACGCCGCTTGAACGATGCGTTCGCTGGCCTTGCGGGTGATGATCTTCGTCGCATGGACCGTATCTGCATCGATTTGCTCCTCTACGCCGACATAGAGATCCTCGGTGTTTTCACGAAAGGTCACCAGATCGACGTCAGGGAAAGGCGTCGGCACGGCAGCATTGCTTTTGGCGGGACGTATGTTGGCATACAGATCGTATTTTTTGCGTAAAAATACGTTAATGGAGCGGAAACCGGAACCGATCGGCGTCGTGATCGGCGATTTCAGCAGCACCCGGTTTCTCTCAAAGGAAGCAAACGCATCCTCGCTGATGAGCTCGCCGCACTGTTCGTAAAGCGGGATGCCTACCTGATAGATCTCATAGCTCAGCGGTGCGTCTGCCGCCTGTAAGATGGCGAGTACAGCGTCGGTGATCTCCGGTCCGATGCCGTCGCCTTTGAATACGGTGATTGTTTTCATTCTGTTCGATCCTCCATTCTGACATAAGGGAAAAGCTCGCCCACATAGCGGGTTGCCGGACGCATAATCCGCCCGTCATAGAGCTTGTTTTCGATGTTGTGCGCCAGCCAGCCGACGATGCGGCTGCACACGAACAGCGGCGTGTATAAATCCTTGGGGATGCCCAGCATCGTATAGGCAAGTCCGCTGTATAAGTCGACATTGGCGCAGGTGTCGACGCCTTTGATCTCCTTCATCAGCCCTTTGGCTATCTGCTCATAGCGCAGGTAAAAGGCGAAAACGTCTTCCTTGCCTTTTTCTTTAGCTAAGCGTTCACAATAGGAGCGGATGATCTCCGCACGCGGATCGCTCAGCGTGTAGATGGCGTGCCCGATGCCATACAGTAACCCGCTGTGATCGTAACCGTCATGATCGAGGATGCGAAGCAGCACGCGGCGCATCGCTTCCTCATCCCCGTTCAAGGTAATCTCCTGTTCGATGTAACGCATCATCTCCACCACCCGCAGATTTGCTCCGCCATGGCGCGGGCCTTTCAAAGAGCCGATGGAGGCGCTGATCGTCGAATACAGATCGGAACCGGTGGAGGAGACGACGACGTTGGTAAAGGTGGAGTTGTTGCCGCCGCCATGATCGGCATGCAGCATCAGCAGCACGTCGAGCGTCTGTGCCTCCGCCTCACTGTAAGTGTGGTTTTCCCGCAGCAGATAGAGGATGTTCTCCGCGATGGATTGATTTTCTAAAGGATAGTGAATCGTCAGCGAACGGCGCTTGCAGTGATGCTGCTTCACCTGAAACAGCGCCGTGATGAGCGCGGGCATGCGGGCCGTCAGCTCGATGCCCTGCCGCAGGATGTTCTGCGGTGAGGTATCCTCCGGGGCTTCGTCATAATCAAAGAGGGCGAGCACCATTTGCTGCAAGCGATTCATCAGATGAGAAGAAGGGGTCAGCAGGATGTTAGTTTCCATAAAATGCTTGGGCAGCTCGTAGGATGCCGCCAGCGTCTCATGAAACAATCGCAGCTGTGCTTTGGTGGGCAGCCAGCCGAAAAGCAGCAGAAAGCTGATCTCTTCAAATCCCATCGCCGCTTTGTGAGTGACCAAGTCACGCAGCTCATAGCCGCGATAGATCAGCTTTCCCTCACAGGGACATTTCTTTTCATTTTCATACGTGTAGCCGACGACATCCGCAATGCGCGTCAAACCGATGCGCACACCGGTGCCATCCTCGTTGCGCAGTCCCTTTTTTACATTATAGCGGTGATATAACTCGTTTTCGATGGCGTTTTTTTGCAGAGCGTCATGAAAATAAGCATAGATATCCTCCATTCTTTTCACTCCCTTTCACTGATTTTACAATTATATCATATTTTTCATAAATTATGAAACTTTTTCCATCTTATGTTATAATAGCGGTGGAGATTTCAGAGAGGAGAGGAAGGAATATGCCGAATTTAACGGAAAAACTGATTCGCCGTCACCTTCGGGAAGGAAACTGTGTCTGTGGAGAACCGATTGCGATTACGATCGATCAGACGCTGACGCAGGATGCGACGGGGACGATGGCGTACTTGCAGCTGGAAGCGATGGGGGTCGAGCAGGTGAAAACGGAGCTGAGCGTCAGCTATGTCGATCACAATACGCTGCAAAGCGGTTTTGAGAATGCCGACGATCACAAGTATTTGCAGACGGTTGCGCAAAAGCACGGCGTGCTGTTTTCCCGCCCGGGCAACGGAATCTGTCATCAGGTGCATCTGGAGCGTTTCGCCAAGCCGGGCAAGACGCTGCTGGGCTCTGATTCGCATACGCCGACTGCAGGCGGGATCGGATGTCTGGCGATCGGTGCGGGCGGCTTGGATGTTGCCTGTGCGATGGCAGGGCGTCCGTTTCACTTGCGTATGCCTAAGGTGATCGGCGTTGAATTGACGAATACGCTGCGCAAGGGGGTCAGCGCAAAGGATATTATCCTTAAGCTGTTACAGCAGCTCAGCGTCAAAGGCGGCGTCGGCTGTGTCATGGAATATTTCGGAGAGGGGGTTGCCGGTTTAAGCGTACCGCAGCGTGCGACGATCACCAACATGGGAGCGGAACTGGGTGCGACTTCTTCGCTGTTTCCAAGCGATGCCCAAACGCTGGCCTTTTTAAAGCAGCAGGGAAGAGCACAGGACTATGAGGAATTGCAGGCGGATGATGATGCGTGCTACGAGCAGGTCATCACCATCGATCTTTCTCAGCTGGAGCCGATGATCGCCCTGCCGCATTCACCGGATCATGTATGTACGGTCAGAGAGGTCGAAGGGATGAAGATCGATCAGGTCTGCATCGGCAGCTGTACGAATTCCAGCTATCATGATCTCGTGTCGGTCGGCAATTTGTTAAAGGGAAAGCACGTGCATCCGGATGTGTCGCTGACGATTTCTCCGGGTTCCCGCCAGATTTTTATGGAGCTTTCAAGAAACGGCACGCTGAGCGACCTCATTGCGGCAGGTGCTCGTATTTTGGAGTGCACCTGCGGTCCGTGCATCGGCATGGGACAGTCGCCGATCAGCGATGCGGTGTCTCTGCGCACGTTTAACCGCAATTTTTATGGCAGAAGCGGTACGCTGAGCGCTAAGGTTTGTCTGGTATCACCGCAGACGGCGGCTCTCAGTGCCATATACGGAGAGCTGCATTCGCCGTTAGCTGCAACGTATGAGGAACCAAAGGAGCCATCACAGATGCGTATCGATGACGCGATGTTCGTCGCGCCTTTGTCAAAGGAAGAGGCGAAGGATGCCAAGGTCGTCCGCGGACCGAATATCCGCCCGCTGCCGATCAACACGCCGTTGGAGAATACGCTGGATAAAAAGGTGATGATTAAGGTCGGCGATCATATTACGACCGATCATATCGCTCCGGCTGGCGCGAAGGTGCTGCCGTATCGTTCCAACATCGAGAAGATCAGCACCTTTGTCTTTATGAACAACAAAGCGGATTTTCATGACTGCTGCAAGAAAAACGGCGGCGGATTCATCATCGCCGGGCATAACTACGGTCAGGGCTCCAGTCGGGAGCATGCGGCTTTAGCGCCGATGTATTTGGGGATTAAGGCGGTCATCGCCAAGAGCTTTGCCCGCATTCACAAGGCAAATCTGATCAATTTCGGTATTTTGCCGCTCACGTTCATCGATGAAGCGGATTATGAGGGGATCGATGAGATGGATGAGCTGGTGATGGAGGATGTCTGTGCGTTGACGCCGGGGGGCACGCTGCAGGTGACAAACCGGACGAAGCAGACTGTGTTTCACGTAGGATATGACCTCAGCGCGCTGGATATTGAGACGCTGAAAGCGGGCGGGACGCTGAACTTGATTCGTCAGCAGCAAAAGAGCGAGTGATGCGCTTTGCATCGCCAGCAAGCGTGGGGTGCATCACTGAGCAAAAAAAGGTAATTTAAATTACCAAAAAAATCAGCGATCAACAAAGAAAACAGGAACGGCGAAATGGGATCATGATATCTCAGGCCATTCCTGTTTTGTTTTTTGAAGAAACAATAGGATATTTGGTTTGGACTTAAATAAGGGAATGGCGATCGCTGTTTGTCGAAAGTTCCTTGCAGATCGCTGTTCTGTGGTAGGAAAGAAAGAAAATCTGTTTTCTAGCATTTTTGAAATCGATGAAAAGAAGGAAAGGGAGACAACATTTCTTAAATCGAAGGGGAGACGCTGTCCGTTTCATAGGACATGAAATATCAAAGTTTCTTCTGTAAGCAGGAGAGAAAGCCGCAGATAAAATGAATTGATAGAGATAGGATGATTAAGCAAACCACAGAAAGATAGATAGCGGTTTATATTTGTGTTATGATGGTGACGTAAGCAAATATACAAGCGGCGAAAAGGTATCCGTTTGATAAAGGGGGAGAATGATATGAATGTTAAAAGAGTGTGCGCTCTTTATTTTAGTCCTACCGGAGGGACGGAGAGGATTGCCCGTTTTGCGGTAAAAAAATTATCTGAAAAATTGAACACAGAGTGCACATTTTTCGACCTTACAAAACCGGAAAACCGCTGTAAGGAATATCATTTTAGTGAGGATGAATTGGTGGTGATGGCGTCTCCTGTATATGCAGGACGTCTGCCTAATAAACTGCTTCCGGAATATAAGGCTAACATTTGGGGTGCAGGAACACCGGCAATTCCCATTTGCGTTTTTGGCAACCGCAGTTCGGGCGAAAGCTTAAGGGAGTTAATGATTTTGATGGAGGATAACGGGTTTCGGATTGTAGGAGCGGCGGCTTTTGCCGGACGGCATGCCTTTTCAGATCATATCGGCGCCGGGCGGCCAGATGAAGATGATTTGGATGAAATTTCCGGCTTTATTTCTAAAGCGGTGCAAAAATTAATAGAAGACAAAAAGATGTTTCTAGAGATAGATCATCGTGAATTGGGCGCCTATTACACGCCGTTGAAGGAGGATGGCACTCCTGCAAAGTTTCTGAAAGCAAGACCTCATACAGATGTGGATAGGTGTACCCATTGCGGCTTATGCGCAAAAGCTTGTCCTATGGGGAGCATTGATGCGGAAACTATGGAGGCTGTCGGTTTATGTATAAAATGTCAGGCTTGTGTCCGATGCTGTCCTAGTCATGCCAAATATTTTGAGGATGCCGATTTCCTTTCTCATGTGGCTATGCTGGAAAAGAATTATAAAAAGCGTGCAGAAAATGTCATCATCATTTAAAGTGGGGAAAAATGCCCAATGCCAAATATATTGGATGAGATCGGATGGAGGGGCGGGTCATTTACAAGACGGTAAAGCTATGGGTTCTCTGTTTTAAAGGGCTGAGGGAGTGGCAAGCGCGAAAAAATGTGATATATACACGATTACATTTGGGAGTGGGAATGGAGCCTCTCTATGGCCGCATGGCTGTGACTTGTTTACAATGACGTGTCTTAGGCGATGAATCGGCGTTGCAGCGGGAACAGGTCAACATCTTTGCTGCTGCTTATATAGAGTACGGGCAAATCGCTCATCGTTTCAAGATTTCGATCTGAGGAAATATGTCCGAAAATCTGTGAGTATCCATCGTCTCCTTTATTATTGATGGAAGTCGGTAAGTGCCTGAAATCAAGGGCTTTCGGGACTGTTATGTGTCTTTCCTTGACATCAAAACCACGCTCTCCACATGGCTCGATACGACAGGAAGTACGTCTTTGTAGTTTTTACTACTCTGTCCGTATGCCCAAACATATCGAGCACGTTTTAACGGTTGCCTTTTGTTATCGTTATATAGTAGTCATGTTTCACGTTAGAGCACGTGCACAGGACGCACAACCGATAATCCATCTTCGCTAATCAAATTGCCCTTTAAATACTTTTCAAAAATCTCAAGAGATAAAAACGTCACTATCCCATCAGTATCTTGAAATTCTATTTCTATCGGCTTAGAGGAAATAAATAACATATGAACAGATATGTCATCTGCTTCATTAATGAAACTTTTTATTTTTTCTGGTTTATTAATTATCAAGTCGTATCGTTCTCTGCAATGCGTATAGTATCCACCTTTTCCAAACATTTTGTTATAATCGTTCACTAAACATCACAGCAAAATCAGCGGTATCTTCATCATAGAAGCTGTCTTTTGCCATGAACTTTGTAGGAGTGTATCCTTTCTTTGCCACTGCAATCACCTCTATTTTTTTGCGTAACGAAAAACAGAGCCCTATGGCCCTGTCATTCCTTTTCTATTTTTAGTTGTAGTTGTTTAACAAAATGCAAAGCGCAAGCGCTGCTTCTTGGCAGGCGGGCTCAATCTCCCAAGTACCATCGTATTTCGCAATGAACTCTCCGTTCATCCTAAGCGTCAGCTTTGAAATCTTACCGTTGTTAATTCCGGTGTTGTCAGCTTCAGCCATTGCCTTTACGCGGTAATGAATAATTTTCTTGCCTCCATCCTTTTTCGGAATCCCAATCGAGCCTTCCTTCCACGAACAAGGTTTACTGTCTGCACTTATCTTTCTGCAGCTATCTTCTCCATAAACAACGTTCAGTCCGGAACCGTTGTCCCATGCCACCATAATGCTGCCTATATCATCAACACCTGTAACGGTACCTTTGGTGCCTACAGGCGGCTCCTGAACATCCTCCATATGAACCAGTTCAACTCCTGATAATACCCATCTTCATTATATGGAAATCCTGTTCTTGATTTTCTTATCATATCTCTACTAAAGCATGGTGGCAGATGTAGTCCCATACAAAGCGCGCATACCGTTCCGATACTCAAATTCTGTACTTCTTCTTTTCTGAGCTTTGCAATGTAATCTTCTGAAAGACCGGTCTCTATCGACATTTGCAAGTTTGTCATTTTCTTCCCGTCATCCTTTTTACTTCGTTTCATATGAGCATTAAATGTGCCGGAAAAAGAACTTGGTAAATCTCGCATAATCTCCATAAAGCTGCTGCCTTCAGCTTTTAATTTTTTGCTTGTTTTCGCTCTTTCTTCAACATTTTGGTTACTTAGGTCATCAGCGCGTTTAGTCTCAACCAGTATACTATCGGTTAGCTCCTTAGACAAATAACACTGGCCGTAATATTCAAAGTTATAACTTTCATCCGACTGAAAGCTTCTCTCGAATATCATACAACACTCATCAGCATTATCTCTACCATATGTAGTCAGTACAAGCTCACCCTTCATAAAGTGATCTTGTGACGGTTCTACATACAGCGGATCATTCAAAACAACAAAACATTCTGCATAAACAAATAAGCTCTGTTCGATGAGAGAGGCAAATTCAGTATCTGTATTCAACAAACGTTCATAGCTCTTTCTATCAATTGCATAGGTTTGGTTTTTGCTTAATGAATGCCTTTTAAAGGAAATCGGGTACACATAGAACTTATCAGAATACAAGAAAGTTCCTTCTGCCTCCATTATTCCAAGTTGTATTGCCCTTACTTTGGCTTCATACCTAGAAACGCCTAACAGTTTGGCTATCTTTTCCAATGCAGTTTCCAAATACTCTCCCTGGTAAAACACCGGTGAAAAGTTATCATCATAACAATCCTGAAGAGCATCCAAGAATATAGTTCTCGGCATCACAATTCTCGGTGCCAGGTTATTGGCTTGCCATTCTGCCCACCATATTGCTTTTTGTATTCCGGTCATGCCCTCTGACGGGATTTCAGGCACAACTTCACACGATAATTGATTTGCATTCTCATCCAATAAAGCAAGTATCTCAAAAAACTTTTGATGTAAATCCCAGTGAACAAGCTCGTGAGCAATAGTGTTTAATGAACTTCCGAAATTGTCCAAAAAGTGATGCTGTCTATTTACTACCAACGTTCCTGCAGGGACTTCACTTTCTATTTCTGTTTTAGGTAAAGGGTAATAATTACGCCAATACTTTATTGTTGTAGGCTTAAAGTATATGCGCCCAAATACGTTATCAGGGAGATTTGATTCCACTGCCTGGATTCCCATTTTGCGCATAATATGGCTATAAGGAAGTTGCCATTCATTGTAGATAGCATCCAAACAGTAACGTTCAAAAAAGTCATCTGCAATATCTTCGAGGTCAGCAGTGCTTATATATGGAATCATATATGCGTCCAAAGCTCCCTCTGGATCAAACTCTCCATAGTAATTTTCTTCTGTTCTAAATACTTTAACGTCATGAAGGCCATGATGAAGCTCCGCAGTTACATGCACAATAAACCATCTGGTTTTTCGACCAGATTCTATTGCTTTTGTACCAAGACTCATTTCGACAATATCCGCCGCTGTTCTTACTTCCATGCGAAGCAAGTCACCAATGCCGTCCTCATGGCATGCAAGTGACTTCACCTCAATATTTTCAACTTTCTGGTCTGCTATAGACAGGACATTGATTCCATGAAACCCTATCCCATCATGATGCTTATTGACAAAAGTCTGAATTGCCTCTGCCAGCATATCGGAATATTTATCTTGAAAATAGATCTTAAAATCTGTATAAGCCATTAACAAATCACCTCCATCTTAAGTATTTATTTTGATTTATCGCTCTGTTTAACAAGTTCAACAAATGTTTCTTGTAGTTCCATTGGTGGAATAAAAACCTTTATTGCTTTAAGTTTTGTAACATTAATTCCTGCCATTACAGCACCATTGCTAACTTTTAATATCTGCTGACGAACTTGATCACTATGATGCAATTGGTATTGCATAAAGCGAGGCAAGAGCCTTGTTTGATCAATACGAATTCTTAAAACATCTGATGCAATTATTCCAGGTAAAAATCCTTCTGGATAAATTGCACATTGCCCAACATTTCCCTTCCTGGACATTGCTATATCCCCTGAAATCAAAGAATAGCTTTCAAGCTGGATAGCTTTCTCTGCTGTTACATATGCATCTGGCTTAATCGAAAATTCAGAATTGATTTGTGGTATTCCCCAAATCGCCACACCAGACTCTGTGTATTCAGATTGTTTTAACTGTGTTCCAAACGGTCCACACTTTATATCATTTTTCGATGAACAAGCATCAATAATTGGTATCTCTTTAAAACCATACTCTGGTTTATCAAACATCTCGATAAATTGCGATTTGAAACCAGTAAATTTTGATTTATCGCTCTGGTCAATCAAAACCGTAAACTTTTCTTGAAGTTCTATTGGTGGGCAAGGGAATGAGAATCCCTCCAACTGTTTTCTGTTTACCTTAGGCATTTGAGATCTTCCACTATATGAAAGCACATAGTCAAGAAAATAATCGGATCTCATCACATGCGCCAAGAATTTTCTATCGCACATCCCCGTAACTAATAGAGGATAACAGTCTGCTGAACAGAGTCCTTCGAAATCCGGAAGTGCTACTTTGTTCAATGCCGGTCTAATCTTGCTATACAGGATATGCTGAGGACCAAAGTAGTACTTAGGGCTAATAACATTATCTTCCTGAACGGTACGATAACCAGACAAAATACCAGTATTTTTCTCTATGCTATCAATTCCAATGTGTGGATAGTCTGCATATTTCTCGTATTCTTTCGTCATCGTTCCATCAACCTTGACAACATCAGAAAGTTTACGTAAAGGCCAGCCCATTGGATTGTCCACAGGATCACCAAACATCTCGATAAATTGCGACTGGTTTATCCTATATATTTCTTATGAGACGCCTTCACATTATTCTGGTTGACCATAGCGTACTGCAACGTAGTGTCCACGCTCTGATGGCCCAGAAGCTGCTGTACCTGCTCTATAGGCATACCTTTATCAATTGCCATTGTTGCCAGCGTCCTTCTGAACTTATGCGGATGTACTTTGTTTAGATTAAGCTTTCTGCCAAGCTCACGCAGCCTGATTTCCACGCCGCTTATCTGCAATCTGTTATAAGGCTTTTGAAGAGAAACAAATAGCGCTTCATTGTCATCGCATCGTGAATCCAGATATTTTTTTAAATGTATCTTAGTGCGGGCATCAAAATACACCTTGCGCTGTTTATTGCCTTTACCGAGAACTACACACTCGCGGTTCTGGAAGTCAATATCAGCCTTATTCAATTTCACCAGCTCTCCAACGCGCATACCCGTAGATGCAAGCATGTCAATAATAGCCAGGTCCCTTACACAATCAGCGCTATCTCTCATAATTTCAAGAGCCTCATCTGTATAGGTTTCTTTTACTGTCTTGCAGGTTTTCACCTTATGAATCCTTCTCACCGGACTTTTGACGATATAATCTTCATCCTCCAACCACGAAAAGAAGCTTGATAAAATTCTGCGAATATTATCAATTGTGACTTTGCTGGCACCGCTTTTCTGCTGATACTCGTCCAAGTACAGACGGATATCATCTGTTGTTGCGCAGTCCGGCGACTTATTTATTGCAGCTATCACATTTCGTATTGTTGATTCATAATAACGAATCGTTTTATCTGAACACCCCTCAACGCGCTTGGCAGCCAGAAAAAATTGAATATAATCTGGTTGTTTCTCTTCTGTTGAATTTTCCTCCGCATTAGGGATGATTGCATTCAACGTTTTATGTAGCAGTTGCATCTGCGCATCTGACAGATGCAACCGCATAACTTTTTCAATCTGTTCTATAATCTGTGCTTTCATGTTGGTTTTCCTTTCTTACCAACATCCTGCACCACTTAAATATATTGTCTGATTATCGGTATTAATAGTATGCCTCGATATAGCTGTAGGCTTTGTCAAAGACCTCTTTATCTTTGATTTTGTACTTAATCCATACAACGCTACGAAGCGCTTTCTTAACCTCATTTTTACCTGTAGTAGTTTTCTGCCAGCCATCGAAACGCACGATTTTAACGATGTCATCAATGTCATTAACAATTCTTTCTACGATAACAGGTGTCTTATCATTACGAAGGCCATTGAAAAGCTCTGTCAGTGCTGCTTTACCTCTGTCGATTTCCTCTTCCGGTACAACTTCCTTCTCTGCTCTAGCAGCTTCTTGTGCAAGTTCCAACAGAAGTTTCAAGAACTCGATACTTGTGATTAAGCCCTGTTCATGACGGTCACGAAGTTCTTCCAGCTTTTCACCAAGCTTTTTGAACTTAGGATCTTTACTGTGTTTCTGGATTTTAGCAACCAGGTCAATTTCGACCTTCATGGTTGTCTTCTTAATATCCTTCTGCCTCTGAATGAACTCATCAATAAGAGCTGCATCAAGAGTAAGGATGTCTACATCATCATGAACTTCGCCAACTTCAATATGCTGATGAACAAGGTCCAGTGTTTTTGCACCAAGTGCCGCCCACACTAACGCACCTCTGTTGTCTGTAGGCTTAACAGATTCATAAACCTTACTAAGCCATACATAATCATACTTAAATGGTTCCAAGAATGGATCAGGGGACAGAGCATTCCATGCGCGGTTCAGCACGCGATAATCTGCAGCAAATTCATCCTTAGCCTTATTGTTAGGTAAACACTCCTGCGCTGCCAGTAATCCTTCCCAGCCTTCAACAGTACGGTCTACACCCATAAAGTAGCTCAAGCACTTGCGCATAAGAGCAGGTACCTGCTTTTTAACCTCTTCGATATTTGTGATAACCTTCTTCATTCCGGCTTCATCGAAATTCAGAGCCTTTGCAATGTTATCGAAAATACCGATGTAGTCTACGATAAGACCGTTTGTTTTGCCTTCATCGTAAGTACGATTAACACGACAGATTGCCTGAAGCAAGTTATGGTCCTTCATAGGCTTATCAAGATACATAACCTGAAGAATAGGGGCGTCAAAACCTGTAAGAAGCTTAGCAGTAACAATAACAAACTTAAGCGGATGGTCCTTATCGCGGAACTGGTCAAGAACCTTAGCTTCCTGGTCTCTGTTACGACGATACTTCTTATAACGGTCTTCCTTATCGTTATTCGTATGCATAACGATTGTTGATGCTTCTTCCGGCAACAGCTTGTCTAACTCTTCTTTGTACATCAAGCAGCATTCGCGGTCGTAAACAACAATCTGCGCTTTGTAACCATTAGGCTCAATCTTTGTCTTGTAATGATTTACGATATGCTCGCAAACTTTTTTAATACGCTTGCGATCATACATAATGGCCTTCATGGTAACATTCTTAGAAAGTTCGCCCTTATCTTCATCGGAAAGGCCTTCTGTCAGTTCATCAAATGCCTGGTTAAGCGAATCCTTATCCACATGGAGGTCAATAGGCACCGGTTCAAAGTTAAGAGGAAGTGTAGCCTTATCTCTGATGGAGTCAGAAAAGGAATACTTACTCATGTAACCACTCTTATCTTCGATAGCACCGAAAGTTTTGAATGTATTCTTATCAAGTCTGTTGATAGGTGTACCTGTAAGACCAAAGAAGAATGCATTAGGCAATGCAAGTCTCATCTTTTCACCCAGGTCACCTTCCTGTGTACGGTGAGCTTCATCTACCATAAGGATGATGTTATCACGCATGTTTAGCGCCTTTTCAACATCACCAAATCTGAAAATGGTAGTAATTGCAATCTTACGCATATCCTGTTCAAAAAAGTTCATAAGTTCTTCTTTTGTTGCCAGCGACTGCAAGTTTGGGATATCCGCTGCATTGAAGTCGCCAGTAATCTGTGTTTCAAGGTCGATACGGTCATCGACGATTACTACTGTCGGGTTCTGAAGCTCCGGAATCATACGAAGTTTCTGCGCTGCAAACACCATCAACAATGACTTACCAGAGCCCTGGAAATGCCAGATAAGACCTTGCTTAATCTTGTTTTCCTTTACACGTTCTACAATAAGGTTTGCTGCTTCATACTGCTGATATCTGCAAATGATTTTAATCTTTCTGTGCTTCTTATCAGTAGAGAACAGGGTAAAGAACTGCATGATATCCATAACCTTTTCAGGTGTAAGCATATCCGCAATACTAATACACACGTCAGCAAGGCTACCTTCTGCTTTATGGTCAGGAGTATGCCAAGGGCCCCACTTAGTAAGAGGCATATTTACAGAACCATATCTGTAGCATTTTCCTTCTGATGCGAAGTTGAAAACGTTAGGCACGAACATTTCTGGGATGGACTTTTCATAGTCAGCAATGTCCTGTGCTCCGTCCAACCAAGAAATCGCGTTACGAACCGGTGTCTTAAGTTCACCGATTGCAACAGGGAAACCGTTAATCAACAAAACGATGTCTAGTCTCTTGCCATTTTCCACAGAAGGGTACACCCACTGGTTAGTAACTACATATTCATTCTTAGCGAGTTCCTCTTTTGTCATCGTACCAAAGAAGGAAATAGAAGTAGATCTTCCGTCCTCGCCAAAAGGATATGAGTTTTCTTCAAACAGCTTTTTCTTAAATGCTTCATTCTGTGCGACAAGATTGTCACTAGGAAATGGCTGCAACATAGCACGAAGCTTATAAATCACTTCGTCTGCTCTGGAAGGATTTTCTGCGATTTCAGGATTCAGACGAATCAACGCATCCTTCACCATTGGCTCTACAATGACATCTGTTATATCACGTGGAAGTTCTTCTGCAGGAACGTACTTCCAACCGTTCTTTTTAAGTGAATCAATAAACAACTGTTCCACTGTATTGTCTTCATTAAACTGTGACATATAGTTACTCCTTTCCACTAGTTAAGTTCTTGCTGCATCAATGCCCTTGCAAGATTATCGATATCTGCGATAGCTTGCTTCAGTTCAAATTTTGATTTATCGCTCTGTTTACGAAGTTTCAAAAATTCCTGCTGCACACTTTCGGGTGGTATAACAATAGGAATTGATTGAACCTCTTTCGCATTAATATTTGCTTGTCCTACAGCTCCTTTTGCCATATTGTAAAGGAGTTTTTTGCTTCTATCAAGATTCATAAATGTGGAAACGTATTCTGGTAGTACCTTTCCATTCATACGAAGACGGATGATATAACCTGCAATTATCATAGGCTCATTGCCAGTAAAATGACATGTCTTACCTACTAAATCTTTGCTATTTGTTCTATTAAAAAGCACATCACCTTCTTGAACCATACATCCAGCAAGATCTTTTTCAGGAACATCAATACGTTTTATATCTGACAAATCTAACTCACCGTTGTATGTGATATTGTTCATTCTGATGTAGATATAACGTCCATCTTCTGATGCCTTCTTTGCGGTTCCATAATGAACATCCTTTACAACATCACCGATTGTACCTATTTCATATTCATGGATATTATCTTCCGGCAAACCAAACATCTCGATAAATTGCGATTTCACCAACTCATCCGTCTTATCAAGCAGCTTCTTGTATGCTGTTTTTGTGTTCTCGAAAGACCAAAGAATCTCCGCTAATTTTCTCTGAGTCTCGATAGGAGGAAGATTAAACTCGTACTTTTCAAAGTCAGACCAGTTCAAGAAGAAGTTGGTGGAACCTTTTTTGTTTTCTTCCGCAAATCTCCAGAAATCATCTGACTGGAAGATAAACGGTAAAAACTTCTGCATGAGGACATTTTCATCCTTCGTTCTGCAAACATAGCTAACGTCAGAACAAATGCCTTCAAAATCAACCACACCTGCTTTTCTTAAATGTGGATTTCTTGACATCAGAAGGACGTCACCTGGCACAAATCTCATATGAAAAGCCGGACCGATGGTGCTTCCAGCGATTATGCCTTTTTTAGTAATCTGAATTTCACCGTTATCAAAATGTTCACCGCCAATGTAATATTCCAGGTCGGTGTTATCCTTATCAACCTTGTCCTTGATGCGGGTAACCACATCTTTTAAATACACCTTAGACATTTGTTTCACCACCTTCTAACAAGAGACTATTTAAAATCTCATACTCATTTTGTGCACTGCTTGAGCTGCGCATCCAGTTATCTATTGCTTCATCAAGATTCTGTTCATCTTCTGTTTCTTCTACGACACCAGCAACATATTTAGGAATTCCAAGCGAATAACCATTTTTTCCTATCTGCTCTACAGTAGCCACATTTGAAAATCCTTCAATAATAGAGAACTTATCATAGGCATCTGCAATTTTATGAATATGCTCTGGTTCCAAGTAACTCTGAGCATTTTTACGGGTTACTTCATTTTTAGCATTGATGAACAATACTTTGTGTCTTCTGTCTGCACTCTTTTTAGAACGGCAGATAATGATACAAGCTTCCATAGGAGAATTGTAAAACAGACTCTTGCCAATACCAATTACCGCTTCTACCAAATCCAACTGTACAAGTGCTTTTCTCATTGATTGTTCATCATTTCTCGACAGCACCCCATGCGGGAATAGAATTGCGCATCTTCCTGTTGTAGAATCCATACTTTTCAATATGTGCTGGAAGAAAGCATAGTCAGCGCGTCCCTGAGGTGGTGTACCTAAGAAGTTGCGTCCATACTTGTCACTTTCAAAAGCGGTTCTGTCCCACTGCTTGATAGAGTAAGGCGGATTCGCAAGGACGATGTCAAACTGCTGAAGTTTTGCATGGTCTGTGAATGCAGGAACTTTAAGCGTATCTGCATTTACAATCTCAAAATCCTGTACACCATGAAGAATCAAATTCATTCGAGCAATTGCCGATGTAAGGGTTACGATTTCCTGTCCATAAATCGACAGATTTCGCCATTCTTTTCCCTGTTGCTTAAGATAAGCTACTGCAGAAATCAGCATACCGGCGCTGCCACATGTCGGATCGATGTTCCTACTGATTTTGATACAATAGAAAAAGCCCTCTCCGGAGCAAAAGCCACTGAAAAAGGCTTGAAATAAGGGCTTCCGAGGTCATGTGCTGACTTTGGAAGCCCTTGTTTTATATGTTCAGTTATCCTGCTACCACTCGGCAATGTGGTGAGGTGTCAGCCTTGCGGTGTAGAGATTTTGGAATAATTAAAAGGTGAGGAAAAATTAAAAGGTTGTCATTACCCTCGTTTTTCGTCAATCAATAAATAACATTTTGCATAGATGTCGAATCTTCATCTAAAA
Source organism: Merdibacter sp. Marseille-QA0792 (assembly GCA_965119685.1). GTDB lineage: Bacteria > Bacillota_I > Bacilli_A > Erysipelotrichales > Erysipelotrichaceae > Merdibacter. The sequence continues at coordinate 2,277,503 of OZ221971.1, read as the reverse complement.
TATGGGTGCTAACAACTTGACTGCCAGCGTACATGAGATACTTCACGCCACTCGCCACAGCCATCTCCTCGGCAGCTGCCTGTTTTGCCTTAACCACGGTGTCATCAATCTTGTTGTCTCCCTTAACCTCGATAAGCTGATAGGAACCATCCATCATCTTTGCAAGGAAGTCGGGATAGTACTGGCGAATTCTGCCCGATTCTGGATCGTAGTAGTGTACGGAGAGATCACCCTGATTGGAAGTAAACATTCCCGTGAAGTAAACCTCTGCAACTTTGCCGCTCGTGATGTACTGCATAAAGCATTCCTTCTCTGGGATGGAATCGAAGCAGTATGTGTCAGCATGGAAGCTCTTCTTAAGCTGCTCCGGTGTAAAGCCCGGATAGCGATTGGTAAGCACGAGGTCATCCTTTGCGGAGAATTCGTAGTAACCGGCATCCTTTGGTTCACGCAGCAGTACTAGTTCCTTGTCCTCGGTCTTCAGTTCAGAGGTGATGTCAAAGAGCGCATGGAACACAGTCGGGATGATGTAGTCATCCAGGACTGCGTTATAGCGATTGACCGCCTCAAGAACCGTGTCGATTCCGTCCACTGATTCTCGGAGAATTCTCGCGGCGAGGATACAGGAAATATTCAGATAACGAGCCACTTCTCCTACGAGGGAAAATTCGCTGAACTTCATATTGTCCTGGAGATAGTCAATATTCTTTTCTTTGACAGTGGTATCACGAGCAAGGCTGTCACGTTCGTACATGATGCTGGCATACTTGGAGAGATCAGCATCGACCAGTTTGAAGTCCACAGGCTTGGAGTATTCCTTTTCGTGGAGGGTATACTCGTGCCATACACGCTTGAGGGTGATTGTCCTCGGCGGCGGCAGAACACGAACCTGATATTTATGGCGATCAGCATTGGAAGGATTTTTGATATCCTTGATCTCCATGTTGAAGTTCTTATGAAGCTCATCGTCCAAGGTGTCGTAGTTCTCTTTGGAGAGAAATACTGTGGCCGTCAAACGCTCGTCCGTTATAGCACGGAGGCAACGCATTGTTGCCTGGAGAACGAATATTTTTGACTTCGGGCTGCGGAAAAGAGCTACAGCAAACAGCGACCGGCAGTTCCAGCCTTCCTTGCCTTTTTCAACGAGGATAATGAACTGCTTCTCGTTTCCTTCCATTCCAGGAACATCAAGGTTATTGAAGTCTCTGATGTCATCGTTCTTTGTATACTTTGCATCGCCGACATTCAGGAGAATCTTCGATGCCGGAATACCGAGGTTAGCGAGTATCCTCTCAAGTGCAGGCTTGACCTCTGTGGCCGCCTCCTCAACGCCTGCCGCATAGATAGCAAGTTTCGGATTCAGACCTTCATAGGTCTTACCGCCGTAGCGCTCCCAAAATGTGGTTACCGCAGCTTTGAGGAACTCATCACTCTTAACGTTCTCAAAACCGAGCGGGTCGGCATCTTTCAAGAAACCATTCCAGATGGATTCACGCAGACCGTAAGCATATACCACCTCCGGCAGAAGCTGATTCTTTACATATGGCGTACCCGTGTAGTTATAGCAAGCCACGATAGAGGTATTCGCTGCGAGCAGATTGATGGTATCACGAAGGCTTGTCTTATTCGCTCCGCTCGACCGGATCTGCTTTTCGAGGTCTGCACCGAAGAGATGATGCGCCTCATCAACATAGACGCCGAGCTGCGGAAGACGGCAGAGTTTCTTGAAACGCTGGTTATCCATCAGCGTGGTATCATCCCATGCATCGTCCTCGTCATCATCTCCGCCGTAGACTGCTGAAAGGAGAGATCCAGAGCCGCTGAATAAAGTTTCAGCAGCAGATGTCTCTTTGCGCTTTTTCTTTACAATGATTTTCTGCGTGTTGGAGATGATGATATTGAAATCAGAATCATCAATCGTGTGCAGAATCGTTCCCGTCTCATCCAGAAAGTGAAACTTGATGTTTGAATCAAGTACACGGGCATACTCTGGCGGCACAACCTTTGTCTTATCAAAGGTCATAATTTCACGGAGGGACTGCAAAACAGTCTTATCCGGTGCAAACACAAGGGCGTTGTGGCAGAAACGCTTGTCCCTCGGATACTTCTTCGCAAGCAGAAACTCGTAGAAGATGCAGGTCGCCATAAGGATGGTTTTGCCAAGTCCCATCGTGAGGGCATAGATGTAGTTCGGGTAGTCCTCGCGGTACTTCTTCATCTGCTTGAATAGCGTATCGGTCTGCTTCTCGGTAGGAGCGTCAAAGAGACGAATCTGGCCTCCCTTGTCGATGGCATAGTAAGATGCATCGGAGAAGCGATCTCTTTTGTGACGCCAGTCATCGAACATCTCATAGACCTGCTTGTTGTTCATGAATTCCTTCACAAAAACATACATCTCCAAAGCCTCGAACTGCGGCTTGCGCAGAAAGGCATGGGGGTTTTCCTCGCTGTCATTATAGGCGAGAAACTTTCTCGTGAGGTCATTATAACGAGAACGAATTTTTCCACGGTTTGTGCTGTAGTAGTACCACAGCTGTTGACTAAAGGAAAAATTCGGGTCAAACTTATCTGCCATTTAACGCACCTCCACTTCCAACGACTCGGAGAGCAGGTCGGTAATCTTAATTTTAATCGTGCCGGAACCCTCCGGGATGTCGTAGATACCCTTGACCATTTCGTTCTTTCCGGGTACATCTGTCACGGTCGGCTGCATGACTACACCGTCAAAGTTCCAGTCAATCATGATGGAGTCGACCAGCTGACGCCAGTCCTCCACATATTCTTTCTGGAGGGAGAGTTTCTGCATCAAGTTCATCGGGTAGAAGGCACGGATAACAAGCTTGTCACCCTCACGAACGATTTCAGCCTCGGAGTCACGCTTGAGCTGTAGGTCTTTCTTGTCACGCAGAATATCTACTATCTGGACATCCACCTTGTAGTCGGAAAGCTCCTGCTCCAGCGCACCCTTCAGGTCAGGCTCGTGTCCCATGCATACGATTGTAATCCGCTCAACAGGTTGATTTGGATTCTCCTCCTTGCGCCTTTCGTATGTCTTGTACGGAAGGTTTGCAAGTAACTCCTTTAAGTCAGCTTTGGTAGCGATGCGATTGACCGGCATAATTTTAACCATTCTGCCGTCAAGCTCTCCGTCCCAGACATCGCTCTGCGGGAACGGTTGGATTTCCAAAGCGGAAATCAGGAGGTCGCGGGCTTCAACAGGATTGCGGAAGAAGTCGTAGTTATTTACATTATAGACCTCGAAGCCCGTGTACTTCGCGTCCTCCTCCAGGGCAGAGGTATCCAATCCCTTTGCCTTAAAGAAGTCGATGACTTTGCTACGTTCTTCGGCGCTCAGTTCAGTATTACCGCCTGCACTTGCTGCGGCAAGGTAGGGCTCAGGTTCCTCCGCAACCATCGAAAGCTGAGGTTGGATCATCTCATAAGTTACAGGTTTGTGAGTGGGCTCCAGTTCAGCTGCAATAGAGAGTAGACGCTTTGTTGTTGTTTGAATCGCGCCGAGGTTAATGTCCGCACCGATAAAGCGTCTGCCAAGTTTCATAGCTACGGCTTGGGTCGTGCCGCTGCCCATAAAGCAATCAAAGACAATATCACCTGGTTGACTAAAAGAACGAATAATCCTATCCAAAAGAGCGGCAGGTTTTTGTGTCGGATAGTTTAGTTTTTCATTCAAATCCTTGGGATCAACCGGTTTTATATCTTTCCAAACAGAATTTATTGATACACTTTGAATTTCAAAAATAACATCATCAGGATTTGGTTGTCTGCCATTTTCTCGTATCCACTTATTTAATCGAGCGGTAAACCTGGAATCATTAGCAGGATAATTGGCTCCTTTTATCTTATTGCCATCTACAACATAGTTCTCCCATCTTTTGTAATTGATTGAATTTTTATAATCATTGTCATATTGCATTTCATAGAAATATGTGCCTGTTTTCGAATAGACAAACAGATTATCATGTTTTCGTGGAAAATACTTTTTTACCGCTCCTTGGTAGGTTTCATAATACCAAATAATCTCATTTACAAACCTATCAGGGCCAAACACTTCGTCCATAACAATTCGCAAATAATGAGATTTGTGATAATCACAATGTAAAACTATTACACCACGATCAGAAAGGAGTTCTCTCATGAGAAGTAGCCTTTCATACATAAATTGCAAATACTCATCATTTGTCCATATGTCACCGTACTGCTTTTCTTCGAATGAGGTACTGTCGCTTTGTGTTGTGCCTATGCCACGAAGGTCAATTTTTTTCTTATAATCGGCCTTGCTATCAAACGGAGGGTCAATATAGATAAGGTCAATTTTCCCGCGATAATCCTTAAGCATATGGCTCATAACCTGGAGATTATCTCCCCAGAAAATCTTATTGATCCAGCCGTTCTGTTCCTGGCCATAGGTTTCCCGCAACTGTGCTGGGTAATACTGCGTGGAGCGGTAGGGCCGCTTGCCCGTCCAGCGAAGTTCGGGAAATCCCTTGATTGTGGGTCTCTGTTCAAATTCAAACGTAAGCTGCTCATCCATTGTGGTTATCCTCCATTTTATCGTTTCTTGGGTCATATCCGTATTTCTCGGCTACTGCTGTTATCTCGGCGGCTCTAATAGGAACGAGCTGCTGTTCCTCGTATAAATCCCTTCCAAGCACACCGTGAAGCACAATGTACTTATCCGTTTCGAGCAGATTCGGATTCTCGCGCAGAAAGCCGTTTACACGCTTCAACATTTCCGGGTCTGTCAGCTGTGCCAAAGTCGTATCGATATCTATCTCTCCGGCATCGTGGAGTTTCTTCAGGCTGCTCAACATTCCCAGCCAATGATATAGAACTTTTCGCTTTTCGGCGTCAGCCTCTTCCTGCGTCATCTTCGTATAGGCTTTCGGCTGTTTTACGGCAATGTCCGTACTTGCTTTTGATTTCGCAAGGACTGCATCCGCTTTCAGTTCCTTTGAGGTAAGCGCCTCCTTTGTGCGATGGTAGAACGGTACAATATGTTCATGCCATACATTCGGAAGCACCTCATAAAAGAATTTGTCAACAGCCCAATCGATAATGATATCACTGGCCTCCATCGCCGTGTCCCGAGCGGTATCCTTGAGATAATCTTTAATGGAGGATCTTCTTCCGGTGGGAGTGGCTGGTGGCACAGAGGTTCTTTGCTGAACTGTAGGCGCATCTTCTACATAGTGTTTTAGTTCCCTCAGAACCCTGTGAGGTTTGCGATTCATGAGCCGACCGTACTCATCGATAAAAGCCTCGTCGTCTTTCCATTTTCTAAAAAGCTCATCGTCAGGGATGATGTATATGATGTTGTTTTTCCTTACTCGATGTTCAGCCATGTTATCACTCCCTTCTTATTTGTTTCTGCAGTAAAACCGGAAGTCACACGCACCACAGACCTTTGGATCTTTGGCGCAGCGATGAAAATCCTTCTTCATGATTTTATGCACCGTATCATCGAATACCGCCATTGTGCCCTCCACAGCTGACTTCGTATACGGATAAGTGATCGTCGGCACACCGCCGTCCTCGCCAGTATAGTAGATGTGCATCTTACTGACCTTCTGTCCGGTGCGCTCCTCTACAAGGTGAGCGTAAATATGTAGTTGCCGTCGATATTGTTCAAGCTGCTCCCGATCTTTCACCATGTCAGGTTTTCGCTGAGATTTAAAATCCACAATTTCTACGGTATCTCCCTCGCCGCGAATTAAGTCAACCTTTCCCTCAATAATGTAGTCAGGCTTGACCAGCGAAACATCAACCTCTGCCTGCTGTATCTGCGACCAGTCACCGTGCTGTCGGTCCACATAGCGTAGCACCTGTTTCAGAGCCGCCTCACGCTGGGGACCGGCAAGGTAAGTATGCTCGGTCTTTGTCAGCGACACATAATTGGAGTCAAACCACCGGCTCACATTCTCCTCAGTGATTGTCTGTTCCTCATGCCGCAGGGCGGCGCGGTGTATGTCCTCTATCGTCTCATGCACGAGCGTACCGAAGAGCATAGCGTTCGCACGAACGGGCATGAATTCCAGTTCCTTGTAGAACTTATATTGAAGGGCGCAGGTCTCGTAAACCGTGATATGCGACGTGAACGAGTAGGTGTTCTTTATGTTCACACCCTTTATCGGCTTGAAATCAAACTCCCTTATATCAAAACCGGGGCTTTCTACAGATTGCAGTTCCCCGTAGATGTCTTTGAAGTAGTTGCTGGGCGTTCGCTTGTCCTCATTGCAGGTCAGGATCAATAAATCCTGCGCGCGGGAGAAAGCCGTGTAGTAGAGCCGCCAGAAGTCAAAGTACTTCGTGACACCGTAAGGTTCAAACGCCGGACGCTTGAAGTATCTCTCCTCAATCTGCATCATGAGGTCATTCGTGTTCTTCCTCGGCACATTCGTAAGGGAGTCAACAAGGACAATAGGAAACTCCATACCCTTGGACTGGTGGATGGTGAGGAACGAAACACAGCCGCTCGGTGCATACTCTGAGTCATCCTCGTATTCCGTAATGCCGCCGTCAAAAAGAAGCCTAAGATACATATTAAAAAGCAATTCTGTATTCTGATCAATACGGCGTTTGCCTCGGTATTCTCCAGCATCCAAAACATCAACTCGGTGGAGGTACTCGAATTTACCTACAATCTGAGTCAGTTTTGCAAGGTTTCGAGCCGGACGGATATCGACCACGCCAACATCCATTTCCGTATCGAGAATCCCTGCAAAAGGCTGGAATTCAAAGAGCTGGTACATCAGACCGCAATAGGCGTAGTCCGTTGCTCCCTTCAAACTGACATGATCTTTACCTTTGCGCCGTATCCACTTCAAAAGATCGGAATTCTCCGGCTGTGTGAGGTACTCGTTTGCTGCCATGATGCAATTGCGGTAGTAGGTCAGATGCTCCGGCTGCAGAAAGGTGTAATCACCGTTCTCCAAGCCCTGAATATAGCGCGGAAACATGAGCATGAGGCAGCCGAGAGCAAGCCGTATCTCGTCACGCTGGAAAAACATATCCGAACGCGGCGAATATACATTTATATGATTCTCCTCAAGGAAGCGGGCAAGTGCTGTTACTCGCGGATGCTTCACGGAATTAAAGAGAAATGCAATCTGATTATAGTCCGTAAGTTTGCCGGAGGCTTTCAGGTCGTTGATAAACTGCAGTATCTTTTCGTGCCACTCATCCGTATCGTCCATACCTGCGAGTTTCACGACTGCGGGACTGTAGAGAGTGGTTTTCTCGTGTGGTTCGATCCTTTTATCGTAACGGAAGTTATCCCAGCGAAACTTGAACTTCGCACCGTCCGTGGTAGCCATCCACTCATTATAAAAATCAACTATGTCACTGTTGGAACGGTAGTTAATGACCAGCGGAATCACTCGGCATTCGCCTTCTGCAAACTTCTGCGGAAACTCCAGGATATTACGGATGGTAGCACCTCGAAATCGATACAAGCCCTGGTCATCGTCACCGACCACGCAGATGTTCTTATGGTCTCTGGCGAGAAGGAACACAAGCTGCTCCTGAATGAAGTTCGTGTCCTGGTACTCGTCCACCATGATGTGTGTAACCTTGGAGCGAAGCTCCTCCAAAATCTCGACATTGTCCTGCAGCAGATGATAGGCTTCAATCTGGATAGACGAGAAGTCCATCAAATTGCCCTCAGTGAGGATATCGCGGTACTCCTTCAGCATCCGTCCAAGAGCCGCAATCGACAGGTCAGTATCGGACATCAGTTCCTCTGGCGTCACCAATTCTTCGGAGAGGTTATTCACATAGTTGCAGATGGCTTCTGACTGCTTCCATGCGCCGCCGTTCGGCAGAGCAACCTCTACCTCCGGGATATTCCGGAAACGGTGGATATTCTGGAACACCATGTACTGCTGGTCGAACGCATCTAGGAGACGGTAGTTCCTGCGAAGTCTTGTAAATTCAAGATGCTCCTTAAGGATACGAAGACAGAGTGAATGGAACGTGCCGATATACATCTCGTTGATGTTCGCCACGATGCCACGGTCGGACAGTTCATTCGTGATTCTCGTAATCAGTTCTTTGGCCGCCTTCTCCGTGAAAGTGGCAATGAAGATGCTTTCCGGCTTTACGCCGCATTCCTCTATAAGATAAATTGTGCGCTGGACAAGCGTATAAGTCTTGCCGGTCCCCGGTCCTGCAGTAATGAGGACGGGGCCTTCAGCGGCAGCTATCGCCTTTCTCTGTCCCTCGTTCGCATTTCCAAAATCAAACATATCGGTGCCTTACATCCTTTCCGGCAATCAATCTTCTGATGCGGGACTCCCGTCCGGCACGACTTCCATGATATCAGATATGTCGCACTGAAGGGCAGCACATATCTTCAAGAGAACCGCCGTGCTGACATTTTCTCCGTGTGTGAGCTTCGCCACGGTGGAGGAACTGAGCTGCGCCGCCTCCCTCAAATCCCGCTTCTTCATGTCCTTATCGATCAGTAACTTCCATAACTTTTTATAGCTGATAACCATGCAAATGCTCCTCAAATCTGTAACCCTTTGTTTCCGTCAAGGGCGCGTTTCTCCCAAGTAACTTAACAGTTACATACCAGTATAGCACATTTTGTTTCTGAAATCAATATATAAGTGCGAGAACGCAAATTTTTATTTTCTCATATCGGGACCATATTGGAGCCAATAAGATGCAATAATTTGCGCTCGTGTTCAAAGGTGTTCAAAGATTTCCCTGGATAGCTATTGACATATGAGCCAAAATAGTGTAAACTAAAGGTTACAGTCCGTTACTATGACTGAGAAAGAGGAATCGATAGACTATGAAAGCCGAACTGATCGCAAATATTATCGCTGCTCATTGCTCCGGGGATGAGAGTTCCTTCAAGACCGCTGTGGAAGCTTTGGCGGCTGACGAGGATAAGAAAGGAAACAGCCGTGTTTCCAGTATGCTCCTTGATGCATATAAGGGGAAAAATATAACTCTAATGAAGAAACCGGATGTTGCACAGCCCGCCGGAGGAGGATTCGCTGTCCAGTCCGCTGGGAGTAGCGCTTTTACTCCGAGAGACAAGGACAGCCTTTTGGAGCTTTACGATATTATTCACCCGGATATATCACTCTCTGATGTTGTGCTTCCTGAGAATCAGCGGAAGCTCCTCTTGCAGATTTTGGAGGAACGCCAGAATAACAGCAAGCTGGCAAAGCATAATCTCCCTCCCGCAAACCGTCTACTACTCTGCGGACCTCCTGGATGCGGAAAGACGATGACGGCAAATGCCATAGCTCACGAACTGAATCTGCCTATGGCTTATGTGAGGATAGACGGTCTTATATCCTCCTACCTTGGGCAGACCAGTGTGAACTTAAGGAAGATATTCTCCAGCATAGGAAATCAGAGCATCGTCCTTTTTCTGGACGAGTTTGATGCCATCGCCAAGAAACGTGATGACGGCCATGAGATGGGCGAACTGAAGCGTGTCGTTACGGCTCTGCTCCAGAATTTCGATAATATGCCGCCGAATGTATTTTTAATTGCGGCTACCAACCATGAACATCTGCTTGATCCCGCAATTTTCAGGCGATTCAACTACATTATCAATATCGGATACCCGGATGCAAAGCAGCGGAGTGAACTGATTCAGCGGTGGTTTAAAGACTATACTGTAGAAACCGAGGTAGATATACAGAAGCTTACTGACCTAACTGCAGACCGTAGCGTGGCACAGATAAAGGAACTGGTTATCTCCGCTGCTAAACGCTATGTGACCACGGATAAGGCGGTTACGATGGAGGATATGCTAGAACTGCTTATCCAGCAGATGACGAACAATTCAAACGGGGCGGGTGTGGTGGATGCCGCCGTCGATCTGAAAGCAAAGGGCGTGAGCGTCCGTACTCTTGCGAAAGCAATCGGGATGCCACATAACACTCTTAGCTACCAGATAAATAAGTTAACCAAGGGCAAAGAGGTGGATGAATAGGTATGGCAGATGATTTCAGACCCCATCTCCTCATTACTGAGGATGATGTAGAGGCTATTGAGAATAAAAAGCAGGCTCGGAATAAAGACCTGGGATTGGATCGGATGAAGCATGGAACGAAACTTTCTACAGGTCTTCAGGAAATTGTGTCTGCCTATACCCGCATTCAAGGGACGGATTCTCTTCGTGATGAGGATATCCGTCTGTTTGAAGTTGTCCTGCAAGAGGGTGAAAAATTCTCAAACAAAACACTACGTGAATTCTTGGAACAAGAAGGGATGACCCTCACCAAGGTGAAAGATTCACGTCACGCCATCGTATCATCATCAAAGTCCAAGTTTGATTCCCTGCAGCAAAGGGTAGGCGCTTACCGTGATAACAAGCGCAGTAACAAGAAATTTCAGTACATAGAGGATTTTCAATTTCCGGACGGAATGGGAAAACAGGCTCCTTCCATAAGAGAACTGCTTGAGCGCGAGGCTACTTTCCCACTCGATGTTGAAATCATGGAGCAATTGCTTCCAAAAGGTACCGATCCGCAGGTGCAGGCTCGTGCCGAAGAGAGGCTGATTGCTCTTATTGAGCAGAATCAAGGTAGAATCCAGGCGAAGCCTTATAAACTTTCCGATGGGACACGTATTGTCCGTGCGGAGATTCCTCTTGGTAAACTTGAAGAGATCTCCGGGGATACTATTGTCAGTCATGTTGCACCGACAGGTTTCTATGCCACCTCACCGATGTATACTGTACAGGCGGGCGTTCCAATGACGCTTAATCCCAATGTTTCAATTGACGAACTTCCTATCGTAGCGGTGCTTGATACTGGTGTGGATTTTCCACCGGAACTTGAGCCGCTGGTAGTGGAGCATTGGGTACCTACTGGAGCAACTCCCGGTGACAAAAGGCACGGCACCAATGTGGCAAGTAAGGTCGCTTTTGAGAATCTCGGTGAGCAACTTGCATCCGGTATCCTAACACCACGAGCAAGGATTATCGACTGTAATATTCGTGGCTTCGATCCGGATTCCAATAAGCCGAATCGTCCGGATCTTATTTGTAACAGCACCATGATTGCAAGAATCAAAGAGGCTGTCCTGCGCTATAAAGACATAACCAAAATCTTCAACTTCTCATCAAGCGAGGAGACTCCTATCCAAGGCGACGAAATCAGTATTCTCGGATACGAACTGGATGTCCTTGCCATTCAGTATGGTGTGAAATTTACCATTTCAGCTGGCAATCATTATCTGTATCGTAGTCAGGACTCCCTCGAAGACATCTTGCAAGATGACGACAATAGAATAGCAGCACCAGCAGATTCCATGCTGAATATAGCAGTCGGAGCTATTGTCGGTGCAGAACACAAGGAAGGTTTAAGCCGCCAATATGATGTAGCTCCCTATTCGAGAATCGGTCCGGGCTTCCGAGGTTTCCGTAAACCCGATATTGTATCTCTTGCTGGAACGATGACCAAGGCTGACTTCGTACCACCGGATGAATATGCCATGATGATTGCCAGTGGCGGTCAATGGGCATTTGAGGCGGGTACAAGTTTTACGGCTCCTACTGTTGCGGGAGACCTTGCTGAGATATCACAGTCTGTGCCGAATCAGGATATCCTGATGTCGGAGGCACTTCTCTATCACGGCGCCGAGATGCCTATCAGCGAGGTTGCAAAGAAAAAAATCACAAGGGACGAAAATGCTTTCTATGGCAATCTTTACGGCAGAGGAATATCTAATCCTCTTGTGAGTATGTTTTCTACTGCTCATCGTGTGACCTTCCTCCACAGGGGTACGATGAATAAGAAATTCAAGCAGCATGCCAAGTTTCTCATGCCGAGTGTTTGTGATACGCAGATGGATATGAGCAAGAGAGATAAAAAAATACGAGTGACAGTAACCTGTGTCACACAACCGCCTGTTGATAAAACTAAGGGTGCTGAATATCTCGGAGCATATGTCAACGCATCCCTTCATTCACGAAATAGTAAGGATAATCTTGTTACAAATAATCCGTCAGAATCAGATGGTCGCAAGGATTGGGATACCTGTTTCCACTTCGAGCAGGAATTTTCAAGTTTTCACGGTGGTGATTGGGAAGTATGGCTTGAACTTCATACTCGCTATGATGTGGAGGACGACCAGGAGATCGACTACGCTCTTGCCATAACGATAGAGGATTTAACCGAGTCGCTGCAGTTATACGATGCTGTTGTGAATGAAGCACAGAACCGCTTCCCAGCAGTTCAGCTTATACGTCTTCCTGTTCGCACATAATTAAAAAGAGAACGAGGTGGCCTCTTTGCCAAGAAGTCACCTCGTTAATCTTTAATCTTTGCGCTGGCTTTTCAAGAATGCAATATACTGGTTGACCTGATCAATCTCTTCTTGACTCAAGTCTTCCGTATCCTTTATGCCGGTAGCTACTGTACTACTTTCTGTTTCCGCAGTAGGCTCATCAATATATCCGGCCGCTGCCATCAAATCCTCATAGGGAACACCGAGTGCGGACGCTATGGAGCGGAGAACCTGCGGAGAAGTTTGTTTTCTAAGACCGTCTTCTATTCGCTTTACTTCGGTATGGCTGATAGCTGCAAGTTCTGCAAGCCTTCTTATCGACAGCCCTTTTTCCGTTCTTTTTTCCTTTATATAAGTCCCGAGTTCGTTCATAATAATCCTCCTCGCTTGAACCACTTTCATTATACCATGGGTGTAACCTAAAGGCAACACTTTTTTGAAAAATCTCTTGTGTTTTGTAACCTAAAGGTGTATACTATAGAAAACGGAACCTTAGGGTTCCACAGTCACCCTGCCACCATAATGCGGTATGTATTTTGAGAATGGTGGAACCTTTAGATTTTGGAAAGGATTATTAGATGAAGCCAAACAAAGAGTATGTGAAACAAGAGATGGAACGCCGCGAATGGACAGGCAGTCAACTTGCTATGAAAATGGGCGTTTCTCGGATGGAAGTGAGCCGTCTTTTGCGCGGAAAACGTGTCGGCGGTAAGAAGTGCATCGGAGGTCTTATCAAGCTTTTCCCGATGCAGAACTTAAAGATCTATTTTTTTTAGATTGAGTGGAACTTATAGTTTCCACAGAAAGGAGAATCGTATGGAACAGGTCAAGAATCTCGATGACAAACGTGTTTGCGACCAAAGCAAGGACGGCAAGGTCATCGTTATCCGAAAGAAAGACTGCATTACACGAATCACTGCCAATGCAGACAGAACACTCAAGATTACGCATGAGTATGCGAAATAAATTCAAACAGAAATCCGTGAGAGCGCCAGACGACAGTACGGATACCTGAATCAAGGTATCGTTCTGTCGTTTTTCTTTTTTAAAGGCTAAATCTGTCCTGAGCATGACATAAAACTGCTCACCGCCTGGCACCGCATCACCTGATCACTGATGGCTCAACGGTATCCGGCGGTACAACTTAATATCACAGCTGCCTTTTGAGCGGGTTAGCTGCAATCCGAAACGGAGAACCCCGTTAGGACTGCAGGTAGGTTTTTACACCCTTTTTGCGGCAGCGCCCAGAGTCCTCCGTTTCGAGAAATCGAAAATCGGAGGACTTTTTTATGAAAACCAATGAAAATCAGACCACATCAACCATCTACTACCGTCCGCTCAAGCAGTGGATCGAGGCCACCCCGGAACAGAAGCGTGACTGGGAGCGGTTCGTGGGTGCTACCCGAAAAGCAAAACAGAGAGCCGGAGCCTGCTGCATTCCATTTAAGAAAAGTTATAAGTGCGATGGCCTCTGCGATACCTGCGAGTTCCGCTGTACCCCGAAGGATGCTCCCCAGCATTTTTCCATCGACACTGAAATGGAGAACGCCTATGAGAATGGCGTCTCCCGCACCAGTTTTCTTGCAGACAGCAGACTGACCACGGAAATCGATATCGACGCCCTGATTCTGAACGGTCTGCTCTCGGAGCTTCAGGCGTCAGACCCGGAAAGCTACGAGATTCTCATGGCGATTGCAGACGGGCTGTCTGAACGGGCCGGCGCGGAGCGGCTGCATATGCCCAGGAACACCTTCGTGTATAAGCGCAATCAGCTGCTGAGGCGGCTCAAAGAAAAATTCTAAAATCTTTCGGCCAACCTCTCCTTTTCTGTCCAGATGGGTCTGTGAAAGGCAACACAAGACGCCTTGGGAAAGGAGAGACCGCCGATATGAGTTACAACGCAAACCATTATGACGCCCGTGCCGACGAGGACATTGTTGATGTCCTGACCGCCATCAGCGTGGTGTCAAAGAGACTGGCGAGCAACCTGACCGCCGTTCGCCAGCAGAGCAAATCCAGGGAAGGAGGAAAATCACATGAGCAGAATGAGCGATATGGCACAGACCATCGAAGAACTCCGCAGTGCTGCCACTGCTATTTCGGATGCCGCTGACTGGCTGACGAAGATGTTCAGCGGAAAGCAACCGGCAGAGGATGCTCCCGCTTCTCCACCCGAACCGGAACTGACTCTGGAGCAGGTCAGAGCCGTCCTTGCAGACAAGTCCCGCCAGGGACACACCGCCGAGATCCGCGCTCTGCTTCAAAAGCACGGCGCGTCCAAGCTATCACAGATCGACCCCGCACACTATAAGGCGTTACTCGCCGAAGCGGAGGAATTGGCAGATGGCAACTAAGCACGCAGTCTTATCCGCGTCTTCATCTGAACGGTGGCTCAACTGCCCGCCCTCCGCAAGGCTGTGCGAAGCCTACGAGGATAAGGGAAGCGACTACGCCGCCGAGGGGACGGACGCTCACGCGCTCTGTGAGTTTCGGCTAAAGCAGACTCTGGGGCTTCCGGCAGACGATCCCATCGAAAACCTCTCCTGGTACAACGAGGAGATGGAGGACTGCGCCGCCGGGTATGCCGCCTATGTATCGGAACTTCTGGAGACCGCAAAGCAGACCTGCGCCGACCCGGTCATCCTGATCGAGCAGCGAGTGGATTTCTCCCGCTGGGTGCAGGACGGCTTCGGCACCGCCGACTGCATTGTCATCGCTGACGGTGAACTGAACATCGTGGACTATAAGCACGGCAAAGGCGTGGAGGTCAGCGCCGTGGATAATCCGCAGATGATGCTGTATGCCCTGGGCGCTCTGGAGATCTTTGACGGCATCTACGACATCGACTCCGTCCGCATGACCATCTACCAGCCCAGGAAATCCAATATCAGCGTCTGCGTCATGGGAAAGGATGGTCTGCTTGAGTGGGCGCAGAACGACCTGACCTATAAGGCAAAGCTGGCATACGAGGGCGGCGGCGATTTTCACTGCGGCGAATGGTGTCGGTTCTGCAAGGCAAAGGCCGAATGCCGGGAACGAGCCGAAGCAAATCTCGCGCTTGCCCGGTACGACTTTGAGGAGCCGCCCCTCCTGACCGATGAGGAGATCGCCGACATTCTGGACAAGGTGGACGCTCTTACCGCCTGGGCTGCGGATGTGAAGGAATACGCTCTTCAGCAGGCAGTCAGCGGTACGGCGTTCCCCGGCTGGAAACTGGTCGAGGGACGCTCCAACCGCAAATACACCAGTGAAGCCGCTGTAGCCGCAGCCGTTGAGGGTGCCGGCTTCAACCCCTACGAAAAGAAACTCCTCGGCATCACCGCCATGCAGAAGCTGCTGGGCAAATCCCGCTTTGAGGAGCTTCTCGCACCCTACATTGAAAAGCCGCAAGGCAGGCCGACGCTCGTGCGGTCGAGTGATAAACGGCCCGAATGGAATACCGCAAAAAATGATTTTATGGAGGAAATGTAATATGTCTAACAACACAAACAGAGTCAACAACCCTATGAAGGTCATCACCGGTCCCGACACCCGCTGGTCCTACGCCAACGTCTGGGAGCCCAAATCCATCAACGGCGGCACGCCGAAGTACTCGGTATCGCTGATCATCCCGAAGTCCGATACTAAGACGGTGGCGAAAATCAAGGCCGCCATCGAAGCCGCCTACCAGGAGGGACAGGCCAAGCTGAAGGGCAACGGCCGTAGCGTGCCTCCTCTCTCCGCGATTAAAACTCCGCTGAGAGACGGCGACAGTGAAAGACCCGATGATCCCGCCTATGCGAACGCCTACTTCATCAACGCCAACTCCGCCACCGCTCCCGGCATCGTGGACGCAGACCGCAATCCTGTTCTGACCCGCTCCGAGGTGTATTCCGGCGTGTACGGCAGGGCTTCCATCAACCTGTACGCTTTCAACAGCAACGGCAACAAGGGCATCGCCTGCGGTCTGAACAATCTGCAGCTCATTCGTCCCGGCGAACCCCTGGGCGGCAAGGCCAGTGCTGAAGCTGACTTCGCAACTGATGACGATGAGGATTTCCTCGGTTAAGACAAGGGAGGTAAACGGCCATGACAATGATTCAGACAATTCTGCTTTTTGCTGTTCTCGCCATCTGGCTGTGCATCAGCGCAGTCATTCTGATCAGCAGCATCCAGTCCTTCCTCTATGACCGCAAGCGCGAAAAGCGTGAGCGTGAACAGGCGGCCCGTGACGCAGAGTATCACGAAAACCGCATGAAGCTGCTGGAGAAATAAAGTACCAAGCCCCAGGGCGGCGGAGCGATCTGCCGCCCTATTGGGGTATGGAAGGAAGTGACGAAATGCAAACCTTATCGATCGACCTGGAGACTTACAGCGACCAGCCCCTTGCCAAAACCGGTGTGTATCGCTATGTGGAGTCTCCCGATTTTGAAATACTGCTCTTTGCCTACAGCGTGGATGGCGGTTCCGTACAGCAGATAGACCTTGCCTGCGGAGAGAAAATCCCACCAGCGATCCTTGCCGCACTGGAGGATGACAAGGTAATCAAGTGGGCCTTCAACGCCAATTTTGAACGCATCTGCCTGTCACGTTTTCTTGGCTATCCGACCGGCGACTATTTGGAGCCGGATTCCTGGAGATGCTCGATGGTCTGGGCTGCGTACATGGGTCTGCCTTTATCCCTGGAGGGAGCCGGCGCCGTTCTTGGGCTGGAAAAGCAAAAGCTGGCCGAAGGCAAAGACCTCATCAAATATTTCTGCCAGCCCTGTGCGCCAACGAAGTCCAACGGTCTGCGCACCCGCAATCTCCCCAAACACGCCCCGGACAAATGGCTGACATTTAAAAAATACAACATCCGCGATGTGGAGACGGAGATGTCTATCCAGGCACGGCTCTTAAAATATCCCGTGCCGGACAGCGTCTGGGAGGAATACCGTCTCGACCAGGAGATCAACGACCGCGGCGTGGGTCTGGATATGGAGCTGGTGCGGCAAGCCATTCAGATGGACGGGCGCTCCCGCTCGGAGCTGACCCAGGCGATGAAGGAACTGACCTCACTGGATAATCCCAACTCGGTACAGCAGATGAAGCAGTGGCTTGCGGATAACGGCGTGGAGACCGATACCTTGGGCAAAAAGGCTGTAGCGGAGCTTTTGAAAACTGCGCCGCAGCAGCTGCAAAAGGTACTGACCCTGCGCCAGCAGCTTGCGAAATCCAGCGTTAAAAAGTATCAGGCTATGGAGACCGCCGTCTGCGCCGATGGCCGGGCAAGAGGTATGTTCCAGTTTTACGGAGCCAACCGCACCGGGCGGTGGGCAGGCCGCATCATTCAGATGCAGAATCTCCCTCAGAACCATCTGGACGATCTGTCCGAAGCCAGAGGGCTTGTCCGGGCAGGCGGCTTTGACGCTCTGGAAATGCTCTATGAGGATGTGCCGGATACCCTTTCTCAGCTGATCCGCACGGCATTCGTGCCGCAGGAAGACAGGAAATTCATTGTGGCGGACTTCTCCGCAATTGAAGCCAGGGTGATCGCATGGCTTGCCGGCGAGAAGTGGCGGCAGGATGTATTCGCCCAGGGCAAGGACATCTACTGCGCCAGCGCATCCCAGATGTTCGGCGTCCCCGTAGAAAAGCACGGCGTCAACGGCCACCTGCGGCAGAAAGGCAAGATCGCAGAACTGGCTCTCGGCTACGGCGGCTCTGTGGGTGCGCTGAAAGCGATGGGTGCTTTGGAGATGGGCCTTCAGGAGGATGAACTTCCAGCTCTGGTTTCCGCATGGCGTCAGGCGAATCCGAAGATCGTGCAGTTCTGGTGGGCGGTTGACCACGCTGTGATGGACGCTGTTACCCGTAAGACCACCACGAAAACACACGGCATCATATTCTCCGCCAGAAACGGGATGCTGTTTATCACTCTGCCGTCCGGCAGGAGCCTTGCCTATGTGAAGCCAAAGATCGGAGAGAACCGTTTTGGCGGCGACTGTATCACCTATGAAGGCGTCGGCGGCACGAAGAAATGGGAACGCATTGACAGCTACGGTCCAAAATTCGTAGAAAACATCGTCCAGGCAACCTCACGAGATATCCTCTGCTACGCCATGCAGACCCTTCGCTGCTGCTCCATCGTTATGCACATCCACGATGAAGTGGTCATTGAAGCCGACCGCCGGATGTCCCTGCAGGCTGTCTGTGACCAGATGGGCAGGACGCCGCCCTGGGCAAAAGGCTTGCGGCTTCGCGCCGATGGCTATGAGACTGATTTTTACAAGAAGGATTAACGAGGTAACGCCTATGAGCATCAATAAATTCAACTGCGAGGGCTATTACGACCCCACAGCCTATGAAGCCCTCGCCAATATAGAAAAAGAAGAACGCGCCCTCCGCGCTTTCCGGCCCATCGTCTATATCTGCTCACCCTATGCCGGGGATGTGGAAGTTAACGTGGAGAATGCCCGGAAATACAGCCGCTTCGCCGTGGACGCGGGATACATCCCCATTGCACCGCATCTGCTGTTTCCACAGTTTCTCCGTGACGAAAATCCAAAGGAGCGCCAGCTGGGACTGTTCTTCGGAAACGCCCTCATGAGTAAATGCTCCGAGGTGTGGGTGTTCGGAGAATACATCTCTTCCGGCATGGAAGCGGAGATCCGCAGAGCCAAATGGAAGAACTACCGTTTGAGATATTTTACGACTATGTGCGAGGAGGTAACCGACTATGCGTGAACTGAACATCGCCTACGGCAACAACCGGCAGGCAAAGAGATGGGTCAACAAGACCATACGATTTGACAATCTAAAGGAGCGGCTCAAAGTGACCATCCGCACCACCGAGTCCGCCGAGGAATATGCGAAGATGAGCCGCGCCCAGCGTGACGCCGCCAAAGACCACGGCGGCTTTGTGGCGGGCGTGCTGAAGGGCGGCAGACGCAAGGTCGATACCGTGGAAAGCCGCTCGATGGTGGCGCTTGACGGCGACCGCATCGACGCCGCTTTTCTGGATAGCTATGAGTCCCTCTGCCCCTATGCCTCTGCGCTGTACACCACTCACAGCAGCACAGAGGAGAATCCCCGCGTCCGGCTGGTATTCCCGCTGACCAGGGATGTGACCCCGGAGGAATTTGTGGCGGTGTCCCGCTATCTGGCTCAGATGCTGGGCATCGACTATTTCGACGAATGTTCCTACCAGCCCAATCAGCTGATGTACTGGCCGTCCACGCCGGCTAACGGTTCCTTTGTGTATAAGGAGACAGACGGCGGCTGGCTCGACCCCGATGCGATTCTCACAAAGCACCCGGAATGGACCGACCCTACAAGACTGCCCACATCTTCCAGGGAAAGCAAGGCGAATACCACCGCACAGCAAAAGGTGCAGGACCCGCTGACCAAAGAGGGCGTGGTGGGTCTGTTCAACCGCACCTATTATCCCATCAGCAAGGCGCTGGAGGCATTTCTCTCCGATATCTATGAGCCGACCGACAATGAGAACCGCTGGCACCTGATCGCATCCTCCAGCATGGCGGGCGTGGAGATCAAGGAGGACAAGTTCGTCTACAGCCACCACGCCAAAGACCCGGCTTACCTCAAGCTGTGCAACGCCTTTGACATCGTCCGCACCCACCGCTTTGGCGATCTGGACGAAAAAGCGTCCTATAAGGCGATGTGCGAGTTCGCCATGCAGCAGGATGAGGTAAAGCTGCTTGCGGCAAGCGAACGGATGGCGGATGCCGAGACGGATTTCTCCGGCAGCGAGGATACCGACTGGCAGAAGCGTTTCCAGTATGAACCCCGCTCCACGGTGCTAAAGAACAACCTCCACAACATCACGCTCATCCTCCAGAATGACCCGCAGCTCCAGAATATCGTATTCAACCAGCAGCTGGACGGCATGGAGATCAAGGGCGAGGTGCCCTGGAAGCACCCGTCCAAATACTGGAGGGACGCTGACGATGCCCAGCTGATCAGCTATGTGGATTCCCACTACGGCACATTCTCCCAGCGCAATTATCAGATCGCTGTAACCAAAGTTGCGGACGACCGCTCCTACCACCCCATCCGTGAATATCTGGCGGCTCTGCCGGAGTGGGACGGCGTTCCCCGTGTGGACACGCTCCTCATCGACTATCTGGGCGCGGAGGATAATTCCTATGTCCGCGCTGTGACCAGAAAGACCCTCTGCGCCGCCGTGCGCCGGGTGCAGGAGCCGGGTGTGAAGTTCGATACCATGCTGGTCTTAAACGGTCCCCAGGGCATCGGCAAGTCTACCCTCATCTCCCGCCTTGCCGGGGAATGGTTCTCTGACAGTTTGAATCTGAGCGATACCAAGGACAAGACCGCCGCCGAGAAGCTGCAGGGCTATTGGATTCTGGAAATCGGTGAACTGGCGGGACTTCGCAAAGCCGAGGTGGAGACGCTGCGCTCCTTCCTCTCCCGACAGAACGATATCTACCGCGCCGCATTCGGCAGACGGGCAACGCCACATCCGAGGCAGTGCATCTTCTTTGGCACCACCAACGCCGAGTCCGGCTATCTGCGGGATACCACGGGCAACCGCCGGTTCTGGCCGGTCAAAACGCCGGGCGGCGGTGCAAAGCACTCCTGGGAACTCACCCAAGAGGACATCGGCCAGATCTGGGCGGAGGTGCTGGTGTTTGTGGAGAACGGCGAGAAGCTGCATCTGGCTCCCGATTTGGAAACACTCGCCAAGAGCGAACAACGGGAAGCGCTGGAGTCCGATGAGCGCGAAGGGCTGGTGCGCGAGTATCTGGAAACTCTGCTCCCTGAGGATTGGGACGGCATGGATCTGTTCGACCGCCGCTCCTTCCTCGCCGGGGTGAATAATATCGGCCGTGCTGGTACGGTCGCCAGAACACGGGTCTGCAATATGGAGATCTGGTGTGAGCTTTTCGGGAAGGATCAGGGCAGCCTTGGCCGCGCCGAATCCAACAACCTCACAGCCATGCTCACGAAACTCGGCTGGGTGCGCAAGGAGAAAAAGGAGCGCGTCAAGCCCTACGGACCGCAGTTCGTCTTTGTTCCCGGCGATGTTCCTGACTGATTTTTCGGGAACAGTGCGGATAAGGAACAGTTCCCGACTTCCGGCAGTGTTCCCAGGGGAGACTCCGGGAACGCCGCCAGGAACACACCGAATGTGCCGCCGCAAGGCAACTTTACAGGCTTCGTTCCTGTGTTCCTAAAAAAGCATACAAATTGAAAATGTATAAAAAAGACTGTACAGAACCCGTAAATCACGCATATGCACGCGCGTAAGGATTTTCAGGTTTTTAAGAACACGGAGGTAAATCAAAATGTCAATGTATGAAATAGACAGCGCATATGTCCGCAGGTGTCAGAAGCGGCTCCAGGAATGGGGAGCGCCTCTCTCCGGCTGGTATTGTGACTACATTTACGATGTGGCCGATGAAGAGGAAGATCCCGATCACATCGACCTGTTCACCTGCGAACTCTGCGATTGTTCACAGGTACGCTCTGTCCATGTGATGCGTCATGACGAGCATTTTGAGACTGTTGCAGTCGGCTGTATCTGCGCAGGGATTATGGAGGGCGATATCCTCGCCGCCAGAGAGCGTGAGCGGCTTATGAAAAACCGCGCCAAACGGAAACGTAACTTTCCCCACCGTCAATGGCGAAAGAACTGGTATGGAAACTATCAGCTGACTTATCGGGGCAGAAAGGTGTTTATCAACAACAAGGGCGGCAATCGCTACAGCGTATATGTGGATGGCAGGACCGCCTGGAGCTACAAGGGCAAGCCCCTCGACAATTTTGTCTTGGCCGCCTATGCCGCTTTTGAATTAGCCGACCCCATAGAAAGGATACACCCATGAGAGAAAAAGAGATAGAAAAGAAGCTGATCCAAGCGGTCAAACAAGCCGGTGGCATCTGCCCCAAGCTCGTATCTCCCGGTTTTGACGGTATGCCGGACCGCATGGTGCTGCTGCCAAATGGAAAGATAGGCTTTGTGGAAGTCAAGGCGACCGGAGAAAAGCCGCGGCCGCTGCAGTTTTCCCGCCACAGGCTTTTGCGGCGGCTGGGCTTCCTGGTGTATGTGCTGGACGATGCGGAGCAGATTGGAGGAATGCTGGATGAGATACAAACCCCATGAATATCAAAAATATGCAGTGGAGTACATCAAGACACACCCCGCAGCCGCTATCTTCTTAGACTGCGGGCTTGGAAAAACCAGCATCACGCTGACAGCCATAGCCGACCTGCTGTTTGACAGCTTCGAGGTCCATAAAGTGCTGGTCATCGCACCCTTAAGAGTGGCGCGGGACACATGGACGGCTGAAGCGGATAAGTGGGATCACCTTCAGGATCTCATCTGCTCCGTGGCTGTCGGGACGGAAGCCCAGCGCCGGTCGGCATTGATGAGACGCGCTGACATCTACATCATCAACCGGGAAAACGTCCAGTGGCTCATTGATGAGAGCGGCATTCCCTTTGACTTCGATATGGTGGTGATCGATGAGCTATCCTCGTTCAAGAATCACCAGACAAAGCGGTTCAAGTCACTGTTAAAGGTCAGACCAAAGGTGAGCCGCATCGTCGGACTGACCGGCACGCCCGCTTCTAACGGTCTGATGGATCTGTGGGCGGAGTTCCGCATCCTGGACATGGGGCAGCGGCTTGGACGGTTCATCACCAAGTACCGCACCGATTACTTCACGCCGGACAAGCGAAACGGCCAGGTCATCTACTCCTACAAACCCCTGCCTTATGCAGAGGACGCCATCTACCGACAGATTTCGGACATCACCATCTCTATGAAGTCCGCCGACCACCTGCAGATGCCAAAGCTGGTCAGCAGTGAATACACGGTTCGGCTTTCCGAGGATGAACAGAAAAAATACACGGACTTGAAACAGGAGCTGGTGCTGTCGCTGGGCGACGCAGAGATCACTGCCGCCAACGCCGCCTCCCTCTCCGGGAAACTCTCCCAGATGGCGAACGGCGCAATCTATGACGACGGCGGCGAAACCATCCGCATCCACGACCGCAAGCTTGACGCTTTGGAGGACATCATCGAAGCCGCCAACGGCAAACCGCTTCTGGTGGCTTACTGGTTCAAGCATGACCTGACCCGTATTTCGGAAAGGCTGCGAAAGCTGCATATCCCGTTCTCCCAGCTGGATGGCGCCGCCAGTATCCGCAGGTGGAATAGCGGAGAAATCCCTGTGGCGCTGATCCATCCCGCATCAGCCGGACATGGGTTGAATCTTCAGTCTGGTGGTTCCGCCATCGTATGGTTCGGGCTAACCTGGAGTTTGGAACTGTATCAGCAGACCGTAGCGCGGCTCTGGCGACAGGGGCAGACTTCTGAAACCGTGGTGGTACAGCACATTGTCACAAAGGACACCATTGACGAACGCATCATGAAAGCCCTCTCCCAAAAGGAGCATACCCAGACGGCGCTGATCGACGCCGTAAAAGCGGACTTGAAAATTTGAGACAACCTAAGAAAATCCGTGCCAATCCGAGGATCAAAATTTCGGAGGTACGAATATGAGCGATATCACGATTTACGAGAGCCTTGCGAACGCCATCATCCTGCAGGCTGTGAAGGATTACCGTATGGCGCTGAAAAGCCTGAAAGCCAACTCCCGGAACAGGACGGTGCAGACTGATAAAGCCGAAATTGAGCGGTTCTTCCGTTCGCAGTGGTACTCGACACTCACAGATGTGAATGGCGAGATGCTGATCCTCTCCCTGCAGAAGGAGGCGGACATATGACCGCAAAAGAATATCTAAACCAGGCGCGGCACCTGGACGCACTCATCAACTGCCGCTTGCGTGAGATTGACTACTGGAGGGATTTATCGAGCAGCGTCTCAGGCAGTAATTTCGAACCGCACTACAATCCAAACAAGCCGACTGAAGCCCCTTTTGTCCGGTGTCTTGAGAAAATCGACGCCATCCAAAAGGATGTGGCGGAAAAGGTGGCGTATCTGGTGTGTCTCAAGGAAACTATCAACGCGGCAATCGACAGACTTGCCAGCCGCGAGGAGCAACTGGTACTCCGTTACCGTTACCTGGATAACTGCTCCTGGGAGGAGATATCACGGATGCTGAATGTGTCGCTGCGCACGGTGCATCGCATACACGGGTCGGCTCTTCAAAATTTTTCTGTTCCGGATTGAAAGTTGGCACGGTTTGGCACAGCATGGCACACTTGACTTATGGTATGATTACAATAGCAAAGTAGAATACAGAACGGCCTTCATGGGAGCGATCCTGTGAGGGCTTTTCTTATGCCCTGAGGAGGTGCAGCGTGCCAAAGAAACCAAAGCGCCCCTGCTCCTACCCCGGCTGCCCCAACCTCACGGATGGGCAGTACTGTAAGGAGCATGAAGCTGCCGCCCGCAGACAGTACAACCGGTACGGACGTCCCGCCGACAGCAACAAGAAGTACGGCAGAGCTTGGAAACGAATCCGCGACCGCTATGCTGCGGCGCATCCTTTGTGTGAGAGATGTCTGAAGGAAGGACGGCTGATTCCAGTGGAGGAAGTCCATCACATCGTTCCCCTCTCGCAGGGCGGGACGCATCGGAACGATAACCTGATGAGTCTGTGCCAGTCCTGCCACACCAAGATCCACCATGACCTTGGCGACCGGTGACCGTGGGGCGGTCAAAATCTCCGGGACCTGAATGAGCGGACAGCGGCCTGGGGCCTCGTGTGCAAAAAAGGCGAAATCAAAAGGGTAATTAAGGGCAGCCGGCTGCGGCTGCTTATTTTTCGAGGAAAGGGGTGAGAAAATGCCGACAAAATCCAACAACACAGGCGGGCGCGGCGGTGCGAGACCCGGTGCGGGAAGGAAGAAATCCGCTGTCAGGGAAAAAGCCGAGAACGGCAATCCAGGCGGAAGGAAACTGGAAGTGCTTGACATTCCCGAAGTCGAGGGTGTCGATATGCCAAAGCCCCATGAGTTTTTATCCGCCGAGCAGCGTGACGGAAGTACGCTCCAGGCAGAGGAAATTTATACGGAAACCTGGGAGTGGCTGAAGAAAATCGGCTGTGCCGCAAAGGTGTCCCCACAGCTATTGGAGCGGTACGCCATGTGCAGCGCCCGCTGGATTCAGTGCGAGGAGATGACCAACCGCATGGGGTTCCTTTCCAAGCATCCTACCACGCAGAAGCCGATTCCGTCCCCGTTTATCAACATCGGCATCAACTACATGAACCAGGCGGTGCGGCTCTGGAACGAGATCTTCCAGATTGTGAAGGAAAACTGCAGCACCGATTACGGGGAGGTGTCTCCCCAGGATGATCTGATGGAGCGATTGCTCCGGGCAAGGAAGGGGTGAAGTCATGTTTGAGAAAGTAAATCCGTGCCACCCGGATAAGGTGGCGGACCGCATCGCCGGCGCCCTGGTGGATGCGGCATATAGGAAAGAAGAAAATCCCAGGATCGCCGTGGAAGTCCTGATCGGCCACGGTGTCTGCCACATCATCGCGGAGAGTTCCGCACACATCCCGCTGGACGAGGTGAACGCTGTCGTGAAACGCATCGCTGGGGATCTGCACACAGATTATGTGGAAGTCCCGCAGGACGGACACCTCGCCGGTAACCAGGCGGAAGGAATCCGCTGCGGGGACAACGGCATCTTCAAGGGGATGCCGGTCACGGAGGAGCAGAAAGCTCTCTGTGAGGTCGCAAAAAGTGTGTATCACACCTATCCCTCGGATGGGAAGTACATCATTGACGAAGCAAGGCTCATCCTCTGCCAGAGCAATGCCCCTGCCGCAGAACTGCGAAAACAGTATCCAGGCGCCGAGGTCAATCCCCTGGGTGACTGGACAGGCGGCACGGATGTGGACTCCGGCGCGACCAACCGCAAACTCGGCTCAGATATGGCCGATTCAGTGACGGGCGGCGGCCTTCACGGAAAAGACCTCTCCAAAGCGGATGTGAGTGTGAATATCTACACATGGCTGAAGGCGCAGGAAACCGGAAAGCCCGTGGAACTGTGCTGTGCCATCGGGGACGATACGGTGGACGGCATCCCCTATAGAAAAATCGTGGAAACTGCCCGGAGATACATCCGGAGCCTCGGCGGGTTTGAGAAATTTGCGGAATGGGGGCTGGTGCGATGAAAACGACAACCGAGATGCAGCTTGTGCCGATTGCCAAGTTGGTGCCCTATGTGAACAACGCCCGCACCCACTCCCCGGAGCAGATCACGAAGCTGCGCTCGTCCCTCCGGGAGTTCGGCTTTATCAATCCTGTCATCATCGACCGGGAGTTCAATGTGATCGCCGGACACGGCAGAATCCTGGCGGCAAAGGAAGAAGGCATCCGAGAGGTTCCCTGTGTGTTTGCAGACCACCTCAGTGAAGCTCAGAAGAAAGCCTATATCATTGCGGACAACCGCATGGCGATGGACGCCGGCTGGGACGAGGAGCTTCTGCGGGTGGAGATCGAGTCTTTACAGGGTATGGACTTCGATCCTCTGCTCACCGGCTTTGATGAGAAGGAACTGGCCGCTCTGTTCGATGACGGCATGGAAGCCAAAGAGGATGACTTCGATGTGAATGCAGAGTTGCAAAAGCCCGCCTTCACCAAAAACAGTGATGTATGGACACTTGGCAGGCACCGTCTGGTGTGCGGCGATTCCACTGACCCGACTGTCTATGATGTCCTCATGGACGGAACTAAGGCAAACCTGGTCATCACTGACCCGCCGTACAACGTCAATTACGAAGGATCGGCGGGCAAAATCAAGAACGACAATATGGCTGGCGAGAAATTCTATGAGTTTCTGCTTGCCGCATTCAAAAATATGGAATCGGTTATGGCGGCGGACGCATCCATCTATGTGTTCCACGCCGATACCGAGGGACTAAACTTCCGCAGGGCGTTTGCCGATGCGGGATTTTATTTATCTGGCTGCTGCATCTGGAAGAAGCAGTCCCTTGTGCTGGGGCGCTCTCCGTACCAGTGGCAGCATGAACCGGTACTGTACGGCTGGAAGAAAAACGGCAAGCATCAGTGGTACACCGGCAGGAAGGAAACCACCATCTGGGAATTTGACAAGCCGAAGAAGAACGGCGACCATCCCACCATGAAGCCAATCCCTCTGCTGGCCTATCCGATCCAGAACAGTTCTATGGCAAATTCGGTGGTGCTGGACCCCTTCGGCGGTTCCGGTTCTACACTCATTGCCTGTGAGCAGACCGACCGCATCTGCCGCATCATCGAATTGGACGAGAAGTTCTGCGATGTGATTGTGAACCGATACATTGAGCAGGCCGGTTCTGCGGATGGTGTGAGTGTCCTCCGGGACAGCAGGACATACAGCTATGAGGAGGCCGCAGATGGAACAGAATAAACTGACGCTGGGCAGCCTATTTGACGGCTCCGGCGGATTCCCTCTGGGCGGTCTGCTTTCCGGCATTACCCCTGTGTGGGCTTCGGAGATCGAGCCGTTCCCAATCCGGGTGACCACAAAGCGGCTGCCTTTTATGAAGCATTACGGCGATGTCTCCCGGATGGACGGCGGGAAG
Organism: Merdibacter sp. Marseille-QA0792; assembly: GCA_965119685.1. Lineage (GTDB taxonomy): Bacteria > Bacillota_I > Bacilli_A > Erysipelotrichales > Erysipelotrichaceae > Merdibacter. The sequence goes on along the minus strand of OZ221971.1, from coordinate 2,249,717 downwards.
ATTGAGCCGGTAGACATCATCACCTTCGGCAGCCCTTGCCAGGACATGAGCATTGCGGGTCGACGGGAAGGATTGGACGGCTCCCGCTCCAGCCTTTTCTATGAAGCCGTCCGGATCGTAAAGGAAATGAGGTGTGCAACTGATGGCAGATATCCAAGGTATATCGTCTGGGAGAATGTCCCCGGCGCGTTCAGTTCCAACAAGGGCGCGGACTTCCAGTCCGTCCTCGAAGAAATCTGCTCGGTCAAAGGATACGAGATTGATCCTGCTCGACCTGCGAGGTGGCCAGCCGCCGGGGAGATCGTGGCAGACGATTTCAGTCTCGCATGGCGGGTATTTGATGCGCAGTACTGGGGAGTCCCCCAACGCAGAAAACGTATCTACCTTGTCGCAGATTTTGCAGGCGGGAGTGCCGGAAAAATACTATTTGAGTCCGAAGGCGTGTCTGGGTATACTCCGCAGGGCTTCCGCCCGTGGCAAGGAACTGCCGGAACTTTTAAGGAAAGCGCTGGAGCGTCAGGCTGTGTCTGCTTAAACGACCAGGGCGGCAGCCGCATGGCTGTGACGGAGAATGCCGCGGCAACGCTCCGGGCGGAAAACCACGGACACCCTCCCTGCGTGATGGGGGCAGCCGGTTTTTGTACCGAGCATTCCGCACAGGCAAGGGGCATTGGGTATGAGGAAGAAACTTCTCCCACCCTCCGTGCCGGGACGGTGCCGGCGGCGGTTTATGAGAACCATAGCCAGGATACCAGATACACCGGTCCACTGGAGACGGCGCCTACAGTAATGTCTACCTACGGCACGGGCGGCAACAACCAGCCCTTTGTGGTGGAAACGCCCAAGACGCTGAAGATACGCTCCGGCTGCAATGGCGGCGGCAAGGGCGCGCTGATCCAGGAGAACAAGTCCGCCACCCTCGGCTGCAACAACGACCAGACGGTTTTTGTGCCGTTCGTGAAAGGCACCCGCCCCCATTCTCCTGATGAGGGGCAGCAGTGGAAACCGTCCGATGTAGCGAATACACTGAACACCTACGATGTAGGCGAGGCCCGGTGCAATGAACTGGCGGTCAGGGTGTACGGCATCTGCTCCAAGCAGAGCCACGCCATGCTGTCGGACAATCCCCACAGCGGTTTTTATGAAGCGGACACTTCCCGGTGCCTGGACGCAAACGGCGGCAATCCCACCTGCAACCAGGGCGGCATGGCTGTGGTAGCAGTGCAGGGGTCCATGATCGGCAGGGCGGATAAGAATGGTCCCCAGGGAAGCGGTGTGAACGAGGATGTGTCTTTCACACTGGACGCTGCCGACCGCCATGCGGTGGCTTACTGTATGACCACCGGCTCTTACACTCAGGCATTGGAAGAACAATCTCCAACCTTGATGGCAAGGGATTATAAAGACCCGCCTGTGGTGAACGAGACTGAGCCGGAGTATATCGTCCGCAGACTGACGCCTACCGAGTGCGCCCGGCTGCAGGGATTCCCAGACTGGTGGTGCGATGGTCTTGGGACAGACGAGCCGTCTGAGGAGGAAATCGAGTTCTGGACAGAGGTGTTTGAGACACATCGCACCGTTCTGGGAACTTCCTCCAAGCCAAAGAGCCGGAACCAGATCATCAAGTGGCTGAAAGGCCCCCACTCCGATTCCGCAGAATACAAAATGTGGGGCAACGGTGTGGCGCTTCCCAGTGTTTACTTCGTGCTCTCCGGGATCGTGTACTATGCACAGTTTCCGGAAGGATAATCCAGCCCTTATTCTACAGAAAAATGTGCGAAAACCGCTTGCTATTTCAGGGGTTTAGAGTGATGTATGTACTACCAAAACAAAGGAGGTTTTCGCACATGGAAATCAGATACAATGTGACGGGTGCCAAGCGCAAGGAACTTGTAAAGGTCATCGCTGATACCACTGGCGCCAGGGCGGAATACAAGTTCATGCCCACCTGCAACTATGAGATCGACTACTTTACGGTTACCAAGGATGGGACACTCCTCTTTGACGACCGCGCCGACAGCGAGGAAGTCGAGCGGGTGCTGGAATCCATCGCCGCCGCTGGCTTTGAATGTGAGCCGCAGGACGGCGTTGAGCAACCCTCTGGGCAAGAAACCAAAGAAACGGAAGAAATCGCCGACAGCGCGCCACAGGGCGAACCTGTGGGACTTACAGTGGAGATTCCGCTCCACAAGGTGGCAGTGGGCAACCTCACGAAGCTGCTGGAAGCCAAAGGAAATCTGATACGGAAAGCCCTGGGCATCACCGACCTTCGCGTTGAGGTTTTGGAAGATCGGGTGGCGTTCCCCTGGTTCTCCCAGGTAGATGCGGATTCTGCAGCCGCCTACACCCATTTCATTTCCGCACTTTGCGAGATGAGCAGAAATGCCAAGCGAGTGACGGCGACCGAAAAGCCGGTGGATAACGAGAAATACGCATTCCGCTGCTTTCTCCTGCGGCTGGGCTTTATTGGCAGCGAGTACAAAGCGGAGCGCAAGATCCTGCTGAAGAACCTCTCTGGGTCCTCGGCCTTCAAGAATGGAGGTGCCGGCCATGCGGTTTCCGAGTAAAGATACCGTGGAGCGTATCCGCCGGGACTATCCCGCCGGCACCCGTGTGGAACTGGTGCGGATGGATGATGCCCAAGCGCCGCTCGCCGGTACGCTCGGCACGGTACTCGGTGTGGATGATACCGGTTCCCTCCTCATGCGCTGGGACAACGGCAGCGGCCTGAACGTGGTCTATGGGGAGGACATTGTGAGAAAGGTGGGTGACCGCCGTGCCGAATAACATTCTGAAGGACTTCTTCTATGGGAACATTAATCCGAATGAAAAGCAGTTTGATTGTAATTCGGAGTATGGAAAAGCCGCTGCCGGTCTGGCCGATGAAGAAGAAAAACTCCGATCCATGCTGGATCATGAGACGTCCGAAATCCTTGATAAGATGATTTGCCTGCAAGCCTCCATTACGGGCATGACCGCTGAGGAGTATTTTATTGATGGGCTGCGGACGGGATTCCGGCTGGCTCTCGCTATACTCGATGAAGGAAAAAACGGCTCTCTCACGCCAATTACGGATGGTGGAAAAAGGCTGTAAACTACACAATATCCAGCCGTCATCTTTGTGTAGTATATTATCGGAAATGGCCTTGCTATTATCCTCTTTTAGAGCGAATATGTGTACACCGAAAGGGAAAACACACAGCCGCGAGGCAGAAAACGGAGGATTTCAGAATGAACGAGAAAACAGCAAGGCAGATTGCAGAGATGAAGAACCAGACCATCGGGGTCGAGGTCGAGATGAACAGCATTACCCGCCAGAAGGCAGCAAAGGTTGCCGCCGCCTACTTCGGCACAGGCAGATACGAGAACACCGCAGGGCGCAACGGGTACAGCACCTGGTCGGCTTGGGATGCGGATGGGCGTGAATGGAAATTCCAGAAGGACGTTTCCATTGCGGGATCGGATGACCAGAAATGCGAACTGGTCACCCCGATCCTGACCTACGATGACATCGAAACCCTGCAGGAGCTTTGCAGGCAATTAAGACACGCGGGCGCCAAGAGCAACGCCAGCCGAGGCTGCGGGGTCCACATCCACATCGGGGCAAACGGACACACACCGCAGAGCCTTCGCAACCTTGCCAACATCATGGCGAGCCACGAAAGCCTGATCGCCGAGGCACTGAAACTGGACCGGGGCCGCATGAGCCGCTACTGCCGCACGGTAGACCCAAGATTCTTAGAGCAGGTCAACCTGAGAAAACCCCGCACAATGGCACAGCTTGCGGATATCTGGTACAACAGCAACGGCGCAAACTACGGCAGAAACCATCACTACAACGACAGCCGCTACCATATGCTCAACCTCCATGCTACCTTTACCAAAGGCACGGTCGAGTTTAGGCTCTTCCAGTTCGATGAGCCAACCGCAGAGCGCCGGGGCGGCATCCATGCAGGCCAGCTTAAGAGTTACATCCAGCTTTGCCTGGCCTTAAGCCAGATGGCAAAGGATGTGCGGACGGCAAGCCCCAAGCCCCAGCAGAACGAGAATCCCAAATATGCCATGCGCACCTGGCTCCTCCGCCTGGGCTTCATCGGCGAGGAATTTGCAACGGCACGGGATTTTCTGACCCGCAACCTTACCGGGGACACAGCCTTCCGGCATGGCAGAGCCGCCGCTTGAAGGACTTAGGTTAAATGCCCTGCCCCTGACCGCTTCGGCGGTCTTAGGGTGGTAGAAGGACGCTTAACCTAAGTCCTCCAAGAAAGGATGAAAAGACTATGACAGAAAAAAGATACTACATTGCCTATGGCAGCAACCTCAATGTTCCGCAGATGCGGTTTAGATGCCCTCACGCAACGATCCTTGGCACGGCAAATCTCAAAGGCTGGGAGCTTCTGTTCAAAGGGAGCAAGACCGGCTCTTATCTTACGATTGAGAAGTGTGAGGATGGGACGGTTCCCGTGGTAATCTGGGAGGTGACGGCTGCGGATGAAGCCGCCCTCGACCGTTATGAAGGATTCCCGACCTTTTACTACAAGCGGGATATCCGTCTCCAGTACAAAGGCATCCGGACAGGCAGACGCAGGACGGTGACAGCCTTTGCCTACATCATGCACGAGGACAGGCCGATTGGGATTCCCAGCAATCTCTATATGCGGACTTGCCTGGAAGGGTACGACGCCTTCCGCTTTGACAAGAATATTCTGGTTGACGCCTACGATAAATGCAGGGAGGTATGCGTATATGAAGGATAATGTGATCCGAATGGCGGTTTGCCCGATTTGCGGCAGGACCTACCACGGCGCCCCGGCACTTTCCAGAGAGGATAACAAAACGCTCATCTGCCCGGACTGTGGCACCCGACAGGCGCTCCAGTCCATTGGCGTGGAGCCGTCCGAGCAGGAGCAGATCATTGAGACGATCCACCGCCATACGCAGGAGTAATGTACACAGATTCCTTCGCTGATCTTCGTGCAGATTATGCTCAGAATTAACTTGCTATTATGTGGTTTTAGAGCGAATATATACACACCGAAAGGGAAAACAAAGAAACACGGAGGATGAAGACCATGACAATCAACGAAGCAATGAAAAAGTACAGACTGCCGAACCCAACCACCCCGGAAGACCTGGAATGCCGGTGGAGCAAGATCTTAACCTTCGGGGACAAGATCGTGATGGCGGGATATTTTTACAACGGACAGAACCGCCCCTGCTATTTCGGCGCGGCATACGAGTTCCTTACCGATGACCACACCTGCGAAGGGATGATCGGCCTGAAAGCAGCCAGCGGGGTTGAGTTTGAGGATGACGGCCACGCCATTGCCTGGGCGATGCATCAGTAAACAACAGCACAAACCAATAGCCTGAGATTGAGCCGGCCGGCTCTTTCTCTCGTACAGAACCATTTTGGAAGTCGCAGCGATGCGGCTTATTTTTATGCCATTTGGGAGGTGGTGTCTATGCGAAAACTGAAGAAATACAAGCCTACCAAGTTCATGGCGAAGACCTCGCACTATGATAAGGACGCCGCCGACTATGCGGTCATGTTCATCGAGTCCCTCTGCCACACCAAGGGCACCTGGGCGGGAAAACCCTTTGAACTGATTGACTGGCAGGAACAGATCATCCGCGACCTGTTCGGCGTGTTAAAGCCCAATGGCTACCGTCAGTTTAATACAGCATATATCGAGATCCCCAAGAAACAGGGCAAATCGGAGCTTGCCGCCGCCGTGGCGCTCCTGCTTCTCTGTGGGGATGGCGAGGAACGGGCTGAGGTGTATGGCTGCGCCGCTGACCGCAACCAGGCAAAGATCGTGTTTGATGTGGCGGTGGATATGGTGCGGTTCTGTCCGGCGCTTTCCAAGCGGGTAAAGATCCTGGAATCCCAGAAGAAGATCACCTACCTTCCCACTAACAGCTCCTACCAGGTGCTTTCGGCGGATGTGGCGAACAAGCATGGCTTTAATACCCACGGCGTAATCTTCGATGAGCTGCATACCCAGCCTAACCGGAAACTCTTTGACGTCATGCTCCAGGGCTCCGGGGACGCCCGGATGCAGCCGCTTTACTTTCTGATCACCACGGCCGGCAACGATACCAACTCCATCTGCTATGAGGTACACCAGAAAGCCATTGACATCGCAGAGGGACGGAAGGTTGATCCTACCTTTTATTCGGTCATTTACGGTGCTGCCGAGAATGAGGACTGGACAGACCCCAAGGTCTGGAAGAAGGCAAATCCTTCCCTGGGCATCACGGTGGGGATCGACAAGGTCAGGGCAGCCTGTGAATCCGCCCGGCAGAATCCTGGCGAGGAGAACGCTTTCCGGCAGCTAAGGCTCAATCAGTGGGTGAAACAGTCTGTCCGTTGGATGCCGATGGACAAGTGGGACGCCTGCGCGTTCCCGGTTTCCGAGGACGATTTGGAAGGCCGCATCTGCTACGGCGGGCTGGACTTGTCCTCCACCACGGACATCACGGCCTTTGTGCTGGTGTTCCCGCCGCTGGATGAGGAGGACAAATACTACATCCTGCCCTACTTCTGGATACCGGAGGAAACGCTTGACCTCCGTGTCCGACGCGACCATGTCCCCTATGATCTATGGGAGCGCCAGGGGACGCTGATGACTACAGAAGGCAACGTGGTACATTACGGCTACATTGAGAAATTCATCGAGCAGTTGGGCGAACGGTTCAACATCCGGGAGATTGCCTTTGACCGCTGGGGCGCTGTGCAGATGGTGCAGAATCTGGAAGGCATGGGCTTTACGGTGGTTCCCTTCGGACAGGGCTTTAAGGATATGTCCCCGCCGACCAAGGAGCTGATGAAGCTGGTGCTGGAGGAACGCATCGCTCACGGCGGCCACCCAGTGCTGCGCTGGATGATGGACAACATCTATATCCGCACGGATCCGGCGGGCAATATCAAGGCGGACAAAGAGAAATCCACAGAGAAAATCGACGGCGCAATCGCCACTATCATGGGGCTTGACCGGGCGATCCGCTGCGGCAACGATACAGGCGCTTCGGTTTATGACAGCCGGGGGCTTTTGTTTATCTGAAAGGACGGTGATTCGATATGGGTATCTTTTCCGGGCTGTTCCGTTCCAGGGACAAGCCCCAGGACCGCACCGCCGGCAGCGGCTATGCGTTCTATTTCGGCGGCACCACCTCCGGCAAAGCGGTGACGGAACGCTCCGCCATGCAGATGACAGCGGTGTATTCCTGCGTCCGTATCCTGGCCGAAGCGGTGGCAGGTCTGCCGCTGCACCTCTACCGCTACAAGGAGGACGGCGGCAAGGAAAAAGCCATTGACCATCCGCTGTATCTGCTCCTGCATGACGAGCCGAACCCGGAGATGAGTTCCTTTGTGTTCCGGGAAACGCTCATGACGCATCTGCTCCTGTGGGGCAACGCCTATGCTCAGATCATCCGCAATGGAAAGGGAGAAGTGATCGCCCTCTATCCACTGATGCCAGATCGGATGACTGTGAATCGTGACAGCAAAGGACAGCTATATTACGAATACACCGTCAGCATGGATGATGCTCCTACGATTAAGGGAAGCCTTGTCCGGCTGAACCCCTCCGATGTTCTGCATATTCCAGGGCTTGGCTTTGACGGGCTGGTGGGCTATTCCCCTATCGCAATGGCCAAGAACGCCATCGGCATGGCGATTGCCTGTGAGGAATACGGGGCGAAGTTCTTTGCCAACGGCGCCGCTCCCGGCGGTGTGCTGGAGCACCCCGGCACAATCAAAGACCCCCAGCGGGTACGGGAGAGCTGGCAGTCCACCTTCGGCGGCAGCGGCAACGCCAACAAGATCGCTGTTTTAGAGGAGGGCATGAAATACACGCCCATCGGCATCTCCCCAGAACAGGCGCAGTTTTTGGAAACGAGAAAATTTCAGATCAACGAGATCGCCCGTATTTTCCGAGTGCCGCCCCACATGGTGGGCGATCTTGAAAAGTCCAGCTTCTCCAATATTGAGCAGCAGTCGCTGGAGTTCGTGAAATACACGCTGGAGCCCTGGCTGGTGCGCTGGGAACAGTCCATCCAGCGGACGCTCTTTTCCGCAGAGGAAAAGAAACAGTATTTTACCAAGTTCAACGTAGAAGGGCTGCTCCGGGGCGATTATGCCAGCAGAATGTCCGGCTACGCTACCGCAAGGCAGAACGGCTGGATGAGCGCCAACGACATCCGGGAACTGGAGAACATGGACCGCATCCCTGCCGAGGATGGCGGTGATCTCTACCTTATCAACGGCAATATGCTCCCGCTTGGCAACGCCGGAGCTTTTGCAGATACACAACCGAACGATGACGGAAAGGAGGAAAACCCCGATGAAGAAGTTCTGGAAGTGGAAAAACAGGGCGGTGAGGAATCAGGAGAATCAGACGGAAACAGTGGAGAGAACGCTGTTCCTGAACGGCACCATCGCCGAGGAAAGCTGGTTTGATGATGATATCACGCCACAGCTTTTCAAGGAGGAGCTGATGGCAGGCTCCGGCGACATCACGGTTTGGATCAACAGCCCCGGCGGCGACTGCGTAGCGGCTGCCCAGATCTACAATATGCTGATGGATTATCCGCACAACGTAACTGTGAAGATCGATGGTATCGCAGCCAGCGCCGCCTCGGTTATTGCGATGGCCGGCACGAAGGTGCTGGTATCGCCGGTGTCCATGATGATGATCCACAATCCCATGACCGTGGCCATGGGTGATACTGCAGAGATGCAGAAAGCCATCGAGATGCTCTCCAGCGTGAAGGATTCCATCATCAACGCCTATGAAATCAAGACCGGGCTGTCCCGCGCCCCAAGCTCTCACATCTGATGGACGCAGAGACCTGGATGGACGCAAACAAGGCGGTGGAGCTTGGCTTTGCCGATGATGTCCTGGCACGGGCGGAGATCCCGGAGGACATGGAGCCGCCTGCGGTGTCCATGCTGTATTCCAAAGCCGCTGTGGTCAACTCCCTGATGGATAAGATCGCGGCCAGCTGCAGGACCAATCCTAAGAAAACCGAAGATTCCAAACCCAAGGGCCGCTCCGTAGACAGTCTCTACGAGCGGCTCAATCTTTTGAAACATTAAGGAGGATACCACTATGACGATTCTTGAACTGCGCGAGAAGCGCGCCAAAGCCTGGGAAGCCGCGAAAGCCTTTCTGGATTCCCACAGAAACGATAAGGGCGTCCTGTCCGGCGAGGATGACGCCGCCTACACCCGCATGGAGCAGGAGATCACCGACCTGGGCAAGGAGATTGCCCGCCTGGAACGCCAGGAGGCGCTGGAGGCGGAACTGAACCGCCCGGTGAACAAGCCCCTGACGGGTAAGCCCATGAGCGGCAAGGAGGAGACTAAGACCGGCCGCGCCACCGATGAGTACCGTTCTAACTTCTGGAACATGATGCGTTCCAAGGCTCCTATGCCCTCTGTAGTAAATGCCCTGCAGATCGGGACGGACTCCGAGGGCGGCTATCTGGTGCCGGATGAGTACGAGCGTACCCTGGTGGAAGCACTGGAAGAGGAAAATGTATTCCGCCAGCTTGCCAGGGTGATCCAGACCTCCAGCGGCGACCGGAAGATCCCGGTGGTGGCGACCAAGGGAACCGCCTCCTGGATTGATGAGGAAGGCGCCTACACGGAGAGCGATGATTCCTTCGGCCAGGTGTCCATCGGGGCGTACAAGCTGGGGACGATGATCAAAGTTTCCGAGGAACTGTTAAACGACAGTGTCTTTGACCTGGAAAGCTACATCTCCCGTGAATTTGCCCGCCGCATCGGCGCCAAGGAGGAGGAAGCCTTCTTTACCGGGGACGGCTCCGGAAAGCCTCTGGGCATCCTGGCAGCCAGCGGCGGCGCGGAGACCGGCATTACTGCTGCGTCTGCCACCGCGATTACCGCCGATGAACTGATCGACCTGTTCTACTCCCTGAAATCGCCTTACCGCCGCAATGCTGTGTGGGTACTGAACGATTCCACCATCAAGGCAGTCCGTAAACTGAAAGATGGCAGCGGCCAGTACCTGTGGCAGCCTTCCCTGACTGCCGGAACACCGGATACCATCCTGGGCCGTCCTGTGCGCACCTCGGCCTATATGCCCGCCATCGCCGCCAGTGCGAAGACCATCGCCTTCGGTGATTTCAGCTACTACTGGATCGCAGACCGCCAGGGGCGCTCCTTCAAGCGCCTGAACGAACTGTATGCGGCAAACGGCCAGGTGGGCTTCCTCGCTTCCCAGCGCGTGGACGGCAAGATGATCCTGCCGGAGGCCATCAAGGTGCTGGCACAGAAAGCATCGACATAACGGAAAGGGGGCGGCGGTGATGGACACTCTGCTGGAAAAAGTCAAGGCAAACCTGATTCTGGAGCATTCGGCGGATGATGCGCTTTTGCAGGGCTACATCACCGCCGCTGTTTCCTATGCGGAAAGCTACCAGCACGTCCCGGAAGGGACTTATGCTGAAAATCCCATGCCTGCTACCACCGAACAGGCGGTGATCATGCTGGCATCCCACTTCTACGAGTCCAGGGACGGTTCCACGGGCGGCTTTTTCGCGGACAATGTACAGGCCGGCCAGCAGGTCTGGAACACGGCCAACCTTCTGCTTCGGCTCGACCGGGAATGGAAGGTGTGACATGGGCTTTGGAAAGATGAACACCTTCATTTCGCTTGTGGAGAAACAGTTCACGCAGGATGATGAGGGATTCAAGACAGAAACGGATGTGACCGTGGCGGAGGTCCGGGCTTACCGGGAAGGCCGACATGGCAGTGAAAAATGGGCCAATATGGCGTCCTTTTCTACCGCCACCGACCTGTTCCGGTTCCGGGTAATCCCCGGCGTAGCAGTCACAACGGATATGCGCATCCTCTGCGATGGGCATACCTTTGAGATCACTTCGGTGGAAGACGTCAAAGGCCGGGGGATGTATCTGGAGATTATGGCACAGGAGGTGAAACCCGGTGGCTAAGGTTCAGATGAAAATGCCGGACGACTTTCTGATGAAGGTGTCCAGGCTGGCGGACAAGACGGATGAGATTCTCCCGAAGGTGCTGGAGGCAGGCGCGGAGGTTGTGGAGGACAAGGTGCGCTCCAATTTGCAGGCGGTCATCGGCAGCGGGACGAAGTATGAGTCCAGAAGCACCGGGGAACTTCTGCGCTCCCTTGGCACTTCACCTGCCCTGCAGGATAAGAACGGTGATTTCAATGTGAAGGTGGGTTTTTCCGAGCCTCGTTCCGATGGCGACAGCAACGCCAAAATCGCCACCATCCTGGAATACGGCAAAAGCGGCCAGCCTGCCAAGCCATTCTTAAAACCGGCCCGGTCCTCTTCCAGGAATGCCTGTATCAACGCCATGAAGGCGAAGCTGGATGAGGAGGTGGAGAAGATTTGATCCTTTTATCGGAAATCAAGGCTGCGGTTACCGGCTGCGGCCTGCCTGTGGAGACGGGCGTGTTCTCCGATGAGCCGCCGGAGGAATATGTGGTGGTCACGCCTTTGGCGGACACCTATGAACTCCATGCGGATAACCTCCCAGAGTTTGAAACCCAGGAGGCACGGCTCTCCCTGTTTACCAAAGGCAACTATCTGAAGCGGAAGGAGCAGCTTTCAAAGGCGCTTCTTGCCGCTGATTTTGTGATTACAGACAGGCGGTACATCGGCCATGAGGATGATACCGGCTACCACCACTATGCCATTGATGTGGCAAAACTGTATGGATTGGAGGAATAAACTATGGCTACCATTGGCCTTGATAAACTTTTCTACTCGAAGATTACCGAGGGTGAAAACGGCGACGAGACCTATGCCACCCCTGTGGCTTTGGCAAAGGCCATGACCGCCGAGCTTTCCGTAGAACTGGCGGAAGCTACGCTGTACGCGGACGATGGCGCGGCGGAGGTCGTGAAGGAGTTCCAGAGCGGGACGCTGACGCTGGGTGTGGACGACATCGGCAAATCTGTCGCAGAGGACCTAACCGGGGCGGTGATCGATGAAAACGGCGTCCTGATCTCTGCGTCGGAGGACGGCGGCGCTCCGGTTGCCATCGGTTTCCGGGCAAAGAAAGCCAACGGCAAGTACCGCTATTTCTGGCTGTACCGGGTGATTTTCGGCATCCCTGCCACCAACCTGACCACCAAGGGCGAGAGCATCGAGTTTTCCACCCCGTCCATTGAGGGAACGGTGACCCGCCGCAACAAGGTGGACGGCCAGGGCAAGCACCCCTGGAAAGCGGAGGTGTCCGAGGATGACTCCGGTGTGTCTTCCACGGTTATCACGGGCTGGTACGATGAGGTCTATGAGCCGTCCTATGCGGATCAGACAGCGGGCGCAGGCGGCGAAGGATAAGGAGGTTTGAGGTATGGATGAAAGAACAGCTACTGTCAATATCGGTGGGCAGAAATACGAAATGCTCCTGACCACCAGGGCGACCAAGGCCATTGCCGGACGCTACGGCGGATTGGAGAACCTGGGCGAGAAGCTGATGAAGGCGGAGAACTTTGAGATGGCGCTGGACGAGATCGTGTGGCTGATTACCCTTCTGTGCAATCAGCCCATCCTCGTTCACAACCTGAAACACCCGGAGGACAAAAAGCCGGAATTGACCGCCGAGGAGGTGGAACTTCTCACCTCCCCAATGGAACTGACGGACTATAAGGACGCCATTATGGAGGCTATGTACCGGGGGACGAAACGCAATATTGAAAGTGAGCCGGAGGGAAAAAACACGGCGGCCGGGTAAGCGATGAGGAATTGTTTACCCGGCTTTTGTATTACGGCATGGCGCACCTCTCCCTGCGCATGGACGAGGTGTGGCTCATGCCGTTTGGCCTGCTGATGGATTTGTGGGCGTGTCACCGGCAGTTCTTGGGGCTTGCAAAGCCAAAGCAGGAACTGACCATTGACGATGTGATCCCATACGGAATTTAAGGAGAGGGGGTGCGGCTTGTGGCGGATAATTTTGGCCTGAAAATCGGCATTGAGGGCGAGAAGGAATTTAAAAAGGCTCTTTCAGAGATCAACCAGTCCTTCAAGGTGCTGGGTTCCGAGATGAAGCTGGTTTCCTCTCAGTTTGACGCCAACGATAAATCCATCCAGGCGCTTTCCGCAAGGAATACCGTTCTGAACAAAGAAATCGACGCCCAGCGCCAGAAAATTGAAACGCTGCGGGCTGCCCTCCAGAACGCTTCCGAGTCCTTTGGGGAAAATGACCGCCGGACGCAGAACTGGCAGATCCAGCTTAACAATGCGGAAGCCGCCTTAAACGGCATGGAGCGGGAGCTTTCCGCCAACGAGCGGGCGATGGAATCCCTTTCCCAGCAGGAAACGGAGGCGGCGGACGCTACAGAGCGGCTCTCCCAGGAGATTTCCCGGCAGGAGGATGAACTTGCCGGGATGAAACGCGCCTATTCCAACGCCGTGCTGGAGTATGGAAAAGGCTCCAGCGAGGCAAAGGAGCTGGAAGGGCGTATTTCCCAGCTTTCCGGGGAACTGCGGGAAAACCGGGAGCGGATGAAGGATGCCGGGGATGTGGCGGAGGATTTCGGCGATTCCCTGGAGGACGCATCCAACGGGGCGGATAAATTGGGCTCCGGCCTTTCGGTCGCTACGGTGGCGATGGGCAACCTCATCTCTTCCGGCATCCAGGCGGCATTGAGCGGAATCCAGGAGCTTGGCAGCGCCATCTGGAACCTGGACGAAGCTACCGAGGAATACCGGGTGGCCCAGGGCAAGCTCACCACCGCCTTTGAAGCGGCGGGATACAGCGGGGACGCAGCGCAGAAATCCTATACAGAATTTTATAAAATCCTGGGCGATACGGATACCGCCACCGAAGCATCCCAGCTTTTGGCGCAGCTCGCGGAAAACGAGCAGGACATTACCAAGTGGACGAATATCGCGGCCGGCGTTTACGGTACCTTCGGCGATGCACTCCCCATCGAGGGCATGATCGAGTCCGCCAATGAGACCGCCAAGGTCGGGCAGGTCACCGGTTCCCTGGCGGACGCCTTAAACTGGGTGGGTATCAGCGAGGATGCCTTCAATGAAAAGCTGGCGGCTTGTTCCAGTGAAAGTGAACGGAATCGTCTCATCATGGAGACCCTCTCCGGGGCCTATGACGAGGCAAGCGGCGCGTTCTACCGCAACAACGAGGCGCTGGTGGCGTCACGGGAAGGACAGGCGCAGCTTGACGAGACGCTGGCGGGGCTTGGGGAGACCATCTCCAATGTGAAGAACAGTCTCCGGGCGGAGTTTCTCCCGGCAATCTCAGAAGTCATCTCCGCCTTTACCGACATGGTAAACGGCGTGGACGGGGCGGATGAAGCCTTTGCCGGAGCCATTACCGGGCTGGTAAACACGGCGGTTTCCATGCTGCCACAGTTTGTGGATACCGGGATGCAGATGCTGACCTCGCTGCTCTCCGGTATCATCCAGAGCCTTCCGGCTGTGATGGAGGGTGCGGCGCAGATCATCGTCACGCTGGCCCAGGGCATTGCGGCGGCGGTTCCCACCCTGGTCCCACAGATTGTCCTGGTGGTTACCCAGATCGTGCAGACCTTAATCGAAAACCTGCCGATGATTCTGGACGCGGCATTGCAGCTCATCACGGGGCTGGCCCAGGGGCTTTTGAATGCCATCCCGGTCCTGATTGCGGCCCTGCCCGCTATTATTACGGCGATTGTGGAGTTTATCGTGGGGGCGATCCCGCAGATCATCAATGCCGGGATACAGCTATTGACCTCGCTGGTCTCCGCGCTGCCGGAGATCATTACGGCCATCGTGGCGGCAATTCCACAGATTATTGACGGGCTGGTGACTGCCATCCTCGGCAGTATCCCCCAGATCATTGACGCGGGCGTGAACCTGCTGATCTCTCTGATCCAGAACCTGCCGACCATCATTACCACTATTGTGGGGGCAATCCCGCAGATTATTTCCTCGCTGGTAAACGCTATCCTGAACAGCATCCCCCAGATCATCCAGGCAGGCGTCCAGCTATTCGTGTCGCTGATTCAAAACCTGCCCACCATCATCGTGGAAATCGTAAAAGCAGTGCCGCAGATCATTGCGGGAATTGTAAACGCCTTTACTTCCTCAATGGGGCAGATTGTCAATATCGGCAAGAACATCGTGCAGGGGCTGTGGCAGGGTATCCAGAGCCTTGCCGGTTGGATCTGGGACAAAGTATCCGGCTGGATTTCCGGCATCTGGGACGGGATCTGCAGCTTCTTTGGCATCAACTCTCCATCCAGGGAAATGGCCTGGGTGGGCGAAATGCTGGGCAGGGGTCTTGCCGGCGGCATCGAGGACAGCGCCGGCGAAGCGGTCAGCGCCGCAGAGGATTTGAACAACGGTATTCTGAGCGTGATGAACGGGCTGGCAGCGGATATGCAGTCCGCTGTTCCCTCGAATTTTGCCTTTGACGCCGGCGGGACGATCCGCTCTGCGTCCGGCGGCATGAACAGCGGGGGCGCGTCCTTTGGAACCCTCATTACCATCCAGCAGATGATTGTCCGCAGCGAGGATGACATCCGCAGGATTTCCCAGGAACTTTACAATCTCATGCAGGTCGGCTCCCGCGCACAGGGCCGCATCATTACAGCCTAAGAGGAGGTGGGATTTATGGGCTTTCAATACAACGGAATTTCTTCTCAGTCCATGAATATCAAGGCCCGTCTTACCGGCTGGCAGATGGTTCCTGCTCTTCGGAGCAATACGGAAACTGTCCCCGGCAAAGCGGGCCTTGCGGACTTTGGGGCAGACAGCGGCGAGCGGTACATCGATGTTTCCTGCAATGTCTATCCGCAGAAAACCTTTGCCGGTTTGGTGGCAGTTTTAGATCGGGCGGCGGCATGGTTAGACCCTACGGTGGGGACAAAACAGCTTGTACTGGACGATGTGCCGGACCGGTATTTTATGGCCCGGCTTTCCGATACGGTAGACTGTGAACGGCTCCTGCGGTCGGCCGGTTCCTTTACCCTCCGTTTTCTTTGCCCTGACCCTTACGGATACGCGCTGGATGATGAAACCTTTACCCTCTCCCAAGCGGGGGAGCATGAGGTGGAGCGTGAAATCGGAAACACAGACTCCGAGCCGGTGTATTCCCTGCAGGGGACAATTTCCTCCGGTGCGGTTGTACTGACGACCAATGGAGAAAACCTGCGAGTGGTTGGCCCGCTGGCTGCGGGGGAAGTGCTGGTAATCGACACCGGCATGGTCACAGCCAAAGTGACGGACAGCGCGGGCAATACCCTGCGAAACGGCCTGCCCTGTTTGGAGGAATTGAATTTCCCAGTGCTGCGCCGGGGTGTGAATGAAGTGGAAATCGCGGTTGAGGGCAGCGCCGTTTTTACCGAACTTCACATACAAGCCAAGAGCCGATGGAGGTAAGCGATGGCAGTAAAAACTACTTTGACTGCGCAGGAGGACTTTACCGGGGAATTTCCATCTGCATGGGCAGGCTCCGGCCTCTGGCGCTTTAACGAGTCCGAACCGGACAGCAATGACCGGCTGATGGATTCTTCCGGCAATGGCCGGGATTTCAATATTGTCAACTGGAGCGGCACCACAGCCAATCTGCTGGAAGGTTTGCGTGGACATTTTTTCCGCTTTAACATCAACAATCCTACCTCGGAGAAGACCTATTTGTGTGCAGTAAACGATGGTTCCATCTTCTCCGAGCTGGGACAGCGCATCGTGGTGGGCGGCTGGATGAACCCCACCATTTACTCGGTAGGTAATACCTTTTGCCCTATTTTTAACACAAGGCAGGGGCCGGGCCAGCCGATCCTGTATCTTTCGCTGTATTCCGGGCGGCCCCGCCTAATGCTCTATAATTCCTCCGGCTCCCTGATTTTGGACGAGTCGGTAACGCCCCCGTTTTCTCTGGTAAACAACGGCTGGTATTTCCTCGCCGCTGTGATCGAGCCGGACGCATACAAAGCCTGCTATGTGGTAGGCGATCGCAGCACCGGTACAGTCTGGATTTCAAACGAGCTGACGATTGAGGGTGAACTGAACCGTTCCTGTACCGCCGACCTTATCATGGGGATGCACGCTGACACCTATTATTACGCAGGCGGCTTTGATGATTGGTTTCTGGATACGGATTCCTCTTTGACTGCCGAAGATCTGGCGGAATATTTTAAGGCCACTCTGTTTGCCAACGGCGGAGATATGTCCGGTGATGTGGATGCGCTCACCGAGCCGGGGAGCGTTACCCTTAGAAGCTCGGACGGAGCCTATCCATCCAGCGGGCAGCTTATTACAAAGGCGGCAGCCTGCTCCCTTTCCGGTACGGGACGCGTGGCTGCAACCAGCGAATATACAGCGGGCGTGACTGCCATTGAACAAGTGGAAACCTCCACTTCGGACGATTTGGAGGAATGGTCTGCCTGGCAGACTATCGGCACCAGCGGCGAGCTGCAATCTCCGAACCGGCAGTATATCCGCTTCCGTGTGACGCTTGCCACTGAGGATACCAGTCGAACTCCGAAGCTGTTGGAAATCCAGCTCCACGATATACCGAAGGCCCCCTATGAAAAGCTGGGCTTTGCGCGCCCGGTAGTGCTGGATGCAAACGGCGCGTGGGAAGCGGTTCTGGAAAATGCCTTTGATATTGTTGTCACCAGCGAAGTCAACGGGGCCGATACGATGGAATTTTATCTGCCTTTCCATGATCCCAAGCGGGCCATGCTGGACAATGAAAAGCAGGTGCAGATCGTCAATGACATTTACCGCATACGAACCCTCACCGATACGAAGGACGCCGATGGGCGGATTGTGACGCAGGTCTATGCCGAAGCTGCTTTTTATGACCTGTCCTTTTCTGAGGAAAAAGAAACGGTGGACTTTAACGCGGATACAGCGGACGCGCCGATGCGGTACGCGCTGGAAGGCACCGGCTGGTCGGTGGGAACGGTCAACGTCACCACTCTGCGCACATGGCAGTGTACGGAGAAAAACGCCCTTTCCATCCTGCGGGCCACGCAGAATATCCACGGCGGCGACCTGATTTTTGATTGCCCGAACCGGCTCGTCCATCTTCTTACCTTTGGCGGGAATGACAGCGGCGCTCTGTTTGCATATCGCAAAAATCTCAAAAGTATTGAGCGGGTGGTGGATACCCGAAGCTTGGTAACAAGGCTCTATGCCTATGGCAAGGATGGAATGACGTTCGCCTCGATCAATGGCGGCAAGGACTATGTGGAAGATTTCTCCTATACCACCGAAGTACGCATTTCCACGCTGGACTGCTCGAACTTCACCAATCCCTATCAGATGCTGGAATACACGCAGATGCGGTTGGCGGAATATGCGCAGCCCCGCGTTTCCTATGTTCTCTCCGCAATGGATTTGTCGGCCCTTACCGGGTATGAGCATGAGGCGTGGGCGCTGGGCGACATTGTAACGGTGGATGATAAAGACCTCAACCTGTCGGTAAAAACCCGCGTGGTGCGCCGCCAGTACAATTTGCAGGAGCCGTGGAAAACTGTGCTGGAACTTTCCACTACCCTTCGGGAATTGGGCGATTCCTCCGCACAATGGGATAAGGCCGCCGATGTGCTGGCATCCACCGATGTGATTGACCGGCAGGAAGTAAAGGACATGGTTCCTTTCAACCATCTGCGCAATTCCCGCGCTGACAGCGGCATGAATTACTGGACGAACTCCGGCTTTGAGGTGGATGCGGAAAACGGCGTTTCCGGTACGGCTTCCTTCAAGGCAGAGGGTGTTTTGGGTATGACAAAAAGCCTGACACAGACGGTCTACCCGGCCAGCCGCCGGAGTTATACCTTTTCAGCGCAGATCGCCTCGGAGGATTTGCAGAAAGGCCCCAGCGGGCAGGTTGGCATCGAAGTAACCTTTGAATATGAGGACGGTTCCACGGAGACGCGGTTCATCGACCTCTTTTAATATAGAAGGGAGCGGCCTATGGCTTTTTTTTCGCAAACTGCCACCGACCTGTCCCCCAAGGGGTACGGGCGGCTGCGTTCCATCACCATCCGGCTTTGTATTACGGATTGCACCGGCAAGGTGTATTTTACCGACATTATGGTGCAGGGTGGCTCCATTGCTACCGGCTGGGTGGGCCATCCCAGCGAAATCCAGTGGACGCTGGACGGGTAAGGAGGCTGGCATGGCGGAATTTACTCGATTTTCAGAAACAATTTTGACAAAACAGGATCAGCGGGTGGTAAGCATCACCGTGAAGCCGATGATTTCTGATTGTACAGGCCGGATTTACTTCACCGACCTGATGGTACAGGAAGGCGACCGGCTGACCGGTTATGTGATCCATACGGAAACCCTGCTGCAAAAATACCGGGAGAACGGGGCCATTGTCCCGCCCCGGTTTTATAACGGCGTGGTGCGCTCGGCGGAAACGGTGGTGCTGTTCAACCTCGGCTCCGATACGGCGGGGCTGGACTGCTATCTCTACCCGGTACAGGACATGGCGGCTGGCAGCATTTCCGTGGCTTTGGGCGCGGGCGCACACAAGGCAGCTTTCCCTGCTGCGGTAAGTGCCGGGGATGAGCTGGCCCTTCTGGCTTCTTCCCGGAAATGCCTGCTCAACGGAAGCCCCACGGAAAAGCGCGGCTTCTTTCAATACACGGCTGCCGGGGACAGCAAGCATCCGGTGACAGTAGAGGAGCATAAATCCGCCCGGCTGTTGTTTGAATTTCAGGAAATGCAGGAAGGCGGTGATCGGTTTTGAACCGGGACTATCTAAAAGGAAGGCGGTGCATGGTCTGGTCGTTCATGCAGAACGCTCGGATGTACGAGGCTTTGCGGGACTATGGCGACCGGCTGGATACGGTGGGGATTTTTACTTTTGAGGTGGATGCCACCGGAACGCTCTCGGAAACTGGCACAAGCATTTCCTCCATGATGACCTACATCAACAAGTGGCCGCACATTCGCTGGATGCTGACCGTGATGAACCACGGGACAGCCAGTATTTTCACGGCTCTGCGCAATAACACAAACGGAGCAAAAGATAAGTTTTTAACCGAGCTGGTGCGCATCATGGAAAAATACCCGTGGTGTGCTGGAGTGGACATTGATTTGGAGCGCGGCGGCGGATATGAGAACCGGGAAGCGGCAAACTCCTTATTTCAGGCTATTTACCAGACGGTCAAAGCCTATGATTCCTCCAAACTCGTCAATATCTGCCTGCCCGGCATGACCGGCGTTCAGGGCAGTGTCGGCGGTGAAAACTGGTGCGTCTATGCCGACCTCAACCCGTACTGCGACACGGCTTCTATTATGTCTTATGGCATGGCGTGGGCAGGCAGCGCCCCCGGCCCGGTATCTCCCCGGAGCTGGTTGGAGGGAATCTATGATTACGCGGTCACGGCCATGTCGCCGGGGAAGATTTTCATGGGCCTGCCGGGATACGGCTGGAACTGGCAGATATACGACACCCCGGAGAACCTGGGCGAAACCTACCGGGGGATTTCCAACACCTACTATGCCGCCAAGCTCTGGATGACCGGCGGTTACAACTTCACCGGGGATGCGCCGCCTCAGCCCATGATCCCCATTATTGCCTATTGGGACGATGTAGATATGGTGCCGTGGGCGCTTCCGCAGGTATATGACTACATGGAAGGATGGGATGCTTCCTCGGTAACTTCGCCCCTGCAGCAGGAAGTCTATAACCGCAGGCGGTATCTGACCTGTTACGGGAAGGAGCAAAAGACCTCCTTCGGCACAATCTACATTGACCGTGGCGGCGGCACACCGGATTCCTACACCGGGCTTGCCACTGTGTCCGATTACATGACGGTTCTCGGTGAGGGCGCGACAGCAACCTTTCATTTTACGATTGAGCAGGCTGGCACCTATGACATAGCGGTACGGCTTGCTTTTCCTTTTTGGGATAAAAACGCGCTGAATGTGGCTGTGGACGGAAGCTCAAAGACCTTTTCGGAGAGCCGCCTGTGGTGGCCATACTGGCGGCGCACCTGCTGGCTTTCCTTTGCTTCCGGCAGGAGCCTCTCCGCAGGCAGCCATACGCTTACGATCAGCGGCGGCGTTCCCGGTGTACAGTTTTACGGTTTCCGGGTATGCAGCAGCTTTTCTGAGGAACCTTCCGCCGGTGAGGCGGCGTTTACCCTCTCACCCCGGCAGTTTCTGGACGTGAACGGCCAGCCAGCCACACCAGACAAGGGCTTTAAGCTCACCTGTGAAATGCTCCGGCGAAAACCGGATTCGGCGCTGGTATGGTATGAGGACTTCCGGGATGATACCCCTCTGCCGGACAGCTACTGGACGACGCTCTCCGGGGAATGGTCGGTGTGGAGGGAAAGCTACACCACCGAGAACCGGCCATATTCCTTGCTGGAAGGCTCCGGCAAGCTGGCATGGAAATATGATGGATTCTCCGACCTGCATATCCGGGCGCGGGTGGGTTTTCCACAGAATGGCGGCGGACGGGCCGGGGTATTCCTTGGAAACCTGTTCTGCTGCTTAAACTACGATACTCAGCGGGTGGAGCTATACCAAGGCTCCACGCTTTTGGAGAGCTACTCCACCAGCTTTTCCAAGACCCCGGATGCGCAGCTCCACAGCGATCCGACCGTCTATACCATTGAGATGCGAAAGCGTGGGAACAAGGTCCGGGTGTATTCCGGTTCCAGCTACACCCTGCGGTTTACCGCAACGGTGAGCGCCACCTCCGGCTATGCGGGGATACAGGCGGACAATGAGATCGTTTGCGACCTGCTGCGGGCCGGTGATGCCTGGGCTTATGAACCCTATGAGTGTTTTGACGTGGTGTATCCGGACGGGGTGCGCACCAGCTTCGGGAGGATCGCCCGCTCTGGCGTGACGTGGGACGAGGAATTTCAGATTTTCTCAGTGAACAGCGACGTGGATGAGGGCTCCACCCGCAGCGAGGATATTTCCCTCGACTATGATTTCTTTCACTCCCACCTGCTGGAAATTTCCTGCGGGAATGATTACACAGCCAAGGTGATCCCACGGGATATAAACGTCTGGACTGCCCGGCTGTTCTTGGGCGATGCAGATGGTTTTTCCATTCTGTATTATCAGGACGTGGATTCGCTGGTATATTGGGCCAACGAGGCTGCTTACCGGTGGGGCCTGCGCGGCATTGCAATTTGGTCTTTAGGACAGGAGGATATGCGGCTGTGGGAGGTCATGCCGAAACAAATAGAATAAATCATGGGAACTGGCGACTGCCCTGCGGGGCGGCCGCTTTTTTTTCATACTCAAAAATTAAGAAACGGAGGTATCAACATGAAGGAACTTTGGAACACGGCGCAGGTGATCTTTGCGGCAATCGGCGGATGGCTGGGCTACTTTCTGGGCGGCTGCGACGGGTTGCTCATCGCCCTGGTGGTGTTCGTGGCGGTGGATTACATCACAGGCGTGATGTGCGCAGTTTCGGACAAGAAGCTGTCCAGCGAGGTGGGCTTTAAGGGAATCTGCCGGAAGGTACTGATCTTTCTGCTGGTGGGAATCGCCAACATCGTGGATGTACAGGTCATAGGCACCGGCTCGGTGCTTCGCACGGCGGTCATCTTCTTTTATCTCTCCAATGAGGGCGTGAGCCTGCTGGAGAACGCGGCGCACCTGGGGCTTCCCGTGCCGGAAAAGATGAAGGACATCCTGGCGCAGCTCCATGACCGGGCGGAAAATACAGAAAGCGAGGGAAAATAACTATGGCTTATACGAACAGTTCACTGGTATCTTACACAAAGCTCAGCCCGAACCACTCCGGGCAGCGGACGCACTCTATCGACCGCATCACGCCCCACTGTGTGGTAGGACAATGCTCAGTGGAAACACTGGGGAACATTTTCCTGCCGGTTTCCAAACAGGCAAGCTGCAACTACGGTATCGGCGAGGATGGCAGAATCGGAATGTATGTGGAGGAAAAGAACCGCTCCTGGTGTTCTTCTTCCAATGCAAACGACCAGAGGGCCGTCACCATTGAGTGCGCGTCCGATACGACTGAGCCGTATGCCTTTAAGGATGTAGTCTACCAAAAGCTGATCACGCTCTGCGCGGATATCTGCAAGCGAAACGGCAAGAAAAAGCTCCTGTGGCTGGGAGAGAAGGATAAGACGCTCTCTTATGAGCCGAAGTCGGACGAGATGGTGCTGACCGTCCACCGCTGGTTTGCAAACAAGTCCTGTCCAGGAAACTGGATGTATGCCCGGATGGGCGATCTTGCGGAAAAGGTTACGACACAGCTTGGCGGCGGGATATCCGGGAACACAGAGACGGAGCATCCCGAAAAGCTGACAGAAGGCTATTACCGTGTCCGCAAGACATGGGCGAACAGTAAGACACAGAAAGGCGCATACAAGATCCTATCCAACGCCAAGAGGTGTGCCGACAGCAACCCAGGTTACAGCGTGTTTGACGATAACGGGGTCAATATCTACTCGCCGGGCGGGGCTGCTTCTGCGCCGTCCGAAGATGTGCCGTTTCTTGTCCAGGTCAGCATTTCTGACCTGAATATCCGCAAAGGGCCGGGAACGGACTATGCCAAGACCGGTAAGTTTACAGGAAAAGGCGTATTTACCATCATGGAGGTCAAATCCGGGCAGGGTTCCACGGCTGGCTGGGGTCGGCTGAAATCCGGCGCGGGATGGATTTCGCTTGACTACACATCTAAAATTAAATAACCAAACTGCTGAATGCCCATCGAGCCATAACCGCTCGGTGGGCATATTTTTTTCGGCCAAAATTCGCTCTTCTGTCCAGATGGGTCATTGAGGGTAACCCTCGGAATGGAGGAACCAAAATGACCCATCAGCAAAAAGAACAGATAACTGCCCTACGCTCCCAGGGCTATGGATATGCAACCATTGCAAAGGCGATAGGACTGAAGAAAGATACCGTTGTAGCATTCTGCCGTAAGGTGGGGCTGACCGGCACGAAGGCCGCAGATAACAGCCGCATTGAACTGGACGCCGGATTCTGCCCGCAGTGCGGCGCTCTGCTTACGCAGACTCCCGGCAGAAAGCGCGTCAAGTTCTGCTCCGATAACTGCCGTACCGCTTGGTGGAATGCACATCCTGAAAAGGTTAACCGCAAGGCCGTATACCACTTTACTTGCGTTCACTGCGGAAAGCCCTTCACCGCCTACGGCAATACAAAAAGAAAATACTGCTCTCACGCCTGCTATATTGCAGACCGCTACAAAGGCGGTGACGGGCATGAGTGAGGATAAATTCCGCTCTGAAATGAGCTACCTTGCCGCCCTCTCCATCGCAAAGAATCTCAGGGAAAAGGGGCTTCTGAGCGAGGAGGAATATGCCGTAATTGATACAAATCTGCGGGCTGAGTTCTCGCCGTCTTTGGGTACATTATTATCGGAAAACGACTTGATATAATTGGCTTTCAGAGTGATATATAGTGTCGGAAAGGAGTGATTTCATGCGGATTGTAAATAAAATCGAAGCAAAAACACCGCAGATGCCGCGCCGCAAAAGGGTCGCTGCCTACGCAAGAGTCTCAATGGAGTCCGAGCGGCTGCAGCACTCCCTTTCGGCACAGGTCAGCTTTTACAGCAGTTTGATACAGAGCAACCCCGCCTGGGAATATGTGGGCGTATATGCCGACAACGGAATAACCGGCACCAAAGCCGAAGCCCGCGAAGAGTTCAATCGGATGATTGCCGACTGCGAAGCCGGAAAAATCGACATTATTCTGACAAAGAGTATTTCCCGTTTCGCACGCAACACCGTTGACCTGTTGAATACAGTGCGCAGGCTCAAGGAACTGGGCGTTTCCGTGCAATTTGAAAAGGAGCGCATCGACTCCCTCACCGAGGACGGTGAGTTGATGCTGACCCTCTTAGCATCCTTTGCCCAGGAGGAGATACGCAGCCTGTCGGACAATGTCAAATGGGGTACCCGGAAACGATTTGAAAAAGGTATTCCCAATGGTCGCTTTCAAATCTACGGATACCGCTGGGAGGGCGATCATCTGGTTGTCCATGAGGAGGAGGCAAAGATCGTTCGGCTCATCTACGACAATTACATGAATGGTTTATCAGCGGAAACCACAGAGAAGCAGCTTGCCGAGATGGGTGTGAAATCCTATAAGGGCCAGCATTTCGGCAACACCTCCATCCGGCAAATTCTCGGCAACATCACTTATACGGGCAACCTTCTGTTCCAGAAGGAATATGTGATGGACCCCATCAGCAAGAAAAGCAAAATTAACCGTGGGGAGCTGCCGCAGTATTTCGTGGAGAACACCCACGAAGCCATCATCCCGATGGAGGTCTACCAGGCGGTGCAGACCGAGAAAGCGCGCCGCCGGGAGCTTGGGGCTTTGGCAAACTGGAGCATCAATACCTCCTGCTTTACCAGCAAAATCAAGTGCGGTCGGTGCGGAAAGAGCTATCAGAGGTCTAACCGTAAGGGGCGCAAAGACCCAAATGCCAATTATACTATCTGGATCTGTGGAACTCGAAGAAAAACCGGAAACACCCATTGCCAAAATAAAGATATCCCGGAGCAGATGCTCAAAGAAGCCTGTGCTGCGGTTTTGGGACTGGATACGTTTGATGAGATCATCTTTTCGGAGCAAATCGACCGCATTGAGATTCCTGCTCCGAATGAGATGATTTTCTATTTTAAGGACGGCCACATTGTACCGCACCGCTGGGAATCCACCATGCGGAAAAACTGCTGGACGGATGAGCGCAGAGCCGCCAAAGGACGGTATGTGCAGGAGCATCAGCTCGGTCCCAACAGTTCCTGCTTCACTAGCCGCATTCGCTGCGACAGCTGCGGCGAGAACTACCGCAGGCAACGTTCACGGCACAAAGACGGCAGCTTTGATTCCGTATGGCGGTGCGCGTCAGGCGGAAAATGCAATAGCCCCAGCATCAAGGAGGAAGTCCTTAAAAACCTCTGCGCTGACGCTATGGGGCTGGAATCATTTGACGAAACGGCTTTCCGTGAGCAGATTGCCTGCATTCATATCGTTGCTCCGTTTCAACTTTCCATCCGCTTCTTTGACGGGCATACCTTTGAAGCGGCATGGGAAAATAAGCGAAAAATGCCCAAGCATACGGAGCAGCGCAAGCAGCATATGCGGGAAGTAATGATACAGAAATGGAGGGAAAAATGTGGCGAAAGTAACGACTATACCGGCGACGATAAGCCGGTTCACGGCAACGCCGATCAATGAAAGGAAAAAGCGCCGCACCGCCGCCTATGCCCGTGTCTCCACGGACAGCGAGGAGCAGCTTACCAGCTACAGCGCCCAGGTGGACTATTATACCAACTATATCAAGAGTCGGGACGATTGGGAGTTTGTTTCCGTATATACGGACGAAGGTATAACCGGTACGAATACCAAGCACCGCGAGGGCTTCAAACGCATGGTAGCGGATGCGCTGGCGGGTAAGATAGACCTTATCGTTACCAAATCGGTCAGCCGCTTTGCCCGCAATACGGTAGACAGCCTGACCACGGTGCGCCAGCTAAAGGAAAAGGGCGTGGAGATCTATTTTGAAAAGGAAAACATCTGGACGCTGGACAGCAAGGGAGAACTGCTTATCACCATTATGTCCTCGCTGGCGCAGGAAGAAAGCCGCAGCATTTCCGAGAACTGCACCTGGGGACAGAGAAAGCGGTTCGCAGACGGCAAGGTCACCGTACCCTTCAAGCGATTTCTTGGCTACGACCGGGGTCCCGATGGCAATCTCGTCTTGAATAAGGACGAGGCGGTCATCATCCACCGCATCTACAGTATGTTCCTGCAAGGCATGACGCCGCACGGCATTGCCGCCAGGCTGACCGCCGACGGCATCAAGTCGCCGGGCGGCAAAGACAAATGGAACGCAGGAGCAGTTCGTAGCATTCTCACCAACGAGAAGTACAAGGGCGATGCGCTCCTGCAAAAGAGCTATACGGTGGATTTCCTC
Organism: Merdibacter sp. Marseille-QA0792; assembly: GCA_965119685.1. Classification (GTDB taxonomy): domain Bacteria; phylum Bacillota_I; class Bacilli_A; order Erysipelotrichales; family Erysipelotrichaceae; genus Merdibacter. The sequence goes on along the minus strand of OZ221971.1, from coordinate 2,222,778 downwards.
ACCAAGAAGAAAAAGGTCAACGAGGGCGAAATCCCGCAGTACTATGTGGAGGGAAATCACGAGGCCATCATTCAGCCGGAGGTGTTTGAACTGGTTCAGCAGGAACTGAAGCGCAGAAAGCAAGGTCGGGGCCCGCACAGCGGTGTCCACCTTTTCTCCGGCAAGATACGCTGCGGACAATGCGGAGAGTGGTACGGTTCCAAGGTCTGGCATTCCAACAGTAAGTATCGCAGAGTAATCTGGCAGTGTAATCACAAGTATGACGGCGAGGAAAAATGCTCCACGCCGCACTTGACGGAGGATGAGATCAAAGCGATGTTTATTTCAGCGGCGAACAAGCTGATTGGCAAAAAGACCGCAATTATCTCGCCTCTACGGGCTTCGCTGGACATTGCCTTCGACACCTCCGCACTGGAAGCTGAAACCGAAAAATTGCAGGAAGAACTCATGGTCGCCTCAGACCTCATCCAGAAATGCATCTACGAAAACGCTCATGTGGCGCTCGACCAGAGGGAATACCAGAAACGCTATGACAGTCTTACCGCCCGCTTCGACATTGCAAAAGCACGGCTTGAGGAAATCGAAACAGCCATTGCTGATAAGAAATCCAGACGGGCGGCGATTGAATCCTTTCTGGGCACGCTGGCGCAAGCTGACCTGATGGGAAAATTTGACCCTGTCCTCTGGTGCGGTCTGGTGGATCATGTAACAGTCTACAGCAAGGACGATGTGCTTTTTACCTTTAAGAATGGGCAGGAAATCCGAGCGTAAGGGGAAAAAGGATACTCCTCACTACCAATTGCGGTGGTGAGGAGTATCCTTTTTCCATAAGCATCCTCTTCAGTTGAATACTACGATGTAATCTCTTGCGAATCGGTCAAAGGTTGCTTCGGCTTCCGAGAGGACATCATCCAGTTCTTCATTGATTTTACCACGCACATAGGCTTCTCGTAGGGCAGGTCTTTCGAGCAGTGCCCATTTGAGTTGGCTATAGGTGTATTTAGCAAAGGCTATCCATTGAGGATAATTGATTGCAACAGGGTTGTGCGTAAAATATACCTTTCCGGCATTTGCTGCCGTAGCACCGGCATGAGCAATGAAGAGCATTGTTGCCAGTTTAGGGTGCTTCTCTCGGTTTAAGGAAAACGGAATAGCATCCTTTATTTCGTGTCCTTCCTTTATGCGCTTAATAGAATAACCCAAACGGACAATAACCTCTACAAGCATTGCGGGAATGGACATGGAGCAGAAGTGGATGAAATCATAACCCTCATAGTACATACCTTGAACGATTTCTGCTATGGTTTGTTCCTCTTCACCGATGCTGCCAAATTGAAGAAGGTTAAAGAGACTCATCAGCGGTACAGGGAGTCCCATAGAAGTGGTTACGTCCGATTTGAAATGAATGACCTGTTTTGCCAGTGCTGCGAAGATATCTGATTCTTTGCGGTCGGCATAATTCTCCATCACCTGAGATACGATATTTCCGGCTTTGTCGATGGTAGTCATTCTGCCGGTCAAAATATCCGCTACACCGAATACGAAACCGAGGAGAGGATCATGCCCCAATTGAAGCAGTCTGTGGTAGTAAGCAGAAAGTCCTTCCACACGGATTGTTGTGTGGCGATTATCCTGGGCATCATAAGGAACCTTGCTGACTTTTGAATTGGCAAGTTTCTGCATTTCTTCTTCTGGGAATTTTTTATCGAAGTAGTCTCGAACGTAGTTGGAAAGGGGACCACCTTTCAGCCCATCCGGGGTTTTCTGCGGAATGCCGACAAGAAGAATATCCACTGCAGCACCAACCAACCCGGCAAGAGCGGCGATGCTGATGTCAAAGGCATCAAGCCGATGTACAGCATTAAATTCTTCGTTGAGTTGTTTAATAGCAAGCTCGTTACTGCGGAGTTCCTCCTCAGTGAAAAGGGACTCCAATTCGCAGTCCGTTCCTACGTGTGTTTCTGCTTCGGCGCAGCATTGCTCCCAAGTAGGGATAACCATTGTTTTTCTGGGTTGTACAGGCACTAAGCCCTTGATCGCATCCGGCTGATATCCAAGCCTACGAAGCAGGGCATCCGCTTTGGCTACAGTGGCATCCGCTTCAGACAAAGACGGAAAGTGAATCGATTTGAGGTCTTCATCGTGGTGCTTGAGTACAGAATTTATCTGCCTTTCGGTTTCGCTATACTTGTACTTGCTCATTCAGAAGCACCTCCCTCCGTTAGGTTATTTACGATTTGCTCCAACTGGTCAACCTTTTGTAGAGCTTCCTGTCCCTGTTCTGCCTTGTCTTTCAGCACATTGATTTCAGCTTCATGTTTTCTGATAACTTGCTGTTGTTTGTGAGCATTTTCCTCAAAGGCTTTTTTGTCCTTTTTACGACCCATACGAATACGAATGTTATCAATGGTTACACCAGCAAGAGCCCCTGCGAGAAATTCAGTCGCATGGTTTTTGACAAATGCGCCTGCGGTCTTGCCTGACTCAACAAGGGTGTTACCAACCTTGACAAAGTCAATATTGGGGAGTTTGATTTGCTTTCCCATAGAAGCCCTCCTTTAAGCCACCCCCAAGTCGTGGCCCAAATCCTTCACGGCTTGCTGGAGCAGTATATTCAAACTCTGCAAATAATCCAGACGTTCCTGCGTGGCGTCTGCTTCATCTTTTAGTGCCTTGATAATCGCTTCATGACGAGCGAGAACTTCTTTATAGAGACGCTCCTTCTCCTGTCGCAACTGTTTATTTTTGAGGTGTGCTGCAACGCCAACACCTCCTGCTGCTAACGCTGCGATAGGGGCGGCCAAAACAAATATGCCAGCTACCATACCACCGCCGACCACGGCACCAGCAGCCGCCAGTCCAGATGTTATTCCGGCAGCGGACAAACCAACAACGCCCAGGCCATAGAGGGCAGCAAAGGAACCTACACCGCCAATTCCAGCACCAAGGGCACCTGCAAGGACTTCGGGGATTGCACTTTCTTTGATTGTTCGTTTCGAGTCGTTCACAGCAGCGGCGGCCTCATTTACAACATTTACGATCTGCTGGAGAGAGTCCACACTCTGAAAAACCATGTCTTTTTTCTTTTTCACATATCCGCCCATAAGATTACTCCTTGCCCTTTTTCGACTTCTTTTTTCCGTCGGCGATTGATTTAGCAAGCCACACATTCACAGCAGCAATGCCTGCACCGATTCCGAGAGGTCCCATAAGAACTCCGGCACCAACCACAGCACCGGCTACTTTCATCCATTCCTTAGACACATCCGCACGAGTGGAAGTGCCTGCTAGGATGGAAGGAGCCATCATGTTTGCTTTGGCCAAGAGTTCATTTCTGTGGTCTTCACTGTAGTTCTCCGGGTGATCCACAAGGACATCCAGAAGAACTTTCAGCATTTCTGTGTCATCTGGCTTTTGAATCATTTCTGCATCGAGGACACTTCTCATGGCGATATATTGTGTTTTGGTCAGCTTATTGCGACCACTTTCGATGTTATTAATAGTCTGTCTGGTGACGCCGATTTTTTCACCAAACTCCTCGGCAGTCCATCCAACAGTGCGTCGTATTAAAAGTAAATATTCTTGCATACGAATGATTTCATCCATAGGTGCGCCCTCCTCTTGTATAAATTATAGCCTTTGACAATATATTTGTCAATAGTTCGGCATGGTATATACGCTCTGCTACAATAAAAAACAGCCGCTTCGGATTCTACACCGCAACGACTGTTTTTACACCGCAAAGGCGCACTTTTTAATTATTCCTGTCCTTTGTATCAAACTCGGTAAGATTATTTCATAGATAGATTCGCCAGGCTGTGGTTTCAACATTTCTGTCATCAAGTTTACAACAGTACGGTTAGTATAGAACTCCTGTGCAGTATGGCCGCTGTCATCAGCAAACTGTTTGATGAGGTATTCATATCCCTGACCAAGTTCATCCGCTGGGCAATTCTCAATAGAAAGGGTTTTAGAGCTGAAATGCTCCATCAAATCTTTCAGCAATCTATCGGGCAAACGATTTTTATTTGTCCAAGAGGCATCGCCAAAAATTCCTGTAAGTTTTTCTGGGTTAGCCACCTCGATAGAATGAAAGGCATCTTTTAATGCTTTACCAATGTCCTTTGATACATTACGCACATCGTACCAATGTGCTCCATCCGGAATCATAAACTGATGGTTTTCTTCCCAATCTAGGGCCTCTTCTCCGTATTCCTTTCTAACCTTTTCACACTCTTCATCATATACGTCACTCAGACGTTTAAAGAACAGGAGAGGGAAAATGTACTGTTTATAAGCGCCAGCGTCCACATGGGTACGAAGCAGAACAGCAGATCCCCAGAGGTATTTCTCAAGTTCATCTATTGTAATTTTCTTACTCATTTATATAGCCTCCTTTGACAAGCAATTGTCTCATTTTATTTTCCGCATTTCGAACTTCTTCAATTGCTTCATAATACTCAGCTTTCACAACTTCAGGCGCCTTAACTTTTTGTTTTTTCTTTTCAATATAAGTATTTGCAGCCAAAGTGTAGCCCGCTTCATCAACCTCATTGATAGTTACTATCTTACACTTCTCAACCATATCAGTATAATCCTGGTAGAGTTTAAATACTTCCTGTATATCTTTTTCTTCCATTACTTTTTGTGCACGCTGTGGGGTGTAAATATTCGAAGCGTCAATCAAACAAATCTTACCTTTGTGCTCAGGTCGCTTATGATTGTTAAGGAAGATGATACACGCGGATACACCAGTTCCATAGAATACACCACCAGCAAGAGCAATCACCGCTTCAATCATGTCACTCTTAATAAGCTGTTCACGAATTTCACCTTCTTTACCGCTGTGAAAGAGAACGCCCTGTGGAAGAACTACAGCAACCTTACCATTCATTGGCTTCATAGATTTAACCATGTGCTGTAACCACGCATAGTCAGCATTTGAATCAGAAGGACAGCCCCACATGTTACGACCATACTTATCTGACTCAAAGCTATCGGCACCCCATTTTTCCTGACCGAAAGGTGGATTTGCTAAGACGCAGTTAAATCTCTGAATTTGACCATGTTCCACAAACTTAGGACTTCTAAGAGTATCACCCTGTGCAATCTTGAAATCATTTGCGCCATGAAGGAACAGGTTCATTCTTGCGATTGCAGATGTAGACAGATTATTTTCCTGACCATAAATCTTACCGTAAGTTGTCTGCTTGTTATCGATGTGTCGGATAGCTTCAATAAGCATACCTCCCGTACCACAGGCTGGATCGTATACTGTGTCGCCAGGCTTAGGATCCATCAGCATAACCATCAGCTTAACAATGGTTCTAGGTGTGTAGTACTCACCTGCATTCTTCTTTGAAAGGTCTGCAAACTTCTTGATGAGATACTCATAAGCATCGCCCATAACATCTGCACTGTAGTTCTTATTGCCAACCTTCAAACTGGACATGTGCTCGATAAGGTCTTTTAGTCTTTCGTCAGTTAACTTTGTTTTGTCGGTCCATGTAACATCATCAAAGCTGGAGAATACACCACTCAGCGTTTCCGGGTTAGCACGCTCAATACCATTCATAGCCTTAACGATTATCTTACCAATGTCCTTACTTGCATTTCTCAGATCACTCCAATGGCAACCCTCCGGAATAACGAAACTGTGATTTTCATCAAAAGCTGCAAATTCCTCATCGCCGCCGGAAGCTTCCAATGCATCCTGTGTTTCTTCATCGTATACGTCACTGATTCTCTTAAAGAACAAGATTGGTGTGACGTAATCCTTAAACTCATCCTGATTGATAGGTCCTCTCAAAATGTTGCAAGCTTCATATAAGTGAGCAAATAACTTTTTACTTGTAGTCTCTTCATTTTCAGGAAAGGAATCCTTCAATTCCTGATCTGCCACTTCTGTAGCCGATTGGATCATAGAACCACGACCTCCTGTCTTCACTTTCTTATCCGCTGAACGTTTGATGCTTACACTCACATCATCACGCTTCTTTTCCATAACTGGCGGATATTTATTCTCAAATAAAATTAATAACTGCATCAACTTCTGGTCTAAGAAGGTGAGTGCATGTTTTCTAATGTCAGTAGGTATTCCATAGTACGCTTCTGCAATACCACCACAAATAGCTGCCAATGTATCACTGTCTCCGCCGATAGAGATTGCATTTCTTATTGCGTCCTCAAATCCGGTTGATTCAAAGAATGCTTGTAGCGCCTGAGGAACTGTATCCTGACAGGTTTCATTGAACTCGTATGTATCCCTGATTTCATCGAGAGTAAAATCCATAGGATAGTAATGCTTGTCAATGTAATCTCTGATTTCCAACATGCTGCTACCGGTTTTAGCCATGTAGATAGCGACCGCTGTAGCTTCTGCACCTTTTATTCCTTCCGGATGATTGTGAGTCACTTCAGTAACCAGCTTAGAAATCTTCTTTGCTTCTTCTAAGCTTTCTGCTGCAAAACCTGCTGCGCTGACTCTCATGGCGGCACCATTTCCGTAGCTGTTATATGGTTGAGGATTGTCGGAGAACATCCAGCGATAAAAACCACCGCCATATCCGCAATTCGGATAGTTCCTTCCAACACTCTGCATACACTCAACCGCATTTTTCGACAAATCACTGTAGTCTGGCTTACTTACCAGAATTGCCTGTGCAATCGCTAGGCTCATGATACTGTCATCTGTAGGAAAACACTTATAGGTAAGGAAATCAAACGCCTTGCTTCTATTGTTGTTCCATTCAAAACGGGATCCTACAATATCCCCGATAATAGCTCCTAACATTTAATCACCTTATATCCTTCCTTGAAGCCTTGCCAAAGTAGACGACCATCTGTTTTCTGCAGCTTGGATTGCCTTCTTGTAAGCTTCTAATTCTTTTTCGTATTCTTCAGCTATAGATTTCTGTTCCTCTATAGAAGGAAGCGGAATTTCTATATGGTTCAATTCCTTATAGCTGATGTTCATTACTGTGGTACCTTGCTGTCTGGTTACCAGCATTTTTCTGCCAAGAGGACTATCGAAGAACAGTTTCAAAAATGTGGTGGACAAACTTTCGTCCGTAGACCTTATCACAATTACATTTGATGATGCAATGCAAGGATAAGGCTGCTCTTTGAAGATTGCCACTCGAATTGCTGTACCTCTTGCCGGAATCAGCAAATCTCCGTCCTGAAGCAGATAGTTGGTAACTTTCCTTTCTTCCTCTTCTAAGTGGTCCAGGGAAGAATAGTCGACTTCATAATCACCGATATTCGAAATGTTTACTACGCCGATATTTCCATGAGCATCTTTTTTTGTAACTGCCTTACCTCTGAAGATAGAAGCTACGATTCCAAGCTCCTGTTTTTTCACATTTGATTCCTGGAACTTAATCCAGTCTTCATCCTGAGACTCGAAAATTCTGTCGATATTCCAGTCTCCCATATCGTACAGTTCATCTTCCAAAACAAAAGTGTCATCCTGGACGATAAGTTTATTCATACCATCTTTTCTTGGGTTTTCTGTGTCTGTGACATATTTCTTAATAACCACTTCATCAGTTCGGCCCGTTGTGATTGTTAGCAGATACGTCTTAACACCGATATTTTCAAAAATTCCCGCCGGCAAATCTGCGATTTCTTTCAAGCAGTACATTGACTGAATGAAATGACGAAGTTCTTTGACATCACCGCCGCTAAATGTGATTCTGGCAGGGAGGACGATAGATAATATACCTTCACTTCTTAAATGCAGTGCCAGGTTTTCTGCGGCAATCAAGTCATATTCTCTACAGATAAAGTTTCTATTTTCATCCGCTTTATCTCTGACACCAAATACCGGTACCGCAAGAATTAAATCAAATTTCTCTGACGAAAACTCATACTCATAAATGCTTGTTTGCTTAACATCGACCATATTATTGTCGCTGAATATTTCTGTAAGGACCTTATAATAAAAAGGATCCATAGATGTCAGCGTAAAATGCGAATCACTGTGCGCTTCGACTAATCGTTCCAAGCAAGGCGAAAACTTTTCCGCTTCCGGAATAAGAACTTCCTGGAAGCCATCAATAAAGTTCTTCTCCATTTCATCAACCAGTGCTTCCGGGACTCTGAACTTAGTGCGTCTGTCGCCATATTCAATGATGTCGGCCCAAGTAACAGTCTCAAAACCTCTGAGTGTTCTGTAAACATCAAGAAACTTGTTTTTATCAGGGAAGGGATTGATTACTTCAAAATCTGCCGCAACCTGTCTCATGATGTTGTATAAATCATCATCGCTAAGCTCGTCGATAGCTTGCTCGTGTATATCTATTACTTTTTTCAGCACCACTAATGTACTCTCATATTCGCTTGGTGTATTAGTCCCTCTGATAGCGTTAAAAAAGGAATATATTCTATCAATTCTGTCTTTGTCCCTCTTCATGCAATATACCTCCTTAAAAAGTTAGACTCTCGTACTTTCTAACGATAGTATATCACCAACTTTATTCATTGTAAATATATTTTGGTATTCTAATACCAAATTATCATTTCTTGAGAAATCGCGTGTGCGACTAGGGTTCAATGGGTTCATTTTCACTGTTGTCAAAAGTGTAGTGTCAACCTTATCAAGTGGACCAATTCCCGCTAATGTTTTTATTATGAAAAAAATAAAGGCTTATCCAGAAATAAACCTACCGTTTAACGATAGGCCCTGAATAAGCCTTATAAATCAATATGCTTTTTACTTGTTAGGGTTCACTTTTGACATCAAAACTACCGTCTCGACATGTGATAGTTAGGCTATTCCACACACTTTATCGACTCTAAAATTTCATTGATTTTTCTACTTTTTCATCAATTATAACCTGTTAACTGCCATTTTTAATTAGGCTATTTATCAAGGTTTCTGAAATTTTTAAATCGAATAAATACCTTAATAAACATATTCTTTTTCCAATTGCTCTGCACTAATTGAAATCAATGGTACTTCACTGGTGTCTTTAACCCAATGCGGCAAACAGTAAATGGCTGCAGAAACATCAAATTGCTTCATTTGAGCAATAAATCCTTTTAATTGGTATTGGGATATCCCTCTTACTTCAAATCGTTCAGCATCTGGTAGGTTACAGAGCATTTTGTTGGCTATTGTTTTGGAATAAAACAACGGAACCGTTAATTCAGGTGTTTTATATGCATAATATGTTCCTGTTGCTTCTCCATTATTCACTTCCATTAATGTCCAAAATGGTTGTCCTTTTGTATTTCTATTTGGAAGAAAAGCTTTTTGTATTACTCCCGCTACTAACTGTGGTATGCTTGGAAGTTGCTTTTCTGTTAGCAGCGTAATTCCTTTTGATTTTGCATAAGTTTCAGCTCCTTCTTGATATCCATTTTTAGAAACCATTACTCCTAAAAATTGCCCCATTCCTACATCCTCTATTTTACTTGCAAAATCCCTAACTTGCGCAATTGAAACTGGATTTTTCCAATCTTTGCATTCTATCGCCACCTTACACTCTATATTCAAATGCGTAAATTGATAAAAAATATCAAACTCATTTGTAGCGCCACTTTTTCCTAGAATAGTAACGTTTTTTGACACAATAACCTCGTCATAGTCATTTAAATTTAATAACCTTGAATACACATATTGAATGTAGCTTTCTAGGCTTGCTCCTGCTTTCATATTAATCCTCCTTTGTAAGATTTATAGTTTCGAACTATATTTCTTACTTTTTCTCTGTATATCATTATCATTTCTTATTACATTACTTCTCCTCCCCTTCTCAATCTGCACTGCCTCAAAAACTTCTTTTGATATTATCGCCGGATTATTATCCGTTGCCAAATAATGTACTTCGCTTTTACCAGTTTTCAATAGCCGGACATCCCCTGTGTACTTCTCATTACTCAACATGACATCTATTGTTCTCTTACACCATTTCTCCTTCCCTGTAGGAGAGGGAGTTTTCCGTTTCTCAAGTTTTTTGATAATACCCAATACACTTTGTCCTCTCAAATACAAGTCAAATATCATTTTTACATTTTCTGCTGTTTCTTCATCATGTTTATACCCATAACACTTTCTATCATATAATTTCGAAGTTCCTGAAGCAGCTCCCTGCTTAATGCCCCATTTTATATTTTCGCTACGAGACTCATTTTCTGCTTGTGCAAAAGACTCAATAATTGAAATCATTAAGTCACTATCTGTGTTTGCCGTATCAAGTTCTTCCTGCTCAAATATTACACGAACACCAGCATTCTTTAATTTGCTCAATACTTCTATAATTTCAACAGTATCTCTTCCAAAACGACTAATGCTCTTCGTAAAAATAATATCTAATTTATGAGATATACAATCATCCAACATACGGTTAAATTCCTTGCGTGAAGAACCTGTTTTACTAGTAGAAATATCCATATAAACATCTACAAGAAGCCATTGTGGTGTAGCCGCCGTTATTTTTGTCAAATGTGATACTTGTGCTTCCAAACTTTGTAACTGCTCCGAACTATTTGTACTGACACGACAATAAATTCCGATGCGCTTGTCCCTTTTCTGTGGTATGGGTGGTATGAAATGAACTTTTTTATAATTGTCCATACCTCATCTCCTCTACAAATAGGTAATCTACTCTGACAGACTGTTACAAAGGCTAATTAACATTCATGTTTATATTGTACATGATAACTAGCCATTTTACAACCATTCTATCTACTCACCCCTCATTTAACAATCTTGTATTCTCAACCTACCCCATATCAATCCTGTATACTCAACCCTCCGCCTATTTTGTCCCTCGATATGTTTCCACAGTGCAAGCAGGCATAAAAAATCCAGGAGCTAGAACCGTTGTCCAAACAGTCCAAACTCCCGGAAATCCCTTGTTTCCTACACTTTTCGGTTCCTTATTTTTCAGTCCGTGACATCAATACAACGGTCTCGACGTGAGTACCAATTTAAAACATATCCCCACAAAATTACAGAAATATGGGAAATATTTTTGCAATACGAAAATTTCCCATGCATCTTTTTTTCCCACAAAACACCGTCTAATTTGCATTTCCTGTCGTCATAAAATATCAACTAAATTTTACTCAAACTCAATATCCTCATTGACTTTTTTAACAATATCAACTCTTGTTTGAACATCAATCCTATTAACTAACCAACCATTTAAAGTACAATTCTTAATAAATTCATCAATCCTATTAACACCATTGATTTCTTTTAATGTAACTACGACACCAAAACGAATTCCCATTCCATCCTTAGGGTCTAACCGATTATTTGTTTTTATTTCCATTCCCCAATTTTTATTGTTATAAGATTTTTTAGGTGTCATTCTGTTTTTTGGTCTTTCTGCAACATATTTTACATTATCCCATTTTCTAAATCTTTCTCTCGCTTCACCCTCCAAAAGAAAATATCTTTCATCATCTAATAGTGCATCCTGATTCTGCTTATCCCCCTTAATATCCTCTATCTTTCCCTTATTATTAATTCTGCCGAAATGCAAATTAAGTTCTGTATTCGTATAATCAACACCTTGTGTTCTATCACACATCGGAAAATAACACATTGTTGCTCTTGCAATATAGGGATATTTGTCGTCTTTAATCGGTATAGGGAAATGATAATTATAAGTATTCCATTTTTCACTTACATCATATACCAGAAATTTAATCTCATCTTCTCTTGTATGAACTATATCGTCTATTTTAATAGGTACTATGCCATGTCCATATAAAGCAACCTCTTCTGGTGTCGGCTTTTCATTCCAGTCTCTTGCAGCATCAATAAGCATCGCTTTTGCAACTTCTCTATTCAACCCTAAAATGTCAATCAAGTAAGACAATTTGCGGGCAATCCAAGGAGCCGCAAATGAAGTACCTGCAACATTTGCTTCTCCTAATGGTTCACAGACCTTAATATATTTTTCTTCACTCCCACCATAATAACTAACATCTGGTTTTGCAAAAAAGGATAATGCCAATCCTCTTCTTGCATACTTAGTTGACAAACCATTTTGGGTCACTGCATTCACTACCATGCTGTTTATTGAATCAGCAGGCGAACCTATTTTCTCAATATCGGTACTAGGCTTATTTGTCCCTGCAACAACAAAAATAACATCATTTTCATATTGAATTTTATCTAATATAGCTGCCTCTGCGGAAATAAAATTGTCATTAACTTCTTGATTACTTCCAAGCGAAATATTCCAAACCTTTATGTCTTTATTATTTGCAATAATCTCTTTTATCTGTTTCGTAATAGTAAAAGAAGAAAATTTTGAACCTATCGCAACACCAAAATGACGTACCCTAAATCTACCACATCCATCATCAAGCCAAGGGTTTAATCTCGCACCATCTACAATAATAGAATCCACCGCTGTACCGTGGCGATAATCATCTGGTTTTTTAGGAAGATTATCATCAACCATATCATGATATTCTACCCATTCACCAAAATAGACACGCTTATCAAATAAAGTGTCAATTACTCCAATAGTTGGCTCAATAGTTGGAGAAGGCATATACAGAGTCCCTTGTTGATATTCCTGAATAAAATCTTCTGGCGATAATTCTAATAAATCCTCCGTTGCCATAGAAACAAGATATGGCGCTTTTTCAAATAAAATTTGCAATTGATTTTCATCTAAAAATACTGTCTGATTATCCAGTATTCTGCTTTTTAAAATGTCAATTCCAATGTTTTTAAATAACTTTTCTGTATCTGTATGAGTATTATATAATGTAACGATACTTTGTTTTAATTGGCGTGTCGCCATTTCCACCTCAAAATCTTCAATATATGAAACATCCGCAATTACTTGCTTAAAAGTAGATTTAGTTATGGAAAATTGGTGAAACGGTATTCTATTTATAGTGTTTTTATCATCAAAGGCAACTTTATCTATTCCATTTGGAAATCTGGCTTCAACTACGTCACTTGTTTTTAAAAGCAATTCCACACTATCATCTAAATCTTCAGCATCAAGAAAATACGTGATAATATGTTTCGTTTTTTCTTTATTAAATTTAGCACCCACAATAGCATAATTAGAATTTTTTCCTTTAAACAGTCCTGCAATTCGATTACTCTTTGCAACTATTTTATTATAGTGAACACTAATCAATATCCCCTCAAAAAATCTTCTTTCTCGATTCCAAAATTCTTTAATTAGAGCTATTCTGTCTACCAATCTAAGCAACTGTTCTCTTGTTACTACTTTTTTGCTGTTCATGGACGCTCCTCCACCGCCACCAGTTTTTGAAGCCTGAACAAACCGCTTTCCCTTTAATTCCAGTACATTATTCATTAGTTTCTCCCTCCTTACTCAATTTTCTAGATACAGTACTTTTAGACTCTCCTTTAAGCTTTTCTATTTCTCTAACCGTAAAGCCTTGTGTATGAAGTTGTTCTATATCAGTTTCTTCTAAATCACCTATCAAATAATTATAAAGTCTCCTCAAATAATCATATTCTATATTTGCATCGCTGAATGCTAAAGAAGTTTTTATAATATTCTTCAATTCTCCTGGATAAGGCAAATCAGACGATACCTTCAATATTTTCTTGAATAATCTGGTATCTTTGGAAATACTTTTAAAATTTTTAATAAAGGACACAAAATAATGCTCAGCGACTTCCAATAAATCTTCTTTGCTATATCTATTAAAATTAATCACTGCATCAAAACGTCTAATTAGAGCTTTATCAAAATTGGAATACAAATTTGTTGTTGCAATAATTACTATTTCCTTGTTTAAATCAGTTAATCTATCAAGTTCTCTCAAGATAGTTGAGGTAACCCGCCCCATTTCTCTCACATCATTCCTATTAACTCTATCCAAAGCAATGACATCTATTTCATCGAATAAAATAACAATTTTATTTGGACATGGAATCATATTTATCTCTGCAAAAACATTGGCTATATTTTTATTAGTTTGACCCAGTTTACTATCAATTAAATGTTCAAAGTCAACACAATATAATGTTCTATCAAGCAACCTTGCTATATGTTTCGCAGCCTCCGTTTTTCCACTACCAGGCACTCCTTCAAGCAAAAATTTATTTATTCCAATATTATGGTTAACAGCATTAATAATACCTTTTATGTCATTAGATATTACTACCGGCAAATTCAATGGCTGTATTTCTCTAATATCTAACTGTTTTAAAAATTGACTTTCAAAATCACTAGCCTGCGGAACATACAAATTTGATTCTGCTATTAACCCCATTATATATTCAGCCAACTGGTAATCACCAATCGCATCAAAATATTTTGCTATACTTACTGCCTCATTTCTAAATGCATTCTCATTTCTTTCAACATGATATTTTATCAAATTTAATACATTTTGTTTTTTCACAAGAGCGCACCTCCAATTGCTTTTTTATATTTTATCACATATTGGGACAAAATAATATAGTTTCGGGACAGAAAATAACGTTTTTTTGTCTGTATTATAAAAAGTCACCTATATATGAATATCAGGTGACTCTGTAACCTAAATAAGTCCAAAATGCTTCAAAGCATCCTTTATCGCTTCCGCTTTCTCCTCCGTCGGATGTTTCTTCGGCTGTTTCAATTCTTCCACCGCATTGGGAGCGTCATACATCGGCAAGCCTAAATCTCTCTTTACCTCCGCAATATAAGCGGTATGTACTTTGAAGCCGTATTTTACTTCTATATACTCCTTTATCATCTTATAGGTAACTCGTTCTTTCGGCTTGTAGGCTTCTGCTCTTTTAGAAATAGCCTTTAGCGGCACTTTGCCCTCTCCCTCGCCAAACTCAACTTTTACATTGATATGACTGTCGGGTTTTTTGTGGGAAAGCATTACAACCGTCTCGACATGAGCGCTCATCGCAAACATATCATACAAAAACATCTCCTTGCAGACATACCCATGCGCCTGCAGAATTTTAAGATCGCGCACCTGTGTCAGCGGATTACAGGAAATATAGACGATCTTTTCGGGACCCAGTTTGGCACATGCGTCCAAAAATACCTTGGTACTGCCTTCTCTTGGCGGGTCCAGTAGCACCGCATCATAATGCTTGGCGCGCTTCGCCTCCTCCAGCAGAAATTGGCTGGCATCTTTGTGAATATAACGAGCGTTTGTAATATGGTTGTATTTTGCGTTCATCCGTGCGTCTGCGACTGCCTGTGCGTTGAACTCTACTCCGACGACCTCTTTCACCTGCTTGGCGGCACACAGCGAGATGGTTCCGATGCCGCAGTAAGCATCCAGCAGGCGATCCGTAGGCCGCAGCTGCAGCAGTTCGTATGCTTTTTGATAAAGCCGTTCACACTGATCATGATTGATCTGATAAAACGAGGAAGACGAGATGCGAAAGCGCAATCCCAGCAGTTCATCGCTAATCCAGCCACTGCCATAAAGCACGCGTTCCACGTCTCCCAAAACGACACTGGTATCGCGGGGGTTGATATTCATTACAACGCCGGTGATCTGCGGATGCGCCGCCAGCAGCCGCTGTATGAAAAGCTTGCGGGCGGGGAAACGCTCCTCGCTGACGACCAGCGTAACGAGAATCTCCTTGCTGACCTTTCCATAGCGAAGCTGCACATGGCGCAGAAAACCGCGCTGCCGCCGTATGTCAAAGGGAGCGATGCGCAGTTCTTCCACCAGCTTTCGGATGGTTTGGATAATGTCATCACATATCTTTGGATGCAGCAGACAGCGATCATAAGCGACGATGCGGTGCGAGGACTCCTCATAGAGTCCTGCCGTAATCCGTCCGTTTTCCTCTCTGCCAAAGCTGACGATGACCTTATTCCGGCTCTCCTCTGCTTTCGTTTTTACAACGTCGTGGATATGTAACGAGAGCCCCGCTTTGTTTGCCGCAAAGAGAACCTGCTGTTTTTTCCAGCGCAGCCCTGCTTCATAGCGCATGTGCATCAGCCGGCAGCCTCCGCAGCGTCCCGCATGAGGACAGGCAGGCGCACAGCGATCCAAACTGGGCGTCACAACCTTGCGCAGACGGCCGATATAGCCATCTCTGCTCACTTTCTCGATTTGTACATCCACCGTTTCCTTGGCTAACGCTCCGGGGACGATCACCCGATCGCCCTTCACCATCATCACGCCGCTGCCGTTTTGATCCAGTGTGCGAATGACACCGCGGACAGTTTGACGCGGTTTCAGCATAGAATCTCCCTCGCTTTCGTAAGCGCCCTTGCTATGTCCTGCACGTGAACGCATGACATTCCCATGGCCGACGCCGCCATGATGTTAGGCAGGCGATCGTCTAAAAACAAGCAGGAGGAAGGAACGATCGCATAGCGCTCACATAATAATTGATACATACGAGGATCGGGTTTGCCAAACTTCTCCTCAAAAGAGAGCACACGTCCCTCAATATCATCAAACAGGCGGTATTTCTTTTGCAGATACACATAGCTGTCTTCACTCAGATTGGAGATGATGTAGATGCCATATCCCTTTGCGCGGCATGCTTGACGAAATTCCCACATCGCTGTGATCGGCTCCATCAGTGCAAACCAGTCGTCGCAGACCGTTTGGATTTCCTTGGCCTTATCCGGATGTGCTTCGATGAGATGGCGCTTCACCTCACGAAGCGTACACAGGCCGTTATCATAGTCTCTCCACCATGCAGAAGCGAACACCATGTCGCAGATTTCGTCACAGCTCTCCAAAAGAACTTCTTTAAAATATATTTTTGGCTGAAAGGAAACCAATACGTTGCCGATGTCAAATACGATGTTGTGAATCATAGATCTCTCATCCTTTCCATACTTGCTCATTCATCATTTGACTCTATTATAACGGAATTTCTTCTCCATGACATCCCGGGATGTTACAGAAAGAAGCATAATGTATCGATTTCTCTTACAGTTTCATGATATTTATGAAGCAGTTTATGCTATAATGAAAAATATAGGCAAAGGAGGACAACGACAAGAAAGCAGCGGCAGGCGCGAGAAGAAGGGGCATAGCGTGGATAAAGCGAGATGAGCGGCTTTGGGGATGATGAAAAAACGCGGGAAATGCCCGAGTGGGAATGCGCAGGCTGTCGTTTGAGTTTTAAAAAATTTAAAATTATGAATGATATTTTTGCCAATATGAGATACAATTTATATTAGCGAAGCATTCGTAAAAGCATGGGAAATCATAGTGAATGGAGGAACATCGCATGTATCAGGAAAATGACGATATGTTGGAAGTAAACGATTTTGATGAAGATATTCGGCGCCGAGAGGAGCTTATCGAAGAAGCGAAGAACATCCCGGCGGACGCAGACTTCAACGAGGTGATGCGTCAGGTTAACGACCTGCGCAAGCGTTGGCGCAGAATTTCCTATTGGGATTCGGCGTATGAGGAAACGCTGGCACAGGAGTTTGACAGTTATATCGACGCTTTTTATGCCAAGCGCAGGGAATTTTATCAAAACGCGCAGAAGCTGAAAGAGGAACTGATCGAGCAGGCGAAGAAGACGGCGCTCAGTGAGGAATGGAATCGGGCAACCGACGAGATGAACGAGCTGATGCAGCAGTGGAAAGCTGCCGGAAGTGCGGGTAAAGAGACGGATGACGAGCTGTGGGATCAGTTCAATGCGGCCAGACAGCAGTTCTTTGACCGCAAGCACGTATATTGGGAGCAGTTGCAAGGGAAATTTGAAAATGCCCGTCAGGTGAAAGAGCATTTGATCGAACAGGCGGCCGCTTTGGAGGATTCCCAGGAGTGGCAGAGGACGAGCGAAAAATTCCGCCGTTTGATGGACGAGTGGAAAGCGGTCGGCAGTGCCGGGCGTGAGCATGAAGATGCGCTTTGGGAGAAGTTTAACGCCAGCCGTCAGAAGTTCTATGATCGCCGCAATGTACATTACGACGAGCTGCATCAGGTGCAGGGCGAGCGTTATGAGGCGAAGAAAAAGCTGGTAGCACAGGCGCGGGAGATCGCTGATGCAAAGGCGTACACACGTGAAAATACTAAGCTGATGAAGGATCTCGGCGTGGAGTGGAAGAAGATCGGGTCCTGCGGCAAGGAGCATGAAGATGCGATTTGGAAGGAATTCCGTTCGATCATGGACGCATATTTTGACGGTTTGAAGCAATGGAATGAGCAAAGGCATCAGCAGTGGCGTCAGCGGATGCAGGATGCCCGTACGCGCAAGCTGGAGCTGATTCAGAATCAGAAACGCCAGATTCAGCGCATGAAAGATGAGATGGTCGGCTTGCTGGGACAGCGTGCAATCGATGATATGCAGGATCGTATCGATGAGAAGGAAGAATTTATTGCGCAGCTGGAGGAAGAGGTTGCCGATATTGACAAAACGCTTTCAGAGAAGTAGGCTAGAAGAGCGAGAAGCATTTTCGAGTGAGATCGAAAGTGCTTTTTTTCTATGGAGGGCAGGGAGGACAGGATAGGCAAACAGGCGGGTGATGGATAGACGATTATAAATCACGAATGAGAAGTTGAAAGTAGATCAGAGAATCAGCTATGATCTCAGATGAGAAAAAAGACCGATCAATCTTAGTGACATTTCTGATTTGCGCCCTGTCAAGTGGACATGTTAAATCATTAAAACCTTATGCCCGGTGGGTATCATGCTGATTGGGCTTGGCTTTTCAGTGACTCTTTATATGTTACTGTTCCAAGATTAAATGCGATTGGATATTGTTCGGTCATTTCTTCGTTGAGAGCTTCTTCCCTTACTCCTACAGGTATTTTGGAATTGAACCTCGACCAATAGCGATGATAATTGTAAAATTCAATATGTTTACTAATGGCTTCAATCAGATCCTCTCGATTGTGGATTTCATACATCTTATACATCTCGGTTTTAATAATCTCCCCATAGGCGTTTGATCAGTTCATTATCCAGACAACAGATGCCTTTAAACATTGCTTGTATCATTCCTCGTTCTTTCAATTTGCTTTGGAATATTGAAGTGGTATATTGGTATCTCCGTTCTGTATGAAATAAGGGACATGCTCCCGGATATTATTTTTTAACTGCTTTTTTAAACATATCAAATACAAGCATATTGTCATTTCGATCGTTGAGTGATCTGCAACTATTGAACGACCATATAGGTCTAAAAATACATTTAAATATTTCTTCCATCGAATGCGGCACCTTAAATTTTATTATATCCGTTATTCGTTTCTCGTTTGTTCTTGATGCTTCAAACTAGCGGCGGAGCACATTCTCAGCCGTTTGATCTTCTTATTTGTTGCTGTGCAGTAAATTCCTGTTCTTTGGAGCGAAAAATTGACATCCGTGATTTTCATGATTCTATAAGTCTGATTCACGTTACAGTGATGAAGTATCATTTGAGATTTCTCTCCATAGAAAAATCCCGCTTCCGTGGATACACGTTTATTTATTTCGTGTATCTATTTTAGTGGGATTATATTACGATACAAAATCACTCTGTCAGCATGCTTTTATTTCTATCCGCTTGTCAAAGAGATGAGCGGTGATTTTATCGTATGAATCAGCAGCTGACGTGAATTTATGTTAAAAATCTCCATTTTCACCATCAAAAACAAGCTGATTGCAATACCGCACGGCCTCTTGCAGATGCAGGAGTGCGTTTTTAATCATTTGATCGCTTGACAGATGCTGTGTACAGATCATTTCGATTAACAGTGGCAGATTGATGCCGGAAACAAGGTAAACATGATCGCAGGAAATGTATTTCAAAAACATGTTATTTACGCTGCCGCCGTATAAGTCAGTGAGGATAATCAAGTCTTTATCGGAGAATGTCTGCAGCAATCGGTCGATGTGCTCCTCGGCATTACTGTCATCGACATAGGCGCAAAATGTGCTGACATTAGGTTGTTCTCCCATGATAAACGTGAGAGAATCATATAGTCCTTCGGCTAAATGACCGTGAGAAGCTATGAGAAACTGCTTTTCTTTCATTCATATCCCTCCTTATAGGCAATGCTGTTGATGTAGGCATATAGATAGGCGATTTCTGTTGTGGGTATGCTGACATTATAGTGTTTGCTGATTTCAGCAAAACTGTCTTTTACCTGTGCGATAAAATCTGCTTGTCTTTCCTCGAATCCTTCAATGTCCTCGTATGCGGTGATTGCGGTTTTGGTGACCAGTCTTTCAATCAGGCAGCTAATGTGAATATACATCCCAATGCGGATTTTATTGGAAAATTTCGTGCTTAGTTGAGATTCCAGCTGGTTGACTGCTTTTTCTACAAATGAAAGGAGGCGGTCCGGATTTAGAATCGTGATGTAATTCAAAACATTGTACATAGAGAAATTGCGCATAAGACTTTGGTTAAACTGTTCAATTTCTGCATTTGTGAAAAATTCTTCCATTAGATGATTTACCATGTCGATATTGTTAAAGCTGATAATATCTTCAAGCGCTATAAAAGGGATGTTCGGTATTTCGATTCGCATAGTACCGCTGATAAATAATACGGTATATTTTTTAAATAGGTCGTCATGCTCAAGATGCTGTGACAATTCATAATAGTCATAAGGAACGATGTTGATTTCCTTTTTGCTGGGAAGGCTGCTTTTGAATAATTGTATAATCCGATCTGTTGCAGTCATTCCCGTTTCTGTGGTGAAAACGATCGCGTATTCATGGCGTTGTTTAGCAATGATTTGATATTTCAGTATTGTTTCTTTGCATGTGGAAATCAAAATGTCTTCCATCGCTTTGCCCTGCATGATCTTCTCGCCGATATCCAGCGCTACTTTTGTTGAAATATTATTGATGATCCCGATGCTGCTGTTGGGAACGGATTTCATCAAGGTTCCTATGTTTTCCAACGATCCCATATCAACGAGTAATATTACTTCGTCCCCGACATAATTGTTGATAAAATATCGGGAAAGCTTAGCGACAATTTCGCTGATACTAATGTCTAAAGGCATGTCGATCGCTTCATAGATATGTTTCCCCAACAGGCGGTTGCTGGCATCTGCAATCGAAGAAGCGGTAGAATAGCCGTGGGATAAAATAATGCCTGTAATCATTTTATGGAGGGGAACATCATTTAAAAAGTGCATATCAAAGATTAAAAAGATCGTATTCATTTTATCGACAGTAACGTCTATCGTCTGCGTGATGAGAGAAGACAGTTCTTTGATAATTCCCGACTCTTGTGCGTATTCCTCTTGGATTTGCGCATAGAATTCATTGACTGCGCTGTGTTCATGTTCCCAAAGGTGCAGAGAAGGTCCGTAATAAAGCTGTAAGTAGATGATTCTCGCTAATATATAAGCATAATTGGTATGAAGTGAGAGATTGTATTTGTTTTCCAGCTGCTCTAAAGGAGAGGCTAATGCGGATTCAATGGAATTGATTCTGTCGTTGATGTACTTTTTGTTAAAAACAAGGTGATCGAAATACTCGTTGATCAAATCGCTGCAGTCAGCAAAAAAGCGATCGTCGTGCTCTAATAAATAGGTTTGATACAAACGAAGAATTTTATCATAGAAAAAGAAAATTCGCTGTATTTCCGTTTCAATATTCAACTGATCCAATGAAATCAAATGATTATCTTCGGAAAAGGAGTGCCGATAAGCTTGTGTGGAGAGAATTTCGCTGGGCAAATGATATTGAAAGAGCGTAATTCCCCTCTCATGGCTCTGTGAGGACTGTAATGCATTGGCACAGCAGATTTTTATGATAGATTTCAGTGATTCTACATTCCGCAAAAGCTCTGCGTTCAGCAGCGTATTCAACAAAGTGCTGCTGATATAGATATCTTCTTTCATGTTGTTTGCTTCTTCACGGATGAAGGAATGGATCATGCGTTTTCGATCTTCCGGGAAGCGTTCTTTCAAAGAAGGGATATATACAGTGACGGGGATTCGCTGAAACAAGTAGTCGTGTGCCCATTCATTTTGCTTTTGTTCGGAAGCGAAAACAAGACGGATCTCTCTGCTGATCTCTTTTTCGTGGTATGCAAAACTGCGATTGTCCCGGCGGATGTATCTGCTTAGCTTCTCTTTTGCCTGTTCACTGAGAAATTCGGCATGATTGAAAAAAAGCATGCCTTTCTTTATCTTATGAAAAAGTCCCTCGATCAATTTGCCGTTTTCTAAATACCCGAATAAGTCACGTTCATCTTTTGTATGCGGTTTACATTGATAAAGATAAAACGGATCCCCCTTTTTTAAAATCCCTTCGTCTATGGTATATTCGTACATCAATCTAGCGAGCATTTTCTTTCCGCAGCCGGGTTCCCCATAGAGCAGTACCGGAAGAGAAGCAGGAGGGTATTTCATCGCTGCTTGGCATTGAATCACGCAATATTTTAAAGAAGTATCATAGCCGATCATCTTTGCGAAGTTTCGTGTTTGATTGGTCAATGAGTTGAAACGGTCAAAAAAAGTGTCGTTATCTTCAAATGTAGTTTCTTCAAAAGCGATATGAAACTGTGTTTCCAATACTTCTCTGTTTAAAAATATGACCGGTCTCTCTTTGATTTTAATCAGCTTGCCTTCGTTGACCATATTATTTAAATATTGAGATGTAGATGAGCGAGACAGAAATAAAAAGTCACTGATTGCATTCGTATCGCAATGGTGTGTCAATCCATCAATGAAAGCAAGGGTTTCTTTTTCTAAATATTGTAAGATCGTATCCTGTGTTTGATTCATATTGTGTTCTTTGACCTCCGCCGTGAAGATGCAGGGATTCCTTTCTTTTTTATTATAGCCGCTTGTTCTCTGCGCAAAAGATCTTACGCCTATTTTCAACACTTGAAAGAGAATATACGCAGAATTGACTCGGTTTGCGAGATTTGTTGAAGCTTTACAGACAGTTTTTTAATTAGTAAATGCGGAGGTGGAAAGTGTGTCGGCAAACTTCCGTTAATGTTTTGTTTTTTTCATAGAGTGATGATGACGGTAAAAGAATAAAGCTATTCTTCAGAAAAGTGTTTGTTTTGGGCGACAGATGATCTTGCATCTGTCGCTCTTTTTATAATGGAGACAAGGCGGAGGCTTTCAAACAAGACAAGGAAGGAGGTGAATAGAATGATTGAAATGCTTCGAGTCGATTTTCGATTGATTCATGGACAAACAGGTGTATATTGGACCTCTAAACTGGGATGTGATTGTATTTTGGTGGCCAGCGATGCATTGCTGCAAGATCCGATTAAATTGGCAACAGTGAAAATGGCAAAGCCGACAGGAGTAAAACTTGTCATCAAAAGCATTGCGGATTCGATCAAAGCGATCAACAGCGGCGTAACAGACAAATATAAATTATTCATCTTAACAGATCGTTTGGATTATGCTGCTAAATTGATGGAAGCTTGTCATATCACAGCTTTGAATCTGGGAGGTATCATGCCGACAAAGGGAGCGATGAAGCTAAATGGTGCAGTGTATTGTACGCCGCAGGAAATTGCATGTATCCGACGATTGCTGGATAAAAAAAACGAGGTGTATTTACAACAGGTGCCCAGCGATCCCAAGGTCGATGTGAAAGAAGTGCTGACGTAAGGAGGGAGAAACATGTTAGTACAAGCCATTCTAATCGGATTGGTCGGTGCATGGGGACAGTTTGACTCTGTTATCGGAAGTCTATATACTTTTCGGCCGATCATTACCGGAACACTTGTAGGAATTATTTTAGGAGATGTGACGACCGGGTTGACCTTAGGGGCGACCTTAGAGCTGTTTTACATGGGTTCCATTTCTATGGGAGCCTACATTCCGCCGGATGATTTAGTCGGCGGTATCTTGGCGACAGCATTTGCGATTCATGGCGGATTATCCGCAGAAACTGCACTTACATTATCAATGCCGATCGCGGTGCTGTCTATGGGATTTAAGAACTTGATTTATGCGTTGGCAACCCTTATCTGTTCTTATGCGGATAAAATGGCAGTCAAGGGTAATACGAGAGGGATTAATGCAATTCATTTTGGCATTTCCGCTATCAAAATGTTAAATTCCTTCTTGTGGTGCTTCTTGGGTTATTATTTGGGCGTAGATGCAGTGGTAGCAACGATCAACGGCTTGCCGACGCCGATTGTAGATGGATTGTCAGTCGCCGGCGGTATTTTACCGGCACTTGGATTTGCGCTTTTACTGAATATGGTTTTGAACAAAAAAAGTGTCCCGTTCTATTTTTTAGGGTTTGTTTTGGCAGCAAGTTTTCAGGCTTCCATATTGAGTGTGCTGATCATTGCAGTGATTATCGTGTTCGTCACTTGGAACACGTCTGATAAAGAGGAGGCGGTAGCGGATGATGACTTCTGATAAAGACAGAAAATTGACAAGGAAAGATTTACATAAGATCGTATGGCGTTCTTTGGCATTGGAAGCTTCCTGGCACTATGAGCGTCAGCAGCATTTGGGGTTTTATTATTCGGTTGCCGGCGCACTGCGAAAGATCTATAAGGATCAGCCGGAGAATTATATTGACGCGTTGCAGCGGCATGTTGGTGAATTCTATAATACATCACCGCAGGCTACGCCCTTTATCTGTGCGCTGGTATGTTCCATGGAAGAAGAACACGCAAATGATGCCAGCTTTGACGTATCGACTATCAGTGCTGTCAAAGCAGCTTTAATCGGTCCGTGTGCAGGGATTTTTGATGCGATTTTCTTAAGTACACTGCGCATTATCGGTACGGCAATCGGAACGAGTCTATGTTTTCAGGGGAGTATCTTAGGCCCTGTCATGTTTTTGCTTGTTTATAATGTTCCGGCATTTATCTGTCGCTTTGTGGGAGCTCACCTTGGTTATGATAAGGGTTCGGCATTCATTTCGAATTTACAGGCATCAGGAATGCTGGGAAAATTTAAGGATGCAGCGGCTTTGGTCGCAATGATGGCGTTTGGTTGGATGACACCTAATTATGTAGCGGTGAATTTTGTTTACGCATTTGGTCCGGAAGGAGGTACCACGTCTGTCCAAGCTATTTTAGACAGCATTCTTCCGGGGCTTGCCAGCTTGAGTTTAGTTTGGCTGTTTTGGTATCTTCTGACGAAGAAAAAAATGAATTTTATGCTTGTGCTGGCATTGACGATCGTTGTTTCAATCGCCGGCGTATATTGTGGAATTTTAGGATGATGTAAATGGGAGCGGACGATAGTTCGTTCCCAAATTAGAAGAGGAGAAAGATGATGAAATTACAGGTTGCTTTGGATTTTGATGACATGTCAAAATGCTTGCAGGTTGCAGATGCAATTAAGGATGAGGTTGACATCATGGAATGTGGGACGGACACTTTGGTGCGGTATGGCATGGAGGCGGTTCGTTGTCTGCGGGATCGTTATCCTGATAAGACGATATTATGTGATCAAAAAATTATGGATGGAGGTCATTACTTTGGCTGCATGGCAAATGATTTTGGCGCGGATATTTTTACGGTACTGGGAGTAGCGGCAGATGAGACGGTACAGGGAGCGATTGCGGCAGCTAGGGAACGTCATGCAAAAGTGCTTGTCGACATGTGCAGTGTACCAAATTATAAAGAGCGGGCATTACAGCTGTGTTCGTGGGGCGCAGATTATATTTGCATTCATACGCCGACAGATCAACAGGCGACACACAGCTTTCACCGGCATGTCGGAGAGATTGCAGAATTGATCGGAGCGCAGCGCTGTGCGATTGCAGGAGGTATCGATCCACAGAAATGTAAATATTTACGAAGGATTCAGCCTGCGATTGTGATTGTGGGAAGCTATATCACCTATAGCGAGGATCCTCTTAGAGCTGTAAAGAATATACGGGAGGCATTATATGGAGAAAATAGCTGAACAAATAGCGGGAGAAGTATTGCGAACACTCATGCGTGTAGAGGATACGCAGGCGTCCGTATTTGCTGAAAAAATTATTCAGGCAAAACGCATTTTCTGCGCCGGGAGAGGCAGGAGCGGTTTGATTATGCAAACGATGGCAATGCGTCTGATGCACTTAGGTTTTGTTTCTCATTTTGTCGGAGAAGTGACGCAGCCGGCTATTCGTGCGGGGGATTTGCTTTTAATCGCCTCAAGCTCCGGGGAGACGAGTTCCATGGTATCGATTGCTCAGAGAAGCAAGGAGCTTGGCGTTGAAGTGGCTCTTTTCACATCGAGTAAGGAGTCATCTTTAGCAAAGTTGGCTGATGAAATGATTTTTATTCCGGCAAAAGAGGTAAAGAGTTATCAGCCTGACGGAAATCTATTTGAACAGTCACTGTTTGTCGTTTGTGATGCCGTTGCAATTGAAGTAAAAGAAACGCTGCATATCGAAGAGTCTACGATGGACAGCAACCATACCAATTTGGAGTGAGCATATGAAACAGATACGATTGGATGAACAATTGGGATATCCTTTTCTCTATGATATAGAGGACAAGCGGGTATTTTGGAATCAGCAGATTCCTCCCGGTTATCAAGGCGAACGTTCTCTGTCAGAGATGAAACAGTTATATGCACAGAAAGAGTATACGCTGAGCGATGAAACGAAAATGTATTTTACCGCCGGAGGAGTGGCACTGCCGCAGGATGCCGCACTTTTTCACAAACACCATGTCACTTATGAATATACCGTGATTCCGCCCATTCATGTTGCGGGAGAATGTAACAAAACATTTGGACATATTCACGGGAAGCATCCGAAAACAGGAAAGAGCAGGCTGGAAGCTTTTGAAATATTATACGGAGAAGGATGTTTTCAGCTTTTTAAGGAAATCGGAGAGAACACTTTTTTATGCCTGCTGATTCATCTTCAGGCACGGGATCAGATCATCGTTCCCGGTGATTATTTTCATTTGTCGATCAATTTGTCCAAAACGGAACCGTTTGTTTTTGCGGACTTAATTAAGGATGATGTAGAGACGGTATATTCTTATGTAAAATCAAAAAACGGCGCGCCGTATCGGCTGTTTCATGCGAGTGAAGGCAACGTCGCTTATTGCATGAATGAAAACTGGAAGGACACACGTGTATATTTGCAAGTAATGTGCTGCGATGATGTTCCTTGGAAACAACTGAGAGCGGATAGACCGCTGTATCAGGCATTTACATCGGACAGTGACGGGATGACAAAGATATTGGAGGGATAAGAGGTGAAAGGGATGAGTCAAAAGAAAATAGGTGTTGTCGCATTGGTGACTTCTGATTATTCCGGAAATGAACGTGCAATTCCATTCTTTCGCGAAGCGTGTCAGCAGATGCGCAGTGTCGGTATTGAAGTGCTGGAAGCGAGCCGCATCGCGGCGGATGTCTCAGATGCCGTTCATATCTGTCAGCAGATGAGAGGCAAGATCTGTGGATTGGTGCTGATTCATGTGAATTGGGTGATGGATTCCTTGCAGTATATCTTTACGCATGAACTGTCTGTTCCAACTTTGCTGTGGGCACTGCCTTATAATGAAACATACTCCCTCGCCTGCGTACATCATTATGCAACGGTGCTGAAATGGCAGGAAATTTCTTGTTCCTATGTCTGCGGAACCTATCATCAGCCTGATGTGATGAAGAAACTGATACAGTTTGCTCGTGTGTTGGCAGCGATAGAGCGCATGCGCCACATGCGTCTGGGGCTTGTCGGTCCAAGGCAAACATGGCGCGTGGCGGCTGCACAGGATATGAGCAAAGAGGAACTCTCGTTTTCGCGCTATTTCGGGTTGACAATACTGCATGTAGAGATGCGGGAAGTATTTGCCTGTGCACAGGCACTTTCTGTGGATGAGGTGATTCAGACACGACAAGATTTATTATCAAGAAGCGGTCAAATACAGATTTCCGATGCAGCGATGGAACAGATGGTTCGCATGTATTTGGCGACAAAGCAGATCATTTCCCGTTATCAGCTGGATGCGATTGCTGCTCAGACGGTTCCATTTGACAGTGGGACGCTGAATTTAACGGCATCCTGGTTAGCTGATGAAGGATATGTTGTAGACACGGAAGGAGATATTTCTCACACCATGCTGCAATACATGCTGCGATCGTTTGATCGTTCACCGTCTTTTCTCGGTGAAATATGCAGCTGCCAGGGAGATGTATGTAATCTCTATCATGAAGGAAGCAGTGCACATTCATTGGCAAAATCTTTCGAGGATGTATTTATACTGCCCTCCGGCGAGCTTGGCTGTTACATCGGATTATCATTGAAAGCGATGGAAAAGGTAACTGTTGCTGATCTTGTGGGAAATGAGCAGGATTATCGGATGCTGATTACACATGCAGCGGTTGAAGGAGCAACGCCGGAGGAATGGCGTCAGGCGGGAAGCGGTTGTTTAGCGAAGCTGAATTTTGGGAAAAACGCATCACAAATCGTAGATCAACTCATTCGACGCGGAATGGATCATCATTATGTCGTTCAGCCGGGTGATTATTGTGAAGAACTGCGGATGCTTTGCGATTATCTGTGTATAGAGGTTGTTGATCTTTGTTTGTGAGTCAAAAAAAGATGCTGAAGAAAGGAGGATATCGGAATGAAGGCAAAATTGATTGTGATGCTCACACATCATGATAAAACAGTGGAGGATGCATCGGACATATTTGAAAGCTGTAAGGATTTGCCGGTTGATTGCTGGGGTTTTAAAAATATCGGTTTAAGTGAAGTGAAAATGGCGCAATTGGCGAAAAGGATGGCGGCGGCCGGAAAACAAATTTTTATTGAAGATGTTTTAAATGAGGAAGAGGAAGTGCTGCGGCTGGCGGATTTTGCTGTCAGGAATGAAGTTAACGGCATTTTCGCCAGATATTATCCATCGGTTCAGGAATGCTTACGAAAGGGATCGATTGATTATTACTGCTGTTCAACAAAGTCTTCCGGAATTCCGGTGCTGTTGAGAGGACCGATTGCTGATATTATTCATCAGTTGAAAGAATATATGGAGAAGGGTGCAGACGGTATTTGTATCGGGGCCTATCGTCATGAAAGCGATCCGCATGGATTGATTGAAGCATTGTCAAGAAATATTAGAGGAAAGGTGATCATTGCCGGCAGTATAAACAACAAAAGGCGTCTGGAAGAGGTGGAGAGAACTGGTTGTTATGGATTTACCGTCGGTAGTGCGCTGTTTGACAAGGTATTTGTCCCTAAAGGATCTTTCAGGGATAATCTGATTGAATTGCTGCGAGTGATGGATCAGATTGAATGATCGGATGGATCGGTTTATGAAATACTGTTTAGCGATAGATTTCGGCACATCTGCAATAAAGTCGGCAATTTATGATAAAGCGTTGACGCTGATAGGCGAAGCATCGGTAGAATATGAGTTGATTTATATCGAAGGGAACTGCATTGAAGTGTCATTGGAAAGGCTGGAGAAGGCTTTTCAGTGTGCGTTGCAGCAGGTCGTTGCAAACGCGGGAATAAGTGTAGATGAGATTGCGACAATCGGGTTTTCTTCTTCCGCGGAGACAATGGTATTTTTGGATGATGATAAAAAGCCAATACGCAATGCTATTACGTGGATGGATACCAGAGCAAAGGAGGAAACGCTGGAGCTGATCCGTTATTTTGGAAAACAGGAGATCTATGCGCGTACGGCGCAGCCGACGATAGATGTGTTTTATCCTGCTCCAAAGCTGTTGTGGCTGAGCCGTCATGAACATGAAGGGTTTCAGCGAGTATGGAAAATAATGTTTATGAAGGACTATTTTATTTATCAGCTGACAGGACATTGCGTTTGTGATGATTCAGTTTTAAATACATCCATGCTCTGGGATATTCGTACACGTCAATATTGGAAAGAGATGCTCGCTTATATAGGGATCGATGAAGGCTGTCTGCCAAAAATTTTGCCGCAGGGCAGTAATGTCGATTATGTGAGCGATGAAGCAATGCGGAAATTCGGATTGAGTACAAAGACAATGGTGAATATCGGGGCACAAGATCAGATGTGCGGGGCTTTGGGTGCCGGCAATACACAGGAGGGAATGGTATCTGTGTCCCTAGGATCAGCAATGATGGTGTTAGCGCCGATACATTCATTGATCATCGATCAAAATACCCCGATTACATGCAGTCCGTCTGCTATACACGGACAGTACATGATGAATGGATATTCCACAGGCGCTATTTGTATGCGCTGGTTTCGCGATCGTTTTTGCCGGGAGGAGCTGGAAAAAGAAATGGAGACAGGCGCCAATGCATATACGCTGATAGATGCGCAGATTGCCGAAATACCGCTGGGATGTGAAGGGCTGCGGATGTTGCCTTATTTGCAGGGGACCAGTATGCCGATATCAAATGATCGGGCAAGCGGTGTGTATTTTGGCATTACTCCCAATCATGGTAAATTTCATTTTGCGCGGGCGATTATGGAAGGTGTGGCGATGTCTTTGCGCGATATGACAGAGGTTATGGAGAAACGAATGAAATCACCGATCCGAGAACTCCTTTGTTTGGGCGGCGGCGCAAAAAGCGAGATATGGATGCGCATCTTTTGTGATGTCGTGGGATTGCCTGTTAAACTGGTAAAAAACAGCGAAGCAGCAGCATGCCGTGGAGCAGCCATCCTTGCCGCAGGCGCAAATTTCGTGCGGGAAGATTTGAAGAGGTCAGAAAAGGCGATGAAAACGGAATACGATAAAGTCTATACCCCCGATCAAAAGAATAGACGGGAATATGAGAGAATATATCATGAATTTCAAATGCTGAGAAGTGTAATAGAACCGATATATTAAAAAAGGAGAACAGGGGATGCCTTATATCAGAATAGAAACAAATGTGAATCTCGATAAAAATGAAGAAGCGGTATTGGAAATGGAATTAGCAAAAAGTATCTGCTTGTTGGAAGGAAAAGATGAAAGATGGCTGATGACTCACATACATTCTCGTCAAACGATGCGGTTTCAAGGCATTGGTGATCCCTGCGTGATGGCAATTGTACTTGTCTATGGAAAAGGAAACTCATATAGTTCCTTTGTTTCCGTACTGACAGATATTTTGGCAAAAGTACTGAATGTACAAAGGCAACGAGTTTATATCAGCTGTTTTGAAACGGAACAATGGGCATGGAACGGACAATTGTTTTAAAAAGATATCGGTGAGGCAGGATGGTCTGCGAATAGTAAGCGCAGAATGCTTAAAAGAATAGTAAAAAACTGATGTGCATTTCTGAATATACACATCAGTTTCCTATTTTATATGGCAGGGGTAGAGAGGATCGAACTCCCATCCGCGGTTTTGGAGACCGATGTACTACCATTGTACTATACCCCTATGGAGCGGGTGATGAGAATCGAACTCACGTAGTCAGCTTGGAAGGCTGAAGTTCTACCATTGAACTACACCCGCATACGCATTAACCATTTTACCATAAAATTTAGATTTGTAAACTATAAATTTCGTTGATTTGCGCTTGCTGAGCCTAGGCGGTGAGGAAAATGGTGCGGCGGTCTTTGCAATTATATAAAAAAGTGGTACAATGTTGGCGATGATTGAACTCGAGGAGTGAAAACATGGGAAAGAAAAACGACATGCTTGCTTCATTGAAGGGAAGCGTAAAAACCAAAAAGCATATTACGACGAAGATTGAATACTTCTGTCAGGACAGTAACGACGTGGAGTCTGTATTTGAAAAGGTAACGGACGTCCTGAGCGCTAACATCGACGATTTTGCGAAGATCACTTTTGATTATGACGCCGCGAATAACAAAGTGGATGTGGAAGTCATCGAGCATGTGTAAGATGCAGGATATTCGCTAAAGAACAGTGTGCCATTGCGCACTGTTTTTCTTTTGCCGGGAACAACGCATGAGGAAGATGCAACCGTCGGAGGATGAATTGAAAAACGGCCGCCAAGAAATAAAATAACACCGAAGGAGAAAGGGAAGATGGTTTCGCCGCTGCGGCTTTGTTTGAACTGCCGATCAAACAAAAACGCTCTCTATGCGTGATGAGCAGCGATCAAAAAGAAAGGGAGGGACAATAAATAAAAAAAGCGGAAATTCCGCTGTCTGTCTACATGGTGACCCGTTGGCGATTCGAACGCCAGACCCTTTGATTAAAAGTCAAATGCTCTACCAACTGAGCTAACGGGTCAGATGGTGCCGACTAAAGGAATTGAACCCTCAACCTACTGATTACAAGTCAGTTGCTCTACCAATTGAGCTAAGTCGGCATAAAAATGGTGGAGGTTGAGGGACTCGAACCCCCGACCCTCTGCTTGTAAGGCAGACGCTCTCCCAACTGAGCTAAACCTCCGTCGCTTGATGCCCATATATATTATCAGTTACTCGATCGGATGTCAATAAAAAAGTAAAAATCAGCATTAGACATAAAAAAGTAAAAATCAGCATTAGAGAGGTAATCATGAAAGGATTTGCCGTTTTGTGAGCATATCCGTTTACGCGCAATGAATACATGATTAGATGGCGGGGATGCCGTCTGAAATCCGATGTGGCAAGCAGATTCTTGTGCTCAAGTACTGGATGGCGGTTTGCACCTATGACGAAGCTCTTTGCCAAACACATATCAAAATAAAAACTGATGCGGCGTTTGCCCATTCGCATCAGTTTGGTATATTTAACTGGAGCGGGTGATGAGAATCGAACTCACGTAGTCAGCTTGGAAGGCTGAAGTTCTACCATTGAACTACACCCGCGTATTTAACAATTTGGTGACCCGTTGGCGATTCGAACGCCAGACCCTTTGATTAAAAGTCAAATGCTCTGCCAACTGAGCTAACGGGTCAGCTGGTTTTTTAACTTGGCTGGGGTAACTGGATTCGAACCAGTGGAATGCAGGAGTCAAAGTCCTGTGCCTTACCGCTTGGCTATACCCCAATAAAATGGTGGAGGAGGACAGATTCGAACTGCCGAACCCGAAGGAACAGATTTACAGTCTGCCGCGTTTAGCCACTTCGCTACTCCTCCATTTATAAGGGTTTTAAAAATGGTGCCGACTAAAGGAATTGAACCCTCAACCTACTGATTACAAGTCAGTTGCTCTACCAATTGAGCTAAGTCGGCATAAAAATGGTGGAGGTTGAGGGACTCGAACCCCCGACCCTCTGCTTGTAAGGCAGACGCTCTCCCAACTGAGCTAAACCTCCATCGCTTGGTGCTCACTTATAATATCATTGCGATACTTTGATGTCAACCAAAAATTTGAAAATTTGCAAAATCGGTGCAGAAAGCGTCGGTTCTTTTCGCCTTGGCGTCATCTTCTCCTTTCGACGTCTTCTATTACTCATCAATCAAGAGTATAGAAAAAAGCGAGGCCTGTGATCCTCGCTTCCTATAACAGCATACATTCATTCCTTTCGCAGCGCTAATATGTCGTCTAATATCTTTTCCGGCAGCTGCGGCGTGATACGGCGGTAACGCTGGCACAGCTGCCATTTTTCATCATAGAGAAAGACATGTTTATAAATGACGTCATAGACCTTGCCAAAGGTGACTTTGGGCTGTATCAGTGAAAAATCACGATACAGCTGCTTGCTCGGATCGGCGATGATGGTAAAATCAAATGCCGAAAGCTCTTTCCATCGGGCGATGGCTGTCTCATCATCCGCAGTGACAAACAGCACCTCCGTGTCCAATAGAGCGAAATGCGGAGCGTACTGCTTAAACAAAACGAGAATCTTGGCAGAACTCGCCATGTGAATCGAGTCGATAAAGCAGACCAGATGACAACAGCTAAGCAGGTTCCTTGTGCTTTTCTGCCGCTGTTGAAGAAGGTTTGTTAGATTGCACGTTGTCTTTTCCGTGAACATGGTATCCTCCCACCTTTTCATAGCTGCAAAGCGGGATGCTGTAAAGCGCGAAGTCAGCAACGGGCGATTTTTCATGAGTATTGTCCTCGATGCGGCGATAAGCGTTCATCTTGTTTTTGACGAAAGCGGTCAGCTCGTTGACCATCGCATTTTCGATGCACAGCAGCAGGATGGTATTTCCATAGTTTAAAAAATCTCCGGTGCTGGCGATTTCCGTCGCGAAATAGCCGGCGGCGATCAAATCCTTGGAAAGCTGTTGCGCATATTCTCCGCTGACGCTTAGCCACAGTAGCTTCATGAAACAATCACCTCGTAGTAATGATAGCATAAACTGCGTAGGATTTGCCAATTTTCATCATATTCTCTGCGAATAATTTATCGGCTGCGGCACATGTTAGAAATGAAACGAAGGAGGTCAAGCGATGGATACGAAATGTGTGCAGGAGCTCAATCAGCTGTTAAAAGGGACGCACATGGGAGCGACGCTGTTTGAGGATTTGAAAATAAAGATCAAGGATCATAAGCTGCGTCAGCTGATCGACGATTGTTTGAAACGACTGCGCAAGCATACAGAGCTGTTAGAAAATCATGTGCGGGTGATGGAGGGAGAGCCGGCAGAGGACGGCGGTTTTTTTCAGGGGATCAGCGAGATGGTGGAAATGATAAAAACCTTTCCGATCGAGGAGGATGCAGAACTTGCCAAGCAATGTCTGAAGTACATGGAATCCGCCATTCAGGCATTGAATCAGTTTGAACAAAAGCAGTATATTTTAGAGCCGATGGTACAGCGAAGCCTCGCCTATATGCGCGATGATTACCAGATCATCTATCATTCGTTCCACCAATACAGCCTGCTGCATGACAAGTCGTAAAGGAGTGTCAAAGAAGTTACGGCTGTGAAAAATCCTTATTTAATAGGAGCAGAGAGTGAGGGCTCTCTGTTTTTTATTGCAAAAGCTGCGATCACGATCAGGACGATTGACCTGTGCTCGGTTTATAAAACCGGGAGGCTCGCTGAACAGGAGAGCATGTGCCCCGTGCAAGAATCAAAGGATTTTTTGCGGCCATGCGCTTTGATCCGGTTTTCTTGTTTTACAATGTTTTTGGCAGAATATATGGTTTTGAGCGCCGCTGAATCGTATTGCGCGGCCTGTTTTTTTCACCGTGTTTGATGTATAATAAAAAACAGCGAAGAAAGAGGAGGGAGATTTATGCGTGTAGAGGAACGCTTTTTAAAATATGTCGTGGTGGATACACAATCGGACGAGTATTCACAGACATCACCGAGCACAGAGAAACAGCTGGTGCTCGCTAATATGCTGGCAGCCGAATTAAAGGGGCTGGGACTGGAAAACGCTCATGTAGACGAATATGGCGTCGTGTACGGTAAGCTGGCGGCAAATGCGCAGGGATATCCGGCGATCGGACTGAACGCCCACATGGATACAGCGACGGATTTGAGCGGGGCAAATGTCAAGCCGCGGACGATTCATTCCTATGACGGAGGTGTCATTCATCTCAACGAGGAAGTGGAGATGGACCCGGCGCAGTTTCCGCTGCTGAAAGAGCATGTCGGCGAGGATTTGATCGTGACTGACGGCAACACGCTGTTAGGCGGTGATGATAAAGCGGGCATTGCCATCATCGTGACCGCTTTGGAACAGCTTGTGGGAAAGGGGACGCCCCATGGGGATATCTACGTTGCCTTTACACCGGATGAAGAGGTCGGGCGAGGAACCGAGCACTTTGATTTGAACAAGTTTCAGGCAGAATTTGCCTATACGGTCGATGGCGGCGACATCAATGAGATCGATTATGAGAATTTCAACGCGGCGCAGGCGGAGATCACCATCCGCGGCAAGAGCATTCATCCGGGAACCGCTAAAAACAAGATGGTCAACGCCTCGCTGTTAGCAATGCAGTTTCACAGCCTGCTGCCGGTGGAGATGAATCCGGCGTACACGGAGGGCTATGAAGGCTTCCAGCATCTGGTGCATCTGCAAGGCTCATGTGATGCGGCAGGGATGACCTATATCATCCGCAATCACGATGAAACGAAGTTTGCCCAGCAAAAGCAGCTGTTTGTCGATGCGTGCGCATACCTCAACAAGCGCTATGGCGAAGGTACGTTTACGCTGAAGCTGACAGACCAATACCGCAATATGCGATCGATTATCGAAAAGGATATGCGCGTGGTGGAACTCGCCAAGCGTGCGATTACGGCAGCCGGTATGACGCCGGTGTCCTCGCCGGTACGCGGGGGAACTGATGGCGCTGAGCTGACTTATATGGGATTGCCTTGCCCGAATTTCGGTACCGGCAGCTATCATCATCACGGACGTTATGAGTTTGCCTCCATTCAGAATATGACGAAGATGGTTGAGGTGATCACCAATGTGCTGGTGATGTCCAAAGCGGTCAGCGAGGAACTCACGGCAACAGCGGCTGCATAAGCGATCAGCACAGAAAAAATAACGAAAGGATGCAGCGGCGTCCTTTCGATTGACACAATGACGTTCGCAGAGCTGATCATCAAATAAGAAATTGATAAACTTTCGATTGACACTATGGCGTTTGCAAAGCCGAGCGTTAGATGGAAAATGGATAAAAAGAGGCGATATCGCACAGATACCGATAATGGATCTTTCGTCGTCAGATGCCCAAACTGACGATTGGGGATGATTCATGTGGTCTTTTTAGCAAAACGCCTCTTTTTTCGTTTGCCCTTTTGTACTTTGCCGTTTGCACTTCTCCTTGCATCGGCACCATTTCTCTGTGTATCTGTTTGCCTCTCGTCACTCCTCCACGACGTGAATGCCCAGCAGGGCGATCAGTGTGACCGCCTGCGAAGCGCTGACATAGATGCCGCGCACGCCATCCTCGCTGAGGGTGATGCCATCAATGCGGTTGCTTTCCAAATGCACGCCTGCCATTGCGGTGTTGGCAAAGGAACAGCCTTGCAGATCACAGTCCTGAAAGGACAGATGCTTTTGCCGGCATTGAATAAAGCCGCCTTCTTTTAAAGAACATTCCGCAAACCGGCAGCGCTCAAAGCCGCACCCTCCGAAATTACCGTAATTCAAGGTGCAGCCAATACAGACGACGTCCTTCCACACCCCGTCATAAAACGAGGTGCCGACTAGCCGGCAGCGTTCAAAGCGGCAGCGATAAAAGCGGCTGCGGCTGAGATCGACACCGGAAAAATCACATCCGATAAAACAGCAGTCTACATATTCGTTTTCTTCAAAACGCTCTCCCTGCCATGTGATCTGTACAAAGCGGCATTCGAGAAAGCGATGCGGCTCCCTTTGTGAAAGTGCATGCAAAGCGAGCGTCTCTTGTGTGAAGCAGCAGCCTTGATGATATTCACCTGTCGCAAGCGCTTCTTTCAGCATGGCGGGTTTTTCTTTAGCTGCGCATTGCGGCGGGCGCGGCTCGTGAGGGTTGGTGGTCGTCTTTGATCGCATGTGAGTCCTCCTTATCAACAAAAGCGTATGACTGTATCCATTATATATCGCCGTTGCTATTTATGCGAAATGATTTTGAAAGAGTCTGTGTACGGGGCGGGAAATATAGTATAATGACTGCAAACGCAAAAGGAGATTGTGACTATGGAACAGCTGTATGAAGCGATCGGCGCATCGATGGGAATCAGCGCATCGCAGGTGGAAGCGGTAATGTCGCTTTTGGAAGAGGGAAGCACGGTTCCCTTTATCGCCCGTTATCGCAAGGAGCGCACAAACGGGTTGGATGAGGAACAGATTCGTCAAATAGAAGAAGCATATCAGTATCAGACGCACTTGGCAAAACGCAAGGAGGACGTTTTGCGCTTGATCGATCAGCAGGGGGTGCTGACGCAGGAACTGAAGGAGCAGATCAGCGCCTGTGATAAGCTGGCGCAGGTGGAGGATCTCTATCGTCCTTATCAGCAAAAGCGTAAAACCAGAGCAGCGGTCGCGGCGGCAAAAGGGCTGCGCCCGCTGGCCCAGTGGATGCTGCAGCTGCCTGTCAAGGGAGATTTGCTCACACAGGCACAGGCGTATGTCAATGAACAGGTATCCGATGTGCAGGAGGCGGTGGCAGGAGCGATGGACATCATTGCGGAAACGGTCAGCGATGATGCCAAGGTCCGTGAGGTCATCCGCACTTCCATGCAGAAATACGGGCGCATCGTCACTAAGGAAAAGAAAACGCATGCGGACGTTCAGCGCGTCTATCAGATGTATTACGATTACAGCGAGCGGATCGAGCGCATTCAGCCTCACCGTGTCATGGCGATCGATCGCGGTGAAAAAGAGAAAGTGCTGCAGGTGTCGATCGCGTTTAATGAGGAATATGTGGAGCAGTGGGTATTGCGCCGTTATCTGAAAAAGCGAGCGACCTGCGTTGCAGCGGAAATCACGACCGCTGTGAAGGATGGACTCGCCCGTTTGGCCTATCCCAGCGTGGAGCGGGAGGTGCGCGCAACGCTGAGCGAACAGGCGCAGGAGGCCAGCATTGAGGTGTTCTCGATGAATGTGGAGCGTCTGCTTACCCAGCCGCCGATCAAGGATCGCTGGGTACTGGGATTTGATCCGGCGTTTCGAACCGGCTGTAAGTTAGCCGTTATCGATCCGATGGGGACGCTTGCAGAGATCAGCGTCATCTATCCGCATCCGCCCAAGGCGAAAAAGCAAGAGGCAAGAGCGGAGCTGCTGCGTCTGCTGCATACTTATCCGATCTCTGTCATCGCGATTGGCAACGGTACGGCTTCCAGAGAGAGCGAGGCGTTTATCGCCGAGTTAATTCAAAAAGAAAAGCTGGATGTCAGCTTTGCGTTAGTCAGCGAGGCGGGAGCCAGCGTTTATTCGGCCAGTGCGTTAGCGCGCAGCGAGTTTCCTGATTTGCAGGTGGAGCAGCGTTCCGCCATCTCCATCGCCCGCCGCATGATCGATCCTTTGGCAGAGCTCATCAAGATCGACCCTCAGTCGTTAGGCGTGGGACAGTATCAGCATGATCTGGCGCCGGCCAGGCTCAAGGAACGATTGGATTTTGTCGTCTCTAAGGCGGTCAACCGCGTCGGCGTCAATGTAAATACCGCTTCTGTTGAGCTGCTGAAGCATGTGTCCGGGCTGAACGCCGCCACCGCC
Source organism: Merdibacter sp. Marseille-QA0792 (assembly GCA_965119685.1). GTDB lineage: Bacteria > Bacillota_I > Bacilli_A > Erysipelotrichales > Erysipelotrichaceae > Merdibacter. The sequence continues at coordinate 2,183,993 of OZ221971.1, read as the reverse complement.
CGCAACATTCTCGCTTACCGCGAGGAGCACGGGGCGATCCGCTCTCGCAGCCAGCTGAAACAGGTACCGAAAATCGGAGCGAAATCGTTTGAACAGGCGGCCGGTTTTCTGCGCATTGCGGATGGCGCGGAGTTTTTGGACCGCACGGGCATTCATCCGGAGAGCTATGCCACTGCCAAGCGGGTGCTGGAACAATTGGGATTACAAGAGGAGCAGATGGGAAGCGAAAAGGCCAAACAGGCGTCGGCGCAGGCAGATGCGCAGCAGTTAGCCGCCGCGTTAGCGAGCGACGTCTACACGATACAGGACATTTTGCAGACGATCGCCACCCCGTTACAGGATTACCGTGATCAGTTTGAACCGGTACTGTTAAAGAGCAATGTGCTCGAGCTCAGCGATTTGCATGTGGGAGATGAATTACAGGGGACGGTGCGCAATGTGGTCGATTTCGGAGCGTTTGTGGACATCGGGCTGCACGAGGATGGCTTGGTCCACATTTCCAAACTGCGCGAGCATCGGGTGAACCGTGTCAGCGACGTCGTTTCTGTGGGCGATATTGTGACCGTATGGGTTTATCAAATCGACGAGCAGCGTCAAAAGGTACAGCTGTCGATGGTGCCCCTTTCCCGGCTGAAACCGCGTTAGCCGCCAATAGGCGCTGCGATCGATCGCAGCGCTCTCACCGCTTTCAAACAGATAAAAAGCGACTTATCCCATACCTTGCAGCATCGCTAAAGCGTCTATAAGGAAAGGCGCTGAAAAAGCGATGCGGTGATCAAAAGCGCTGTGCCCACCGCTGAAGATGGCCTTATGCAAGGCAAAGGCGCAATGGGCGAGTGCCGGGAGGTGTCAAAAAACCGGTATGCGAACGCTTGGATGCAAAGCGAACGTGCATGACCAATACACAATCATAGATTCAATATTGATTAAATAAGGAGGCAGCAATATGCAAATAGAGATCGGAAAACCCTTTCCGGTGCAGATTGACGGACAGGGAACCGTAATGGACTATGTGGAGGACCGCTTTATCTTTGTCATCAAGGATCAGTTTTGGAATGATGTGGAGCTGTCGATGGCAAAGCAGATGCCGTTGGAGATCGATTTTCTCTACCGTTATGACGTCGCCGTCTTCCTGCTGACGCTGGGGGACATTGATACGAGCGACTTCTATTTCAATATTTGGGAAAACGACGACCGCGAACGGCTGTTGGCAACACAGGGGTCTTTATTGTGTAGCGTCGTGCTGTTGGATGAGAATAACATCGTCGCTTTGCGCCGCGACGCCACCTTGTCCATAGCGGACAGTGAGAAGATCCTCGAGTGTCTGCGCCGTCAGCGGCAAACGCAGTTTCACGAGGGGGAGTTCGACGTCAATGCCGCCGGGCTGATGCAGGCGCTGGAACCCTTTGAAATGCAGCCCTACGCCATCGTCAAGGCGCTGTTTGAGCGATAGCGCACGCCCCAAAAAAGCAAAGAGCTTCCCTGTGAGAGGAAAACGTTTTCCATCAGGCGGTCCATTGTTTTTTTGCTTTTCATGCTTTATACTGGTAGAGAAAGAACGGAGGTACATACGATGAATGCAGTAGTGAGCGTCATTGGAAAAGACCGCGTCGGCATTCTCGCCCGCGTAGCCGGGGAGTGCGCGCAGGCGAACGTGAATGTCGTGGAGGTCACACAGACACTGTTACAGGATACATTTGCGATGACGATGTTGGTGAACATCGATCAGATCACCATGAAGCTGAGCGAGTTTGTTCAGCACATGGACAAAGTGGGAAAGGAGATGGGATTGGCGATTCACGTCATGCACGAGGATATTTTCAATTCCATGCATAAGATTCAGGGGTAAGCGCCATGATCAATTCAAAGGATATTTTAGAGACGATCAAGATGATCGATGAGGAATATCTCGATGTGCGTACGATTACGATGGGAATTTCGCTGTTGGACTGTGCGGATGCGGACATTGAGAAATCGTGTGAGAAGATCTATCGCAAGATCACGACGTTAGCGAAGGATCTGGTCAAGGTCGGCAACGACATCGGCCGCGAGTACGGCATTCCGATCATCAACAAACGGATCTCGGTTACGCCGATTTCCATGCTGGTCGCTGTGAGCGGCGGCGATCCGATCCGCTATGCCATGACCTTGGAGCGCTGTGCGCAGACGATCGGCGTCGACTTTATCGGCGGGTACAGCGCATTGGTGCAGAAAGGCTTTTCTGCCGGAGACCGTGCGCTGATCGAGTCCATTCCACAGGCATTGGCGCAAACCGATCATATCTGCGCTTCGGTCAACGTCGGTTCGACAAAGGCGGGCATCAATATGGATGCGGTGAAGCTCATGGGAGAGGTCGTCAAGCAGGCGGCGGAACTGACTGCAGAGCGCGATTGCATCGGTGCGGCGAAGATCGTCGTCTTCTGCAATGCCCCGGAGGATAATCCGTTTATGGCGGGAGCGTTCCATGGCGTAGGAGAAGCGGACTGTGTTATCAACGTCGGTGTCAGCGGTCCCGGCGTCGTCCGCGCGGCTTTGGAAAAAGCGCCGAAGGATCTGCCGATGAATGAGCTGGCAGATTTGATCAAGCGTACGGCCTTTAAGATCACGCGGATGGGTCAGCTTGTCGGCAGCGTAGCCAGCAAGCGGCTGAACGTTCCTTTCGGCATTGTCGATCTGTCATTGGCGCCGACGCCGGCGATCGGGGATTCGGTTGCTTATATTTTGGAAGAGATGGGCCTGGAGACCTGCGGCGCTTACGGTACGACGGCATGTCTGGCGATGCTCAATGACGCGGTGAAAAAAGGCGGCGTCATGGCCAGTTCCTCCGTGGGCGGCTTAAGCGGTGCATTCATCCCGGTTTCTGAGGATGCGGGAATGATTCATGCGGTGAAAGAAGGCGTGCTGACGTTAGAGAAGCTGGAAGCGATGACGGCGGTGTGCAGCGTCGGCTTAGATATGGTGGTCGTTCCGGGCGATGTCAGCGCATCTTTGATTGCCGGGATGATTGCGGATGAGGCGGCGATCGGCATGGTGAACTCCAAAACGACGGCGGTGCGCGTGATTCCGGCGATCGGGCATGCAGAGGGCGGAGAGCTCAGCTTCGGCGGTCTGCTGGGTGCGGGTCCGGTGATGCATGTCAATCGCAGTGACAGCAGTGTGATGATCGAGCGCGGCGGGCGCATTCCGGCGCCGCTGCAGAGCTTGAAGAATTAACAGCGAAATACGATGGATAAACGGCAGTGTATGGAGACATATGCTGCCATTTTCCCATAAGATCAAAGAAAGGAGAGAGCAGATGGAACTAACTAAGCGGCAGTATGAGATTATTCGCCACATTCCCCGCAAGGGCTACAAGAGCGCATCGCAGCTCAGCGAGGAAATTCTCGTAAGTGAAAAGACAATCCGCAATGAAATTGCCGTCATCAACGCCCTATTTGAAGCGCCCCCTTTAATAGAATCGCATAAATCAAAGGGCTATTGTCTCAATCTGGATAATCAAAACTATAATTTTATCTTTTCCGAGAAGTATCAGTACAATGACGACTCCTTTCAAAGACAGATGGAAATCCTGAGAATATTGCTGAGAAACCAAGAGGTTTCCGTCATGGAACTGTGCGATGCGCTCTACATCGGGGAAAAACGGCTGCGTTATGATATTCATCGAATCAACGAAGTGATCAAGGAGAGACATGCAGAGATCACCGTCCTATGGAAAGACGCCACCCTGAAAATCGTGGGGGGGGGGGGTGAGCAGGATGTCCGTAAAATCCTCTCATATATTTTGATGAATGCGATCAGAGAGTTTAATTTTTCCGTTGAAAACTATCAGCCATATTTCACCTCTGTCGATATAGAGACGGTGAAAACCTGCGTCGTTTCGTTTTTCCGCGAAAATCGTCTGACCATCCGGGATTTGGATTTATTTTCGCTGGTGCTTCATGTATGTATCGCACTAGAGCGTACATGCGATGGAAATCCCATTCGTTGTCCGCTCAAGGAGCGTACGCAGGATCGATACCGCGTGAAGGAGCTTTTGGAAAGGCTGGCGGCATTTCATCATATTTCGCTTTCGGAGGATGAGCAGAATTACATGCTTCTTTTGTTTTACGCAAGGCTGCCGCACAGCGGGATTGATGCCATCTGCGAAAACCGATTTGAGGATTTTATCTGCTCCTGTCTTTCGGAAGTGGAAAATCAATTTCACATCGATTTACGAGGGGATCGTGAATTGATAAAAAATTTAAGCTATCACCTCTATATGCTCTGTGAGCGTGCGAAGAAGCATTCGTTTCTTAAAAATCCTATGACAGAGGAACTGAAGATTCAATTTCCGATCGCATTTGATATGGGGGTTTTGATGGGACATCTGCTGGGGGAAATCCTTCATGTGCAGCCGGATGAAAATGAAATCGGCTATCTGACGCTGCACTTGCTGGGAGCGATTGAGCGCATGGACAGTGTTCATAAGATCAAAGTGGCCATCGTCGATCCTCATGGAGAGGTGTCCGCACGTTTGATCGCATCACGGCTATTGAAAAGCTTGGGAAACAAAATAGAAATTGTCGGATATTATTCCTTGTTTGAAATTGATCACATTCGGCGGGAAGAGGTCGATTTGATCATTACGACAGCGGTGATCATCAAGGATTTAGGGATTAAAGTGGAGAATTGCAGTCTCGCCGTCACCTCGCTGGACGTTCAGCGTATTGAGGTACGTATCCGTGAGCTGGAAACGAAGGCGGAGGAACATATAAAAACAGACGCTCCGCTGTTTTTCAAAGAGCTGTTTTACCCGCAGATGGATTTTAAGGAGAAGGAGGAGGTCATTTCGTTTCTATGCACGAAGCTATACGAGCAGGGCTTTTGCCAAGCGGACTATTTTCAAGCGGTGATGGAGAGAGAGCGTATTGCGCCGACCTCCTTTGGAAGCTGTTTTGCGATCCCTCATCCGATTCGCCGCATCGCCCTTAAGGATGGCCTCGCCGTTTGCAGCCTGAAAAACAGTATCTATTGGAACGGACATAAGGTGCGGCTGGTGCTCTTATTCAGCGCGACGGAAAATGAAGCGATATTTGATTTGGTATATGAGCGGATCGTCGTGCTGCTCAATCACCACACAAAGGTGAAAAAGCTCAGCCGCATTGAGGATTTCGATACATTTGTCAAACAATTTTATGAAGCGCAATGACCTTTATCCAAGGTTTGTGTGACGAACATCTCTCAAAGAAAGATCTTTCGGATATTTTGACGGAGGATCTTTTTTTTGATGAGAAAATTCACCGGCATTTTGCTTGCCGCTATTAGCGGTAAAATCGGATTTTATTTTTACACTCTGCCGGACGTATAATAAAAGCACAGAAATAAGCGCTTACTTTTCTGGCAAAGAAAGGTGGTCACGATGAACATTAGCAAAGATTTTTTATGGGGAGGAGCGACGGCGTCCTATCAATGTGAAGGCGCATGGAATGAGGATGACAAGGTGGAATCCAACTGGGATCACTACATGCATCTTCACCATTTGAAAAACGGAGATGTGGCGTGCGATCATTATCATCACATGAAAGAGGATATTGCGCTGTTGGCAAAGGGAGGTCATACTTCTTATCGGTTTTCTCTGTCTTGGCCGCGCATCATCAAGAATAAAGAGGGGGAGATCAACCCTAAGGGCATTCGCTTTTACAATGAATTGATCGATGAGTGTGTCAAGTATGGGATTGAGCCGTATGTAACGATTTTTCACTGGGATTTGCCGATGTATTTGGAGGAAGACGGCGGCTGGACCAACGTGGAGACGGCATTTGCCTATGAAAGATACGTCAAAGTCGTACTGGATGCTTTTGGTGACAGAGTGCGTTACTGGGTGACGCTCAATGAACCCAAATGGCTGACTTCACGCGCATATCTGATCGGTGATTATCCGCCGATGCATAAAAGCGTACAAGAATATATGCAGGCGGGATTTCATATCATGCTGGCCAGTGCGCTTGGCGTCAAAGTCTTTCGCGAGGGAGGCTATCAGGGAGAGATCGGCATCGTACACAGCTATACGCCGGTTTACGGTGTCGACGATACGATAGAGACGCAGATTGCGGTGCGTTATGCCGACAATTTTAACAATAACTGGGTGTTGGATACAGCGGTGTTCGGCGAATTTCCGATTGATTTGGTAGCAGAGCTGGCGAAAAAGTATGATGTGTCTTTCATGAAGAGCGAATATTTAAAAGTGATCAAAGCGAATACGGTGGATTTCCTCGGATTGAATTATTACTCTTCTACGGATGTCAAGCCGTATACGGAGGGTGAGACGACATTGATCTTCAACACTCAGGGAAAAGGCGGCGAAAAAGGGAAGATTATGGTCAAGGGATGGTTTGAACAGGTGCACAACCCTGCGCATGCCTTTACGGACTGGGGGATGGAGATTTATCCTGTCGGTCTGTATCACGGCTTGAAAAAAGCCTATGAAAAATATCAGGTGCCGATTTACATCAGCGAAAACGGCATCGGCTGCTATGAGGAAATCAAAGATGAAATGCTGGAGGATGATTACCGCATCGCCTTTTTACAGGATCATATTGCGGCGATGTTAGACGCGATGGAGGATGGCGTCGATATTCGCGGATACTTTGTATGGTCGCTGATGGATCTGTATTCTTGGATTTCCGGAATGGATAAGCGATATGGTTTGATTGGCGTGCAGGAAAATGAGACGCATAAGCGCGTTCCTAAAAAATCATATAGTTGGTTTCGCGATGTGATTCAAAGCGGCGGCACATTGATCGACCGCAGTCATTACAAAGAGTGAGTGAGGAGGGATATGATGAAACTCAACAATCTCAGCGATAAGCTGGAACAGTGGCTTTTGCCAATTGCAAATAAGATGGCGGGATGGAAGTATTTGAAGGTGATCCGCGATTCCTTTTTGACACTGCTGCCGATTACGCTGGCAGGCGGGATTGCCTCCGTGCTGGCGGCCGCGCCGGTAACGGAAAATACGACCAATCCGATTTTGCTGGCATGGGCGGATTTCGCCGCGTCTAATAATTTTATCTTAACGTGGATCAACACGGTGACGGTCGGTGCGCTCTCGCTTTACTTTGCGATAGGGATCACTTATTATTTGTGCCGTCATTATGAACTGAATCCGTTTACGCCGATTTTGATGACGATTACCGGCTTTCTGATGCTGGTGATAGAGCCGAAAGAGCTGGGATGGTCGGGTACCATTGCCGATCTGGGATACATCGGCGGAAAAGGACTGATCCCGGCGATGCTGATTGCGTTCTTCACCGTAGAGGGGTATCGGTTCATGATCAGTCATAACTTTGGTAAGATCAAGCTGCCGCCAAGTGTGCCGGAGGTCTTGAGCAACACTTTTGCACAGCTGGTTCCCTGCATTGTCATCATTTTCGTTTACAGTTTGGGCTTCGTGGTGTTTCACTCGATGAACACGAGCATGGCAGGCTTCCTTTATCAAGTCATATCGCCTTCTTTCGCTGCAGCAGATAACGTATTCTTCATGATTTTAGTGACGGTGATCACACACTTCCTGTTTTTCTTCGGCATTCACGATACGGCGATTTCCGGCTTTGTCGGACCGATTCGTGAAGGAAACCTTGCGGTAAACGCCGCGCAGCATCTGGCGGGAGAGCCGATGACGTATGTCTATACAACGCCGTTTTGGGTCTATTTCTGTATTATCGGCGGCTGTGGCTGTGCGCTGGCGATCGGTATCCTGCTGCTGCGCGCAAAATCAAAAACCAACCGCTACGTGGGAAGAATGGGAATTATCCCTTCCATCTTCGGCATCAATGAGCCGATTGTTTTCGGACTTCCTATTGTTATGAATCCACTGTTCTTCATTCCGTTCCTGCTGGCGCCGTTAGTCAATGCAATCTGTGGTTTTTTGCTGGTGCAGGCGGGCGTGATCGGCAAAAGCTTCGCGATGCTGTCGTGGAATATGCCGAATCTGTTCGGCGCGTTCTTATCGACGATGGATTATAAAGCGGTTATCTTCGTCGTCCTGTTCACGGTGATCGACATGCTGATCTATTATCCGTTCTTTAAGATTTATGACAAGCAGCAGGCCGCTCTCGAACAGGGAGACGAGACGCTGTCACAGGAGGAGAATCTTTAAAATGGAAGAAAGAGAAGAGATGCAGAAGCAATGTTTCTCTATCATTTCCTGTGCGGGCAATGCTAAATCCTGTTATGTGGAAGCCGTTGCGGCGGCACGTGAAGGACAGCTTAGGCGGGCACAGGAGCTGATGGAGGAAGGAAGAGCGTCTTATGTGGAAGGGCATCGGGTGCATGCGCAGATGATAGCGAAAGAAGCTTCGGGAGAGCAGCTGCCGATGACGCTGCTGACAATTCATGCGGAAGTGCTGCTGGCAGATGCGGAGACATTTCGTTTAAATGCACTGGAGTATCTGCATATCTATCAGCAAGAGAAAGGAGGCAGCTTATGAAAAAAGTAATGCTCGTATGTAACGGCGGCATGTCCACCAGCATCATGGCAAAACAGATTCGTGACGCTTCCAAAGGAGAATTTGAGGTCGTAGCATTTTCGGAGGGAACGTACCGGGATCATTTAACAGAGGATATCCATGTGATTTTAGTCGCTCCGCAGATTCGCTTTCTCGTCAAGGATATTTCAAAAATTGCCGGGGAACATCGAACGGTGCAGGCGATTGATTTGCGGACCTATGGATTGATGGATGGAAAAAAGGTCTTGGAGCTCATCCGAAAGATTTATAAAGAGAAGGCGTATCAATAGAAAAATAAAGTGCAGATGTGTGAAAAAATCTGCACTTTTTAAACGGATGATCCCTCATAAGGCACAAAGCGCATCGATTTATCTGCGAATCCGCGCGTTTAACTTTATTTTTCAGCGGTTTGTGCTAAAATAATGAACGTTACAAAGGATGTGAAGTTCATGCTGGAATTAAAAAATCTGACATTTGAGGCAGACGGCAAGCGAATTGTAGACAATATCTCCCTGACCTTTACGCAGCACGCGTTCACGGTGATCACCGGACCTAACGGCGGCGGGAAGTCGACGTTGGCCAAGCTGATCATGGGAATCGAACAGCCCACGCAGGGGCAGATTTTCTTTGACGGAGAGGACATCACTCATCTCTCTATCGATGAACGTGCCAAGCGCGGCATCGGCTACGCTTTTCAGCAGCCCCCTCGCTTTAAGGGGATGAGCGTGCGCCGCCTGCTGGAGCTGGCGCATGGGAAAAAGCTGGAGGAGGAGCATTGTATCTCCTATCTCAGCGATGTCGGGCTGTGCTCCAAGGATTACTTAGACCGCGAGGTGGACGGGTCGCTGTCGGGCGGTGAGGTGAAGCGCATCGAGATTGCAACGCTGTTGGCACGGGAGCTGAAGCTCTCCATCTTCGATGAGCCGGAGGCCGGTATCGACTTGTGGAGCTTTTCCAAGCTGGTGGAAACCTTCCGTGCTCTCCATGCCCGTCAAAAGCAGGACATCCTGCTCATCTCTCATCAGGAGCGCATCATGCAGCTCGCCGATGAGATGATCGTCATCGAAAACGGCAAGGTCGCTTCCCGCGGCAGCAAGGAGGAGATACTCCCGACGCTGCTGCTGGAATTTGAACCGTGCGGCATTAACAAGAAAGCAGGTGCAGAATATGCTGGATAACACAGAGAAGAACTTGCTGCGGCAGATTGCCGGCATCAGCGGCTTTCAGCCCGGTTCGGCATTCAACCTGCGCGCGAACGGCACAGGGGTGGAACGCCATTCGACCACGCATGTGACCATCCGTCAAAAAAACGATCAGCCCGGTATTGACATCCTCATCGCCCCGCATACCAAGGGTGAGCAGGTGCACATTCCGGTCATCATCACACAAAGCGGCGTGAGCGATCTCGTGTACAATGATTTCTATGTCGGAGAGGGTGCTGAGGTGGAGATCATCGCCGGCTGCGGTATTCATAACGATGGCTGCGACACCTCATCCCACGATGGCATCCACACTTTCCACATCGGAAAAAACGCCCGTGTCACTTATAGCGAGAAGCATTATGGAGAGGGCGCGGGCGATGGGGCGCGCATCCTGAATCCGACGACGAACATCTATATGGAGGAAGGCAGCTATGCGCAGATGGATATGAGCCAGATCAAGGGCGTCGACTCTACCAAACGGCTGACTTACGCCCGCCTTGGCAAGGACGCTAAGCTGCTCATCAATGAGAAGCTGCTTACACATGGCACGCAGCTTGCCCATTCGGATGTGGAAGTAGATCTCGACGGCGAGAACAGCACGCTGCAAATCGTCTCGCGCTCGGTGGGCAAAGATGCTTCCGTGCAGGTGTTCCATCCGATCGCCAGAGGAAACAACAAATGCCGCGCCCATGTGCAGTGCGACTCCATTTTGATGGACAGCGCCAAGATTTCCTCGATTCCCGAGATCGCCGCTAACCACGTCGATGCACAGGTCATCCATGAGGCAGCTATCGGCAAGATCAACAGCGATCAGCTGCTGAAGCTGCAAACCTTCGGTCTCAGCGAGGAAGAGGCGGAGCAGGTCATCGTCGAGGGCTTTTTGCAATAGCACAGGCGTTGATTTGCCTGCGTCAGGATTCAAACGCAAGGGAGAATTTATCTCTCTATTGACCTTCGAACCCCATGTGGGTATCGGAGGTTTTTTCGTATAGAGAGAATGAAAGCAAATGTGAATGTGGATAGGGGAGTACGGATGTGAAGAGGGCTGCGGTAAGTATGGGTGTGCAAAAAGCAAAAGGTGTTGGATAAAAAGTGCATAAAGGAAGTTGCTTGGCGTGAATGAAACATAGCTCCATAGCTGCGATTGCCGCTTAGAGGAACGTCCGCAAAGCGGGGATTGTTCTTTGCCGCGCAGCTGAGGGGGAAACGACAGCGCATAGGGAACATACGGGAAAAGGAACGAAAAGAAAAATGTGGAAAAACCTTGTTCTGCGCAAGGGTTTCATCGTACAATAGGAATATAAAAATAGACGGAAACGGGGGAGATGACAGTGAAGAAGTATCGTTGGTTTTTGGCCTTCGGAGTGCTCGTTTTGCTGCTGATGCCGGTGATTGTGCAGGCAGATGTGGGGAATTCCTTTTCGGGAGGTTCCTCAGGCGGCGGGTACAGCGGCGGCGGATATAGCGGGGGCAGCTATGGCGGCTCCGGCTTAGGCAGTTTTATCTTTTTGGGCGGCGGCGGTAATCTGACGACCGTCATCATCGCAATCATCATCATCGCGGTGTTCGGCTATCTGAAAGCGAAAAGCGGCGGAAACAGCCGTCCGATGCCCTATCGTCAATCGTCAGCGCAGCGTGTCTGCAACGAGATGAAAGCAGTCAGTGATGTGCAGGCGATCGATCCGAATTTCTCGGCGGAAAGCTTTAAGACCTACGCTTCCGAGGTGTATCTGAGCTTACAGGAGGCATGGGAGGACCGCGATTGGAAAAAGGTGCGTCCTTTTGAGAGCAATGCGCTGTTCAACGTTCACAACCGTCAGTTAGAGGAGTACATCGAACAGCACAAGACCAATCATCTGGATATGCAAAACGTGCGCAGCATCACGATTGCCGATTTTCGCGTGGACGGTGCGCATGAGGTGCTCAGCGTCAAGCTGGAAGCCAGCCTGCTGGATTATGTGACGGATGATGAAACGGGCAAGGTGCTGGAGGGCAGCAAGACGAAGCATCAGCATCGCTTCTATTATTTGGAATTCATTCGCAGTGCCGGTGTGAAGACGGCGAGCGACCATGAGCTCAATATCACCAACTGTCCAAACTGCGGGGCGCCGACACAGGTGACCAGCAGCGGTGAATGCGAATATTGCCACTCCGTCATCACCAACGGTGATTTCGGATGGGTGCTCAACAAATATATGGCATGGTAAGGAGGATGACGTATGGGTTTAATTCGAGCAGCGTTTGATTCTGCCAAAACGACATTGGCAGATCAGTGGGTAGAGTATTATTATTGCGATTCGCTGAGCAATGAGGTGTTGATTCAAAAGGGCAGCAAGGTGGTTACCAGCGGCAGCAACACCAAGGGCAGCGAAAATATCATCACCAACGGCAGCGGCTTTGCGGTCAACGAAGGACAGGCGCTGCTGATTGTAGAGGACGGCAAAATCGTGGAGTTCTCAATCGAACCGGGGCGTTTTACTTGGGATTCCTCCACGGAGCCAAGCCTGTTTGACAACGGCTGGCAGGGATTGAAGGATTCCTTTAAAATCTTTGGCAAGCGTTTCACGATGGGAGGCACACCAGGAAAGGATCAGCGTGTGTACTTCGTCAATCTCAAGGAGATCATCGATAATAAATTCGGTAGCGCGACGCCGATGCCGTATCATGATCCGGTTTACCGCAACATCTATATCCGCTATTTCGGACAGTACACCTTCCGTATTCAAGACCCGATTCGCTTTTACTCCAATCTCAGCGGCAATGTGCGCGATTCCTATACGAAGAGTCAGCTGATGCAGCAGTGCGATGCAGAGTTTGTCAATGCGTTGGATACCGCGTTGGCAAAGTGCGGGGATGAGGGTTATCAGTTCAGCGATTTGCCAAAGAAGCAAATGGAGATCGCCGCCTATATGAACGACGCTTTGGACGCTTCTTGGAGCGAGCGCCGCGGTATGGTGGTAGAGGTTGTCGCCATCGCAAAGGTGACGCCGGATGATGAGAGCCGCAAGCGTATCGAAAAGATCGACGATGCGATCATGATGGGCGATCAGCGTGTTGCAGCCGGACGTTTGGCGGATGCGCAGGCGACAGCGATGGAAATGGCCGCCGGCAACGAGGCAGGTGCGATGAACGGCTTTATCGGTATGGGCTTTGCACAGCAGGCAGGCGGAATGAGCGCTGCCGGCATGTTCCAGAACATGCCGCCCCAGGAGAACAATCCGCTGTTTCAAAATCAAGGCGCAGCGTCTCAGCACTCTGCCGATACCAAGGCCACTTGGACATGCAGCTGCGGCGCCGTCAATACCGGCAACTTCTGTGCGAACTGCGGCAAGCCCAATCCTAAGGGCGCATGGACATGCAGCTGCGGTGCGGTGAACACCGGGAACTTCTGTGCGAACTGCGGAAAGAAAAAACCGCAGTAGTCCGACCATCAAGAGGGTAAAAAGAACAGTAAAAAAGGAGTGGAAGCTTTTGCGGCGATTGCTTGCCCAAGCATCCATTCCTTTTTTCGTGTAATCTTCCCTCTGTCCGCCGATGCCTGTCTCTGCATCTTCGGCTTTACGAGCGTTTCACCATCGCCGGCGATGAGACACGAGCGATCGCCGGGATACAAACGCAAGGAAAAAGGCGCACGATGAAAATGACGAAGAAAGAAATATTTGCTAAAAGCGTTTTACATGATTTTTAGGGATGGAGGAAAACATATCCCCATCCCTGGATACGCCAATCAGTGCCGTTCCTCTAACAGCGCTTCAAACTGTGCCATCGTCTCTTGAAAGAAGGAGAAAGCGTCCTCATAGACTTGATCGCTCAGCACATCCACACCGGCATGCTTTAACTCATCCAGCGGCGATTCGCTGCCCCCTTTTGTCAAAAAGTCACGGTAAGGTGCGGCATTGCCCCGCAAAATCTCCTTGACGAAAGAGATCGCCGCAGACATTCCCAGCGTATATTTATAGACATAAAAGTTGTAGTAGAAGTGCGGTACATAGTAGAAGCCATACTTTTGCAGATCATCCACGATGACCGCATCGCCGAAATACGCCTTGTTTAATTGCAGACAGCGATCGGTGATCGTCTTTGAGCTGATCGGCGTCCGCGTTTCTACCCATGTATGCAAATCTTTTTCAAACTGTGCAAACATCGGCTGGCGATAGCAGGTGCCGACAAACTGCTCCATCAGATTGCTTAAGATATAGCGGCGATAGGCAGGGCTTTCGCTTGTTTGCAGCAAATGATGGCTGAGCAATAGCTCGTTGACTGTCGAAGCGACCTCGGCGACGAAGATCTGATAACCGGCTAACATCGGGCGGTTGTTTCGGTTGGAATAATAAGAGTGCAGCGAATGTCCCAGCTCATGCGCCAGCGTGCTTAACGAATCGTAGCTGCCGGTGAAGTTGGTTAAAATGTAAGGGTGAGAATCATAGGTTCCCCAGGAGTAGGCGCCGGTACGCTTTTCCTTTGACGGATAGAAGTCGATCCATCGCTGTGTGAACGCCTGATCGAGCACCTCTACATAGTCCTCGCCCAGCACGCGCAGCGCTTTCTTTAAAATGGCGCGGCATTCCTCAATCGTATAGTGGACATCATAGGAACGCTCTAAATCCAAGGCGATGTCATATTCATGGAATTCCTCAATGCCCAGCACGCGTTTTTTCATGGCGAAAAAGTCATGAAGCAAACCGATATATTTTTCATTTGCCACAGATAAGATCTTGTTATAGAGCGTCTCATCGACGCCATCCTGAAACAGGCTCGCCTGCAATGCACTGTCAAAGCGGCGGACCTTGGCGTTGAGCGCCTGCCCTTTCGCGTTGCCGATCAGCAGGTTGGCAAAGGCGTTTTCAAAGTGACCGTATTCGCGGAAGTAATGCTCAAACGCCTGCCTGCGGACATTGGCATCGGGATTGCGCAGAAATTCATGATAGGTCGCTCCGTTTAAGAACTCCTTTTTCCCATCGACGATGACGTCCTCAAAGATGAGCCGCATGCTTTGAAAGGTCTCGTCAGGCACTGCGGCGATCTCGTTGACTTCGCTGAGCAGCGTTTCCATCTCATCATTCAGACGGTGGGGAATCGTGCGGAACAACTCTTCCATCGGATAGCGGAAATCACGGCAGCGCTCGTCTTGCAGATAGGTGCGGATCACCTCTGCATGCTGAATCAGTTCCAAAGAGACGAACGTCAGATCCAGCTGCGCCTTTTGCATCAAATTGGTGGCGCTCGCTAGATTTTGCTGATGGATCATCTCCTTTGGCGTCACATCCGTGCACATCTTGGCATAGACATAGAGATTTTCCAAACCGCGCTCAAAGCGTTCCTGATCGTTGAGAAAGGCAATATAGCTTTCGATGGTATCGCTGATATGTCCTTTTTGCGCGCACAGATCGGCTAGCTGCGCTTCGCTGTCTGCTAACTGTTTTTCAAACGCCTGCTGATTGGGAAACAGGCTGTTGAGATCCCATGTGTAGCATGGATCTGCTTCGTTTCTGTTCATATATTATCCTCGCTTTCCTTCTGTCCTATAGTATAGCACAAAGAAAGGAAAACTTGCGCTTGGCAATGCGGGGAGAGAGGACTCTGTGCTATAATGACAATAGGAAAAGCCGCTATGATCAGTGATTCCGGCACTTTTGTATCGCAGCTGCGGATGCCGCATTTTGCCAAAAGAGAAAAGCAGGCACATCCACAGCAAGGAGGAGAGAAACTATGAGTACACCACACAATCAGGCAAAGGAAACAGACATCGCCAAAACCGTGCTGATGCCCGGAGATCCCCTGCGGGCGAAGCATATTGCCGAGACCTATCTAAAAGATCCGGTGCAGTTCAACAGCGTGCGCAACATGTTTGGCTATACCGGTACATACAAAGGCAAGCGCATCTCGGTGATGGGCAGCGGCATGGGCATGGCGAGCATCGGCATCTATTCCTATGAGCTGTATCGCTTCTATGGCGTGGAGAACATCATCCGCATCGGCAGCGCAGGGGCGTATGTGGAGGACTTGGAGCTGTTTGATCTGGTATTGGCGGACAGCGCATGGAGTGAGTCGACGTTTCCTTATGCGCAGGCAGGCGTCAAAAGCGACGTGCTGCTGCCAAGCGAAGCGCTGAATCGAGTGATCGAGGAGAGTGCGAAACAGCTGGGACAGCCGCTGAGAAAGGGCCGCATCCATTCCAGCGACGTATTCTACCATGAGGACAATGTTCCTAATCATGAGGACTTTTATCGCGAGCATGGGTGTCTGTGTGTAGAGATGGAGAGCTTTGCGCTGTTTCACAATGCGAATGTGCTGGGGAAGCGGGCGGCATGTCTGCTGACGATCTCGGATTCCTTAGTGAGCAAGGCGGCCACCAGCGCCAAACAGCGCCAGGAGTCCTTTGGGCAGATGATGCGGCTCGCTTTGGAAAGCGCCTGTGTGGCGGATGAGGAGAGATGAGGATGAACATCGGCTGTGATATTGTCGAGATTGCCCGCGTGCGCAAGGCATTGGCGCGTACCAAGGGCTTTCCCAACTTTTTGACTGATAAAGAGGAACGCTTGTTTGCCACGGTGGGGAAAGCGCGGCAGGCAGAGTGGCTGGCGGGTCGTTTCGCCGCGAAAGAGGCGGTGATCAAAGCGATGCACGGGGGAAAGGAGCTGACGCTTTTACAGGTGGAGATCCTAAGCGATGAAGTGGGTGCGCCCGTCTGTTCCTTGAAAGGGGTGCAGGTGTCCATCGCCCATGAGCGGGAGTATGCCATCGCTTTTGCCCTCGTTCAACATCCATAGCAGTGTTTGGCACAAGGGGGGATCAGGACGCTCCCCTTTTTATCTGCCTGCGCATTCTTTTGCGGCTGCCGGCGCTTTTGTCCGCTTGTGATGGGGAACTTCGATTGCAAATTGTGTGAAACTATGGTAAAGTCTATTCATTCTTTAAAAAAGAAGGAAGGAGAACAAATGAAGAAATTTTTTAAATTAAAGGAAAACCATACTACTGTCTCGACAGAGGTGATGGCGGGAATCACGACCTTTTTTGCGATGGCATATATCATCGCGGTCAACCCGAACACTTTATCGCAGGCGGGAATGGAATGGGGCGCTGTCTTCTTGGCGACGATCATCTCGGCGATCATCGGAACGCTGATTATGGGCTTGGTTGCCAACGTGCCTTATGCGCAGGCACCGGGTATGGGACTGAACGCATTTTTCGTATATACGGTCTGCTTTCAGCTGGGCTTTACTTGGCAGCAGGCGCTGTCGATGGTATTCATCTGCGGGCTGATCAACATCTTTATCACCGTGACAAAGATCCGCAAGATCATCATCAAGGCGATTCCGCAGTTTCTGCAAAATGCGATCGGCGGCGGCATCGGTGTTTTCATCGCTTATCTGGGATTTTTGAACGTCGGCTTCATCACGTTTGACAGCGGGGTGCCTGCGATTGCGACGATCAATCAGCCGGTGCTGTGGATCTTTTTGATCGGTTTGATTTTGGCGGTGGTGCTGACGCTGAAAAATGTCAAGGGCGGTATTTTGATCGCCATCGTATTGACGACGATCATCGGTATCCCTTTCGGTGTGACGACGACAACCGATACGGTCAGCTTTCAGGAAGCAGCTGCCGCTTTGCCTTCTACCTTCGGCGTGATTTTTACCGAGCAGGGACTTCCTTCCCTGTTTGCGGATGCGGCGCGGATTCCGTTAGTGCTGATTACGATTTTTGCCTTCAGCATGTCGGATACCTTTGATACGATCGGCACCTTCATCGGTACCGGACGCCGCAGCGGCATCTTCTCCGCAGAGGATGAAAAGGCGTTAGAGAGCGGCAGCGGCTTTAGCTCGAAGATGGACAAGGCGCTGTTTGCGGATGCGACGGCAACCTCCATCGGTGCGATCTTCGGTACCAGCAACACGACGACCTTCGTAGAGAGCGCTGCGGGAATCGGTGCCGGAGGCAGAACCGGACTGACTTCCGTCGTTACGGCGATCTGCTTTGCGCTGAGCGCTTTTCTGGCAACATTTGTCAGCGCTGTGCCAAGTGCGGCAACCGCTCCGGCACTGATCATCGTCGGCTGCATGATGGTGTCCTCTTTTGCGCAGATCAAATGGGATACGTTAGAGGAGGCAATTCCCAGCTTCTTTGCCGGATTGTTCATGGCGCTTTGTTACAGCATTTCCTATGGCATTGCCAGCGGCTTTATCTTCTATTGCATCATCAAGATCTTTAAGAAAGAGGCTCGTGAGATTCACCCGATTATCGCGGTGGTCGCCTTGCTGTTCATCTTGAATTTCGTGCTGTTAGCTGTGATCTAAGCTGACTGAAAGATCAAGCAAGGGCAAGGATGTCCAAAATAAAAAATGAGGTACTGTGAATGACCCCATTTTGTCGGATCTGTCATTAAGCTCATCTGTTCAGCAGCTCATAAGGATTGATTCCTGTAGTACACAGGCGTCAATCCTTTTTTCATGAGGATAGATTACTCTGCCATTGAAGCTGGCTCTGATCAAAATAAAGGACTTCTCTGAAGTCTTGCCGCCAATGGCGTTAGGAAGCAAGCAGCGCAATCAGCAGGCAGATCACGATGGGAATCCATCCGATGATGCCAAAGACGAGGGTGAGGATGCGCCAGACGCGATCATCATAATCGGCGATGTAAGAGCTCTGTGGCTTTTGCGGGTTGTATTGAACGGTGATGGACGCATTGACCTTTGGCGTGTGGCGGGAGTCTGCGGTGCCTCTCCCCTGATATTGCACGCCGTCCACCGTATATTCATAAATCGGGTGATAGTAACGCGAATGATCTTTTGTGACGCGTACCTGTATTGCGGTGACGAGCGCCTGTGTCTGTGCCGTGCAGCTTTTTCTCTTTCTGTTCGTGATGAAATAAAGCAGAAAGGCCGTCAACAGAAAGGAAGCGCCGATGCCGCATAAGGTAAGTGCTAATCCGATCTCCATGCAATCATCTCTCATCGTCACTATCTTATCACGCTTTCGATCATGAAGATAGCAGAAATCGCCGTGCAGCGATGGCAGACGCCCCTGTAACCCGCTTGCCGCACGCTGCAGCTAGGCTGCGCTTCTATCGTCATTGATCTCTTATAGGATAGCTATGACGTCTTTTCCGGCGTTTTTACAAGTTTCAACCATCGCCGCGTATGGCAAGAAAAACGGCGTATGTGTTGATCAATCAAGAAACGCGCTCTTTGCCGAGATCGTTTTTCCCTTCGCTTTCCTGCGCATCCCTGGGAAAAGGCTTGTTTTTTGCTTGATAAATGTTTACAATAATAGAATCAATGGCGTCATATAATACTTCAATACGGGAAGTAGTCTCTACGTCTGACCGTAAATCAGATACTATGGCAAATACCTTTATTTGTCAATGACTCTGTTGATGGGTAAAGGAGGAGCAGCATGCTGGAAAAATTTTTTCGGTTTTCTGAGAAGAAAACCACGTTAAGCACGGAGATCATTGCCGGCTTGACAACCTTTATGACGATGGCGTATGTTTTGGTCGTTCAGCCTTCCGCAATGATCGGAGCAGCGCCGGAGTTTATCGACTGTGCGGGCGTATTGATCTCGAAGGAAGCGGTCATGGTCATGGTGAGTCTGGTTTCATTTGCGATCACGCTTTTGATGGGATTGTATGCAAACATGCCGTTTGCGCTGTCATGCGGTATGGGAACCAACTTCT
Source organism: Merdibacter sp. Marseille-QA0792 (assembly GCA_965119685.1). Taxonomy (GTDB): domain Bacteria; phylum Bacillota_I; class Bacilli_A; order Erysipelotrichales; family Erysipelotrichaceae; genus Merdibacter. The sequence continues at coordinate 2,164,632 of OZ221971.1, read as the reverse complement.
TGCTTGGTTCGATGGTACAAAGCGGGGAATTGTCCTTTGGTTCGATGATGGGTGTCATCCTGATCAGCGGAATCATCTTCCTCGTCTTGTCTGTTTTCGGTATCCGCGATCTCATCGTGCGGATGATTCCCAAGAACATCAAGATCGCCATTTCATCTTGTATCGGCTTTTTCATCGCTTATCTGGGACTCAAGGATGCGGGCATCTGTGATTTCAGCGCCGGGTTATCCATGGGTGATTTCACACAGACGTCTACGATTTTAGCGATCGTCGGTCTGCTTTTGATCGCAGCGCTGACGGCGTATAAGGTGAAAGGCGCGATCCTCATCGGCATCATCGCGGTGACGGCTTTGGCGATTCCTTTAGGCGTAACGAGCACGCCGCAGCAGATTGTCGCTATTCCTAACATCGACTCAATCGGCAATATCGTCTTTAACATCAGCTTTGAGGGAATCTTTACGGCGAGCGGTCTGATATTGGTGTTCGTCGCCTTCTTCGGCGATTTCTTCTCGACGTTAGGTACGGTGCTGGGCGTTGGTAAAAAGGCGAATATGCTCGATGAAAACGGCAACCTGCCGAATATCGAAAAACCGTTTTTGGTCGATGCGATCGGTACCTGCGTCGGGTCTTTGTTTGGCTGTACGACGATTACGACATTCGTAGAGAGCACCAGCGGCGTAGAGGCCGGCGGACGCAGCGGTATGACGGCTGTCGTTACGGCGATCTGTTTCTTTGTCGCCATGTTCTTTGCGCCGTTAGTTTCGATCATCCCGACCTGTGCGACTGGACCGGCGCTGGTCTTTGTCGGCTTTTTGATGATCAGCGGCTTTAAGGACATTGACTTTGACGATTTCACCGAGGCATTCGGACCGTTTGTCATGATCATTTTCGGTGCGTTTATGGCAAGTATCGCTGCCGGTATCGCATCGGGTATCATCGCTCATGTCTTCATCAAGGTGATCACCGGGAAGTTCAAGGATATTCATCCGGCGATGTACATCCTGTGCATTCCGCTGATTCTCTACTTTATCGTGGGGTAGCGTGCGATGTATCAGATTAGAGTAAAGGACAGAAAACGCCTTATTCAGGCGGCGATGGGCAAAATTGCCAACGATTGGAAGATCAGCAATGCGAAGATCGTCAACGTCTTTAACGGCGAGGTGGCAGATGGCAGCGTCTATATCAAGGATGGTTTCATCTCCCATGTCGCCTATGACGGCGTGGACGACGACCTGCCTTTTGATAAGGAATATGATGCGAAAGGCAGCTATCTGATGCCGGGGCTGATCGACTCTCACGTGCATATCGAATCCTCGATGCTGACGCCCTACAACTTTGCGAAGATGGTGCTGCCGTGGGGAACGACGACGGTTATCACCGATCCGCATGAGATCGGCAACGTCTTAGGCGTCAGAGGCGTGCGCTACATGCACGAGGTTTCCAAGGATCTGCCGATGCGTCAGTTTATCGACATTCCTTCCAGCGTTCCATCCGTCAAGGGCGGCTTGGAGTATGCCAACGCGGAGTTTTATAAAGAAGAGATCGCGGAGCTTGCAAAGCTGGAGCGCGTGATCGGCTTGGCTGAGGTGATGGATTATCTGGCAGTTATCGACGGCGAAGATTGGATGATCGACATCCTTGAGACCGCTTTGGATAACAACCTGTATTTGCAGGCCCATGCGCCGGGAGTGAGCGGCAAAGCGCTCAGCGCGTATCTGTGCGGCGGCGCCCGCAGCGATCATGAGACGCGGTTAAGTCAAGAGGCGTACGAGAAGCTGCGCCTGGGTATGCGCGTCGATGCCCGGGATTCTTCCATGGCGAAAAATGTCATTGAGATCATGGAAGGGATCAAGGGTACGAAATTCTATGACAACCTCTCCTTTTGCACCGATGATCGGGAGTGCGACGATATTTTGAAGCACGGCCATATGAACGATGTCGTCAACAATGCGATCCGTTGGGGACTCGATCCGATTACGGCGATCAAATCGGCGACATACAATGCCGCCCGTGAGGCGCAGATCACCAATTTAGGAGCGATCGGGCCGGGCTATGCCGCTGATTTGCTTATCACCAAGGAGATCACGCATATCGATCCGACGGCGGTCTTCTGCGCAGGGCAGCTGGTCGCTGAGGATCATGCGCTCTTAGTGGAGATGTGCCATCCGCAGGCAGAGGAAGAGGCGATCAACACCGTTACGCTGAAAGAGAATCTGTGTGCTGAGGATTTTGAAATTCATGCGCCGATCGAAAACGGCACGGTGAAGATCAATGTTATGGCTTATAACGGTGAGGAGATCTCCACCACGCATCTGGAACAGGCGGAGGTAGAGGTGAAGGATTCTCGTCTCGTCCTGCCGCCGCAGCTGAAGTTTGTCGCCATCTGCAACCGCTACGGACGCGGCAACATGGCGTTATACGTCATTAAAAACTTCGGTCTGACACAGGGCGCCGTCGCATCCACCGTATCGCATGACAGCCATAATTTGGCGATCGTCTACGATAACGCACAGGACGCTTATCAGGCGGCTGTAAACATTCAGCAGGCTGCCGGCGGTATGAGCGCGGTGTTAAACAAAGAGACGCTGTACACGCTGCCGCTGCCGTTAGCCGGATTGATGAGTCTGAAAGAGGGCAAAGAGTTCTATCTGGATGCGGAGAAGATGAAAGAAGCCGACCGCAAGCTGGGCTTGATGCAGAGCAATCCGCTGCTGCGCATTGCGACGATCGCTTTGCCGGTCGTACCGGATGTCAAGATGAGCGACGTCGGCTGCATCGACGTCAATACGAAGACGTTCTTGCCGTTATTCATCTAACGCGTGTTACTATTGATGGCAATACAGGATGTGGGAAAGTGTACCCGCATCCTTTTTTACTGTACTATTACGCGAGCTGGCAACACAGGCTGATCGCCGCAGTGAAAGCTACGTCATTTCGGCGTGGTTTTTATTAGAGGGAGCAGTGCATAAGAGAATGCTGGCGATGAGGGGAGACAGCGTTAGCATGGCTCTTTTTTATTGGCGGCACTTTCGTCGGCAAGTGGAAAGCAGTGTGTGAAAAGACGGGCAAGGAAAGAGAAAAGCAAAAAAGAGTTAAAAATTGAGGAGACAGGAGGGCGGATGAGGGAAACGGCATCCGCCACCGCTGTCTTTTTAATGGGAGGTTGGCATCGTCAGTAAACATGAATCGCGTTTGGGTAAGTAATTGGACAAAAGGGGGAAGAGAGGGCATAATGATAAAAAGGAGGGAATCGCTGTGAGAAAACATACCACGATCAGCAAATATTTGGCGTATCTGCTGCGTCATCATCCCGAAGCGGTCAATTTGTCGTTAGATGAGCATGGCTGGGCAAGGGTCAGCGAGCTGTTAGAAAAAATTTCCGCCCGCTATCCCCTGCGGTTACAGGAGCTGGAAGACATTGTCGCAAGCGATGCAAAGCAGCGCTATTCCTTTAATGCAGATCATACGCTGATTCGTGCCAACCAAGGGCATTCTGTCAATGTGGATGTGGAGCTGCAAGAAAAGTGCCCGCCGGACGTGCTTTGGCATGGCAGCGCGCAGCAGTATGCGCAGGCGATCGATGAGGAAGGACTCAAGCCGTGCGCGCGTCTGTATGTGCATCTTTCTCTTGATCCTCAAACGGCATGGAAGGTCGGCCGGCGTCATGGCAAGGCGGTGCTAATCGCGTAGATGCAAAACGAATGGCTGGCGATGGCTATCGCTTCTATCTCTCCGTTAACGGCGTATGGCTGACGAAACGGGTGCCGCGGCAATATCTGACAAGGGAATCATTGTAAGATTTAACGGCTTTTGACTGCGATGGCAAAACGGCGGAGTCATCGCCCTTGACAATAAGTGAATGTTCATTTATTATAGAGAGCAAAGAGGTGGGCAGATGAGAAGAAAAGATGATGAAAAAGAACAGCGCATCCGCCATGCGGTGATCGAGCTGATGCTGCAAGAGGGCTTTCGCGGCACTTCTATCGCCAAGATCGCCCGTTTAGCCAACGTCTCTCCCGCGACGGTATACATCTACTACGAGAACAAGGAAGAGATGCTGCAAAACATCTATCTGTCCTACTCGCAGGAGGTCTTTGACTATCTGCTGACGGGGTTGGAAAGTGCGATGAGCGGAGAACAGATGATCGAAACGCTGATTCGGCGCTATTACAGCTATGTCATTCATCATCCCGAGGCCTATTGTTTTGTCGAGCAGTTTGCCAACTGTCCTTCGCTTTCCAACAAATGCAGCTGTCACAATCAAATCTCTGACATCCTGCGCTGGATTGAGAAAAAAAACAACCGTCCGCTCGCCCGCCGTTACAGTGACGCCAGCGTGTCCGCCATCCTGTTTTATCCGGTGAAGGCCATCGCGTCGTCTTCGTATTTCAGTGAAGAGGAGAAGCAGCGTCAGCTGGAGGAGTTGATCGAGATGATTCAGCGGGCGCTTTTATAGGCGCAAAGCAAGCGCATTTGCCATGATGTCCGCATATTGATTGAGAGGAGGGGTTTTATGGATACCGTACCATATAAGGAAAAAGGAAATGTGTTCCCGGTGCATAACATCCTGCTGTTGCCGGGGGTTTCAACGATGATTTACTATGCCCAAGAGCCATCGGGATTAAGGGAGGCGTTGGCGCAGGAGGCGCCTTGTCTGTTGGTGCCGATTCGCAAAGACGCGTCAACAGAGGAGATCACACAGGAGGATTTCTATCGTTTGGGCGTCTCGTTTACCGGCGGTCAGCTGGCCGCCAACGAAAAGGGCAGTTATTTCAGCGCAAAGCTCTTAAACCGTGTGCAGATTCATGCGCTCTATCAGGAAAACGGCCAATGGATGGCGGAATATACGACGGACTTGGAACAGGTGGATCTTGATGAAAAAAGCGCACAACAGATGCTCGCCTATATGAAAGAAACGATCGGCGAGATGGCGGCACACTTTAAAAACGGCGAGGTCTATACGAAGATGATGGACAGCATCCACGATCTCAACACGATGATCGCCTATCTGTGTCAGTTTCTGCCGTTATCCGCACAGGAGAAATACGAGCTGCTGGAGATGGATTCCCTCAAAAAACGCGGCTTGACGTTTATGGACGTGTTGTTGAAACAAAAGGAGACGCTGGAGGTCAATCTGGCGCTGCGCGAAAAGATCTCCGACAAGACGAGCCGTGCTTACCGCAGGCAGATCCTCAGGGAGCAGATGCGCGCCATTCAAGAGGAGCTTGACGAGGATACGCAGGAAGAAGAGGATGATGAGGAGGAAAGCTATCAGACCCGCATTCAGCGCGCTCATCTGCCATCGGAGGTGGAAGCGGCCGCTTTCAAAGAGGCGAAAAAGCTGGATGCGATGGGCATGGGAAACTCCGAGGAGAACATCATCCGCAATTATCTGGATTTTCTGCTCTCTTTGCCATGGCAGCGGGAAGCGGCGGGAGAGATTGATCTGAAAAAGGCGCGGGCGATCCTCGATGGCGATCATTATGGCTTGGAGAAGGTCAAAGAGCGCATTTTGCAGCATTTGGCCGTGATGAAGCTGCGCCCGGAGAAAAAGGGTTCGATTCTGCTGTTTGTCGGTCCTCCGGGAACCGGTAAAACAAGCCTTGGCAAGAGCATCGCACGTGCGTTAAACCGCTCTTATGTGCGACTTAGCTTAGGCGGTATTCATGATGAGGCGGAAATCCGCGGTCATCGCCGCACCTATGTCGGCGCTTTAGCGGGCAGCGTTTTGAAAAGCATGCAGAAAGCGAAGACGACGAACCCGGTGATGGTGCTCGATGAGGTGGACAAGGTCGGTGGCGGCGGCTATAACGGCGATCCGGCCAGCGCGCTGTTAGAGGTGCTCGATCCGGAACAAAACAACACGTTTCACGATCATTATCTCGATTTGCCTTACGACCTTTCCGATGTGTTCTTCATCGCAACCGCCAATTCGCTGGATACCATTCCTCAGCCGTTGTTAGACCGTATGGAGGTCATCTCCATTTCCGGTTACAGCGAGGAGGAGAAATTCCACATCGGCAAAGATCATCTGATTCCGCAGGTATTGGAGGAGATCGGACTGGAACAGGGAGCATCCTTTACGGATGGCGCATTGAAGGGCATCATCGAAGGCTATACGCGGGAGGCCGGTGTGCGCGGATTGAAGAAGCAGCTCTCTGCCGCTGCCCGCGGCGTCGCCAAGCGCGTGGTGATGGAAGAACTGTCATTGCCGGTAACGATAAAAAAACGCGATCTGGAGGAGCTGCTAGGTCAGCCACCGATCCGTCACGACCGTGTAGGCAAGCAACAGGAGGCAGGTGTCGTCACCGGCTTGGCATGGACGCCGGTTGGCGGAGAAATCCTGTTTATCGAAGCGGTAGATATGCCGGGCAGCGGCAATTTGAAGCTGACCGGAAAGCTGGGCGATGTGATGCAGGAATCCGCGATGATCTCCTTGAGCCTGCTGCGTTCACGCTTACCGCTGCATACGTCGTACTTTAAGGAACACGACATTCACATTCACGTACCTGATGGAGCAGTGCCAAAGGATGGGCCCTCTGCCGGCGTGACGCTGTTTACCGCGCTGGCATCGCTGTGCACAGGCATCGCAGTACCATCGACGCTGGCGATGACGGGAGAGATCACGCTGCGCGGGACTGTGTCGGCGATCGGCGGCTTACAGGAAAAGCTGCTGGCGGCACGGCAGGCGGGCATTCGCAAGGTGTTGATTCCAAAGGAAAACGAGGGCGATTTGAAGGAGCTTTCGCAGGCGGTCAAAGACAGCATGGAAATCGTTTGCGTGGAAAATGCGGACGACGTCTTGCGGCAGGCGCTGGGAATTTCGCTCAAGCAGCTAGCCTATACCTTTGAACAGGTGCATCCGGAAATAAAAGAGCTGCATACCCCGTTAGCCAACGAGGGCGATCGCCCAACGCAGCCGCTTTCGATTTTGCGGCGTTAAAAGGGCTGCGGACGTTTGACAGAGAGCTTGTAAATGAATACACGAACGGTTTGCCTCATGGCAGGCCGTTTTTTTAAAAGAATGCAGTTTCGTCATGATGGGATGTCTTGCGATGGAAAGGTGCGGGCAAGAAAGAAAACATCACTCGCATGGGATGAACTGCATGCACACGAAAAGAGAGGGCATGGCGAATGGCGCACGAGAAACTCCCTCTTGAAAACCCGAAGCGAAAAGGCTATAATAATACCATCGCAAAACGTAGATCAGGAGTAGTAAACAGCGCGTACGATCGACAGGGAGAGACGCTCACCGACTGCAAGGCGTCTTGGATCGACACTGTTGAATTCACCTGTGAGTGAGACCAATCCTCTCCCGATTCATTCGGTTATCATGGCAATCAAGGTGTGTCGCAAGATGAAGCAGGATGGTACCGCGAGCGTTTGTTCGTTCCTGCGCTTGTGCTTTTTTTTTGCAGGAAAGGAAATGAGTATGGAAAAAGCAGTAAACATTCAAACAGAGGGCTTACGCCGCATCGAAGCCTGTGAAAGCCTCGCAGATCTGCAAAACCTGCGCGTGCTCTATCTGGGAAAGAAAGGGCCGATTCAGGATCTGATGAAGACGATGAAGGATCTGCCTAAGGAGGAGCGCCCAAAGCTGGGACAGCAGGTCAACGAGTTAAAGACGCTCATCGCTGAAGCGATTGAGAAAAAACGCGTGCTGTTGGAGGAAAAAGAGATCAACGAGCGCTTGCAGAAAGAGAAGATCGACATCACGCTGGATGGCAGAAAGCCAAATCTGGGCAACATCCATCCGCTGACATTGGTGCAGCGAGAGATCGAGGATCTGTTCATCGGGCTTGGTTACAGCGTGGAGGAAGGGCCGGAGGTCGAGCTGGACTTCTACAACTTTGAACGCGCCAACATTCCCAAGGATCATCCGGCCAGAGATATGCAGGATACGTTCTACATCGACGTTGAACGTCTGCTGCGCACGCATACGACCGCCATTCAGATGCGCGTGCTGGAAAAGGACGCTCCGCGCACGCCGATCAAGGTTATCTGCCCGGGCAAGGTGTATCGCCGCGATGATGACGATGCGACGCATTCGCATCAGTTTACGCAGATCGAGGGGCTTGTCGTCGGCGAGAACATCCGTTTGAGCGACCTGAAAGGAACGCTGGAATTTGTTGCTAAGCGCATGTTTGGCGATCAGCGCGTCATTCGCTTTCGCCCAAGCTACTTCCAGTTTACCGAGCCAAGCGTAGAGGTAGACGTCTCCTGCCACATGTGCGGGGGAAAGGGGTGCCCGACCTGCAAGGGAACCGGCTGGATTGAGATTTTGGGCGCCGGTATGGTGCATCCTAACGTGCTGCGCATGGCCGGCTACGATCCGCAGAAGGTGAGCGGCTTTGCGTTTGGCATCGGTGCGGAGCGCGTGGCGATGCTGAAATACGGCATTGACGACATCCGTCATTTCTATACGAACGACATTCGCTTCTTAAAGACGTTCACAAGATTCGAGTAGGAGGAGAGTAGGCAATGTTAATCTCAAAAAAATGGTTGAGTCAATATATGGACATCAGCGATCTGTCCATTGAGGAAATCGCCGAGCGCATCACCAATGCGGGATTAGAGGTAGAAGGCATCGAAAAGGGGGCACAGGCGAGCAATCTGGTGATCGGTTATGTGGAAAGCTGTGTCGATCATCCTGACAGCGATCATCTGCATATCTGTCAGGTGAATGTCGGCAGCGATACCCGCCAGATCGTCTGCGGTGCGCCTAATGTAGCCGCCGGGCAGAAAGTCATCGTCTCCCTTCCGGGCGCAAAACTGCCGGGGGGAGAAATCAAAGCCGGCGTCATCCGCGGACAGGAGAGCAACGGCATGATCTGTTCTCTGCTGGAGCTGGGCGTGGATGCGAAGAGCCTCAACGATCAGCAGAAAGCGGGCATCGAGGTGCTCGGTGAGGATGCGGTTGTCGGCGATACGCACGTCTTGGAATATCTGGGGTTAGACGATGAGATTTTAGATGTCTCACTGACGCCTAACCGCAGCGATTGCATGGCGGCCTTTGCCATGGCGAAGGAAACCGGCGCGATTTTAAAGCGCAAGGTAACTTTGCCTTCGTTTGAAGGAGCAGCGAAGGCCGGCGCTCCCACACGGCTGAAAGTTTCTTCATTGACTGAGAAATGTCCGTTATACAGCGGTAAGATCGTTCGGGAGGTTACGATCAAGGAAAGCCCGAAATGGATGAAAGAGCTGCTGATGGCAAGCAATATCAAGTCGATCAACAACGTGGTCGACATCTCCAACCTCGTCATGCTGGAGACGGGACAGCCACTGCACTTCTTTGATTTAGGACGTTTGGAAAAAGAGGAAATCGTCGTCCGCGATGATCTTACCTGCACCTATACGGCGTTGGATGAAACCGACTATCACATTGTGCCGGGCGATCTGATGATCACGGTCAACGGCAAGCCGGTGGCGATCGGCGGCGTCATGGGCGGTGAAAATTCCAAAATCGTCGACGATACGAAAGGCATTTTGATCGAGGCGGCGCTCTTTGACCATGTCAGCGTGCGCAATACCGCCCGCCGTCTCAATCTGAACACCGACGCCAGCATCCGTTATCAAAAGGGCATTGAACCCAATGCGCCGTATGCGGCAATGGATCGCGCCGTACAGCTGCTCATTGAATACGCCGATGCCAAGGGGATTGAAGAAACCGTCTATTCCGCACAGCCAAAGGTGGAACAGCGTGCGTTTGACGTCGATATTGACCGCATCAATCAGCTGTTGGGAACAGCGTTTGACGATGCGGCGATGATGGATGTGCTGGAGCGTTTGGACTTCGCGCCTTGCCAAAGCGGACGCAGCATCCATGTGGTGATTCCAAGCTATCGTCAGGATATTGCCATGGAAGCGGATATTGCCGAAGAGATCATCCGCATGATCGGCTTTGACGATCTGCAAAGCACGATGCCGCTGATGGAGTCTACGGTCGGCGTACTGACCAAACGCCAGCAGCTGCGCCGCAGACTGCGCGAGATATTCACCAATCAGGGATACTATGAAGCAGAGACCTATACGCTGGTCGGAGAAAAGGAACTCGCCGATGCGCTGATGCCGCTGCCAAGCCATGTGACGCTCGCTTCGCCGATGAGTGAGGATCGCAAATATGTGCGCACCTCCATCCTGCCAAGCCTGTTAGAGAGCGCCGCTTATAACCTGGCACGTTCCATTAAGGATGTGCCGCTCTTTGAGATCAGCAGCGTTTATTCACAAGAGGAGATGCAGGAGCGCTTCGCTTTGGTGCTTTGCGGATCTCTGCAAAAGAGCAGATGGCAGAAGACGGAGACCCCGGCCGATTTCTATACCGTGAAAGGTCTCATGCAGACGCTGCTCACCAATTTAGGCTATAACGAGAATCGTGTCGTATGGAAAGAAAACACAGCGGACTGCGTCCATTTCCATCCTTATCAAAGCGCAGAGGTCTATATCGGCAACCGCCTGCTCGGTATCTTTGGCCGCATTCATCCCAATATGGCGAAGCGATATGACGTCAAGGATGCAATCATCGCCGAATGCAACATGGAGGTGCTGTTGGAGGAACATCCGGAAAAGGTGAAATTTACGCCGATTTCAAAGTATCCTTCTCTGACTCGGGATCTCGCGTTTGTCGTAGACCGGCAAAGCGCGGTCGGTGATATTCTCAAGCGTATTCGCCGGTGCGGCAAGCTGGGCAAGGAAAACATCATTCAGGATGTGGAGGTGTTCGACGTCTATGAGGGAGAACATGTCGAGGCCGGGAAGAAATCCATCGCGCTGACGATCACGTTCCAATCCGGCACAAAGACGCTGACGGAACAGGAGATCAACCAGATTCACGAAAAAGTGTTGGAGACACTGCGCAGGGAGATTCACGCCGAGCTTCGCTCGTAAACAAAGACGAAGCGCCTAAAGAAAACAAAGAGTATAAAAACAGCAGTGCTCGGGAAAGAATGGCGATAGGAATCACTGGCATTCATGAGAGACTGCTGTTTTAATTATAAAGAAACCGATGCCATCCCTTGGCAAGGTACGATAGAAAAAGGATCGGCAGATCACTGGGCAAAAAGGGAGAGAGGGGCATTTGTTTAGCGTCATCAGGGCGCAGGACATCTGTCAAAACAAACCCGATCGCCTGAAATGGAAAAGCGGGGTGGGAATGAAATGCTTGTGTTTTTATCACGCTTCCATTATGATAAAAATGAATGAACCCCGCAAAGCCTTTTTACAGCGCTTTGCCGATCGGCGAAAAAGGAGAGGAAACCATGCGTCTCATCATCAGCGACCGAGCGCTTCACCTAAATGCAAAGCAGCAGGAGGAGGCAGTATTGATCGATTTATCAACATTGCGTATCGCAAACTGTATGGGTTGCTTTGGCTGTTGGACAAAGACGCCGGGAAAGTGTGTGATTCGCGATGACGCACCGATGGTATATACCCATATTGCGCAAAGTGACGTCTTGATCTTTGTCACCCGCGTGTGCTATGGCGGATATGATACGGTGATGAAGCGGATGCTTGAGCGATCGATTCCTATTCAGCAGGCGTTTTTGCGGCTGGTCGATGGAGAGACGCATCATGTACAAAGAGCGGTGGTGCCTAAGGATGCGACGGTGATCGCTTATGGGGCGTGGGGAGACGAGGAAAAGGAAGCGTTTCAAAGCCTCGTTGCAAGAAATGCGAAGAATATGTGTTTTGCGCGGTATCGCGTATGCTTTTGTGAGGAGGCACAGTTGGAAACAACCTTGTGCAGGGAGATGCAGAGATGGGACAGATCTTGATATTGAATGGCAGTCCGCGGGCGCCGATTTCAAATTCTAAAAGGTATGCACAGATGTTTGCCAAACATTGGAACTGTCAGAAGGTGTATGCTGAGATTACTGTGGAAAATCATGAGCAGCTATGTGCAGAGGTCGGACGCTTTGGCGATGTGCTGCTGGTGTTTCCGCTCTATGTCGACTCGCTCCCCAGCGGGTTATTGTCGTTTTTAAAGGATCTGGAACGCTCGTTGGGCGAGAAACGGCCGACCATTTCCGTTCTTGTCAACTGCGGTTTCTTGGAAAGTGCGCAGAATGATCCTGCGGTGAGGATGGTGCAGCTGTTTTGTCAGCGCAGTGGATGCCGCTTTGGATCGGTGCTGAAAATCGGCAGCGGAGAGGCAATTTTGACGACGCCCTTTGCGTTTCTTGTGGAAAGGAAGATACGAAGACTGGCTAGATCCATCGCCGCCAAGCGCTATGAGACCTTAAAAGTGAGCATGCCGCTTCCTGCTCGCCTCTTCGTCTCGGCCTCCACGCGATACTGGATTCGCTATGGCGAAAAAAATCATACGACGGAAGAAGAGATGCGAACGATGAAAATCGAGGGTCAATGACGGCGAACCCTCTTGGGACAGCCTGCCATTTTATGGGCAAATGGTAAAAAGCAGGTGTCACAAATAAGAGAGCCGAGAGAGTTAAATGACTAAAATCAAATGAAAATTTGAAAAAATTTTGTTCTTCGATTATGAACAGCTTTTATCCGTGACAAAAATGCATCGAATCTCCTCATCAGAGAACAGATGCATTTTTTGTATCATGCGCGTTGATCGCTCAAAATGGCAGAAATGAATAGAATCAATAGGCGTAAAATAATGGGAAACTACGCGGACATTCGTTTTCTGTATCTGTGGATATCCCTTGCTTTGAACTTCACTGTCGCGTTACAGCCGCTTTTTCATCTATATGTGATTCTTGCAATGAAGGACAGCACTCTGTCCCTCAAACAAGTGCGACGGTGAAAGGATGAAGTCAAGGGGGCTGATCGCACATTTACACGAGTAAAAACATTACGATGAAATGACACAGGCTGCCGCCCATGACAAAGAGGTGAAAGATTGCATGACTGTCGAAGTATGCATGCCGGCGGTTAAACAGCGGCAGCTTCAGCGCATAGATCACACCGCCGATCGTATAAATGATCCCTCCGGCGAGCAGCCACGCAAACTGTGCACGGCTCAGCGTTTCCCATAAAGCAGGGAAAGCGAAGATGCACACCCAGCCCATTGCGATATAGAGGACGGAAGATACCCATTTGGGACAGTAGACCCAAAACAGCTTCAACACGCAGCCCAAAGCAGCGATGCCCCATACCACAGCTAACAGTGTCATCCCGCCGCTTTCCCTCAGCGGGAGCAGGCAAATCGGCGTGTAGCTGCCGGCGATGAGTACAAAGATCATCATGTGATCGATTTTTTTGCGAATGGTGTTGGCGGATTCGTTGGTATCGAAACTATGATAGCAGGTGCTGGCAGCGTAAAGAGCGGCCATGGAAAGCGAAAAGACGAGTATGGCGGCGATGGTGATCGGATTCCCCGTTTGAAGCGCGCGAACGCACAGCGGGATCGCCGCCAAAGCACTGCCTATAAAGGCGATGAGGTGCGTAATTGCGCTGGCGGGGTCTTTCAAGCGGAAGTGGGTGCCTTTGGTATGCGGCGGCTTTGCCGTGTGAACAGGCATCGGCCCACAGAGTGTGCCGGCAGAGCTATGGGAATATTTCATGATCGTTACCTCCTTGACTTCATGTTTTATAATCTAGTATTCAATACTAGATTATGGTATATCAACATTATACAACATATTTTATAAAATGCAAGGTGTTGAGCCGTATCCATCAACGCACTCTTTGCCATTTTATGCCAAAGTCAAAAAAAGATGTGTAAATAAAAGTGGGTATCAAAAAATATCGTGGGTACAGGCGGAGATTGTCCGTGCAGGGAAAAACAAAAAGGATCGCTGTTACAAAGCGAGGCATCAGCGCAGCGCTTCTTCCATACGATCCTTATGAAATGATAAATTGATTTGTCAAAGCATTGGTACGCTTTTCCATCTCGTCTGGCGGCTCGTTTTAGATGCTGATACTTCAAGTAGCGACATCATCAGGCGCTTATTCATAGAAAAAGCAAAGAAATCAGAGCGTGTTGCTGCATAGTGCGGCTAATGTCTCGACCATCACGCCGCTGGCGCCCTTTTGTGCGTGTGCGCTACCGTTTGTTTCGGCCGGACCTGCAATATCGAGATGAATCCATTCGACGTTGGGCGTGATGAATTCCTCCAAGAAAGCGGCAGCCAGTGAAGCGCCGCCTTTGCCGTTAGGGACGGCGTTGACGAGATCCGCGCTCATGCTGGTGTGCAGCTGCGTGTGAAACTCTTCGTCTAAAGGAAGCTGCCAGATCCGTTCTCCGCAGATTTCCCCGGTCTGTAAAAGCGATCGCAAATACGCTGGGGAGTTGGTGAAAGCGCCGGTGTAGCGATCGCCTAAGGCCGTGATGCACGCGCCGGTCAGCGTTGCGATGTCGATGACGCGTTTTGCCCCTTTGCGGATGGCATAGGTCAGTGCATCGCAGAGGATTAAGCGTCCTTCCGCATCGGTATTGGTGATCTCGATCGTCTTGCCGCTCAATGAGACGAGGACATCGTCAACCGTATAGCCGTTGGGACCGATCTTGTTTTCCGTTATGGCTAACACCGCCATCAGATTGACTTTCGCCTTTGATCGTGCCGCCAGCTCCAATGCGCACATGGCGTTGGCAGCGCCGCACATATCAAATTTCATTCCGCTCATCGATGTGCGCGGCTTCAGGGTGTAACCGCCGCTGTCAAAGGTGATGCCCTTGCCGACCAAGGCGGTAAAGGGCGCATCGCCGTTATTTTGATAGGTGAGTGTGATCAGATAAGCGCCCTTATCAGAGCCTTGATTGACGCCTAACAGCGCACCGGCGCCCATCTGTGTCAGCGCATCCTTATCTAATATCTCGATGTCTAGCCCACACGCTGATGCCAGTGTCTGCGCTTCTTTGACTAACGCCTTTGGGGTGCACAGGTTGGCAGGCTGATTGCCCAGATCACGGGCATGATTGACACAGCCGGCGATGAGTTCTCCCTGTGCGAGCATTTCTTGAATGTCGTGATCGCTGATGCAGGTGAGCTTTGACGGTGTTTGCGGTCGGGCATGTACTTTTTGAAAGCGGTAAGTGCTGTATGTAAAAGCATAGCCGCAGGCCTTTGCCGCCTGTGCACTGTTCAAACCCTCACAGCACAAGGTGTCTAACCAACAGCCGCAGTCGTTTTCCATCTGATAAAAGGCGGCTCCCAAATAGCGTTTTGCCTTGGCATAGGTGATCTCTTTTACTTTGCCCATCCCGACGAAGTACAGCGCGGGCGCGGCCATTTTCCCCAATGTGTAAACGATGGTAAGCGCTCCGCCTTTGCGATTGATCTGCGCATCCGGATCATACGCGAGCAATTCCTTGATGATTGAGGGAATCGGCGCATGTTCATAGATCGGCACGATCAGCGGCTGTTGCAGCTGAATGCCTTCCTTTTGTGTGAATAATTTCATAAAAAACCTTCTTTCCGCTCTCATTATAGCACGAAGCAAGGTGCATAGGCAGGCGCATTGCCCAAAGGAGAGGCGAAGGACGAGTGCATGAGACGATGTGAAGTATTCCTGTTGCTGCGGCCAGCCGTTATTTTGCATGTTGTGCCCAAAGCAGAACGCATCTTATTTTGAGGCCTGTTTACTCTCTCGATGAAACGCGGTTTTGAAAGCCGCTGAGAAAGGGGGTCAGCATTTTTTTCTCCGCGCTTCGTTGTCCGAAATAAAACCAAAGACATCGCTGATCTTTGTGGTATAATAAAAAACGTGAGTGATAGATGCAAAGGAGGTACAGAGGATGATCTATATTGTAAGACATGGGGAGACGCAATGGAATGCTCAGGGACGTATTCAGGGCCGTCAGGACATTGCGCTCAACGATCAGGGACGCCGGCAGATCGAGCATGCCGCAAATGAGCTGCAGGGACGCAACTTTACGGCGATGATCACTTCCCCGTTGGCGAGAGCGAAGGAATCCGGCGCGATTTTGGCGCAGGCGCTTTCGATCGGCGAAGTGTTGGAGGACGCGCGTTTGATCGAACGTGATTTCGGGGAATTGGACGGCGCGCATTTCAATGAGGATGTCAGACATCGTCTGTATCAGGAAAAGGTGCAGGGGGCGGAGAGTCTGGCAGAGGTCGGCGAACGGATGCTGGCGGCTGTGGAAGACTATGCACGCAAATACAGCGGGGATGTGCTGATCGTATCGCATGGCTCGGCGATCACGCAGCTGCTCAAACGGATAGATCCGTTGTTGCAGCCGGTACACATTCATTTAAACAATGCCAGCATTTCGCTGGTAGAGGCATCCGCCGATCAGCTGCGGGTAGTCGATTATAATTTAGACGCCGCCTATCTCAACGGCGATGACGGTGAGGAGGAGTAGGCAAAAGCGCGGATTTAAACAACATCGCTTGATAGGAGCGATTGCTTTACTCAAGACAGCGTCGCCGTACACAGGCGTTGCTTGTCAGCTCAGCTGTCCTATCAGACATACCGTCTCCCTGCAATAGGGCGGCGGTTTTTTTTTGCCGCGCTTACGCTGAAATTCTCATTGTTTCTTACAAGGGCATGTGAGTGATTGCGTACCCTCAAAGCGTCGCTGCCAAAGAACCGTCCCTGCAAAGAGTGCTCTTGTTTTTGGCGCCGGTCGCTTCCTTTGCCCAATATGATTGCGCAGTGTTCTTTCTTTTTGTTATGCGCAAGACGCCCCTGCCACTGTGATCGAGGAAGGCTGGCATAACGCATAGAGGTATGCTAGAATAGAATGGTTCACAATTGGATGAGAGAAAGAGGTGGGGAAAATGAAATTGATGATCCAATACATGAAGCGCTACAAGGGCTTGGTGGCACTCAACATTCTTTCTGTGTTTGGGTTTGCGTTGGTGGAATTAGGCATACCGACGTTAGTATCCAACATGATCGATGAGGGCGTGCTGCGTCAGGATCGCAATTATCTGCTGCAAAGCGGATTGACGATCGCCGTGATTTCCATCGTCGGCGTCTGCGGCACGATTCTGTTAGGCTATTGCTGCGCAAAAATATCGACGGCGATCACGCGCGATATTCGCAATGATGTATTTGCAAAGGTGCAGACCTTTTCGCATGCGGAGATGAATCAGTTTGGGGTATCCTCGCTGATCACCCGCACCAACAATGACGCTTATCAGATCATGATGTTTATGAATGTGATCCTGCGTACCGCATTGCTTACGCCGGTCATGATCGTGGTGAGCTTTGCTTTGACGATCCAATCCAGCTTTCAGCTTTCGCTGATTATCGCCAGCACGATTCCGATCATCGTCATCGGCGTCATCGGCGTCGGCAAATGCTCACAGCCGATCAGCGAGCGCCAGCAGGGATCGCTGGATCGCCTCAATCGCATCTTTCGCGAAAATTTAACCGGTATCCGCGTCATTCGCTCCTTCAACAACGACGCTTACGAGACAAAGCGCTTTGATGCGGAAAACCGCTTCTTCATGAAGCAGTCGCGCAGTATCTTTAAGCTGATGTCTTCGACGGAGCCGGTGTTCTTTTTAGTGATGAATTTTGCGGCGCTCGCCATCTATTATGTGGCCGCCGGGATGATCGATGCCAATACGCTGCAAGTCGGCAAGCTGGTGGCGTTCATGGAATACCTGTTCCATGCGATGCTCTCCGTCATGTTATTTTGTACCGTATTTATGATGTATCCGCGTGCCAGTGTATCGGCAAAGCGCATCACCCAGGTGCTCTCGACGCAAAGCAGTGTGGAAAGCCCCAAGCAGGCGCTGCCGTTAGAAAAAGTGGAGGAAATCGCCTTCGATCATGTGACGTTTGCCTATCCCGATGGGGAAGAGGCAGTGCTTTCGGATGTGAGCTTCACCGTGCGCAAGGGCGAGACCATTGCTTTTATCGGCTCGACGGGCAGCGGCAAGTCGACGTTAGTTTCCTTAGTGCCGCGCTTCTATGATGTGAGCGGCGGTCATATTACCATCAACGGCGAGGATGTACGCCGTTATGACTTGCAGCAGCTGCGTGGTGCGATCGGCTATGTCGCGCAGAAAGCGGTGCTGTTTCGCGGTTCTATCGCGGATAATATCCGATTTGGCAATGCGCATGCGACAGATGCGCAAATGCGTCATGCGGCCGAGGTCGCACAGGCTTCTGATTTCATCCTTGAGAAACCCAAGCAGTTTGCGGAGCGAATCGTCGAGGGGGCCGGCAACGTGAGCGGCGGACAGAAGCAGCGTCTCTCGATTGCCCGCGCCATCGTCCGCCATCCGCAGATCTATATTTACGACGACTCCTTTTCGGCGTTGGATTTTGCGACGGATGCGCGGCTGCGCAAAGCGCTGAAGCATGAGGTGAAGGACGCTGTCATGATGATCGTCGCTCAGCGGGTTTCTACGATTATGAATGCCGATCGCATCGTCGTCCTCAACGAGGGAAAGGTCGTCGGTCAGGGAACTCACAGCGAGCTGTTAAAGAGCTGTCAGATCTACTACGAAATAGCCGCATCACAGCTTAGCGAGGAGGAATTGGCATATGGAAAGTAAAAAAGCGAATGTCTCCTCCTGTGTGCGCGGCGTATTGCATTTCATGAAGCCTTATTGCGGCAAAGCGCTGTTAGCGCTGTTCATGGTGATCGTCTCACAGCTGACCTTCGCCTTGAATCCAAGCGTGGAGGGGCTCATCACCACGCAGCTGACCCAGGATGCGATGGATATGATCAATGGTATAGCAGGTGCGCATGTGCATTTTGATGTTATCGTGCGTATCATGCTGGTGCTGTTAGGGCTGTATTTTCTCAAGACGATTTCGCAGCTGATCACCTCGTTCTTTTTGACTGATGCGATTCAGGGGGCGATGCACGATTTGCGAAATGCTTTGCAGCAGAAGATTCAGCGTCTGCCGGTGCGCTATTTTGACGATCATGCCTTCGGCGATGTGCTCAGTCGCGTCACCAATGACGTTGACGCTTTAAGCAACGCTTTGCAGCAGACGCTGACAAGGGTATTTGGCGGCATCCTGACCTTTTTGTTCGTCATTACGATGATGCTGACGATCAATACGACGATGACTCTCATCGCGCTCATCATCATTCCGCTCTCGCTTCTCATCACCCGCATCGTCGTCCGTCATTCTCAGCGTCTTTTCGATGAGCAGCAGACGACCTTGGGTGAGCTGAATGCGACGATTACAGAGATGTATGGCGGATTCAGCGAGATTGTGCTCTATGGCAAGCAGGCGGATGCACTGGAGAGCTTTCGCGGCGTTAATGAACACATGTGCCGCGCCAGCTTTAAAGCGCAGTTTGTCTCCAGTCTGATCTCACCGCTAGTATCGCTGTGTACGTATCTGACGATCGGTGCGGTGGCGGTAGTCGGCTGTCTGTTTGTGATCGATGGTAAGATCCGCGTCGGTAACTTACAGGCATTCATCCGTTATATTTGGCAGATCAACGATCCGCTCTCACAGATTTCCCAGCTGTCGGCGCAGGTGCAGGCGGCGTTTGCGGCGATGGGAAGAATCTTCGGTATGCTGGAAGAGGAAGAGGAAGTGGCGGAGAAAGAGCCGCCGGAAGTGATCGAAAAGGTGAAAGGGCAAGTCTCCTTTTCTCATGTGCAGTTTGGCTATGATGACACGCTGCTGATGAAGGATGTCAACATTGATGTGAAACCGGGACAGATGGTGGCGCTGGTTGGCCCGACCGGCGCAGGCAAGACGACGCTGATGAATCTGCTGCTGCGCTTTTATGACGTCAAGGGCGGTTCAATCAAAATCGACGGCGTGGACATTCGCGACATGCGGCGGGAGGATCTGCGTTCGCTGTTCTCCCTCGTATTGCAGGATACATGGCTGTTTAACGGAACGATTTATGACAATCTGCGCTATGGACGGCTCAGTGCCCGCAAGGATGAGGTGATCGAAGCGGCGAAGATGGCGAACATCCACCATTTCATCCGCACCCTGAGCCATGGCTATGATACGATGATCAACGAGGAAGGCAACAACATCTCGCAGGGAGAAAAGCAGCTGCTGACGATTGCCCGCGCGATTTTAAAAGATCCGCAGATCTTGATTCTCGATGAGGCGACCAGCTCCGTCGATACGCGGCTGGAGAAGATGTTACAGGAAGCGATGACGCGCGTAATGCAAAATCGAACCAGCTTTGTCATCGCTCATCGCCTGTCCACAATCAAAAATGCCGATCTCATCCTGGTGATTCAGCACGGCGATATTGTTGAGCAGGGAACGCATGAAAGCCTGCTGGCGCAAAAAGGCGTGTATGAACAGCTCTATCATTCGCAGTTTGCCGATGGAGAGTAGAAAAGACATCAGACGGTGGGAGAGTGCGCTTGCCGGATCAAGGAACGCTCGGCGTTTTGACAGCAGGTAAGAGATCAGAGGCATACCTGAAAGGGTGCGCCTCTTTTTTATATTGGTACGATGGAGATGCGATGGAAGAGAGCGAATCGCAAAACGATGGACAGATAGGAGATAATAGGAGGTGAGCGGCTTTCCTTGAGGATATCACCTCAAAATAAAAAGAAAGCGGGTATCAAAATGTCGCCGTTTGCCTCAGCGAGGCTGCAGATCTGCGCTTCTTAGATGAAATTTGCATAAAAAGAGCGTATAATAGAAGCTGCTATGAGAGGTGGAACGCATGGACAATTCACAGCCGATTGGCGTTTTTGATTCCGGCCTTGGTGGAATCAGCGTATTGCGGGAGCTGCGTGCCCTGCTGCCAAGGGAGCATTTTTTCTATTTTGGGGACAGCGCATATGCTCCTTACGGACTTAAGGAAAAAGATGCGATCACACAGCGCTGCATCGCGATCTGCGATGCGATGGTGAAGCGGGGGGTCAAGGCGATCGTCATCGCCTGCAATACCGCAACCAGCGCCTGTGTACAGGTATTGCGAGAACGCTATGATCTGCCGATCGTCGGGATGGAACCGGCATTGAAGGTCGCGTGTGAACAGGGGGAGCGTCAGCACATCATCGTGATGGCGACGCCGCTAACCCTGCGGGAACAAAAATTCGCACGCCTGATGGAACGCTTTCAAAACGCGCATGTGATCTACCGTCAGCCATGTCCCCGCCTGGTGGAAATCGTGGAACACGATGAGCTGGAAAACCGTGATCTGGTGGAAGCGCAGCTGCGGGAATATCTGTATCCTTATGATCTGGATACTATCGACAGCATCGTGTTGGGGTGCACGCACTTTGTATTTTACCGTCCGTATTTTGAAACGCTGTTACCCAAGCATATCCGCGTGATCGACGGCAACCATGGCACGGCGGTGCATCTCAAGGATCTGCTTGCTCAGCGCGGTGCGCTGTGTGAAATGGGAGAAGGCGGTGTGGAGATTCAAAATTCCGCGCCGGATCCGGCGTTAACGGCACTCTGTGAAAAATTGTTAGGAGGAATGGCATATGAATGAAACAAATGTATGGGAACGTTACTCTGCCCAAGAGATAGAGGAGGTGTTTGCCTTCGCGCAGGACTATAAGCGCTTTATCTCCGAGAATAAGACAGAGCGCGCCTGTGTGGCGGCCAGCGTGGCGATGGCGCAGGCAAAGGGATACCGCGATCTGCGCGAGGTCATCGCGAAGAGTGAAACGCTGAAAGCGCAGGATAAGGTCTATCTGACGATGATGGATAAGTCGATCGTGCTCTTTCATCTGGGATCGCTCCCTTTGGCGCAGGGACTGCACATTTTAGGCGCGCATATCGATTCCCCGCGCTTGGATTTGAAACAAAACCCGCTCTATGAGAACACGGAGATCGCCTATCTGGATACACATTACTACGGCGGCATCAAGAAGTATCAGTGGGTGACCCTGCCGTTGGCGCTGCATGGGGTAATCGTCAAGAAAAGCGGCGAGAAGATCGATGTGTGCATCGGTGAGAAGGAAGATGATCCGGTATTTGTCATCTCTGACCTGCTGGTGCATCTCTCCAGCGATCAGATGCAGAAAAAGGCATCCACCGTGATCGAGGGCGAGGATCTCAATGTGACTTTCGGTTCGATGCCGCTTAAAAATGCGGAAAAAGAAAAGGTGAAAGCCGGTATCTTACAGCTGCTGAAAGAAAGCTACGATGTGGAGGAAAGCGATTTTGTCTCCGCAGAAATCGAGGTGGTGCCGGCAGGCAAAGCGCGTGATCTGGGATTGGATCGCTCGATGATCATCGGTTACGGACAGGATGACCGCGTGTGCGCATACGCTTCTTTGGCGGCGCTGTTAGAGATGGAAGAGGTCGAAAAGACGGCGGTTTGCCTGCTTGTGGATAAAGAAGAGGTCGGCAGTCAGGGAGCGACCGGCATGCAGTCGCGCTTCTTTGAGAATGCGTTAGCGGAGGTGCTGGATCGAATGGGCGCATTCTCGGAATTGACGCTTCGGCGTTCGCTGCAAAATTCCAAGATGCTCAGCAGCGATGTATCGGCGGCCTTTGATCCTAATTATGCCGGTGTGATGGAGACGAACAACTGTGCCTATTTCGGCAAGGGCCTCGTCTTTAATAAATACACGGGCGCCAGAGGAAAGAGCGGCTGTAACGATGCCAACGCAGAGTACATGGCTGAGCTGCGCGCCATCATGGAAAAGGACAACGTCGCTTACCAGACCAGCGAGTTAGGAAAAGTCGATCAGGGCGGCGGAGGCACCATCGCCTATATCTTAGCGAATTACGGGATGGAGGTCATCGACAGCGGCGTAGCGCTGCATAATATGCACGCACCGTGGGAGGTCAGCTCCAAAGCGGATATTTATGAGGCGAAAAAGGGGTATCTGGCATTTTTGAAATATGCCGGCTGACAAACGATAATTGATGAAAACGACAGTAGCGTGCTGAAGCGAGATTCGTGTGTGGAGCAAAGAGGTATCTTTGCCATCACACGTTTTTGAAAAAAGGTGTCTACTGTCTTTTTGATTTGCCAAGGGCTTATTGCGTAAGCAACGCTGAACGCTCCCCTTTAAAGCATCGGCTGATGCGTGTTTTCAAAAACAGAAAAGAAATGAAATGCTGATAGCGGCATGATAGAATACAGATAAAGAGAAATTGGGAGTTATGGAGGTGGTGAAACATATGAAAAGATATATCGCCTTATTGCGAGGTGTCAATATAAGCGGCAAAAACAAAGTGTCAATGGCAGAATTAAAGCGGGGCTTTGAAAGACTTGGTTATAACGAAGTCAAAACCTATTTGAATAGCGGCAATGTGATCTTTTCAAGCGATGAAGCCGATACAATCAAAATTACAAGACAGATTGAGGAAATGATTCAACATCAGTTTCATTTAAATATTTCTGTTTTTGTCATATCAAAGGAAGGACTAAGAGATATTTTACACCATGCGCCTGACTGGTGGGGAGATGAAAGTAAGGAGATTTATGACAATCTGATTTTTATCATGCCGCCTGCAACATTCAAAGATGTATATAGCGAAATCGGAGAGCCTAAAGAGGGATTGGAAAAGATAGAGGAATACAAAGAAACCGTCTTCTGGTCTTTCAGTCGGAAAGATTATCAAAAAACAAACTGGTGGTCTAAAACAGCAAGCGCAAATATCAGCGGCAAATTGACAATAAGGACAATGAATACAGTTAGAAAAATAGTCGGTATGTAATTGTTTTTCAAACTCAAGCTTGCAGAAAAAACGGTACTTATGGAGGTAATGCAAATGAAATTGAAAAATCCTATGCTGGTAGTAACGGATATAGACAAATCAGTCGAGTTTTATAAAAAGGTGTTCGGGCTTCATGTGATTATGGATTTTGGAGAAAATAAAACTTTAACCGGCGGTTTGGCTTTGCAGAGTGTTGCAACATATCAAGACTTTATCGGGAAAAGAGATATTGCTTTTGGCGGCAATAACTTTGAACTTTACTTTGAAGAAGATCATTTCGACGCATTTGTGGAAAAGCTGAAAGAATGTGAGGTTGAATATGTCCACCCGGTTATAGAACATTCATGGGGTCAGCGTGTGGTTCGTTTCTATGATCCGGATCAACATATCATCGAAGTCGGCGAGAACATGAAAATCGTATGCAGGCGTTTCTTAAATAGTGGAATGACACCAAAACAAGTTGCAGAACGCATGAATGTACCCATGAAATTTGTCAATGCCTGTATGCGATAAAGCTCCGTTTGCATGACAGTATTTTCAAACAACCTCATTGCATAAGAATGACAAACAGATGATCCTTGAAAATGGAGGTGGCAAAATGGCAAACGAAGCTAAAAAAGATTTTAATGCAATGTTGCGCGATAGCAAGGATATGCCTAAGATTCAGATGATTACGGATGAAAAAAGCATAGAAAAGTATGGCGAAGATAAAATGTATTTTGCCCCGCCGATCGACTACGATCAAGTAATGAAAAGAATTCCTTATGGTAAGGTGATTACCGTCGGGAAAATACGAGAATACTTTGCAGAGTTGAGCGGCGCTGATTTTACAGAACCGATAACAGCAGGTGTTTTTGTTTCCATTGTCGCATGGGCGAGTGAACAGCGTTCAGAGGACAAGACGCCTTATTGGCGAGTGTTAAAAGCAAATGGAGAATTGAATCCTAAATATCCCAATGGTATAGAGGCACAGAAAGAAAAATTAGAAGCCGAAGGGCATACCATTATTCAAAAGGGCCGTAAAAACATACGATACTATGTAAAAGATTATGAAAATGTCCTCTTTGATTTGAAGCAGGTAACTTCAATCCCGGGCTGCGAGTGAGGCGAGCCTTAAAAGCCTCCGTTATCTAGCGGACAAAAAAAGACAATGGCTAAGAGCGAGCGGAAACCGCTGTATTTTCAAGACAAAACCGCAATTTTAAGCGTGTGAGATAACATGCGGCAGCATCATATAGAAAAACGGAATATGGAACACAGGACAGTTGATGTTAGATGAACTGTCCGTTTTTTTTTAAGAGCGGGAAGCGGCGCTCTTTCATGGCGAGGGAAAGGATGGATGCTTTGGTTGTCGTATGTCTTATGCTGTCGGCGGCATTGGATGGAGTTTTTGCAATCATGGCAAGCGATCATAAAAAGCAAACCGTTTTGATACGGTTTGCTTATGGTGACATTCGTACTGTTTTATTTGACCTCTTTTGTCCAGCCGAAGGTATCCTCGATCGTTCCCCACTGGATGCCGGTCAGCGTATCATAGAGCTTTTGCGTCAGCTCGCCGGTCTGAAACTGATTGATCGTCACTTCATCCTCTTTGTAGCGCAGCTCGCCGATCGGAGAGATGACTGCGGCCGTACCGGTGCCAAACGCCTCCTGCAGCGTGTTGTCATGCCCTGCCTTCATCAGCTCATCGATCGCCAGATGCACTTCTTTGACCAGATAGCCCCAAGACTTCAAGATATGGATGATGGAATCGCGGGTAACGCCCGGCAGCACCGTACCGTCGCAAGGTGCGGTATAGACTTCATTGCCGATGAGGAACATGACGTTCATCGTACCGACTTCTTCGATATATTTGCGATGGACGCCGTCTAACCACAGCACCTGCGTATAGCCCATCTCCTCGGCTTTGACCTGAGCGGCGATGCTGGCAGCGTAGTTGCCGCCGCACTTGGTGAAACCCGTGCCTCCCGGCGTCGCGCGCACATATTCATCTTCTACATAAATCTTAACCGGGTTGACGCCTTCCGGATAGTAAGCGCCGACCGGTGAGAGGATGATCACAAATTTATAAGAGCTCGCCGGATGAACGCCGACTGCGGCTTCCGTCGCAAACATAAACGGACGGATGTAGAGCGAAGTTCCTTCCTGTGCGGGAACCCAGTCCTTCTCATAGGCGACTAACCGTGTGATCGCTTCCACAAAGTCCTCTTCCGCTACCTCCGGCATGCACAGACGGCGATTGGAATTCGCAAAACGGCGGGCGTTCATCTCCGGGCGAAACAGCAGGATGCGATCATCCTTCGTGCGGTATGCTTTTAACCCCTCAAACGTCTCCTGCGCGTAGTGAAGCACCATGGAAGCCGGGTCCATCGGAATCGGCGCAAACGGCACGATACGGGCATCATGCCAGCCTAAGTCCTTGTCCCAGTCCATGACAAACATGTGATCGGTATAATATTTGCCAAAGCCCAGCGCATCACCCGCTGCCGGTTTCGGTTTCAGCGTCGCAGCGCGTTCGATTTTAATTTCCATCATCAATAACCCCTTTCAAACTTTCTTTTGTTTTAAGAGTAGTACCAATTTGTCCATTCGTCAAGAGGAGAAAAGAAAAAAATTTCAATTTTATTGAAACAGATGAAAATAATTGCGTAAATCTTGAAAACTGCTTGGCGGCAGCGGCGGAAATATCAGTTTTGAGACGCAAAGTGCGCATGAAGGGCGGGCAGGCGGCGAGGACGGTGAAAATGGAGATGAATAAAGGCAGGGGAAGTGGGATGAAAAAAAGGCAGCGTACCAGCATAGGTGAGATGTGCAGTAAAAAGAGGATATACAGTAAAGAGTGTGCATACATATAAAAATAAGGAAAGAGAAGCTCCTCTTAGCTCTCTTTCCAATGACAGCTGCTTGTGAATGACACTCGTGTGAGCGATCGCCTTTGCCGAAAGCGTAATCTTCTTTAGTCTTCCTCACTGACCCAGCGGCCATAGATGCCGCAGGGTAAAACGGTCTTTGTCTTGGTAATCGGCAAACCGATTTCGCCTGCTTCGATTCTGCCTTGCGGATGGCGTTGTTTGATTGTTGCCGTGAGGATGTTTTGCACAACGCTGGCCGGGAAGCCCGTCGTATAGGAATTGATCAAGAAAAACAGCGGGTGATCGTCTAAAATCTCCATGCAGGCGGACACCAGCGGATAGAGCTGCTCCTCAATCTTCCAGATTTCCCCTTTGGGTCCTCTGCCATAGCTGGGCGGGTCCATGATGATGCCATGGTACGTGCGACCTCTGCGGCGTTCACGTTCGACGAACTTTGCCACATCATCGACGATGAAACGAATC
This sequence comes from Merdibacter sp. Marseille-QA0792, assembly GCA_965119685.1. Taxonomy (GTDB): domain Bacteria; phylum Bacillota_I; class Bacilli_A; order Erysipelotrichales; family Erysipelotrichaceae; genus Merdibacter. Next base: position 2,137,777 of record OZ221971.1, on the reverse strand, counting down.
TTGCGATCTTCCAGATGCGAGAGCATCATGTTTTCCTTGGCCCACTGCACCATTCCCTTTGCGGCGTCCACATGAACGACCTCTGCCGCATTGGCCGCAGCACAGGCCATCGTCGCTCCGCCGGTGTAGGCAAACAGGTTCAATACGCGAATCTCCCTTTGCGCCTTGCCGATCTGATCCATCAAAAAATCCCAGTTGGCCGCCTGCTCGGGAAACAGCCCGGTATGCTTGAAACCGGTGGGGCTCACCTTAAAGCAAAGCGAACGGTAACGAATCGTCCAGCTCTCTGGGAAAGAGGATTGATACTCCCAGTGCCCGCCGCCCTTGTTGGAACGGTGGTAATGCGCATGGGGATGCTTCCAAAGCGAATCGCTTGCATCGCTGATAGGCCACAGCGCTAAAGGATCGGGCCGCCGCAAAATGATATTTTTCCATCGCTCCAGTTTTTCGCCGTTTCCGGCGTCGATACATTCATAGTCTTTCCAGTGATCTGCAACCTGATTCATGCGTTTCCTCCTGTCTGTTTTCCAGCGTATTATAGCATGCTTTTGATGGTAAGAACACAATATTTCACACAATTATGGACAGAGAATACAGAAAATGCGCCCGAAAAATGTGCTACAATGAATAGCAGAAGCAACACATGCGCTAATATATGTCATGACGGCGCCGCATGAATGAAAGATGGGCATTGCCAAAGCATTGCGGCGGCAGATGGGAGGCTGAACGATGATCAATAAATTATTGGATAACTGTTTTCAAACGGAACTGAGCACGCGGGTAGAAGAGGTTGTAGAAGACAACGGTCTCTATTGGCATTGCTTTAAGGATACGATCTTTTATCAGGGAAAGGGCGGCATGGCGGATGATACCGGCATGATCAACAAACGCCCGGTCAGAGGCCTGAAGAAGGAAGGCGGACGTTTTTGGCACTTGCTGGATGAAAAGCTGGAGGGCAGCGTCTTTATGAATGTCAACCCGCATACGCGTTTCCTCAAATGTCAGGCGCATACGGCACAGCATCTGATCTCCGCGCTGGTAGAGAATATCTACGGCGTACAGACAGTGAGTCATCATGTGGGAGAGGACGAATGCTATGTCGAGTTTGACTTACGCGATTTTAATCAGAAGATGGCGATTGAATTACAGGTAACCTGCAACGGACTGATACGCGATGATCTGGAAGTGCGGATACTCTATCCCTCGCAAAGAGACGCGCAGCAGCTTTGTCCGCATAAAAAGCTGCCGATGGAGGAAATCCGTTTGGTGCGCATCGGCAATTTGGATGTGACGCCCTGCGGCTGTATGCATGTGCCTTCGCTGCGTTATCTGCAAATGCTGCAAATCATCGGTTATGAGAAAAGCTCCCGCGGCTATCGCATTCGCTATGCGTGCGGCGATCAGCTGCTGAATAACATCACAAAGCGCTATGAGGTGCTGGATGAGGCGTGCGAGACGCTGTCGTTGCCGCATCTTTATCTCAATACGGGGATCTCGAAGCTGATTGCGCAAAAAACCGTGATGCAAAAGGAGCTGGAAGACTGGCGGCGGCGTTATTTTGACAGGGAATGTCAGGATGTGCTGCAAACAAAGCAGGCGTGCCTGTATAAACGCTGTGACGGATACACTGCGGCGGATGTGCGTCAGCTGGCGAAGATGATCGTGGAGAACAGCGATAAGGCGCTATGTTATCTCGTGAAAGAGGGAGAACGGGCGAAAGTCGTGCTTGCGAAAGGAAAAGGCAGCAGCTATGATCTGACGGCGATGAAACGGCTGCTGATGGAAGAGTTTCATTTTAAGGGCGGCGGCAGCATGTGGTTTATGGAGTTTGGCGGCCCATACAGCGATGCGCTGGCGATGCGGCTGCAGCAGGCGGCGAGTGCGCAGGCATAGGAGAAAGAGCGAAAGGAACACAAAGGGGCGTGGCTTTGTATCGAGGGCGCGCCGCTTTTTTTAGAATCAAAAACAAATGTGAAGAATTCTGTCGGAAATGAATGTTTTTCTGTTATAATTACTCATACATGAAGGAGAAGAGTGTATGAAATTATTAGAAGATCGTATTCGTAAAGAAGGCGTGATTAAAGAAGGAAATGTATTAAAAGTCGACAGTTTTTTAAATCATCAGATGGACGTTCCCTTTTTCAATGAGATGGGCAAGGAGTTCAAGCGTCTGTTTGCGGATGCCCCGATCAACAAGATTTTGACGATTGAGGCCAGCGGCATCGGCATTGCGATTATCGCCGGACTGCATTTTCAGGTACCGGTGGTGTTTGCGAAAAAATCGCGTTCCTCCAACATCTCAAACCAAGTGTACCACACGATGATTCACTCTTATACGCATAACTGCGACAACGATGTCGTCGTTTCCAAGCAATACCTCAACAAAGAGGACCGCATTTTAATCATCGACGATTTCCTGGCGAACGGCTGTGCGCTGGAGGGCTTGGTGGATCTCGTCCATCAGGCGGGCGCCAGCGTAGAAGGGATCGGCATCGCGGTGGAAAAGGGATTTCAGGCCGGCGGCGATCGGCTGCGCGCACGTGGCTATCGTGTGGAATCGCTCGCCATCGTAGAAAGCATGGACCCGATCACCAAAACGATCAAATTCCGCGGCGAGGAATAAAAGGAAGCAAACGCTTATCAAGGGGCGGCTAAAAGGGAAAGACGTTAACGCGCTTACCATAGTTTTCTCATGCGATCCCGCAACTCTGCCGACGGGCATAGGAAAGTGAACGATAGCCGCCGTACAGCGTTTTTACAAAATTAGAGAATCCCACAAGTGCAGACGCCGATCAAGAGATCATCGGTGAATGCCGGGTGGGATTTTTTTAGGAGAGAAGCATGAAGCGAGAAGCTTTTTGTGATGATGCGGCGCATCTGCGCGTTTATGCGTTTTCCTGTTCCTCATTGTCTCTCTTTTTTATCAAATCACATGTCCTTGTACAGGTTTCTCCCTTGCAAAGCAAAGGCGGCTTCTTTGTTTTTCCATAGCAAGGGCGGTTTGCTATAATAGCTTGGAATTGTTATAATAAAGAAAGGATAGGAACAGAGTCATCAGTCAAGGGACGATGTTGGGAGGAATCCAAATTGAATAAGCGAATTACGATCAATATGATTTCCAGTGCGGATAAGGTTGCCGGTCAGGGTGTCGGCAGCGCCTATGAGGAACAGGTCGCGCTGGTTAAAGAGGGTGCGGGCGATCTTTTCGATGTCTTCATCAATGCGCACTGCAAAGCGGATATTAACCATTTTCACACGGTGAATCCGAATTATTATATAAAGATGAAAACATCGAAGGCGATCAACGTCGCATACTGTCATTTTCTGCCGGATACGCTGGATGGCAGCATCAAGATACCAAAGGCATTTTTCGGTATCTTCAAGCGCTATGTAACTTCTTTTTATCGCAGTGCGGATTATCTGATCGTCGTCAATCCGATTTTTATGAAGGAACTGGAGCGCTATCACATCCAAAAGGAGCGCATGGTCTATATTCCCAATTTTGTCAGCCGCGAGCAGTTTTATGAAAAGAGCGCACCAGAAGTACGGGCGTTGCGAAAGAAATACGGACTGCGCGAGGATGCGTTTGTCGTGCTGGGCGTCGGACAGGTGCAGACGCGCAAGGGTGTGCTCGATTTTGTCGAGGTGGCTAAGCAGTTGCCGGATATCACCTTTGTCTGGGCAGGCGGTTTCTCTTTTGGAAAGATCACAGACGGTTATCATGAGCTGGCAGCGGTGATGGAGCATCCGCCGGCCAATGTGAAGTTTTTAGGCATCGTGCCGCGCAGCGAGATGAATGACATCTTCAATGTGGCAGACGTCTTGTTCATGCCTTCTTATAACGAGCTGTTTCCGATGTCCATCTTGGAGGCGGTCAATGTCCGCCGTCCGCTGGTGCTGCGCAGCTTGGAGCTCTATGAGGACATCCTGTTCCACAATTATATGGAAGGGGAAAACAACGCACAGTTTGTCCGTGCGCTGCGCACGCTGAAAGAGGATCCGCAGGAATACCGCCGCTGGCAGGACGCCGCGCAGAAGATCTCCGATTTTTACAGCAAGGAGCATGTCTTGCAGATCTGGCGCGACTTTTACACCCGCATTTATCGGGAACGTCATCACCGCAAATAAGAAGCAGAGAGGGATGGTGCTATGAAACAAGGGAAGAAATACGCATGGAATCTGCTTTTGATCCTTGTGATCACCGTCGGCGCAATCTGGTTTGCCGTAAAGGACAATTATGAAGAGGTGCTGGGACTCATCCGCAATATCAAATGGTACTATTTGGTGGTCATCATGGCGTGGGGCATTCTCTACACGTTTGTCATCGGCTGGATTTATCAGGTGTTCGGCCGGCGTTACCGCAAGGGCTATCGTTTTCTTCACGGCGTTGTCGTCGCGTTTGTCGGTTCCTTTTTTTCCGGCATTACGCCGAGTGCGACCGGCGGTCAGTTTGCGCAGGCGTACATCATGAAAAAGCAGGGAATCAAGGTGAGCGATGGAGCCAGTATTTTGTGGGCGGATTTCATCGTCTACCAGACGACGATGATGCTGTATGTCACGGTGCTGTTTTTGCTTCGCTTTTCCTATTACAGCGCTCAAAATGCGTGGCTTAATCTGATTTTGCTGGGGTATCTGATCAATGTGATCGTCGTCGGCGCTCTCTATACGATGGCGTTGTTTCCAAAGGTGTACATCCGTCTCAGCGGGGTGGTCGTCAACCTGCTGGCTCGTTTGCATCTGGTAAAAAACCGCAAGGAGACCTTGGCAAACTGGAATTTGCAGCTTGCCAGCTTTACGAGTGAGATCAAAAAGCTGACAAAGGATAAGCGGCTGATTTTAGAGACGGCGCTGATCAACGTGCTGCGCATGACCTTGCAGTTCTCTCTGCCGTTTTTCATCGCGCTGATGATGGGCATCCCTTTGCAGGCGGGAGAGCTGCTGGATGTGGTCGCATTGTCCAGCTTTGTCATGATGGCGAACAGCTTCATCCCGATCCCGGGCGCCAGCGGCGGCACCGAGGTGGTGTTTGCTCTGCTGTTTGGAACGCTGTTAGGCAGCGGTACCGGCGCGGTGATGATTTTGTGGCGTTTCTCCACCTATCATTTGGTGATGATCTGCGGTGCGGCAGTGTTCATCGGCGCCAAACGTTATTACGATAAAAAGCGAAGCAGGGAGGAAGATCCTTTGCTTAAGGAGGAAATCTTATGAAAATCGGAATATTTACGGATACATACACGCCGGATATTAACGGCGTGGTTTCCTCTGTCGTTACGTTAGAACGCGGCTTGCAGGCGGCAGGGCATGAGGTATATATCGTCACCGGGCTGAAGAATTCACGGCATGCACACTGGGAGGGCAACGTGCTGCGTCTGCCCGGACTGGAAATCAAAAAGCTTTACGGCTACACCCTGAGCACCCCTTACCATTTCGAGGTGAAACGGGTGATCGAAGCGCTGAAGCTCGACGTCATCCACGTGCAGCAGGAGTTCACCGTCGGCATCTTCGGCCGGATTTTGGCACATTCTCTGCATATTCCCGTCGTTTATACCTATCATACCTTATATGAGGATTATACCCATTACGTCAACGTATTTGATTGGGAAAGCGTGGAGAAACTCAGCAGAAAAGCGGTGCATTCCCTTTCCCGTATGCTGTGCAATTCGGTATCCGGCATCATTGCGCCCAGTGCGAAGACGAAGGAAAAGCTCATCGGCTATGGCGTCAGCAAGCCGATTTATGTCATCCCGACCGGATTGGATCTCGAGTGTTTTCACTATGAGAGCGTTGCAGAAGAGAAGCGCATGCAGATTCGCAATCAGTATGGTCTCGATGCAAAAACCCCTGTGATCATCTATCTGGGGCGCGTTGCCGCAGAGAAGAGCATCGATATGATTATCCGCGGCGTCAAGTATTTACAAACGCCGTCCTGCAAGGTGATGATCGTCGGCGGCGGACCTTCTTTGGACGATCTCAAGCGACAGGCACAAGAGGAGGGGGTGGCAGATCGTGTGATCTTCACCGGTCCTGTCCCATCGACAGAAGTCCCTGCCTATTATCAGGTCAGCGATGCTTTTGTCAGCGCGTCGACATCGGAGACGCAGGGAATGACTTTTATCGAGGCGCTTGCCAGCGGTTTGCCGCTGTTTGCCCGCCCGGATGAGGTGCTGGATGAGCTGATTGAAGAGGGGGTCAGCGGGTATTACTTTACGACCCCGCAGGAGTTCGCCCAAAAAGCGGACGCCTATCTGGCGTTAGCACAAGAGGAACGCGCCCGTATGAAACGGGAAGCGCTTCGCCGCAGCGAGCGTTATGATATGCACACCTTTGCCCATAATGTCGAGGTTGTTTACCGCAATGTGATCGACGAGTACCGCGAGGACTACGAGGTGACAAAGATCCGCATTTTAGACGATGCGGTCAAGGTGACGCTGGAAAACGACACGCAGAAAGAACCGCTGCGCTTGTATATGACGATGGAGGATTATTTTACCTACAAGATTACCCTGCACCGTTATCTGGATGCCGATTATGTCGCTTCCCTGCAAGAGCAGCAGGATGTCATCAAGGCGACTCGCAGCGCTTTGCGCCGCATTGCCGGCAAGGACTACACCTGCAAAGAGATGCAGCGTTATCTGATGCAAAATAAGGAGTTAGACAGTGCGCAGGCACAGCGGATCGTCGACGATCTCAAAGAGCGCGGATTTTTAAACGATGAGCGCTATGCGGATGAAAAGACGCGCTATTATGCGTCGTTGGGCTATGGGCCGCAGAAGATTGTGCGCATGTTAGGAAAAAAGGGAATTGACCGAGCGCTTGTGCAGCAGGCGTTATCTCAGCTGGAAGATGGATTCGAGGAGTCGCGGGCGCAGGAGCTGGCACAGCGATTGAAGTCCAGCGTAAAGGATCACTCCAAAAAGGAAAAGCGTCAGATGATTGCCGCAAAGCTGATGGCACAGGGATATAGCAGCGAGGTGGCACGTCAGGCGGCGCAGACGCTGAATCTGGAGGATGAAGATGAGGAAGCGGCGCTGACAAAGACAATCGCCAAGGCACGGCGTTTGTACACGGCGAAATTCAGTGATGAAAAGCTGCAAAGAAAAATTGTGGAATACGGTGTACGCAAAGGATTTTCCATTGAGCAGGTACGCCGTAAGCTGGAAGAACAGGAGTTGGAAAATGATGAATAAGCTGCTGCGTGATCTCCAAGACGGAGAGCGTGTGACGATTCGTGTGCTGTTAAGCAGCCGCAATCGGGGGGTGACGGCCAAAGGAGCCCCGTATCTCTCCTTTGTGCTGCAGGATAAAAGCGGGACGATGGATGCGAAATACTGGAATGTGCCGCAGGAGGTGCTGGAGCTGTATCAGCCGGGGATGATTGTCGATGCGAGCGGAGATGTGCTCAGTCACAACCATCAGCTGCAGTTTCGCATCAAACAGTTGACGATCGTTGAAGAAACGGTGGAAGCGCGCAGCTTTGCCCAAGAGGGGCCGCTGTCAGCGCAGACGCTGCAAAAACAGGTGGAGGCATGCTTAGGAAAGATTGCCAATCCGACGCTGAAGCTGTTAGTCGACGCCGTCTATGAGCGTTATCAGAGCCGTTTTTACGAATATCCGGCGGCGACGAAAAACCATCACGATTTCGTGGGCGGATTAGCGACCCATGTGTTGGGCATGCTGGAGTTGGCTGAGATGATCGCTAAGCAATATCCGCTGTTAAACCGGGATCTGTTAATCAGCGGCGTGTTCCTGCATGACTTAGGAAAATTGCAGGAGCTGAGCGGGGCGATCGTGCCAAGCTATACGATGGAAGGACGTCTGCTGGGACACATCTCCCTGTTTCAGGCAGAAATTACAAAAATCGCGGCGACGCTCGGCATTGAAGACAGCGAAGAGGTGACGTTAGTTCGGCACATGATTCTTTCCCATCATGGCGTTTACGAATACGGCTCCCCGGTACTGCCGATGATCCCGGAGGCGGAGGTACTGCATCTGATCGATAATCTGGACGCCCGCATGAATACGATGGAAAAAGCGCTTGCCGCAAATGAGGAGGGAAGCTTCACTCCGCGCATCTTCGCTTTGGAAAACCGCAGTCTGTATAAGACGAAAATAAAGAAATGAATCGGTGCATCGCCGATTTTTTTCATGGCAGGAGAGGGAGAGAGATCGCAGCCTGTGTAAAGCATAGGGAAAAGAAATGAGAAGGGAACGCGATGAGCAGACAAAGGGACAGCCTGCATCCGTTAGGAGAAAGGGCAAGCGGTGATGTGACAGCCGGGCATAGACGATGATGGAGAGGGAAGAGGATGAAATCGGAAGAAGAAAAAAACGCACTGTGAATCAATCAGACGATCGGATACATTCTTGTATGCCTGCCGTTTTCCTCATTTGCAAGAGGAATGCGGAGAGGCTATGGAACAGGGAGAGGCTTCTTTGTACAGTGAGGAGAAATTCGTTTTAAAAATGGGAAGAAACTACTTGACAAATCTGAAAATAAGAATTAAACTAAGAATAGTTCTTAAGATAGGAGGCTGGTTATGCGGCGCAAATCATCCAGGCAGAGAGATTGCATCATGGCGTTTTTGGCGTCGGCAGACGGACATCTGACAGCTGAGGAAATCTATAAGAATCTGAAAGCGCAGGGGGAGCAGATTTCTCTGGCAACGGTCTATCGAAATCTGGGGATTTTAGAAGAACTGCATAAAATCCGCAGAGTTGCCCATCCTCATGATGGGTACTGCTATGATAAGACGACGGTTCCGCATCATCATCTGCATTGTATTCGCTGTAACCGCCTGATCGATATTGACTTGCCTTATGACGAGTCATTGAATCAGCGGATCGCACAGCAGACAGGCGCGCAGGTGGTTTCCCACTCGATCACGGTGGAGGGAATTTGCGAATACTGCCAAAAAGCCCATGGTTAAGTAAAGGAGAGTAAAGCAATGGAATTGAAAGGATCTAAGACAGAACAGAATTTGATGGCCGCTTTTGCCGGCGAGAGTCAGGCACGCAACAAGTACACGTATTATGCACAGAAAGCCCGTGAAGAGGGAATGGAGCAGATTGCCCGCTTCTTTGAGGAGACTGCCCGCAACGAGCAGGAACATGCAAAGCTGTGGTTCAAGGCGCTGCATGAGGACAGCGTTCCGACGACAGCCGTTAACTTGGAGGATGCGGCAGCCGGCGAGAACTACGAGTGGACGGATATGTATAAGCACATGGCAGAGACTGCACGCGAGGAAGGTTTCATGAAGATCGCATTCCAGATGGAGAAGGTCGGCGAGATCGAGAAGCGTCATGAAGAGCGTTATCTGAAGCTGCTTGACAACGTCAAGAACAATACGGTATTCGAGAAGCCGGAAAAGACCGTATGGATCTGCGACATCTGCGGATACTGCGTAGAGTCTGAAAAGGCACCGAAGGTTTGTCCGGTATGCGGATATGAGGGTTCTCACTTTGCACAGGAGGCAAAGAACTACTAATCATCCCATTTGGAAGAAAGGCGAGTCGCTTGGCGGCTTGCTTTTTTTATGAGCGCCGCATGGGGAGAGAAATCCTGGAACAGCGTCGGAAGACGACGATTTCCATCCGATTGTCCGGTTACACAGTTAGCAGGATGATAGATTTCTTATACCACATACAGCAATGCAAATCTCATGAAAAACGGCAAACATTTGTCACGCGCAAATGCTTTAACGAAAAAATGCCGTTGTAAAAAATTTTTGATAGACGTTGATCCCGGAAACATTGATAATGGACAGGGAAAGGAGCGATTTTTGCTGCCTGTGGAATTTGTTCGCGAAAAACGCGGAACGAATAGAAAAACGAGTGTAACCTAGCGTCAGTTTGCATCTACACTCGTTCTTTTTTTGCATAGTGATATTCCTTATTCTTTTCGTTACAGCCCCTTGAGATAAGAAACGCTGCGGCTGGGGAAAGCGCTGTTTGCCAAGGCGATCGTTTCTGCTTTTCGAGTGGCGGCTTAATAAGATCGCTCACTGTTTTTCTTTATGAAGTGCGCGCTTCATGCTAAAATAAATGCGGTGATAAGAAATGAAAATAGGATTTATCTCGTTAGGCTGCAGTAAAAATTTGGTGGACAGCGAAAAGATGATGGGGATGTTACAGGCGCAGGGACATACATTGGTCGCAAAACCAGCTTTGGCAGATGCCATTGTGATCAATACGTGCGGATTTATTACGAGCGCAAAAGAGGAAGCGATCGCGACGATTTTCGAGATGGCGGCGTATAAGCAGCAGAATCTGAAAAAGCTGATTGTCGTCGGCTGTCTGGCTCAGCGTTATCAAAAACAGCTGGAGCAGGAGATTCCGGAGATCGACGCCGTCGTGCGCATCAGCGACTATGATCGCCTGCATCAGGTGTTTGCCCGTGAACTGGGCGGTGAGGAAAGCGTAAGCTTCGCGCAGGCAAAACGGCTTTTGACAAGCAAGCCGTGGACGGCATATCTTAAAATTGCAGAGGGCTGTTCCAATCATTGCACCTATTGTGCGATTCCCCTGATTCGCGGTGATAATGTTTCCAGAAAGATGGAAGATCTGGTGGAGGAGGCAAAAGCGTTAGCACAAAGCGGCGTCAAGGAGCTGGTGTTAAACGCTCAGGATACGACGAAATACGGCGTCGACCTCTATGGCCGCCGCTGTCTGCTGGAGCTGTTGCAAAAGCTGCATGAGATTGAGGGATTCCACTGGATTCGCATTTTATATATGTATCCCGATGAGATCGATGACGCTTTAATCGAGGGAATGGCAAAGCTGAAAAAGGTGATCCCTTACTTTGATATTCCCATGCAGCATGCCAACAATGCGATGTTAGCGCGGATGAATCGCAGAGGGACGAAGGAAGAGGTGCTGACGCTGATTGAAAAGATCCGCAAAACCTTTGCCTCCCCGATTTTGCGTACGACGTTTATCGTCGGTTTCCCGGGTGAAAACCGTGAGACGATGGATGAGCTGCTGGCGTTTGTCAAAGAGGTCAAATGGGATCACATGGGCGCCTTTCCATATTCGCCGGAGGAAGATACGCCGGGATATGCGATGAAGCCGGTTTGCGCAGATGCGCAAAAGCAGCAGTATCTGGATGAATTGATGCAGCTGCAAACGCAGATTGCGCTTGAAAACCAGCAGAAAAAGCTGGGGAAGATCATCGAGGTGCTGGTGGAGGACAAGGATGGGCTCACCAACCGTTACCGCGGACGCAGCGTATGGGATGCGCCGGATGAGGTGGACGGTATGGTGATCTTTCGCAGCGAACGCGAAATTGCATTGGGCAGCTTTGTGCAGGTAAAAGTGCAGGAAGTACTGCCTCACGATGTGATCGGAGTAGAAGTGTGCTAGTCGGGTTTGATCCGATCATCGCTGAAAAACCGCAGGTGATGATCCTGGGATCGATGCCCAGCGTTACTTCTTTACAGCTGCATCAATATTATGGATACCGTCACAATCGCTTCTGGCGGATTCTCTCCGCCTATTTTGCGATGCCTATCGAGACATACGAGCAGAAAACCGAAATCATTTTGCGCCGGCACTTAGTCTTATGGGATGTTATCCACGCCTGTGAGCGGGAGGGCTCTTTGGACAGCAGCATTCATCATGAGATTGTCAATCCGATCGATCAGCTGATCCAAACGTATCCCAAAATTCATACGGTGATCTGTAATGGGAAAAAGAGCGAAGCGCTGTATCAACGCCATTTTGCTCATCTTCCCCTGCGCCGGATGTATCTGCCAAGCACCAGCAACGCCAACCGGACGATTCGCGAGGAGGAGCTGTTTGAACGCTGGATGCAGGGGCTGCATACGGCGTTTCACGATAGTCCTTCAGAGGCAGAAATATCGGATAGATGAAAAAAGGGCAAAGATGATGGAGAAAGGAAACGGGAAATATGAAAAAGCGATGGAGACAAGCGGGCATGCTGCTGTTTAGCTTGGGTGTGCTGGTCGGATGCCAGACTCCAACGCCCACAGTGAGTGAACCAGAGGAGACGGCGAGTGATCGCAGAGTATCGCTCACCATCACCGGTGACTTGCTGTTTGAACAGAGCTTGTATGACGCATGGGAGGAGTATTCGTTCGGTGATTATTTTGATTTACTGAAACCGTATTTGAGCGGAGATATTGTCATCGGCAACCAGGAGGTGCCTATCGCCGGAGAGCAGCTGGGCGTCAGCGGCGTGGCATTTTCGTTTAACGCGCCCGTGCAGGTGGCGCAGCAGCTGGGAACTGTCGGCTTTGACGTGCTGACGCTTGCCAACAATCACTGTTATGATCGAGGGTATGACGGGGTGGTCAACACGATCGCCAACCTGCAAGAGAACGGCATCACGCCAATCGGCGTATTTGCGGATGAAAAGAGCAGTAACGAGATCACCGTGATCGAAAAAAACGGGGTCCGTATCGCCATTCTCGCTTATACCTATGGCACCAATGTTCCTATTGAAGCGAAACATGACTATGTGACAAAAACGTTTTTGAATGCAGAGGGCGTCTTTGACGAAGCGCATCGTCAGCTGCTGCAAGCGGATGTTGAAAAAGCACAGGCGCAGGCGGATATCATCATCGTCGCCATGCACTGGGGCAATGAGTTTACGTTTGCCCTCAGCGAAACGCAGCTGCAGGCAGCCGCCTATCTCAACGATCTGGGCGTGGACTTGATCATCGGCAATCACTCTCACTGTTTGCAGACGATGGATCGCTTGGTGAATGAGGAAGGAGAAGAAACGCTCGTCTTTTACTCGTTAGGGAATCTGGTGTCGGCAGCGGCGATGGTGGATCGCGCCAGCGTGGCGTTTGCTAACCTCTATGAGATGGGAGGCATCGTCAATCTTGATGTCGTCATTGACGGCGAAAGCGGCGAGGTACGCATGGAAAACGTCGTGCTGACGCCGGTGATCAATCACTTCGATGTGAATTACAAGCATTTTCAGCTGATCCCCTTGAAGGATTATACGCAGGAGCAGGCACAGGCGCACTGTCAGCGCCAGTATTCTGCGGATTTTAACAAAGTGTGGCTTAGCGAACAGGTGGAATCGCTGTTTGACAGAAAAATTCAGGTGGATATGTAATACGCTTGGCGGCAGTCATCTTCTGCACATAGATCTTCTCACAAATGTCAGGCTCAATTGCCGCCTTGCCAACATCGACAGACAGGCACAGGAACGCTTTGAAACGCTCACAGAGCAAATGAAACAGGCACAAGGTATTACGGAGCAGCTCAAGGCGGAAAACACCTTAGAACGGGTTGGACGAATGAATGAGATGCAGGCTTGAGCGAGAGAGATTGTGAATGAGAGAATCCTAATTGCATAGGCAAAACAAGGCGGCAGAGAGAAATCTCTGCTGCTTCCTTTTTCAGGGGGAGTGATGGAACACTCTGAGTTCTCTTGACAAATGCGTAACAAGTTACTATACTGTAAATGGTAACTTGTTACGTATTATAGGAGAGTCCAAAATGGAATATGAAAAAATGGGTATAAATCTGCAATGGAAGAAAAATCTTCTGTTTGCAGGAGTGTTCATTCAAGAAAACCTGCTTCATTCAGTTTTTGACCGATATAACGAGATGTCATGTAAGCAATGGCTCTTAATGTCTGTTCTTAAAGCATTTGATACGCCGCCTGATTTGTCAACGGTAGCGAAAGCTATGGGGTGCTCTCGTCAAAATGTAAAACAGTTGGCACGTCCACTGGAACAGGAGGGCTATATCAGACTTGAAAAATCAGAGGCAGACGCAAGGAGTTTGTGCATTTCTTATACTCAAAAAGGGAAACAATTCAGTAAAGAGAATACAGAGAAAGGGAAATTTGTTCATGAAGCTGTTTTCAGAGAATTTACTGAAGATGAAATCAGCATTTATTATTCCTTGTCAATTAAGATGATGAACGGAATTAAGCACTTGGAAGAAGCGTTTCAGAAGCAAAAGGAGGAAGTTAAGTGAACGGCATAGTTTTATATCAATCAAAATATGGTGCAACAAAAAAATATGTCGATTGGCTTAGCGAAGCTACTAAATTTTCTTGTTTGGAGATCAAGAAAGCGGAGATAAAAGACCTTGCCAGATATGACACTGTTATTTTAGCGGGTGGCATTTACGCTTCGGGGATAGCGGGTCTGACATTTTTGAAAAAGCACATGGAACAGTTAGAAAACAAACGCATAGCAGTTTTTTGCGTTGGCGCTTCGCCCTTTGATGAACAGGCTTTTAAGCAAGTCTATGAACACAATTTCAGCGGAAATTTAAGCAACATTCCTTGTTTTTATGGTCGTGGTGCGTGGAACGAGAAAAAGATGTCATTTGCTGACAGAACAATGTGCAGGATGCTCCAAAAAATGGTTGCGAAAAAAGACCCTGCAACATATGAACCGTGGGAAAAAGCGTTGATGTGTGCGGCCGGGCAAAGCTGCGATTGGACAGATAAGACATATCTGAATGCGTTGTTGGATTGGATAACATCCGAATCGTAATCCTGTCAATCAAAGTACAATGTACAAATGTGAAACGCATGGAAAACGATGTGGAAGAATTTGCATAATGGAATGAAAATTGAGGAAGAGAAAAATGTTTATCTTAATTGGTGTAGTATTTGTGTTTGTTGGAATCATTTTGATATGGTTTCACATTCCGTGCTCTCCTGTTAAGAGAGATTTAACACATATGTTATAAATGAAAAAAACCGATCTTCAATCGTTAGGCGTTAAACCTGACTTTGGGGATCGGTTTCTTGTGCTGTGCTTTTCTTGTAGGATATGCCGGTGAGCCATTTGCGGCAAGCATGAGCGTCTTTCGCGCAGTCGCAGTCATGCTGATTTTATGATGTCCGCAGGGACGATCTGTAACAATTCCACCAAATCGTGCGCTGCCATCTCCAGCTGCAAGCCGATCTTGCCGCCGCTGAAATAGATGTGCTCTTTCTGCAATGCGCTTGCATCGATAAAGGTGCGGTAACGCTTTTTCATCGCCAGCGGAGAGCATCCGCCGCGGACATAACCGCTGACCTTGGTGATCTCCTTGACCTCGATCATCTCGGTATGCTTCACTTTGGCCGCCTGCGCCGCTTTTTTCATATCCAGCTGTGCACAGACCGGCACCATATAGACGAGATATTCTTTGGTATTCGCCTGTGTGATGAGCGTTTTAAAGACGCAGTCAGCATCCTCATCGAGCAGCCAAGCGACCTGTAAGCCGTCGACTGCCTCTTTTCCGTGTGGATAAACATGCACGCGATAAGCGATTTTTTCTTTATCCAGCAACCGCATGGCATTGGTTTTTTCCGCTCTCATACAACCACCTCATCGCTATTCAGTATAGCATAAAAGCGATCGGTTTGCTGTTTATTTTCTCATTCGCTTTGGTATAATGGTAGCGGATAGGAGGGATAACGATAATGACGATTAAGATGATCGCAATGGATTTGGACGGCACGCTGCTGCGCGGTGATAAGACGATCGATCCTGTGACGATGCAGCAGCTGATGCGTGCGCAGGAGCAGGGGATCATCCTCACCTTAGCCAGCGGCCGCGATAAAAACGGCACGACATTTGTCTACGAGCCGTTGCAGATGGAAAAAGGAAATCATTATCTGGCATTGGTGAACGGTCAGATGATTTACAGCTTTGCCAGAAAGGAATATGAATTGGATGAGGTGCTCGACAACGAGGACGCACAGCGTATTTTGCAGATTGTCAAGCAGTATGATGTGGAGGCGATCTTCTGCTGCGGATATGATTTTTATGACTATATCTCCAAGCGGCAGAAGATGAAAAAACACTTAGCGAGAGTGGTTCACGGCAAGCCGATGGATTATGGCTTGGCGCAGGGAAGCGGAGAGCGCAATTTTATCACGATCAAGGATAAGAGTGATTTCACCCAAGACATCAACAAGGTTGTGCTTGTCCATACCGAGCGTTATTTTCGCCGTCATCTCGAAGAGATCCGCACAAGGCTCAAGGATTACGATTTGCTGGAGGTCGGTCCGCAGTGGATTGAAATTATGCCGAAAAACGTCAATAAGGCGAGCGCGCTGGAGCACATCGCTAAAGAAAACGGTTTTACGCTCAATGAAGTGATCGCTTTTGGCGATGCGGAAAATGATATCGAAATGATTCGCCGCTGCGGCTATGGTATCGCCATGGGCAATGCGATGGAGCAGGTGAAACAGGTCGCTTATGCAGTGACGGATACCAATGAGCAGCAAGGGATTGCAAAAGCACTTTCCCGCTATCTGTTCCATGAGGAAAGCTGATATGCGCCACGTGCAGGTGATCGCTTCGGATATGGACGGCACTTTGCTGCAGCATGTCCAAAATGGAGAAGATGTGCTGGGAGAGCGGACAAAGGAAGCACTCATCAAGGCGCAGCAGGCGGGCGTTCGTCTGATTCTCGCCTCCGGACGCGCCTATCCCAAAATGATGTCTTATGCGAAGGAATTACAGATGGATCGCTATGGCGGATGGTTAGTGGAGATCAACGGAACGGCGGTGTATGATCTTGCAAACGGCAAACGCAAGGTGTTTCATCAGCTGCGCAGGGATGAGATCGCCGAGCTGTATGAAACGTTGATCCAACAGGAGTTTGAGGTGAATATCTGTCAGGATGATGCGCTGTATTATCATATTCCGCAGCGGCTGATGAAGGAAAAGCGGGAGTATATCCGCAGTCATGGGCTTGCGGCAGATCACCCGCTGACTGCCGGCGGCTTTGAGATCGTCTATGATAACCGTAAGGGGTACCCAAAGCAATATGAGGTGAGAAGTGTTGATCAGCTGCCGCAGACGATGAATAAGCTCTGTATATGTGATACGGCGCCACGTTTGGATGCTGCGGAGATATTGCTGAAGCCTTATCGAGATCGGCTTTGGTGGGGCAGGACGACGTATCGCTGGATGGAGGTGCTGCCTGTGGAGGCAAACAAGCTGGTGGGCGTTCGTTGGTGCTGCGCGCAGATGGGCGTGAATTTATCTGCGGTGATGGCGTTTGGCGATGGGGAAAATGATATTGAATTGTTAAAAGCCTGTGGATTTGGGTATGCCGTGGGCAATGCGCTGGACAGCGTAAAGCGAATCGCTTATGATGTATGTGACAATAATAGAAATGAGGGTCCGGCGGGTGTGATTGAACGCATGCTGGAGAAGTGTTAGAAAGGAGATGTCTTTATGAAGATCGTCAATGAAACAGAATTTCACGCAATGGTAAAGGAGCAGCCGTTATTGCTGGTTGATTTTTTCGCAACGTGGTGTGGGCCGTGCAAGATGCTTTCACCGGTGCTGGAAGAGGTGGCCGCAGAGATGGGAGAGCAGATTGAGATTGTGAAGGTCGATGTTGATGCGCAGCAGGCATTGGCGGCGTCTTATCAGATCATGTCGGTACCGACGATGATACTTTTCAAAAACGGCGAAATGATTCAGCGGATCAACGGTTATCAGCCAAAGGAGCAGCTGTTGGCTTTCTTAAAGCAGTTTGTCTAATATGGGAGAAGCGTAGGTAAGCTTGTTTACATAGCGCTATCGCAAAGAGAACAAAAAGCAAGGGGCTGTGATGCCGTATGCGATGATGAGCGAACCTCAAGATTTGGATGGACATCCGATCAGGAGGTTCGCCCTTTTTTTGTTGTAATGGGTAGGAAAGCGTTTTGCGGGGGAACAGAAATTTATCCGTTCAACTTTTAATCAGATGCATCAATAGTTAAATGGAGGGGTTTTGCTGTATGGATACCGGGGGTCTAATTTATTTTGGGAAATTTTAATGGATGGGAAAGATGGGGAGAAGAGCTGAGGGATTGGAGAGATCAAAGTTAGCAGGACAGGAGGGTGTATGTTATAATGTTCATAGATGAAATGGGCCTGTGGGGATCGAGAAAGCGGAAATAAGATATTTAAATAAAGCTATGAAAAGAAATAAAAAAAGATTTCCAAAGAATTTTGATCTCCAACGATTAGGCGTTTGAAAACTTGAGATTCCAACTTGGCATCTCAAAAATAAATGCAGGAAATAAAGATGGACGTGGCGGCAGAAGATATTTACCTTATTCAGGAGGAAACGATTATTCAAGCGCTGTTAGCGCGATTGAAATAGAAAGAAGAGGATAAAACCATTAGGATTTAAATTTTAATCCAATACAGGTGATGAACAGTTGATTCGCAAGCCGATGCCTTTTTGAGATGGAACCATGGTATAATGGGCATGGAAATAGTCAGGAGGTCGAATGTATGACGCCTTATATTTCCGGCACCGATAGCTTTACCATGGCAGAACGCAGGAATGTTAGAAATGTGATGTACCTTCTATCTTCAAATGTTAGAGATCCTATACATCATTGTATTGATCTTTTTCATAAGAGAGATTAGAAAGAGATAATCACATTGTTCTAACGCCTGCGATAAAAAGGAGAGGATTGCCGTCCTCTCCTTTTCTGGTTAGGAATGTGATTCCCTTCCATCTTCGGTGATATTATACCACAGATCTTCGGTTTGTATACTGTTTTTATGAAATCAAAGTCAATGGAAAAGGGTGAAGATATGAAAGAAAAAATAAAACGGATGCTGATAAGAATCTCTTATGATTATCGTAGACAAAAGAAAGTAGAAGCATATATGCAGATGAAAGAGAAATATGCTTCCATGAGCAAAGATGAACTTACAATGGAATACGTAGAAACAACGGCGGCAATCGATCACCAAAAATTGATATTATTGGTGTTGATGATCCTTTTGGTATTTTCTATCCTCATGAACTTTTGGGGCGGTCTGTATGACGGAGTGCTGTATATCCTGTCTGACAACTTGATGGAAACGAAAGAAGTCTCTGCTGTGGCTATACGTGTGACGTTTGTAGTGACGATAATGATTATATTCACGATATGTTTGGTGGTGTATGATCGGCTGGAAACAATCGACTGGCTGAATAGAAAAAGACTTATTTAGAGGAAATCAGGGGGGTATTGTGATGAAAAAGGTATATGGAGTGTTATGTGGTATGTTGTGCTTAGGGCTAGTTGCTTGCGGAGGCAGTGCTGCGCCGGAATTGACAGAAGAGACTGTCACATTGGAATACGGGGAGAATCCTTATGAGGATGTACAGCTGGAAAGCATTATCAAAGACTACGATGAGATAAAAGAGAATTATGAGTTTTCAGTTGTTCTCAAACAGGAAGAGGAAGAGATCAAAGCGGAGAGCATCAATGAAGATCAGCTGTTAGCTGTCGGAGACTATACGCTGGAGATCAAGTATGGAGAAAATGTAGAGCCGCTGCAGTTGCCGGTGAAAGTGGAGGATACGACTGCGCCGGAGTTTAAAGATTTCAAGGACAAGGTGTCCGTGGAATATGGGTATGAGAAAGATCTGGCCAAGCTGTTTCAAGCAGAAGATCTCTCGGATGTGAATGTTCGCATTGACGGAGAAGTGAACGTAAAGAAAGCAGGAGACTATCCGGTGAAAGTGATTGCGGAGGATGCCAACGGCAACAAGACAGAAAAGAAATGCACGATCTCGGTTAAAGAGAAGCCAAAGACGCAAAGCAATAACAATGCTGCCGGCGGATCATCTTCACAGCCATCTTCATCCGGCGCATCAGGAAACAGCGGATCGAGTGGATCTGGCAGTACAGGTTCTTCCAGCGGAAGCACTTCATCGGGCGGCAGCATATCATCAGGAAGTTCATCGAGCGGATCGAGTTCTTCAGGAGGAACGCAGGCTTGTTATGTGCCGGATACTCAGTACGGAAACAGTGGGATGAAATTTGCTACGGAACAAGAAGCGTATGAGTATGGAAAACAATATCAATCAGAAAATGAATATACAGTAAGTCGCTTTACTTATGGACCAATGTTTGACACATGTAATAATATTGTGGGATATACGGTAGAATTTGATTACTGGAAAACCCCGATAGAATAAATTATTAAAAATCATATAAAAGGTAGGGAAACCTGCCTTTTTTACGTATAGGAAGTAGAGATACTTCCTTTTTATTTGGAAGAAAGGAGAGAGAAAATATGAAACGGTCGCGAGATCCTCCTTAGAAGGATGTTCACTTTATTATGTTTTGAAGGAGGAGAAGATCAGATGAAAAATAAAGTAAAACAGATAAAGAAGAACATCCAGCGATCCATCATTGCCTTTATGACAATGATGATGGTCGTTGGCGGTTTAAATCTAACAGACGTCAAAGCTTCCAATGAAGTAGAGGTAGTCGTGAAAAATGAATTTCCTCTATCTGCTAATGTCACCAGTGCAGATGGGCTTACCACGGTATGGTGGTCGGAAATGGGGTATTTGTATATCAATGGTGAGTTAGGATTTTGTGTAGAACCTCAACAGTTTGTCGATAAAAATGCGAATTATTCTGCTTCGGAGTTTACTTATTCTCAAAAAAAGACCATGGAAGATATAGCTTATGTCGGCTGGCATTTGTCGAATAAAACAGATGAGGATTACGCAGCCACACAGTTTATGATTTGGGAAGCGTTAGGGGCTACGATCAATTCGCATAACTTAGCCGGATATGAAACAAAGAAAAAACAGATTCAAAACAAAATTGATTCATTATTTAGTATACCTCCATCCTTTTTCGGAAAAACAGTTAATATTAAGGTTGGAGAATCAGTCACATTAACAGATACTAACGGAGTATTTAGCTACTATAACTTAAATTCTAAAAGTAATGGAATTACTGTTTCCAAGTCGGGAAATAAGCTGACCATTACTGCAACTAAAGATGCTCCGGAAAATGCAACCGTGAAATATCAACTGGTAAAAAAGGACTGTGTCGGTACGAGTATGTTATACAGTTCCATATCATCACAGGATGTTGTCGTCGCAAAACACAACGATCCTAATGAAATCACAATCCGCCTTAATGTAGAAAAGTACGGCAATCTGAAGATCACAAAGCAGGATGAAGACGGCACTTTAGTTCCGAACACTTCTTTCAAGGTATCCGCCAACAGTGATATGAGCAGTCCGATCGGCACCTATACCACAGGCGCAGATGGTACAGTGACGATCAACGATCTCACACCGGATACTTATTATGTTCAGGAAACAGCTGTACCGAGTCATCTGGTGCTGGATTCTACAATTCATTCCGTTACCGTATCGCCAAACCAAACAGCGACTTTTACTGCCAACAACAACTGGAAGAAAGGCAAAGTTCTCATCCGTAAAACCGATCAGGACAGCGGCAAACAAGTCGCAGGAGCGACCTATGCTATCTTCAATGCAAATACCGATCAGGAAGTCGCACGCTTAACCACTTTAGCAAATGGTTATGCTTCCTCTGATTATCTGCGTTTCAGCAACTACTATGTCAAAGAGGTCATCGCTCCTAACGGCTACGTATTGAACAATACGAAATATCCGGTAACGATTACTGAAAATGAACAGAAGATTGAAGTGACAGGCGTAGATGAGCGTGTCCGCGGAAGCATTCAAATCAAAAAGCAAGACAGCGTGACCGGTGACAGCGCACAAGGAGAAGCGACCCTCACCGGCGCAAAGTACGGCGTATATGCCAGAGAGAATATCTTAGATCCTGCCGATCAGTCAGTGAAATATCAGGCAGGCGCTAAGGTAGCCGAGCTGACAATCGGAAACGATCATACGGCAAGCGTCTCAAATCTGTATCTCGGCAAATACTTCATCAAGGAGATCACACCGAGTGACGGCTATACTTTAGATACCACGGAGTATGATGTTACCCTTTCTTATCAAAACCAAACGACCGCAACCGTCTCTGTCAATCAGGCAGTGAAAGAGAGAGTAAATGCACAGGCATTCCAAATCATTAAGATCTCCGACAATGGCAGCGGCGAAGCAGATTTGTTAAAAGGCGTTGAATTTACGATCAAAGCGCAGAAAGACATTGAGAAATACGGAAGCTGGGAAGCTGCACCGATCGCCAAGAATGCACAGGGAAAAGACGCCGCAGTATTAGTGACGGATGAGAAAGGCTATGCCCTCTCCGATAAACTTCCTTATGGAACCTACGTTGTCAGAGAAACGAAAACGCCTGATGATCATTACAGCGTGCCGGATTTCACAGTGACCGTTTCACAGGACAGTGAAGAACCGCAGGTATGGCGCATCTTTAACGATGTAAAATTCCGTTCTGTCATCGCAATTGTAAAACAAGATGCGGAAACCGGAAAGACGGTACAATTAGCAGGCGTCACCTTTAAAATTCGTGATTTGGATACGAATGAATATGTCGGTTATTGGGCATGGAATCCGCTTCCTGCGTATATAACCGAATGGAAAACCACGGAAGATGGAACCGTCATGACCGGCGATGTATTAGATCCGGGAGAATATCAGCTGGAGGAAATCACTGCCCCAAACGGATATGTATTAAACAGCGAGCCAGTGAAATTCAAGGTATCGATGAATACCGCTTATGAGACGCTGCCGGATGGAACTACGCCGGTGATTACGGTGAAGATGAGCGATCAGGCGGTAAAAGGACAGATTCTCATCGAAAAGCGCGGAGAAGTGCTGGTAGGCTTTGAAGATGGACAGTTTGTCTATGAAGAACGTGGATTAGCGGGCATGGAGGCAGAGATCATCGCCGCACAGGATATTATGGATCCTTCTAATGACGGTACGGTGCTGTATGAAAAAGGCAGTGTGGTAGATCATGTTACAACCAAAGAGGATGGCAAGACGACTTCCAAGCTGTTACCGTTAGGAGACTATGAGATTCATGAAGTCAAAGCACCGCAAGGGTATGTGCTCAGTGATGAGGTAAAACAGGTTTCCCTTACCTATCAGGATCAGACTGCCGATGTAGTGTACAGCGATGTGCAGACCTTTATCAATGCACGACAGAAAGTATCTCTCAGCGTACAAAAGCTGGATGAGCAAACCAAACAGCCGTTAGCAGGAGCACAGATCAGCCTGTATGCCAACCGCAAAGTATATAACTACGATGGAGAGGTAATCTTAGAACCAAACGATCTCATTCAAACCATAACAACAGATGATAGCGGCAAAGCAGTATTTACAGTTGACTTGCCGTTGGATTTGACACCGGAATATGCCATCGATTTGTTGAACCTCGATGCAGAGAGCAACAACGAAGATTTCGCATATGAAGGAGACCCAAACAGCTTATGGTATGTGGAAGAGAGTAAAGCACCGCAGGGCTATGCAAGCGGGGAAGCGTTCCGTTATCTGTTTGATACAAAATACGATGAAGAAGCAGAAGAACTACAAACCTTCTTCTTCACCTTTACCAATGAGAAAACCAAGGTGGAGATCACCAAAACAGACATCACAGGCGAACAGGAATTAGCGGGCGCGCACTTGCAGGTGACAGATCTGAATCACAACGTCATCGATGAATGGATCTCCGGTGAAGAAGCGCATGTCATCGAGGGATTGCATGCAGGAGAAACGTATCGCTTAGTGGAGACGATCGCACCGCAGGGATATTCCGTTACCAACGCTATCGAGTTTACGGTAGAAGATACCGCAGAGATACAGCAGGTGGTAATGAAAGATGAGCTGACGCATATTCAGGTGCAGAAAGTCGATGAAAACAACAAGCCGTTAGCGGGCAATGTGTTGGCGATTTTGGATGCACAGGGAGAGATCGTGGAACAGTGGACAAGCGAGGAGACGCCGCATGACGTATATGGACTGATCGGCGGCAAGGAATACACCTTGAAAGAGCTTCATCCGGCACAGGGATACAGCACGGCAAAGGAGATTGCTTTCACAGTCCCGACAACAGCCAATGAGGTGATTACGATCACGATGAGCAATCATCCGGTAGAGATGACTTTTTCCAAAACAGATATTACAGGAGAAGAGGAGCTCATCGGTGCGACGCTGCAAGTGATCGATGCGGAAACAGGAAGTGTGATTGATGAGTGGGTATCGAAAGAAGAACCACATGAGATACGCTATCTGATCGAGGGCAGAGACTACATCCTGAAAGAGATCATCGCACCACACGGCTATGAGATCGCCAATGAGATCAGCTTTACGGCAAAAGACGGAGAAACGATTGTGATGATCGATAAGCTGATATTGACGGACGTGCAGGTCAACAAGGTGGACTCCGTGACTAAAGAAGTTATTCGTTCAAAGGACTTTGCGTTTACACTGTATGCGGATGAGGCATGCACACAGGCAATCGAAACGGTACATGCCGACAAAGAGAGCGGCACGGCAACCTTTGAGGACTTGCCTTATGGCGTGTACTTTATCAAAGAGACTGCCGCACCGCAGGGGTATCTGTTGAGCGACTTGGTATATCAAGTGGAACTGAATGAGCATACTGCTGGCATCGGTCAAACGACGAGTATCACGGTGATCAACGAGAAAATCCCATCGACGACCACAGGCACGCAATCACAAAGCGGACTCCCTTATCTCGTCGTCGGGTTGATCTCCCTGTCTGCCTTTTTCCAGCTGATTGCTCATAAAAGAAACCATAGGTAACACTATGGCCTGCGAATGAGCAAGTCTATCTTTTCCCACCATGCATGCATCACTTTTTCATCGTCATTTGCCCTTTACTAACGTCGAAAACGGGAGGAGAAAATGATTTCTTGACACATCGAAGCAATCACATTCAGAAGCTTTCTCTCTTGGAGATTGCGGTAAACGCTTACGATCTGCTCATCTTACGGTGTACTGCGATAATTCCCAATGATACAGTCGGATAACATTTGTAATTTCTTTCGTTCGTTGTATAATAGGAAAATAGAGAAAGTAAGACGAAGAAAGAGAGGCAATAGGAATGAGCGAAATAGCAAAACGAGTGGAATTGCTGCGCGCCGAGATGGCACGGCAGCAGGTGGACGCATATATCGTGCCGACATCCGATTTTCATGAAACAGAATATGTGTGTGATTATTTTAAGGCGCGCACATTTATGAGTGGCTTTACCGGCTCGGCCGGAACATGCGTGTTTACCATGACGGAAGGAAAACTTTGGACGGACGGTCGTTACTTTATTCAGGCGCAGCAGCAGCTGACAGGCAGCGGTATCGATTTAATGCGCATGGGTGAGGAAGGTGTCGCTACCATCGAAGAATATTTGCTGCAAGCACTGCCTGCCCATGCAGTCGTCGGTTTTGACGGCCGCGTAATGAATGCGGCGATGGTGGAAAAACTGCAAGAAAAGCTAAAAGAGAAAGAGATCACACTTCAATGCGATATGGATTTGGTCGGGAATATCTGGACAGACCGTCCGCCGCTTCCCGCCAGCAAAGCCTTTGCGCTTGCTGAGAGCTACACCGGTAAAAGCGCAAAACAAAAGCTTGCCGATGTTCGCGCGGCAATGCAAAAGGCAGGAGCGGATTCTCACATCATCACCCGCGTGGATGACATCGCATGGCTGCTGAACATGCGCGGAGATGATATTCCCTGCTTTCCGGTCGTGTTATGCTACGCGCTGATCCAACAAGATGAAGCGTATCTGTATATCAATGCCGATCGTTTAAGCGATGATATGAGAGAAACCTTTACCCATATCCATCTGACAGTGAAGGGCTACGAGGATATTTATACAGATGTGAAGACTCTGCCTGCGGCTTCCGCAGTACTGCTCGATAAGGCCAACACCAATTTCCGCATCGTCTCCTCCCTGCCGCAGGGAATTCAGGTGATCGATCAAGCGAATCCTATCGTATTGATGAAAGCGATCAAAAATCCGGTAGAGCTGGAGAACACTCGTCGCTGTCATATTCGCGATGGAGTAGCGGTGACAAAGTTCATGTATTGGTTAAAGTCAAATGTTGCAAAGACTAAGATCACTGAAATTTCGGCAGCGCAGAAGCTGCTGGAGTTCAGGCAGGAGCAGGAATACTTTTTTGAACCGAGCTTCAATACCATCGCCGCCTATCAAGCGCATGGCGCAATGATGCATTACAGCGCCAACGAGGAGAGCAATGCCGAGCTGGCGGCAGAAGGATTGCTGTTGGTGGACAGCGGAGGTCAGTATTTGGAGGGAACGACGGATATTACCCGAACATTTGTATTAGGGCCAATATCAGATGAGTGCCGTTTTCACTTTACGGTTGCGCTGCGTTCAATGATCGCGTTAGCGAAGGCACGCTTCCTGTATGGCTGCCGCGGTATGAACCTCGACATTCTTGCGAGAGGACCGCTGTGGGATCTGGATTTGGATTACAAATGCGGCACCGGGCATGGAGTCGGCCACGTTTTAAATGTGCATGAATCGCCCAACGGCTTTCGCTGGCGTGTGGTGCCAGAGCGAAATGACAGCTGTGTGCTGGAGGAAGGGATGATTCAAAGCGACGAGCCGGGTGTCTATTTGGAAGGATATTATGGCATCCGCCACGAGAATGAAACCGTCGTCCGCAAAGGGGAGAAAAATGAATACGGTCAGTTCATGTACTTGGAGACAATTACCTTTGTGCCATTTGACCTAGATGGCATTGACGGATCGCTGCTGACGCAGTATGAGCGCCAATGGCTGAACGATTACCATGCGGAAGTCTATGCGAAGCTTGTTCCCTATATGAACAGAGAAGAAGCGGATTGGCTGAAGCAGGCGACAAGACCGATTTAAATTTCTGCGATGAAAAGCAGATTAGTCGAGGTGCGCTGTCCTGCGTGCGGCTATGCAACGATGCTGAAAAAAGAAACCTATGTAGTTGCCTCCTTTGAAGCCGGAATGAAAGAGCGCCTGATCAGCGGAGAATACTTTCAGTTTCGCTGTCCCCGCTGTCAGCATCTCAGCAGCTATGCGCATCCGTTGCTGTACTATGATGCACAGAAGCACTTTGTCCTAATGCTGAATGAGCAGCCGCAGGATACATCGTTTTCCTCGGAAATACTATGCGTGCAGGTGCATACCGCCGCTGATTTTTCCCAACAGCTGCGCATATTGGACGACGGCTACCTTCCTTCTCAGATCTTTGCACTGACAAAACGGCTGCAGCAGCGCTATCCGGATGCGCAGTTTCGCTATGACGGCGATGAAAATGACGTGCTGTGGTTTTCCTGCCATAGAGAGCAGGGAACATCATTTGTCGGCGTCAACAAAGCAAGTTTGCGATTGTCACGCAGAGGTGATGAAAAATAAACGGCGGCAGCGTATCACGGCGGATAATCAAATGCGCGAAGTAAAAACAAAAAGCACCGAGCCTCTGAAAAGAAGCTCGGTTTTTATAGGCAAGGCAGATCGCAGCGCTTGCGTTAGAGAGCACAGAGAGAGGGGATACTGATTTTTTTGAGAAATCTGTGCGTAAGCCCTGCAAAAGAAATAAGAAATTAGGGAAAAGAACAAAAGAAAAGAAATAATAAATAAGAAAAAGAAAGCACCAAAGATCAGCGTATAGTCGAGAATAAAATCCGGCGATATTTGCGCCCGCATGAGCGGGGACAGGAAGAATCGCCGGTTTTTGTCTGTCGTTTGCTGTGGGAATGTCATGTGTAGCTTACACTGGAAAACGCTCGGTTTTGCGTATGTTTTGCCGTACATGAGAAGATGATACTTTGTCGGGAGGGTTAATGAGAAACCTCACGGCATCCCATTTTACTCGCATAAAAGCATGTGCGTAAGAGAATCCTGCTATGGGCGATCGATCTTAGCTCAGCGTGGCGATCCCCTTGATTTCCTGATAGAGCGTCTTGGCATAGGTGTCGGTCATACCGGCGATGAAATCCGCGGCTAACAGCAGTCGGTAATAGACCTTGTCACGGTCGTCGTCAAATCTCTTGACCGCTTCATAGTAGCACTCTTTATAATTTGCGGACAGCAGCTGACAATACTTCTTCTGAATGTCGTTTTGCGTTTGACGATCACTGTCAAAGCCTAACAGTGCATCCACGAAGCGCTCCAGCAAAAACGAGATGACCTCATTGCCCATTAACTCTAACTTGAGAATCGAGCGCGTCTGATAGACACGATCAAAGGCAAAATTTTTCAGCTGATCGATGACCTTTGCCTCACTGCATACGGCAAGCAGTTCTTTTTCAAAGCGTCCCTGCATGATTTCCTCATAATGGGCGATAAACGCCTTGCTGACCTCAGAGATACAATAGAGCTGCTTGGCGGTCAGCCAGCTGAAAACGGCGAGGCGGTGAGGATCGATGACCGTTTCCTTATCTTTGTCGTTCATCGCCTTCTTTTCCTCTTGATATTTGGCAAGCAGATTTTCTAACCGCTTACGGCCGTTATCATCCCCGCATGTATCCAACTGCTCCAACAGCTGGGCATAACTGTATAAGCCCTTGTTGTAGCCGTCCTCCAGATCGGAAAAGGTATAGGCGAGATCATCGGCAGCTTCAAGGATGAAGGTGAGCGGATGACGGTGATCGGCCGTGCCCGTATTTTCTTTAATCTGGCGATAGATCTTTGCCTCGCTGTAAAAATAGCTGTGTTTTTTGCGCAGCAGTGAGCGCTCATGTTTAGCCTTGGCAAGCTCTTGGCGCTTTTGCAGGGAGCTGCATGGATATTTGAGTATCGTGTCCATCACGCCGCTGGTGAGATGCATGCCGTTTTTCCCATTGAGCCGATGCAGCCTTGTGATGATGCGCAGCGACTGCGCATTGCCCTCATAAAAGCATAAGTCGCTTCGTTGCTGCTCGTTTAACACATCATAAAGCGTCTCATTTTCATCATAAGGAATTTGCTTTAAATTTGTGGCAAACCAGTTTTGAATCGCGCTTTCGCCGAAATGACCGAAGGGCGGGTTGCCGATGTCATGCAGCAATGCCGCGCAGGCCAGCGTCTCGATGATGTCGTGGGTGTTGATCGCTTTTGCTTCCAGCTTTTGCTCGACGATCTGCGTACATACCTGCTTGCCGATGAACTTGGCGATGGCCGACACTTCCAGCGAGTGGGTGAGACGCGTCCGCACAAAATCGCTGCGGTCGAGCGGGAACACCTGCGTCTTATCCTGTAAGCGGCGAAATGAAGCGCTGTTGATGATGCGGTAGTAGTCGCTTTCCACCTCGCTGCGCAGAGCGGAAAGATTAGGCGTTTTCGGTTTATGATATTCAGGGATTCGCCGATCGCTGATCAGATGGCTCCATTGAAATCTGCTCATGAAATTTCCTCCGTTTTCCTGTCAACATTATAGCACGCTTTCTTCCTTTGGGGAAATGCGGGAACCGGCGGTTCTCTTTGGGCTTGCGCTGTGCAGGCAAAACAGGTAGAATGGAGAAAACGTAAGGAAAGGGGAGAGAGCGATGCAGACGTATCAAGCGCGCATCCGTCATTTTGTGGACAGCCGCGTACAACAGGAGGGAACGATCAACGCCATGCTGCAAATGCGGTTTGTGAAGGCGCAGGAGGAGCGCCGCCGTATCGTGTATTGCTTTACGCTGGCGCCTTGGGAGATGAATCCCGCCGGACATACGCATGGAGGAATTTTATCCGCTATATTGGATGTTGCGATGGGAGGAGCAGCCTATGCGTTCTCGCAGGCGGCCTTTACGCCGACGATTTCCTTAGCGGTCAATTTTGTCAAGGGCACTCAAGCATACGAGCGGCTAGAGGTAGAAGCATTCTGCGACCACATCGGCAGCCGCATGATCATGACCAGAGCCATCGCCTACAATCAGGCAGGTGAGGTGGTTGCCAGCGCTAACGGCTCCTATGCCGTCAATACGAGAAAATAAATAAAGCGGAGAAAGGGATCATCCCATAATCGCTTTGGCAAAAAGAGGATGGCACACAGAGATTCTCCGGCAGAGAGAAAGGGGACATCAACGCAGCGGATGGATGGAATAGGGGATCCCTTGCCGCGCATAGTTCATGAGCGTCTCGTTTGGTAAAAATAAATGAATAGAGGAAAGAGCGTACCACTGTTTGGATGGTTTGGTTGTCGTTGACGGCATTGGAAGGGTGTGCAATGTTTACTTTTCACAGAGAACCTTTTGGGGAAAGCGCGTCGCTGCTTGGGGTGTGAAAAATGAGGAGAATGCGCCTGTCTTTTTTGCGGATAAAAGGGGAAATAGCACCTGTCCATTTGGAAATGTAGCAATTTTGGCAAAATGATCGTCCTTGAAAAAAAGAGGCTCGAATACTGTCGGACAAAGCGGAAAAAACGTGTAGAATCACTTTGTAAAAAGCCTTGGAATGGGGTAAAATAAAGGTGAGGAGTGATAGTATGCAGCCCGGACGAGAAAGCATTTACGGAATTAAACTGCGACGTGAAATTCGACTGATAAGAGGCACGACCGCAGATATCCAGCGGATACTCGCCTCTTGTCCAAACGCTATCATTGTACGACTGAAGGATGAACAAGCGGCCAGCAAATGGCTGAAACGAAACCAGCGGGGGCATCGTAAAATCATTGAGCTGGAATCGTGAGAAGAATCCGAGAACTTGGGGTTCTTTTTTTTCACTGTTCAAGTGTGCTGCGCCCTGTTGATAGGGATTGTTTCAAGAGCCGGGAATGTCCTGTGGCGGCTCATAGCTGAGGATCATGGTGTCATCTTTTTTCGCTTGCTGATCATCGTATCCATATTTCAAACGCTTGGCTTTCTTATCGGCGGGAAATGAGGTTCTCTGCTTTTGCATAACAAAAAGCGTTTGGTTCATCACGAAAAAAGCTTATGCGCTGCCTCTTTTGCAAATTTGCCAAACGCCGTGCAATCAGCGCTCCTTTTCATAAAGGAGGTTTGTGACGGCTATCTTGTATTGCTGTGTGAAGTTTCAAGGTCAATGCCGTTGCTCATAGCAAAGAAAATTGTCAGCCTTGCTTGCTCTTTCAACGATAAATCAGAGGATGCCTGCGTCTATCTATCGTTCGTGTGTAACCGCAGGAATACTGTGTCGCAAAGGCGGCAATCAACATCGCTTCACGCTGACACCTATTCACTTTCTTGCTTGCAGACATCTACCCATTGCGCTCTTGGCACCAGCTGCTGCAATTCTTCGCAGCTCAAACGGATCGCGGAGTTTGCGCTGCCGCAGGCCGGAAAGAAATAATCGAAGCGGCGCAGGGAAACATCGAAGCAGATCATGGTGGTCTCTGGCAGAGCGAAAGGACAGACGCCGCCGATCGCATGATTGGTAAAGCGCTCCACCTCCTGCGGTTTCAGCATCCGTGCCTTCACATGAAATGCTTCCTTGAATTTATGATTGTCGATTTTACAGTCTCCGGCACAGACGATGACGATCGCCTGTTCTTTTCCCATGAAAGAAAGCGATTTGGCAATCCGCTGCGGACTTGTGGAAAGCGCCTGTGCCGCCAGCTCCACGGTAGCGCTGGACGCATCCAGCTCGATGATGTCCTGCTCTCTTCCAAATTGCTTTAAATACGCGCGTACAAGTTCAATTGACATGAAATTCCCCTCTTTCGATTGTTTATTTTATAATGAAGTGTCAAAGATGTAAACTGGCGTCAGATATATTTGTCTGTTGAAGCGGGGAAAGAGAGCAAAAGGGATGAGGAATTGGCTTTTCCAGCGGTGCATGCTGTGTGAAAAAGCGCCGCCGGATGTCAAAGATGTAAACTGGTATCAGACATATTTGTCTGTTGAAGCGGGAAAAGAGAACAAACGGGATGAGGAAGGGGAGAGGTCAGCGGCGCGCTTGTGTAAAGAAAGGATCGCCCGTTATCAAAGCAAAGAAAGACAGAGAATAATGGAGTAGAAAGAGATTATTTTCGCAATCGCTCTGTCGGTTTGTCTCCTGCAAAAAGTGAGACAGAGTGAAAAAGCGGCGGAAATCTAACGATACAGCTGAATGACTGTGGCAAGAGAGACGCGCAATGATGGGAAACGATGGGAAGCAGGGAAAAAGTGTTGACAGAAAAAAGGATCTGCATATAATAGTTAAGGTGTTTAATAGTTAATAAACTTAACTATTTAGGAGGTGATGAGATGGACGATCAGGAGATCATGCGTGAACTGATGAAGCTGTTCTACATGTTCCCAAAGGAAAACGGGCCGATGATGAACGTCTGTCATAAGCAGATGAGAAAGCGCGATGTCATGATTTTGGAAAGTATCCTTCACATGCATCCGGATGGATCGCCGGTGAAGATGAGCGACCTCAGCGACTATTTCAAGGTGACGCCTGCCGCTATTTCACAAATGATTCGCAGCTTTGAGGAAAAGGGCTGGGTGCAGCGAGTGAAACCGCCCCATGATCGGCGGACGACCTGCATTCAGGTGAGTGAACAGGCGAAGGAGCATCTGCGTGAATCACTGCTGCTCATGCAGGAGCATCTGCGTGCGTTCATCTCATTATTAGGAGAAGAGGACGCCCGGGCATTGGTGCGTATTTTGGAAAAAGCAATCGTCTTTTATCAGGCACAGCACGGGCAGGACACGCCGAAGAAGGAAGGAGATCGTACATGCTGAAGCTGAGAAGGTATTTGAAACCGTTTGCCGCTTCTATCCTCGTCATCGTCGCACTGCTGTTTGCGCAGGCGATGTGTGAGCTGACGATGCCGGACTACATGAGCAACATCGTCAACGTCGGTATCAATTCCAACGGTATCGAGGATGGGGTGCTCAGCGCCCTGCGCGCACAGGAGGCAGAGAAGCTGTCACTGTTTATGGATGAGGAAGAATGGCAGATCTTTACCGATAACTACACGTTAGTAACGCCCCAAGAAGCAACGGATCAGCAGTTAGAGCGCTATCCGGCATTACAAGAGGAGAGTCTTTATCTGCTGAAGGAGGAGCCGCTTCACACACACGAGGAAATCAAGCTGGCACTGTCGCCGGCAGAGACGTGTGTCAGCGGTATAGATCAGATGGAGACATCGCTGCAAGAAGCGCTGGCAGATCCTGACAAAGCTGCCGATTTGAGTGAGGAACAGCAGCAGCTGTTAGCGATGATGCAGATGATGCCGCAGGGAACCTCCCTTTATGACATCATTCCATCGCTCTCCCAACAGCAGCTGTCGCAGATAAAAACGCAGATGAATACGCTGAAAGAGGCGATGGGACAAAGCAGCGTCGATACTGCCAACGCGCAGTATGTGCTGAAAGAGTATCAGGCCATCGGCATGGACACACAGGGAATTCAATATTCCTATTTGTTTAGCAACGGCGCTTTGATGCTGCTGCTGGCATTTGGTTCTGCGGCGGCGGCAGTGCTGGTCGGCTTTTTGGCGTCGCGCATTGCGGCAGGGCTGAGCCGTCAGCTGCGCCATGATATGTTCACCAAGGTGGAGAGCTTCTCACTGGCGGAATTTGACCGTTTTTCCACCAATACGCTGTTAACGAGAACGACGAATGACATTCAGCAGGTGCAGATGGTGATGGTGATGATGCTGCGCATGGTCATCTATGCGCCGATCATCGGAATCGGAGCATTGATCAAGGTGCTGAATTCCGATGTCAGCATGACGTGGATCATCGCTTTGGTCATCGTTGTCATCTTGGGGATCATGGCGAGCGCATTTGCACTCGTATTACCGAAATTTCGGATTACGCAGAAGCTGATGGACCATCTTAACGCGGTGGTGCGCGAGTTCTTGGATGGTATGCCGGTCATCCGCGCCTTTAACAATCAGGAGGTGGAGAAAAAGAAGTTTGAACAGGCCAACCATCGAATTCTTAAAAACCTGATGTTTGTCGGCCGTTCGATGGGGGTTTTGATGCCGCTCATCATGCTGGTGATGAATTGTACCTCCATCTTGATCGTCTGGGTCGGATCGCATCAGATCGACGCCGGGGTGATGCAGGTCGGCGACATGATGGCATTCATGCAGTATGCGATGCAGATCATCATGGCATTTATGATGATCACGATGATGTCGATTATGATTCCCCGCGCTTCCGTGGCGGCATCGCGCATCTGCGAGGTGCTTGAGAGCGAGGCGACTGTTCTCGATCCAAAGCAGCCTGCTTCTTTTGATGAGACGAAAAAGGGACTGGTGGAATTTCGCGATGTGTCTTTCCGTTATCCGGGGGCGGAAGAACCGGTACTGCATCATTTGAGCTTCCTTGCGCCGGCGGGTAAGACGACAGCGTTTATCGGCAGTACCGGCAGCGGGAAATCGACGCTGATCAATCTGGTACCGCGTTTCTTCGATGTCAGCGAGGGCGAGGTTCTCGTCGACGGCGTCAATGTCAAAGAGGTCTCCCAGCATGCGCTGCGTGAGCGCATCGGCTACGTGCCGCAGAAGGGCTATCTGTTCAGTGGGACAATCGCTTCCAATCTGCATTATGCCAAAGCGGATGCCGATGAAAGCGAGATGCACAAAGCATCAGAGATTGCACAGGCGCAGGAGTTTATCGATGCATTGCCAAAGGGCTTTGATACGCCGATCGCACAGGGGGGAACCAACGTATCCGGCGGTCAGCGTCAGCGTCTTTCGATCGCCCGCGCATTGGTAAAAACGCCGGAGATCTTTATCTTTGATGATACGTTTTCGGCGCTGGATTTCAAAACCGACGCTAACCTGCGCAAGGCGCTTACACAGATGTGCAGGGAAAAAGGGAGCACGGTGCTGTTGGTTGCCCAGCGTATCTCTTCGATTTTGCATGCCGATCAGATCGTCGTGCTCGACAAAGGCAGCATTGTCGGCATCGGCACGCATCAGGAATTGATGGCAAGCTGCGATGTCTATCGAGAGATCGCATACAGCCAGCTTTCAAAGGAGGAATTAGAAGATGAGTAAACAGTCGAATAATTCTTCATTGGCAATGAAAAGAGGCGTGATGGGCATGCGCGGCAGAGGACCGGCGGAAAAAGCCAAAGACTTTAAGGGAACGATGCTGCAGCTGCTTCGCTATCTTAAGCCATATAGCGTACAGATCATCATCGCGTTTCTGTTTTCCATTTGTTCCGTCATCTTCATGGTCGTCGGCCCTAAGGTTTTAGGAAATGCCACCACTGAACTGACCAAAGGCTTCATGGCAAAGATCTATGGCACGGGCGGTATTGATTTTGCGGCGATCGAACGCATTCTCTTACAGTTAGTCGGCCTCTATCTGATTTCGACGCTGTGCGGCTTTATTCAAAGCTGGATGATGGCCGGGGTATCGCAAAAGGTCGCTTATCGTCTGCGTAACGAGATGGCGGATAAGGTCAACCGCCTGCCGTTTTCTTATTTCGACCGGCAGTCACACGGCGAGGTGCTTTCGCGCTTCTCCAACGATGTCGATATGATTCAGCAGACGATGAATCAGTCGCTGGGACAGCTGATCAGCAGCTTTGTACAGGTTGTCGGTTATCTGGCGATGATGCTGAGCATCTCGCTGCCGATGACGCTGCTGGCGCTGATCGTCGTGCCGCTCTCTTTGCTGTTGATTACGACGGTGGTGAAGCACTCTCAGCGCTATTTCGCCGCTCAGCAGCAATCCTTAGGTGAGGTCAACGGTCATATCGAGGAAATGTATGGCGCACATCTGATTATGAAGGCGTTCAACGGGGAAGAAAAAAGCGTGGAAACCTTTGACGCTTTAAACGAACAGCTCTATCGTTCCGCTTGGAAGTCACAGTTTTTAAGCGGACTGATGCAGCCGATCAGCACCTTTGTCGGTAATCTGGGCTATGTCGGCGTAGCGATTTTAGGCGGCTATCTGGCGATGCAGGGGTCGATCACCATCGGTGATATTCAATCGTTTATCACCTATGTGCGCAGCTTTAATCAGCCGATCAGCATGATAGCGCAGAATATGAACGTCCTGCAATCTACCGCGGCGGCGGCCGAGCGTGTCTTCGCTTTCTTGGGAGAAGAAGAGGAAACAGCGGAGTGCGCGCATCCAATAGAGATTTTCGATGCGCAGGGCAATACGCAGATACAAGGACAGGTAACCTTTGAAAACGTACACTTCGGTTATACGCCGGATAAGATCATCATTCGCGATTTTTCCATGTATATCAAGCCGGGCAAGAAGATCGCGATCGTGGGGCCGACGGGTGCCGGCAAGACGACGATTATCAAGCTGCTGATGCGTTTTTACGAGCTTAATAGCGGGGCGATCTACATTGACGGTATTAAAACGACAGAGATGCGCCGAAAAGATTTGCGCGCCCTCTTTGGCATGGTATTGCAGGATGCTTGGCTGTTTAACGGCACGGTAATGGAAAACCTGCGCTATGGCAAGCTGGATGCCAGCGATGAGGAGGTCATGCGGGCTGCCGATGCCGCATATGTCGATCATTTCATCCGTACGCTGGATCATGGCTATGATACGGTGATCAATGAGGAGAGCAGCAATATCTCTCGGGGACAAAAGCAGCTGCTGACGATCGCCCGCGCCTTCTTGGCAAATCCGAAGATTTTGATTCTCGATGAGGCGACCAGCAGTGTCGATACGCGTACGGAGGTGCTGATTCAAAAGGGAATGGACAAGCTGATGGAGAACCGCACCAGTTTTGTGATCGCCCACCGTCTCTCCACCATCCGTGATGCCGATCTGATCTTGGTGATGAGGGACGGCGATATTGTCGAAGCCGGCAATCATGAGGAACTGATGAAGGCGGATGGCTTCTATACGCAGTTATACAATTCCCAGTTTGATGTGCAGGAGGCGTAAAGGCGGGAATGAATGGGGAAGATGTCTTTTGTGATTTATGCCATCCATTGCTAGGGGCCACGCCAATGACATCGATGAAGATATGAAGATACGATGATAAAAAGGGGCTGTAACGAATAAAAGCAAAAAAATGCATTTGTTCTCTTATTTTGAGAATGCAATGCATTTTTTTTGCTTTTGTGTGGGCTTTGTTGCTGAAAATGACAGAGATGAATAGAAAATTTTGTATCAAACACCATCGGCCTATATCAACATTGTTTTTGACATATTTCTAATCTTTTCGTTACAGCCCCTTTTTAAATGAAAAAGGAGAGAGCTGCTCTCCTTTCAAAAAACGCTATGAATAACTTATGCGCTGAAGGAAGCGGCGATCGCGTCAGCCAACTGTGACAGCTGTGCGCGGCTGTCAGCATTGAGCGCTGAGCGAATCGTCACGGAAGGCGTAAGAACCGTCATCTCTTTCATCTCCTGTACGCAGGCGAGCATCTGCTTTGCGCTGAGCGGTCCCCATGTGCCGTTTTCGATCAGGGCGACGGTACGCTTTTGTAAGTTCAGCGCTTTGCAGTCGTGCAGATAATGGTACATCGTCGGATAGATGTCATTGTTGTAGGTCGGCGCGGCGAGCACGATGTGGCTGTAACGGAAGGACTCGGCAATCAGCGTGGAAAGATGTGTGTTGGAGACGTCATAGACCGCCAGGGAATGAATGCCTTTGTCCGCTAACATCCCTGCCAATACGTTGGCCGCGTTCTCGGTGTTGCCATACATCGATCCATAAAGGATGAGCACTCCCTGCTCCTCCGCAGTGTAGGTGCTCCATTGTTGATATTTCTCCAGAATGAGAGGAATTTGACTTCTCCATACGACGCCGTGTAACGGAGCGATCATCGCGATGTCGAGGGCGGCAGCTTTTTTCATCACCGCCTGTACCTGCATGCCG
The DNA here is from genome assembly GCA_965119685.1 of Merdibacter sp. Marseille-QA0792. GTDB lineage: Bacteria > Bacillota_I > Bacilli_A > Erysipelotrichales > Erysipelotrichaceae > Merdibacter. Next base: position 2,100,389 of record OZ221971.1, on the reverse strand, counting down.
TATTTACCGACGATGTTGGTGTAGTAGCGGCGTGCATCACTCATCCACTCGCTGTCTAGGCGGATCTCATCGTCAAACAGCGTACCGTTATGTGCGCCGAAGCTGCCAAACGCATCGGCGGAGAACAGGATTTTCTCGCTGGATTCATAGCTCATCATGACCTCCGGCCAGTGTACCATCGGGGCAAATACAAAGTGGAGGGTATGCTTGCCCAGTGCAAGGGTGTCTTTTTCCGTGACTGTGATCAGACGATCACCGAAATCAAAGTCATAAAACTGTTTGAGAAAGGCGTGCGTTTTGGCATTGCCGATGATTTTCATCTTTGGAAAGCGCAGTGCCAGCGCTTCGATATTCGCACAGTGATCCGGTTCCATGTGATTGACGACGAGATAATCAAGCGTGCGTCCATTCAAAGCGGCTAAGACGTTTTCGATGAACTGCTGGCGGATGGAAGCGTCGACAGTGTCCATCAGGCAAGTCTTTTCATCCAAGATCAGATAGGCGTTATAGGCCACGCCGCGGGGAATTGGAAACAGATTTTCAAACAGGGCCAAACGGCGGTCGCTGCCGCCGACCCATACGATCGCATCAGTGAGCTTACGAGTACAATACATCAGGATACCTCTTTTCTTTCTTTTTACCGTTATTATTATAGCCGTATTTTCTGATATTTCCAATCGTATGCTTAAGGTTTGCGTGATCAGCGGTGTAAAAAGATAGAACCGGCGGCGCATACGTGGGTATGTCGAGTGATGTGTGCTTTGAAAAAGAAGAGTGGAAAGCACTGGAAGAGGCTGAAGCAGCAGTATAAGTATGGCGCAGGCTACTGTTTTTTGATGGGGGAGGGGATCAACGGCGATATTGCTGCCTAATCCCTCATCCATGATTCGGCTGATAAACAAAAAATGCGATGCATATCACGATTGCATCGCATGACTAACCACTATGGTGGAGCGTATCGGGATCGAACCGATGACCCCCTGCTTGCAAAGCAGGTGCTCTCCCAGCTGAGCTAACACCCCATGAGCATTTATAATGATACCGATAGAAGTATGTTTTGTCAAGCAAAAGTTTATCTTTCAACGCTTTGATTGTACTCAATATTGCATAAAAGTCATTTTTTATGCGTTCATTGGTGAGTCCTTCCATTGTTATCAGCGCGTACCTTGGCATTGCGCGATTCTCCATTTTGCAGTATACTGTAAGCAATGTCAGGAAAAAGGCAAGCGAGGCATCATTCACCTTGGAATGGCGTTTCGCTTTTTTAGAGAAAGGAACAGGTGAAGACAGATGAAAACAGCGCAGACATATCCCATTTCGCTGCCGCATGGTTACCAAGATGAAGAAGGAAAGCTGCATCGAAACGGTGTCATGCGCCAAGCGACTCCCGGCGATGAGGTGCGGGCAATGATGGATGCTCGATCGCTGCGACAGGAGGGCTATGGCCGATTATTACTGCTGGCGAGCGTCATTGAGCGTTTAGGCGATTTAGAGGATGTCAGCGTGCAGGTCATCGAAGCATTAGGAAAAGAAGATCTCGATTATTTGATAGAGCAGTATCGAATCATCAATGAGGCCTGCTGATGGAACGACAAAAAAAAGCGGCGATTTTTAATGATCTGAGTGGGTTTGGCCGCTGCTCGATCAGTGTGATGCTGCCGATCCTATCTGCGATGGGACATCAGGGGGTCGCTATCCCCACTGCCATCCTTTCTATGCACACCGAGTTTTCACACTATCACATGGTCGATTTCACCGAGGAGCTGCCGGCGTATCTCGAAAGCTTTGCGAAGGAACAGCTTTCCTTTGATGCCGTCTGCACCGGCTTTTTAAGCAACGAGCGACAGGCGGAAATCCTGCGGCGCTGGCTTGCCACAATGCCGCAGGAGACAAAGATCATCGTCGATCCGGTGATGGGGGATCATGGGAACTGCTATCCGACGATCAGTAAAGCGATCGTAGAACAGATGAAAGAGATTGTCCCATCGGCGCACGTACTGCTACCCAATTTGACGGAGCTGTGCCTGCTGTGCGATGAACCGTATCCCTTTGATCAGCCCTCCTCCGCTTTTTTGCGTCGTTGCTGTCAGCGATTGGAGAAGCAGGGCGTACATCAGATCGTCGTTACCGGCATGGAAGAAGGAACGCGCATGCACACCCTTGTCTATGAATATGGAAATACCGTTTACATCTCACATGATAAGGTCGGCGTCGGCCGTCCCGGCAGCGGCGACGTGTTTGCGGCTGTAGTCAGCGGAATGCTGTTGCAGGGAAAATCGCTGGAACAAAGCGTCCGCAAAGCTGCTTTTTTCGTGAAAGCGTGTATGGAAGAAACATTGCGCCAGCATACGCCGCACGCTTATGGTCTGTGCTTTGAACCGCTGCTGAAAATGCTTTGGAAAGAATGATGCTTGATTGTCCCTTTCAAGTTATGTCGGCAATGGGTATATGCCTTTAGAATCGGAAATAATCCTCTTTGGAAAGAAATCCGATTCTTTTATTTTACGCATTTGTCAATCAGCGATCTACCACAATTCAAAAGCACTTTGTTTCAATATTTTTTGCTGAAAGCGTGGAAGAAAGGAGAAGGAGCCGCCAATATGCCCTCTTGCATGCGCTTATGATCCTGTCGCTTTGTAGCAAGCTGCAAAAAGTAAAGAGGCTATGAAAGCCTCTCAAAATGATTGATCTCATTGTCCTGATAAGAAAGAACATCGCTTTAAAAATGAGCGCTGATTTTTGCTTGTTTGCAAGCGTGGGGAAGACCATCGTTTACCTTTGCGCAGTAACTGCGCCTTCTTTTCAATTTTGTTTTCGGTCATGTCCCATTCTCAAAAACAGCGATGAAGCCCGCGTTGGCTACTCTCTGCTTCCCTCTTTTAAGCGACGCAGCAGCGGTGTTGCCGCAAGCGCGATGAGAATACCGACGCCTGCCTGAATGAGATTGCCGACAATCCCCGCAAGACCGACGATCCAAGAATCATTGAGCAGCGAATCTGTCACGTAATAGCCGGCGACCATGAGAAGCGACCCCAGCAGATAAGCAGGCAAGCGCAGATGGGTGCTTTTGTGAATGAGCAGTGAGACCAGCAGCCCCTCGATTCCTTTAATGAGCAGTGTCGCAATCGCATAGCTGCCATAACCGCCGGCTATGTCGGCAAACGCGCTGCCTACGCCGCCGACCATGAAGGAGGCAAAGCCTCCTAAAAATCCGGAAAACAACAGGATGAAGCCATCCCCCAAATTCAAATAACCGCCGATTGAGTTGGGCAGCTTTAAAAACATCGTAGAGATAAAGACTAATGCGATGCCCAGCGCGGCGAAAACGAGTTCCTTCGTATAGTTGCTTTTCATATTGATTCCTCCCTTGGATGGTATTATAGAAGAAAACTGTATCAGTTAAAATAGACAGAAAATGAATAAAAAAGAGGGACAGTTATGCTATACTGTAACAAAAGGGGCGCAGGTAAATGAAAAAATATGAACAGCTTTATCAGCAGTTTCGCCAAGAGATACTAGAGGGATACCGTAAAGAGGGTGACCGCCTGCCCAGCATTCGCAGCTGTGTCAGGCAGTTTCACCTCTCGCAGACAAGCGTAGAGCACGCCTATGCCCGATTGCAGCTGGAGGGGTATATCTACGCCCGTCCTCAGCGGGGGTATTATGTATCCCTCAGCGAGGAGAGTCGCCGGCTGCATGCGGCGCTTCCAACGCTGCCCGCTGTTGCCGGTAAGCCGTGGATTCGCTATGACTTTCGCTCTCAGTCGATATACAGCGAGGAAAACGAGTTAGTCATCTGGAAGCAATATCTCAAGCAGGCGCTCAACGATACCGCCATCTCTTCGTATGGGGAAGCGCGGGGGGAAGCGGCTTTGCGGATTTCACTCATGCGTCATGCGCTCACGATGCGCGGGGTGTTAGCGCATGAGGAACAGGTGGTGATCGGCGCCAGCGTGCAGGCGCTGCTGTATCAGGTGTGCGCTTTGCTGCCAAAGCATGGGCGTGTGGCGATCTTACCGGACGTCTATGTGCAGGCAAGGCGTGTCTTTGAGGATTATGGGATGGAAGTCGTCGCCATTCCTTTTGATGCGCAATGCCTGCATTGGCAAAGGCTGCGTGAACTGCATCCGGATGTGCTGTTTGTGCATTCACCCTCGCTGTTTGAACGAGACGACTTTGATGAAACAGTACGCCGGGAGCTGTTTGACTACATCAAGGCGGAGGGGATTTTATTGCTGGAGGATGATCACAACGGGGAATTGAACTATCTGCGGGAGGGTTCGATGGCGCTGTGTGGGTTGGACCCGACGCTGGATGCTTTGTATCTGGGATCATTCTCGAGAATCCTGCTGCCGGCGTTACGTGTCAGTTATATGGTGCTTTCCCAAGAGCTGAGCAAACGCTATCGCGAAAGGGAGCGCACGTATGCGCCCAGCGCTTCCAAGCTGGAACAGCTGGCCTTTGCCTCCTATATTGCCGACGGTCATTTGCGCCGACGTATCACACGCTTAAAAAAACAGTATCGCCTGAAGCATCAGCTGCTCATGTCGTCTGCACAGGCGTTAGGCTTTCGCTGTGTGCGCATTGAGGAATCATTGACGCGTTATCACTTTGCATATGCCGGCGCCGACGAAGCGTTTGCACGGCGGCTGCAAGCGCATGGCATCGCTGTCGATGGCTGTGGGGAGGGCCGTCTCATCCTCTCCTTTGCGGCATTAAGCGTGGAGGAGCTGCCCAGGGCGTTGACAGCGTTGGGCGATCTTCGCTAAAATAAACAACAAGCGAGGGCATGTCAGTTTTTGGAGGCCAATCAGATATACGCCGGTGTGCAAAGTGATGGAAAGGCCATCATCCATGAAGTCTGAGGATGTAAAAGAGAAAAATGCCATGCGTTAAGCACCCATGCAGCTCTACGATAAGCATTGCCTTTGAATGCCTGTGAGAGAGAGAACGTTTGAGTCTTCGATCAAGGGGGATTGCGGAAAATGCAGGCAGTGAAGAGTCTGCCTGTCAATGAAGGAGGAAACGATGATGAAGGAAGCGACAAAGCGCAATATATGGTGGGGATTTGCCTTGCTGGTGATGGGAATCATCTTCTTTTTTTCGGCGGATACGGCCGCCGCTTCCGATGCGAAGAGCTCTTTGTTTGTAGATTGGCTGTATCCTTTTGTCTCCATGGGGATGAGCGAGAATCACTTTAGTTTTTTGATTCGGAAAGCCGCTCATTTTTCCATTTATGCGCTGTTAGGACTTTGCGTCTATAATGGCTGTGTGCATGATGAACGTATGCGTACACGAGCGTTTTGGATCGCTGTGGGAATCTGCTTTCTGTATGCCGCGGGCGATGAGATGCATCAGCTGTTTTCTAACGGCCGCAGCGCTCAGATCAGCGATGTGCTGCTCGATACATGCGGAGCGCTCTTTGGCGCTGCTTTGGCAAAGCTGTGGAGGATCGTCTGGCAAAAAAGAAAAAGCTATGATTGCCGAAGATGACGCAGAGAAAAAAACAGCGCATAAAACGACGATCCATACAGCTTCTGCTGGAAAGGGAGAGGTCAGCAAGAGAAAAGACCGGCTAAGGGGGGAACCGGTCTTTTCTCAAATATTATTAAGGGGATAGAAAATTGTATGAATGTTCATTAGGGGAATGAATGTCATACACGCAAGGGTTTCCCCCTTGCTTGCCTATAGTATAGAGCAAACCTGTATGGAAACAATGTTTAAAATAAGGGAAAATATGTGATATGAAAGCTGCGGAATGTAAACGGATTCAATTTCTCTTATATGGGTGTAAAAAAGAGCGCTTTGCATCGCACAGGGCGAGAGGCGCTCTTGTTAGGGCGGATGAATCGGTTTTGCGGCATCAATCGGTTTGCAGCTGCACGCAGTGGCTGATCATCTCGTAGTCCTCGGCAACGTTGAGGGCATGACCGTTGATGCGCTCAAAATCGGTGAGCAGCTGGGAGAACATCATGCTGATTTCACTGGAGATGCTCTTTTCTTTCATGCGCTGCATCTGCCGTTTGCGCAGGTTGATGCACACATCTTCACTTTGACGCCGCAGCGTTTCCGATTTCTGAATGTTGTGGAGAGAGTCGCGCATCTCCATGCACATGGAATGCATCGATTCGATCGTATCGCGCTCCTCCTCATTGAGACGCGCCTGCAATCGCTCGCGGCTGTAATTTTCCATTTTTACCGCATAGTCGCTGATGCGTTCGATGTCGGTGATTTGGTGGTAATAGATACTCAAAGCGGCGGAGATCTCATTGTTGAGCTCCATGCTCAGAGCATTGGTGATATAATCGCCGATTTCACGGTTGAGCGTATCGACCGTCTCCTCGCGTTTGAGGATGTCCTCTCCCGCTTTCTTGTCGTATTTGAGCAGCTGGCGAAAACCGCTTTCCACATTTTCATAGGCGATGTTGAGCATGTGGTGAATTTCCTCATCAACCTGCTGAAGCGAGATCGCCGAAGTACCCAGTGAACGGGTGCTGGAAGGCATCGGTTTGATGAACTGCAAGACGCTGCTGCGCTTCTCCTCTTTGAAAGGCAGTACCTTTTGGGCAAATGTCGCCAGATACGTACCGAAAGGTAACAGGAGCAGCGTTGTGACGATGTTGAACAGCGTGTGCATGTTGGCAATCTGTGCATCCGGGCTTCCCGGCGTCCATGAAGCGACGTAGTCGGTCAAAGACAGTGCTGTATGAGCGGTGAAAACGCAGATCGTCGTAAAGATCGCAGTACCGATCAGGTTGAACGACAGGTGGATGATCGTCGTCTGCTTTGCCTCGCGGCTGGTGCCGATGCTGGCTAAGACGGCGGTGATGCAGGTACCGATATTCTGTCCAAACAGCACATACACCGCACCATCCAAACCGATCAGACCGCTTTTGGCAAGCGCCTGCAAAATACCGACCGAAGCGGAGGAGGACTGAATGACAGCGGTGAACAGCGCGCCGGCGAGAATGCCGAGCAGCGGATTGCTGAAGGATGTCATCAGGCTGATGAAGGCCGGTTCATCGCGCAGCGGCAGCATGGCGGCGCTCATCATCTCCATACCGATGAACAGCACGCCCAAACCGGCGAAGATCGTACCGATGTGATGGGCCATCTGTTTTTTTACAAAGACGACCATCGCTACGCCGATAAAGGCGATGAGCGGGGCGATGGCGCCGATGTCCAACGCGATCAGCTGACCGGTGATCGTCGTGCCGATGTTGGCACCCATGATGATCCAGACAGCCTGCCGCAGACTCATCATTCCGGCGTTGACAAATCCGACGACCATGACCGTCGTCGCACTGGAGGATTGAATGACAGCGGTGATCCCGGCACCGACGAGCACGCCGAGAATGCGGTTAGCCGTGAGTTTTTCCAAAATTTCCTTCATGCGGTCACCCGCAGCGGCCTCCAAGCCGTTGCTCATCATCTGCATTCCATACAGGAAGAGGGCAAGTCCGCCTAACAGACTCAAGAAGTTGGTTATTGACATATAGACACCCCTTTTGTTCGCTATTGCTTCCATCGTTAAATATAATGAAAATGCATTTAAAAAACAATGTGGAAAAAGAACGAAATTGTAAAATCTATGTAAGATATATCAGAGACATTTTAAATCGGTGCGAAATGTAAATGAATGTAAGAAAAAGCGGGGTTTTGAAAGAAGGTTTTCACAATTCTTCTCAAAGCAGTTATCGTCCTTTGAAAACTATGCTATAATAGAACACGTACGGCGGTTTTTCCGCCTGATCGATGAGGTGAAGCGAAGCATGATATTGAGGAGCATAGAATCCATCGTCCGCATGCTGGATGCGGATGTCATAGAATATAAGGATATGACGCGCATGGTGAGCGGTGTTTGCATCGATTCGCGCAAATGCACGCTGGGAAATTTATACATACCGATCATCGGCGAACGCTTTGACGGGCATACGTTTGCCAGGCAGGCGATCGAACAGGGAGCCATTGCGACGCTGTGGCAGAAGGATCACCCCAATCCGCCCAAGGATGCGGCGGTCATTTTAGTCGATGATACCCAATGTGCGCTTAGCGAGCTGGCGAAGAAATACCGGGAATCCTTGGATTTGGTGATGATCGGCATCACCGGCAGCAACGGCAAGACGAGTACGAAGGATATTTTAGGCGCGCTGCTCAAGCGCAAGTATGTCACACAGAAAACGCACGGCAACATGAATAATGAGATCGGTGTGCCTTTGACGATACTGGGACTCAGCGACGCGACGCAGGTGGCGATCGTAGAGATGGGGATGGAGAACCTCCATGAGATTGATGCGCTCACAAGGATTGCACAGCCCGATATTGCGGTGATTACCAACGTCGGTGAAGCGCACCTGGAAAACCTGGGCTCTCTTGCCAACATTGCGCGGGCCAAGGCGGAGATCGTGCACGGTTTGAAAGAAAACGGCGTTTTGCTGTTTAACGGCGAGCAAGAGATACTGAAACAGGCGCTGTGGCGGGAAGAGCTGCCTCGTGGTGTGCGGGTGAAAAGCTTTGGCCACGATGAGCGTCAGGATCTGTTTAGCTATGGAAGTGTGAGGCAGGATGCCGAGGGGATTCACTTTTTCACCAATTTATTAGAGGGTGAAGCGTTTATGAATGTCTATGGCAAGCATCAGGTGATGAATGCGTTGCCTTGTATCTATATCGCCCGTGCGCTGGGCATGAGCGAAGAGGAAGTGCTGGAGGGACTTGCGGCGATTGAACAAAGCGGTTTACGCTGCGACGTCTTCCCTTTGAAACAGGGATATGTATTAGATGATTCGTATAAATCCAATCGGCAAAGCGTGTTGGCGGCATTGGATACGCTGTGTGAATTTGATGTGCCAAGGCGGATTGCGATCCTCTCCGATATGCTGGACATGGGAGAGGCCGCGGTGCGCATTCATTATGAGGTCGGCAAGGCGCTTGGCGAATACCCGATCGATCGTGTGTGCACGTATGGCGAGATGTCGCGCTACATCGCGCAGGGAGCGATCAATGCCGGCATCAAAGAGGTTACGCACTATGAGAGCAAGGAAGCGCTGCAGCAGGATGTCTATGCGGAGTTTGCACAGCCCTGCATCGCGCTTGTCAAGGGTTCACGCGGCATGCAGATGGACAGCATCGTCGCTTATTTGAAGGAAAGAGGGAGCAATGAGCATGAATAAGATCAAGCTGGGAGTTATTTTCGGAGGAAAATCGAGTGAGTATGGGGTGTCGCTGCACTCTGCCGGCTCTTTGCTGCGCCAGATCGACGCCGCTAAATATGAGGTTGTGATGATCGGCATCACCAAGGAAGGCGACTGGTATCGCTATGTGGGAAGTGTGGATGCGCTGGAGCATGACGAGTGGCAGCAGGGCGATTGTACGCCGTGCGTATTGACGCGTCAGGGACTGCTGATGTTAGCGCAGGGCAGCTATACGTGCGAGCCGTTGGATTGTGTATTTCCCGTTTTGCATGGAAAAAACGGAGAGGACGGCACCATTCAGGGATTGTTGGAAATCATGGAAATTCCGTATGTCGGCTGTGATCACATGAGCAGCGCCATCTGCATGGACAAGGAGATGACGCACATCATCGCCGAACATGCGGGGATTCCCTGTGCGCCGTATCGCTGTATCTATGAAAGCGATCCGCGCAGCCTGGAGGAAATTTTTGAGGAGGCGAGCACCGCGCTGGGGCTGCCGTTATTCATCAAGCCGTGCAATGCCGGCAGCAGCTATGGCGTTCACCGTGTCGATACGCTTGCGGAGTTTGTGCAGGGAATGAAAGACGCCTTTTATCATGACGGCAAAGGGAAGGTCATTCTCGAGCAGACGATCGAGGGATTTGAGATCGGCTGTGCCGTCATGGGCAATCGTGAACTCACCGTCGGCAGCGTCGATGAGATTGAGATTCAAGGCAGCTTTTTTGACTATGAGGGAAAATATGAGATGAAGGATGCGGCGATTTACTGTCCTGCGCGCATCGATGAGGAGCTCTTTCAACAGGCGAGAGCGCTGGCGGCGCGGGCGTATCGCGCAATGAACTGCAAAGGGATGACGCGGGTCGACATGTTTGTCACGCCGCAGCATACGATCGTGTTCAACGAGCTGAATACGATCCCCGGCTTTACCGCAACCTCCCGTTATCCTTCGATGATGCAGGCGGTCGGAATCGGCTTTGGCGAGCTGATCGATCGTCTGGTAGCGCTCGCTATGGAAAAATGATAAAGGAGAGATCGATGTGCTGATGAGTAAGTCAAGGGCTTGGGTGCAGGTCGACTTGCGCCGGATCGCCCATAATGTAGAGGAAGTGCGCCGACTGATTCCCAAGACCAGCAAGATCATGGGCATTGTCAAAGCGGACGCGTATGGACATGGCGCGTTAGCCTGCACGCGTGAACTGGAGGCGTGCGGCGTGGATTTTTTCGGCGTCAGCAGCGTAGATGAAGCGATGCAGCTTCGTCAAGGAGGTATACGCTCTCAAATATTGATCTTAGGCTATACGCCGCCGCAGCACTTTATGCTGTTAGCAGAGCATGATCTGATACAGACGCTGGTGGATCTGCCTTACGCAAGGAAGCTGGAGGCGTTTTGCGCTGCACATGACGTCAAGGTCAAGGCGCATGCGAAAGCCGATACCGGCATGAACCGCATCGGAGTAACCGTGCAGGATGGGGAATATCACATCGAAGAGCTGCTAGCGATGTATGCGATGAAGCATGTGCAGGTCTGCGGCATCTTCTCTCATTTCAGCGTCAGCGATTCTCATACGGAAAATGACCTTGCGTTTACCAAGCATCAGATCGAGCTGTTTGAGCGGGTGCTCGCCGATATTCGTCATGCCGGCTATGACCCGGGGGTGACGCATATTCAAAACAGCTACGGCATATTGAACTATCCCCATCTCGCCTATGACTATGTTCGCCCGGGATTGTTATACATGGGCGTAACCAGCGACGATGCGATCCCGATCAATACCGATCCGCACTTTTTGCCGATTCTCTCTCTGCATGCGAATGTGACGATGGTGAAATGGCTGAAAGCGGGCGATACGGTCAGCTATGGCCGCCATTATTGCGCGCAAGAGCGGATCAAAGTCGCTACGGTTTCCATCGGTTATGCGGATGGGCTGCCGCGTTTGTTGTCCAATCAGGGCTTTGAGGTGCTGCTGCATGGAAAACGGGTGAAGATCATCGGCAACATCTGCATGGATCAGCTGATGCTGGATGTCAGCGAGATCGGCGATGTCAAAGAGGGGGATGTCGTCACGCTCATCGGTGAAGAGGGGGACGAGCGGGTCAGCGTGGATGCGATCAGCCGTTTTGCCCATACGATCAACAACGAGACCTTGACGCGGATCACCGCCAGAGTGCCGCGCATGTATATAAAGTAGGGATGGACATGAAAAAGAAAAACTATGCTGCAATCGACGTCGCCAAATACATCAGCGCGCTGTTAGTCGTGTGCATTCACACCTATCCGCTGTATGAGCTTTCACCGAGTGCCAATCTGTTCTTTTTACAGGCAGTCTGCCGCATTGCGGTGCCGTTATTTTTCACCGTATCGGCCTTTCTGTTCTTTTCCAAGATCGATCCTTCGGCAGGTATGCGCGATCTGTTAAATCTGGGAGAGCTGAAGCATTATCTGCGGCGGTTGGCGCTGCTGTACGGCGTCTGGACGATCCTGTATCTGCCATATACGTTTTTGCTGTGGCGTTCGGCCGGCTTTCAGCTGAGCTTTGTGCTTCGCTGGGTGTTCGACTGCTTCTTTAACGGCAGCTATTACCACCTGTGGTTTTTGCCGGCGCTGATGTTAGGGACGATCATCGTCTATGTGCTCTATACCAATCTTTCCTTGCGTAAAGGGATGCTTGTCGCCGCTGCTGCCTATGTGCTTGGCATGGCGATGAATGTTTATGGTTCTTTGTTAAGCCAGATTCCGCTTGTGCAGACGCTGTATCAGGCGTATATGAGCGTGTTTACGACCGCGCGCAACGGAATTTTTTTCGCTCCGGTGTTTCTGTTTGCGGGCATCTATTTAAAGACGTTTCGCGAGGTTTATAACAGAAGGGAGTATCTGCTTGGCATCGCCAGCTTTTATGGCGCGTTGCTGGTGGAAGAGGGGATCGCTTATCTGTGTGGGATGATGCAGGATCTCACCAGCATGTATCTGATGTTGGTACCGCTGGTGTATTTCCTGGTGGGGGCGCTGTTGCAGGTACAGCGGGCGCCCTCGTATCTGTGCCGTTTTCTGCGGCAGTCCTCTTTATTGATTTACGTTTCGCACATCCTGTTTGCCATGCCGCTGCTGGCGTTATTCCCATCACAGCATCTGCTCGTGTATGTCTTGACGATTTTCGCTTCGCAGCTGCTCGCCGTGCTCATCATCGCTTTGTCCAACCGCATCGCGTGGCTCAAGGTGCTTTGCTAGGAGGATGTCATGCTGCGAGTAACACAGGTCAGGCAATCGATTGAAGAGCCTTTGGCACAGCTGCAAACACATATCTGCAAAAAGCTGAAAATCGCCGAGCATGAGCTGATTCGTTATTCTATTTATCGTGAGAGCATCGACGCCCGCCGCCGTCCGATTCAGTTTTCCTATGTGGTCGATTGTGAAGTGCGCAATGAGGAGAAAGTCTTACGGCGGGGAGGAAGGGATGTCAGCGTTCTTTGCGAGCAGCCCTTTGCGCTGCCAAACAACGGCAGTGAGATCAGCAGGCATCGTCCCATCATCGTCGGCTTTGGACCGGCGGGGATGTTTGCGGCGCTGATGTTGGCACGGCAAGGGTATCGCCCGCTCGTGCTGGAGCGCGGAGAATGCCTGGAAAAGCGGATCGAAAGCGTCAAACGCTACTGGCAGGGTGGCGAACTGAATCCCAAGGGCAACGTACAGTTTGGCGAGGGCGGTGCCGGGACGTTTTCCGATGGAAAGCTGACGACTCGCTCCAAAGACCCGCGCTGTCATCAGGTGCTCAAGGAGCTGGTGCGCTTTGGCGCGCCGAAAGAGATCGTCTATCAGGCGCATCCTCACATCGGTACCGATATTTTGACGGGTGTTGTAGCTGCGCTGCGAAAAGAGATCGAGCGCTGCGGCGGGGAGGTGCGCTTTGAAACGCAGGCAGAGGATTTTATCATTGAACAGGGACGTTTGCGTGCGGTTGTTGCCGCCGGTGAGACGATTCCCTGTGAACAGCTCATTTTAGCGATCGGTCACAGCGCCCGCGATACGATGGAAACGCTCTATCATCGTCGTTTAACCATGCAGGCGAAGGCGTTTGCCGTCGGTGTGCGGGTGGAGCATCCCCAACAGCTGATCGATGAACAGCTCTATGGCGAATATGCAAAGCATCCTCGTTTGGGAGCGGCCAGCTATCGCATGGCATGCCGTGCCGGCAACGGACGCGGGGTCTATACGTTTTGCATGTGTCCCGGCGGCGTGGTGGTCCCGGCGGCCAGCGCATGGGGAGAGGTCGTCGTCAACGGGATGAGCGAGCATGCGAGAGATAAGGAAAATGCCAACAGCGCGCTGTTGGTGCAGGTGACGCCGCAGGATTTCGGGACGCATCCTCTCGATGGCATCCGCTACCAGCGGCAGCTGGAGCAAAAGGCCTTTCGCATGGGCGGCTCTAACGGATGTGCGCCGATGCAGTACACCCGCGATTTTCTCGCCCGCCGTCCCAGCAGCAGCCTTGACGCTTTGCAGCCAAGCTATGCCAGAGGGGGGACTCCCTGCGATCTGCATCTGCTCTTTGACGATGCGATCAATCAGGCGTTAGCGGATGGACTGCTGCATTTTGACCGGCAGATTCCCGGCTTTGCACAGGAAGGCATCCTCAGTGGGGTAGAGAGCCGCAGCAGTGCGCCTTTGCGCATGCTGCGTGACAGTGATACGCTCATGGCGAACATCGAGGGAATCTACCCTTGCGGAGAGGGTGCCGGCTATGCGGGAGGCATCGTCACCAGCGCGGTGGATGGCATCCGCTGCGCGGGCAAGCTGATCGAACGCTTTGCCCCTGTCGAAAGCGATTCATAAAGAGCACAGCTGCGGCATACGTTAGCAATGAGGTGAACCCTATGAGCAGACGATGCCGCATCATCGTATATGCGATTCTTACCTGTATTGCGGCGGGTGTCTCGGCACTCGTCATCAAGCTGCTGTTTTTCAGCGGCCTTTTTGTACCGACGCTGGAGCTGATCGGCGATGCGCGCATCGAGATCAACATGAACGAGACTTATCACGATCCCGGGGCGAGCAGCAGTTTTCGCTTCATGGACAACAGCGATCATATCGTCATCGATAATCAGGTAGACACAGGAACACTGGGGACATATCAAGTGATCTATCGTCTCGACAACGCCGATCAAGAGGTCATTCGCGAGGTCGTTGTCCGCGATGGCAAAAAGCCCGATCTGCGTTTGAAGGGAGAGGCAAAGATGACGCTGTTCATCGGTGAGTCCTTTGAGGAGCCGGGCTATCAGGCGTATGATAACTGTGACGGCGACATCAGCGATCAGGTCAAGGTGAATGCCGATATCGACTATAACAAAACCGGCACTTATCAGGTGACCTATCGGGTGAGCGACAGCCATGGCAACGAAGCAAGCGCCGTGCGTACCGTGCATCTGCTGGAAAATCCTCTGAATACCAAGCTGGCCTATCATCACGACATGTTTGATAACACGATGTTTGAATGGTGGTTCAACAAATCCGAAAACCACGAGCGCAACAGCGCCGCCAAAAGCGCACAGTGGCTCGCATCGTATGCCGCCTATTATCAGGGAGAGGATGAGAAAGTGCTCTATCTGTCCTTTGATGAAGGAGGCAACGACATCACCTATATCAAGGAAATCGCCGATGTGCTCAACGCGCATGACGTGAAGGCAACCTTCTTTCTCACCCGCAATTATATCCGCGATGAGAGCGACTTTGTCAAATCGCTCGTCGACGCCGGGCATGTGATCGGCAACCACACGTGGCATCATTATGATATGACGACCCTTGCCAATGAAGCGAGCATCGATGCCTTTGTGGAAGAGCTGACACAGGAGGAAAAGACCTATTTGGAAGTAATCGGAGAGCCGATGCCTAAGCTTTTTCGCTTTCCGCGGGGCGGATGCAGCGAACGCGCCCTCAAGCTGGTGCATGATCTGGGATACCGCACCTTTTTCTGGAGCCATGCCTACTATGATTATGGCAGCGACGTCTCCAAGCAGGAAGCGTTAGAGACGCTGTTAGCGCATTATCATAACGGTGCGATTTACCTGCTGCACCCCAGCAACAAAGGCAACTATGAGGCGCTGGGAGAGTTTATCAGCGAGATGAAACGGCTGGGCTATCGCTTCGATACCCTCGATCATATCGGATAGCGCAGGCATCGTGTTAGGCAAACATGATCGCTATCAGCGGCGAAGGGAGAATGCGGCAGCTTGCGCTGTGTCCTTTCCCAGGGCAAGAGAATATATTTTTTGACCGCCTGGCGCATGCGTATTTTCGTTTCAACGATGCAGCGATCAGTCAAATGACCGGCAAAGAAAGCCGGTCTTTTTTGCTGTCATCGGGATTCTTTACCTCCTGCGCATTTCTATGGTATAATACAGCATACGAAAAAGGAGGGCTTTATGAAGCTGTTTACACCGGACTATTATGTGGAAAGCTATCGCGCCGTCGATTTGCAAAGGCTGAAGCGGCAGGGAATCCGGCTGTTGGTGTGCGACATCGACAACACCTTGGTCGCTCATGACTGCGCCCGTGCCGACGATGAGGTGCGCGCTTTTATTGACAAAGTCAAACACAGCGGCATCGCCGTCGCTTTCGTTTCCAACAATGTCAAGGAACGGGTGGAAACCTTTGCGAAAGAATTTGCGGCCCCCTTTTATCCGTTTGCGAAGAAACCGCTGAAATACACTTATCGAAAGATGGTGAAAGAGCTGGGTTACGCCCCTTGTGAGATCGCGGTGCTAGGGGACCAGCTGCTGACCGATATGCTGGGGGCGAACCGCATGCATTTTTATACGATACTGACGGCGCCGATCGCGCAGCGCGATCTGACGTGCACCAAGGTGAACCGCGTCTTTGAACAGATGATCTTTCGCGTTTTGGAAAAACGGGGAAAGCTGAAACGGGGGAATTATGATGACAAACTATTGTAAGGGCTGCGGCGTTCTATTGCAATCTGAACGTCCGGATGCCATCGGCTACACGCCTAAAGAGCAGGCGGATTATTGCCAGCGCTGTTTTCGCATCCGTCACTATGATGATGTGATGATCTCCATGCAGCAGGGCATCGATCCCGCTGCCGTATTCGCCAAGATCGCCAAATATGATGCGCTCATCTTATGGGTGGTCGATCTCTTTGACTTTGAGGCGAACCTGCTTTCGAGCATCGGCCGTCATCTGCCGCAAAAGGATATCGTCATGATCGCCACCAAGCGTGATCTGCTGCCCCAGACGCTTTCGGATGAGAAGCTGGGACAGTTTGTGCTTCGAAGATTGAAGGAAGAGGGCATCCGCGTCGAGGGAATCGTCTTCTGCGGCGATCTGGCGCACGCTGCGCATCACCCTCTCAATCATTCGGTTGAGGAGGTCAACAAGGCGATCACTCACTATCGCAAAGGCCGCGATGTGATCGTCATGGGCATGGCCAACGCCGGCAAGAGCACCCTGCTCAACGCCCTGTGTGAACAAAGCGATTTGACGACCTCTCCGCATCCCGGTACAACGCTGGATTTTGTCAAGATTCAGCGCGAGGGCTATGCGCTGTATGATACGCCGGGCATCACCCGTCAGGATTCCTTGCTCACCCATGCGCCAAGCGACCTGTTAAAGACGGTGATTCCCTTTCGCACGCTGAAGCCGCGCGTCTATCAGCTATACGAGGATCAAAGCTATGCGCTGGGCGGGATGGTGCGCCTTGATGTGCACACCCAAGGAAATGCGAGCGTAGTCGCTTATTTCAGCGATCAGCTCAGGATCCACCGCGGCAAGGCGGCTAAGGCAGACGCTTTGTGGCAAGCGCATCTGGGGGAATTGCTCTCACCGACGCTGGATCAAGACTTTCATCAGATGAAGTGCTATACTTATGCCAAACGGCAGGAAAAGCTCGATGTGGTCATCCACGGCCTTGGCTGGTTCTGTGTCAGCGGCGATTTTCGCGAGGTGCGCGTCTGGGTGAATGGCAACGTGAATGTGACGTTTAGAAAGGCGATGATCTAATATGCTGAACAATAAAGAAAAAAAACAGCTGCGCAAGGAAGCGCAGACGTATCGCTCCTTATTTCAGATCGGGAAGGAAGGCGTCAGCGACGCTTTGATACAGACGCTGGAGGATTCTTTGACCGCTCATGAGCTGGTGAAGCTCAACCTGTTAAAGACGGCGCCGCTGTCGACAAAAGAAGCGGCTGAAACGCTGGCGGCAGAGAGCGGCAGCGAGATTGTGCAGGTGATCGGGCGCACCTTTGTGCTCTATCGCCGCAGCAAGAAAAATCGGATGGGGCTTTGAAATGACAAAGCGTAAAATCGCTGTCTTGGGCGGCAGCTTTGATCCGATCCACGCCGGTCATTTACAGATCGCCAAATCGGCGCTGCACATGGGAATGGACGAGGTGTGGCTGATGGTGACCAACGACACCCCGCTCAAGGATCGCCGGCTCACCTCCTCAAAGCATCGGGTGGCGATGATCCATCGTGCGATCGCGCCCTATCGCCGCATTCATTGCTGCGAGCTGGAGTTGGCGAGGACGGGGAAATCGTATACGATCGACACTGTGCGTGAGCTGAAACATCGCTATCCGCAGACGGACTTTTACTGGCTGATCGGCAGTGATCAGGCGGCGCAGCTGGATGCGTGGAAGGATGTAGAGAAGCTGACACAGGAAGTGCCGTTCATCGTCTTTTCCCGTAAAGGCGAACAGGGGGAGAGTCCCTATCCGCTTCGCTATCGGCAGATGGCGCTTGTGGACGTCAGCTCCAGCGAGATTCGCGCCGGGCATAAATGGCGTTATCTGCACCCGCAGGTACGCCGCTATATCGCACAAAACGCCTTGTATTTGGAAAGCGTTGTGCAAGGAAGGCTTACGGCAAAGCGCTTTGCCCACTGTCAGCGGGTAGCGCGCCTGGCGATGGAAATCGCGAATGCACAGGGGTTGGATACCATGCTCGCCTATCAGATCGCCATGCTGCACGACATTTGCAAGGAGTTGGACATGACGCAGATGGAGCGCTGGATGCGCTATTGTTTCCCATCGCTTTGTGATGAACCAAAGGCGGTGTGGCATGGATATGTGGGCAGCCTGTTGGCAAAGCGCCAATACGGCGTTGATGACCAACGTGTTTTGCGGGCGATTTATCACCATGTCAAGGGTGAGAGCACAGATCCGTATGCGATGCTCATCTTCTGTGCGGATAAGCTGGAAGAAGGGCGCGGCTATGACAGCAGCGAGCAGATCGCGCTGTGCAAACAAAATCTGCGTGAGGGTTTTCGGCGTGTGAAACAGGAACAGCAGGCATACCTGCAAAAGGAGAAGTAAATGAAAGAAAAATTGGAAATCATCTGTAAGGCGATTGATGAAAAAAAGGGAGAGGACATTCTCATCTACTCTTTTTCACAGCTGAACCCGGCCGTTGATGAAGTGGTGATCGCCAGCGGAGCCAACCTGCGCCAGATCGCCGCGATCGCCGATCATGTGCGGGATTGCTTGGCAGAGCATGGTATGCGCATCCATCACAGCGAGGGGAACCGTGACAGCCGCTGGCTGCTTTTAGATGCGGGAGACGTCATCGTCCATATCTTTGAGCATAAGGAGCGCAGCGTCTATCATCTGGAGAAGCTGTATGCCGATTTGCCGGTGATCCGTTATGATGTATGAGGTGCTGGCGTCGTATTATGACGCTTTGGTACAGGATGAGGAAGCGACGCATGCCTGGGTGAAGCTCATCGAGGAGCACCTACGGGGAAAGCGTGTGTTGGATGCGGCGTGTGGCAGCGGGGAGATCGCCATCACACTCGCCAAGCGCGGCTATCAGGTGGATGCCTTCGACCTCAGTGCGCAGATGATTCAAATGGCGAAGAGGAAAGCGGGCAGCGAGCTGGTGAGCTGGCAGGTATGCGATATGCGCGCCATGCCCAACGCTCGCTATGATGCGATTCTCTGTCTGTGTGACAGCTTTAACTACCTGCTCAGCGAAGAGGAGGTGCGCGGCTTTTTTGGCCAGTGCTATGAACGTCTCAATAATGACGGCGTGCTCATCGTAGACATGCACAGCAAAGATCGTCTCAAGGAGTTTGCACAGGAATACAACGAGACCGGTGTGATCGGCGATATGCAGTATCAATGGAGCATCGAAAGCGAGGATGACCGTATTTATCAAAGCTTCGCCTTTTACCATGAAGATGGCACGATGCAGCTGGAACAGCATGTGCAGCGCGTCTATGAGCCGGCGTGGATTTTGTCTGTATTATCGGCGTGTGGCTTTGATGTAAAGGTAATGACGGATTTCGTGAAGGAAGGTATCGTGGAAGGCGAGAAGCAGTTTTATATTTGCAGGAGGAAAGCAAAATGATTTTGATTGTGGCGGCAATGCGAGAGGAAGTCGATGCGATTCGAGCACAGATGACGCAGACGAGGGAAAGCGACCATCGCGGAGTGCGTTTTGTGCAGGGCGTGCTGGCTGACCGGGATGTGGTGCTCATGCAAAGCGGTGTCGGCAAAGGGGCGGCGGCGATGACGCTGACCATGGCGCTGGAGCGCTGGCAGATGCGCGCGGTGCTCAATGTGGGAACGGCCGGCGGCTTGGCAAGATCGGCGGATGTGCTGGATCTCATTGTCAGCGAGCGCATCGTGCAGTATGATTATGATACGAGCGCGTTAGATGGAGCAAATGGCAAGGGATTGTGGTTTACGGCGGATGCCGCCTTGGTAGCTATCGCCAAGAAAGCCGCTGAAAAGCTGGCGATCCCTACGCATTTTGGACTCATCGCCAGCGGCGATTGCTTTGTCGATGCACGTTTAGCAGCTACGCTGATGGAAAGCTATCCGCAGGCGATCTGCGCAGAGATGGAGGCCGGTGCCATTGCACAGGTGTGTACGCATTATGAGGTGCCTTTCGTCATACTGCGCTCCCTCTCCGACGTCGCTTGGAAACAGGGCAACGAACTCGATTTTGAAACGTATAAAACGCTTGCCAGCAAACGCAGCGCCGCGTTTTGCGAGCAATTTATAGCGCTGCTTGGATAATATCCCGCCACAGTACAGAAGGGAGGAGATAGGGATGAAGCATCAGAGAAACTGGTCGCAGGCCGCTTTGAGCGTGGTTTTGTTTTTAGTGCTGCTGCTTGTGATCGCACTGCTTTGGACACTGAACGTCAGTGGTCCCGCAAGAGCCTATGAGCAGAAGCTGAACGATCAGATCGCACAGATTCGCCGTGCGCATACGGCGGTGGAAAATATCGAGCGAAATGTCTTTCGTTACATCACCTATGTCGGTGAGGATACCTCCTCCTATTATTGGTTTAACGAGGAAGGGCAGGTTATCACCACCAGAGCGAAAAATACCCGTGACGATGCAGTGGCGATGCAGGCGGTCAGCCAGCTGGGCTATGCGCCCTTAGAAGTCTCGCTGGGCTATGGCTATGAGAATCCCGCGTATGTCGTACGCTGTGACGATCGCCTTGTTATGCTGGATTATGACAGCAAAGAGATGATCTATGAAAGGGAGGTCATGCAGGATGAGCGCTGAGATGGACTGGAACGCTCCTTACTTTGATCGCAGGACGTGGCTGTTAAGCGAATTAGCCGCCTTGAACATCACCGCAGACGAGGCGCTGACATTGCTGCTGATCGACTATTTCAATGGTTTGCATCAGCTGATCACCCATGATGTCATCGCGGCAAAGCTGCACTGTGACAGCGATCAGGTGGATGAGCTGTTTGCTTCGCTCACGGACAAGGGCTATTTGCAGATTGTGCTGAAAGAGGGAAGGCTGGTATTTGATATCAGCGGCGTCTATACCTCTCAGCATACGATCGCGCAAAGCGTACAGAGTGTTTCGCTGTTCGATGAGTTTGAGACGGAGTTTGGCCGTCCGTTAAGCTCCTCGGAGATGCAGCGATTATCGGCATGGTTAGATACCTATGACCAGCAGCTCATTTTGTATGCGCTCTATGAGGCGGGTGTTTATGACAAGCGCAGCTTGGATTATATCGAACGCATTTTGGCGGAGTGGAAACGGCGCGGACTCAGCGCGCAGGATTATGAGGAGGGAAAACGATGAAGCATATGAGCAGTGATGAGATACTGGATGAAATGGAACGGCTGTTTCCCGATGCGCATTGTGAATTAAACCATCGCTCGCCCTTTGAACTGCTGGTGGCGGTCGTGCTCAGCGCTCAGACGACGGACGCTTCGGTCAACCGTGTCACGCCGCAGCTTTTTGAACATTTTCCGACGCCGCAGGCGATGGCGCAGGCTTCTGTGGAGGAGATCGGCAATTGCATCCGCAGCATCGGTCTGTACCGCAATAAGGCCAAGTCGCTGAAGGCGCTCAGCACCTCGTTAGTGGAAAACTTCGGCGGCGTTGTCCCCAGCTCCCGCAAAGAGCTGATGTCATTGGCCGGCGTCGGCCGCAAAACCGCTAACGTCGTTCGCAGCGTCTGCTTCGATATTCCAAGCTTTGCGGTGGATACCCATGTAGAGCGGGTCTCCAAACGGCTGGGATTTGCCAAAGCGCAGGATGATGTGGAAAAGGTGGAAGAAAAGCTGCGCCGCAAAATTGCGCGGGAACGCTGGAACCACGGTCATCATCTGTTCATCTTCTTTGGCCGCTATCTGTGTACGTCACGCAATCCCAAGTGTGAGCAGTGTCCGTTTCAAGCGGGCGTCTGCCGTCTGGAGCGGTTAGAAAAAAATAAAATGAAAGCAGGACGATAAGCGAGGAAAACATCCTCGTTTTCGTATATTGAAACGAGATCAAAGGGATAGCAAGGAAAGCGGAAAATACTGTTGGACTTGCAAAGATCTTTGGTCTTTTTTTTTCATGAATGTGTGTTGTCTGTGGATAAATGAATCTGATGAAGCGCGAATACAGGAAGCCACAGCAGGGCAAGCCATCATAAAAAAGCACCTCAGCGTTGAAGTGCTTTTTATTCAGATCAGATTGTCTTTGCCATCAGGCGGCAGGTGTTTGTGTCGCCGGCGGTGTCGTCGTGGAACCATCTGTTTCCGGTGTTGACGGTGTTGTCGGTGTTGTCGGTGTCTCAGTGGCCGGTGGGGTGCAGACGCCGTCGGCATAAGTGCCGCCGGTAGCCTCACAGGCCTGCTGCTCCTCTTTCTTTTTGATGGCTTCCTCATAGCCGTCGCAGCGCTTATCGATCGTCGGGTCGGCGCTGCATTTGTTTTGCAGCTCTTTCATCGCTTCTTCATAACCATCACAGCTTTCATCAACGGTCGGATCGTCCTTACATTTCTTTTCCAGCTCCAAGCGCTCCTTGCGTTTTGTGCCGTTTGGATCATCTGCCATTCCTTTTGTACGGCTCTCCTGTGTATTGTAGTAATCGGACAGGATGTAGCCGCCATCGCCGCTCGCTTTGGAGACGACGCTGCTTGGCCGTGCAACGCTCGCCGGGGCATTGTTTTCACTGACCAGATCCAGCAAGGCGTCTGCCGCCTTGGAAGCGAAGTTTTGCGAGAGAACTTGCAAGGTGATGTAATAGCCGTTTTGAATGCCTTCCGTCGTATAGCCGGTCCAGACGGCAACGGTATAATCACCTGTATAACCGACGGTCCACTCATCTTTCATCGCCGTTGTCGGGATGCCATACTGCGTACCGGAATCACCCCAGTCACTCGTGCCGGTTTTTCCGTAAACCGAATAGCTGCCGTTCGCTAATGTTGCCGTGTACATCGGATAGCCCCCGTTGACTGTCTTATAGAGAATGGAAGACATCATATAAGCGGCTCCTTCGCTGAAGACTCTGGTTTCTTCCGCTTCGTAAGCATAGCTCTCGCCGCCGCGGATATCCACCTTGCGGATGACGTGTGCATCCACTCTGACGCCGCCGTTAGCAAGGGCGGAATAGGCGTTGGCTAACTGTAAGGTGGAACAGCGCATGTTGCCGCCGCCGATGCTGTATTGAATGTCGAAGGCATCCGCTACGCCATCGTCAAAGCCCATCTTCTTGAGATAATCGACGAAATAGCTGCTGCCCTGCGCGTCGATGAGATCTTGCAGCGCGCTCGCCGCCGTCGTATTGCGGGAGAGAGAGACCGCATCCGCAAGCGACATCTCGCCGTAGTATTCGCCGTCGGAGTTTTGCAGATCCCTGCCGATATGGAAGTAATCGTCGGCCTTGTCGTCCACCGTATGCGTCGTCGACCATCCCAGCAGATCAAAGGTATTGACATATTCCAGAATCGGTTTCATCGATGAACCCGGCTGCTGCAATTCCGTCGCGGCGTTGCGGCTGGATGCGTCGCCTGTGTATTCGCGGCCCGGTCCCATAGCGATGATCTCTCCGGTTTCATTGTTGATCAAAGTCAGCCCGGCGTTGAAATACTGATTCGGGAAGGCGTAGACCTCACCGGCAGCCAGCTCATAAGCTAACTGCTGCGCATCGCTGTCGATGCCGGTATAGATGTCCATCTCCGTAGTGTAAGGATCTAAACCGGTCAGCTCTCGGGTTTCCTTTACCGCCAGCTCTACAATGCTTTGATAAGGGTCTTCGTTAAAGGAAGCGCTCTCCTCCAGCTGGAAGGCGAGCTCTGTGCTGCTGGCTAAGCGATACTCCTCCTCGCTGATATAGCCGTGGCGCAGCATCAGCTCCAGCGTCTGATTGCGCCGCGTCATTGCCAAGTCATAGTTATAATAGGGACTGTAAGAGGCCGGGGCGTTGATGACGCCTGCCAAAAACGCACATTCTGAGAGATTAAGATCGTTGACGTCTTTGTTAAAGTAATATAATGCGGCATTTTGGACACCGCGGGTACCGCCGTCACTGCCAAACCAGATGCGGTTGAGGTAGTTGACGAAGATATCCTGCTTGTCGATGCTCTGCTCGGTCAGCAAACTGAGATAGATTTCCTGTATTTTATATTTGATGTTGTCGATGGAAGAAATCGACTGTCCGTTTTGAATTGCATTTTCCTTCTCCGCGGCAATCCATGTGTTGTCCACCAGCTGCATCGTCAGCGTGGAACCGCCCTGCGACAGCGAGCCGCTGGCGAGGTTGTTCATCGCGGAGCTGATAAAACGCGGCAGGTCAAAGCCGTTGTGCTGGAAGAAGCGCGAATCCTCGATAGCGAGGAAAGCGTCGATCAAATCCTGCGGGATGTCCTCATAAGTGATGTTGTCGCGATGCTCGCTGCCAAGCTCGGCGATGATGTTGCCATCCTTATCATATACGCGCGAGGATGTACCCGCAACCAGCTGCTCCGGATTGAAGTTGGGCGCTTCGTTAATGACGCTTACCAGCAGGGTGAACACGCTGACGCAGCCGACGAGCACGATGGTCAATACGACGACCGCCGCCTTGTTCCATGCGTCCAAGCGCTGTCTGCGCTGCTTTTTTTCAACGCCGCCGTTAGCGTCCTGCTGTTTTTTCTGTTTATTTTTCATGGTGTGGTTCCTCCTTGAAATAGATGGCGTCTACGCTGTCCAAATAGCACAGCCGCGGGGCGATTCCCTCCCGTATCCGGCATCCGATCGCCTTGACCTCCGCATAGGAGATCGATTTGCGCTTGGAATGCAGATAACGCTCGATGATCTCGGGAGCATCGACGAGATAGGTTTCCCCATACGCCCGAAAGCGAATGATGAAGAAGCCGATACCGCCATGCTGCTTCACCAACCGCAGATGCTCGATCTGATGGGGATGGATGCTCTTGAAAGGAAAGCTCGTCTTGTTGACGGTCTCTTTCGCTTCAAAATCGATAGGGCGTCCCCGATAAATCCCATTGTAATCCGTCGTGCTGGGCACTTTATAATATGCCTCGGTGATCTTAGCGGCACTTCGCGCCGGGTAATCGACCTTGACGACTTGGATCGGCGTCGGCTTTTTGTGGATGAGCGCCCGTCCGCTTTGCAGATAATATGCATTGGAATCGTTGAGATCCTTCTCAAGGCTCATCCCGCGGTTAGCGGCGGAGATGCCTTGCGTGTGCGCTTGCTCCCTGCGTGCGCCTGCGCCATGTCCGTTGGGGTATCCTATCACAGTTATCACCTTTTCCATTATAGCGTAAAGAAAATGATTATTCAATCTTATCCTTTGCGGCGAAATGGAGAAAGCGCCCGTATGCCTCTTGATTTTTTTACATAAAAATGAGACACTAATAAAGATGAGGTGAGGCAATCATGACACAGTATCAGCTGGATGCGAAACAGATTTTGGACAAGGAGTTTCACATCGATCTCAAGGGTTATTCGCCAAGCGAGGTCGACGAGTTTCTCGATATGGTCATCAGCGACTATCAGCTCTATGAACAAACGGTGAAAGAACTGGGAGAAAAGCTGCGCACCTATGAAAATCAGATCGACCGGCTGCAAGAGGAAATCGCCCTGCTGCGCTCTCAGGGAGAGCGGCCGGCAAGCGAGGTGAGCGCTTCTTCCTCACAGCTTGATATTCTCAAACGCCTGTCGCGTTTGGAATATGAGGTATTTAAAAAGTAATGCTGGATACGGACAGCCGCTGGCCGTAACGGTTAGAGGAAAGTCCATGCTCGCACAATCTGCGATGATTGTAGTGTTTGTGCTGGATGAAACGATAAATCCAGGCAGGCTGAACGCCTGACGGCTGCGTTGATACCTAAGGCATTGCTATGGTTAGACGCTGTAAAAGTGCCACAGAGACGAGCCTGATCGGAAACGGTTGGGATGGAACGGGTAAACCCCGCAAGCGAGAAACCCAAATTTGGTAGGGGAGCTTGCCGATGCGAACGCAAGCAAAGGCAGGACACAGCGATGTGTAGATAAATGGCTGTCGCCCGCAAGGGAACAGAACATGGCTTACAGTATGCAGCATGCAGGGAGAGGGAAACCTCTCCTTTTTCTTTATCAAAAAGCGAAAAATTACGTCGGTGCCGCACAAATTTATGTGAACGTGATGTGGAAATAGGGTGAAATGCGTTTTCAGATGAAAAACCATTTTCTTTTCCGCTTGTTTTTGGTACAATTAACATGGTTATTTGTAGCTGCTATTTTTTGATATGCTTTTTTGGCGAAAGCAGACCAAGGGTTGTGAGGTAGTAGAAAATATGACAAAATTCAACGAGATATTGAAAGCGAAGAGAGAGGAACTGGGACTTAGCATTGCGGACATCAGCGAACGTACGCGGCTGACGGAACGTTACATCAACGCTTTGGAAAAACGGGATATACAGGCGTTTGAGGAGGATCTCTCCTATTTGCGCTACTTTGTGCGCGCTTATTGCGATGCGGTAGGTATCGCCTACGATACGGTGAAAGAGGATGTGCAGGAGGCGGTGAGCACCTTTGCCAAGGACAAGGAGCTGGCGCTGACGCAGACGCATACCGACATGGAACAGCATATTCAGCAGGCAGAGGCGCTGACAAAGGTGGATAAGAGCAACACGGGCGCTCGCTTGGCAAAACGCGATCGCAAAAGCCGGCGCTATACGCGGATGGACGCTTCGTTTCTTTCCTTTGTGGCCATTGTGTTAGTCGTTCTCATCATCATCGTTTTCGCTTTGATCGTCTTTCTGCGCTCCGGCAGTGCTCCGGCGCCTGACGAGGGCGACTTACAGACAACCCCGCCGATTCAGGATAATCAGGACGTAGGCAACGACGATCCTGCCGACAGCGGTGAGCAGCAGCGCCAAAAGATGGAGATTGAAAAGACGGGAACGACCGCTTATACCGTCCGTAACGTCTACCCTGAGGACGTGCTGACCTTTACGCTGCGTCCCGGCGGCAGCAGCACGCTCGATCTGCGCGTTGATGGCGTATCGGTACAGCCGCCAAAGCAGATTTACGCCGGTGATGATCCGTTCACCTATGAGCTGACAGTAGAGAAGAGCTGTGAGATCGAGGTCTACTACGGCTTTATGTACCATAATGAAATTCATATTAACGATGAAACGCTGGAGATCGATTCTTCGATTCCTGAGCGCAGCTCCGCAACCTTTACAATTCAGATAGAAATGGTGGAATCAGAATGAATTTGCCGAATAAATTGACATTGATGCGGATCGCATTGGTGCCCCTCATCGCCTTTATCTATTTGCTGGGGGCGCTGAGCGATGTGTTTTCCGGCGCTTTGACGATCGCCGGCGTCGTTCTTCCTTACAGTGATTTGATCGTGCTGGGGCTGTTTGTGCTCGCGTCACTCACCGACTATTTTGACGGACATATCGCCCGGCGGGATCATCTGATCACTTCCTTTGGCAAGTTTATCGATCCCATTGCGGACAAGCTGTTAGTGAACACGCTGTTCATCCTGCTGGCATGGTCGTCACGCGTCAGCATAATCGCCGTGCTGCTCATGATCGGCCGGGATACGATCGTCGACGGCTTGCGGATGAGTGCGGCAACGAGCGGCAAGGTGGCCGCAGCCGGGGTCGCCGGAAAGCTGAAGACGGTATTGCAGATGAGCGCCATCATCGTCGTGCTGTTATGGGATCTGCCCTTTGCCATCATCGGCCTTTCCATCGGCAATCTGCTCGTGTGGTTAGCCGCAGCCGCTTCCCTGTATTCGGGCATTGTATATTTCTGGCAGCTAAAGGATGTTGTGATGGAGACGATGTGAGGCAGCGATGGAAGAATTAGTGGCGCTGTTAAAAAAACAAAATAAGACGATCGCCAGCTGTGAAAGCCTGACAGCGGGACTGTTTACCAGCTGCATCGCACGGGTGCCCGGCGCATCGGCGGTATTGCTGGGAGGTGTCGTCACCTATGCAACCGATGTCAAAGTGCGTGTCGTAGGAGTGGATGAGGAGATCATTCAAAACGAGGGCGTGGTGAGCGAGCAATGCGCAGCGGCGATGGCGGCAAATACGAGAGCGCTGATGCAGGCGGATCTGTGTGTCTCTTTTACCGGAAACGCCGGTCCTTCCTGTATGGAGGGCAAGCCCGCAGGCTGCGTCTATTGCGCACTGGCAGATGAAACAGGCACGCAGACTTTTCACTTTCAGTTTGACGATGCCGATCGAAATGAAGTCAGAGAGCGTGTGGTAGAGGCGATGCGCGATGTGCTCGTCGCCTATCTGAAGAAGAATGGGGGATAGCAAATGGATGAAAAAGTGGTAAAAAACGAAAAGAAGGATACATTGCTTGCGGATGCGATCAAGCAGATTGAGAAACAATACGGCAAAGGATCGATCATGAAGCTGGGAGAACGTGCGGCGGTGGACGTCGATGCGATCAGCTCCGGTTCCATCAAGATCGACGAGGCGCTGGGAATCGGCGGTTATCCTAAGGGGCGTATCATTGAAATCTACGGGCCGGAGTCCAGCGGTAAGACGACGTTAGCCCTGCATGCGATTGCCGAAGTGCAGAAGAAAGGCGGGCGCGCCGCCTACATCGATGCGGAAAACGCCATCGATCCCAACTATGCAAAAAACCTCGGGGTGAATATCGACGAGCTGATCCTCTCTCAGCCTGACAGCGGCGAGCAGGGATTGCAGATTGCGGAGATGCTCATCAAGAGCGGCGCAATTGACATCATCGTCATCGATTCCGTTGCGGCGCTGGTGCCGCAGGCAGAGTTAGACGGGGAGATGGGCGATGCGCAGGTCGGCTTGCAGGCGCGTATGATGTCCAAGGCGATGCGTAAGCTCAGCGGGGTGATGAACCGCAGCGAATGTACGGCGATCTTCATCAACCAGCTGCGTGAGAAGGTCGGTATCATGTTTGGCAATCCGGAGACGACGCCGGGCGGACGGGCGCTGAAGTTTTACGCCAGCGTGCGTTTGGATATCCGCCGCAGTGAGGCGATCAAAAACGGTACGGAGATCATCGGCAACAAGGTCAACGTCAAAGTCGTGAAAAACAAGGTAGCGCCGCCCTTTAAGACGGCCGCTATCGAAATCATGTACGGTGAGGGAATCTCTTATGTGGCGGAGCTGCTCGATCTGTGCGTCGATCATGACATCGTGAAAAAGAGCGGCGCATGGTTCTCCTATAACGGTGAAAAGATCGGACAGGGAAAAGAGGCAGCCAAAGCTTTTCTCAAAGCGCATCCGGCGCTGATGGAGGAGTTAGCCGCCCTGTTGAAAGAAAAGATGAATCCCGCCCCGGAAGAAGCGGCGCCGACACAGGCGTAACAGGGGGTTGAATGCAGCGATGAGACAGCGCAAAACAGCGCTGTTTTCTTTTTATCAAGCAAACGCATGCGTGTCTTCTTTTCTTGCCGCCCTTTCTTGAAAATGTGTAAAATCGCGGTATAATATAGACAATGTGATGAAAAGAGGAGAAATCTATGGCCAGAGTAACGTCGACGTCCCCGTCATACCCGTCCCTTTCCAAAACACAGCTGGAACATCCGGTGCACTTTGTCATCGATATGGTGAACGGCTTTGTCAAAAGCGGCGCGCTGCACGATGAAGCGATCGCTTCCATCATTGCGCCGATTCAAACGCTGATTGAGCGCTTAGCCTGCCGCACTATCTTCGTAGCGGATTCCCATCCTCCCCAAACCCGGGAGTTTCTCGCTTATCCCCCACATTGTATCATCGGCAGCGGCGAGGATGAGATCGTGGCGGAACTAGCGCCTTACATTCATCAAAAGATGCGCAAAAACAGCACCAACACCTTTTTCTGTCCGGACTTCCAGCGGTTTTTAGAAGAGGAGCTCTCCGGGTATCGGGAGATCGTGCTCAGCGGCTGCTGTACGGATATCTGTATCTTGCAGTTTGCCTTAACTCTCAACGCATGGCTTAATGAGCACAACAGAGAAGAGCGCATCATCGTCGTGGAAAACTGTGTGGAGACCTATCACATTGACAATGTGCATGACGCTTGGGCGATGAATGCGATGGCTTTAGAGATGATGAAAGGAAATGGAATCGAGATCGTCCATTCCATTGAGGATGAAAATGATGAAAACCTATGATGCGAAATTTGATTTCCGTGATAAACGCAATCTGTCGCTGGTGATGGATTTCTATGAGCTGACGATGAGCCAGTGTTATTTTAACCGTGATAAAAACGAAGAGGTCGTCTTTGACATGTTTTACCGCCGCAATCCCAACGGCGGAGGCTACTGTATCTGCGCCGGCTTGGAGGAAGTGATCGGCTATATTCAAAACCTGCATTTTGAGGAGGAGGATATTGCCTATCTGCGCTCTTTAAACAAGTTTTCCGAGGAGTTTCTCGACTATCTGCGCCATTTTATCTTCACCGGCGATCTCTATGCCATCCCCGAAGGCACTCCGGTATTCCCTTATGAACCGCTGATTCGGGTGAAAGCGAAGATCATTGACGCGCAGCTGCTGGAGACGGCATTGCTGCTGGCGATGAATCATCAGACGCTGATTGCCACCAAGGCCAGACGGATCGTGCAGGCGGCAGATGGACGGGCGGTGATGGAGTTCGGCGCCCGCCGTGCGCATAATTTCGATGCGGCCAACTACGGTGCGCGTGCTGCGTTCATCGGCGGCGTGCAGGGAACGGCGACAACCTATGCCGGAAAAACGTATGGCATTCCCGCTTTAGGGACGATGGCACATTCGTTCATCCAAAGCTTTGACAGCGAATATGAGGCGTTTCTCAACTATGCCCAAACCTATCCCGACAGCTGCACGGTGCTGTTAGACACCTATAACACCTTAAAGAGCGGTCTGCCAAATGCCATCCGCGTTGCCAAGGAATATTTGGAGCCAAACGGCTATCGCCTCAAGGGCGTGCGCATCGACAGCGGAGATATGGCATATCTCTCCAAAAAGATTCGCAAGGCGCTGGATGCGGCGGACATGCAGGATTGCCAGATTGTCGTCTCCAATTCACTGGATGAGTTTTTGATCGAGTCACTGCTTTCACAGGGTGCGCAGATCGACAGCATGGGCGTCGGGGAGAATCTCGTCACCAGCAAGAGCTCGCCGGTGTTTGGCGGCGTCTATAAGCTGTGCGCTGTCATCAAGGATGGCGAGATCATCCCGAAGATCAAGGTCAGCGAGAATATTGAAAAAGTGACGAATCCCGGCATGAAAAACCTTTACCGCATCTATGAGAAGGACAGCGGGATGGCGCTGGGCGATATTATGACGCTCGTTGACGAGACGTTAGACCCGCAGGAGGATCTGACGATCTATCATCAGATGAACTATTGGAAAAACAAGACGATTGCGGGGGGAAGCTATGAGCTTCGCAACCTTTTGGTGCCGATCTTCATCAACGGCCAGCTCGTTTACAACTGCCCATCGCTCGCAGAGATCCGCGCATACAGCGAGCAGGAGCTCTCCCATCTGTGGGATGAGGTGAAACGCTTTACCTATCCGCAGACATATTATGTCGACTTGAGCCGCAAGCTTTTGGATTTGAAGATGCAGATGCTGGAAGAAGTGCCAAAATAGCGGCAAGCAGGAACGTCTGCATGAATGAGGAAACTCTATAAGGGAGACATTTCAGCGCAGCAGCTTTTTGTAGCTGCTGTGCTGTTTTTATGCAGCCGCATAGCGAAAAGCGAAGCGCCATCGTTGTGCTTCCAAGTGTGATTCTGCCGATGTATGTGATCGCAAAGGGATCATAGGATGGATGATTACTTCGTTAAAAAGGAGCTGAAACGAATAAAAGCGTCCAAAAAAAATGTATCGCATCCTCATAGGGGGGGAACAGATACATTTTTTTGCAGTTTGCGAAAATTTGCCGCCAAAAATAGTGGAACAAATAGAAAAACGAGTGTAATATAGCCTCAGCCTGCATCAACGCTCGTTCTTTCTTTCATAGTGATCTTCCTTTTTCTTTTCGTTGCAGCCCCTTCGTGCTTTCATCGGCAGGTATTTATGCGTTTTCGCTTAGCTCTGCTACCGTCTTTGCGGTTGGCATCGCCATAAGAGAGAGATATGGCAAGCGGTTCACGGCTTGTTATGTTCTTCTTTTTTTATCTGCCCGGCGCGCAGAGAATCTAATATATCCGGCGCAAACGTCCGCTGCTTTGTAACGATCTCCCCTTTGAAAAACAGGAAAATCAGCTGGCAGCACTCGTTGGCCGTCTTTGGTTCGCTTAACAGATGGTGATGCCCTTCATGTAATATGAAGAGCCGTTTATCCTTATGGGAAACTTTCTCATAGGCATGGATGCTGCTTTTCAGCGGGATGACCTCGTCTTGATCCCCATGCAGAAATAAAATGGGACAATCGACATGCGCGATGCTGTCCCGGCAGTTGCGGATGATCTCCACAAACGCCGGATAAAACGGTTTTGGGACGCTGACATCCTGCTGCTTGCCATCCGAATGAAACAAGTATTTGGTGCCCTTGCGCAGATAGTCTGCCGTTTTGGACATATCCAAATAGGTGAAGGCCGGTGCAGCGAGCGCCAGCTTTGTAACCGGATAAAGGGATGCCAGATAGCTGGCGATGACTCCGCCCATCGAAAATCCCAGCAGATAGACTGGCCGTTTGCTCGCGCAGGCAGCTTCCACCTGACGCTGTGCCCGCAGCAGCCATTGCTTGGGATCGCAGTCGGTTTCGTCAAAGAGATCGTAGAGATCAAATACGACGACGTCAAAGTGCTCCTGTTTGGACCATGAAACGAAATTATCCATCTCATGGCTGCGTCGCCGGCCGTAACCGTGAATCGTAATGACGATCGGACGGCGGGATTTCAACAGCGAGGACAGCTTTCTCTGTTTCATCGCACTCCTCCTTTGCTTTCTACATTATAGCATACTATACTGCGGCTGCCGCGGTTTCCTTTCCCGGTCAAAAGCAAAGGAATGTGTGGGAATGCAGGATGACAATACATGTGTGATAACTCAATATACATAAACGTCCCTTATCCATGGTGTGGTTCTTGTGGCAAACCTACGGTCAAAAGCAAAGGAATGTGTGGGAACGCATGGTAATTTTTCAATGTTTCCACTATAATAAAAGCAGATAAGGACATGAGATATGAAGGCTACTTTGATCATTGCGCACATCCATCGATTATATGCGACCACGCGTGAAGGGGACGCTTTTTTCTGCATCGAGCATGCGTTTGTCGCCGTTCATCATGAGCGGATTATCGATTTTGGCACGCATGACTATCATCGCTGGGTCGATAAAGATACCCGTATCATCGATGCAACCAACGAGATTGTCGTACCGGCGTTTATCGATCTCAACGTGCAGTTTAGCTTCGATCAAAGAAGCGGAGACAATGTTCGCATCAACCAGGAGACTGTCAATCTTTTTTACAAAAACGGGATTACGACGCTGGCGTCCAAACGTCTCCCCGAATTAGCCAGTTCCCCTTTCTATCGGCTGGTGCGCTGTGAGCGAACGCGGCTGCCGCTAGTCGATTATGGGTATGTCAGGCATCACTGTCTGCCAAAGCGTTTCGTGCTGTCCACCTCCTTTTGTTATAAAGAACGTCCTTTTTATGATCTGCTGCCGTTAGCTTCCTTGATTTGCATGGAGGGAGCGGCGGAGGAGTCGGAGGTATTGGCGGCGATGACCCTGCGGGGAGCGAAAGCGTTGGGACTGACGAAAAAAAACGGAATCCGTAAGGGAGCGGACGCGGATCTGCTCATCTTTCAGGCGGAGGATCTCAAGGAGCTGTTTCACTCCTTCGGCGTCTCACGGCTGCACCGCATCATTGCGCAGGGGGTACACGTTTGGCCTCATGTCATCATCTGAGGATGGCGGAGTTTCTCTGTGCCATCGCCGATGAGAAGCGGCAAAAGTGCTGTGATTCTCCTGTATGAGGCTGGCGGGCAGCAGAAGAACGATTCAAGGAAGCTGCTGATGATACATCATCTTTCTCTCTTCATCAGGCGTGCTCGCATCAGTTCATCTGCCTGCCGCTGAGGTGTGCAGGTGCTGTTTGTATGGCTGCTTGCGGAAATATCGGTATTGCGTTTTCTTTCCATGCGGCAAGCCCGGCGTAGGATCATCCGTGAAAGCGGGAGATCCGCCGTTTTCGTCATCGTTTGACAGATTTCGCGGTTTCCCTCATATAGTATGAAGGTAGAGGAGGGATTGTGATGCAGTTATATGAGACGATTAACGGAGAGGTAAAGGTGCGTCTGCTCAAGGATCATCAGCCGAATCAGGCGATGCTCAACGAGTTTCAGACGGCATTTTTTGACTGTAAGATGCTGAAGATGGAGCTGTGCGGCCGCAGTCTACACGGGTATGAGGTGGAGGAGCCCGCCTGCTTTCTCAAGGTGTTTCTGCGCTTGCGCAACGTGAGTCAGGAGCCGATCGTCATCTATAAGGACGACTTTCAGCTGCGCTATGATAAGAAGAAGTTCTCCTTTGAAGCGGAGGATCATTTCGGGGTAGAGGATCAGCTGGAGGATGTGATGGAATTGGATGGAGACGGCGAGCTGGAGGGATGCCTGATCTTTTTAATTCCTCACGGCGCGTCGCAGCTGCTGTTTACTTACCATGAATATACGGATGAGGAAGATCCGGGAAAGATCTATCGGCTGCGCTATGTTTTGAAATAGCAGCGTTCTAGTGAAATACAAATGAATCGGTAATGTAAGAAAATGAAATTTTTTGAAAAAATTAAAAAATGATTGACAAACGCTTTCTTGTTGTGTATGATTGAACCATAAATTGACGATGAAAAGAAGAGTAAGCAGGAAAGTCTTTCAAAGAGAGTTCTCAGCCGGTGAAAGAGAATAAAGAGTGAACTGCCGAAAATGGTCTTGGAGTTGCGTGGTCGAGAGCATCGCTTTAGGCCGCGACGTGTTCGCCCGTTACAGCGATAGAGTATAATCTGTTGGCAGACGTACTCGATGAGGCAGGATCAGCGATGGTTCTGTAAAGATAGGTGGTAACACGAGGAATACCTTCGTCCTATTGGGATGAAGGTTTTTTTGTTGAAGGAGGATGAAACATCGATGATTACACTGGAGCATGTTTCAAAGACGTTTACAACCAAGAGCGGTTATGTTCACGCCGTTAAAGATGTCTCCTTACAGATCAATGAAGGAGAAATTTATGGAATCATCGGCTTTAGCGGCGCGGGAAAATCGACGCTGGTACGCTGTATCAACCTGCTGGAGCGTCCGCAGGAGGGCAAGGTCATCGTGGATGGCAAAGATCTGCTTTCCTTGGACAGCGCTCAGCTAAGAAGCACGCGCAAGAAAATCGGCATGATTTTCCAGCATTTCAATCTGATGCGCCTGCGCACCGTTGCGCAGAATGTCGCATTTCCGTTAAAGAAGAGCGGGCTTAGCAAGGAGGAGATCCATCGCAAGGTGCAGGAGCTGTTAGCGCTTGTCGATCTCAGCGAGAAAGCCAACGTCTATCCCTCTCAGCTCTCCGGCGGTCAAAAGCAGCGTGTGGCGATCGCCCGCGCGCTGGCCAACGATCCCAAGGTGCTGCTGTGTGACGAGGCGACCAGCGCGCTGGACCCGCAGACGACGCACAGCATCCTCAAGCTGATCAAGGACATCAATCAGAAGCTGCATCTGACGGTGGTGCTGATTACACATGAGATGGGCGTCGTCAAGGAAATCTGTGATCGGGTGGCGGTGATGGAGGACGGCCGTATCGTAGAAGAGGGCAGTATCGTCGATATTTTCACTCATCCGCAGGCGAAGATGACAAAGAGCTTCATCGCCAGCACCTCGACGACCGATCGCATCTACGATCTGATCGAAGAGGGGCATGCGCTGACAGAATTGGGAGAAGATGAAGTCATCGTCTCTTTGAAGTACGACGCGTCCAATGCGACGCAGGCGCTGATCTCGGAGATCTCGCGTTCGTATGGCGTGGACTGCAATATCATCTTCGGCAATATCGAGGTCGTCAAGGAAACGCCGATCGGCACGCTCATCGTCGTGCTGAAAGGAGATAAGGAAAAACGCAAGGCGGCGTTTGACTGCATCAAGCGCCATGGCGTGGAAACGGAGGTGATCAAGCGATGATGGATGTATTGAATCAATGGGTACCGCATTTGGTCGATCGCTTTCCGCAGTTTGTTGATTCCATCGTACAGACGCTGCTGATGCTTGTGGTTGTCGGCGGGATTTCTTTAGTCTTCGGTGTGATCTTCGGCGTCATTCTGGTGGTTACCAGAGAGGGCGATATTTTGGAAAACAAAATCGTCTATACGCTTTTGGGAAAGGTGATTGATCTGTTCCGCGCGATTCCCTTCGTCATCTTAATCATGGTGCTGGGCGATGTGACAAAGCTGGTGTCCGGAACTTCGATCGGTTTAAAGGGCTCTTTCTTCCCGCTGATCGTCGGAACGATTCCTTTCTTCGCACGCCAGATCGAACAGGCGATCGCCGAGGTGGACCGCGGTTTGGTGGAAGCCAGCGAAGCGATGGGCTTAACGCCGTTTCAGATTATGATCCGCGTGTATCTGCGTGAGAGCGTACCGAGCATCATCCGTGCAACGACGATTACGTTCATCTCACTGATCGGCTTAACTGCGATCGTCGGTGCGATCGGCGGCGGAGGCGTCGGCGCCTTCTGTTACAACTATGGCTATTCCAAGCAATGGAATGATATCATCTGGGCAGGCGTGATCGTATTGGTGCTCATTACGATCATCATTCAAAGCATCGGCAACTATCTGGTGCGCAAAACGACCCATTAACGAGGTTTCAACATCTGCGGATGTGAAATAAAAAGAGAAAGAGAGGAAATCATTATGAAAAAACTTTTGAGCGGAGCACTGGCTTTGGCCCTGTGCGCAAGTTTGGCCGGCTGCGGCGGCAACGACAACAACGCAGATACGGAGGATAAGACGCTGCGTATCGGTGCGAGTGTGACTCCGCATGCGGAGATTCTCAACAACATCAAGCCGGATTTGGAGGAGATGGGCTACACGGTGGAAATCGTGGAGTTCAGCGATTATGTAAAGCCGAATACGGCCTTGGAAGACGGCGAGCTTGATGCCAACTATTTCCAGCACAATCAGTATCTGGCACAGTGGAATGAGGAAAACGGGACGGATTTGGTATCTGCCGGCGATGTTCATTTTGAGCCGATGGGCATCTATTCCGATAAGGTCGCTTCTTTAGACGAGCTGGAGGACGGTCAGCATCTGACGATCTCCATCCCGAATGATCCGACCAACGGCGGACGCGCTTTGCAGCTGCTGGCATCTAACGGCATCATTTCGCTGACGGATGATGATCTGGGCATTGCGGCAACGCCGGCGGATATCGACAAAGAAAATTCGGCGTATGACGTAGAGATCATCGAGATGGCGGCAGAGACGATTCCGGTAAATCTGAGCGAGGTGGATCTTGCGATTTCTAACGGCAACAACGCATTGAACGCAGACGTATTGGATCAGCTGATCGTGACGGAGGACGCAAACGGTGTCGCCCAGGAATTCGCTAATTGCATCGCCGTACGCAGCGGAGATGAGGATTCCCAGAAGATCAAGGATCTCATGAGCGTGCTGAAGTCACAGAAGACGATCGATTTCATCAACGAGAACTACCAAGGAATCGTCGTTCCGTTCTTCACCGTTGAATAAGCGTATATGACAGCAGGCAGAGGCAGGCGCTTCTGCCTTTTTCTTTGGCCGGACATACCAACCCGGGGAAGAATATGATAAAATAAAGCTGATAAAAACACGAAGGAGAGATGTCCATGGGTTCCCTCATGCAGTATATTCGACGCAACCTCATGTTTGTTGTGATTTTGATGATCATCATCGCCATCACTGCCGCAATTGTCATCTATCAGCTTTTGATCGTTCCCGCTTCATTGCAGGAGGGCGTGCAGGACTCGCCCAATGCCCCGCAGCATGTGGATGAGGCGGACAGGGATACGGCTATCGTCGGCTTTCAGGCGCGTCTGAGCAAAGATGATGTAATCGTGCTAAGCTGGGAGATCGATCAGGGAGATCAAAGCGTTGTTTCCAGCGCGCTGTATTATGTCGATCCTTTACAGGGGGATGTCTGGATTGCCGATGTGACCAACCATTCGGGCTATCAGCTCGCACAGGACGCCTACCAGTTTGCCGGAGGGGAAAATACGTTTAAAATCGTCTGTACCCTTGCCAATGACGAGCAGATCGAAGCAGAGACGAGCGTAAATATCCTCCAGCTGACGGACGTGCAGTTTGAACGCGAGGACGTCGAGGGGGGCATTCGCCTGTATCTGCATTATGGAAGCACGTCGAACGCTGCCGTCGATGCGCCGATTCTCTCTTTCTATGGAAATGGCGCCGGTGCATTCTCCGCACACTATGAGGGGATTTCCCGAAACGAGAGTGAGGGTACTGTGCGCACAACCGTGGTCTATCTGCTCAAAGATGACAACGCACCTTCGGGAAACTATCAGTTTACGCTGAACTTTCAGTTTTTACAGCTGAATAAAACCTACGAGTACACAGTGGATTATGAAAAGCAGGCGGAGGATGTGCCTGCACAGGAGGAAAATGATGAATAGTCAGTTGAAACGCATCATAGATGATTCGCGGCGCATCGTCTTTTTTGGCGGGGCGGGCGTCTCCACCGAGAGCAACATACCGGATTTTCGCAGCAGCGGCGGCCTTTATCAGCAGACGCGCTATCCCTATCCGGCGGAGGAGATGCTCAGTGAGGATTTCTTCTATGATGCGCCCGATGTGTTTTATGATTTTTATTTCCGTGAGATGATCTATCCGGACGCTTTGCCTAACGCGGCGCATCGCGCACTAGCCGCTTTGGAGCGATCAGGCAAGCTGTCGGCGGTGATCACGCAGAATATCGACGGACTGCATCAGCTGGCGGGCAGTCAGCGGGTGCTGGAGCTGCATGGCAGCGTACACCGCAACTATTGTCTGCACTGTCATCATTTTCTCGATTTGCAGGGAATGCTGAAAGCACGGGATGAAAAAGGGATTCCCCGTTGTCCGAAATGTGGGAAAATGATGAAGCCGGCGGTTGTCCTCTATGGGGAGCGTTTGGATTTTCGCACTTTAGAGAGCGCTGTCGAGGAGATCTCCGCTTGTGATACCCTGATCGTCGGCGGTACTTCGCTGGCGGTCTATCCGGCAGCCGGGTTATTGCAGCATTTCCACGGGCGTCATCTCGTCTTGATCAACAAGGATGAGACGAAGGCCGATGCACAGGCAGAGCTCGTTTTACGCGAACCGATCGCCAAGGTGCTCGCCCCATGGGCACAGGAATGAAAGAAACGCCGCAAAACCGTTTAAACAGATTTAGACGCCGTCAAAGTGAGTGAGCAGACGGCGTTCGTTTTGTTGTTTGCAGGGCGTGCAGTTACACATAGCGGTTTCGTTACATTTATCCGATGCACTGTGATCAACGCGGACTTGCCATTTGCGCGCGAATCGGATACAATGAGGAACAACAGGCAGGTGAGGATCGATGGATGAGATCAAGACGATTATATGGGATTGGAACGGTACGCTGTTAAACGATGTAGAGCTTTGCCGTCAAAGCATCAACACCTTGCTTGCCAAACGCTCCCTGCCCACGCTGAGCCTTGAGCGTTATCGTCAGGTGTTTCAATTTCCCATCATCGCGTATTATCGCAAAGCGGGCTTTGATTTCACGAAGGAGCCCTTTGAGGTGCTGGCACAAGAATACATGGCGTATTATCAGCCCCGCAGCATCTCCTGTGCATTGCAGCCGCAGGCGCTCGCCACCCTTTCCTATTGCCGGCAGGCGGGCAAACGGCAGGTGCTGCTGAGCGCTTCCAAGCTGGATTTGCTGAAAGAACAGCTGGCGCACTATCCCTTGGCGCCTTATTTCGATCAGGTGCTGGGCATTCAGGACGTCTATGCCCACTCGAAGGCCGAGCTCGCCGTGCGCTTTGTCAGAGAAAATAAAAGCGATCCCAAAGAGATCGTTTTTATCGGTGACAGCGTTCATGATTATGAGGTGGCTGCCATGGCGGGGTGCCGCTGTATTTTGATCGCCGACGGGCATGAGCACAAGGAAAAGCTGCTTCGCTGCCGCTGTGAGATCCTCGATCATATCGACGAGGTGCCCTCGTTATTGTGAATGCGCCCAGAAAGCGGTGAGCAGCGTTTCAATCTCCAGCGCGTTTTGCACATAGCGGGCGTGATGATAATGAGCGGGAAACAGCGAGCGGTACAACGCTGTGTTGTAACGGTCGTCAATGAGGACGAGGATGCCCTTGTCCTTTTTTGTGCGGATGACGCGCCCCATCGCCTGCAATACCTTGTTCATGCCGGGATAGGTGTAGGCATAGTGATAGCCATCGACACCCTGCGCTTGGAAATGATCGCGGATGAAATCGGACTCGATGTTGATCTGCGGCAAACCGACGCCGATGATGATCGCGCCGATGAGCTGTTCTCCGCGAAAGTCAACGCCTTCCGCAAACATGCCGCCCAATACGCAGAAATACAGCTGCCAGCCCTCCTGCCGCTCAAAGCGCTTTAAGAATGCGTGGCGCTCTTCCTCGTTCATATTGCTTTTTTGTAAGTGGACGGGAATGTCGGGGTAATGGCTTTGAAAGAGCGCCGCTCCTTCCTCCATGTAGCGATAGCTGGGGAAAAAGACGATGTAATTGCCCGCCTTGGGGTGTACGCTGTGATAGATGGCGTTGACAAGAGGCGCTAATGAGGCGCTTCGATGCTGATAGCGGGTGGAGATGGCGCTGTGGATGAGCACGGCGCTTTGTTCTTTGGTGAAGATCGAGGGCAAAGCGACCCGTTTGGCTTTTCCCTCTTCTCCCAACAAAGCGGCATAATAAAGGGAAGGGGAGAGCGTCGCGCTGAAATAGACTGCGCTGATGCCATGCGCGATGCGCGCCTGAATCTGATGAGCCGGATTCATACAGTAGATGCGCACGTGGAGATCGTCATCCTCCCGGCGAACCCATGTGATGAAATCCTCATCATAGTAGTCGTAGATGCGGCGAAAGTCGATCAGCTGAAAATACAGCTCTAAAAGCTCTTTGCGCGAAGGAAGCTCCTTTTCCTGCTGGAGATAGGAGTCGCATGCGGTGATGAGCGCGTTGGTCAGCTGATAGAGCGATTCCATCGGTTCCTTTTGAGAGAATACTTCCTCCCCGCAGCTTTCCCACAGCTTTTTCAGTGCAGTGAGAAGAGCATCACAGGCAAAGTGCGCATCATGAGGGGCGCCGGCGAGCAGATCGCGCAGGACGATGACATCGCTTTGACGCAGATCGGCACTGTACATCTCTCTGGCGCGTTCAACGAGGTTGTGCGCTTCATCGATCAAAAAGACGTAGCTGCCCCGATCCTCAAAAAAGCGTTTCAGATAGACGGACGGATCAAAGACGTAATTATAG
This sequence comes from Merdibacter sp. Marseille-QA0792, assembly GCA_965119685.1. Taxonomy (GTDB): domain Bacteria; phylum Bacillota_I; class Bacilli_A; order Erysipelotrichales; family Erysipelotrichaceae; genus Merdibacter. The sequence continues at coordinate 2,059,042 of OZ221971.1, read as the reverse complement.
TCGCAGATGATGAGGGAGGCATAATTGGAAGCGTCGAGCGAAAGCTCAAAAGGACACAGCTCATGCGCCGCCCCCGCCTCACGAAAGCATTCGCTGTCTAACAGATCTTCTCCCTGCAATAATTCATAGAGGACGGGGCGCACGCGGCCGTAATAGTTTTGCGCATAGGGGCATTCCTCACAGTTGCGCTCCTTTAGCAGACACATCTTATCCTTGGCGATGATCGACACGCATTTGAGATTCAGCTGCTGCTCATAAAACAGGCGCATGGTGTCTTTGGCCACCTGAGCCGTCACGTTTTTGGCGCTCAGATAGAACACCTTTTCGCATTTTCCCTCGCCGATCGCCTTGAGGGAGGGAAACAGGGTGGAAACCGTCTTGCCGATGCCGGTAGGAGCCTGTACCATCAAGCTCTCCTTGCGCAGGATGCTCTGATAGACCCATGCGGCAAATTCGCGCTGATGCGGGCGGTAGGTTTCAAAGGGAAAGGTGATACGCTTGCTGCTCTTTCTGGCGGCAATCTGCAAGTCTCTTTGCAAGAGCGCCCATTTGCGGTAATTAGCGATGAGCTCCTCGTAGAAGGCGCTTAGCTCTTGGATCGTTTTGGGGTGATCGAAGCATTTGGTCTGCTTGCTCTGTGTTTGGCAATAGGTGACGCGGGCGACGATGTGATCGATTCCCTCGTTTTGCAGCAAAAAGAAATAGGCGTACACATAGCATTGGGCAAAGTGGACAAAAACGCTCTCATCGATCTGCTCAAAGGGGAGCGTAGTGGATTTGATCTCCTCGATGATGATCGGATCATTTTGGGTAAAGATGCCGTCCGCTCTTCCCTCGACGATGATACAAAGCTCCTCATCGGTATGGGTATGGCGAAAAAACACCTCGCTTTGATAGCCCTCAGGGCGGCTTGCCTGCAGCTGGCGGTGAATGCGCGCTCCCAGCTGCGCCCGTTCAACGCTCATGCCCTGTGAGGTGAGATTTCCTTGCAGATAACTGGTTTCTACCAGCTCATGCACGCTGATGCGGCAGGTAAACATACAAACATCCCCTTTGATTCGTTACTCAATAGTTTATCACATTTTGCTCTCCCTATGATATACTAATGCAAGGTGATTGCCATGAAAGAAATTATCGTTCAAACAAACGACGCCGGCCAGCGGGTTGACCGCTTTTTGATGAAGCTCTATCCCACGCTTTCGCAAGGTGTGTTATACAAAGCCATCCGCAACAAGAAGATTAAAGTCAACCGTAAGCGCTGCAGCGGGGATCAGCGATTGTGCGAGGGGGACGTGCTGCTGCTCTTTCTGCCGCCGCAGCTATTGTGTGAACGCACACAGGTGAATGACTTTCTGCAAGTGCCAAGCACGCTGTCCATCGTCTATGAGGACGAGCATCTGCTCATCATCGACAAGCCGATCGGCCTGCGCTCGCAAAGCGATCAGGCGCAGGGGCAGGACTGTGTCGTCAGCCGGGTCAAGCATTACCTCTATCGGCAGGGAAGCTACGATCCAAGCAAAGAACAAAGCTTTACGCCGGCAATCTGCAACCGTCTCGACCGCAATACCCGCGGGCTGCTCATCGCGGCGAAAACGGCGGCGGCACTGCGTGAGGTCAATGCGGCTATTCGGGAACACCGCGTACAAAAGTGCTATCTCGCTCTCATTGAGGGGGCGATGACGCCTGCGCAGGGGCGCATCGTCCTGCACCATCGCAAGGAGGGGACGCGGGCATTGCTGTATGAACAGCCCGCTTTCGATACGACCCCTTGTTCTCTGCGTTATCAGCAGCTGCGGCATTTCTCCTCGTGCGCACTGCTGTCCGTGGAGCTGGAAAGCGGGAAGTTTCATCAGATCCGCGCGGTGTTTGCCTATCTGCACCACCCGCTGCTTGGTGATGTGAAATATGGAGGCACACGGCAAAAAGGGAGCTATCAGGCGTTAGCGGCATACTCCCTGCGCTTTCATTTTGCCAAAGACAGCCCGCTTGCCTATCTGAACGATCAAACCTTTTCCCTGCCGCAGCAGACGCTCCTCGCTCAGTGGCGAAAGGCGGGTATCTTGCCTGATGAAAAAGAAGGGGATGCTCACAAAGTACGTTTGTCCTGAGTCAGATCGTGCAAAGCGGATCAAAGGGAACAGAAAGGGAGAGTGATCATACAGCTTTGCGGCTGTATCGCATAGAGATGATCGCCGTGGTTTATCGTTCCGTTGTCATCAGTCAAAGGAAAGAACATGTTTTTTCATAGCGGAAACGTGCAGTTGTCAAAGAGTCATTTCTCTTGATGGCTGCACGTATTTTGTGTGGTGCAAAGTTTATGCGGTGTATGTTCTCTTGGCGGATCGCTGTTTCACATGTGAAAACCAAAGGGGAAAGGGATGCGGGGGAAAGATAGGAAATGCTGTCGGTATTCCGAAATCCCGTTTTTTTCTCTTGACTCATGCAATGTGTGCCTTTTTTCGCTTTGGAAGCTTCCTCGACACGATTCTCGAAAAGGGGCTGTTACCATAACAGTAAGAGCGGCGATGCCGGAGTGCGCTTGTATGCGGTGATGGCCGACACAGCAGCGCTTTGTGAACATGAGAAAGGGTGGCAGCGATGAAAGCGATAGCGATATGGATATGGGCGGTTTTGGCGGTTTGGGCGCAGGATGCGCAGGCAGGGTGGCAGGCAATGACGCCCGTTGTCGTTACAGAGGATGATCATGTCAGCATCACACAGACGATGACGCCGTTAGCGGGTACGGATTGCTTTTTGGTGGAGCTGGACATCGAAATGGAGGAGGCCTTGGCATTTGCGGCATTTGAAAGTGAGGAAGCGCAGGCGTTTACGCTGGATTCCCCGATGGTTCAATGCGGTGAGCCATCCGCCCTCGATCAACAGGAAGCGCTTGCGATGCTGGGTGTGCTGCGCTTTGTCCTTTGTGAGGAGGTTACGCTGAAGGAGGTGTCGGCGCCTTATCTGCGCAGGCAGGACGATCGCCATCTGTATTGGGATGTGGCAAAGCAGATGCAGCAGGAAGGCAATTCTCATGTGCATACCGCGTTTGTCGTGGAGGTGCGCGCCCCTAAGAAGCGCTATCGCTTTGAGGAGGGAAACATCGTTCAGCTGCAAAGCACCTTTGTTTACGCCAAGGGGATAAAGGCAGGCGTCCTCGAGATGAAACGGCTCGATCTAAACGCCCCGAAGGTGCGCTTTGGCAAAGCCCAATGATGCTGTGCCAATCACCGCTTTCCTCATGCTTATCGCCAAAGACGGACGCAGGGACCGGGGTTGTTTGCAAGTGAGAAACGCTAAGGGAAACCGTGCGTTTTTTTCATGAGGCGCGCATGAAAATGAGCGCTTGGGCATACCGTGTGAATGAGGTCGATACACATGGTGAAGAAGCGAAGCATTCTGTTGATTTTGATATTCTGGCTGTGTGCGCTGCTGCCGATCGGCGCCAGTGAGAACACGCCGGTGCTTGGGGAAGACGTATTAGTGCAGCAGGCGAAGAGCGCTTATTTGATGGAAGCGAGCAGTCAGCGGGAAATCTACGCGAAAGCGGCGCAGGAGAAGATGTACCCGGCGTCGATGACGAAGATGATGGGGCTTTTGCTTATCTATGAGCAGATCAATGCCGGCGCTTTGCACTTAGACGATATGGTGACGACGAGTGAAACCGCAGCCGGGATGGGCGGATCACAGGTCTATCTGAAAGTGGGCGAAACGATGAGCGTGGAGGATCTGCTCAAAAGCGTCTGCATCGCCAGTGCAAACGATGCGATGGTGGCGCTGGCTGAAAAAGCCGGCGGTACGCATGAGGGCTTTGTGGAAATGATGAACGCCAAGGCAAAGGAACTGCATTTGGTCAACACGCACTTTGTGAACGCTACCGGTCTGCACGATGATGCGCATTACAGCTGTGCCAAAGACATGGCCCTCATCGCGGCGGCGCTGTTAGAGGAAGGCGGCAGCGATCTGCTTTCGATCACCTCTACCTATGACGCCTATATCCGCGCGGACAGTGAACAGCCTTTCTGGCTTGTCAATACAAATAAGCTCATCAAGCAGCTGGAGGGCACCGACGGCTTAAAGACCGGCTATACCTCTCAGGCGGGCAGCTGCATCACCGTGACGACAAAACGGGGCTCCCTGCGCTTTATCGGCGTCGTCATGGGAGAGCCGGATGGCAAGACGCGCAATCAGGAAATCAGCGTCCTCATGGAATATGGATTTTCCCGCTTTGAACAAAAGCAGCTGTATCAGCAGGGGGAAAAGGTGGATACCTTATACAATGAGAAGGGCAATCCCGCCGCAATGCCTTTAGTCACCATGGAGGACGCCTATTATATGGTAGAAAAGGGAAAGGATTCACAGGTGAAAAGCAAAGAGGTACAGCTGCTGAAAAGTGCGCCGCCCTATACGAGTAAGGAAGCCTGTGCGCAGTTAGTCGTGACGATGAGCGACGGTTATCGCTTCACGGTTCCCTTACGTGTGGAAAAAGAGGTGAGGGAAGCGTCTTATCTCGATCTGTGGATTCGTTCCTTTCGACAGATGCTCGCATAAAGCGACGTCTGTCTTTTTTGCTGTCAACATCTGTCGAACGTTTTTCTTTGGGAATGCCGTCTACTTTGAGCATAGGAAATTATAGAAAAGGAGACAATGCTTCGAATCGAGAAGATATCTTTGTGAATGGGATAAACGAAAAAAACAAGCAATCACTCAAAAGCTGATTACTTGTTCTTGTTAATTTCCTGTAAGATATTTTACAACACTGTATAGAGGGGTAGTCTTTGATGAAACAATTGCTGTATTTAAAGTATAGGGTAATACACGCAGTATTGTATGAATGTTTCTTCATCTTTTATTTTGTACCAAAGAAATGATTCTCGTTTATTTTTATTCAGATGAAATACTCCCTTTGTTCTATGTGTTGCTACGAGATAGTATAATCATTTATAAATTGATTTGGAATATATATATCTAATTTTCCCGCTTGTACTGATATTTCAAATTTTTCTAAATTTGTAAGTATGCATGTAATATCTTTCTTTCCAGAATAATTGTTTTCTTCTTCTTTGATATCAGAACCTAAATGTTCATTCCACCAATAGTCTGTATGCTTCGTACTAAATAAAGAATCATTATCTGATTTAATATAGAATTCTGTTGAAGGACCGTCTTTTATAGGGTCATCGACAGGATAATCTATCATAATTGATTGACCAGTGGTTAATGAAATTTTTGTAAATATATCATTACCTTCTAAATTTGTTATTTTCCAATGATCATTGAGATTGATAATAGGCTCTGACTCGTATGACTCACAAGCATAAACTTCCAATTCACCGGAAAAGACTTGAAATTCATAGAAGTCTGAATATATTCCGTATAAAAATTGTCCTTTTTCAGCTTCCCAACTTTCTTCACAATAACTACCAAATCTATCTCCATACATGCTGAATGTTGTATTTTCAGTTGCTTTTATATGCAGTTGTGTATCTGATGTTTTTTCAAGACGATAAGATTCTCCTGCATGAATCGTTAATGTTTTTACATCTTCTTCTTTTTCCATCGGAATTTCTATATTTGCTTGATCAGCATGCTGTATTTCTACATGTTTAGTTTTATATCCTGCCTTTTCAAAAGATAAAAATGCATTATTTCTATTTACCATAATAGAGAAATGACCATTTTCATCAGAAATCGCAGTATTTTCCGGACTGGTTGTAGAAATCATTACTCCTGAGATCGGGGCTGTAGTTTCACTATCGTATACGATACCAGATAAATTTACTAGATTTGCAGTTTTAAGATACAGATTTTTTAAATCTATTGTTTCTCCTCCTACAATCTCGATTTCTTTTTCTAGCGTTTCAAAGTTATTTGCTGAAATTTTTAATTTATATTCTCCATTTTTTTGTTTTGTTCCGATAAACTTACCACTAGAATCCGTTTCTAAAGACTCTATAAGTTCATTATCACGATACAATTGGACTTTGGCTTGACTGATTGGTTGTTGCGCTTCTTCTGATAACACATAACCTACATAATCTCCATATTTTCTAGTACACTCATCAACTAATCCGGTTTCTTCAAAATGTAAATTTCTTTTAAAAGGTGATTTCTTAGCATTGAATATATCTAGATTATAATTTATATTGAGAAAGCTTGGACCGAGTTGTCCGCCTATTCCCCAATATAAATACAGATTAGTATCAACACAATATTTGAGAGGATCTAATACCACATTCGATATCTTTGCGTTAGCTGCTACTCCGGCTTCTGTATTTGCTTTAATTAGGTTACAACCAGCGACCTTTATAGAAACTTCAGGTTTAAGTCCTAATTTTGCTTCAGCATTCAAATCTATATCATTTGTTGTAGCATCAAGATAACCGATATTTCTAATATTTCCATGTTTATACTGGATTCCTATATTAGCATCTGCCTGTATACTTAATTTAATTTTCCCACTAAGAGAGGTGACTAAATATACATCAACAGAACCGTAAACACCTGATGGTGTAGGGATGAGTATTGTTCCAAGTTTTTGGTTAATTTCTTTTTCTTCAGTCCAGATCGATGTTTTATTGTTGTCTCCTGTATTTTTAAACTCGATAGAAGCGCTTGATTTTAATAAACACTCGAAATGAGCTTCCTTTAATTTAACTGGTAACCAGCCGAATTTTTCACAATCGACTTTATATTTCAATTCTTCAAGGTTCAAAGAAGCCTTAGCAGATAAGGAATACTCTTTATGTTCTCCAAATTCTAGGTTAAAACTAGCTGTAATTGATCCGTTAAATGGTATTTCTGTGAGCTTTGATCTAGATTTAGCTGATGCTGTATTTTCTATTGTTACGCCATCTTCAGGAATAAACAAGGCATCTTGATTATCAATAACTCCTTCCACTTGTATATTGTCTACAACTTGATCAATAGATGGATCTGTATAATTAATAATATATTTGTCATCTGTATATGTGATTTTTTCAATTTTTATAGCAATACTATCTCTTAAATCGTAATGATTATTTAGTAGTACAATATCACCAGTAGTGAGATCTGCTAATTGTTTGTCACTGGAAGTAACAATTTTATTATCTTCATCGATGGTAAAATCTAAAGTATACTGTTTTATGGTATCATTATAATCAATAGTATTTTCGGTTGAAGGATCAATGTTTAATGAATCATTAAAATCACAGATAGTATCAATAATGGTAGTAACTTCCTCATTCGAGACATATTGATTGGGATTAAAATTATTATTTACCAGTTTCAACATCCCATAGTGAATCATTAATTTATCAATATCAGGATATAATAAAATATTGCTATCATCACATTCAATAGAGGAATTGTATGTAGAAAAACCTAAAGCATTGATAGTTGAAAAAGCGACGAATTCTCTAGTAGCATATTCATTTGGTGAGAATAAAACTTTGTTATTCTGATCTGCATGCAAATCAACTAAACCATATTGAATTGCCGTTTCAATTTTATCAGGGTATTTTGCTTTTTCATAATCGTCAAAGCTATAAGAATCAAATGTAGTGGTATATCCCATAATATCTACAAGTTTAACAATCCAATCTTCTCTTGTGATTTCTCCTTGGTTAACAACTTGTCCATATTCAATTATGTATGAAACATTTAAATTTATTGGATATGATGCATTATCATAATTAATATTTTGTATTACTTGAAAATTTCTAATTTCATTTTCTGGGCTTTTGGCTTCTACTGTCCCCATATTAAACATGCTAGTAGCCATAGATGCGGCAAGTGCGATCACTAATATTTTTTTGCCTTTCTTTCCACTTTTAGTAATAAATATAATTATTAAACTTGCACCAAATAAGATAACGAAAAAAGTCATCATATTACTACTTGAAGTATTTGGTGATGCAATGATATCATCTTGGGTACTATTGCTATTAGGCTTTGTGCTATCTGGTATTATAGTGACTTGTTCTCCATCATTTTCTACAATTATCTCATATCCCAGAATTTCGCCAGCTTTTAATGATGGGATGTTAATTATTTGCTGGCTTGTCAACGAGAGATTTTCTGGTAAGGATATTTTAATATTGATATCTTTCATGTCATAACCGTTTGTGTTTTGTATCGCGATAAAGACAGTCGCTTTTTCTCCCTCTTTATAACTATTTTTATCTGTTTTTGTATCTACTATAATCCCGTCTTGCGAGGAAGTAGCGGCGAATACACTTGCTGTATTCATTGGAATAATCAATGAAAAAACAGCAAGAATAATTAATAGCTTTGTCAAAATTCTTTTCATCGTGTTCCCTCCCTATTGATTTAGAATTAAAACAAAATCAATCTTATGGTTAGCTTTACTGAAAGAATGGGGATACTTCGTAGAATATTTGATTCTACGAAACGGGATGTGTAGAAACTGCTGAATTGTTTTTTGACCATTATTTTGACCACTTATAAGTTTGATAGTAATTCGATCTGCTTCTTTTTTTGAAGATCGGTAGAGTGTACATATATTGACATTGTTGTAGAAATACTGGAATGGCCTAAAATTTCCGATAAAGTTTTCATGTCCATTCCTAATTCAATACATCGAGTAGCAAAAGTATGACGTAGTCCATGAAACGAAATGGGTGTTACATTAGTTTTTTTAATAATTTTATTAAATTGATATTGTATAGTTCGAGGATCTGTATATTTATCATTATGTATACTAAATAAATATGTCTTATTTTTTATTTGATTTAAATAATTTTCTAAAATTAAAGTTATAGTAGATGGAATTGGAATTTTTCTGACAGAGTGATTTGTTTTTGGTCTCATGATGACTAAAGACGTCTTTACTTTGTTTTTTGCATCAAGTTTTTGAACTCTTTGAATTGATTTATCTACATTTATATATCGATTTTTTAAATCTATATCTTTTGTTGTAAGTGCGCAGAGTTCTCCGATTCGTAAGCCGGTATATAAACAAAGTAAAATAGCTATAGAGATCGGATCATATTTATTTTTGATATGATTTTCTAATTGTTTCTGTTCATTTCTTGTTAAAACTTGTTTTTTTTAATGTTTGGTTTAGGTAAGTCAATCTGCAATGGATAGTATTCAATATATTTGTTTTTCTGCGCGAATGTCATTAGGGATTTAACAACAAAAATAGTCTCTTTGATTGTGTTGTATGATAATTTTTCATTTGTTTTAATGCTATCCTTTTCCATTAAATAGAATATAAAATTTTGTAGATTATCGTTAGTTATTTTACTTATTTCTATTTGCTGAAAAAAACAAAAAATGTAATTGCTGTATAGATTATAATATTTATTGTATGTTGATTTTTTTATGAAATTCTTTTTATATGCAATCCATTTTTCAAATATATCGTTCAAGTTTTTTTGACAAGATGCTGATTGTTTTTGGTTTTTTGTTAATAGGTTTACATAGCCTGCTTTTTTGATTTTAACCTCTTTATACGTCTTGCCATAAATCGAAATGTACGATACATTTCCATCAGCATCTTCTTTTCTCAATCGTGCTTCCCATCGACCGTCTTTTCTTTTGCGAATATTTTCACCGCGTCTACTCATATTAATTGACCCCTTTCTTGACCACTATAAAACATCCAACTCTATTAGAATAGAAAAAAAATATAAACGACTGACATAAAATGTCAATAGATTTCAGTATAAATTGAAAAAGTATAAGAAAAATGAGATAATAAATACGGTTACTTGAAAAAAGTGGTTTCGTAGAATCAAATATTCTACGAAATCATTAATCACCTTTCTCTCCACAGAGATTAATGTGTCTACGTGTTAGTTAACAAATTGGAATAAATCATCTTAAGACTCACTTCTTTCGACAGATGCTCGCATAAAGCGACGTCTGTCTTTTTTGCTGTCAACATCTGTCGAACGTTTTTCTTTGGGAACGCCGTCTACCTTTGTCGAAGAAATCCAACCCTCATGACTTCTGTGCTAGAGTTAGTGGGGGAGGGTTATCATGAAGGTGGAACATCAGCAGGACACGCTTCGCTTTTCTTTTGAGGGAGAGTTTGACAACCTCAGCGTCCTGCGTATCAAGGAGGAGAGCGCTGCACTCATCGAAAAGATTAAGCCCAAGGTGCTCAAGCTGGATTTTGCGGGCGTCACTTTTGTGGACAGCAGCGGGATCGGCTATGTGCTGGCGCGTTACAAGCAGGTGCGCAAATGGCAGGGAGAGCTTGTCATCTGCAATCTGACGCGTTTGAATAAGACGATCTTTGAGATGAGCGGAATCTTTCAGATCGTTCGTTATGAGAGAAGCGAGGGAAGAAAATGAATGAAATGAAGCTGGTATTTAAGAGCAGGCTGGAGAATGAGGTATTTGCGCGAACGAGCGTCGTCGCCTTTTTGGCCCCGCTGAAGCTGTCGATGGAAACGCTGATGGAGATCAAGACGATCATCGCCGAAGGTGTCGTCAACGCGATGATTCACGGCTATGAGGGCAAGGAAGAGGGCGACGTTTACCTCGAGGTCTGCTATGACGAGGAAATCGTCATCATCGATCTTTACGATCAGGGCTGCGGCATCGCGGATGTGGAACAGGCGATGCAGCCATTATACACAAGCCGTCAGGACTTGGAACGAAGCGGGATGGGATTTACGATTATGCAGAGCTTTGCGGACGTCTTTCGCGTAGAGTCAAAGCCGGGCGTCGGCACCGGTCTGCACATAGAAAAGAAGCTTGCGTGAAGCTGGAAGAATGGAGCAACGAGGCGCTGATCGAAGCGATTCAGCAGGGATCAGGGGAAGCGAAGGACGTTTTCGTAAAGCGCAATCAGCCGTTGGTGTACGCCTTAGCCAAGCGCTTTGCCTCCTCGCGCATCCCTTTTGAGGAGCTGGTACAGATCGGCTGCGTCGGGCTGATGAAGGCGCTCAATCACTTTGATTTAAGCTATCAGGTCAAGTTTTCCACTTATGCGGTGCCGATCATCCTCGGGGAGATCAAGCGCTTTTTTCGTGATGACGGCGCGATGCGCATCTCGCGTTCGATGAAGGAGAACTATCTGACGATGCTCAAGGCACGTGAGGAGTTACAGCAGCGCTATGGCCGAGAGGTGAGCTATGAGGAGATCGCGCAGGCGTGTCAGCTGGAGGTGTCGGATGTCATTCTCGCCTTTGAGGCCAATCAGTTTACGCTTTCCTTCGATGAGGTGATCTATGAAAATGACGGTTCGCCGATCGTCTTGCAGGATAAGGTGGCAGATGAGCGGCAGGGGGATGTGACGCTGCATGTCTCATTGACACAGGAGATCGCCAGACTTCCGCAGCGGGAACAGCTGCTGCTGCATTATCGCTATGATCTGGGCATGAAGCAGGAAGAGATCGCCAAACGCCTGCACATCTCGCAGGTGCAGGTATCGCGGCTGGAGCGCAAGGTGCTGGAGAAGCTGAAAAATCGGCTGGTACAGGCGTAGACGTCATGATATAATGGGGGACGAAACAGAAATGAGGGATGCTTTGTGAACTGTAAACATCGGGTACAGGCGTTTTGGGAACTGTTTTTACGGATGCGCGGCGAGCTGGAAGAGGCGCTGCGCCGCCGGGATGAAGCACGCAGCGAGGATCTTATCAGAGAGCTCAATGTGCGCTTGGAAAGCGTCACCGGCTGTCCGGCGCTGATCGAACTCAATGAGGAAGGCTTTTTTGAGATGACCTTAGATACCGGGCCAAACAAGAGCGCACAGTATATTGCGGAGCTGCTGAAGCGCTTCGCTCCTAAGGAACTCGTGGAGGACTGGATTATCAACAGCTGGCTGCCGCCGTATTCCGCCAAAGCGCGAAACGCCGTGCTGCGCATCAAGGACCGTACTTACACGGGAGCGGATTTCACCGTGTTTTATGAGATTGACGAGACCAACCGCGCCCTGCGGGTGCAGGTCTATTGTCCGGGCTTTCAGGATATTGCGGACGACGAGCGCAAGCGGGAGATGTCGGCCTATATGCTGGAGCTGTTTTTGGGAGAACTGGAGCTGGAAGCGCGTATTGCCCAGGTGGAGGCGATCGATGCGCCGCTTATGGACAGTGAAAACTTCTGCCTGCTGCCAAACTTCTATGAGGATGTCTGCGACATCGTCATTGATCAGGAGTGGCTGGAATATCATGCGCCGACCAATATCTACATGGCCTACAAGGTGGATGGCGAGGGTGTGAGCGAGGAGCTGCGCAAGGACATGAAGCTGATCGTGACGACCAATTCTTTATTGCAGGAGGAACTGCTACAGGGCAATTACGACTCTTGCCTGGACTTTCGCGACAAGGGCGGCGAATATGGGTATCTGTACTATGAGAATCCCTATGCGGATGAAAAGAACGCGCTCATCCGTCAGACGATGGAGAAGAAGCTGGGCGAGCTGCTTTCCCCCTTGGGGATTGCCGAGACGATCGGCGGCGCAAACGGAACGCGTTACTCTTATATCGATTTGGCGATCTTTGACAAGGATGCTTTTGCCATCGTGCTGGAGGATCTGTGCGCCAAGGTCAGCTTCGATCTGAAATATCAGCCGTTTTTGCAAGAATGATAAAATGATGAAAAAACATGCCGGTGTATGCGCAGCTAAGGTAATTTACTTTCGCGGCGTCAATCACAGAGGGCATGTTTTTCTAATGAAAGCCAAAGATCCAACGGACAGTGATGAAAGCGGGGAAACGCTATCACTCGTGCAATGATCTTTGGATTTTCTTTTACGGATATGCAGAGGTCAGCCGGTTAAAAAAGTAAGGCTGTCTCGCTTTTAAACCTTTTGTTTGTCACAAAACGCCCTGTTTCCTTTTTGGGCATTCGCAAGCAAAAGTCTAACAGGGTGCGCTTTCTTGCCTGTGCTTCGCATTTTCCTAACTTTATCAGCAGCAGGATGAGATCGCGAAAAAGCAGGGCGAAGTTGAGCAGGGAGATGCAGAAAGCACGCCGGCTGTAAAAGAAAGCATAGAGACGCCCTTTTGCATGAAACTATGGCATCAGCGTAAACGAATGAACATAAAACAAAAGACCTCACCCACGGGGATGAGATCTTTGAAACTATGCCTGCTTGGCAGGTTTGACCAGCCGTTTGCCGGATGAGAAGGTAATCAGCAGACCGAGAGCGACGAGCAGGATTGCGACGATCAGCTGCAAGCCATCCGTCATAAAGACGAAGCCGCCGCTCACAAACAGTTTCATGCAGATGTTGTAAATCGACATGCCTAAGGAGGTCATCGTCACAATCAGCATCAGGCTCATCGGCACATACAGCATAAAGCCTTTGCGCCCGGTCACCTTTAAGAATACGGACAGGGCGATCAGCACCATCGCCGCTAACAGCTGGTTGGCAGATCCAAACAACGGCCAGATATTGTTGTAACCGCCTAAGCTGAGCAGATAACCGCCCAGCAGGGTGATGAAGGTCGCCGTGTACTTGTCGGTTAAAAAGCGCAGGAGGGCAGAGGGATTTGTATTGCGGTCTGCCTCAAAAAACTCCTGAAAGGACATGCGTCCGATGCGGGCAACCGCATCCAGCGAGGTTAACGCCAATGCCGAGACAAACATCGTCATGATGCACAAACCCCATTCCTGCGGCAGTCCCAGCTGTGCGAGCAAGCCAGTGACACCGACGGAAAACTTCGTAAACGGGGTTGCACCCTGTGCCAACGCCATCGTGGCGAGTTCGCTGTTGAGCACGCCGCCATCGCTTAAGCTCGTCAAAGAACCGACAACGACGATGACCAGCACGGCTAACAGCGATTCTAACAGCATGCTTCCATAACCGACTTGCAGCATGTCTTTCTCATTGGCGATCTGCTTGCTGCTGGTCTCGCTGGACACCAAGGAGTGAAAGCCGCTGACGGCGCCGCAGGCAATCGTGACAAACAGTGTCGGGAACAGATAGCCGCTCGCCGTGGAGAATCCGGTGTAGGCCGGGGTGGTGATCTGCGGGTTGCTGATGACAACGCCCACTACGGCTGCGGCGATCATCGCGATGAACAAGAACGTTGTCAGATAGTCGCGGGGCTGCTTTAACAGCCACATCGGCGTAATGGACGCAAAGAAGATGTAGACGAAGACGACATAGATCCAAGTGCTCTTATCTAAATAGATCGGCAATGCGATGCCTGCTGCTAACATAGCGATAATCAGTACGACGGCGATGAGCGCCTGCTTCCATCCGCCGATACGTGTCCTGCGCAGAAACAAGCCGAATGCGACAGCGACAAACACATACAGAATCGAAATCGACGCGGCACTCGCATTGGGAGCCAGCTTTGTTCCCTCTGCGGAGAAGCCGTTGAACGTTCCCGCCACCATATCGGCAAAGGCGGCGATGACCAACAGGGTAAACAGCCATGCAAACAAGAAGAATAAGCGGCGCCCCTTGCAGCCGATGTAATCCTCAATCAGCTGTCCCATCGACTTTCCCTTTGATTTGACCGAAGCGTACAGCGCACCGAAATCCTGTACGGCGCCAAAGAAGATACCGCCGATAACAATCCACAAAAACGCCGGGAGCCAGCCCCATATCATCGCCATCACCGGCCCGGTGACCGGTCCAGCACCGGCAATGGAAGAAAACTGGTGAGCGAAGACTTCCCATTTGCTGCTCGGCACAAAGTCTGTCCCATCCTCTCGTTCCACTGCCGGCGTTTTCGCCTTCGGGTCGATTCCCCACGTTTTTACCAGATAGCGCCCATACAACAGATAGGCGGCAATTAGGATAATGCTGGTGATACCCAGCAAAAGCAAACCATTCATACAAATTCCTCCCTTACGCATCCATATCGATAACAAAAAAGGTTCTCGTCTCACCCAGAAAATTCATTTCTGCGCTAAGACGAAAACCTCGTTTCCGCGGTACCACTCAGCTTGCCGCCGCCTCTTTGTCCCATCGAAAAAGCAATGGGTTTTCCGATAACGTGGAAATGACGGTGTCCCCTAATGACGATCACGCGTTCGGTTGACAGCTGGCAAGGGATGACGGTTCTGCTCCTTCCGTCCATCTTTCAGCGAGTGATGGCTCTCTGTGCGGGGAAACAGAACAATCTTGTCTTGTTCATCGCTTTTCAATATGGAATACTGTTATATTTTACTCACTTTGCTATTGTAGGTCAAGTGTTTCTGTAAAATTTATGAAAATTATGAAACTATATGAAAATAATGACGGATCGTTTGGACATAAGAAAAACCGCATCGTCTATGGATGCGGTACAATCGTTTACTCGATGGAATCGATCATCGCTAACAGCGCTTCTTCGGACAAGCCCTGCTCGCAGGAGATGGAGTAGGAGAGATCTCCCTGCTGCCAAGTGGCGACCATCCACTTATTGTCGCTGCCGCGCACGAGAATATCGGAATACTGTGCGCTGGAGAGCGTTTCCTCATTCGTGTATTGACGGGAATTGCCGCTGATGTCACCCGGGCGGGTGCTGGTGCGGTAGTACAGCTCAGCCTGCGCGTGCGCATCGCTGTAACGAAGCTCCACCATATCTTTGTCATAAACATAGTAGTCCATGAGGGTGTAGCCTTCCGGCACCTCTGTGGGCTCCTTCAGCTCCCACGCTTTCGTCAAGAGCAGCTGTGCGTCCTCGCCGGAGTGGACGATTTCGATCTCGCTGTTGGTTTGTGCACTATCACTGATCTTCTCGTTGTTCTCCTCGATGGTCTCATTCATCGAGTCCGCAGCCGGATCACTGCAGCCAAACAGAAGGGATGTGCCTAACATCACAGCGGCTAAAAATTCTGCTTTCATAGCGGACACCTCTTTTGTATAACTGTGTTGATATAAGCCATTTCATCTTAACAAAAAGTGGAAGAAAAAGAAATAATTTCAAAGAAATTTACGGAAAATTCACAAAACAAACAGATTGACGTGTCGGATATTGTTGAATGAAAGCAGGTTTCAGTGAAATTTGCAGCATAGAGACAGGGGTGTGCGCATACATTGAAAACAGGTGATAGACGTGTTTACGCTGTTGATGGAAGCCTTGGCTTCGATGTTTTATTATACCGGTTATATTCGCCCACAGAGCTTTGCCAAGCCGCTTTCGCGGGAAGAGGAGGAACGATGCATCGCTTTGCTTGCACAAAAGGACGCGCATGCGCGGGAGCTGCTGATCGAGCACAACCTGCGCTTGGTCGCGCACATCGTCAAGAAATACGACATCAAAAAGACGCAGAGCGACGATCTCATCAGCATCGGTACCATCGGCTTGATCAAGGCGGTGGATTCGTTTCGCCCGCAGCTGGGGAAGAAGCTGACGACCTATGCCTCTCGCTGCATTGAAAATGAAATATTGATGTATCTGCGCAAAAACCGCAACACCTTTCAGGAGGTATCGCTCAACGAGCCCATCGCCAATGAAAAGGATGGCAGCGAGATCACCTTGCTCGATGCGATCGCCGCTCCCAAGGAGCGAAGCGTGGTGGAACGCATCCAGCTGGAACAGCGCTTAAAGCAGCTGCAGGCGTATCTGCCGTTATTGGATGAGCGGGAGCTGCTGATCCTGAAAAAGCGCTTTGGTTTATACGGCTGCAAGGAACAGACGCAAAAGGAGATCGCCCAAGAGCTCTCCATCTCCCGCTCCTATGTTTCCCGCATTGAAAAGCGTGCTTTTTTAAAGCTCTATAAGGCGTTTCGCAGGGAGGAGCGAAACAAGCGGGGAGCGCGCTGATTGTTTTTTTACGGGGAGATGCTATAATGGGGACAGATAGGTGATGCAGATGATAAAGGCGTATCAGGGACATGTGCCAAAGATCGCAAAGAGCGCGTTTGTGGCAGAGGATGCCATCGTGATCGGCGATGTGGAGATCAAGGAGAACGCGTCAGTTTGGTTTGGCGCGATTCTGCGGGGTGATTGCGGGCGCATCGTCGTCGGTGAAAACAGCAATGTGCAGGATGGCTGTATCGTTCACTGTGACAAGGGATATTCGGTGAACATCGGCACAGGGGTGACGATCGGTCATGGTGCGATCATCCATGGAGCGCAGATTGAGGACGATGTGCTCATCGGCATGCGGGCGACGCTGCTCAACGGTTCCTATGTGGAAAGCGGCAGCATCGTAGGAGCATGTGCGTTAGTAGGGGAGCACAAGCGGGTGGCAAGCGGTCAGCTGGCACTCGGCGTTCCCTGCCGCATGAAGCCCCTGCATGAAGAACAGCGAGAAGGCATCCGTTGGAATGCCCGCCATTATGTGGAGCTGGCAAAGACGTACCGAGAGGCAGAAGCGAAGCGATAAGCGGCTTCTGCTTTTTGTCTGCATGAAACACAAAAGAGCGGATGCAGGGAGGATGGACGGTGCGAAAAGTTGTGTGTTTAAAAAGCGGCATCGGTGGAACACTGTGAATAGGAACGGAGGTGCGCACATGCGAAAATGGATCTGTTTGACAGTTTGTGCGGGAATGTTGGCAGGCTGTGGCAGCAATGATGACAAAGGGGAGGCCATCGTCAAAACCGGCAGCGGAGAAATCAAGGCCGTCGTTGAGATGGAGGGGGATCAGGTGAAGAGCGTAGCGATCGACGAGAGTGAAAACGGCTCCTCTAAGAAGGATGCAGGGGATGACTATGGATTGAAAGAGTACAGCAACATCAATAAGGAATGGTATGAGCAGATTGAGTTCCTCGAGCGTTATCTGAAGGAGAACGGCAGCGAGGGATTGGCTTTTGACGCGCAGGGCCGCGCCCAGAATGCGGATGTGGCAAGCGGCTGTACGATTTCGATTGAAAAATATGTGAACGCTTATGAGCAGGCGAAAGCCGATGCGATGAAATAGGCGTGACGACGCATTCAAGGGGATGCGTTTCTTCATCTTGTGTGCAAATTTTCGTCATCTGCGCTCATGGGTGTGAGTAAACGGCGGGAAGTGAGGGCGTTTGGAGCAGGCAGAAGGGACTTGCAAAAAACGGACAGTTTCGTATAATGAATAGCGTCGGAGGACAGAGATGAAGCGAGCGGATAAACTGTGTATTTTGATATTGATGGCGGCCTGCGTGCTTTTGTATGTGCCTTTATGGTTTGCCTATGACGCAGGGGAAAATAAGGAAGTGGTCGTGCAGGTGCGCAATGAGGAAGTCTTGCGGGTCTCGCTGTGGGAAAATGCCGCTTATACGGTGCAGGGGAAGCTGGGCGAGGTGCTGGTTGAGGTGAAGGATGGCCGCGTGCGGGTGGAGAAAGAGAACTCTCCGTATCATTACTGCTCCATCCAAGGCTATGTCAGCGATCCCGCCACAGCGATCATCTGTCTGCCAAATGAGGTCGTCGTAACCATCGAGGGCAGTGAGAAAGGCACTGTGGACACACAGATCCAATGAAGCCGGTACAAAAGCTGACGCTGTTTGCCTTGCTGTGCGCCCTTGCGATCGTCTTTCACTACGTCGAATCGCTTGTGGTGATTCCCCTTCCCCTGCCGGGCTTTCGCTTAGGGCTTGCCAACATCCTCTCGCTGATCGCTCTGTATTATTTTGACAGCCGGGCGCTGTTGACGGTCGGTGTCGTCCGTGTGCTGTTTGCTTCCCTGCTTTCGGGCATGCTGTTTGCCACATCGTTTTGGCTTTCTTTTTTCGGCATGCTGTTAAGCGCGCTTGTCATGAGCGTCGCCAAGCGCTTTTCCTGCTTCAGCATCTATGGGGTGAGCGTGCTGGGAAGCGCGGCGCACTGTATCGCGCAGGTGGCGGTGGTCACATGGATCTATCAGCAGTTTTTCATGCAGGCGCTGCTGCCCGTGCTGATGGCGCTGTCGATTCCGACGGGGCTTTTGATCGCCATGCTGGCAGAAACAGTGCTGAAACGGTTAAGATGAGGGAGGAAGGAACATGGAACAGTTTGTCTATCGCCCCAAGGGCGTTTGTTCAAGAGAGATGCGTTTTGAATTAGAGGGGGATGTGATCCGCAAGGTGACGATCGTCGGCGGCTGTCCCGGCAATCTGCTGGGGATTTCCCGCATGCTGGAGAATAAACCTATCGACGAGGTGATTCGTGCGTTTGCAGGGGTGCGCTGCGGTGTCAAGCCGACCAGCTGTCCGGATCAGATTGCCGCTGCGCTTAAGGAATACCGCTTACAGGGACATTAGTCAGGGATGCGTTTTGCTTCTTGACTTTTTGTTTATGATCGCAGCGTCTCTTTCTTGAGCGCGCATGTGCTTGGAAGAAGACGGAGAAGCGGGCATTCGCGCTTTTGCGGACGGGGAGTCTTTCCTCAAACGCAGATTCTTTCACGCAGAGGAGGAGATGGCGGCAAACATCAGCGGCGTCCGATGAAGGATCGCCGCAAGGTGTACACGCGTATTCAAAAACGTAAGGCTTACAGGGATGTAAGGGAAAGACGCGCTTTTTTTCGCTATAATGAAAGCAGGTGAGGAAGATGAAAAAGATATTGATCGTAGAGGATGATACCTCGCTTCGCGAGGAGTTGAAGATTCTGTTAGACAACAACGGCTATGAGGGCAGGATTCTGCATGCGTTTACCAATGTCAGCGAGGCGATTTTGACGATGGATGCGGATTTGGTGCTTTTGGATATCATGATTCCCGGCATCAACGGACAGCAGGTGCTCAAGGCGGTGCGCGCAAAGAGCGATGTGCCCATCATCATGGTGACCAGCCGCAACAGCGAGGTGGATGAGGTGCTCTCCATGAGCTATGGGGCGGATGATTACATTACCAAGCCGTACAACCCGACGCTGCTGCTGTTGCACATCGAGGCGCTCTTTAAGCGGATCAGCAAGCAAAATGCAAAGGACGTCTACTGCGGCGTTTGTGTCAACGTATTGCGCAGCACGCTGGAAAAGGGCGGACAGGAGCTGCTCTTATCCAAAAACGAGATGGCGATTTTTCACTATCTGCTCGAGCATAAGGGCTGTATCGTCAGCCGTGACGAGCTGATGGACTATCTGTGGGATACCAACAAATTCATCGACGACAACACGCTGACAGTCAACATCACCCGTCTGCGCAAAAAGCTTGAGGAGATCGGGTTAGTCGACGTCATCGAGACACGCCGGGGACAGGGGTATCTGCTCGTATGAGGCCGGGAGCGTTTATCATCGATCACATCGTCGCCGTTTTGCTGTATGCGGCCGCCTTTCTCGTCTCATTGTTTCTCTTGTCGCTGTTTGAGGTCAACACCATCCTCATCCAAGCGATCGCTTTCATCGCCCTGCTGTTTGGCGCAGGGATTCTCCTGTATGAATATCAGCGCCGTGCGCGCTACTATCGTTCGGTGTTTTCGACATTGGATCAGCTGGATCAGAAATTTCTGGTGCAGGAGCTGGTGTCCGCCCCTTCCTTTCTCGATGGGCAATTACTGCATCAGGCGCTCTATGAGAGCGGCAAGTCGATGAACGAGCATATCCGCACGTATCAGGAATCGATGGAAGCGTTCAAGGAATACATCGAGCTGTGGGTGCATGAGGTGAAGCTGCCGATCGCGGCAGGGCAGTTAATCCTGCATAACAATCCCGGCAACGTAAACAAAAAGCTGCGCGAGCAGTTTCAGCGGGTCGAGGACGATGTGGAACAGGTGCTTTACTACGTCCGCAGTGAAAACAGTGAAAAGGATTATCTCATCAAGCGCTGTTCCTTGGATGCGCTGATTCAAAACGTCATCCGCCGCAACAAGGACGCTTTGCTCTATGG
Organism: Merdibacter sp. Marseille-QA0792; assembly: GCA_965119685.1. Classification (GTDB taxonomy): domain Bacteria; phylum Bacillota_I; class Bacilli_A; order Erysipelotrichales; family Erysipelotrichaceae; genus Merdibacter. Next base: position 2,038,415 of record OZ221971.1, on the reverse strand, counting down.
CGGCGTCAAGATCTCCTTTGAACCAAGCGGCGCTTTTGTCTATACCGACAGCAAGTGGCTGGAGTTTATCATCAATCAGATCATGAGCAACGCGATTAAATACTGCAAGCAGGGAGAAGGGCACATCCATATCAGCGTGGAGGAGGATGAGCGCCGTGTGCAGGCGAGCTTTGCGGACAACGGCATCGGCATCCCTGCCAGCGAGGTTCCCCGCGTCTTTGAAAAATCGTTTACCGGCAGCAACGGACGCACGCTTCGCTCCTCGACCGGGATGGGCTTATACCTGTGCGATCAGCTGTGTGCAAAGCTGGGGCATGGCATCACGTTAACCTCTAAGGAAAAAGAGGGAACCGTGGTGACGTTGACCTTTTATCAAGAGGATTATTATCAGGTGGTACGCCAAAAGCCAAAGGGGGAGAGGGCATGAACGAGGTCTTGCGCATCGAAAAGGCGGAGAAGTATTATGGCAGCGCGTTTTCTTTGACGAAGGCGCTGGACCGGATTTCATTGAGCGTGAAGGCGGGCGAGTTTGTCGCGATCATGGGCCCCAGCGGCTCGGGCAAGACAACCCTGCTCAACTGCATCTCCACGATCGATCGGGTGAGCAGCGGCGATGTGTTTGTCAACGGGGAAAATATCACCGCTCTGCGGGGACGGCGCTTAAACGCCTTTCGCCGCAAGGAGCTGGGCTTCATCTTTCAGGAGTTCAACCTGCTCGATACGATGACCGCCTTTGAAAACATCGCGCTCACTTTGCAGATTCAGCATGTGCATCCCCAAGAAATCGAACAGCGGGTACAGAGGATGGCGGCGCGCTTGGGCATCGGCGAGTGCTTGGACAAATATCCTTACCAGCTCTCCGGCGGACAAAAGCAGCGGGTGGCCTGTGCGCGGGCGATGGTGAGCAATCCCCGCCTCGTGCTGGCGGATGAGCCCACCGGCGCGCTGGATTCTAAAAGCGCACGGCAGCTGTTAGGATGTCTGGAGTCGCTCAATGCGCAGCTTTCCGCTACCATCCTCATGGTGACGCACGACGCCTTTACCGCCAGCTACGCCTCCCGCGTCGTCTTTATCAAAGACGGGCGCCTGTTTCACGAGCTGTATCGGGGAGAGGATACGCGCAGTGCGTTTTTTACGCGCATCATCGATGTGGAGAGCCTGTTAGGAGGCGGCGAGAGTGATGTTGTGTAAGCTCGCCCTCAAAAATATCGCGAAGAGCTTTCGCGACTATGCCATCTACTTTGTGACGCTTGTGCTTGGTGTCGCCATCTTTTATATGTTTAACTCGCTGGATTCCCAAAGCATCACCAAAGCGCTCAACGAGAATACCTCCGCCATGATGGGGATGCTTTCGGGCGTTATGGCGATCGTCAGCGTCTTTGTCGCCGGCGTATTCTGCTTTCTGATCGTCTATGCCAACCGCTTTTTGATGAAGCGGCGCAAGCAGGAATTTGCTTTGTATTTTACATTGGGGATGGGAAAGCTTCGCATCTCGGCGCTGCTGCTGTGCGAAACCTTCTTTCTCTCCATCGTCTCCTTGGCGTTGGGGCTTTTGTTGGGCATCGCTTTCTCACAGGCGCTTTCCTTAATTGTCGCCGGCATGTTTGAGGCGGATATGAGCGCCTATGTGTTCTCTGTTTCACCGCTGGCGTTATTCTTGACGGTGTTTTGTTTCTCTTTCATGTTTTTCTGGGTGATGGTGTTCAATACACTTTCCATCACCCGCAGTTCCCTGGCAAGACTGCTGCGCTCCCGCTATCAAAATGAATGGATTCCCTATAAGCGCTTATGGGTATGCCTCCTTTTGTTTTTGATCGGCGCTGCGATGCTGATCTACGCGTATGTACGGGTAAGCGAGGGAGTAGAACTGCTCGTTGATCCCGGGATGTTGGGATGGATGATCGTATTTGGCATCATCGCGACCTTTCTCATCATCTATTCGCTCTCCGGCTTCCTTTTGCGCGTCGTTCTCTCTTTCAAATCGCTGTATTACCGCTCCCTCAACAGCTTTATCCTGCGTGAGATTCACGCCCAGGTCAACTCGACAATCTTTGCGATGTCACTGATCTGCATCCTGTTATTTTTTACCATCTGCATCTTTTCCAGCGCCGTGAGCGCCAATCTTTACAGCACCAAGCAGATACAGGAGAGCTTACCGTGTGATCTGATGGTGACCAAGACGATGGAACTGCCGGACAACGGCAATTACAGCGCACAGGAAATCGCGCGTTCCCGCTTGGACATCAGCGAACAGCTGGCGCAAAACGGCTTTGCGATGGAAAGCCTTGTCAATCCCATCGAGGTCGGTTTCTATGTGATCGCCGATGAAAATGAGGAGTTTACCTTGGAGGATACGTTAACAAAAGAGGTGCGCGCATGGATGGAGAGCAACTATCCGACGCTCTCCTATGACAGCTTAGAAATGTTCATGGAGGTCAGCGACTACAATGCGTTAGCGCGGCTGTTTCACAATGAGGAGCTGACGCTGGCGTCGGATTCCTATGCGATCGTCGCGGATACCGAGATCTGGCAATATCTGCGTTCACAGGCGCTTATGGCGGGGAGCACCATCGAGGTCAACGGACGAGAGCTGACGCCGGCGTATGATCACTGTGTGTATGGCAGTGTGGAGATGAGCGCTTCTCGTACCGGCAGCGGCATCATCATCGTTCCCGATGGTCTGATGCAGCGCTCGCAGCTGCAATACCAGCGCCTGTTTGCCGATTATCGCACGGCGGACAGCTTAGGCAAGCAGGCGGCGGAGGATGCGCTGCTCGCCTTTTTGGATGCGCATGGCATCGGCTGGAATACCAGCGGTGTCGGTACGGGCTCACTGCCGGATATCTATTCACTGACGACGAAGCTTGCCATCGCGGAAAATGTGACGACGCTATCGCTGCTGGTCATCTTCATCGGCCTGTATCTGGGAATCGTCTTTTTGATCTCCTCGGCGGCGATCTTGGCGCTGAAGCAGCTCGCCTTGTGCAATGATGCCCGTCCCCGTTACGCCATTTTGCGCAAGCTGGGCGTCAGCGAACAAAAGCTGCGCCATGCTCTGCTGATCCAGTGCGGCATCTTCTTTGCCATTCCGTTAGTGCTTGCGCTCATTCATTCGATCTTCGGACTGCGTTTCTGCGCGCTTTTGCTGACGATGATGGGGGTCGGCAGCATGCTGGAATCCATCATCCCTACCATACTGCTGCTATTGCTCATCTACGGCGGTTATTTCGTCATCACCTATTTGTGCTCCTGCGCCATTCTTTCATCGAAGGAGTGAGGGTGCAGGATTTTAAAATTATGTGATGATAAGTGAAACACGGTGGGGAGGTTGCAATTTCACGCGGATTTCGTTAAAATTTGAAGGTGGAAATCAGGCGAGGTGTTAAGGATGTATGAAGCATATATCACTCAGCTGACAGCGGTGGAGAAGACGTTAGAGGAAAACGGCGGTACCTTTTCCGAGACGATCATCGAGCAGCTCTACACGCTGGTGAGGACGATGAAAGGCAAGCGCATCAGCGTGGAGGAATACCTGAAGGTGATGCAGCTGTTCTTTCGTAAATATGAAAAGGAGCATAACCGCGAAGGCCAGCACTACTGCGCGATCCGCATGCTGCAGCTGCAGCGCTACGTGAAAAGCCGCAGCGGCAGGCATCAAAAATACGAGCTGATCAGCGGCCGTGAAATCCCCGACGCCTATGCGGCGTACATCTATGATAAATCACGGTTTTACCGGGAGACGTTTCGCATGCTGCAGCGCCGGTTGCTGCTGCTGACGCTGGTGCTGTTTCTCGCCGTATTCATCCTGCTTTCGCTTTTGCTCAATCAAACCAACAGTGTCGCGTTCATCGAAGCGCTCATCATCACGCTGCTGAGCTTTCTTTACTCCTACATTCGAATGCCCAAGCTGTTTATGCGCAGCCAGCTGGAGGCGGCGGGAAAGAACGTCGAAAACGTCCTGCTGGAATTTGATTTTCCCATCGTATCCAACCAATAAGGGTAGGCAAACGCAATGCCTGCCTTTTCTTTTCCTCGTAGAATAGAGAGAAGGAGGGAAGCAGATGAGTACGAATCTGGTATTGCAGCCGGGACGCATCGGCATCAGCGTCAACAAGATGCAGGGCTATCTCAACCTGATGCGCCAGCGCGGGATGATTCAGACGGCGTTAGTCGAAGACGGCGTGTATGGCGCGAACATGAGCAAAGCGGTCAGAGAAGCGCAGACCTATTTGGGACTGCCGGTTGACGGCATCATCGGGGAGACGACGTGGGATGGCATCATGGAGGAAATCCGCAAGATGAACATCATCACCAATATTCCGGTGGCGACGAAAAGCTATTTGCTCAAAAGCGGCGAGGTCAGCTTAGGCGTCTATATGATGCAGAAATATCTCAGTGAGATCGCACAGTTCAACAACTGCCTGCGGCCGATTCCCATCGACGGCAACTATGGCACGCGCACGGTGCGGGCGGTGGAGCAGTTTCAGTATCTCTATGATTTAGCGATCGACGGCGTCATCGGCGCGCTTACGTGGGATGCGATCGTCAACGAGCGCAATTCCCTGATTACGCAGGGCTGAGCCGTAAAAGAGAATCTCATGGCGATTCTCTTTTCTTTTGGCAAACTCTGTGGTAACATTTTATCATTGTTGGAGGGATGCAAATGAAAAAACATCTGCTTTGTGTGCTGATCGCTGTGGCAGTATTGCTGCTGGATCAGTTGAGTAAATATATGGTAGAGGCGCATTTGGCGCTGGGGGAGTCAATCGATGTCATCCCGGGCTTCTTTCAGCTGACCTATGTGCGCAACACGGGAGCGGCGTGGAGCCTGTTTGCCGGCAGCGGCATGACCTTTTTCTACGTGGTGACGATCGTCGCCTTGATCGTGCTGGGCTTATTTTACCGCGCCTGTGATGCAAAGGATCATTACAACCGCATCGCTCTCTCGCTCATGATGGCGGGGGCGCTTGGCAATCTCATCGACCGTCTTTGTTTTCACTATGTCCGCGACTTTTTCGCTTTTGACATTTTCGGCTATGCGTTTCCGGTGTTCAACATCGCCGACTGTGCGCTGTGCATCGGCGTCTTTATGGTGATTTTAAAGATCGTAGCAGAGGAATGGGGGGTGTTTCGCAGATGAAGGTGGAGCTGTTGGCACAGACGCAGGGTGTGCGCATCGACAAATATGTGAGCGAACACACCGAATGGACGCGCTCGCGCATTCAGCAGCTGATCGAGCAGGGCGCTGTGTTAGTAAACGGGCAGCCGACGAAGAGCAACTACAAGCTGAGCAGCGGGGACAGCATCTGTATCGAGGCGCAGGATGTCAGCGAGCTGGATGTGGAAGCGCAGGATATCCCCTTGGATATTCGCTATGAAGACAGCGATGTCATCGTCATCAACAAGCCCAGAGGGATGGTCGTCCATCCGGCAAACGGCAATCAGCGCGATACGTTAGTCAACGCGCTGCTCTATCACTGCAAGGATCTCTCCGGCATTAACGGCGTTTTGCGTCCGGGGATCGTGCATCGCATCGACAAGGACACCACCGGGCTGCTCATCGTCGCCAAAAACGATGAAGCGCACCGCTCGCTTTCCCAGCAGCTTTCGCAAAAAAGCGTCAGCCGCTTGTACTATGCGCTGGTGCACGGTACTTTCGCTCATGAGTACGGGGTGATCGACGCTCCGATCGGGCGTGATGAAAGTGACCGTCAAAAGATGGCGGTGACGGAAAAAAACAGCAAGGATGCGCGTACGCATTTTAAAGTGGTGGAGCGCTTTGAGGGCTATACGCTGGTGGAGTGCCGCTTGGAGACGGGACGCACGCATCAGATTCGCGTACACATGCGCTATATCGAGCATCCGGTGGTCGGTGATGAAAAATACGGCTATCGAAAGACGATGAAAACCGGCGGACAGCTGCTGCATGCCCACCGGCTGACGTTTCTGCATCCGCGCACGCAGCAGCCGATCGTCGTGGAAGCGCCGCTGCCGGCTGACTTTCAGCGTGTGCTGGATGAACTGCGGGAAAAGAGGGACGGATAGCTATGGAGCATTATGGAATCAGTCTGAAAATGATGCAGCTGCTCAGCTATTTTGTCGTGGAAAAGGGCTATACGCAGGTGACGATTCACCAGCGTCCCGGCGATGTGTGGCTCGTGCAGGCGCGTAACCGCCGCTATCCGATTCTGCATCTGAGCGAGGAGAGCGATGAGACGCTGTCGCGCCAGCTGCCTCAGCTGCGTCAGGTCAACCGCGCGCTGTGTGATCTGGTGCACCGCGAGAGCAAGGTCGTCGTGCTCAATGTGCGCGAGGGCTCACATTCCTTTGAAAATGCGTATATGCAGCAGGTTGCTTTCAGCGATCATGTGGAGGAGACCTTCGCCCGCAGCTTTCCAAGCGCATCCAAGCAGCTGGTTCATGTGGAGGACGAGCAGGCGGAGATGGCGCGTTTGGCAAGAGAAATGGAGGAAGCGCGCAGGTTTCAAAGCTTTTGGCGGGAGCGGCTTTCACTGCTGCCGCGCTATGCGCTCATGATCTGCGGTTTCGTATTGCTGTGTTCGTTGCTGCTATGGACAGTACCCTCTGCCTGGATGGCGCGCATCTGGTTTGGCGAAGCGGGCAACGCGCTGCTCTCGCAGTTTACCATGCGCAGCATACCGATGCTGATTCAGCTGCCCGCCTTGTTTTCGGTGGCGCTGTTAGCCGATGGCTTATATCATCGCGGAACGCTGTTTATCGCATTGTGCAGCATCGTGTTCGGCGCGCTGTTTCAGATCATCAGCCCAATGGCGCAGGCGGGTTCAATCGCCTCTTTGGCGGCGGGACTTTGGAGTGCGGGTCTGTTGGATGTATGGGCGTCTCGGGCGTACCGGCATCCCTTTATCCGCCGTCAGTTGCTGCGCCAGCTGTTTTGGATGATAACGGCACTGCTGGTGACACAGGCGTGGGTGTCTGTGCTGGGCGGTGTGCTGGGCGGACTGTTAGCTGCGATGTGCTGTGGCCGCGGCAGCTTCCATCAGGGGATGCGCCCGCATGCCTATGCGGCGTTTGCCGTGCTGATCGCCTTGGTGAGCATCTGGATGGCGCTCTTTGGCCAACAATGGCAGCTGGAGCGCGATTACGCACGAACCATTCAATATGAGACGATGGCACAAAGCTGAGTTTATCGACGAGGAAGCAGCGTTAGATGAGTGAAAGAAGCACACTTTGCGCTGTGACAGAAACAACGAGTGGCCGCGAAGCATCCGACGCGGGGAAAGGAAGACAATGATGAAACGACTGGACGTATTAAGCTGGGACGACTATTTTATGGGATTGGCGCATTTAAGCGCCCTGCGCTCGAAAGACCCTTCGACACAGGTCGGCGCCTGTATCGTATCACAAGAGCGCAAGGTGGTCGGCATCGGCTACAACGGCTTTCCGATCGGCTGTGATGACGATGATTTCCCATGGGCGCGCGAGGGAGAGTTCCTCGATACAAAGTATCCCTTTGTCGTGCATGCGGAGCTCAACGCGATTCTCAACAGCACGCAGAAGCTCACCGGCTGCACGATTTATGTGTCGCTGTTTCCCTGCAACGAGTGCGCGAAAGCGATCATTCAAAGCGGGATTAAGCGCATCGTATATGAAAGTGATAAGTATGCGCACACGGAGGGGACAATCGCCAGCAAGAAGATGCTGGAAGCGGCCGGCGTCGAGCTGGTGCAGCTGCCCTATCAGATTCACCTGCATCTGGAAAAAAGCGGACAGGATGAAAACGCAGGCAAATGAGTCAGACCAAAGCGTCTGGCTTTTTTATATTCGGAAAAAGGCGGTCTATCTTCCACACGGCAGAAACAGCCCCCCTTACCTGTTGGAAATGATTGACAAAAAGGCTGGGGGGGGGGTATCATTTTCTTAAGGGGTAGGGGTGCATAAAAAGAAAGCCTCCTCCCGCTTAGAGAGGAAAGAGGAAAATGATGAAACACAGATGGAAAAGGTTGACTTGCGTCCTTGTACTGCTGTGCCTGTTAGTTCCCTATGGAGCTCTTCGGGCGGCAGATACACCAATCAAAGAAACGGCGATCTATGAAACGAGTACACAGATAGAGGAAGGAAAAGCGATCATTACGCTGACCCAGATCAACGGCGAGGTGACGGTTACACAGGTACAATATCCTGATGGCACCATCGAAAGCGAGCCGAAAGAAGTGCTGACCTATGCAGTGGAGGAAGATGGCACGTATGAATGGCAGATTACGTATTATGAGAATGCAGATACAAATCGGCAAAGCTATCAGACGAGCGTACAGACAGAGGTGACAGGTATCGAAGATCAGGAGAATACACAGGGGAGTGATGAGATCGTTCCGCTGTCACAGGGAGAAAAGAGAGAAGTATCGAGTGAAGCCGAGCTGAGAGAAGCGATTGCGCAGGCAAACGAGCTGGGAGCACAAGCGGCGGCATCAGGCGTTGAGATGGAGCCGATGACGATTGAGCTGACGGCGGATGTTTATTTTGATACGATAAATTCAAATAACATATTTCAGTTTACTACTGATACAAGAGTGATTATTGAGGGAAATGGGTACAAAATCGCTCCTTCCCAGCAATTTATTACAAAAGCGACTAATAAGAAAATTTATTGGATATTTGAAATAAACGGCGCCTCTGTTACACTGAATCATGTGGTGTTGGATGGAACCGGCAGCGGGCCGTTTTCCCTGCTTGCTGCATATATGCAGCTTGGAAAAAAATCGACTGGAACAGCTCCGCAGCTGACAATTAACGAGGGGACAGAGATTCAAAATTTACAGTATGGCAGTATGGGAGGAATAACGAATTATAATGGCCTCGTTGTTATGAATGGCGGAAGCATCCATGATAATTTGTGCACTGAAAACTCTCTTGATGTGGGATCAGGAGCGATTTTCACAATAGGAACAAAACAAAGCAGTAAATTTATCATGAACGGCGGAGAAATATACAACAATGTAAACCAGAATATGGGAGGTGCTGTTTCAACAGGTCGCGCCAAAACCAATTACCAGAATGTTTATATTATCAATGATGGAAAAATTCATCATAATAAAGCACATGGAGGAGGCGCTGTTTTCTGTGCGAACAGCATCTTAACGATGAATGGCGGTGAGATTTATGAGAATGAGGCGACGGTCGATGTGCTGCCAAACACTTCTTATGATGCCGGAGAAGGCGGCGGCGCCATTACTTTGCAGTCAAATTCCACCGGTGATATTAACGGCGGAAAGATTTATAACAACTATTCCGATCTCTCCGGCGGTGCGTTTCAGGTGTCTGCCAATTCCTCTTTAACGATCAACAATGCGGAAATCTATAATAACGAGGCAGAAAGTCATGGCGGTGCCATCTGTGTGGCAGACGCCTACTCTCAAGATCAGGCGACAAAATCAGTGCTGACGATCAACAACGCGGTTTTGCATGATAATATCGCTCGTTCCACCTTCTCCGAGGATGGACAGTCCAGCTCTCCGCATGCCCCGGGCGGAGGCGCTATCTATGCCCATGAGTTCTGTGAGGTCTATCTGAAAGAAGGCGCACAGCTGTATCGCAATCAAACTCAATCAAATGGACATGGCGGAGCCATCTATATCTGCTTCGGCGGTCTGTTACAGATGGATGGCGGTGTCATCTCTGACAATCTCTCTGCCGCCAACGGCGGAGCCGTCTATCTGGAAGGCGCGGACAGTTACAGCGGTGTCATTCATGGCTCAATGCCGGATGACGGCTATGCGGAAGGTTCCCTGATGCGTTTCAATGACGGATTGATCGCTAACAATCATGCGATGGCAAATGGCGGAGCGATCTATGCCGAGGGTGACAACATGGTAGAGGATGTAGAGTACCGCGGCGGCGCATGTCTGATGAACGGCGGTGTGATCACAGCCAATCAGGCGGACAAGCAGGGAGGCGGCGTCTATCTGGAAGGAAAAGAAACAGGACAGCGATCTTCCAGCTTCCATATGACAGATGGAGCCTTGTACTTCAATATAGCGGGCAAGGATGGAAATAGTTCCGGCGGTGCGGATATGGCAGGAGCGGAGCTGTACAGCGAAGGAGGGAATACGCACTTCAGCGTAGTCAGCGCCCAAAGCATCAGTGAGTACCTGCATGATGAGAGTCATCGCTATGTACCGGACAAGGACAGAGAGGTGTGGTTCAGCGCATGGTATGATGATTACAGCGATGAAGATGAGGAGTATGGAAAGAAAGCGGAGGCGATTGGAAGCGGGACTCACAGCGGACGATATATGAGTTCGCAGGTAATCGACCGCAAGAGCTATGAGCCGCAGGCCAATAGCGATGCGTATAAGGCGCTGATCTTAGATCGGACGACGGCACTGGAGATAGAAAAGAGCGTCAGCGGAGAAGGGATGGATGAAGAAGCGGAATATACCTTTGAGATCACGATGGATGTGGCGAAGCAGGGAGGAAAGAAGTATCCGATCACGTATGAGGGAGAAGTGAAGCAGGAAGGGATCGGAACCCTGAAAGATGGAAGCAGCTATCTGGTGGTAGAAGAAGGGAAAGCGATCATCCGGATGAAAGCGGGAGAGAAGGTATTGATCGAAGGATTGCCGGCAGGCTGTAAGATAGAGGCAGAAGAGATCGGCAGTGAAGGAGCGAAGGAGACGAGAATAGAAGTAGAGGGAGCAGAGGAAGAAGCGAAGATAGAGGAAGCGAGCAGGAAGGCAGAGACGGCGACGATCAGCAGATGGGAGAATGCGAAGGAGAGCACAAAGGTACGTATCCACTATGAGAACATCTATGAGAAAGAGGAGCCAATCAAGGAAGAGGAAGAGAAGAAAGAAGAGATCATAAAGGAGGAGAATCCAAAAGAAGAGAAAGAGACGCAGACAGGAGCGATGACAGGGACATCGTTATTCCTGATGACGGCGCTGCTTTCGATGGGCATTGCAGGCGTGCTGGCATATCAAAAGCGCATATCGTCGAAGTAAACGGAAAGCGCTTTGACTGCCGCAGGATAAGATAAATGCTATAATGATGATAAGAAAAGGGAAAAACAGATCCTGTGAGGAGGAACAGCGATGAAGGATTTAGGAAATTCATTGATTTGTCTGCGTAATGGGGGAGCAAAACTAGCTTTCGCTATTATGCTTGCTGTTATCGTGCTTTTTATCGGCATCGGTATCTTTATGGCCGGCATGCTGGATGCGATCGGCTGGACGATGCTCATTATTGCGCTGCTGGTCTTTGGAGGGATCGCCATCTACCTGTACTTTAAGCAGAAAACAGAGATCGACTTAAGGGAAAAGGGCATCATTGTGCAGACACTCAGTCAGCGTCATCAGATTTTATTTACGGACATCGATCGGTTAGAGCGGACAAAGCGCGTGGGGAAAAGCGGCAGCATCGTATTTGTGTTTTATCTGCTGGTCATTATCAAGAAGGACGGAGAAAGAGTGACTCTGCCCTTTCAGGTAGAGGAGACATTTATGCAAAGGCTGCTTGAAAAATGCTCCTCATTGCAAAACTGACCGATTGTCTGCATTCTTGAGAGCAAACAGGCAAGCGAATAGCAAACGATAAAAAGACAGGCGTATGGAGAGCGTGCCCATGCCGCAGGACGCTTCCTATGCCTGTCTTTTGCTTTTGGTGAGGAGTTCACTGTCTCGTTTCGTTAAGAATCAAACGCATTGATGCGTTTTTCTCATTCCTTGAGCGCTTTTTTCGTGTTGGCGAAATGCAGCTTTGCCACCTCACCTAAGCGTTCTTTGCCAAATTGTTTGACAAAGCGCACGATCGCCTCGTCCACCGTTTTTCCCGCCCCCTTTGGAAACGTGAACGCATACTGCTCGCACATGCGGTCAAAGGACGTTAAAAAGGCATAGCGGGCGATGACGCTGGCGGCGGCGACGCTTGGATATTTGCTTTCTGCCTTTGTTTCAAAATGGATGCCGCGGATGACTTGGGGCTGAGCGTGCAGATAGCGGTAGTAGCTCTTTGGCGAAACGAACTGGTCGATGATGATGGCTTCGGGCAATCCCTGTGCCTTGCGTTTTAAATGCGTATAGGCGTGATTGTGCAGCTTGCATTTGATCGCCACCATATTGTCGCTTTCATGGACGCGGTTATAGTCTTGAGGAGGCAGGATGAGAAGGCTGTGAGGCAAGCGTTCCATGAGCCGGGGGGCAATGCTTTGGATGTGCGCATCGCTCAGCGCTTTGCTGTCGGTGACTTGCAGCTCTTCCAACAGCTTTTCATCCGCCTGTGTTACAAGGGCGGCGCAGACGACGATCGGACCGAAATAGTCGCCGGTTCCCACTTCATCGCTGCCGGCCTGCGGATAACGCTGTGCGATATTGCTTGTCTCCTCATTCTCCCACAGGGAACTCAGTGCTAACGCATCTTCTCCCTGAAAGACGACCTTTCCGCTTTGATAGGCGGTGATGACACAGTCGCTTGTCTGATACTGATAATGCGCATAGGGCGGCGTCTTTCGCTTCTTTGTGTGAGCGAGCTTTTTTTCCAGCGCTTTGATCTGCGCTTCACTCATCGTTATCGTTTTTACGGACATACTATCACCTGCTGGTATTCTATCATAGTTTCTGCCGCTTGTGCATGGGAAAGCGATCATGCGCAGATGATTGTGAAAAGTAAGACAAGTTATGCTAAAATAGTAAAAGATTGTGAGGGAACGTCTATGGAACAACAATGGATTACTGTCTTTGACATCGCTTTGGTCATCGTTTTGCTCATTTACCTGCTTCGCTGCTATCAGCGCGGCTTCGTATTGCAGCTTCTCGATCTGGTATCCTGGCTGTTGGCGGGCATCATCGCGTGGTTTGCCAGCGGCTGGCTGAGCGAGCAAATCGAGTTGATCACGCTGACGCCCAGCGGCATTGCGGCAATAGATCATTACCTCAGCACTCGCGTCAGCACCATCGCATGGTTTTTGATCGTGCTGTTTGCTTTGCGCCTGGCGGCGGTGATCGTTCACCCCTTTGCCGCTGCGCTCAATCATCTGCCTTTGATCGGCTGGCTGAACCGTATGGCCGGGCTTGTCTTAGGCGGTGTGAAAGCATGCTTCATCGGCTATCTGCTGTTGGTATTTCTGCATCTGCCGCTGTTTGAGGGAAGCGCCGTGCTGGCAGAACGCTCATTATTGCGTTATTTTGAAAATGTCGGGGCGATTGCGGTGAGCAGCGGGGGCAGCATGCTGGAGCAGTTACAGCTGGCGGATCGTTTGCAAAGCGATCAGGCGCTGGATGAAGAGAGTCTGCGGCAGCTGGAAATCTGGCTGTATGGTAGCAAAGGAGAGGAGGAAGCGATTTCCGGCTGGCTGGAATCGCTGAAATGAGATGAGAGAATATGATCGGTCAATCGAATTTGGCGCGGTAAAGGAACAGATTGCGAAAGGCTGTTCGTTTGCGCCCGGTGCGCAGCATATCATGGAAAGCGAACCGGTGTTTGACTCCCTGTGGATTACGCGGGAGCTTTGCCGCGTGCAAGAGGCGGTGGAAACACTGCGCGTGCATTTGTCGTTTCCCAATGATGACATCGTCGATATTGCCCCATGGCTGACACAGTGTCAAAAGGGGATCGCGCTGCGTCCGCAGGCGCTTCACGGCGTTTCCGCCTTTCTTACGACATGTGAGCGGGTGAAGCGCTTCTTGGCGGATACCTCAATCAAGCATCAGGAGCTGCATGATCTGCAAAGCGCTTTGCAGGAGCACGGCCGTTTGCGCCGTGCGATTGACGCGTGCATTTCCGCACAGGGAGAGGTGTATGACCACGCCAGCGATAAGCTGGCCGCTTTGCGCAGGGAGAGCGTTGAGACGAGCGGGCGCATCAGTGAAGAGGCGCGCCGCTTCATCGCTTCTCATACGTCGATCTTGATGGACACGATCACCGCCGTGCGCAATGAGCGCATCTGCGTGCTGGTGAAGGTGAGTGAGAAAAACAGCGTGCGCGGCATCATCCATGGGGAGAGCGCCAGCGGACAGGCGGTCTATCTCGAACCGAGCGCATTGGTTGCGCTCAACAACCGTCTGCAAACCATCAAGGGGGAGGAAGAGCAGGAGGTCGAGCGCATTCTGCGCATGCTCAGCGATCAGATCAAGCAGGAGGCCGCCTCTCTCTTTGCCGATTTAGATACGATGACGCTGTTAGACGCGCTGTTTGCCAAGGCGAAGTGGTGCATCGCTCACGATGGCTGTGTCGCCAAGCTCAACACCCATGACCATCATCTTCTGCTCAAGCAGGCGCGTCATCCTCTGATCGATCCCCAGCGGGTGGTTGCCAACACCTATGAGCTGAAAGGGGAGAAGCGCTGTCTGCTGATCAGCGGCTCCAACACCGGCGGTAAAACCGTCACCCTCAAGACGATCGCGCTGTTTGTGACGATGACCCACGCCGGCTTTCCGATTTTATGCGAGCGTGCCGACATCCCGCTGTTTCGTGCCATCTATCTCGACATCGGCGATCAGCAGTCCATCCAAGAATCGCTGTCAACCTTCTCCGGCCATCTCTCCCGCTTACATACGATCTGCGAGCAGGCGGACGCGCATTCCTTCGTCGTGCTTGACGAGCTGGGCAGCGGCACTGACCCCAACGAGGGGGAATGTCTGGCGATTGCGATCTTGGAGGCGCTGTTAGCGCAAAAGGCCAGCGTGATCGCGTCGACGCATTTTGCCAAGGTGAAGGCGTTTGCCAAGAGCCGTCAGGACGTTTTGCTTTCCTGCGTCGCCTTTGACATGGAGACGATGACGCCGACGTATCGCTACATGGAGGGAGTCAGCGGACAGTCCAACGCCTTTGCCATCGCCCGCCGCTATCAGCTGCGCGAGGAGATCGTCGCGCGGGCACAGGAACTCAAGGAGCAGGGGCAAAGCGACACGCAGGCGCTGATGGAGCGCTTGGAGGAAAATGCCGCCGTCTTGCAGCGGGAAAAAGAAACGCTGCATGCGCGCATCGACGAGGTACAGACGCTGCGAAAACAGCTGCAAAAGGAGCAGGAGACGTTTGCCGCCAACAAAGAGCGAGCATTGCAGCAAGCGCTGGAGGAAGCGCGTGCCCAATATGAGGAGCAGCTGGCGAAAGCGCAGGCGATCATCGACGAGCTGCGAGCGATGAACACTGATCACAAGCCTCATGAGGTCTCGGCAAAGCTCCATACACTGCGCGGCTTACAGCCGGACAAAAAGGAAACCGCCATTCCTCAAGCGCAGGATACGGCGATTGCCAAAGGCGACTATGTGCAGATTCGCTCCCTTGGCTATCATGGCGAGGTGCTCTCGGTCAATAAAAACAAAGCAAGCGTACTCGCCAACGGGATGAAGATGAACGTCTCGCTGAGCGATTTGCAAAAGATCGTCAAGCCCAAACAGGAAAAAAGCGAGAAGAGCTATCGCAAAAGCGTGCGTTCCTCCTTCTCCTTAGAGTGCAATGTCATCGGCATGCACGTCGATGAGGCGTTAGCCGTCGTCGATAAATATCTCGACAACGCCCTGCTTCATCGTGCCGGCAGCGTGCGCATCATCCATGGCATGGGAACCGGCGCCCTGCGCAAGGCGATTCACAGCTATCTCAAGCGGCATACGCGGGTGGAGAGCTTTCGCATGGGCGGACAGGGCGAGGGCGGCTTGGGCGCTACCGTCGTCGAATTGAAGCAGAAAGGAAAGCGCTGATATGGCAAACATGGAGAAAATTGCCGACAAGCTCGCCATCCTGCCTGCACTGCCGGGCTGTTATCTGATGAAGAACAAGGGCGGGGACATCATCTATGTCGGCAAGGCAAAGGTGCTGAAAAACCGCGTCCGCCAGTATTTTGTCGGGGCGCATGATTTCAAGACGACCCGTCTGGTCGCCAACATCGACGATTTTGAATATATCGTCACCGCCAGCGAGAAAGAAGCGCTGCTGCTGGAGATCAACCTCATCAAAAAGCACACGCCGCCCTATAATATCATGTTTATGGACGACAAGACCTATCCTTATCTCAAGCTGAGCAAGGAAGCGGCTCCCCGCTTGGAGGTCGTCCGCAACACCAAGGATAAAAAAGCCGATTACTTCGGGCCTTTCCCCGATTCCGGCGCCGCCTATGAGATGGCAAAGCTGCTCAACCGCATGTATCCCTTGCGCAAATGCCGTCATCTGCCGAAAAAAGAGTGCCTGTATTACCATATCGGACAGTGTCTGGGTCCCTGTATCCATCCGATCGACGATACGGTATATGCGCAGATGCGAAACGACATCCGCCGCTTTCTCAAGGGAGATGTCAGCGATATTCTCGCCCGTTTGCAGCAGCAGATGAACGAAGCCAGCGAGCAGCTGCAATTTGAACGGGCACAGGAGATTCATGAGATGATGAACGCGATCCGCCATGTGGTCGATAAACAGCAGATCGACTTTCAGGATCATTTGGACCGCGACGTTTTCGCCTATTATCTCGATAAAGGGTACATCTCGATTCAGGGCTTTTTCATGCGCGGGGGCAAGCTTTTGGAGCGTTCGCTGTCCGTGACGCCGCTGTATGAGGATGAGATGGAGGCGTTTGTCGCCTTTATCGCCCAATACTATGCCCAGCACCCATTGCCCAATGAGATCCTCATCCCCAAGGAATATGAGGTGGGAATGCTGAAAGAGCTTTACGGCGATAAGATCGTACAGCCCCAGCGCGGCGATAAGGTGAAGCTGGTGGAGATGGCAAAGCGCAATGCGCTGAACGCCCACGAGCAGAAATTCACGCTGGTGGAACGCAAGGATCAGCATAAGCAAATGGCGATGGGACAGCTGTCCCATCTCTTTCACAAGGAGATTCACCGCATCGAGATCTTCGATAACTCGCATCTGGCGGGTACCTTCAATGTCAGCGGCATGGTCGTCTTTTTGGACGGCGAGCCGCATAAGCCCGGTTACCGTCTCTATCGCTTAGGCGAGTATCGCTCGGATATGGACAGCATGCGCGAGGTGCTCTACCGCCGTTATTTCCGCCTGTTAAAAGAGGGCGCCGCTATGCCTGATCTGCTGGTGGTGGACGGCGGTTATCAGCAGGTGGAGGCCGCCAAGGAAATCCGCGAACAGCTGGATCTCGATTTGACGATCTGCGGCTTGGTAAAGGATGAACATCACAACACGAGCAATCTGATGAACGATCGCGGCGAGATCATCAAGATTGAAAAGGAAGGTCCGCTGTTTTTCCTGTTGGCGCAGATGCAGGATGAGGTGCACCGCTTTGCCGTCAGCTATCATCGGCGGCTGCGCAAAAAGGCGATGACCCGCTCCATCCTCGATGAGGTGGAGGGACTGGGCGAGGTGCGCAAGAAAGCGATCTGGAAGAAGTTTGGCTCTTTGAAGAATCTCAAAGCTGCCAGCATTTCTCAGATCAGCGAGGTGGTTCCCGAAAAAGTCGCCGAGAATATCTATCATCTGTTACATAACCTGGACCAGATGAAAAATGACGCATAGAATAGACTGTGGCTGATGGGGAGGGAGAACATGTACAGCATCCTGACCAATCGCGAACGCGAGGTCTATGAGCTTTTGATCCGCAATCACTCCACGCGCGAAATCGCACAGCGTCTGGGCATCAGCGATAAAACCGTCCGCAATCACATTTCCAATGTGATGCTGAAGCTGGGCGTCAAAGGACGGGCACAGGCGGTTGTCGAATTGCTGCGGCTGGAGGAGTTGGATCTGGAACAGGACGAGTGAGTCCTGTTTTTCGTTTTGTGAAAGCAAAGATTGCTTTACAAACGCAGGTGCTGGTTGGAAGAACAGTGCAAGGGATGCGGGGATGATCGTCAGGGGAATACATTTCCTATCGGTGGTGATGCTCATGAAAGTAAGTGAAATTGCTTAGGAGAGGGAGCTTTTGGTGTATCGTATGATTTTGTGTATAATAAAAGCGAGAGAGTTGAATGGAAGAAGCGGGAGGCGGTTGCTATGAATGAGTGCAGGAGGGATGCTATGTGCAGGGCGGCGCATGCGGTCAAAAAAGAAAGTGTGGCTTATCGCATGTGGGATGACGGCGGGACTAAAACGCTTGGGGGCGCATGGACTGAGGTTTTCTTTGGCGGGCGTTCTCGCATGAGAGCTTTGGAGGGGTGCTTGTGAGTGAGAAATTGCTTAGCTGTGAAGGATTGGGAAAACGCTATGGGGAACGCTGGGTACTCAAGGATTGCACGTTCACCCTGCAAAAAGGCAGCTTTAGCGTCGTCGTCGGTCCCAGCGGCAGCGGTAAAACGACCCTGCTCTCGCTCATCAGCGGCTTAGAAAAGGCGGATGCGGGCAGTCTTTGGATGGCAGGGTGTGCATCAGAAGAAGATCTTGTGCACAATGTCGCCGTCGTCTTTCAGGAGCCTTCCTTGTTTCCGTATATGAGCGTCAAAGAAAATGTTCTCTTCGGCGCGCCATGGCAAAACAAAGATGCGGAAAAGCGCAGTGAGGAAATCATGGAACTGCTGGAGCTGAAAGCGGTTGCCAAACAGCGAGGCGATCAGCTTTCCGGCGGTGAGAAACAGCGGGTCGCCATCGGGCGCGCTCTCATGAAAGGGGCGCAGCTCATCGTGATGGATGAGCCTTTCAGCGCTTTGGATGCACCGCTCAAGCGATCGTTAGGGGAAAAGCTGCGGCAGTGGCAGCGAATGCTGGGATTGACCGTCCTCTATGTCACCCACGATCAACAGGAGGCGCTGCGGCTGGGCGATCAGCTGATCGTCATGAACGAGGGAGAGATCTGCCAGCAGGGGAGCGCCGCGGCGGTTTACGAGCATCCGCAAACGGCGTTTGTCGCCGGTTTTATCGGTACGCCGCCGTGGAATCTGATCCCCGCGCGCATCGAAGAAGATACGCTGCGCTTTCAAAGCGTCGCTTTGCCTCTGCCTGCGTGGATGAAGCGCTACAGCGGCCGAAAGGTGCTTGTCGGCGTTATGCCTGCGGATGTCGTCTATGGCGAAGGTGCAGGGGAGGGACGCTGTGTGGCCGTGCATTATCAGGGGAGCTGCAGCGAGGTTCAGATCGCATGGGAAGGAGCGCAGCTGCGCTCGCTGTTATCGGCTGAGGCGGTAATTCCGCAAACGGCTTCGGTTCGTTTTGATTTGGCGCGCTGTATCTTTTTTGAGCGGGAAAGCGGCCGGGCGCTGACAGAGAAGTGAGCAATTTTGTCGAAGTGAGGATGATTGTGGTATAATAAAACAATCAATGCGGGAATTGCGCGAATGAGGTGAGAGTCATGAAATGGAAACGCAGCGGCTTTATCGTGGGTTTGCTGGCGGTGTTCGCCGTCTGCTTTTACTGGATGAATCAGTCTTACGATCCTTTAGCCCGTTACCCTTATGCGGATGAAGCTGATCGGCAGGTGCTTTTGACTTATCTCGATCAGGAGGATATCAACTATCTGATCACGCAGCAGATCACTCCGCAGGAGATCATGCCTTTTATTGCGGCGGAGGGCTTTGACATCGCCAATACGCGCTGGTATTCCCGAGCTTTGCAGACGCAGGAGGATGACGTCGATTACATTGTCAACTTTATCAACGAGTATCGAAACCGCATGAGCTACAATACGCTGGAGGACTTATTGACGTATTATTCGTACAGCGATCTGATCCGCTTTTATGAGACGATTGCGGACTATGACGCGCAGGCACAGCTCGTCTCGCGCCCGGATGCATTCACGCTGGTGTTAAACGGACATGCGACGGTATTTAATTATGAGCCTAAGGAGCTGGTGCTGCTGGAGCATCTGCCGGTCGTATCGACGCAGGGCGCCTCAAAGGGCTTCTATTTGCAGGCAGATGCGGCACAGGCGTTAGAGAAGCTGTTGACGGATGCGACGGAAATCAACGGAGAGTTCGGCGGCGGTTTGACGATCGAACGCGCATATACCTCTTTTGAATCACAGGTGGCGATCTATGAAGCAGCGCAGAAATCACTCGGCGAGGAGGCTGTCTGGTTTGAGGATGTCGCCGGAGAAAGTGAGTATCAGCTGGGCTATACGGTTTCTTTCGCCTTGGATGAGGATTGGAACGATGCGGTGGAAATTGGTGAGGACGGTACGCTGAGCTATGAGAAATGCGAGGAGA
The DNA here is from genome assembly GCA_965119685.1 of Merdibacter sp. Marseille-QA0792. Taxonomy (GTDB): domain Bacteria; phylum Bacillota_I; class Bacilli_A; order Erysipelotrichales; family Erysipelotrichaceae; genus Merdibacter. Next base: position 2,018,346 of record OZ221971.1, on the reverse strand, counting down.
CACTCACGGACTTGCAGCGGCAGCAGATTGCCTGGCTGCGGGAAAACGCCTATCGCTATGGCTTTGTCATCCGCTATGAGGAGGGCAAGGAGGAACAGACGCAAAAGGCGTGGCAGCCTTTCACGCTGCGCTATGTCGGCACTGATCACGCACGTGCCATGCACGATCAAAGCCGCTGCATGGAGGAGATGTCGTTTGCCGAATAGGCTGTTTTGAGGCTGTTTTGAAAAAGAGCGTTGCTTCGCTTGCAAGCAGGCGAATATAGAGAGGCTAAGAGGAGGAAAGCAGGGATACCAAGCGGTGCATCCCTGTTTTTTTGCGGTGTGGGTAGCTATTTGTTCTCTTTCCGGCGGAAAGGGGTGCATCCCCAGAGTCTGCGGGCAATTCCATGTCTTTTTTGATCCTGCAAATCATAGGCTGTAACAGAGGTGATCGCTTGAAGTGTAACTTATGGAGGAGACATCGCCGCGAGCTGCTGTGCTTTGCCATCGCCGGCGCCTGTACCTGCCTCTCGCTGATATGGTTGTTTCCCCGTGAACAAAATAGCTCGCTGCATATTCAGCAGGCAGCGGACCCTGCGTATTTACAGGTCTATCTCATGGATGAGGATCGCCTGCTTGTCCCATTGGCCATCGCCTGCGAGGAGAATGACGATTCCCGTCATCAAATCGAGGTCATGCTGGAGTATCTCAGCGGCAAGCAGCCCTTAGCGGGCTTTGAGAGCTTTTTCACACAGGAAGATGTGGTCGATACCATACAGGTGGAGGAAGGGTGTGCGACGCTGAATTTCAATGAGCGTTTCCTCAGCTATGATGCGGAAAACGAGCTGCGGCTGTTGGAGGCGATCGTCTGGGGAGCGACACAGTTTGCGGATGTGGAACAGGTCGTCTTGCAGCTGGATGGTGTGACGCTCACCAATCTGCCTTTGGCGAATACGCCGATCACGCAGCCGCTGACACGCGCCATCGGCATCAACCACTTTGAAACTTCCAGCGCCACTTTGCATGACAGTGTCTCGCTGTTAGTATATGGAACGAAGAAGATCGAGGGTACGCATTATCTGATCCCCCGCAGCCGGCGAGTGGATGCCGCCAGCAATGAAAGCCTCGCCGCACAGGCAGCGGCCGTTATGGCGGATCTTTCTGCGAGCGGGACGCTGGCTTCCACGATGGAGGAGCATGCGCTAAAGGTGGAGGTCGCACAGGAAGGGATCATCGATCTCACGCTGGATCAAAGCATCTTTACCAGTGATCTGACTTTAAAAGAGGATGATGTCAATGAGCTGGTGCTCTCGCTATGCGCGCTTTCTGAGGTGGAGGGCGTTCGCCTGCACTGCGAGGAGGATAGCGTCGGCTGTGAGATCCCCCAACTGCTCACCAATGAACAGCTTCAATACAACATCATTGAGCCTTACTGACAAAACTGACGTCTTTTGCCTTTTCTCACGCCGTCATTTCTGGTATGATAGACCTAGGCAAAGTTGGTGATGACATGAAAATAATCGTAGCGAGTGATTCGCATGGGAGAGACGAGCTCCTTTATGATCTGATGGAACAGCACCCGGATGCGGACGCTTTCCTGCATTGCGGAGATCTTGAAAACGATGCAGAGAGCTTTCCGGGCTATATCATCGTACAGGGCAATAACGACTGTGGTTACGATCTGCCTCAGCAGTGCGTGTTGCCCTTTGGCGATCATCGCATCCTGCTTATCCATTCGCATCAGTTTCCTTACCGCAAACGCGATGAGCGCATGTTGGAATATGCGAGGGAGCATGGCTGTGATATTGTCTGCTATGGACATACGCATGTGGCGGATGTCCGCGTGGTCAACGGCATTACGCTGCTGAATCCCGGCTCTTTGAAATATAGCCGTGACGGACGGCCGCCGTCTTATGCGATTTTAACGCTGGAACAGGAGCAGGTGGATGCGCAGATCGTCTTTTTGACGCCGCCGGCCAAAACGAAACGCCGTTTTTTTCGCTGATGTGAGCTTCCCGGCTGATTTTTTCGTTATCCGCACAGCGGGCTATGTCGGCATGCATGCGGTTTTGTTTTCCATCGCACCGGATGGAGTTTGCATTCGTAAGGATGGGGAAAAAACGGGAAAACGGTTGAAATGCGGACTGCTTTCTGCTATTATAGTTAGGCAGTTAAGCGTGTCCACGTAGCTCAGCTGGATAGAGCATGCGCCTTCTAAGCGCACGGTCAGGGGTTCGAGTCCCTTCGTGGACGCCATGCAAAAAGAAAAGCCTTGTCAATGAATGCCATGATGTCAACCTCAATCACATCTTCGGGGGACACCATCATTCTTTGGATCAGGCTTTTTTTTGTTTACCGTATTCGTGTTGAAAGATCTGCCGGACGTTTTTGCGAATCAGCGAGAACATGCACGTGATGCCGGAAATCTAATAAGAGGCAAGCCGCCTTTTTGAAAGGAGGAGGACGCATGAAATGATTTGCGATGCCGTGCGCCCTTTCTTTACATGGAACGTATGCTTCCCCACACAAGGGTAGGAAAAAGAGTAGAAAAGGATTGACAAAAATTCTGGGGGGGGGGGGGGGGGTATGATAAGCGAGGATATCATGGTAAGATAAAGTCATTAGGAAACAGGAGGTCAATATGAATGAGAAAGAAATTCTGACTGTGCAGGATCTGTGTAAAACCTTTACCTTATCCAAGCGGCAGCAGAAAATCGAAAAGACACACGATAAGAAAAAGAAAGCGGTAGATCATCTCTCCTTTACTGCTTATGAGGGAGAGATCTATGGCTTATTAGGTCCTAACGGCGCAGGTAAGACGACAACGCTGCGCATGCTGGCGACGCTGATTCGTCCCGATGCGGGAGATGCGTGGATCGATGGCGCCAGCATTGTCACCCAGCCAAAGCTCGTCCGCCGCAAGATCGGCTTTTTAACAAGCGAGCTGAAGCTGGAGGATTTCTTTACGCCAAATCAGCTGTTTCAATTCTTCGGCGAACTGCATCAGATGAGCGCGCAGCAGATCGAGCAGCGCCGCCGCGAGCTGTTTGAGCGCTTTGGGATCAGCGATTTTGCCGAGGTCAAGGTGGCAAACCTCTCTACCGGTATGAAGCAAAAGGTCAGCATCGTCATCTCTATCCTCCACGATCCCTCCGTAATCATCTTCGATGAACCGACCAACGGTCTCGATGTGCTCACCGCAAAAACGGTCACCGACTTCTTGATGGAGCTGCGCAGCCAAGGGCGCACGGTCATCGTCTCCACCCACATCTTCTCGCTGGTGGAAAAGCTGTGCGATCGCGTGGGCATCATCATCGATGGCAGAATGATCGTCTGTGAACCATTGGCAGAGCTGACGAAAGAGAAAAATTTAGAAGACGTCTTTTTTGACATTTATCAGAAAGTAGCAGGTGAACAGCATGGGTAAAGGAATATGGCCGGTGATGAAAAAAGAACTGGCGCGCTTTTTCAAAGACAAGCGGCTTTGTCTGTCGACATTGCTGCTGCCGGGGTTGATGATCTACGTCATTTACAGCTTCATGGGCGATGCGCTGGGATCACAGTTTACGGTCAGCGAGGACTATCGGTTTACGATCGAGGCGATCGCCTTGCCGCAGAGCCTGCGCGATGCCGATGCAGAGATGCCCTTTACTTTCCATGAGATCGACGCTTTGTCGCAAGCTGATGCGATGAACGCCATCCAACAGCAGGAGAGCGATCTCTTGGTGGTGTTCCCGCAGGATTTTGACGCACAGGTGGCGGCGTATGACGTGACAGCGGGCACGCCGGCGCCGAATGTGGAAATCTATTATAATTCGGCAGACACGGAGTCTTCCGAGGCGTTTGATCTGATGAACGCCATGCTCGATCAATATGAGACGGGAATTGCTAACAAGTTTGACATCAACCGGGGCGGCAGCGGCTATGACTTGGCCGATGCGAAGGATTTGGCAGGAATGACCTTTGCGTCACTGATGCCGATGCTCATTTTGATCTTTCTGTTCTCCGGCTGTATGGCGGTGGCGCCGGAATCGATTGCGGGCGAAAAGGAACGCGGAACGATTGCGACGATCCTCGTCACGCCGATTCGCCGCAGCGAGTTCGCTTTGGGAAAGATCTTCTCCCTCTCCATCATCGCCTTGCTGGCGGGAGTTTCCTCAACGATCGGCGTATTGCTGTCCATGCCTAAGCTGATGGGGAATCTGGATGTCTCCATGGGCGTTTACAGCTTCGGCGACTATGCGATGCTGGGACTCGTCGTTTTGTCCACCGTTTTGCTGCTGATTGCGCTCATCTCGATCATCAGCGCATTTGCTAAGAGCATCAAGGAAGCGCAGACGCTCATCATGCCGCTGATGGTGATCGCTATGGCTGTCGGAGTGACGGGCATGTTCGGCGATCCCGCGCAAAATACGCTGCTTTATCTGATTCCGCTCTATGGCAGCGTACAGAGCATGGCCGCAATCTTCTCCTTTGAATTCGACGTGATCAATACCGCTGTCACGATTATCTCCAGCCTTGGCTATTCGCTGGTGCTGATTGCCGTATTGGCGCGGATGTTTCACAGCGAGCGCATCATCTTTACCAAATAAGATATGACGGCAGGTCAAGAGCCTGCCGCTTTTTTATCAAAGGGGATTGATTGTAAAAGGAGATGTTTTATAATAGTAGGCATACAGAAAAGGGGAATGGTTATGGTATCAGATCTGCGCAAGGCTTTTGTGACGTCGATTCCGATCCTGTGCGGATATGTGTTTCTCGGCTTTGCTTTCGGCATCTCTTTGCAGCAGGCGGGGTTTGGCGTCGGGTTTGCGCTGCTCATCTCCACGGTGGTGTATGCGGGCAGCTTGCAGTTTGTGCTCATTCCGTTTTTGGCGGCTGCCTCACCGCTTGCCAGCGTGTTTTTGACCTCGCTGTTTGTCAACAGCCGTCACATTTTTTACGGTTTGTCTTTCATCGAGCGCTTTCGCCGCATGAAGCGCTGCTATCCATATATGGTGTTCTCGCTGACGGATGAAACGTATTCGCTGTTATGCGCACAGAAAGACATTGACGCGGCGAGTGATCGCTATTTGTTTTTCTTGCATCTCCTGGATCATCTTTACTGGATTGCCGGTTCGCTTTTGGGGGCGGTGTTTGGCAGTGTGCTTCCCTTTGATCTGAGCGGAATCGACTTTGCGATGACGGCGCTGTTTGGCGTCATCTTCTATGAGCAGATGGAGCATGCGGCCAATCGGCTGCCGGCGCTTATCGGCTTGGTGTGTGCGCTCATCGCGCTGCTTGTATTTGGGGCGGAAAGCTTTTTATTGCCGGCATTAGTGAGTACGGTCGTCGTACTTTGCCTTGCGCGCCCATGGTTGGAAGGAGGGAAAGCATGAGTCCCTTTGTTTACAGTCTGTGTATCGTGGGGATCGCCTCGCTGACGACGATCGTCACCCGCGCGCTGCCCTTCGTATTGTTTCGCCGCCGTGCGCTGCCGCCTTTCATCCGCTATCTGGGGACGATCCTGCCCGCTTCGATCATCATCATCTTGATCGTCTACTGCCTGCGAAACAGCTTCACGGCTCCTTTTGGCGAATCGCTTTGTGCACTGCTCTCTTTGGGGGCGGTGATGGTGCTGCATCGTCTGCGGCATAACATGCTGTTAAGCATCGGCGGGGCAACCTTGCTCTACATGCTGCTCATCCGCCTGGTGCCCCTGATTTAAAGGCTGATTTAAAGGAAGAATAAGGATTGCGCAAACGCTGGTAGTATGGTATATTATTATTTGTTTAGTCGCTAGGAGGAATCGATGGACAGCTATTATGACACGATCATCGAACAATGCAGATCGCTGATGGCGCAGGGTCATCACGCTCAGGCACAGGCGCTTTTGGAGGAGGAGCTAAGCATGCCCTACATTCCAAAACCCTTTGAGGAGACGATCATTGCGCTGTATAACGAATGCCGCAGCACGCTGCGCCTGCACGGCGGGGTTGTGCGTGAGGTACACGATGTCGAAGAGCTGTTGAAGGGCTCTGTTGAAGAGCAGCTTCAGGCGGTTGAACAGCTGCGATCGAGTAATATTCGTAATCACCTGCCGGCGGTGCGGGAAGCTATGAAACAGGGGAGCAGCGCTTGGGTGAACGCCTTTTTGATCGAGGCGCTCTGCGAGCAAAACGTCAGCGAAGAGTTCACGCTGGAGCGAGATGGCTTATCGTTTACCTTCGTTCCCTGCGCCTTGACGCTGCCTGCGCAAAACGACGCGCTGCATCGCTGTGTCGATAAGCTGCGGAGCTGGTTTGAGAGTGAAAATCCTTCCTTTCTGTCACAGTGTGTCGAAGCGCTGATGCAGGAGGCATATCTGCGGCTGCCGATGGATATAGATGAAACGGAGTGTATCCCCTTGGCGATCGCTGTTGTGCGCTACGTATATGAGGCGTATGAGATGCCAAAGGCGTTTGACGCTTTTTTAAAGGAAAAAAACCTTGCGCCGGAAGCTGGTTATGAATTATTATTAGAAAAGCATGATTGCTCATTTGGGTAACTTTGATGCAGGAGGTATGAACATGAGTTCAAAATGGGAATTAAAAGAGAAATCAACAGGAGAGCTGATTGCGACTGTCGAGGGGGAAGCTTGGAAGAGTGCCCAGAAGAAAGCTTTCAACAAAATCAAGAGAAATATCAACATTCCGGGATTCCGCAAGGGACAGGCGCCGGTCGCGCTGATTAAAAAGCAGGTACCTGTACAGAATATCTTAATGGATGCCGTGGATGAGATCGCCAATCAGGTGCTCACTGACAGCGTGGAGGAGCATGATCTTTGGCTGGTTGCCCGTCCGACGCTGAGCATCGACGAGATCAACGAGGAAAAGGTCATCATGAAGTTTATCTGTGCCGTAAAGCCGGAGGTCAAGCTGGGCGAGTATAAGAACCTTCCGATCAAGAAGAAAGCGACGCGGGTAACGCAGAAGGAAATCGATGCGGAAGTCGAACGTCTGCGGGAACGCTATGCCGATATGGAGCTTAAAGAAGAAGGCACTGTGGAAAACGGTGATACCGCTGTGATCGACTTCGAGGGCTTCAAGGACGATGTCGCATTTGAAGGCGGCAAGGGCGAGGACTATCCGCTGGAGATCGGTTCCGGTTCGTTCATTCCGGGCTTTGAGGAACAGCTCATCGGCATGAAAAAGGGCGAGAGCAAGGATGTCAACGTCACTTTCCCGGAAAACTACGGAGCTGCGGAGTTGGCCGGACAGCCGGCAGTGTTTAAGGTCACTGTGAAGGATATCAAGGTGAAGGTGCTTCCGGAAGCAAACGACGAGCTGGTAAAGGAAGCGAAGATCAAGGATGTAGAGACGCTGGAAGACTACCGTGCTTATACGAAGAAGAACCTCTCCGAGAGCAAAGAGCGCGAAAACGAGGAGAACTTCACCAACGAGCTGCTGACAAAGATCGTGGAGAACGCCGAGGTGGAAATCCCGGATGCGATGATCGAAAGCGAGACAGATCAGATGGTGAACGAGTTCAAGCAGCGCTTGAGCGGACAGGGCTTCACGCTGGAGCAGTTTACGGCAGTCAGCGGTCAAAGCGAGGAGAGCATCCGCGCCGAGATGCGCAAGGACGCTGAAAAGAAAGTCAACGTCCGTCTGGTGCTGGAGGCAATCGCCGAGGCTGAGGAGATCAAGGTGAGCGATGAGGATATCGAGGCAGAGCTGCAGGGTATTGCCGATCAGTATGGCATGCCGTTAGAGCAGGTAAAGCAGCTGATCTCCAACGATGCGGTTTCTTATGACTTACGTCAGCGCAAAGCGTTAGAGCTTATCAAGGAAACGGCAGGTAAGTAATAAAAAAAGACGCGCGCGCGTCTTTTTTGACGATGAAAGGAGTGATCGGTATGGAGCAACCGATGGAGAATATCATGAGAGCACCGTTAGTGTGCACCAGAGGCGTCATCGTTTTTCCTAATCAGGAGATCATCATCGACGTGGGGAGAGAAAAATCAATCCGCGCCGTGGAGGATGCACGCCAGCTCTATGAACGGCAGGTCGTGCTGGTATCGCAGCAGGATCTGACGCTGGAAGACCCTAAGCTGGAAGAGCTGTACAGTGTCGGTACGCTGTGCGAGATCCGCCACATCCGCCGTCTGGATGGCTATTTGCGGGTGAAATTCCGTGGTTTGCAGCGCTGTGAACTGACGTCGCTGCAAGAGGAAAACGGCACGCAGATCGCCGGAGTGCGCATCTTGAAAGACATTCGTCAGGATGAGATGGAAGAGATTACGCTGGTACGCATGATCGCCCGTCAGTTTGAGGAGATGGAGGCAGTGTCCTCGCATCTGCCGAAAGAGGTTGTCGCAGAGCTAGCCAAGGGCGTATCGGCGCAGCAGCTTTCCGATCAGATCGCACAGATGTTCCCTTTCTCATTGGAGAAACGCCAGGCGTTTTTAGAGACGCTGGGTATCAACGACCGTCTGATGCTGGTGCTTCAGGAGATTCAAAACGAGCGTCAGATGAGCGAGATCGAAAACAAGATCAACGAGCTGGTGAAAGAACGCATCGAAGAGGGGCAGAAGGAATACTATCTGCGCGAAAAGATGCGGGCGATCAAGGAGGAGCTGGGCGATGTTGTCGATACCGAGAAGGATGTCGAGGCCATTCGCCGCAAGCTGGCGGAGAATCCATATCCGCAGAATATCAAAGATAAGATCAACGAGGAGCTTTCCCGCTATGAGATGCTGCCTGCGGCCAGCGGGGAGACCGGCGTCATCAAGACTTATATCGATTGGCTGGTCGCCTTGCCATGGTGGCAGGAGAGCGAGGATAACGATGATCTGCAAAAAGCATCTGAAATCCTCGACAGTGATCATTACGGACTTGAGAAGGTCAAGGAGCGCATCTTGGAGTATCTGGCTGTCAAGCAGATGACGAACTCCCTGAAAGCGCCGATCCTGTGTCTGGTCGGGCCGCCGGGCGTCGGTAAGACTTCGCTGGCAAAATCTGTCGCCCGTGCATTGGGCCGCCGCTTTGTCAAGATTTCATTAGGCGGCGTAAAGGATGAAAGCGAGATCCGCGGACACCGCCGCACCTATTTAGGCAGTATGCCGGGGCGCTTCATTCAGGCGATGAAAAAGGCGCAGACGGTGAATCCGGTCTTTTTGATCGATGAGATCGATAAAATGGCGAGCGATTACAAGGGCGACCCGGCCAGTGCGATGCTGGAGGTGCTCGACCCTGAGCAAAATTCCGTGTTCTCCGACCATTATCTGGAGGAGCCTTATGATCTCAGCAAGGTGCTTTTCATCGCGACGGCAAACTATCTGGAAAACATTCCGGCAGCGCTGCGCGATCGCTTGGAGATCATCGAGCTGTCCTCCTATACAGAACTGGAAAAGGTGCAGATTGCAAAAAACCACCTGATGCCTAAGCAGCTGGCGGAAAACGGTTTGAAAGCGAGTCAGCTGAAAATCGATGAGGACATGATTCTCTACATGATTCGCTACTACACCAGAGAGAGCGGCGTTCGTCAGCTGGAGCGCACGATCGCAACGATCTGCCGCAAGAGCGTGCTGGCGATCTTAAAGGATCACAAGAAGAGCATCCGTCTGACGAAAAAGCTCATCCGCGAATGGCTGGGCAACGAAAAAGTGGACTATGGCAAGCGTGAACGTAAAAATCAGATCGGTACGGTAACAGGCTTGGCGTACACTTCCTTTGGCGGCGATGTGCTGCAAATCGAAGTGAATAAATTTGAAGGCAAGGGCAAGCTGGTGCTGACCGGACAGCTGGGCGATGTGATGAAAGAGAGCGCATCGATTGCGTTAGACTACATCCGCGCCAATGCGAAAAAGCTCAAAATCAACAGCGAGCTCTTTGAAAAGACGGATATTCATATCCACGTACCGGAGGGTGCGGTGCCAAAGGACGGTCCGAGCGCCGGTGTGACGATGACGACGGCACTGGTGTCCTGCCTCAGCGATACTCCGGTGCGCAGCGATGTGGCGATGACCGGCGAGGTGACGCTGCGGGGCAACGTGCTGCCGATCGGCGGGCTGAAAGAAAAGTCGCTGGCGGCGCATCGCAGCGGTATTTCCACCGTCATCATCCCAAAGGGAAATGTCAAGGATCTCGACGATATTCCGCAGACGGTCAAGGAAGCCATGGAGTTTGTACCTGTGGAACGCGTGGCGCAGGTATTGGATGTGGCGCTGGTGCACCCGCATGCAGTTTCATAAGGCGGAGCTTGTCATCTCTGCGCCTAACCGTCATTCCTGGCCGGAAAGCGAACTGCCCGAGATCGTGCTGGCCGGCCGATCCAACGTCGGCAAAAGCAGCTTTATCAACGCGATGTGCGATCGAAAGAAGCTGGCTTACGTCGGCAGTACGCCGGGCAAGACGCGCCTGCTGAACTTCTTTAATCTCGACGATACGCTGATGCTGGTCGATGTTCCCGGCTATGGCTATGCGAATCTCTCTAAGCAGCAGCTGCTGCAATTCGGCCGTATGATGGAGGAATACTTCAACGAGCGTTCTCAGAAAAAGGGTGCGGTGATCCTGGTCGATGCGCGGCATCTGCCAAGTGAAGACGACTACACGATGCTGGAGTATATCCGCTATTTCCACTTGCCTATCATCATCGTCGCAACGAAGATCGACAAGGTGCCAAAGACCAAGCGCGCCCATCAGCTGGCCGTGCTGCGCAAAGCGCTGGCATTGCAAGAGGGGGAAGAACTGTTTCCGTATTCCTCACAGACCAAAGAGGGCAGCGAGGCGATCTGGCAGGCGATCTTTGCGATTTTAAAAGAGAAGCAGCCATCTTCGCAGGAATCGTAACTTTGAAAAGTAAACGGGCAGTGATATTTAGCGAGAACAAAGCGGTACTGAAGAAGCGGTATCGCTTTTTTAGTCAGCGTTTTGAGCAGACGTCAGCTTTGCCTGACGCTTTCTGGTCCACAAGCTCTGTGAGGTGTTTGTTATGGAACGCCTGTCGTTTTGATCTCATGCAGCAATGATTGCCTGTGTAAAGCAGGTAAAGCGTCAGCCGGGGAACCGATCGTTACGTACCTGTCGCTTGATTGATGGGAATATCAGAAACAGAGGGATTCGTATTCCTTGGGGTACGTTTCATCCCGCAGATAACGGTGGGCATGAAAAGGCGGACACATTTTGAGAAGATGATTTCCTTCGATAACAAAGATGGGAAGATAACGAAAAGGGAGCGCAGCTGCTCCCTTGCGTTTTGTATTGATTAGATAATCGTTTGATGATCGGGCGCACCATCCCCTTAGCGATCGGGGATGCTTATGCACAATTTTTTTTGCAGATGTCTGTGTTTTGACATGACAGTGCCTACATGTCGTCGATCGGTTTTTGATAGAAACGCCCGTAGAAATTGCTGGTGCGGTAGGTGTTGATGATGACGTTGGGATCCGCTGCCCGCAGGCACAGCACGACGTCGTGCGCCTCATAAGAGGAGACGACGGTTTTGCAGATGTAGACACGCTTGTGCAGATAGGCGCCATAGCCTTCGATGACAGTCATTCCATGGTGGAAGTGCTCCAAATAATGATCGCTGAGCATTTCGGGATGCTGCGTCGTCGCTTCGATGGTGATCTGTTCATAGCGATGATGAAACGTCGAGATCGTACGGGTGGAAATAAACTGAAAGACGATCGAATATCCGGCGTATTCCCAGCCGAAGATCGCGCCGAAGATCACCAGAATCAACACGTTGAACAGAAAGATCTCATTCCAGATCGACTTGCGGATCTTGTTGGAGACATATAGCGAGATGAAATCCGTCCCGCCGGTGGAGCCGTTGGCTTTCAGCGCCAGCGTAATCGCCATGCCGTTTAAGAAACCGCCGAAGGCGACGTTGAGCACGACATCATCCAGCATCGGCTCAAATTGCATGACTCCTAATAAAAAGGAAGTCAGGCAAAACTGCATGGAGCTGTAAAGCGTGAAACGCTTTCCCACCGAGCGATAGCAGGCCAAAGCGACCGGGATGTTCAATACGAGGATGCCGATCGAAGTCGGAAAGACGCCCCCATACAGACTGGCGATGCGATCCAGCAGGATGGCGACGCCGGTAAATCCGGCAGAGAGCAGATTGGCCGGGTTGATAAACGTTTGGATGACATATGTCTGTAACAGTGAGGAACAGACGATCATCACCAAAGAGAGCAGCATCCGCGCACTGCGGTTCTTTTTCAGCTGTTCCATTTTTTGCGTAATACTCATGAAGCTTGCCCCTTCTTTCTTATCCCCTGACGCTTACGCGTTTTCCATATCCTTCATCGTGATCAGCTCAGCAGCATAAGGCAGCGTTTCGATCCATTCGCAGACGGCATGCCATTCCTGCAGCTTGTGATTTTTGCGGGCGTGGTAGATGTTGATGAGTGTCTCGTAATTAAAGGTGCAGGTGCGCAGCTGATGATAGCTAGTCGGCAGCAGCTGAATCATGCTGTACCACGTCTGCTTGTCCTTTGTCTGTAAATAGCTTTGACGCAGCTCCTCCAATACAGCAATCGTCGCCTGCAATGAGGAAAGCGCCGCCTCGTTCATGTGCTCGTGAGAAAAGTCCTCCAGCGCAAAAGGCTTTGCGGCGATCTTGTGCATCGTGGAGGTGGAGTTGGCAACCGTTGCGATCTTGTATGTATCATACTCCTTCCACCAGTAAAGCGGCGCGTCGAAATCGACCGATACGAAAATCTGACGCACAAACTTGCGGTGATCGCTGCCGGCACGGACTAGGCGCTTGGCTAAATTGAGATCATTTTCCCCTAAAACGTAGTTGCCCTGCGCATCATAATAGCTGTCCATCCGATTCCAGCTGTTCATCGGGTTGCGGGCACCGCGGATCGCGTTTTCCATGTTCATCACACTTGTCTTGGTAATCTTTATCATGCTTTGTTCTCCTTCAAAACGTAAAAACGTACGCCACTATCATAACACATTTTTGAAAGGGGGTGAGAGCAATTCAGCGCAATCGCATGTCTTTTTTTACCAGGGAGCGCATATAGATGCAAATGGAGGCGAACACATGAAAACGATGAGGATTGAAAAGGAACTGTCGCTGGCACAGCCGATAGCCCGGCTGCAGCGCGTCAGCATCCGCGAGGGACTGCAATATAAAAAAGAGGAGGAGGGCATCCGTGCGATCGGTCCGCTGTATGTGCTGGGCAGCTATCTGGATGAAACCGGGAAAGAACAGACGATTCGTGAGATGATCGACATGGACGTTCTCGCGCCTGCGCAAAAGCTGTCACAAGAAGATTTCTACATTGCCATCGGCGAAGTCGTGCCACAGGCGAGGGAGCAAACATTGCAGCTGGAAATCGAGCTGCAGATCCACGGCTTGAAAGAAGAAACACAAGAAGCATTGTCAGATGAACAGGCACAGCCCTGCGATCACGATGACACGGTGAAAGAAGAGGCAGAGGAGGAAACACAGGAAGAAGGGGAGGACACCCTCAGCCTGCTGGATGATTGCTTTGACGATCTGTTTGCACAGGAGGAGACGACCTATACGACGTGTCGGTTAGTCGTTGCCAAGCCCAACGATACCTATGCCGCGATCGCCCGCCGTTACGAGGTCGATGAGCAGCGATTGCAAGCCTGTAACCATAACCGCGAGATCATCGAAAAGACGCTGGTGATTTTACCATAGAGGCCGTTTGTGAACCGGATGATCGGTCAATGGCGGCTAACAAAAGTGAAAAGCGCGGTGTATAACAGCTGCAGGATCGAACGATCCAATCATGGAATAGATATTGACATCCTTTGACGATTTGTTTAAAATGAAGTGGAATAGTCAAATGCAGAGAACAGAAGGAGTAACGGCAAAGCGTTCCAAAGAGAGTTCCCGATGGCTGAGAGGGAATGTTCGCTTGTCGTGAAGGTCGTCTGGGAGCAGTCTTCCCGAAACGGTAGGGAAGAACGCAGGCACAGCGTTAGTGAAGGAAGGCATGTTGATGCATGCGAATAAAGGTGGTACCACGGAAAGCGTCCTTTAGCGGCGCTTTTTTTGTTAGGGGAGGTAGCGTATGGAATTGGAAAGCGAGCGGCTGTATTTACGTATGCTGACGCTGGAGGACGCCTGTGATCTCTATGAGATCTACCGCCATCCAAGCGTCGTTCGCTGGCTGCGCTTTCCCCGCCATGTCGACGTGGAGGAAACCCTTTCCGGCATCGCCGCCTGTCTGCAGGCATGTGCGCAAACTTCTCAGCCTGCACCCTTTGTCATCGTGGAAAAACAGAGTGAACGATTGATCGGCACGATCGATCTTCACCACCCCAGCAGTGTGCATACGATGGAAATCGGTTATGTGCTGCATCCGCATTGGCAGGGGCAGGGGTATATGAGCGAGGCGCTTGCCTGCATGCTGGACTATGGATTTGAAACGCTGGGGCTGCATCGCATGAACGCCTTGTGTGCCGTGAACAACACTGCCAGCATCGCTTTGCTGCATCGTTTCCGTTTTCAAAGGGAAGGGCAGCTGGCAAAGCGGGCGGTGCTGGGCGATGGCAGGTCTCATGCGTTGGCTCTGTATTCGTTGATGAGAGAGAATTGGAGGAATCGCTATGACAAAACAGCTGGCAGCCAAATACGACCATCATCAGGTGGAGGCAACCTATTATGATCAGTGGCTGAAGGAAGGATATTTTACCGCCGGGGACAAGAGCAAGGACCCTTTCTGCATCGTAATTCCCCCGCCGAATGTCACCGGAAAGCTGCATCTGGGACATGCGTGGGATACGACGCTGCAAGATATTCTCGCCCGCTATAAGCGTCTGCAAGGCTATGACATGCTGTGGCTGGCCGGGATGGATCACGCCGGTATCGCCACACAGGCCAAGGTGGACGCCCGCTTAAAGGAGCAGGGAATCTCCCGTTATGACATCGGACGCGAAAAGTTTTTAGAACACGCATGGGCATGGAAAGAGGAGTATGCGGCGACCATCCGCAAGCAGTGGGCGAAGCTGGGCTTATCGCTCGATTACTCACGTGAGCGCTTCACGCTAGACGAAGGGCTTTCCAAGGCGGTGCGCAAGGTGTTCAGCGATCTGTATCACGAAGGGCTGATCTATCAGGGGGAGCGCATCATCAACTGGGATCCGCAGGCGATGACGGCGCTGTCCAACATCGAGGTTGTACATAAAGAGATCGAAGGCGCGATGTATTACTTCAAATATCGGATCGTTGAAAACGGACAGGAGCTGGTGATCGCCACTACCCGTCCGGAAACGATGTTCGCCGATCAGGCGATCTTTGTACACCCGCAGGATGAGCGCTATCAGGGAATCATCGGCATGCATGCGATCAACCCGGCAAACGGGGAAGCATTGCCGATTATGGCGGATGACTACATTGATATGTCGTTTGGTACGGCGGTGATGAAATGTACCCCTGCCCACGACCCTAACGATTTTCTGCTGGCGAAGAAATACCATCTGCCGATGCCGATCTGCATGAATCCGGATGCGACGATG
The DNA here is from genome assembly GCA_965119685.1 of Merdibacter sp. Marseille-QA0792. Taxonomy (GTDB): domain Bacteria; phylum Bacillota_I; class Bacilli_A; order Erysipelotrichales; family Erysipelotrichaceae; genus Merdibacter. The sequence goes on along the minus strand of OZ221971.1, from coordinate 2,002,892 downwards.
AATGAGCTGTGCGGCAAGTATGCGGGCATGGATCGTTTCGAGTGCCGCAAGGCGTTGGTTGCCGACTTCGAGGCAGCGGGCGTCGTCGACCACATCGAAAAGCATCTGCATCAGGTCGGACACTCGGAGCGCACCGGTGTGATCGTAGAGCCTTATCTCTCCAAGCAGTGGTTTGTCAAGATGAAACCGTTGGCCGATGAGGTGCTGGCACACCAGCAAAACGAAGAGGAGAAGATTCATTTCTATCCTAAACGCTTTGAAAAGACGTTCCAGCAGTGGCTGGAGAATATCGAGGACTGGTGCATCTCCCGTCAGCTGTGGTGGGGACATCGCATTCCGGCGTGGTATCACAAGGAGAGCGGTGAGGTCTACGTCGGTGAGGAAGCGCCGAAGGATGTTGAAAACTGGGTACAGGACGAGGATGTGCTCGATACGTGGTTTTCCAGCGCGCTGTGGCCGTTTTCCACACTGGGCTGGCCGGATGACAGCGAAGACCTCAAACGTTATTTCCCTAACGATGTGCTGGTGACCGGCTATGACATCATCTTTTTCTGGGTAGCGCGTATGGCGTTTCAGTCGCGTTATTGCATGAAGAGCCGTCCGTTTAAGGATGTGCTGATTCACGGCTTGGTGCGTGATGAGCAGGGACGCAAGATGTCAAAGTCGCTTGGCAACGGCATCGATCCGATGGACGTCATCGAAACCTACGGAGTCGATGCACTGCGCTTCTTTTTGACGACCAATTCCACCCCGGGACAGGATCTGCGTTTCAGCGCTAAGAAGATTGAAGCCGGCTGGAATTTCATCAATAAGATTTGGAATGCGGCGCGCTTTGTACAGATGCAGTTAGACGAAACGCTGCGCGTGGAGGATCTGCACCATGCTTCCATCACGGATAAGTGGATTCTCAAACGTTTCAACGAGGTGTTGGCAAGCGTGTCTGCCAATATGGAAAAGTATGAGTTCGCTTTGGTCGGCAACGAGCTTTACAGCTTTATCTGGGATGATTTTTGCAGCTGGTACATCGAGCTGAGCAAGGCCGGATTACAAAGTGAGGATGCACAGGTAAAGGGAGCGACGCGCGCGGTGCTGTTGACGGTGCTGCAGGGAATCGTGAAGATGCTGCATCCGTTTATGCCTTTTGTCACGGAGGAGATCTATTTGAGTCTGCCGCATGAGCAGGCGAGCATCAATCTGGAAAGCTGGCCGCAGCCGATTGAGGTTTGCATGAGCGAGGAAGAGATGAATGATGTCCGTCAGCTGCTGTCGATGATCAGCGCGGTGCGCGAGATCAAAACGGATTACGGATTGAAGCCGAGCGCTTCGATTCAGGTCGCCGTGAAGGATGAGCGCGGAGAAGCAAAGCAGATCAGCGAGAGCATTGCGGCGATTTTGCAGAAGATGTGCCACGCCGAGTGTATCGAACGCATTGACGATGCGGAAGTGGCGACACGTCCGATTTTAGGCGGAACGCTGTCTACACCGTTAGCGGCGGTCGTCGATCTGGATGAGGAGATCGCTAAGCTGGAAAAAGAGGTACAGCGGCTGCTTCAGGAAATCCGCCGCGGCGAGGGCATGCTGCGCAACGAGAATTTCGTAAAGAAAGCGCCGGCGGCCAAGGTGGAAAGCGAGCGGGAGAAGTTAGCGGGCTATCGCCGTCAGCATGAAATCGTCAGCGATGAATTGCAGGAGCTGAAAAAGAAGCGCCCCGCATGAGTGTGATGCGCAATCAGCGAATTACGCATAGATAAAAAAACAAAGCCGATGGACGAAAGGCGGCATGATGCCGCTATAGGCCGTTGACAAAGTCTGCTCAAAGAGCGTCTTTATCAGCGGCCTTTTTATCTTCCGGTAAAAAAGACAATCGCAAGCCACTCTTAAAATTTGCTGATGAAGGATTTATCATCTTCATTTTTCAGAATCATTTTTATGGTTGACATATTATATAGTTTGTCAACAGGCCAAAATGGCGGCTGGACCTGTATAGGGATGCGGTGAAGATAGGCTGCTTTCAAAGACAGAAAGGGTGCTGTCTTTTCATTTTCACTTTGGGGTTTGACAGCGGATTTTGCACGATTGATAGAGCTATCGTCTTCTGAGGCTATTGCATGCGGGAGAGAGGCGGGAGGCAGCGTTGTCAGAGAAGCGGGTGTTTTATGGATTGCAATCTGTCGTTATGCCGATGGGGCAGTATGGAAAGGAGCGTGTGGATAAATAAGGGGGGCGATTGTTTGCAAGGGAGTCAGAGGGTGCAGAGATAGCTGATCGGAAAGGGAATATGGGTGAATGATGGGGCAGCAGCTGGAAATAAGAGAACGCGAGGCGAAAAAAGGAAAAGAAAAGAGAAAAAAGGATTGACAGGTGAAAAAGGAAGTGGTAATATAACGAAGCACACAGCGAAAGCAGTGCGGTTGATCTTTGAAAACCAAACAGGAAACGTCAATTCAAAAAAGAAGGACAAGAAGTCCGGATAAGTAAAGAAAAGACGCTGTAGAGAAAAGAGACAGTGTTTAGAAAAAGAGACAGACAAACAAATGGAGAGTTTGATCCTGGCTCAGGATGAACGCTGGCGGCATGCCTAATACATGCAAGTCGAACGGAGATTATTGAGGAAGCTTGCTTTTGAAGTAATCTCAGTGGCGAACGGGTGAGTAACACGTAGGGAACCTGCCCAGATCACCGGGATAACGGTTGGAAACGACAGCTAAGACCGGATAGGTGAAGAAGAGGCATCTCAACTTCATGAAAAGAGCCAAGGCTCTGGAGCTGGATGGACCTGCGGCGCATTAGCTAGTTGGTGAGGTAACGGCTGACCAAGGCGATGATGCGTAGCCGGCCTGAGAGGGTGCACGGCCACATTGGGACTGAGACACGGCCCAAACTCCTACGGGAGGCAGCAGTAGGGAATTTTCGTCAATGGGGGAAACCCTGAACGAGCAATGCCGCGTGAGTGAAGAAGGTCTTCGGATCGTAAAGCTCTGTTGTAAGAGAAAAAAGGCGCATATAGGGAATGATATGCGAGTGATGGTATCTTACCAGAAAGCCACGGCTAACTACGTGCCAGCAGCCGCGGTAATACGTAGGTGGCGAGCGTTATCCGGAATGATTGGGCGTAAAGGGTGCGTAGGTGGCACGATAAGTCTGGAGTAAAAGGGAGCGGCTCAACCGCTGTTGGCTCTGGAAACTGTCGAGCTAGAGAGCAGGAGAGGGCGACGGAATTCCATGTGTAGCGGTAAAATGCGTAGATATATGGAGGAACACCGGTGGCGAAGGCGGTCGCCTGGCCTGCAACTGACACTGAAGCACGAAAGCGTGGGGAGCAAATAGGATTAGATACCCTAGTAGTCCACGCCGTAAACGATGAGGACTAAGTGTTGGGGGAACTCAGTGCTGCAGTTAACGCAATAAGTCCTCCGCCTGGGGAGTATGCACGCAAGTGTGAAACTCAAAGGAATTGACGGGGGCCCGCACAAGCGGTGGAGTATGTGGTTTAATTCGAAGCAACGCGAAGAACCTTACCAGGTCTTGACATCCCCTGCGAAGGCATAGAGATATGTTAGAGGTTAACAGGGAGACAGGTGGTGCATGGTTGTCGTCAGCTCGTGTCGTGAGATGTTGGGTTAAGTCCCGCAACGAGCGCAACCCTTGTCGCATGTTACCAATATTAAGTTAGGGACTCATGCGAGACTGCCGGTGACAAACCGGAGGAAGGTGGGGATGACGTCAAATCATCATGCCCCTTATGATCTGGGCTACACACGTACTACAATGGCGGCTACAAAGAGCGGCGAGCATGTGAATGCAAGCGAATCTCAGAAAGGCCGTCCCAGTTCGGATTGAAGTCTGCAACTCGACTTCATGAAGTTGGAATCGCTAGTAATCGCGAATCAGCATGTCGCGGTGAATACGTTCTCGGGCCTTGTACACACCGCCCGTCAAACCATGGGAGTCGGAGATACCCGAAGCCGGTGGCACAACCGAAAGGAGTGAGCCGTCGAAGGTAGAGCTGATGACTGGGGTTAAGTCGTAACAAGGTATCCCTACGGGAACGTGGGGATGGATCACCTCCTTTCTAAGGAGAAAGAGAAAAAGTTTCCTGTTTGGTTTTGAGAGGTGAACCTCTCAGAAGTTGATCTTTGAAAACCGAATAACAGCAAAGACATAACAGAAGGTCTATAACGAAAAGTTGTAGGAAGACACTGAGTGTTAAACAGAAGAAGAAATCTCGGAAAACACGAAAAGAAAGATCAAGTAAGGAAGGGCGTACGGCGAATGCCTGGCCACTTGGAACTGAAGAAGGACGCACCGAACGGCGAAACGCGACGGGGAGCGGTAAGGACGCAAAGATCCGTCGATATCCGAATGGGGGAACCCGGCATCTGTCATAGGATGTCACCCACATCTGAACACATAGGATGTGAGGGAGGAACCCGGGGAACTGAAACATCTAAGTACCCGGAGGAAAAGAAAACAACAGTGATTCCCTAAGTAGCGGCGAGCGAAAGGGGAGGAGCCCAAACCTGCCTTAGGGCAGGGGTTGAAGGACCACGTAAGTAGCAAGATTGAAGGCAGCAGAAATGCATGGGAAGGCATACCGAAGAGGGTGAGAGTCCCGTAAGCGAAGCCTGAGAGAAGCGAAGTGGGATCCTGAGTACGGCGAGACACGAGGAATCTAGTCGGAAGCAGGCGGGACCATCCGTCAAGGCTAAATATTACCAAGTGAGCGATAGTGAACGAGTACCGTGAGGGAAAGGTGAAAAGAACCGCGGGAGCGGAGTGAAAGAGAACCTGAAACCGTATGCCTACAAGAAGTCAGAGCCCGTTAAAGGGTGATGGCGTGCCTTTTGTAGAATGAACCGGCGAGTTACGATGAAGTGCGAGGTTAAGCGGGAGACGCGGAGCCGAAGCGAAAGCGAGTCTGAACAGGGCGAAAGTAGGTCATCGTAGACCCGAAACCGGGTGATCTAGCCATGACCAGGTTGAAGTTCAGGTGAAACTGAATGGAGGACCGAACCGACCACCGTTGAAAAGTTGGCGGATGAGTTGTGGCTAGGGGAGAAATTCCAATCGAACCCGGAGATAGCTGGTTCTCCCCGAAATAGCTTTAGGGCTAGCGTCGGAGGAAGACTTATGGAGGTAGAGCACTGAATGTACGATGGCGCCATCCCGGTGTACTGAGTATAATCAAACTGCGAATGCCATAAGGGAAATATCCGGCAGTCAGACTGTGGGTGATAAGGTCCATGGTCAAGAGGGAAACAGCCCAGACCGCCAGTTAAGGTCCCAAAATGTATGCTAAGTGGAAAAGGATGTGGGGATGCACAGACAACTAGGAGGTTGGCTCAGAAGCAGCCATCCTTGAAAGAGTGCGTAACAGCTCACTAGTCGAGTGACCCTGCGCCGAAAATGTACCGGGGCTAAGCATACTACCGAAGCTGCGGATTTATCTAAAGGATAAGTGGTAGGGGAGCGTTGCATGCACGGGGAAGCCATACTGCAAGGAATGGTGGAGAGCATGGAAGTGAGAATGCCGGTGTGAGTAGCGAGATGCAGGTGAGAATCCTGCACACCGAAAGCCCAAGGATTCCGGGGGAAGGTTCGTCCGCCCCGGGTAAGTCGGGACCTAACGCGAGGCCGAAAGGCGTAGTGGATGGAAAACAGGCAGATATTCCTGTACCCGTATAAAGAGTGATGGAGTGACGGAGAAGGCTAGTATGACCCTATGAATGGATTTAGGGCGAAGCGAAGCAGCAGGTGCAAAGTGAAATGCGTGCACGGGATGCAGAGCGTGATAGGTAAGCGAACGTTTCGGCAAGTAGCGAAGCATATGAGGCCAGCTTCCAAGAAAAGCTTCTAGCGATAATCTTTATGCGGCCCGTACCAAAACCGACACAGGTGGGCAAGGAGAGGATCCTAAGGTGAGCGAGAGAACTGTTGCCAAGGAACTCGGCAAAAAGACTCCGTAAGTTCGCGAGAAGGAGTGCTCTTGAGAAAGAGCCGCAGCGAAGAGGCCCAAGCGACTGTTTAACTAAAACACAGCTCTCTGCGAAGTCGCAAGACGAAGTATAGGGGGTGACGCCTGCCCGGTGCCGGAAGGTTAAGGGGAGTTGTTAATCGAAAGATGAAGCAATGAACCGAAGCCCCGGTGAACGGCGGCCGTAACTATAACGGTCCTAAGGTAGCGAAATTCCTTGTCAGGTAAGTTCTGACCCGCACGAAAGGCGTAACGATTTGGGCGCTGTCTCGGCAGCAGACTCGGTGAAATCTTAGTACCTGTGAAAATGCAGGTTACCCGCAACTAGACGGAAAGACCCCATGGAGCTTTACTGTAGCCTGATATTGAATTTTGATGAAGCATGTACAGGATAGGTGGGAGACTGAGAGACCTGCACGCCAGTGTAGGAGGAGTCGACGTTGGGATACCACTCTTGTTTGATCGGAGTTCTAACCTAGTGCCCTGTACGGGTATGGGGAGAGTGTCAGGTGGGCAGTTTGACTGGGGCGGTCGCCTCCCAAAGAGTAACGGAGGCGCCCAAAGGTACGCTCAGATTGGATGGAAATCAATCGGCGAGTGCAAATGCAGAAGCGTGCTTGACTGTGAGAGCAACAACTCGAACAGGGACGAAAGTCGGGATTAGTGATCCGGCGGTGCCGAATGGAAGGGCCGTCGCTCAACGGATAAAAGCTACCCTGGGGATAACAGGCTGATCTCGCCCAAGAGTTCACATCGACGGCGAGGTTTGGCACCTCGATGTCGGCTCATCGCATCCTGGAGCTGGATTCGGTTCCAAGGGTTGGGCTGTCCGCCCATTAAAGCGGTACGCGAGCTGGGTTCAGAACGTCGTGAGACAGTTCGGTCCCTATCTGTTGTGGGCGTAGGAGATTTGAGGAGAGCTGTCCTTAGTACGAGAGGACCGGGATGGACCTGCCGCTGGTGTACCGGTTGTATCGCCAGATGCACGGCCGGGTAGCTAAGCAGGGAAGGGATAAGCGCTGAAAGCATCTAAGCGCGAAGCCTACTCCAAGATGAGATCTCCCATACGAAAGTAGTAAGACCCCTTGAAGACGACGAGGTAGATAGGTCAGGGATGGAAGCATAGTGATATGTGGAGTTGACTGATACTAATCGGTCGAGGACTTGATCTGGAGATGTAGGAGCTGTTATTTGGTTTTGAGAGGTTAACTCTCAAAGGAAGAGATCCGGTGATGATGGCGGAGTGGAGACACCTGTACTCATACCGAACACAGAAGTTAAGCATTCCAGCGGCGACAATAGTTGGGCAAGCCCCTGCGAAGACAGCACGTTGCCGGTCTCTTTCCTTAACGAAGCGATCCTATTCGATCGCTTTTTTTCTGCCTTTACGCTATAATAGGGGCATTGAGTCCTCGTCCAACGCCAATACGTGCGTGAGAGAGATTGAAAGGATGTGTTGTATGGAGCTTTTCATGGATGCTTTTGTAGATACTTTACGGCTTCTTCCGTTTTTGATAGCTGTCTATTTTATATTGACGTATATGGAGCACAAGGATGCCCTTGGATTTCACAGGCTGTTGCAGCGCTATACCTTGTTGGGACCTGCGGCAGGCGCTTTGTTAGGAGTAATCCCGCAATGTGGCTTCAGCGTGATGGCGGCATGTCTTTACTTGGATTCCTCAGTTTCGATCGGTACGCTGACGGCAGTTTTTTTGGCGACGAGCGATGAGGCGATCCCTATGCTGCTGGCGCAGCCTGCCAACATGGGGACGCTTTGGAAGCTGATTATCGCTAAAATTGTCATCGGCATGCTGGTGGGATATGCCGTGGACTTTCTGACACGCTTTCATTTTCATCGGCATACCTCCTTTGATTATGAGACGCATGATCACGATGGTGGTATTTGGAAGGAAACGCTGTTTCGCACTTTGTCAGTAGGCGCGTACATCTTTCTGTTTTCTTTGGCGCTTAACTTTGTGATGGAGAGCGTATCTGCACAGGCGATCTCCGTTTTCATGCAGGAGCTGGGATTCTTACAGCCTTTGCTTTGTGCTTTGATCGGTTTCATCCCCAACTGCGCTTCCAGCGTGCTGCTCTGCGAGCTGTTTACGCATGGGTTTATCTCTGCCGGTTCTCTGTTTTGTGGTCTTTGCTGCAACGCCGGGCTGGGCTTTACGATTTTGTTTCGTGGTCACGCCTGGAAAACGGCGGGCTTTGTGGCCGGTTTGCTGCTCGTCGCTTCATGGATGGCGTCGGTTTTGTTTTAAGGAGGGTGCTTATGAATTTTAAGGATGAGTTCAATCGAATCTTTGATACGGGCAACTATGAGGAGGCGTATGCCTATTTGCAAAAATTCAGCGGCTATGCCTATGAGGATCCGTTTTATTTCGCAAACATGGGCTGGCTGTACAACCATTTTCGCGATTATGAAAATGCAAAAAGCTGTTTATTGACCGGATTGCGCGTGTTTGATCAGGATGGCTGGATGCTCGCACAGCTGGGCTATACCTATAATCGCTGCATGGAGTATGCACAGGCGCAGGGCTGTCTTTTACAGGCGCTGGAGATCGGCTTTGATGAACCGTGGCTGCACTATGAGCTCTATCTTTCTTATCAGGGACAAGATCATCTTTCGCAAGCGCTGGAGGAGCTGCAAAATGTACTGCTGGAGATTCCGGATCACTGTGGTTATCTGGAGGAGTGCGGGGATCTATTGATGAATATGAATCGCTATGAGGAATCCTATGAAATGTATGAGAAGGCCTATCTTCTCACTCAGGAGCCCTATGATCAGCTGATGATGGCGCAATCCCTGGAAAAACGCGGGCAGTTTGAAGAAGCGCTGGCACTCTACGAAAAGACGGATGGCGATGATGAGGCACTGCACAGAGATGTGCTGTTACACAGCGGAATCTGCCTCTATGAGCTGTCAAGGCCGCAGGAAGCATTAAAAAAGCTGCAAGAGGCCCAGCGTTTGGGACGCGATGATACGATGCTCTACCAATATTTGGGCAGGGTGTGGCAATGCTTGGGAGAGGAAGAAAAGGCGCAGGCTTGTTATGAGCGGGCGTTAGCCTACTATGAGCGGGCGCTAGATAACTATGACGATCGCCGCTGGCTGTATCAGGAGATGTTTGAGACAGCTGCGCTCTTGCAGGATCATCATACGCTTTACAAGCTGTTAGCGCAGGGGATGGAGCTGTATGGCGATGAGCCTTGGATGCGCTATTGGGCGGCGCAGGTGTACAGCGATGATGAGCAGTATGAGCGTTCGATTGAGATCCTTCGTGCATGCGGCGAGGAAGGATGCAGCGAGGAGATGGAGTATTTGCTGGCGCATGATTTAGGGCGTGCCAACCGTCACAGTGAGGCGCTGGCGGTATTGGAGAAGCTCCATCAGGCACATCCGCAGGATACGTGGGTATTGCGTGAGTACGGCTGGAATTTGGTGGTCGAGGGGCACTATGAGCAGGCGATCGACAAGTTTGCGGCGGCATGTGCACTGGAAGCGGATGCCTATTGTGAAGCGATGCAGGGCTGGTGCCTGTATCAGATGGATCAAGCGGCGATGGCAATTCCTCATTTACAGCGGGCGGCGGCGCTGGGAATGAGGGATGATTGGGTCAAAGAGCTGGAAAACGACTGTCAAAGCGTAGCCGCTTCACAGGAGCATTGACATGTGCGGACGTTATCAGCTGCTTTATACGCCGATGGCGAATGATCCCGCGATTTCCCATCAGCTGTTAGCGGTGATCTGCCAGCATGCCAGCGGCGAAGTCTTTCCCGCTCAGCCGGTATTGGCCTTTTATCAGCGACAGGGAGTCATCGAAGCGTTTGCAGGAAGCTGGGGATTCACCTTTCGAAAGCGGCGCGTCATCAACGCCCGTTTGGAAACGCTGGGAGAACGCCCGTTGTTTCGCCCCTATGCGCGCTGCCGCTGTGTGCTGCCCTGTAACTGTTATTATGAATGGCAGCAGCAAGAGCGAGGGAAACAGCGGATGCGCATCGCCCATCCCCATTGCTCACGGATTTATCTGGCTGCGATTTATAACGAGGAGAAAGAGGTCTGCGTGCTGACGATGGCGGCGCAGGGACACTTGGCTTTGATTCATGACCGCATGCCGATCCTATTGGATGAAAAGGGGATGCGCGCGTATCTTCGCGGAGAACAAGGGGTGCGCACGGTGAATGGAGAGATGGTTGCACAGCCGGATACTTCTGCTATATAATAACAGCTGACAACAAGGAGGGGATAGGCTTGAAGATCAAAAAAAAGACGGCGCTGATCAGCGTTGGGGCATTGTTGATCCTTTGGCAGGGAATGAGCATGCAGATCGATTACTCCTTTATCCTCCCCTCTCCCTATGAGGTTTTCTGCGCCATGCTGGCGCTTCCTTTCAAACAGTTGTTTTATACGGCGGTGGGCGCGACATTGCTTCGCTCGCTGATCGGTTTGCTGGCGGCGTTTCTGCTTGCGGGGCTTTTGGCGGCAGCCAGCTGGAAACAAGAATGGCTGCGTGAGCTGTTTGCCCCCGTACTGCTGCTGATGCGCAGCATCCCCAACATCTCGGTGATCGTTTTAATCTTGTATTGGTGTCCGCGCAGCATCAGCTCCATCCTCATCAGCTTCTTCATCCTGTTTCCGATGATTTATCAGACGCTGTTTGAGGCGCTTAAGGAGATCGATCGAACATATCTCAACGTCTTACGCGTGTATCCCAAGCGCCGATGGGAGGCTGTTGGGCGGGTGTATCTGCCTTTGCTTCGTCCTGCGATCAGCGCTGCTAGCTGTAGTGGCATATCGCTGTCATTGAAGGTAGGGGTGATGGCAGAAATTTTAGGGCAGGTTTCTCAAGGCATTGGCCGTCAGATGCAGCTTGCCCGTGTGAATCTCGATCTGGTCGCCGTGCTGGCATGGACCGGCTGGATCATCATCTTACTCTTCGTGTTTGACCGTTTGTTACAGCGGTTGGTGCGCGTTTTATGCAGGGGGATTTAAGAAATGGAAAAAGATCTTGTCAGCATCATCGTTCCCGTTTACAACGTGGAGGACTTTGTGGAGCGCTGCCTGCGCTCTTTGATCGCACAGACGTATGCGCATATAGAGATCGTGGTCGTCAGCGACGGATCCAAGGATGGCAGCGATGCGATCTGTGAGCGCTATGCAAAGCGTTATCCGCAGATTCGCTATTTCCGCAAGGAAAACGAGGGTTTGGGTGCAACGCGCAACTTTGCCATGCGCCATGCAAAGGGAGCCTACTATCTGTTTGTGGACAGCGATGATTACATAGAAAGCGATATGGTAGAGCGCATGATGGACGTTGTTCATCACGAGGGGGCGGATCTGGTGATTGCCTCGTACTACATGGATTATCGCCATGTGCGCGTACCCCGCAAAAACGCTCCGCGGCGGGTGTGGGAAAAGAGAGAGGCGCTGTTGGCGCTGTTAGAAAACGATACGGTCAATAACTTTGCATGGGGCAAGCTGTATCACGCTTCGCTGTTTGAGGGGATCGCTTATCCCGACGGCCGCTTTGAAGACGTTTACACGACCTATCGCACCTTTCTGAAAGCCAAGCGCATCGTCAGCATCCCCGGACGCTTTTATCACTATGTACAGCGCAGAGGCTCGATTATGAACAAGGACGGTCTGCTCGCATTAGACATGGCGATCGTGATGGAGATGCGAAACGCCTTTGAATATCAGGAAGCACAGCTGCGAAAAGCGTTTCCCGACGTCTCTTTCAGCAATCAGCGCAATTATTTCAACACGGATATGCTGATCATCTACACGATGCTCGTCTTTGTTAAGCGCTCGCAGGGCGCCGCTTATCCGCTGCCCGCTTTATCGCTGAAGGGGCTGCCGCTGCTTTATCAGGGAGCCTATCGGATCTGGCTGGGATTCGCCAAGCTCAAATTCGGCAAATATCTGCGGATGCGTCCCAATGAGGGGTAAATGAAGGATTGTTGTGTGAAATGGTGGGTTTTCCGGATTTTTTAAATCAGGAATGCTATAATGAGGAACATACGGAAGGGAAGTTGGAAACATGAGATTTATGGACAAGCTGCGTTATAGCCTTTCCCGTTTTTTATACGGCCGTTATGGCATCGATCAGCTGGGGCGTTTTCTCTCAATCGTCGTTACGGTTTTGCTGGTCATTTCGCTGTTTTGGCGCAATTGGATCGTCACGGCGGCGGCATTCGTGCTGTTGGTGTGGATGTATGCCCGCGTTCTCTCTAAGCGCTATGATGCCAGAAGAAAGGAAAATGCGTTATATTTGAAGCTGAGCGCTCCGTTTCGCCGGACGTTTTCTACCCTTTATCTGCGCGTGCGCGATGGAAAGAGCTACCGTTATTATTATTGCCCGAACTGCCATCAGCGCTTGCGGGTGCCAAAGGGCAAGGGAAGCATCACCATCAAATGTCCGAAATGTGCGACCCGCTTTGATGCGAAGTCATAATGATACAATCATCCTGCATGCAATGCGGGATTTTTTTAATGGCTGCTTGCGTGATGAATGGATAGTTGAGAACACCCGAGGCATACGGCATTACGAATATGACGATGAACGGGAAAATCCGTTCGCTAAAAAAGACCCGAAGCATCAGCGTTTCGGGTCTCGTTATTCTTGGTTAATCCTCGCGGGCGCTCATCTTCTCACGGTAGAGCTGGCGGCGGTCATTGGCGGTCAGCCCTTTTTTGCGCAGGCGGATCGCATCCGGCGTCACCTCGACGAGCTCGTCGTCATTGATGAATTCCAGCGCCTCCTCCAGGGAGAAGATCTTCGGCGGCGTCAGCAGCATCGCCTCGTCTCTGCCGCTGGAGCGGATGGCGGTGAGCTTCTTGTTTTTCAGCGGATTGACGTCAAGATCGATATTCTTGGCGCTGACGCCGATGATCATGCCCTCATATACCTCTGTCTGCGGGGTGATGAACAAGGTGCCACGCTCTTGTAAATTCCACAGTGCGTAAGTCATGGCCGTGCCGGTTTCCGTAGAGATCATCGCGCCGTTGGTGCGCTGCGGGATCTCTCCCTTGTATGGCTCATAGCCGACGATGCGGCGAACCAGCGTTCCCTCACCGCGGGTATCGTTGATAAATTCGTTGCGGTAGCCTAACAGACCGCGGGTAGGGGCGTGGTAGGTGATACGGGCATAGCCGTTTTCCTCCTCCATATCCATCATCAGTCCTTTTCGCAGGTTCAGCTTGTTGATGACCGTGCCTTCATATTCACTGGGAACGATGGCGACGACCTCCTCGATCGGCTCTACCTTGACGCCGTTTTCATCCTTGTGGAGAATGACCTCCGGCTTGGAGACGGCAAGTTCATATCCTTCGCGGCGCATGTTTTCGATCAATACGGAAATGTGCAGCTCACCGCGTCCGCTGACCTTAAAGCAGTCGGCTGAATCGGTCGCTTCCACCTTTAATCCGACGTTGACCTCCAGCTCGCGCTCCAAGCGTTCCTTGAGGTTGCGGGAGGTGACATATTTGCCGCTTTGTCCGGCAAACGGGCTTTTGTTGACATGGAAGTTCATGCTCAGCGTCGGCTCCTCGATTGCGATGCTCTCCATTGGCAGCACGTGCTCCTTATCGCACAGCGTATCGCCGATGGAAATATCCGCGATGCCCGCCACGACGACGATGTCGCCGCTGTGCGCTTCCTCGACGCTGACGCGTTTCAGCCCTTTGTAGACGAAGATCTGCGAGGTCTGCTTGTTGCGCACATTGCCTTTGTCATCACACAGGGCGACAGGCTGCTGGGCGCGCAGCGTTCCTTGAAAGATGCGTCCGATGCCTAAGCGTCCGATATACTCGTCATAAGCCAGTGCGGATACCTGCATTTGTAATGGCTCCTCATCCAAGTCCGGATAAGGGTCGCAATGGCGCAGGATCGTTTCAAACAGCGGCTCGATGCTGTCGCTTGGCGTATCCAGATCATATTGGACGATTCCCTCACGGGCAATGCCATAGAGAATCGGGAAGTCCAGCTGTTCGTCGCTGGCGTTGAGATCTAAAAACAGCTCGTACACCTCATCGACAACCTCCTGCGCCCGCTGATCTTTTTTATCGATCTTGTTGATCAGCAGAATCGGCTTTAAGCCATATTCCAGCGCTTTGCTTAAGACAAAACGCGTCTGCGGCATCGGTCCCTCGCTGGAATCGACTAACAGGATGACGGTATCCACCGTCTTGATGATGCGCTCGACCTCACTGGAAAAATCAGCGTGTCCCGGTGTGTCCACGATATTGATCTTGACGCCCTTGTGGATGACGGAACAGTTTTTGGAATAGATGGTGATGCCGCGTTCCCGCTCTAAGTCATTGCTGTCCATGACACAGTCGATCACCTCTTCATTGGAGCGAAAGACGTCGCTTTGGCGAAGGAAAGCGTCGACCAGTGTGGATTTTCCGGCATCGACATGAGCGATGACCGCTATATTGATCATCTTTTCTTTTTCGTTCATAGTACCTCCGTTTCCGCGTTTTAAGAAAACGCAAAGCTGTTTTGCGGTGGACGAGGAGACTGATGGGGGTGTGCTTATGAAATTCCCCTAAGGTGTTCTCCCTTTATCACCTGAATTGCAAACAGTATAATCATATACCCAAAAGGGGAGAAATACAATGTATTTTATCGCAAACCGCGAAGGATGCAGCCCTGTAGACGCTGTGTGTTTCACTCGTGTCAAGAGGGGAGAGACGCGGGCTCATGGAGGGGAGAACAGGTATGGCGCCAGTGTTTTGGGAGGGCTATGGAAAGTGAGGCACATCGCTTAGACGGCTGAAAGATCGCTTAAGGAGATCAGCAAGCCTATCGGGGAAGCATTGTGCGTTTCTGCGATGTAGCAGTGTAAAACAAAGACTAGCTATGGTCAGCCTATGCGCCTTTACATAAAGGAATCAAGCGAAGCGCTGACAGAGGAAACTGCGCGTACGCTTGTGGCGAAAAAAAAGGAAACGGCGGGCGATATTGTTATACGGCAAGGGAAATGTCCTGCGCAAAGGGAAGAGAAATATGCTATAATCAAACTATATATTTCAATATATATACAGAGAAGGGGAGTTGCTTATGAATTTTATCTTTGTATCGCCGCAGTTTCCAAAGACCTACTGGAACTTCTGTGAGCGGCTGAAGCAAAGAGGCGTATGCGTGCTTGGCATCGGAGATACGCCATACGACGATTTAGACGAACATGTGAAGACGTCATTACAAGAATACTACCGTGTAAACAACATGGAAAACTATGACGAAATGTTTCGCGCGGTAGCCTATTTCTCATTTCGTTACGGAAAGATCGACTGGATTGAATCAAATAATGAATATTGGCTGGCACAGGATGCCAGACTGCGCACGGATTTCCATATCACCACCGGCTATCAAAGCGAGGAAGTCTGGGAGATCCGCAGCAAATCCAAGATGAAGAAATACTATGCGCAGGCGGGAATTCCCACAGCCCGCTATCACATGGTGAGCACCTTGGCACAGGGGGAGCGCTTCATTGAAGAGGTCGGCTATCCGGTGATCGTCAAACCGGATGCGGGCGTCGGCGCTTCCAAGACCTATCGAATTTCCAATGCACAGGAGCTGGCGGATTTTTATGAGCAGCTGCCGGAAATCCCATATATTATGGAGGAGTTCATCCCCGGCATCATCATCTCCTACGACGGCATCATGAACAGGGAAAAGGAGATCATCTTCGATACCTCGCATATCTTCCCGACGCCGATTATGGATATTGTCAATACGCAGGATCACTTGGTGTATTACAGCGCGCAAAGCATTGATCCAAAGCTGCGGGAGCTGGGACAAAAGGCGGTCAAAGCGTTCCCGGGCGGCAGCCGTTTCTTCCACTTTGAGTTTTTCCAGCTGCTGAAAGATCAGCCGGGCGTCGGCAAGCAGGGGGATTATGTCGGCTTAGAGGTCAACATGCGTCCTCCGGGAGGCTACACGACCGATATGATGAATTTCGCCAACAACGCCGATATTTATTCGATATGGGCGGATATGGTCACCAAGGATCACACGGACTTTCAGCTGCCAAAGACGCGGCCGTATACCTGCATCTTTGCCTCCCGCCGCGATAATCGCACATACGTGCACAGCCATGAGGAGATCATGGAGCGCTATGGTGGACAGATCGTCATGCAGGAGCGAATGCCGCAGGCCATTTCGGATGCGATGGGCAATCAGATGTACACGGCGAACTTCGAGAGGGAAGCGGACGCACACGCGTTTGCGGCCTTTGTCCACGAGATGAGAGGAGAGTAACATGAAAGAGCAGTATGGGAAACATTACAGCCGGTTTTTAGGGCGCGATATGGAGATCAGCGTCTATGGACATGCCGGTAAACCGTGTCTCGTGTTTCCGCCGCAGGATGGCAAGCACGGGGATTGGAAAGCATTTGGCATGATTGATGCGATGGCGGAATACATCGACGAGGGACGGATTCAGGTGTTCTGCTGTGATTCGGTGGATGAGGAATCATGGTCGAATCAATACGGAGACCCGCGCTGGCGCATTGAACGGCAGGAGGCATATTTTCATTATATCTGTGAAGAGCTGGTACCGTTGATCCTCGACATGAATGAGGCTTCCTGCGGGCTGCGTGCCGGAAAGCTGATGACGTGCGGTGCGAGCATGGGCGGCTACCATGCGGTCAACACCATGATGCGGCGTCCGGATCTCTTTGATAAGGTGCTCTCTTTGAGCGGCTTATTCCAAAGCGATTACTTCTTCCATGATTATCACGACGATCTCACTTATGCAAATTCACCGCTGAATTTCTTGCAGAATATGCCGTTAGATCATCCTTATATCCGGATGTATAACGAGAGTGAGATCATCCTTTGCTGCGGACAGGGCGCATGGGAGGAACAGATGATCGATCACATGCACCGCATGCAGGATGTATGCACTCGCAAGGGTATCGATGCTTGGATTGATTTCTGGGGCTATGACGTCAACCACGACTGGCCGTGGTGGCGCCGCCAGATCGTGTATTTCCTGCAGTTTATGGTGTAAACAGCAGTCCATAAAAAGAAAAGACCAGAGATTATTGGACCACCAACCGCTTTTTTGGCTTTCCTTGGTATCCATGGAATCTCTGGTTTTCCTATACGAAAAACGAACCTCAAGAAAACGCGGCGCAGCGTTGTACAGGGCGTCAGCAATAACGCAAAGAAAGCGTTGGAAAGAGATCTGTTTATGGGTACGGTGGTTTTCGCTGATGGCAAGGCGGATACGGCTGAATGATTGCGAACGGGTGCCGCTTGACGCATGCGGATAGATCACTGGCTGTACCGCGGATGGCGCTGGGAGTACAACCGGCAAAAGAGAGGTCAGGGAACCCCCTAAAACGAACAAAAGCAGCGAGGGGAGCGCTGCCTTTGTCCAAACATTATGCTTAGTTAAAAAGAAAGGGAAAATTGATTATGAAGAATTGAGCTCTCTTTCAAGCTCACTTATAGTATAGGTGAAAGCACACGTTTAATTATCATAGATTCATGTTAAATTGTGTGAAGGATTGAAAAAGAATGGCAGAACATGTGATTTTTATGGAAAAATGGAGAAATGTAAGAGAATTAAAAGAACTTTCGGAAGATTTGTAATTTTTTTTCATTATTTTTGAATCAAATAAATGTCATTTTCAATCGATTTGTGGCATAATGTAGAAAACGGTGAGGAGGAATGGCAGATGGTATGTAAATATCGTAGAAATCACGATGACGGACGCGGCACATTCCTGTTTTTCGCACGATGTTGGCTGGCGAGGTGAAAAGACGATAGCGAAAGAGGAGGAAAGAATACAGATGAATGCAATCGATTTGATCGGAAATACGCCGCTTTTACAAGTCGGCGAAAGCAACGTATATGTAAAATTGGAAAAATATAATCCCGGCGGCAGCGTGAAGGATCGCGCCGTATATGCCATGCTCAAAGGGGCGATGGAACGCGGGGAGATTTCACAGGCGAACACGCTGATCGAAGCGACCAGCGGAAATACGGGAATTGCGCTGGCGATGTTAGGCGCGATGCTTCGGCTGAAGGTCGTCATCGTCATGCCCGAAACGATGAGCGTGGAGCGCCGCAAGCTGGTGCAGGCCTATGGTGCGCAGCTTGTGCTCAGCGAAGGAGCAAAAGGGATGCAGGGGGCGATGGATACCATGGCGCAGCTGATGAAGGAGCACCCGGATTATGTTACATTGGGACAGTTTGACAATCCCGATAATCCACGGGCGCACTATGAGACGACGGGGGCGGAGATTTTGCGGCAGCGTCCCGATGTGGGAGTATTTATCGCAGGTGTCGGTACCGGCGGCACGTTTTGCGGCGTCAGCAAACGCTTGAAAGAGGCAAACAGCGATGTGCTTTGCGTTGCGGTGGAACCGGCAGACAGCGCTTTGCTGAGCGGACGGAAAGCGGGGCCGCATCGGATTCAAGGCATCGGCGCCAATTTTGTG
This sequence comes from Merdibacter sp. Marseille-QA0792, assembly GCA_965119685.1. Lineage (GTDB taxonomy): Bacteria > Bacillota_I > Bacilli_A > Erysipelotrichales > Erysipelotrichaceae > Merdibacter. The sequence continues at coordinate 1,984,454 of OZ221971.1, read as the reverse complement.
CCTAACAATTTTGATCCTACTCTCTGTGATGATATCGCAACGGTGAGTGATGAAGAGGCCATTGCGGAGATGGTCGCCTTCGGCAAGGAGAGCGGAATCCTCGTCGGTATCAGCTCGGGGGCCAATATTGCAGCGGCAAAGCGTTATGCTTCCTACTATCCGGATCGTATCATCGTGACGATCGCCCCGGATGGAGCGGATAAGTATCTGTCTCTTGTGGAGTTTGCCTGATGGCTTTCTTTCGCAATGCCGCCTATAATATCCGGCGGACGATGGAAAATGACCCGGCGGCGCACTCCCGTCTGGAAGTGCTGCTGCTGTACCCACATATCAAGGCGATCGGCATTCACCGCATCGCGCATGTCTTCTATCGGATGCACTTGTTCTTTCTGGCGCGTTTTATTTCTAACATCGCGCGGTTTTGGACAGGTATCGAGATTCATCCGGGTGCGCAGATCGGCAGAGGACTGCTCATCGATCATGGGATGGGCGTCGTTATCGGAGAGACGGCACAGATCGGTGATGACTGCCAAATCTATCATGGTGTTACGCTGGGCGGACGAGGAACGGCGCACACCAAGCGCCATCCGACTTTGGAAGATGGCGTCATGATCGGTTCCGGAGCGAAATGCCTGGGCAACATCACGATCGGCAAAGGCGCAAAGGTCGGCGCCAATGCGGTCGTATTGCACGATGTGCCACCGCAGGCGACTGCCGTCGGCGTACCGGCCCGCATCATCCGTGCAGAAGAAAAACAGAAAAAATAGAGACAGTGAGGAAGAGAACCGCAGCGGCAAGGGATGATAAAAGAGTCCTTTCGCCCCTGCGGCCTTTTTTGATGCGCGGCATTCTCCTGCGGAATGTCTTTGAGGATTTCTTGCGCTCAGTGCGATGAATTCTTGTGGGGATCACACAAAGTGTGTCATTCGCTTTTGAAGAACACGTTGAATATGCTTGATTTCATGGGATCTCTTGCCGCGGTGCTTATCGTTGCCAGCAGGAGGGATATGATGGCGCAGTGCAGGAGCTTTTCCCCTCTTCTTTTCGTCGTGTCATTTCGCTTTACGGCGATTGCAGCTTTCTTGTACCACCGGGAGACGCCCAGTGGCGTTTTGCGTGCTTTCACATAGGAAATGCACTGGACGTTCTTTGTATGGCTGCCCGCTTTTCCCCCCACAGCAATCGCTGTGGTGTCTGTCGAATTGCCGTGATAGTGTGGAAGAGCAGGAGGAGAGTGTTGAGTTTTAACGAGATAATATGATATGATGTAGGCAATGTGGTAGCTTGGAGGGGTTATATGTGGAAGTATGAATGCAAGCGTCACCTGCTGTATCTGCTGCTTGCGGCAGCTGCCGGTGCCGTGTTGTTTGGAATAACGATAGATGACAGCTTTATCAAAGAAGTGACGGAGATGTATGAGTGGCTCTCACTTGATGCGGCAAGGCAGGCGTTTGAGCTTCGCTGGCTGGTCGGCGCGCTGGTCGGCGCGGCGATTGTCAACGGTCTGCTGTTAGTGCGGTATGCGATCAATCATTTTCAGATCAGCCCGTATTTTCTGCTGCTGCTTTTGATTGTTACGCCGATCTTTCGTTTTCTGCTGATTGTCGGATTGCTGCTGCTGATACCTTCGCTGATCGTCTGCCTCTATGGCATGCTGACGGTGCGCAATGCGGCCGCAAAAAATTTCCGCACACTGCCAAATGGGGATGGCAACGAGGTGGAACGTATTTACCGTCTGCACCATACGTATGTGGAGGATGTGGTGCCGTTGGCCGTCAAGTGCCGCAAGGAGAGCGATCGCTGGACATTGATTTATTTTTTAGGACTGATCGCTTTGATGTGTTTGCTGCTGATCGTCAAAAATCTCACCTTGGTGATGGTGGTCGTCGTCGGCTATGCGTTTTTGTCATCACTTCTCTTTCGGATGCGCGCGCAGAGTGTCGTGCCGATCAATGCGCTTTTGTTTGATCAGTGTGATCCGCTTGCGGCAGCCAGTGCGATCCTGGCGTTTTCCCGCCGCGGACGTCGGTTGAATTTGAAGATGCATCTGCTGTTTGCGCAGTGTATGCTCACTTTGGATGATCCCCAGCTGGCCATGGATGCCCTTGTGCTCATGCGCCGCAGCCGTTCCAACACCTCGATGGAGCTGAACTATCAAATGCTTTTGGCGGAGGCAAACTATCAGCTTGGCGATCAGGGGGCGCTGGAGCGCAATCTGGAAGCGGTCCGTTCCACGCGGGTGAATATCGGCGCGGCCGGCAATCTCATGCTGCAGGAAGCGATTGCATCGATTCAAAATAAGCTGTATCTGATGAATGAGCACTTCGACCAGTGTGAGGCGTATTACAAGCAGGTGCTGCCGCAGATGAAGCTGCGCTTACAGCAGGTCAACGCGCGTTATTTTTTGGGGATGATCGCTTTCATCCAAAAGGATTTTGATACCGCGCAGGAGCATTTCAGCTTTGTGGCCGCGCAGGGAAACACGACGAGTTATCGCGGGAAAGCGGAGAAATATCTTGCGATGATCGAGCGGATGGAAGCAAAGGCAGCGGCACAGGAGGAAGAAGCGTAATGATCTGAGCGCAGAGAGCGGCGAGAGATGAACGATAAAAAAATAAGATGCAAGCCATGGCGGAAAACATCAAGAAATGATGATGTCTGCATATAGGGCGGGCATCTTTTTTGTTTGGATGCGGTGATTGCTTCTGCCTGTTTTACCTTGACAAGGCGTTTTGTTCGCTTTCAGCGAGGGGAGTGGTAACAGAGATGATACAGCAAAATACCCATCCCGATGGAATAGGTGATCTCGGTAAAGGAAGTGACTCCGCCATGTGTCGCAAAGCTGTACAAACTGACGAAGCAAAGCAATAGATAAGCGAAGAGATAGGGGCGAAGCGCTTGAAACCCACAGGCGAGTCCATTCAGCAGAAAGCAGAAGAACAGCAGGGCATAGCCGCCGCTGCCAAACATCGCCAAGCGAACGTGCCACTGGCTGATGATGAGGGAAGCCTGCGGATCGTAAGGCAGCAGCACCGATAGAATCATAGCGGCGCAAAGGATAGCGAGCAAGCGTTCACAGCTTTCTGGCATGCAGGGGTACAGTTGGAGACAGCGCTTGGTCAGCGACCAGAAAGAAAGGGCGCTGATCACTCCCCAAAGGATGAGGTAGAGGGGGTGATGCAGTTCATTGCCGATATAGGATTGATTGTTGACAAAGATGTCCGTATAGAAAAGCGCCCGCAGATTGATGAGGGGGAGTAGAAGAAAGGCGGCGCCGGCATGGAGGCGCCGTATGTGTTTGTCATGCTTGTTTCTATTCATCGCTTTGGATTATAGCATACGGACAGAATTTTGAAAATGCACAAGGAGGATGTAGGGGACAAACAGGCGGAAGGCAGAGGTTCATCGTTCACAGTTTTACTCATGCAATGGCAGCGGTATGGGAAAAAAGAAAACGGATGAAGATTTAGGGATATGGGGGCGAGTGTTCGTATAAGCAGAGTGTCAGGGAAAGGAGGCGGTGAAATGCTTCAGGGCTTACAGGAGGTGAGGGAGGAAAGCGGCTTTCTTCATGTACGGCTGCGCAGAGAGGAGGATTTTGATTCATACATCTATGAGCAGATTCGCGTGGACGAGGAATGCCTTCAGCCGCTGATGCAAAACAAAACGGCCATTCGCTACGAGCTTGGCGGCTTGCTGTCGCTTTCCTGCTTCTTAAAGCAGTATCGCTTTGAACGCGAGGAGGGATATCGTTTTTTGATCTGGCTGCTGGAGGAGATGATCAAAGTGAATCGCAACAAGCCGATCGTGATGGACGCGCGTTATATCTATCTGCCGCCGCAGGGAAACTTTTTGCGTTTTTTGAGCGTTCCTCTCAACGTCGAACATTGGTATCTGCAAAAAGCGCAGTGCCGCAGCTTTACGGAAGCGATCGCCGCCGATTTTCAGACTCAGGAGGCCTATGAGATTATCGGCTTTCTGGTACGCAGCGTACATGGCGAGGAATTTTCGCTGACATCGCTGTTACAGGGACTGCTGGTGCTAAAGGAGCTGTATATCCGCAAGCCTTCCTTTTGGAAACGGCTGCGCCGTCAAAGCCAGCAGCAGGCGTTTACGGCACGTGCCGCCGTTTTAGCCAAGGCGCACGAAGACAAGGCTTTCAAGGAGCAGGAAGTGCCATCCGCTGTTTACAACATGGAAAAGACCAGCGTGCTGGGGATGGAAGAGCGCATGGGGGCTTGTCTGCAGGGAGAGGAAGAAACATATCTGCTCAAAGGAGAGGTGATGGAGATCGGCAGGGAGGAAGACTGTGCGATCTGCCTGCAAAGCAGCCAAGTATCCAAGCATCACCTGCGGCTTCGCTGTGCTCAAGGGCGCTGGTATGCGCGCGATCTCAAATCCAGCAACGGCTCTACGCTCAACGGAAAGCGCATGCAAAGAGAGATGCGGCTGAGGGAGGGGATGGTCTTACAGGTGGCGGATTGCCGTTTCACCTTTCATGAGGCACCATCGTGGCAGTGAAGATCACATTGTTTCTCAAGGAGTGGATGCTGTGTGCCTACACGCGTTCACACAGCGCCCTGACGTTTTATCATCCGACGACGCATCGCCCACTGATTGAGCTGGAACCCATCGCGCAGGGCTTTGCGGTATACGACGAAGAAGGCATGCGGCTGGGAGAACTGCGGCCGCAGGGATTTCACAGCTGTCAAAAGGAAAGACACCTCTATCTGACGATGCAAACGGCACAGGTGAGCGCTTATCATTTTTATGAATGGCAGGATTTGACGATCGGCAGAGGAGAAGATTGTGATATATCGCTGAAAGATCCCTATGTTTCGTTATATCACTGTGTATTGCGCGTGGAGCGCGAAACGGTGGTGTTGAGCGATCAGGGAAGCACCAACGGTACGTATGTCAACGGACGCCGCGCGTTATGTCAAACGCTGGCGATCGGTGATGTGGTTGCCATCGGCGATTTTCAGCTGATGATCGGACCCGGCTTTTTCGCAACGCTGCGCTCGCTGGCGCTTACACCGTTCACTTTGCACGGACTGCTGAAAAAGGAAGCAAGGCAAAGCAAAGAGATCGTGTGGCTGCAAGAGCCGCAGGCAATTTCTGCAATGTCGATGCCGGAGCCGGACATCGGTAATCCCCAAGGGGTGCAGCCGCTGCTTTTACAGCTGGGGCCGGGACAATCGATGGCGCTATGCTCTTTGCTCGCCATGCAAAGTTCGCAGGTCAATGCATGGTTACAGGCCGGTATTGTGTTAAGCATGGTTGTCTGGCCCTTGCTCAGCGCCTTCCATCAGCGTGTGCGCCGTCACATGGAGAGACGCCGGATGCGCAATCGCTATGCGGCGGCGTTAGCAAGCTGGAAACAAACGGTGGCAACAGTGTGGGAATCGCAGATGGCGCTGCGCAAGAGCTGGCGGACACAGCTGTGTGAGGCGATGGTTTGCGTGCGGGGAAGCCCTGTACAGGTGTGCTTGGGAGAAAGGCGGCAAACGCTGAATCCCAAACTGCCAAAGATCAGTGATGGAAAGGAGAAACGCTGTTGGCAGTTAGCGATGAAAGCAAAGGAGGAAGTGTATCAAGAGGAAAGCTCGCCATTGCTGTTCGCATTCCCTTCTCTGATTTGGATTGTTGGTGAAAAGGGGATGGACTATGCGTTATTTGTGCTGATGCAGCTGTTGAAACAGCTGGAGAGGGTACAGTTGTATGCGGCGGGCTTTGCTAGTCTCGAGACGTTTGGCAGGGGGCGTTTCCTGCGCTGTTATCACCCCTTGCATGCGCGCGGCGATCCACATCGAGAACGCGAGGAGCTGCTTGCGCGCTTGCGTGAAAAACCCAAGGAGGAGTATTGGATACTCCTTTGTGAAGAGAACGCATATCAAGGGACAATGACGCAGTTTGCCCATACGTATTGCATCGTCGTCTCTCACTCCAAGCGTCGCTTAGATCAAAGCGGCATCGTTGTCGACTTGCAAGCGAACCGCTATTGGGACAAGGGCTGGCATTCTTTGCGGCCGCTGTCTTATGCGCCTGCGCTTTGGCAAAGCTTCTGCGCGTTTATGGAGAGCTATCAAACGTTTTGCTCACCGCACCCGGGAGACTTTCTCTCGCTGTTTCAATGCAGCAGCGCAAAGACGCTGCCGATTTTAGAGCAGTGGGAAAAGCGAAAGGAGCATACTCTTGCCGCATTGATCGGCTGGGAGGATAACGGGGAGCCTATCGTGCTGGATGCCCACGAGCGCGCTGACGGTCCTCATGGCATCATGGCCGGTACGACCGGCTCGGGAAAAAGTGAACTGCTGCTGACCTACATTCTCTCTTTATCCGTCAGCTATCCGCCTGATCAAGTCGGCTTCTTTTTGATCGACTACAAGGGCGGTGCAATGGCGAAGGCACTGGATGCGCTGCCGCATATCCGCGGCGTGATGACAAATCTACAGCAGGCTTCCTTGCAGCGCGTACGCATCTCTTTGTCGCAGGAGCTGACGTTTCGCCAGCAGCTGTTTCAGCAGATGATGGAGCTGCACGCTCTTTCCACGATGAGCCTGGAGCAATATGAGCGCTGCCGCCGTCAAGAGGACCCTGTGCTGGGACATCTCTTTATTATTGTCGATGAATTTGCGCAGCTGCGTCAGGAGCAGGGAGCGTTTTTGACCGATCTGCAGCGCATTGCCCGCATCGGCCGCAGCCTTGGCATGCATCTGCTGCTATGCACACAGAAGCCCGGAGGGGTCATTGACGACCAAATCTGGAGCAATTCACGTTTTCATCTCTGTTTGCGTGTGCAGGATGCAGGAGACAGCCGGGACATGCTGCATCGAAATGATGCGCTGAAGCTGCGGCGCAGCGGAGAATTTCTTTTGCAGGTGGGGGATGACGAGCGGTTTGTCCACGGTTATGGCGCTTATGCCAACGCCGACTATTGTCCGACGCGCGGGTATCGTCCCAATTATGTCCATCAGCTGCGAATCTTTGATCGAAATGCAAAGCTGCTCTATCACCACACATGGCGGATGTATCAATCGCAGCAAAAACAGCTGCCGGTGCTTTGTCAGCATATGCAGGCGTTAGCAAAGGGACGTTATACGCTGCGTGACGTATGTATGGAAGAGTTAGACGCATACAGTGCCCATACGCCGTTTTGCGCCGATATGCAAATCGGCTGGATCGACCGGCCGCAGATGCAGCAGATTGACCCGTTGACCATCCATGGGCGTTCCATGCTCGTACTGACGCTCTCCTCACAGGATGCCTGCCGTTTGCTTCATTGCTGTGTGCATGCGTTAGAGAAAAGCGGGAAACGACGCTGGTATTACCTTGGGGAACCAAAGGGAGATATGGAAGTGCTCTCGATGCGCGAGGAGCGAAGCGTCTGGATATTGCTGCACCATTTGACTTATGAGGAAGAAGACGCGTGTTTGCTTGTTGAATCGCTGGATGCTTGGAAGCATGCGCCGCATTTGCTCGAACGCTTGGCGGTGTTGGCAAACCGCCATCAGCTGATTCTCGTCTGCCAGCAGATCGATTATGGCCTGTTGTCGCTGCTGCCGCCCACATTGACGAAGATGAGCTTTGCCAATGTGCAGGAAAGTGTGCTGCGCGAGTGGTTTGGAGAAGGGCGTCTGCCGATGATGACTTATGATCACAGCGGTATCCTCAGCGACGGCGCTTTGTATGGCTATCTGTGTGTGCCATGGAAAGGCGCCTGTTTACAAAAACAAAACGGCGTTAAATCACTTTTGCAAAGCAAGGCCGCGCAAAGCATCGGTGTACGAGAGGATGGAACGCTCTTTTTCTGGAAACCTATGGCATTTACGCTGGTGCTCTATGGTGATGAGACGATGAGAGCGTGGGTATGCGAGCTGGTGGAGCGCTGGCAGCGCAAGGATGTTGAGAAAGCGTCGACAGTACCGATCATCGGCTGTGCGCAAGAGCGGGAATTACAGGAGCTGGCCAATGCACATCGCTATGACGGCTGGATTTGCTGGCTTGGCGCAGGGATGGAGGAATACGGCTATGCGTGCGGTTTTCGCACCACCCGCTGTGAAGCAGGAGAGATGGTGCTGCGGGCGGCGGGCAAGGAGGAACGGATTCGCTTATGGGAAGGAGGAGAGTGATGGAAGACACACTGCTTGTGGAGGTGATCATTCCGTTAGCAGCAAAACGCTATGACATGGAGGTGGCGCTGTTTGCCCATGCTTCGTCGCTGATCGAGGAATGCCTGCGCTGGGTGTGTGAGCAAAATGATCTTCCTATGCAGGAGGGAAAGCACTATCTTTGCAACGCGCGGACGGCAGAGGTGCTGGAAGGCGACATGCGTTTATGCGACAGCGCGGTAATCCGCGGAGATCAACTCGTTATTTTTTGAACAGGAGAACAGGGGGATTTATGAAAATCAACGTCAACATGGATCAGATGCAGCAAAACGCTGCATACATCTCACAGCAGGCAAAGCAGTATGCCAGTATCTATGGGAATATTTATCAGCTGCTGGAGCAGATGAGCACGGTGTGGCAGGGGAAGGACTATAACGCCTTTGCCGCCCAGCTGCAAGCGTTTCACAAAGATTTTGACTTGATGAAGCAGGTGCTGGAGGAATATGCTTCCTATCTGCGTCAAAGCGCTTCTCTGTATCGACGCTTGCAAGAGGAATGTACGGCGATGGCAAATCGCCTGCGTTACTAGAGAGAGGAGAGATGGGATGGATAGTGTCAAAATCGTATCACAGGAAGTAAGTGATATGGCGTCACAGCTGCAGGGCTTTAACGCTCAGCTGCGCGAGTGTCTGGAGAGCATCACCGCCAAGATGCGTCAGCTGAACAGTTTTTGGGATTCTCCGGCAGGCATGGCGCTGCAAAATCGCTATTTGGATCTGCTGCCGGTGTTTGAACGCTACGAGCAGGTCGTTGAGCAATATGTTTCTTTTCTGCGTCAAAGCGCCCAGGCTTATCAGGATGCGGAGAGCATGCTGAAGCAGCAGGCGGAAACGGTTGCCGGCTGATCTGCGCTCCCTTGGGGAGGTGCTCGTCATACAGCTGCTTGCACAGTGCTATCAGCATTGCCTGGCGCTTCAAAGGGGAAGTGAGCGAAGCGCCTTGCTCGCCTGTGTAGAGGAGCTGCTGCATCTGGCGCAAGGGGGACATGCAAATGTACGCTGATACCGCCGATTATGAAGCGCTGAACGCCTGTGTCAGACAGGCGCTGCAATATTTGCAAAGCGCCGCCTGCATGGCACGGCTGCCCGCTAAGGGCAGATTGGTAGAAAAGCTGAATGCGCTGTCCGCTTACTGTGATTATCGTGTGCAATCGCTTTTGCAGGGAGAGCGTCAGCTGCAGCAGCAACAATCGTCGTTGGACGTCCGTTATTGGAACTTCAGCCACAGCGCTTATTTTGTGAAACCGGGTTCGGGCAGAGTGCACAGACTCGGGATGCTGGGAACGGGAATCGGAGGCAGTGTTCATATCAGCGCCGTCAAGGCGGTGTTCACCTCACAGCTCTCCATAGTCACGGCAACGCTGAGCGCTCGTGTCGGCGATCTGGCTGTCAAAGGGGAAGCACATGCTTCTTTGCTGGACAAAGAGGGGAACTTTGATCCGCAGCTAGTCGCCTATGCCGGTATTTCGGCTACGCTTGCGCAGGCGTCGCTCTCTTTGCAAAGCGGCAGTTCCTTGATCGGTGCATCGGCAAAGGCCAGCGTCTCTGTCGGCGTCGCATACGCCGAGGCGCAGGCGGTGCTCTCCAAGGAGGAACAGACGTTGAAGCTGAAAGCGGGTGCGGCCGCAGTCGAGGGTGAGGTACAATGCGCATTTGAGCTGTTCGGAGCGAAAATCACACTGACAGGCAGCGGTTCTCTTGGCAGCGCACAGGCGGAAATGACGTATTCCCATAAAAACAGGGAGTGGGAGTTCGGCAGTAAGCTGGGCTTTATCGCAGGCGCGGGCTTTCACGTAAAAGTTGAGTATTAAGGAGCGTTAAGGATATGAAAGAATATTTGCCGTTAGGCAGTGTGGTGACCTTGAAAGAGGGAGAAAAGAAGCTGATGATCTGCGGGAGGGTACAGCGAGAGGTGCACAGCAGAATCATCTACGACTATTGCGCCTGTCTGTATCCGGAAGGGCTGATCGATTCCAAATCGGTATATCTGTTCAACCAGGAGGATATTGCGTATATCTATTACGTTGGGCTGCAGGATGGGGAAGAGTTCGCTTTTCGTCATCAGATGGCGCAGGAGCTTGCCAAGCTGAAACAGGCATAGCGACAAAGGCTGTACCTTTGGAAATGATTTTTGATGTATTGCGTATGCCCTCTTGACCGCTCAGCCGATATGGAGGGCGTTTTTATATCAGCAGGACAAGCATTCAGGATGAGCAGCGCACATGGCGATAACATGGGGAAGCGTTTGCGGATGTGCAACTCAGCCGATATCCGCACCATAGAGAGGATGCCCGGATGTCAGAGCCGCTTTCCTGTGGATTTTTAAAAATGACGGTAAAAAAACACCTGCCTGCGACAGATGTTCTTCAGTAAACGCTTTTTTGATAGCTGCTCTCTTCGATGCGCACATCCTCCAGCTCTTCCAGCTCCTCCATCAGCAGATCGCGTATGCCGCCGTAGAAGGTCGCGTCGAGCGACATGCATCCGACGCAGGCGCCGTGAAAACGGATATAAGCGACATTGCCCTCCATGTGATCGAGGCTGACATCGCCGCCGTCACGCTGAATGTAAGGACGGATTTTATTCAATACCTTTTCCACTTTTTTCTCGTTCATACAAACCTCCTTAAACGGCCATCAGCGGCGCTAACAGAAAAGCGACGAACAGTCCTAAAATGATGCCGCCGATCGCTTCGACAAATTTATGACCCAAGACGTCTTTGATCTTCTCATGATAGATCGGATCGGAAAAGTTCACTTTTTGCATCTCCTCGATATCGCTGATCAGCTGTTTGGTCAGCTGTATGTTCTTCCCGGCATAGTAGCGCACGTTGACCGCATCGTAGATGACGATCAGCGCAAAGATGCAGGTGATCGCAAACAGCGCGGAATCAAAGCCCTCCTGCAAGCCGATTGCCGTAGCTAAGGCGATGACGGTAGAGCTGTGCGAGCTGGGAAATCCGCCGCAGGAGATGACCTGATGCAGATCCCAGCGATTGCTGCGGAAATAAAAGATGAACAGCTTGAGCACCTGTGCCGTCACATTCGCTAATAAAGCGGCAAACAGGGGATAAAAAGAGGGGGAAATCACCATAGTATCACCTCGTATCTGATATTTGAGACTTACGGCTTTCATTATACCACAAATTTCTCAAAAGATGTTGTTCAACCCCGTTGTATGTCATTTTTGTGAGATTTGCCTAAAAAAACATTACCGGCATCGCGGTAAGGATTGTTTAACAACGATAAGGCGATTGCGTCATTCGCCGCCTTTTGACGGATGTGGAACAAAGCGCTGTTTCTGAATGAAAAAATTGATGGTTCCCCTTGACTCCTTTTTTCCTCGTGCCGGCTTTACAAAGGTGATCGCTTTTTTGTCATATCGGATACTTTCTGCCTAAAAACAGGAAAAGATGTGGTATAATAAAATCCGAGGTGAGCAGATGCGCTATTCGATCGGAGATATTGTCGAGGGTGTCGTCACGGGGATTCAGCCATATGGGGCGTTTGTCTCTCTGGATGGCAGCCATAACGGCCTGATCCACATATCGGAGATCAGCGAACGCTATGTACGCGACGTCCACACGTTTGTGAGCATCAATGAGCGCGTGCGCGTGAAGATTCTCGATGTGGATGAGGACGGCGTCCACTTTCGTCTGTCGCTGAAGGCGGTGAACGCACAGAAGAAGCGCTATCCCCGTTACCGGCATCAGTGCGCCCCTTATCCCGATGGGAACATCGGGTTTCGCTCGTTAGCCGAGAAGCTAAACGAGTGGATTGCGGAAGCGTATAACAGGAGGAATACTTATGATTAAACTCGAAACGAAGCATGCGTTTCTCAAGGAGAACGTCAAGGACTATCAGGCAATCGTCGATCGTCTGCATCAGCAGCTGATGAACAAGGAATGCTTGGGCAACGATTACGTCGGCTGGGTGGAGTGGCCAAACACCTACGATCAGGAAGAGTTTGCCCGTATCAAAGAAACGGCTGCCAGACTGCGCGAGATGTGCGATGTATTCATCGTCTGCGGCATCGGCGGTTCCTATCTGGGCGCGCGTGCGGCGATCGAAATGATCAACGGCCTGTATGCGAATAAAAAACCGGAAATCATCTTTATCGGCAATACGTTCTCCAGCACCTATATCGCACAGGTGATGGACTACATCAAGGACAAGGAAGTCTGCGTCAACGTCATCTCCAAGTCCGGAACGACGACCGAGACGTCTTTGGCATTCCGTCTGCTCAAACAGTTCATGGATGAAAAATACAAGGATGCGGCAAAGGATCGCATCGTCGCTACCACTGACCGCGCACGCGGCGTCTTAAAGGAAGTTGCCGATAAAGAAGGCTATGAAACCTTTGTCATTCCGGATGACATCGGCGGACGCTATTCCGTCATCACTCCGGTAGGATTGCTGCCGATCGCCGTTGCCGGCATCGACATCGACGCGATTATGCGCGGCTTAAAACAGGCGTATATCGATATGGCGAGCAGTGATCTGGAAAAGAACACCGCTTATGCGTATGCCGTCTGCCGCCGCATTCTGCAAAATCAGGGCTACGACGTGGAGATGTTAGTCAGCTACGAGCTGCAGATGGGCATGATCGCCGAATGGTGGAAACAGCTCTTTGGCGAGAGCGAAGGCAAAGAGGGCAAAGGAATTCTGCCGGATTCCGCGACCTTCTCTACCGACCTGCACTCCTTGGGACAGTTCGTTCAAGAGGGCAAGAAGGTGCTGTTTGAAACGATTTTAATGATCGAGCATCCGACGCTGGACATCACGTTCCCATCCGATGCGCAAAATCTCGATCAGATGAACTATCTGAGCGGCAAGTCTGTCGACTGGGTCAATAAGATGGCGGCACAGGGAACGCTGGAGGCGCATGTCAACACCGGCGGCGTACCGAATCTGATGCTGACGCTGGAGGACATGAGCGCGGAAAGCTTCGGCTATATGTGCTACTTCTTCTTCCGCGCCTGCGCGATGACCGTGCTCATGCTGGATGTCAACCCGTTCAACCAGCCGGGCGTCGAGGTTTACAAGAAGAACATGTTCCGTCTGCTGGGCAAACAGTAATTGATCGTCCCAAAGCACGCGAAAAGCGATTGATAAGAAAGATGTGCAAACGCCTTGCGCATCTTTTTTACTGCCCACACGATCATTGAAAGGTGGGGGGCAAATCCACGATAATTGAAATTACGCTTTTTTGTCCGCTGTTTTGCAAAGTGAGAAAAAAGCGAAAAAACAGGAAAACATATCAAACGCCCAATCATATACTGGAGTGTGTAATAGGCGAATATGCCGGGGACAAGGAGGAGTTGTATGAGGAGATTTTGGAAACCGCGTGTCACAGCGATGTTACAGGCGTGCACATCATCCATGACGACTGGGTTTCGGTTGACTGTTTACAAAGATGACAGTTTTCACATAGAAGACGGGCAAACATTGAAAGTTCGCATCACGGCGGGAAGCGGCGGCAGCATCGAACGGGAACTGTCATTTGACGAGGAAAAGGCGGAGGTGACGATACAGCCGCTGCCATTGGATTGGTATACGCTTTCTCTGCGCAATGCGGCGGGGGAAGGGATCGATGAAAACGGTGCCTGCGTCGTGCGCGGCTGTGTGGCAGATGCCTGCAGTGAGGGGAATCAGCTGCGCTTGCAGCTGACGCAGGAACAGCCATGGCTTTTAGCGACGATGACGATCTTCACCGATGTCAGCGAGCTGAACGTTCATGTGCTGGAGCGCGGGGCACAGGGACAGCAGCTGCCGCAGGGGGATGCGGTGTATCAATATGAGCTTGTCAGCAAGGATCACCGCGAATGGGTGGAGCTCAACGCCTGCAACCGCTACGAGGCGCTGCTGACGCTGCCCAAAGGCGATTATACCGTGACAGCGCAAAATGAGGCTGCGGCGATGTTTTTTGACGATGCGGCGATTACCGGCGCCTTTACGCTGGAAGCGCTGAGCCATTCCCTCACCGTCATCGAACAAAGACAGACACAGGCATCTATGCAGATACGGGTGTTTGTGATGGAGGAGGACTGCGTGCTGACAACGCCGCAGGACTGCTATTTTCAGGTGGAGGTCAGCGGCAGCGGATTTACGCAGACGCTCAACCTCAACGAGATGAACGATTTTACCATGCGACTTTATGATCTTGGCATCGGCTACTATACGGTGCAAAGTCACAGTGCACCGGGCTATACGATCGTCTATGAGATCGATGGAGAAGCCTTTGAGGAAGGCGAAGTGGAGGTTGTTGAGGGCGTCTGCCGCAGCGTGAATATCCTTTATCAGCGAAACGATGTGCAAAGCCGCCGCTCTTTGCGGGTACAAAAGCGCATCAGGGGCGAGGGCGGCTGTCTGATGGCGCCGCGGCAGGAGGATCATTTCGTCATCACGATCAGCGGCTGCGGAAGCACCCATTCCTTTTATTTAAGCAACGAAAACCATTTCTGTGTGGAACTCGCCGATCTGTGTCCGGGCGTTTATCGCATCGAGGAACAGGAGACACAGGGCTATGTGAGCAGTTATCAGCTGGCGAGCGGGGAAGCGATATTAGATGGCTGTGTGGAGATCACGGCATGTGCGGGTGCCGACGTATGGATCATCAACGAAGCGAAAAACAGCGGCAATCTGCAAATTTGTAAATATGAGGAGGACGCTTACGGCAATCTGGTGAAACCGCAAAACGACGCCTGCTTTGCCGTGCGCCTGCATTCCTTCGCCTATCAGGAGATTTTGATGCTGAAAGCGGAAAACGATTACTGCGTCGCATTGCAGCAGCTCCCCAAGGGCTGCTACGACATCCGTGAGGTCGGCGGCGAACAGGTGTTATACAGCGTCGATCAGGGAGAGTGGCAGAGTACGGCGCGCATCGTTATCGACGATGGACGGCTCCATGAGGTGCGCATTCTCAATCTGCAACAGGATCAATGCGGCAGCGTGCGCATTGAAAAGTGGATGGAGAACGAGCATTGCATGCTGTTGCATCCACAGTGTACGGAAAGCTTTGAGGTGTGCATCAGCGCCAAGGATTTTGAACAGCGCGTTACCCTCAACGCGCAAAACCAGTGGTGTGTCTATGTGGAGGAGCTGCCTTATGGGGAATATCTCATCGAGGAACTCTATGGCGGCGGTGAGCGCTATCTGGTCAACGGCGAGATGAGCGAACAGGCGCGGGTAACGATTCAGCGGGATTTGCAAGAGGTGAAAATCATCAATCCGCTCCCTCGTTCCACCACCTTGTCGTTATCTCTGCGCATGGTTGACTGCGATCACTGCCAGACGCTGCCGGACGCTGATTTTGAGGCTGCTGCAATCGTCGAAGGGGAGGATTTTTGCAGGGAGGTCGTGTTAAAGCGAGCCAACCGCTGGCAGGCGATCCTCACCGGTATGGAAGGTGTATCGTTTACGGTTACACAAAAGGATACGATGGGCTATCACGTCTTCTATGAGGTTGACGGACAGCTTTGTACAAATGCGCGCATATTGGCAGATGGCAAGGAGCACAGCGTCGTACTCGTCAACCAGTATCGCTGTCATGAAGGTATGGTATGCGTGGAGAAAAAGCTGATGGATGGCTGTGGCGCGCTGCATGAGCCCGGCGCAAACGACAGCTATGCGATGATGCTGAGCGGCTGTGGATTGGAGATTCCATTCACCCTGAACGCGCAAAACGGCTTCTGTGTCTGCTTTGATGATCTGGGCAGAGGCACGTATGAGATTCGTGAGCTTCAGGAAGCGCCTTGCTGCTGGCGGGTCAACACGAGGGAGCAGGAAACGGGACGATTTACGCTGGGCACGCAGGATGTGCATATCGAGGTGATGAACGCCCTTGCGGCGAGCGGCGCTTTGCATATCACCTATCGGGATGAGACACAGCGCTGTGAGGAGGAGCTGCGCTTTGCCCTCATCGGGGAAGATCTGCACCGCGTCTTTGCCCTTGCTCCAAACGAAACGCTCACGCTTAGCGATTTGCAAGCAGGCACCTATGAGATCGTCACTTCCCAGGCGGGGCACATTCTCTTTGAGATCAACGGCTGCACGTATGAAAAGGGACGCATCGCCATCGATCAGGAGGACGTCTGCGTCGTGGCAGTGCGCGAACAAAGTATCAATGAGCTGCGGCTGTGCTGGCGCTTGGAGATGGCGGATGGCACATTCGCCCTCCCATCACAGGGAAGTCTGCAGGTCGTTGTGGAAAGCGGCAGTGAAAGTCAGCAGGTGATCCTGCATGAGGCAAACGGCTTTACCCATACCCTGTATCAAGTGCCTTGCGGCCGTGTCTGCATTCGTGCGCAGGGCGATGAGGACATACAGGTGAAGATCAACGGCGAACAGATGGAAAAGGGCTGCTTCTGGATGCAGGAGGGCTGTTATGAGGCGCTGCTGCTCACCTCTTCCAGAAAGGGGTCGCTCATGATTGACGGCAGCTGTCAAAGAGATGGGGAATATCACGAATGTACGCAGGAGACCATGCGCCTATGCCTGCGGGGCAAGGGCGTTGAGCGAACGATCGTATTGAGTCCGGACAATCACTGGAGCGTCGTGCTCGAGCGGCTGCCAAAGGGACGCTATACGCTGCGTTCACAGGATCAGACAATCTGCTTCTATGCCGATGAGGTGCAAAGCTATAACATCATCACGCTGGAGGTCGGCGATGACTGCCGCAAGGTACAGGCGGTGCTATGTGATGAAAAGCCGCAGCCGCAGGTGTCCTTTCGCATACAGGTACAGGATGCGGCGGGCAACGTGATAAAACCGCAGGCAGACGCCGTATTTACTGCCCGTGTGATCGGTACGCAGTTCTTTGAGACGCTGGTGTTTAACAGCGAGCAGCAATTCGCGCAAACCCGCACACTGCCATGCGGCCGCTATGAGATGTTTGTCAATGGCCCTAACGGCGTTCTCTACGACCATACGCTGATTGACGATGTGGCGCAGACGATCGTGCAGACACAGATCACTGCGGATACGCAGATCGTATTTGTCTTTGTGCAAAAGCCCTCGCGGCAGGGAGTGCTCTATGTGCAGGGCTATCGGCGAGACAGCGACTGTGACTGCTTCAAAAAGCCGTATGCGGGAAGCGTGATGAAGCTGCTTTTGCAGGGTGAGCAAACCCGCGAGCAGCTGGTGCTCGATGAGGAAAACCATTGGCGTCTGCGCTTGCAATCGCTGCCGATGGGCGTCTATACGCTGCAAGGAGAAGACGGCGGCCGATATTCTTATGTAGTTGATGGCAAAGAGAGCGCACAGGCGCGCTTTACGATGGATCAGGATGCGCACAACGTCAAGGTGATCGATGAGGGAGAAGGCGATCACAAGGGTACACTCATCTTAGAGGCATGGCAATGGGATGGCGAACACAAGGAAAAGCCGCAGGGATCTGTGAGCTATTGGGTCGACGTCGATCAGGGAAAGCGGCACTGGGAGCTGCTGCTCAACGAGGGCAGTCACTGGTTAGGCATGCTGGAGCATCTGCCGGAGGGCGTCTATCAGATTCATGCGCCTGATGAAGAAAATGTATGGTATCAGGTGGATGGACAGACGCCTTCTCAAGAGGGCTTGGCAGTTGTCAACGGTTCGCAGGTGCATGTCGATCTGCTGTTTGGCTATGATGCTAGGCGCATGGGTTCCATCATCATCGAGAAGCGCTTGCGTCACGCCAGAGAGCTCTCTGTGCCGACGCAGGGCAGCTATGTGTTTCTTTTAAGCCGACCGGGATTTGAGGAGAAAATCGTCCTCAATGAGGAAAACGGCTATCGTCAGGAAGTACGGTTTTTGGAGGATGGCATGTATGTGCTGGATGAGCAGGGAGAGGAGAGCGTCACTTATCGCGTCGACGGCGGCAGTGAGCGCGACCATGCCCTCATCACGGTAGCAGGGGATGCGCATACCGTCATCGCCATCAATCAGACGATCGATCAAGGGCAAAACGAGCTGGAGGTGATCGG
This sequence comes from Merdibacter sp. Marseille-QA0792, assembly GCA_965119685.1. Lineage (GTDB taxonomy): Bacteria > Bacillota_I > Bacilli_A > Erysipelotrichales > Erysipelotrichaceae > Merdibacter. The sequence goes on along the minus strand of OZ221971.1, from coordinate 1,966,323 downwards.
CGAGGGGTTAACGGGTACGGCACACCTGCTGTTACAAAAGGCCGGGGTGGAAATCGCTGTCGAGCTCAGCGCGGCAGGCGGCTATCGGCAGCTGATTGAGGAGATCGAAAGCGGACGATACAGCCTGTTTGCACAAAGCGGCTGTTATCTCTACCAGCTGGATGGGCAGTCAAAGCGTCACCACTGTACGATCACTTTCAGCGATGAGCGTCATACGGTGATTGTCACCCCGTGTGAGGAAGAGCTGGAGATTCCCGTCTTTGCACAGAATCAGCCACAGCCATCGGGCGGCACACTTCACTTTCAGCTGTGGGAGCGGGATGATCAGGGACATCTGCGCACCTTGCAAAGCGAGGAGAGCGTTACAGTCACCTTGCATGGGGAGCAGGAAGCACAGGTGACGCTGTCCAAGGACAATGACTATCGGGCAAAGACACAGGGACTTGCCTATGGCACCTATCGCTTGTCCTCGTCCATCCCTTGCCTGTTTCAGGTCGAGGGCGGCAGTGAACAGCGCATGGCGAGGGTAGAGGTACAAAGCGATGCGCAGCAGAAGATCAATGTGATTGTACCATCCACGCAGACGATGCGAAGGCAGACGACACGGTTGGTGCTGTGAGAGCGGAGCGCTGATGAGCGGCGAGCGCTTCACAAAGAAGAAATGTGAGATGAGCGCCAACACTCGCAGATCATGCATTTAGATTAGATGTAATGAAAATGAAAGACGATAGAGAAGAAGCGGTTTGCGAATTTGTCGGTCGCTTCTTTTCCTTTATATAGAGAAATCAATAGAGAGAACCGCTGTGCAGGCGAAAAGTGCGGCAGCGTCGGCGGTGTGTTGATCGCAAAGGGAGCCATGGGCAAGTGAGCCGCATGAAAGATTTCCCATAAAATTTCGGCGGTGGGAAAGCGTGGGAAAGGGACGTGAGAGCCGCGTTGGAAATTTAGAAAAAAAACCTTTAAAAATAAGAGATTTCGTTCTATAATGGATAAGTAAAGTTACGCAAGGAGGAAATTTACAAATGGCTAAAACATTTATGTCCATGGACGGTAATACCGCTACTGCGCATAACGCGTATGCGTTTACCGAGCTGAGCGCAATTTACCCGATCACGCCTTCCTCTCCGATGGCAGAGGTTGTCGATGTCTGGGCAAATCAGGGGCGCAAAAACATCTTCGGCAGCATCGTAAAAGTTGCCGAGTTACAGTCTGAGGGAGGTGCTGCCGGCGCAGTTCACGGCGCATTGCAGGCTGGGGCCTTGGCGACGACGTTCACCGCATCGCAGGGTCTGCTGCTGATGATTCCAAACATCTACAAAATGGTCGGTGAGTGCCTGCCGGGCGTACTGCATGTATCTGCGCGTGCGATCGCATCCCGTGCATTGAACATTTTTGGTGACCATCAGGATATTTACGCATGCCGTCAGACCGGCGTGTGCATGCTGGCGTCTCACTCCGTACAGGAGGCGATGGATCTGGCCGGCGTCGCACATCTGGCTGCGATCAAGGCAAGCGTTCCATTTATTCACTTCTTTGACGGTTTCCGTACGTCTCATGAGATTCAAAAGGTTGAGGTATTCGATACGGATCTCTACAAGGATCTGATCGATTACGAGGCGCTGGAAGACTTCCGCAAGCGTGCGCTGAACCCGCATACCAATCCGGTTACCCGCGGCGGCGCTGAGAACGATGACATCTACTTCCAGGGTATGGAGGCGCGCAATGAGCACTATGCAAAGGTGCCGGCAATCGTAGCCGACTACATGGAGAAGATCTCAGAGATCACCGGACGTCATTACGCTCCGTTTACTTATTACGGTGCACCGGATGCCGAGCGTATCATCATCGCGATGGGTTCCATTACCGAGACCGCGCATGAGACGATCGACGCATTGACGGCACAGGGCGAAAAGGTCGGTATGATCAAGGTTCACCTGTATCGTCCGTTCGCTCCGGAGTACATGTTCAAGGTGATGCCTTCAACTGTGAAGAAGATCGCCGTCTTAGACCGCACGAAGGAAAACGGTGCGATGGGCGAACCGCTGTATCTGGATGTCGTTGCGGCAATGAAGGATCGCAAGGATGTCGAGATCATCGGCGGACGTTATGGCTTAGGTTCCAAGGATACGCAGCCTTGCCATGTAAAAGCAGTATTCGACCATTTGAAAGAAGACAAGATGATCAACGGCTTTACGATCGGCATCGAGGACGATTTGACGCATCTCAGCTTGCCGGCAGACGAGAGCTTCCAGATCAACGGCGACTACACGTCCTGCCTGTTCTGGGGTCTGGGTTCGGATGGAACCGTATCCGCCAACAAGTCCACCGTTAAGATCATCGGTGACAACACGGATCAGTATGCACAGGCATACTTCGCTTATGACTCCAAGAAGGCCGGCGGCGTTACGCGTTCGCATCTGCGCTTTGGCAATTCGCCGATCCGTTCTACTTACTATATCAACAACGCCGATTTCATCTCTTGTTCACTGGATGCCTACATGTTCAAATATGACATGGTGCGCAACCTGAAAGAGGGAGGAACGTTCCTGTTGAACACCACGTTCTCCAAGGAGGAGATCGTTCACCACATGCCAAATCGCATGAAGGCGCAGCTGGCGAAGAAAAACGCTAAGCTCTACATCATCAATGCGACGAAGATCGCACAGGAGATCGGCATGGGTCGTCGTACCAACACGATCTTACAGTCCGCATTCTTTGCCCTCAACGAGCAGATCATGCCGTTAGAGACGTCTTTGGAACTGATGAAGGCGTTTGCTAAGAAGTCTTACGGCAAGAAGGGCGATGCGATCGTACAGCTCAACTACAAGGCGATCGATGCCGGTAAGGATGGCATGGAGGAGATCACTGTCGATCCAAGCTGGGCACAGCTGCCATACGATGCAAACCGCAAGCTGACGGGTGATGAGTACTTTGATAACCACGTAGCAGTCATCAACGGTCTGGAAGGCTACGATATGCCGGTTTCCGCATTTACGAAGTACAACCTGCTGGATGGTTCCATCCGCAACAACGTCGCTTTCGAGGAGAAGCGTACAATCGCCGTACAGGTGCCGACATGGCATCCGGAGAACTGTATCCAGTGCGGTATCTGTTCTTATGTGTGCCCGCATGCAACGATTCGTCCGTTCCTGCTGAGCGATGAAGAGGTAGCGGCTGCACCGATGGCATTTGATACAATTCCGGCGATGGGCAAGGACGTTGCACATCTGAAATACCGCATTCAGGTATCTCCGGCGAACTGCGTAGGCTGCGGTTTGTGCGCTGTCGAGTGTCCGGGCAAAGCCGGCAACAAGGCGCTGGAGATGGTCGACATCAACGAGAAGCTGGAAGAGGAAACGCTGGCAGATTACCTGTTCAAGCACACGGAGTACAAGAGCAACTACTTCTCTACCGATACGGTTAAGGGTTCTCAGTTCCTGATGCCTTACTTTGAGGTATCCGGTTCCTGCCCGGGCTGCGGTGAGACACCGTACTATAAGCTGGTATCGCAGCTGTTTGGACGCGACATGCTCGTTGCCAACGCAACCGGCTGCTCGATGATCTACTGCTCTTCGACGCCGTCCACACCGTTTGTCAACGACAAGAACGGTGAGGGTGTCGCATGGGCAAACTCTCTGTTCGAGGACAACGCCGAGTTTGGCTATGGTATGGCGCTCGCACAGAACTACAAGGAAGCACGCATCCTGAAGGTGATGGAGGACAACATGGAGAATGTTGAGCCGCAGCTGAAGGAAGCATTCGCAAAATACATCGAAGTACACGGCAATCGTGACGCAGAGCGTGAAGTTGCCCCTACGATCGCAGCATTGGCAGCGAAATCTGATATTAAGGATGTCAAGGAACTGGCTGATCAGGATCTCATCAGCAAGTCGGTATGGATTGTCGGCGGCGATGGCTGGGCATACGATATCGGCTACGGCGGATTGGATCACGTCTTGGCAAACGACTTGAACGTCAATGTCCTCGTATTGGATACCGAGGTGTACTCCAACACCGGCGGACAGTCTTCTAAGTCTTCTCAGGCTGCCAGCATCGCGAAGTTCGCTGCCGGCGGTAAGACGACGGCTAAGAAGGATCTGGGACAGATCGCCATGGCATACGGTCACGTATATGTTGCCAGCATCGCGATGGGCGCAAACAAGAACCAGACGCTGAAAGCTATCAAGGAAGCCGAGGCTTATGACGGACCGTCGCTGATCTTGGCATACAGCCCATGTGCAGAGCACGGTATCAAGGGCGGTTTGAGCAACCATCAGAAGACGCAGGCAAAGGCTGTAGAGTGCGGATACGTGGATCTGTATCGTTACAACCCGACGCTGGAGAAGCCGCTGACAATCGATTCTAAGGAACCGGATTACGATAAGATGCTCGACTTCATGATGAGCGAGACTCGTTTCTCTCAGCTGCCGAAGCTGAAGGGCGAGAGCGCTTATGAGATGTTTGAAAAGACGAAGAAGGATGCGATGAAGCGTCACCGCCGTCTGAAGGCACTTGCCGAGGAAAGCATCTAAAACGACTAAAAGGAAGCAGAGACATGCTTCCTTTTTTGGTACGCAGGTATGGCATACATCTAGGTGGTGAGAGTCCACTGTGGGGGCGTTCATCGCAGCTGCTAACCATTAGCCAAAACAAACGCTGCGCGCCGGGTAAAAGAACATAATGGAATCACACAGCCGGCGATTGATTGTGCGTTCATGTCGTCAGCGATAGAAAAAATTGTAAAATAGAACATTTTTCCTTGAAAAATGGAACAAAAGAACATACAATACAGTTGGAGGTGTTTGAGTATGTTGGAAACCATTCGTGAAAAAAACAAAGACAAGACGATTTACGCGATCACTGATGAAGCCTTTCGCCCTTACGGCCGCCTGCTGGAGTGGGATGGCGCAGAGGTGATTGCTTATCTGGAAAAGGAGGAGACGCAGTACGCACAGATGCCGAAGGCACAGTATGTTGCCGATCGTGAAGACCTGCACGGCTTTGCGATCTTCGATACGATTCGCCATGAGATCTTCGGTGAACTGCCGATTGAAATCGGCGTCGTCAAGGGCAGAAATCAGTCTGCCACCGGGACGGAGTTCCATCAGGGCAGCGAGGTCAACATCGCTGTCAGCGACTGTCTGCTGGTGCTCGGCGATAAGGAGAAGCTGGTATCGCAGGGAAAGATCGACATTTCGGATATGAAGATTTTCTACGTTCCAAAGGGAACCGTCATGGAGGTGTATTCCACGACGCTGCATTATACGCCGATTGAGGCAAGCGCTAAGGGATTTTCATTAGTCGTCGTTCTCATCGAGGGTACCAATACCGACATCGATGCGGTGAAGGGCACCATGCTGACAAAGAAGAACAAGTGGTATGTCTGCCATGCTTCACAGACGCAGAAAATCGAACAGGGCGCGCTGCCGGCGTTGACAGGCGAGCTGTTGACGATCGCATACGAGTGATTTCGGCAAGCGAATGTGATGATACGACGAGAGTGAACGGAGGGTGATGTGATGAACAGTGCGCGTAAAAAGCACATTTTGGAAAAGCTGGATGAGCATTCCTTTGTCAAGGTCAGCGATCTGCAGCGTGAGCTGGGAGTAACGCTGATGACGGTACGGCGCGATCTCAATCAGCTGGAACAAGAGGGCTACCTCGTTCGTGTCCACGGAGGCGCACAGAAGGTAGAAAAGGATCTGCCGGCCATCACCACGCCGAATGTCTGGACGCTGAAACACAAGGACCGCCGCCGTCTCAATGCAGATAAGAAAGAGCGCATCGCACAGAAGGCGGCCAGCCTGATACAGGATAATGATATCGTCTTTATCAGCGCTTCGACGACCAACGAGCGTATCGCGCAGTATATGAAAGCGCGCAACGTGAAGATCGTCACTAACTGCCTGTACATCTTCTTCCTCTTCTACAAGATGGAAGGAGTGGAAGCCATGCTGATTGGCGGACGCTACGACGATTTTCTCGAATCCTTTTTGGGAACGATGACCTACGAGGGTCTCAGCAAGGTCAGCTTCACCAAGGCGTTTGTCGGTACCAATGCGATCACTGACAACAATTTGTACGCCTCTAATGAGGAGGAGGGACTTTTGCATAAGCTGGCTTTAGATAATGCCGGTGAGCGTTATGTCGTCTGTGACAGCACCAAATTCAATACCAACGCGTTTTTCAACTTCTATGACTGCCGTGATCTGACGGCAATCATCACCGATCGCTTTGAAATCGACAAGATTTTGGAGTATCGGGAGATCACCAATATCATTTAACGCTGAAAGGCCTTCTGTACGAAGGCTTTTCTTTTTAGCGAAGATGTTCTAAATGTTTGAAAAATTGTCAAAAAGAAAAAATAACGCTTGACAAACGAACATATATGTTTTAAATTTAAGGTGTAAATCGCAAATAGCGAACAAAAAGAACAAATGTTCATGAGGAGGAAGAAACGATGAAAAAAGAAGAAGTAGCTATGATTGGATTTGAAATTGTCGCCTACGCAGGAGACGCACGCTCCAAGCTCATCAACGCGCTGAAGGAAGCCGAGCAGGGAAACTACGAGGCGGCCGATCAGCTGATCGCCGGCGCCAATGAACTGATTACGCAGGCACACCAAAGCCAGACAGACATGCTGCAGGCCGAGGCGCGCGGCGAGGAGCTCGAGCTGGGCTTTATCATGGTGCATGGTCAGGACCATCTGATGACGACGATGCTGCTGCGCGATGTGATCCAAAGCTTCATCACATTGTACAAGCGTACGAACAAATAGACAAAGAGGGGGAGAAACAATTATGAACGGATTGATTTCCAGCATCGAGAAGATGAAGCCGTTTTTTGAGAAAATCTCAAACAACGCATATCTTCGGGCAATTCGCGACGGTTTTATCAGCTGTATTCCGGTTATCTTATTTTCCAGCATCTTCATGCTGATCGCTTACGTGCCAAACATCTTCGGCTTCTATTGGGACAGCAGCATCGAAGCGATTCTGATGAAGGCATATAACTACTCGATGGGCATCTTGGGTCTGCTGATGAGCGCGACAATCGCCAAATCGCTGACTGACAACTTCAACAACAAGCTTCCGGCTACCCGCAAGATCAACGTTACCAGCACGATGATCGTATCGGTCATTTGCTTTCTGATCCTGTCTGCGGACTATATGGCAGAAGGCGGCTTTCTGGCGACGTATCTTGGTTCCAAAGGACTGCTGGCATCCTTTGTGGCCGCCTTTGCGACTTGCATCATCTACCGTTTCTTCGTGAGCCGCGACATCCGTATCCGCATGCCGAAAGAGGTGCCTAACAACATCTCCCAGACCTTTGCGGACATCTTCCCGTTAGCGGCATCCATCCTGTTCTTCTGGATTGTCGATCTGCTGTTTCGCAATTATATCGGCTTTGGCTTTGCTCAGTGGATCATCGAGCTGTTTAAGCCGATCTTCAGCGCTGCCGATGGCTATGTCGGCATCTCCATCATCTTCGGTGCAATGGCCTTCTTCTGGTTTGTCGGCATTCATGGACCGAGCATTGTCGAGCCGGCGGTATCCGCCATCTACATCACCAATGTGGAGATGAACCTGTTAGCCGTACAGGCAGGCGAGCATGCAGGCAACGTATTAGCACAGGGAACACAGTATTTCATCGCAACTCTGGGCGGAACGGGTGCAACGCTGATCATTACGCTCATGTTCGCTTTCATGGCAAAATCGAAGCAGCTGCGTGCAATCGGACGCGCTTCCAGCATTCCGGTGCTCTTCGGTGTCAACGAGCCGGTGCTCTTCGGTGCGCCCTTAGTGCTCAACCCGGTATTCTTCATTCCGTTTATCTTAGCGCTGATCGTCAATGTGTGCCTGTTTAAATTCTTCATCGATATGGGCATGAACGGCTTCATTTACAACTTGCCTTGGACTTGCCCGGGACCGCTTGGTCTGGTGATGGGAACCGGCTTTGCGCCGATGGCGTTCCTTCTGTGCGTATTGCTGCTGGTAGTCGACTTCATCATCTACTATCCGTTCTTCAAGGTCTATGACAAAGAGTGCTTGGACAATGAAGCCAATGCGGCAGCAGAGAGCAGCGAGGAAGCAGCCGCTGTGGAGGTTGCTGAAGAAAGCGTCAAAGAAGAAGTCAAGCTGGATGGCAAGAAGGCGGTGCTCGTCTTGTGTGCCAACGGTGCGACCAGTTCTATGCTTGCCAATGCGATCGCTAACGGCGCCAAGGAAGCAGGCATTGAAATCGAATCGACGGCGATGGCCTACGGTCAGCACAAATCGGTGATCAACGACTTTGACCTCATCATCCTCGCTCCGCAGATGGGCAGCATGTATGAGGAATTGCAGGCGGATTGCGCCGCTACGAAATGCAAGGCGGCAACCACCGAGGGTCCGCAGTACGTTGCCCTCACCCGCGCACCGCAAAAGGCATTGGCGTTCGCCTTGGAAAAGATGGGGGAGTAAGATGATGCGCAAGTTTCCAAAAGGGTTTGTGTTCGGCGCCGCTACCGCTGCATATCAGGCGGAGGGCGCAGTCAAAGAGGACGGCCGCGGTCCTTGTTATTGGGATGAATATTTAGCGCAGACAAAGAGCTTCGATCCCGCCATGGCGTCTGATTTCTACCATCGTTACAAAGAAGATTTAGACCTATGCCAAAGCTATGGCATCAACGGCATTCGCATCTCGATCGCATGGACGCGCATTTTCCCGCAGGGTGTAGGGGAGATCAACCAAAAGGGCGTCGACTACTACAATGATCTCATCAATGCCTGTTTGGAAAGAGGCATCGAGCCTTATGTCACCCTGCATCACTTTGATACGCCGCTGCCTCTCTATCACAAGGGCGACTGGCTGTCACAGGAGATGATTGACGCCTATTGCGCATATGCGCGCACCTGCTTCGAGCTGTTTGGCGATCGCGTAAAGAAGTGGGTGACGATCAACGAGCCGTGGTCATTGGCCGCAGGACAATATCTGATCGGACATTTCCCGCCAAACCATCACTATGAGCTGGGCAACGCCGCACAGGCGATGCACAACATGGTGTACGCTCATGCGCGCGTGGTAAACCTCTATAAAGAGATGGGGATGCAGGGAGAGATCGGCATCATCCACATCTTGGAACCGAAGTTTGCGATCAGCGATACGCCGGGTAACCAAAAGGCTGCCTTGTATGAGCATACCTTCTGCAACCGCTTCATGCTGGAGGGAACGATCAACGGCTGTTATCAGGAAAAGACGCTGGCGATCATGAAGGAAGTGCTGCGCGATAACAAAGGGGAAATCCGCATTGCGGAGCACGAGATCGCGGAGATGAAGAAGGCGGCGGCACAGCTGGACTTTTTGGGGATCAACTACTATGCCAGCCATTTCATGGAGGAATATGACGGAGAGAGCTATATCCACCATAACGGCACCGGTCAAAAGGGGACGAGTGTCTACGCGATCAAGGGGACCGGCAAACGGGTGATCAATCCAGAGGTTCCAACGACGGAATGGGATTGGGCGATCTATCCACAGGGACTTTACTCCATGATTATGGAAATCTATCGCGACTTCCATTTCACCAAGCCGATGTATGTAACGGAAAACGGCGTCGGTATGAAAGATGTGCTGGAAAACAATACGGTGCAGGATGATGCGCGCATCTCCTATATCGCCGCTCATCTGGACGCCGTCTTACAGGCCAGAGAGGAAGGTGCGGATGTGCGCGGATACTTCCTGTGGTCTTTGATGGACATGTTCTCATGGACCAACGGCTATAACAAGCGCTACGGTCTGTTCTATGTCGATTTCAAAACGCAGCAGCGCTATGTGAAAAAGAGTGCGCGCTGGTATCGGCAGCTGGCGCAGACACTGGAGCTGAGCGATCAGCTTAAGGAGGATGCAGAATGAAAATCTTTATCGGAGCAGATCAAAAAGGCGCTGCTTTAAAGGATGTAGTCGTTGACTATTTGCGTGGGGAAGGCATTGAGATCGTCGATCTCTCCAAGCAGGGAGATGTTGACTTCTATGAAGCCAGCGTCAAGGTCGTCAACGAGGTGCTCAAGGACGTAACCGTCAACAAGGGCATCATCATCGATGAATTCGGTGCGGGACCGTTCATGGTAGCGGATAAGTTCAAGTACATCATCTGTGCAGAGCTCAATGACGAGCATTCCGCAAAGATGACCCGCGATCACAACAACGCCAACATCATCACGATGGGCAGTGCAGTGGTCGGCGAAGAGGTTGCAAAGCGCATCGCGCATCGCTTCTGTGTGGCACAGTATTCCGGCGGACGTCATCAGATCCGTGTGGACATGCTGAACAAAATGTGCTGAGAATAGGAGGATGAGCAGATGAAGGTAGCAATCGGATGTGACCACATCGTCACAGATATCAAGAATCATATCAAAGAGTATTTAGAGAAGAAGGGCTTTGAAGTTGTTGACTGCGGCACGTATGATTTTGAGCGCACGCATTATCCGATCTATGGCAAGCGGGTAGCGGAGAAGGTCGTTACCGGCGAGTGTGATTTAGGCGTCGTCATGTGCGGTACAGGCGTCGGCATCACCAATGCGGTGCAGAAGGTCAAGGGCGCGCGCTGTGCGCTAGTGGGCGATGTATGTGCGGCGAAGTATGCGAAGGAGCAGTTAAACTGCAATGTCATCGGCGTTGGCGGACGCGTATCGGGCGTCGGCATGATCGAGGACATCATGGACGCATACTTTGATGCGAGCTATCAGCCAAGTGCGGAGAATGAGGCGCTGATCACAAAGATCGACGCGCTGATTGAGCGTACGGATTACATCGGTGACGATCACTTCTTTGATGAGTTTTTGGAAAAGTGGGATCGCGGCGAATACCACGACTGAATCGATTGACAAGCGGTGCTGTGCGGACAGCGCCGTTTTTAAATAAGAGAAAAGTGCAGCTATTCAAGAGGTATTCCCTTTGACAGCTGCACTTATTTTCAACTAAATAAAGGAAGTCAGCGCTTGAACGCACCTTTTATATGCTATTTTAGCAAAAGGGCGTAGAAAAAAACAAAAAGCTTGGAGAAAGGGGCTTCGCTGTTCTTATCGTGTGATGTTTGCACTGTGAAAAAGGCGAATGGGACATAGGAGATGGATAGAAAAAGGCAGGAGAAAGTATAAGAAGCGAGCGATCGCGCATCCTTTGAACAGGAGGTGTTATGATGGATATACAGCGCGGGCGCCGGCAGATCTGCGGCAGCACGTTATATGCGCGCCGGGATGCGACCATCGGCAGTGTCTGTGCGCATCTGCGCCACAGCGGCGTATCGGAAATTCTGGTGAAAGGGAGCGAGGGGAAGCTGATCGGTTATGTACCGCTGTCGCATCTGATGCAGCTGACGGCACGTGATCCGGCCTATTGCACCTATCTGTTGAATCGACTGACATTGGAGGAGATCAAAGAAGCATTGCAGGGAGAGATCGCCTATCGTTCGCAGGAGCAAATGCAATGCTGGGAACGCTTTGTCATCGTCCAAGAGCGCTTAGAGGATGTTCCTGTACACCGCGGCTTTGTGATTGCGCAGGGAGAGCGCGCTTTATTGCTGTCCCTGCTGGACTTGGATGCTTCCTGTCTTGTCATTGCAGCTGCGCCTTTTCTCAGCCGTTCCTTGCTTCGCCGCGCGCGGGAGCGGGAGATGACGCTGATCTACACCGGGATGAACGCCATACAGGCGGCGCATTCGCTGCTGATGGCGGTGCCGTTAGACGCGCTGATGGAGCGGATGAACCACTGATGGTTTGCCTCTTGCGCTGAAAGGGGAATCTCACTATAATAAGGGGGATACAAAAGGGGGAGTTGTATGCGCGCATTGCCGCCGGTGGGAAAACGCATGATCAAATCGGCGATCGCTGTCTTTCTGTGTCTGGTGGTCAATCAGCTGCGGCAGGGAGCGGGCGTCGTCTTTTACTCGTGCATTGCGGCGGTGCTGTGCATGCAGCAGGATGCGGCCAGCAGCAAACGCACCGGCAGAAACCGCGTGATTGGCACGATGCTCGGCGGTCTGTTCGGCTTGCTACTGCTCGTTGTGGAACAGCGCTTTGGCTGGACTCACTGGCTTTTCCATGCCCTGCTTGTTTCCATATGCATCGTCGCCATCATCTATGTGACCGTCCTGTTTCATCAGACGAGCGCATCCTATATCTCCTGCGTCGTCTTTATGAGTATTACGATCTCACACATCCATGATGCGAACCCTTATGTGTTTGCGGCAAATCGCGTGCTGGATACGCTGATTGGCATTGCGATCTCCTATGGGGTCAACAGCGTACACCTGCCCGCACCCAAGGGAAAGGAATTATTGTGGCTGTGTGACATCACGGCGCTGACCCATGCCGCCAAGCCCTCCCACAGCGTGGAGCTGCGCCGTTTACAAGAGCGAGGCATGCGTCTGGTACTGCACACGCTGTTGCCGATAGCGGCGGATGCGCCGTTTCTGCAATCGATACAGGCGAAAGAGATTGTGATGTTTGGCGGCAGTGTGCTCTATGAGGCAGCCGGCATGCATTATCGTGTATTGCATTCGCTGAGTCAGACGCAAAGCAGGGCATTAGCAGCGCTATGCAAGGCAAAGGGGCTTTGCAGCTTCGCGTATGCCCCTTACCAAGACATCATGCATGTCTATGTCGGAATGACAGAGAGGAATGCGCCCGGTGAGAAACTGTTTGATCAGCTGAGAAAAGCGCCGGGACATGCGTGCAGCTTTGATGCGATTCCAAAGGACAGGGAGATATGCGCGCTCAGCGTGATCGTCCCTCATGGCGAGCTGTCGGCTTTTCGCTCGTGTATTCCTGACGATCTGCATGTGCGCACGCTCTTTCAGCAGATGGATGAAAAGCATACGCTGCTGCTCTTTTGCAGTGCATCCGCATCTTGTGGGCAGGCGCTGTCACAGCTGCCCGCTTATGAGCGTTTGTGCGTGATCGCTCACACGATGGTGGAAGAAGCGCTGTTTGATCGGTGTGAATGCGTCTATGTCAGCGATGAGACCCATCCTGCGCTGCATCGGTGGAAGAGACGCTATCCATGTATGCTTATCAATGATCCGCTCAAGGAGATGCGCCGGCGCTTTTACGCCAGGCGCCCGCTTTCTTAGGAAAGGAAATTCCCCCTGCATTCAGCGGGGAATATGGTATAATGGGAGTACGTTTTGAAAGGGTGAGCACATGAGCCGTTGGATCGTCACACTGCATGCGCGTGACAACATCAGACAATTCAAGGAAGCCGGGGCAGGAGAGCTGCTGCTGTCAGTCCCGTTTTTTTCACTGCGCCCGGCACATCTCTTCGCTTTGAAGGAGCTGCCCGCGCTCGTTAAAGACATTCACGCCTGCGGCTTGCGCGCAGCGATCAACTGTACGCGTCTGTTCATGGAGGAGGAACTGCCAAGGCTGCGCGAGTTTCTGTGTCTGCTAAAGGAGCTGGATGTCGATACCATCTACTTTGGAGATGAGGGCGTCCTCTATGAAGCGGCGCAGCTGGGGATGGAAAACAGACTCGTCTACCAAAGTGATACGCTTGTCGCCAACAGCAGGGATGTGAGGTTTTACCTCGAACAGGGCGTACAGGGCGTCGCCTTGGCGCGCGAGATCACCTTGCAGGAGATCTGTGCCATCGCCAATGCCCAGCCCGGGTGTGAAGTGCTCGTGCACGGCCGTTTCTCCATCATGCACAGCCGCCGTTTTCTGCTCACCAGCTACTATGCGTTTTTAGGCAGGGAACAGCAGGTGCGCGAACGAAGGGATCTGCGGCTGCGCGAGATGACGCGTACGGCGCAGATGCCGGTGATCGAGGATGAGAGCGGTACGCACGTCTTCAGCGAATACACGCTGGAAAGCTTTGCCCAGATACAGGCATTAGCGGCGGCGGGGGTTTCCCGCTTTCGCATCGACAGCATCTTTCACGATGATGATTGGGCGCTGTGTGCCCTGCGCGATTATCAGGCGATCTTGCGCAAAGAGCGCAGTAAAGAACAGGTGATGGCACGGCGGCAGCAGGAATCACAGGAATGTTACAGCGAAGGCTTTTATTATACGAAAACGACTTTGGTCAAGTGAGGTGAGAGGAATGGAAACAATCGAACTGCTGGCGCCTGCCGGGGATCTCAAGCGGTTAAAAACCGCCGTCCTTTACGGCGCCGATGCCGTCTATATCGGAGGACAGCAGTTTTCTCTGCGCTCGCGGGCCAGCAATTTTTCATTAGACGAGATCCGCGAGGGCGCCGCCTTTGCCAAGGCGCATGGTAAAAAGGTGCATGTGACTGTGAACATGCTGCCGCACGAAGATGATTTTGAGGGGTTAGAGACATACGTGCGCGCTTTGGCGGATGCCGGGGTACATGCCGTAATCGTCGCCTCTCCTGCCATCGCCCGCGTATGCAAAGCGTGCGCACCGCGTTTAGAGGTACATATCTCCACCCAGCATTCCACGACCAACGCTTCCGCTATCCGCTTTTGGAAGGCGCAGGGAATGGATCGGGTTGTACTAGCCAGAGAGTGCACCTTATCGGCGATCTGCGAAACAACAGCGCATTCGCCTTTGCCTGTGGAGGTGTTCATCCATGGCGGCATGTGCATCTCTTATTCAGGACGCTGTGTGCTCTCCAACCACATGACCAACCGCGATGCCAACCGCGGTGGCTGTGCGCAGAGCTGCCGCTGGAAATATGCGCTTTATGAAGGAGAGACGCTCATCAGCGATGAGCAGACCCCTTTTTCCATGTCCAGCAAGGACTTACAGGCGGTTCGCTTCATCCCCAAGCTGATCGATGCCGGCGTTGCCAGCCTTAAGATCGAGGGACGCATGAAGAGCGCCTATTATATCGCCAGCGTCGTACATGCCTACCGCATGCTCATCGACGAATATCTCAGTACCCGCCGTTTAAGCGAGGAGCGCATCGCCTTCTATGAGGAAGAGATTGCCAAGGCGGAAAACCGACCCACCGGCCCCGGGTTTTATCTGGGGATGCCGAAATCGCAGGATCAGCTGTACGGGCCCAACGGCGCCGGCGTCACACAGGAATATATCGCTGATGTGATAGACTATGATCCTAAGGAGCAGACGGCGCTGCTGCAAGTGCGTAATCATTTTTATCCGCACATCGAGGCGGAGGTGTTTGGTCCGCATACGGCGGCTACGCGGTTTCGGATAGCAGAGGTTTACGATATGGACGGTCATGCGCTGAGCGTGCTCAATCAGCCAATGCAGCTGGTGAAGGTGAAATGTGCGTTTCCCATGGAACGTCATGCGATGATCCGCAAGGTGTATGATCGCAGCAACCGCAATGTTTATTAAAAGGGAGAGAAGAAGATGAAATTAAAGAACAGTTTCTTTTATACGATGCGTGAGGACGCAAAGGATGAGGACAGCCGCAGCGGCAATCTGCTGGTGCGCGCAGGTATGATCAAAAAGACCAGCAGCGGCATTTACATGATTATGCCGATGGGCAAGCGCGTCTTGGCAAAGATCGAGAACATCGTCCGCGAGGAGATGGATCGCGCAGGGGCGCAGGAGCTTCTGATGCCGGCGCTGATCTTAGAGGACGTCTATGAAAAAAGCGGGCGGAGAGAGGCGTTTGGTTCTAACATGTTCGCACTTAAGGACCGCTATCAGAAAAACTATGTGCTGGGACCGACGCATGAGGAGTTGTTTGCTGTCGCGGCGATGATGAAGGGCAAGTCCTATAAGGATTTTCCTTATAACCTCTATCAGATTCAGACGAAGTACCGCGATGAGACGCGTCCGCGCTACGGCTTGATCCGCGTGCGGGAATTCATCATGAAGGATGCGTATTCCTTTGACGTGGACTTAGCGGGATTGGATGTCTCTTATCAAAAGATGTATCAGGCGTACTGCAACGCCTTTGACCGCATGGACATCTCCTATCAGATCGTCAAGGCGGACACCGGCGCGATGGGCGGTCTGTTATCAGAGGAATTTCAGGCGATCACCGGCATCGGCGAGGATATTGTCGTCGGCTGTGAGCATTGCGATTTCTCCAGCAATCTGGAAATCACCGAGGTGGTGGAGACGAAAGAGGAATCCCAGGGAGAGCTGTTCGCCTATGAGCTGGCAAAGACGCCTGACGCCAAGACGATCGAGGAGGTCGCTTCTTTCTTCCATCGTGCAGTGACGGATTTTGTCAAGACGCTCATCTATCGCGTAGACGGAAAGACGATGGCCTTCTTATTGAGGGGGGATCGTGAGCTTAACGAGACCAAGGCGTTAAAGCTGTTAAAAGCCAACGAGATGGAGATGGCTGATTTTGCCGAGGTGGAGCGAGTGACGCATGCCCGCGTCGGCTTTGCCGGTCCCATCGGCATCGATTGCCCGGTGGTGATGGACCGTGAAGTGACGCACATGAAAAACTTCATCGTCGGCGCCAACCAAAGCGATCATCACTATGTCAATGTCAACGTCCGTGATTTTGAAGCGGCGTTTGTCGGCGACATCGCACAGGTACATGAGGGCGATCGCTGCCCTAACTGCGGCGGCTTGCTGAAGTTTCGCCATGGCATTGAAGTCGGCAACCTCTTTAAGCTGGGAACGAAATATGCGAAGACGATGGGCCTGGAGTACACTGATCAAAACAATCAGCTGCAGCCGGTTGTCATGGGCTCCTACGGCATCGGATTAGAACGCTGTATGGCGGCGGTGGTCGAGCAGCATAACGACGAACACGGTATCGTGTGGCCGTTGTCGATCGCTCCGTATATGGTCAGCATCGTCATCGTTTCTATGAAGGATGAACAGCAGGTGACAGCGGCTAACATGCTGTATGATGCGCTGAGAGATGCGGGCATCGAGGTGCTGATGGATGATCGTGACGAGCGCGTCGGCGTCAAATTCAAGGATATGGAGCTGATCGGCATTCCTTACCGTGTTACCGTCGGCAGAGGCATTGCGAATGGCTTGGTGGAATTCGTTGCCCGTGCGCAGGGCGAAAAGCAGGAGATGAGCGTAGCCGAGTGCATCGAGCATCTCAAGGCGATCGTCGCATAGCATAGTCATTATCGCTGACGGACAAAAGGAAAGCTTTGTGCCCACGAAGAAAACACAGCGGGAAAGCACTGTGGGATAAGAAATATTGCAAGGGACGGTCATGTGCCGTCCTTTGCTGTTTTTTAAAATGCGCTTAGCAATGGCGTATGCTTGCTCATTGCCGCAAAAGCCGCCGCTTGCGCATGGGTGAAAAAGCTGAAGATAGAATTGGGGAAAATCAACGGATGTGGGGGAGGGGAAGACGTGGTTTTGAGATCTCTTTCTGCCGAATGCGTGGGTGGATATTTCGTGAAGAGCATCCGCCTTGCGCAGATGGATGCAGGCAGATGAGGGCGCAATGACGAATGAAAAAGCATCCTCTCCCTGCGTAAGCAAGGGGGGATGCGAAGTTTTTGAGGGTGAGCACCCTTTTCATACAGGCGGCAAGATGGGCGGCGTGTGTCTATGACTGTGAAGGTCAGGCACGCTTTAGCATGGCGGCCATCTGTTCCTTGAGATGGTGCATTGTCAACGGCTCTAAGGCACATAACAGGGAGATGCAGCACTCATGGGCATCATACTCGGAAAGCTGCAAGATGCGCGTATAGAAGGAATAGCAAGTTTCGTATTGCCGCAAAGCCTCTTGAATGCGCTGTAAGCCCTCGGCGGAGAGCTGGTAGCTGTGCGCCTTTTGCTCGAGCAGTCCTTCTTTGACAAATTCCAGCAGCATCCGGCTGACGCTCGCCCGGGAAACGCCTAAGCGAACCGCCAGATCAATCGGCCGAAACGATTGAGAGGGAGTGTCGTTGAGCAATGCGATCGTCAGCAGATATTTCCTTTTTGTTTCTGTGAGTGCCATAGAATCCCTTCCTTGTCAATGATATGCAGTATTTAGTTAGTTTTTGCTAACTTTAATTGCTGTTAGTGTATCGCAATTTAGGATCACTGTCAACAAAGGAGGGAAAAATAGAAAGAGAACTGTTAGCTTTTGTTAACAAATAAGAGCGCTTTCCTCAAAAATATGGCGGATGACTTTCATAACAGAAGAAAAAAAAGAATGAAAATGCTTACACAAAATGAAAAAATCTTTCTACGTATTTTGTTTTTTTCACAAATCATGTATAATGGACGTATCGTGCAAAAAAACAGAAGGAGGAGTACTATGAAAGAATCGATTTATCTGAACGATGATCTTGCGATTGTCAATTTTAATAAGGCATATCCGAGAAACGGGGAAAGTTTTCTCAATTCCTCGACATTTGCCAATTTTATCCGGATGTATATCGAATATCTGAAATCCTATGACGAGGATCTCTATTTATATGCCCTGCAGGGAAAAAGCGGGCGCGAAGCGACCTTTGAGATCATCAAGCTGTTTCGCATGCTGCGGATCTTTCGCTGTGAGGAGGTCGAATCGCTCTATCTCAACGATAAGGCGAAGCTGCTGGAATTCGTAGATGAGCTCTATAACTTCTGGAAAAAGCATCAGCGCTTCTCCGTCATCTCCAGCGGAATGGCGCGCTCGTTAGGAGCGGACAGCTTCGTATTGCTGGATTCCAACTTCAACAATTTGATTTTGGCGCTTTACCGCATGATGGAAGAGCGCATCATGGGACGTAAAAACCGAGTGTACCGCCAGATGCAGGCGGGAACGAATGCGGCGGTCAGCGTACGGCTCAACAAAAGCCGTCTCAGCGAACGCTACGACGCTTTGCAGGAAATTCCGTTCATCGATTCCGTCATGCTGCGTACGCCGATGATCTTGCATCCGAAATCCAACAAGCGCACCGGCATGTTCAGCGAGCGCAAGGATCATCCCATCGCTGAATTTACCGGAGACGGTGATACGTGGTTTTGTTATCCATGCAAGATCGGCTCGCTGTTAGCGTTTATCTATTTCCACCGCGATTTCTTCGCTTCCGCGGTCTCCTTGGGCAACCTCTTTGAGCTCGCCAACAAGGAAGAGTGCGAACAGAAGCCGGATCTCATCTGTTTGTTTGGCAATGAGGACGGCAAGGACGAGACGACTTTCTATCACGATGAAGAAGAGGATATCTGGGTTGGCTGTGTCAGCTACAACCAGCGCATCGAGTATTTCGGCTACCTCAAGAAAATGTCGCTGACGCTGCACAATCTGGCGATGATGAAAAAGGGATGGCTGCCGATTCACGGCGCTTTCGTCAACATCACGCTGAAAAACGGCAAGCGCAAGGGCATCATGCTGATGGGCGATTCCGGTGCCGGCAAGTCGGAGTCGATCGAGGCGCTCAAGGCGTTGGGCAATGAGAAGATCAAATCGATCGAGGTTGTCTTTGACGATATGGGAACGATTCATATCGAGGATGGCATCCCTTATGGACAGGGAACGGAGATCGGCGCTTTCATCCGTCTGGACGATCTGGACCCGGGAACGCCGTATCGCGATATGGATCGAAGCGTGTTCATGTCACCGGAGTCGAAAAATGCCCGCGTCATCACGCCGGCAGCTCCTTATGACGTCGTATCTACCAATCATCGCATCGATCTGTTCGCCTATGCCAACAACTATGACAACAAGCTGGGATTGCATCGTTTCAGCGATATGGAGGACGCCAAGGCGGTATGCAAGCTGGGTAAGCGCATGGCGCTGGGAACGACGCAGGAAGTCGGCATTTCCACAACTTATTTTGCCAACCCGTTTGGTCCGATGCAGAAGCAGGAGGTATGCGAGCCGCTGATTGATGAGGTATTCGCATGCCTGAAGGAAAACAATGTTTTTGTCGGAGAGATCTACACTCATTTGGGCTTCAATAAGGAGGAGCGCGAGGGACTGGAGATTGCCGCTAAAGAGCTGCTGGAGTTCATCGAAAAGCAATAGCGCGGACAGCGCGGTTATAAAAGGGCAGGTGAGCGCTGAGCGTGGCGTCCGCCTGCTTTTTGCGTTGTGTTTTAGCGTCTCTTTCATGGAAGAAACATCACGAAAAATACGTGATTTTCGCAATTTTATCCCCGCGTGATATTGCATAATTGTGCCAGTCATTGTATCATATTAAGTGTACGAAGGAGGAATTTTGACATGTCAATTATCGTTGATGTTTATGCAAGAGAAGTGCTTGATTCCAGAGGCAATCCGACGATCGAAGTCGAAGTGACGACGGAGAGCGGCGCTTATGGACGCGCAATCGTACCAAGCGGTGCAAGCACAGGTGAAAGAGAGGCTCTGGAGCTTCGTGACGGCGACAAGGGACGCTTCATGGGCAAGGGCGTTACGCAGGCGGTGAAAAACGTAAATGAGATCATCGCACCGAAGGTAATCGGAAAGAGCTGCCTTGATCAGAATGCAATCGACAAGCTGATGCTGGAGTTAGACGGTACGCCATTCAAGAAGAATCTGGGCGCAAACGCTACGCTGGGTGTTTCCATGGCATGCGCATTGGCAGCAGCAGACTTCTACGGTATGCCATTATATAAGTATTTTGGCGGATTCAACGGAAAGGTTCTGCCGGTTCCGATGATGAACGTATTGAACGGCGGTTCCCATGCCGACTCTACGGTTGACTTCCAGGAGTTCATGATCATGCCTGTCGGCGCTAAGGACGAGAAAGAAGCAATCCGTATGGGAAGCGAGACTTTCCACAACCTGCGTAAGGTATTGAAGGCACGCGGTTATAACACGAACGTCGGTGACGAGGGTGGTTTTGCGCCTTCCTGTGAAAAGGGTAATGAGGAGCCGTTGGAGCTGATCGTTGAGGCGATCAAGGCTGCCGGTTATGTTCCGGGCGAAGATATTTGCATCGCTATGGATGTTGCCGCATCTGAGTTCCACAACCATGAGACGGGAATGTATGAGCTGAGTAAGTCCGGTCAGGGAACAAAGACGACGGATGAGATGATCGACATGTATGCAGAGTGGGTAGAGAAATACCCGATCGTATCCATCGAGGACGGCTTGGGAGAGCGCGACTGGGATGGATGGAAGAAGCTGACAGATCGCTTAGGCGACAAGATTCAACTGGTTGGTGACGATTTGTTCGTTACGAATCCTTCTATCTTAAAAGAGGGTATCGAGAAGGGTATCGCTAACGCGATCCTGATCAAGGTAAACCAGATCGGTACGCTGACAGAGACATTCGATGCGATCGAAATGGCTAAGGAAGCCGGTTATACCTGCGTTGTTTCTCACCGCAGCGGTGAGAGCGAGGATACGACGATTGCAGATATCGCCGTAGGTCTTAACGCCGGACAGATCAAGACCGGATCGATGTCCAGAACGGATCGTATCGCTAAGTACAACCGTTTGATCCGCATTGAGGACGAACTCAATGAGCGCGGCGCAAACAGCATTGCACAGTACTTAGGAAAGAACGCTTTCTACAACATCAAGAAGTAAGCGGGCGACAGCCGCAGGGACACCTGCGGCTTTTTTGTTACCGCCCGCACGATCGTTGAAAGATAGGGGTTAAATTCACGATTTCAATTATTCTTTTTGGTAGGGCAAAAGCAGAAGACACTCATTCTCAATGCGATGGGTCAAAAAAAAGCACCCCTGAAAGGATGCGATGAGATAAAAAGTTTTTTAAGAAATGTCCCTGTGCCGTTTCTTGCTATTTTTTGACAACATGCGAAAAAGGGTGTGCAATACGAACTTACGTCATACTGCCGTATCCTAAGCGCCCTTATGGAGGTTCTTATCACAATGCCCGAGGTAAGATTCCTTTTTGTTTTGACATCGCTCATCATTTGCGGCGTTTATGCGCGTAACAGCGGTTTTCGCACAAATCATGAGGGCGGTTTACACTGCAAGCGGACTTGCCGCAGCGCTCTTCCGCAACTGTGTATCGTATGATTCTTTCACAAAAATCATCAGATGATTGATGGATGAAAAGAGGGTTATATCCAACCGAAATGGCGGCATGCCTTTTCAATGCCATCCTCCACATTGGCTGCGGTCACATAAGTCGCCTTTTCCTTAAGGGCATCACAGGCGTTTCCCATGGCGATGCTTGTCCAGCGCGGGTCAAACATGACGAGATCGTTATGATCGTCGCCAAAGACGACCACATCCTCGATCGGCCCCTTTAGATAGGCCATCATGCGCAGAATTCCCTGATCCTTCGCATCATATTGAAACATCAGATAATCTTCAACAAAGCGCAGATGTCCCAGCGTATTTGTTAGGGTCAGCCGCGGTTCCTCTTCTCGGGAGATGGAGACATAGATCTTATAGATAGCCGAAAGCGCATCATAGTCCAACTGTGGATCGACGATGTACTCTGTCGGTTCGCGCCGTTCGCCCACTTGTTCTATAAAAAGGCGATCTTTGCTGAATACGCGGATGGAATCATCCAGCATGAGCAAAATGCCATAGCCCAGCGCCTCCGCCTGATGCAGCAGCGCCTTCGCCAAAGGCAATGGCAGCGATGTGTTCTCTACCAGCTGATCATCGATCACCAGCGCACCGCCGCCGCTGCACACCATGTCATGCAATCCGACGCTCTCCATGAAGTCGCGCGCCTTGTAGTGTGCCCGGCCGGTCGCAATCGCTACGAAATGTCCGTTTTCTCTCAGCGCTTTCAAGGTGCGCAAAGCGGATGGGATGACCTCGCGGGTACGGCGGTCAGTCAGCGTACCGTCAATATCGAAGAAAAAATATTTCTTTTGCATATCGATCCCTCTTTTCCAATCAGCGTATGTTATCTTCATTGTAAGCAAAAAGTGCGTGTCCGTCCAGTGTTTTCAACACGTATTCCCTTCTTGAACGGTTTGAACTTGATGATTTCTATCGCCTGTGCAAACGCAAGGAAGATACTTCAATGCGGTAAACACCAGTGCTGATAGAGAACAGAAGAGCTGCACGCCAGAATCAGCTTGCTTTCTCTGGCGCCGATCCATCGGCACGCTCTGTCTGTAACAGCTTTAAAAAGGCGGATGCGCTGGGAGAGAGCGGAGTCGAACGCAGATAGGCGCAGCCGATGCTTCGAAAAGGCAGGGGAGAAGCTAGCGGCAGCTCCTTTATGAGGCCGCTGTTGAGTTCCGTCTGTGAAAATTCGCGGATGACGCAGGAGACGCCTAAGTGAATGGAAGCAAATTGCAGCAGCAAATCGTGCGCGGCAATTTCGATCTGCGGCTGCAACACGATGTGGTGCGACTCAAAATAACGGTCAAGGCTGCGGCGGGAGGTGGAGTTTTTCTCTAACAGAATCAGCGGCAGTGCGGCGATCTGTTTTGGCGTGTAAAGCGGCAGGGCGTCAAAGCGCGCTCCTGCGACGAAGATGTCCTGTATGCGCAGGCACTCCATGATGGTCAGCTCCTCATCCACATAGGGGAGATTGATAAACGCCAGATCTGCCTTTCCCTGCTTGATGCGGCGAATCATCCCGCCGGAATAGGAATTTGCCATCTCGATGCGCACGTTGGGATACAGCTGGTGAAATCGTTCCAAATACGGCAGCAGATAACGGCTGGTAATGGTGTCTCCGGCAGCGATCCGCAAGGAGCCCTCCTCAAAGCGCAGCAGCCGATCCAGCTGCTTCTCTCCCTGTTCGATGAGTGAAAGTCCCAGCGAAACCTTTTGATATAACAGCTCTCCGGCATTGGTTAGAAAGACGCCGCGGCGCGAGCGCACAAACAGCTGTGTCCCCAGATCACTCTCCAGCTGGAAGATGCACTGTGATACGGCAGATTGAGAGATATAGAGCTGCGCGGCCGCTTTGGAAAAGGAATGTGTCTGTGCGGCTGCACAAAAGATGCGGTAATGATCTAAATGTACTTTCATATTAGTTCCCCTTATCACTGTCATATGATTTATTCAATTTACTAATATTTACACTTGTATTATAATAGGGAAGGCTAAATAGTCAATAGATGAGGAGAAATCAATCATGGAAAGAAGAGTTGGAACCGTATCACGAGGAATTCGCGGGCCGATCATCCGCAAGGGAGATGATCTGGCACAGATCGTCACCGACAGCGTGCTGGAGGCGGCAGCGAGTGAATCCTTCGCCCTGCATGATCGTGATGTGGTGGCGATTACCGAATCGATCGTCGCCCGCGCACAGGGCAACTATGCCAGCGTCGACGCTATCGCCGCTGATGTGAAAGCGAAGCTGGGAGGAGAGACCATCGGCGTCATCTTCCCGATCTTGAGCCGCAATCGTTTTGCGATCTGTCTGCGCGGAATCGCCAAAGGAGCGAAGAAAATCGTGCTTATGCTGAGCTATCCCAGCGATGAGGTCGGCAACGAGCTGGTTAGCTTAGATCAGCTGGATGAGGCGGGAATCAACCCATACAGCGACGTATTGACGCTGGAGCGTTACCGAGAGCTATTCGGGGAGAACCCTCACCCGTTCACCGGCGTAGACTATGTGCGCTACTATGGCGATTTGATCAAAGCGTGCGGATGTGAAGCGGAGATCGTGTTTGCCAACGATGCAAGAGCCATTCTGCCTTACACGAAAAATGTGCTGCATTGCGATATTCATACGCGCAAGCGCACGAAGCGCATCCTGTTAGCAGCGGGCGCGCAGCGAGTGTGCGGCTTGGAGGACATCTTGAATGCACCGGTAGATGGCAGCGGCTATAACAGCCGTTATGGACTGCTTGGTTCCAATAAGGCGACAGAGGACAGCGTGAAGCTCTTCCCTAACGAGTGTTTCGATCTGGTGGAGGACATCCAGCAGCGGCTGCTGCAGCGCACGGGCAAGCATATCGAGGTCATGGTGTATGGCGATGGCGCCTTCCGTGATCCGGTGGGTAAAATTTGGGAGCTTGCCGATCCAGTCGTTTCCCCGGCATATACCAAAGGCTTGGAGGGAACGCCAAATGAGCTGAAGCTGAAATATCTGGCGGACAATGATTTTGGAAAGCTGGAGGGAGAAGCGCTGAAAGCGGCGATTGAGGAGGCTATCCGCCAAAAGGACGCCAACCTTGTCGGCAATATGGCGTCTCAGGGAACTACGCCGCGCCGTTTGAGCGACTTGATCGGTTCGCTGTGTGATTTAACCAGCGGTTCCGGCGATAAGGGAACGCCGATCGTGCTGGTACAGGGTTACTTTGATAATTTAACCGACTGAGTGTTCGCTTGATAAACCCTGTAAAAGGCAAGTGCTGTCTGCGGGTTTTAAAATGATTTTGCCGTTTTATATCTTCAGAGGATCGTCTGTTGACGGCAATCCCATCAAAGTCTGGATACGCATCTGATGCGCCCCGACGGCGGTGGGATTTTTTTTGTTTTCCTGCGGACAAACGGCAAAGAATGCATGCGGGAAGATGGCGCTGACGTTCACAGGGAGGCTGACGCTTCCCGCTGCCGTAATGAAATCAGAGGAGCGTCGATGATAGAAAGGATGGCGATTATGGGGATCGAAATCCTGTCATGTCAACCGGCGGCACTATTAAAAAAGCGCCCTGTCAAAGGACGCTGCCGCTTGTTTCATTCGCGGATGAGGATGCGCTCAATCGCTCCGATATACATGGTATGCAGATCGCGCTGTGGATAGCACTGTGACAAAAGTGCAGAATCTTGGAAGCACGCTTCCTGCAAGGGCTGTGCATACAGCTTGCGGCAGAGAATGACGAGTGATGCCTGCGCAAAGTAGGGGGCACTGGCGTCGTTGACGACGGTCAATCCGGCGTTTTCGATTTTCGGCTCATCTCTGCCGCTGACCTGTCCCAGATAAGCAAGCTGTTTTCGCCAGCCTTCCTCAAAAAAGCATAGGGAAAACGTATCGCTGTGATCGATCAGCTGCTTGGTATAACGCTGAGGCCGGATGTAAATCGTCGCAACCTCACGGTTCCACAGCACGCCCCATCCGCCCCATGAAGCGGTCATCGTGTTGACTTTATCCTCCCATGCGGCGCTGATCAGCATCCATTGCTTGCCGATGGCGTCAAAGACGTTTTGATTGAGCTGTTGAGCGGTAATTTCTTTCATAGTTTCATCCTTTCTGTGTACGATGTATTGTATGCGCCTATTGCGGCAGAGTTTACGGTGATCCAAGCGTTTATGCTTTGTTTAAACGCTGACGCTAAGGGGAAATGGAAAAGGCTGTGCCAACAGATCGCCATAATAAGAATAACCGTGCGCTATTCTAAAATATAGTTTATCATACCGTCGAGTGAGGGGAAAGGGGGACGTATGTGGATGAGCGGGCGGCAGGGGAGAATGAGAAGAGAAGTAGGGAAAGAAACCGGTAAAAATGCATAGCTCCTATCGAATAAATGAAAAGACATCTGGAAAAACAGGTCGATATAATGGCAAAAGAGGCAGGATTTGACAAATGCACTGTAAACGCTTGCAAGATTGTAAAATTCAGTTAAAATATAAGCATACGAGATGAAGGGAGTGTGGTGGCAATGTATCAGACACAAGGAGCTGTTTTGACGCACACTCAAGCACCAGCACAGACTGGGGTTTCATCGTGGAGTACACGGATGTAAGTATTGTTTGCTTACGTCCGTTTTTTTGGCCTTGAAACTATGCAAAGGAGGAATTATCATGGATCAGGGATTGAATCAGGTATTTTGGGATGCTTGCGCAAGCGGTGATTTCGCGGCGGTGTGCGCAGAGATTAAGAAAGGCTGCGACATCAACTATCAAAACGGAGACGGACGTACGGGCTTGATGCGTGCGGCCAAGCGGGATTATAAGGATATCGTACGGGTGCTGTTAGACAACGGCGCCGATGTCAATCTTGTAGACAATAAGGGAAAGACGGCGATTATGGGTGCTGCGAAGAAGGGAAACCGCACGATCTTGAAAAAGCTGATCGAAGCCGGCGCTGACGTCAACGTCAAGGATGATCGGGGACGCACCGCTTTAATGCGTGCCGCTTTCTTGGGACGCGAGCGCTGCATCGACGTGCTGTTAGATGCCGGTGCGGATATCAACGCACAGGATGAAGCCGGCAGAACGGCGTTAATGGAAGCATGCGTCGCCTTTAAAAAGGGCGTTATCCGCATGCTGCTGGAGCGGGGTGCCGATGTGAACCTGTTTGACAACAACGGCTGTACGGCGCTGATGCGTGCGGCATACGGCGGCTATGCGAGCTTGGTGGAGGAACTGATCTCCTATGGCGCCGATAAAGAGATGACGGATAAGGAAGGCAACAAGGCGATTCACTATGTACGCGAGCATTGCTTGGATCAGCTCAAGCCGATCCTGAAATAGGAGGATAGAAGCATGAGAGACTATTTATCACATGAAGTGCGTAATGTCGCTGTGATGGGGCACAGCGGCAGTGGCAAGACGGCAGTGTTGGAAGCGATGCTCTATTTCACCAAAGCGAGCGATCGCTTTGGCAAGACCAGCGAGGGCAGCTCTCTGATCGACTATGACAGTGAGGAGATTCGCCGCGGCATTTCCGTTTACACCTCACTGGTGCCGATCGAATGGAAAGAGTGCAAGATCAATTTCATCGATACACCGGGTTATCTCGATTTCGCCGGAGAGGCGGAAGCCGGCTTGGCGGCGGCGGACAACGCCTTGATTGTCGTCAATGCCAAGGATGTCATTCAATCCGGTACGAAGCTCGCATGGGAGCGGGCAGCCGCTAAAAAGCTGCCGACGATCTTCTTTATCAATAAGCTGGATGAGGAGCACACTTCCTTTGATCAGGCGTATGAGCAGCTGCGCGAGACCTTTGGCAAGAGCATCATTCCATTTGAGGTACCGATTGTCGAAAACAATGAGATCATCGGTTCCATCAACGTGCTTCGTGATAAAGCGTGGTATTATAAAGGGCCGCTCGCCGATCCTAACAAGGCGCAGCCAGTCCCGGAAGATATGGTCGACATCGTCAACAGCTATAAAGATCAGATTGCCGAGGCGGTTGCGATGGGCGATGATGAGCTGATGGAGAAATTCTTCAGCGGTGAGAGCTTCAGCGAGGCGGAGTTGACCCGCGGCGTGCGTTTGGGTGTGCGCAACGGCGAGATTACTCCGGTATTCTCCGGCAGCGCATTACAGAGCATCGGCATCGAGCGTTTGATGGACTTGATTCTCAAATACTTCCCAACCTACGGCGAGAGCGGCAGCTATACGGCTGAGGATGCAAGCGGAGCAGCGATCGAGATGGAGACCAACGAGAAAGAATCGCTGAGCGCGCAGGTATTCAAGACGATCGTCGATCCATTCGTCGGACGCATCTCTTATGTCAAGGTGCTCTCCGGCGTGCTGGGCAGCGATTCTACCGTATATAACGCCAATAAAGAAAAACCGGAGAAAATCTCCAGCGTGTTCATTATCAAAGGAAAGCATCAGACAGCAGTGGGTAAGCTGTTTACCGGCGACATCGGCGCTGTTGTCAAGCTGCAAAACACACAGACCAACGATACCTTATGCGATAAGGCAAAACCGGTGAAAGTAACGCCGATCAGCTTCAGTGAGCCGATGTTCGCACAGGCGGTATTCCCGAAATCCAAAAACGACGAAGACAAGCTGAGCAGTGCATTACAGCGGATGGAAGAAGAGGATCAGACGCTGCATATCGTCAACAACAAAGAGACGAGACAGACGGTGATGTATGGCGTGGGCGATCAGCACATCGACGTCATCCTCTCCAAGCTGCGGACAAAATATAAGGTGGAGGTTACCTTGGCAGATCCGAAAGTGCCTTACCGGGAGACGATCCGCAAGAAAGCGATCGGGGAAGGCCGTCATAAAAAGCAATCCGGCGGACACGGTCAGTTCGGTCATGTCTTTGTGGAGTTTGAACCGGACAGCACCGGTGAAGAGCTGCGCTTTGAGGAAAAGGTGTTTGGCGGCGCCGTGCCGCGCCAGTATTTCCCGGCGGTGGAGAGCGGACTGCGCGAATGCTGCGAGCATGGCTATTTAGCCGGTTACAAGATGGTACAGCTGAAAGCGACGCTGTTAGACGGTAAATATCATGACGTCGATTCCAGTGAGATGGCCTTTAAACTGGCGGCTCGCTTAGCTTATAAGGATGCGATGGCAAAATGTAATCCGATCTTGCTGGAGCCGATCATGAATATCGAGGTCAGAGTGCCGGATGAGTACACCGGAACGATCATCGGTGATTTCAACAAGCGCCGCGGTTCCATCATGGGCATGGATCTGGTCGATGGCTATCAGATCATCAGCGCACAGGTGCCGATGGCGGAGATGATGCGCTATCCGATTGATCTGCGTGCGATGACACAGGGCATGGGAAGCTATACGCAAAGCTTTGACCGTTATGATCCGGTACCGTCGAATTTGGCAGATCGCGTGATTGCGGCAGCAAAGGCGGAAATGGAAGAATAAAAGAAAACACAGTGGGGAGAATACCGCGTCGTATCCTGCCGCACTGTGTTTTTCTATGCCTGATTGGCGCTTTGATAAATGGCGCGGATGTCATCCTCACCCAGCGTGCGGAAAGCGCCGATCGTGCGCTGATGGAAATGCGTGCATTTTTCTGTCAGCGTCTCGATTTGTTCTTCACTCAGGGAGAGGCCCAGCTGTGCCAGGTTTACCGGCATGCCGATCTCCTGAAAGAACGCCTCCATCGCCGCAATTCCCGCCAAGGCGGCTGCGCGGGGCTCTTGCTTGTCATCGATTCCCCATACGTGTGCAGCCAGCTGTGCAAAACGCATAGGATCGCTCTCGAGCACATAACGCGCCCAGCTGCCCCAGATGGCGGACAAGCCGGCGCCGTGGGCGACGTCAAACATGCCGGAGAGCTCATGTTCCAGCTGATGGCAGGCCCAATCACCCAAGGTGCGATCTCCGCTCACACCATTGTGCGACAGCTCGCTCGCCCATAGGATTTCGCTGCGGGAGCGTTCATTTTGCGGGTCCTTTAACAGAATGCGGGCGTGACGGATCACATTGCGCATCAGCGCATAGGCGATTTCATCGTTTAGCTCCAGCGTCTCCTCGCGGGTGAAATATCGTTCCAGCGTGTGCATAAGGATGTCCACACAGCCGCTCATCGTCTGATACATGCTCAGCGTCTTGGTGAGCGATGGATTGAGAATTGCGAAACGGCAAAAGCCATAAGGGGTCGTCAGCCCGCGTTTGAGCCATCCATCCTCGTTGGTGATCACGCTGGAATTGCTCATCTCACTGCCGGCCGCTGCCGCAGTCGCGATACAGCCGACGGGCAGTGCGCCGCAGACGCTCTTTTTGCGGCTGTAATAGTCCCAGAGATCTCCATCGTTGACACAGCCGTAGGCGATCGCTTTTGCGGAGTCGATCACACTGCCTCCGCCGATTGCCAAAATGAAATCGACTCCTTCTTGTTTTGCCAGCGCAACGCCCTCTCGCACCTTGGACAGGCGGGGATTGGGGGTGACGCCGCCCAGCGTCACATAAGGAAGCTCTGCCTCTTGCAGACACTGACAAACTCGATGCAGCAGCCCATTGCGCAGCGCACTTTGCCCGCCGTAATGCACGAGCACCTTATGAGCGCCAAACTCTTGCAGCAGCTGTGCGCACAGCAATTCGCCCTCCTGTTGAAATACGACCTTCGTCGGGGCATGATACGTGAAATGAATCATAGATTTCCTCCCTCTTTTTGCATGTATTGCATCGCAGCGCTCAGTTTCCTGTTCAAAGTGTTTTTATCGCTCACTTTTTGGTTACGATGCATCCTCTGCTCGCTTTTTTATTCATTATATCTTTAATTCTCTCATTTGCATAGAGTGCGTGTTTGTGAAAACAATAAGGGGAGAAAGAAAGCGGGCTGTAGTTGTTGCTTGATGGAAAAGCGCTCGCAGTATGCGGCAAGCAGAGAGACATGGGGATTCACAGAATTTAATAAAAATGAGAAAAAGACTTGCTTGTGACGCAGCGTCATGAGATATGATTCTTATGAGAGAAAAGACATGCGGGCATATCAAGGCGAGCGATGGCGTAAGTCCCACACGGGCGTCAGAAATCGTCTGCCTGCATGGACAACGATATCAAAGGAGAAGACGATGACAGAGAACACAGAGAGACAAGAGACTTATATGACCATCGGCGAGCTTGCCAAAAAGATGGGAACCACCGTACGCACCTTACAGTATTATGATCGGGAGGGGGTGCTGAGCGCACAGGCTAAGAGCGAGGGCGGCCGGCGTCTCTACACGCATAAAGCCATGATTCAGCTGCATCAGATTCAATCGCTGAAATCTTTGGGCTTTTCTTTAAAGGACATCAAAGAACGGTTGATTCCGCTGGATACGCCCCAAGAGGTCGCGGCGGTTTTAAGCGAACAGGCCCTGCTGGTACAACAAAAGATCGAACAGCTGAGCAGCTCGCTCTCCGCGCTGCAAGCGCTGCGAAAGGAAGTATTGCAAATGCAGAGCGTCGATTTCAAAAAATACGCCGATGTGATTGTCAACCTGCAAATGGACAATGCGTATTACTGGCTGATTAAGCATTTTGACGATTCCTTGCTCGATCATATCCGCGATCGCTTTGACAGACACAGCGGTATCGACTTTATCACCCGTTTTCAGCAGCTCTGTGATCGGGCGATGCAGTTCAAACAGGCCGGCGTTTCCTATGCCGATGAGCGGACACAGGCGTTAGCGAAAGAATACTGGGAGATGATTATGGAGTTTACCGGAGGCGATCTGACACTGCTGCCGCAGCTGATGGCATTTGGCGATCGCATCGCGCAAAGTGGGGAAGCGCATGCGGAATGGGGAAAGCGGCAAAAGGAAATCAATGATTATTTACAGCCGGCGCTGGGATTGTATTTTGAGAAAGCTGGCATCATGGGAGAGGAGGGGGATGGAAAGTGAGGGAAGCGCTGACGATCTGCGATTTGAGAAAGGCCTATGGCGAGAAAGAAGTGCTGAAAGGTGTCAATCTTTGTGTGCGGACAGGAGAGATTTTAGGGATTTTGGGCGTTAACGGCGCCGGGAAGACGACTTTGCTGGAGTGCCTGGAGGGGTTTCGTTGCTGGGAGAGCGGTACGATTCACATCCATGGCAAAACCGGCGTCGTTTTACAGTCGGCATCGTTGCCCGCATATCTGAAGGTCAAAGAGGCGCTGTTGCTGTTTGCCAAATGGAAAGGGGTAGAGGCCGATGCAAAAATTATCGATGCGCTCGGGCTTCGCGAGGTTCAGCATCAAACGTATGCGCAGCTGTCGGCCGGATGGAAACGGCGGCTGCATCTGGCCGTGGCTTTGTTTGCACAGCCCTCCATCCTGTTTTTGGATGAGCCGACCACGGAGTTGGACGTGGAGGGAAAACGGTCGTTACATGCGCTGCTTCGCTCACTGCGGGATAAAGGCGTGACGATTGTGTTGTCGAGCCACGATATGGCGGAGGTCGAGAGCTTGTGTGATCGTATCGCAATTTTGCATGAGGGCTGCATTCGTTTTCTGGGAAGCGGTGAGGAATTAGCCGCTGCATTGAAAAAACGCTGGCAGATACAGGTGTGGAGCACCTTGGGGGAGCGTACCTACACCAGCGAGCAGATTGCCGATACGCTCTCATGGCTGCTGAAAGAGTATCAAGAAAAACAGCTTCCCATCTTTGATATGAAAGTCAGCCGTGGAAATCTGGAGGAGCATTTTATGGAATTTGCAGGGAGGGAACCGCGATGAAAGCGATGATGTATGGGATATGGCTGCAGCTTCGCATCGATATTCGCAGCAAGACGATGCTGATCACCTGTTATATGGTACCGCTGTTATTCTTTGCCATCATGGGCGGCATCTTTCTCTCATTGACGCCGGACGCCGAAACAACGCTGATTCCTTCTATGAACGTGATGGGCATATCGATGGGGGCACTCATCGGTGTTCCACCCTCCTTGGTCGAGTTTTATGCAAGCGACGTCAGAAAGATGTACACGGCAAACGGCGTACCGATGTATTTCGGCGTCGTTGTGATCGGTGTATCGGCATTTTTGCATCTGATGGTGATGAGCGTAGGAATGCTGATGCTGGCAGTGCTGTTATTCGGCGCTCAGCTTCCGGAAAATTTGCCGCTGTATCTTGGATCGTTAGCTTTGGTGAGCATCGTATCGCTTTGCTTTGCGTGTGTATTGGGTGTGTTCGTTCAAAATCAGGCGAAGCAGACGATGGCTGCCCAGCTGTTGTTTTTGCCATCGATCATGCTCAGCGGCATCCTGTTTCCCGCTTCGCTGTTACCCTCTTTGCTTGCACAGGCAGGCAAGCTGTTTCCCGCCGCATGGGGCTATCGTCTGCTGCTGGGCGAATCATTTGCCGTATTCCCCCTTTGTGTAATGACTTTGGCGGCGCTCGCTTTGCTTGTCATCCTGCTGAAACGGGTGCGTCTGCGAGGTACGATGGGATGACGCGCATATTCATGAAAAAGTGCTATCTTCTGAAGCGTTAAGCAGCATACAGATGCTCGGGTGTCAAAATCGTTTGCGATGATTGCGGGAGGAGACACCCTTACGCACCTGTCGATCATTCGCAATAAAAAAACGCCGGACAGCTCTTTTTATCGAAAAAGAGACTGCACAAGGGCGTTTTTTTCAGGTTTGTTTCTAGCCGTTCACTTTGCGGCGATGTGCTTCCACAGACGCTTCCGCGCACTTTCTTCAACAAAAGCGATGAAACAATTACAGCTTTTCCACTTCGCTCATCCACAGCCGCATACTGGCATCGCTGGGCATGCGCCAGTCTCCGCGCGGGGATAAGCAAACGCTGCCGACCTTTACGCCGTCCGGCATACAGTTTCGTTTGAACTGCTGTGTGAAGAAGCGGCGGTAGAAGGTTTTCATCGTTGTTACAATCGTCTCTCGCTTCTCCTCACCGAAAGCGAGCAGCGCCAACGCGAAGATCTTGCTTGGGGAAAAGTGGTTGCGCAGGAGATGATATAAGAAGAAGTCATGCAGGTCATAGGAACCGATGGACTCCTCGGTTTTCTGCACGATTTCCCCATCCGCACTTGGGGGTAACAGCTCCGGAGATACCGGGGTGTTGCAGACGTCCAACAGCGTATGGGCGAGGGCGGCGTTGCCTGCTTCCAGCTGTTCCTTTGCATAGCCTTCGACGATGTAGCGCACCAGCGTTTTGGGAATTGAGGCGTTGACTGCATACATCGACATGTGATCGCCGTTATACGTACACCAGCCCAGCGCCAGCTCGCTGAGATCGCCGGTTCCCAAGACGATGGCATTATGCTTGTTTGCCAAATCCATGAGAATCTGTGTGCGCTCACGCGCCTGCGCGTTTTCATAGGTGATGTCATGGACGCTGCTGTCATGATGGATGTCTTTGAAATGCTGGCTGACCGCATCGTGAATCGGGATATCCATGAAAGAGGTGCCAAAGAGCTCCATGAGCGAGGTGGAGTTGTTATGGGTGCGCGCCGTCGTGCCAAAGCCGGGCATCGTAACGGCGATGATCTGATTGCTTGGATAGTTGTTGAGCGCAAAGGCCTCTGCCGCGACGATCAGCGCTAATGTGGAATCCAAGCCGCCGCTGATACCGACGACGAGGTGATCACAGTGAATTTTCTTCAAACGCTGCGCTAGGCCGACCGCCTGAATGCGGCGGATTTCATGACAGCGCTGAATGCGGTGCGCATCGCTTTGCGGGACGAAAGGAAACGGAGAAATTTGACGGGTCAGCCGCAAAGGAAGCTGCGCCTTTGGGCGGCTTTGCACATACACATGCGTGTATTCAGAAGCAACAAAGTTTTTCATTGCAGTGTGAAAGCGCAGGCGATCCTGCATGCAGCGCTCTAAATCGATCTCGCCGTAAAGCAAAGGCATGTCGTTTTCCTCAAAGCCTGCCTCGCTGATCAGCATGCCGTTATCGGCGATGAGCCGATGCCCGCTGAATACCAGATCGCTGGTGCTCTCCTCCTTGCCGGCACTGCAATAGACATAGCCGCAATAACATTTGGCGCTTTGTGAGAGAACCAGTGAACGGCGATAAGTGCTCTTGGCGATCGTTTCATTGGAGGCCGAGAGGTTGACGATCACATTCGCACCGTTTAGCACATGCAAAGAGCTAGGCGGGATCGGTACCCATAAATCCTCGCAGACGTCAATGCCGATGATGGCTCCGCTCGTCTCATCATGAATGAGCAGCTGCGCGCTGAAAGGAACACTCTGCCCATGCAGCGTAATCTGCTGTTGGGTCAGTTCAAAGCTGTCGGAAAACCAGCGTTTTTCATAAAATTCATTGTAGTTGGGGATGTACGATTTTACCTGAATACCGATGATCCGCCCTTGAAAGATGACTGCCGCACAGTTGTAGAGACGGTTATCCTTGCGCAGCGGCACGCCGACGACCACCATCAATTCTTGCGGCAGTTCCTCGCATAAACGCTTTAAAGCGTCCTCGCAGGCGTCTAACAGCACAGATTCAAAAAAGAGATCTCCGCAGGTGTAGCCGCTGATGCAGAGTTCCGGGAACACCAGCAGCTGTGTCTCTTTCTCACACGCTTTCGCACAGGCGATCAGCGCATCGGTATTTGCCGCCACATCGCCGATCTGCACATCGATGACGGCAGCTGCGACCTTATAATATCCATAATTCAACATAACTTCACCCTCTTGCACATAAGTATAACAGACTTTAAAATCGAAACAAAGGGCAATTCGTTTTTTCCTATAGGAAAACAGAAAACAAATGTATCTTAGGGAAGGATGGGAAATGCTGTCGGCATTGCAATGATCTTTGTTCTTTCCTTTTATAGGCATACATCAGTGATACTTTTGTGAGTGTCTGTGGTTAGAACAAATAAGGGGGGCAGGAAATGAGAGGAGCGGCACTGATCGCAGAATCTACAAAAAAGCCCTTTTGGGGCTTTCATTGTTATATGGCGGAGACTATGAGATTCGAACTCATGGTGGGTATTAGCCACACGACGCTTCCAACATCGCACCTTAAACCACTCGGACAAGTCTCCATGCTCATTTATTCTACTGATTTTCCATTCTTTTGTCAACTATAAATTGAAGTTTGCCCTTGTAGCTGAAGTGAAAAGTTTATTTCCACTTTGAACAGTGAAAAGTAGATTTTAGTCTTTCACTTATTTCCACTTCCACTTATGTTGCATTTAGTCTTACACTTATCCTGTCCCTCAGTCGCCGGAAAGGCTGGTATCCATCATGAAACATTCCAATGCTTTTACTCATTTGACTTTGGACGAACGCCGCATCATCCTCACCGGCATCATTAACGGCTCTACCAAATCTGCCATTGCTCAGACCATCGGAAAAGACAAGTCCACTGTCGCTAAAGAAATTAAACTTCACCGGATTCTCTCCTATAAGTGTAATCTACCTCTGGAATGCAATCATTACCGCAAATGTGTCCACGGCAGACAATGTACTCTTGACTGCCCCGAATATGTCCCCTTCCGCTGTTCCAGACGGGATCGATCTCCCGGCGCCTGTAACGGCTGCTCCAACTGGTCCCATTGCAGATTCGACAAGTATAAGTATTCTCCGGAACAAGCTCATCGTGATTACCGTACCACTTTGTCTGACTCCCGGGAAGGGGTAAATCTGACAGTACAGGAAGCTAAAACTATGGCTGCGATCATCGCTCCCCTGCTGAAGCAGGGGCAATCCCCCTATCAAATCATCACCAACCATCCGGAACTGGGAATTTCCGAAAAGACACTTTACAATTACATTGAACAGGATGTTTTCCATGAAGTTGCCGGTATTACTGTCATGGATCTGCGCCGACAAGTATCCCGAAAGCTCCCCAGAAAGAAAGCGAAGGGCTACAAAAAACGCTCAGACAGAAAATATCTAGCAGGAAGAACCTATAAAGATTATAAGGCTTTCCTTTCTGAAAATCCGGATGCCTTTATCGTGCAGATGGACACTGTCTATAATGATGAAAAAAGCGGACCTTTCCTCCAAACTTTTAAGTTTGTAAAGACAGGACTTCTTTTTGCACTCTATCATGAAGAAAAAACTGCTCGCTCCATGTTGAAAGGTGTGAATCTGCTGGAATCTATCCTTGGGGAAGAACTGTTTCGAAAATATGTCCAGCTCCTCCTTACAGACAGAGGCTCTGAGTTTTCGGCAGCTGAAGCCATGGAAAATGGAGCTAACGGGACTAGGAGAACACGGGTATACTATTGTGACCCTATGCAGTCCGGACAGAAAGGAACGCTGGAAAACAAACATATCGAGCTGCGTTATATCCTTCCAAAAGGAACAGATTTGAAAGCCTTGGGGCTGTCTGGACAGCCTTCATTGAACCTGATCCTGTGTCATGTAAATTCTTCTTCTGAGGAATCCCTGGGCGGAAGAAGCCCCTTTGAACTGACAGAGTTCATGTATCCGGATCTTTATAAAAGGCTATGTGCTTTTGGTATTCAGCAGATCCCAAAGGATCAGGTGATCTTAAAACCGTATTTAATAAAAAAACAGATAAGTAAGCAACTAAATTAAAAGAAACAACAGGCGGCTGAGCGGATTTCCATATCAACATCTCAAGTGGAAGTTAGTCCTACACCCTAAAAAAATGACTAAAATTCACTTCTTTTCGTTATACCCAAAAATTAGTATTCAATGCCATAAACCTGTTGTTTCCTTTGTTATTGTAATACTAAATTCTACTTAAATGAACAAAAAAGCAGCAATTTCTTCGTTTTGTAAGAGTAATTGCCACTTATTTTTTTCGCTCTTTCAAAGTGGAAATAAACTTTTCACTTCAGCGTTTGCCCTTGTAAAATGATCGCGGAATCGGTATTCGTCCGCAAACGGATGGAAAGAAGCGTTATTGCGGTCTTTGAACACAGATATTCCATTCCATGATCGCATATTGTTCATTCCGCCGCGATTTCACGATACCTTGCCCTTTCCTTCCTTTTGCATGAGTCGAAAACGCTCGTGTCATCCTGTGAGGCATGGCCAATGAAGAATCTTTTCCTCTCTTGGTGTAAGCATATAAAAAAGAGGAATCGCTTCCTCTTAGTCACAGCGCTTTGCATGAGCGCTCATCGTTTGTAATTGGCGATATTGGCGTCCTTGTCGATCAGAGGCTTTAAGCTGTCGCTGTCCCCGCTGAACAGGACAGTAACGCCGGGACCGTGCCCGCTGGTAAAAGAATCTGAATGGACGATGACGCCGATGCTGCGGGCTCCTTTGCGATAATGCGGTCCATGACAGTTATCGTGATCTTCAATCATGACGAGGTCACCGAAGCGAAGCGAGGAAATTCCATAGCGCATGTTGGCATTTGGGTCTTGCGTCATGATGTCATAATCGCCGTTCATCATCGAAGTTGAGCCTAAGCCGCTGCCCATCAGAAAGGCGGGCACTACGGTGACGACAGGTACATGCAAAACTCCCTGTTCCGCTTGAATCGGCATTGCCGCCAACAGGTCGGGATCGAGATTCATCAGCTGAATTTGCGGATATTCCGTCAGTTTCATCCCCTGTCCGCACGCTTTGATCAAAATGTGCTCTTCGCCGTTCATCTGTTCCAAGACATCGCGTGCAAAATGTACGATGACATGGTCGATGCCGCCGTGCTTGCCGCTGACATAGCCAAGCGCTCCCTGCGCCGGTCCGTTGATGATCCGTGCCTCATTGCCGACACAGGCAAAGGACATCAGCGCTTTATTTTGCTTATCTGTGCTGTTTTTAATGGAGACGCCCGGTTCGATATGATCGCCGGCAATCCCCATGCAGCAATCTAACAGCGCGTAGTTATAGACGATGCCGCCCACCGACATCGCAATGCGGCCATAGCCGTCATAGCCGACCCAGTGTCCGTCATTGGATAGCGTGGGATGATCGACACTGCCCATAACGCTCATGATCGGCAAATGTTCACGATTGGTTTTCATAGAGGTTACACTCCTTTCCTTTTTTCTATTATACATCATGCCAAAAAAGTATGCTATAATGTTTGCATGCGTCAACAGGAGGTGATGGGCATGCGGATGCATCGTGTCAGCGTTCATAGCTGTGCGCCTCATCTGATCAGTCATAGCGAGTACGCGCAGGCGAGCGAGCGTTTTGCTGCTTTTCAGGCGCCTTTATGTCAAAGTGATCTCTACCGTGCGTTATGCGCGGACAGCCACCCCTTTGCGATGACGCAGAGCACACAGGCGTTTTCGGTTGTGATGAAGCGCAATCTGTTTGGCTTGTATGAGCTGTGTGTCAGGGTCAATGAGGAACCCCTGCGCTTTATCATCGATACCGGTGCGCAGATCAGCGGTATTCGCAAACAGCAGGCGCAGCGTTTGGGATTGACGGCGATCAGCGGCGCTTTGGAAATCGGCAGCGTCGGCGCAAAGAAACAAACGCTTTCGGCCGTGCGTGCCCAACGGCTTTCCCTCGGTGGACTGCAATGGGACAATGTGCCGCTTGTCCTGTTAGATCAGCAGCGCTTTGCGATGCCGTTTGCACATATCGATCTCTTGCGCTTTGACGGCATTCTCGGCTGGGATTTGCTTTCGATGATCGACTTTGAGATGGATACGATCGCCGGATGCTTTCGGGTGGTGCACAATCGCTATCGCTTCGATCATCCAAACCTGCTGCCGTGCAGCTTTCCCACGCTGCTTGTCAGGCAGGAGGATGGCGGCATGGCAGTGTTTGGCGTAGACAGCGGCGCGAAACAAAGCTGGCTGGGGCAGGCATACATTCAAAGGCAGCAGCTGCGCATCGTCGCTTGGACGACCCTGTTAGGCTTTGGCGTACACGGGCGCGAGGAGCTGGAGACGCCGATCGTCGATCGGCTGCATATCTTTGTGGATCGCGCGGATATTGTGTTACGCGGTTGTATCAGTGCGTTTGTCGATATTTTCCCGGATCACCCCTATGACGGGGTTTTCGGCAACGAAATCTTTGCCGGGCGGCGCATTCGCTTTGTCAACAGCCGCCACATGCTGCTGCTCACATAAAAAAAAGAAAGAAATGAGGAGGATGGATATGATTACTGGAAAAATTGTCATGGCGAATCAAGAGGTGATTCCCTTTGAATTATACGAGGAGGACGCGCCGATCACAGTCGCCAATTTTGTCAAGCTCGTACGCGAGGGGTATTACAACGGCAAGACGTTTCACCGCGTGATTCCCGGCTTCGTCTCTCAGGGCGGTTGTCCTTATGGCAACGGCACCGGCGATCTGGGCTATACGATTCCCTGTGAAACCAAAAGAAACCCGCACCGTCACGTGGAGGGAGCGCTGTCGATGGCACACCGCGGCAAGGATACCGGCTGCTGTCAGTTTTTCATCGTTCATGAACCGCAGCCGCATTTGGATGGCGTGCATACGGTGTTTGGCAAGGTGACCGGCAACATGCGCGCAGTGAAGGCGATGCACAACGGCGATGTGATGGAAAGCGTAACGGTGGACGAATAGGCATGGATAACCTCAAACGTCTGGGAATGCCGCTTTTGGTGCTCATCCTCGCAGCGCTCATCACCCGGCTGATGAACGCCTACATGCACATTCCTTATCAGGGGATGGTGCTGTTGATCATCGAGGTGGTATCGCTGTTTCTCTTTGGCATGCTTTTAAACAAGAGCCATCATCGCCGCAACGGCTCTGTCTTTAAAAAGGTCTTTGCGATCGTTTTTACCATCTTGTTTCTGTTTTTGCAGCTGGGCTTTTTTACCTTTGACTGGCTGGAGCAGTTCCTGTATCTGATCGGCGGCGTGAATGCGTTTTATATTAAAATGATGTACATTTATTGCGGTTATCTGTTTGGCGACTGATATGAGAACCGTCGGGAAGAAAGGGGAGGAAATGCGTGGAGAGGAAACTGATCTTTTTTGACATCGACGGTACGCTCACCAGTGCCAAGCGTTTTGGGTATGTGTATGAGAGTACGCGTACGGCGCTGAGAGAGTTACAAAAAAACGGACATTTTGTCGCTTTGGCAACCGGACGCGCCGCTTTTCGCGCAAGATTGTTTCAGGAACAGGTAGGGATCGGGAATATGGTATGCGAAGGCGGTAATCAAATCGTCATCGACGGACACACCGTATCCTATGAGCTGCCGGATCGCGCGGGCTTTGTCAAGGTGTATGAGGAAGCGATGCGCTGTGGGCTCGGCGTGGCGCTTGCTTTGGACGATTCCCGCATCCGCATCTCTCCCAACGCTTACTTTCATGAGGCGGCAGGAGATTTTTCGGATTTTATGGAGGTACGGGTCGATCCCGCTTTCCGTATTGAAGATGCGCCGATGATTCGCCGCATGTTTTTGGCGGGAGACGAAGAGAAGCTGAAGCAGGCGGTACATGCCGCTCACATAGAGGGTGTCGGTGTGATGCACTATTCACGGGCGAATTTTATCATCTTGGAACCGGACGATAAATACAAGGGGATTCGCCGCATGGCACAGCTGTTAGGCGAGAGAGAGGAACAGATTGTCGTGTTTGGCGATGGGCTCAACGATCGCCGCATGTTTCGCGATGCTCCTTTTGCGGTTGCCATGGGCAATGCCATTCCTGAGTTAAAGGAGCTGGCGGATTATGTATGCCCGAGTGCGGATGAGGACGGCATTTATCGTGCCTGCCGTCATTTTGGCTGGATTTAGAGAAGGGAAGTGCACAGTCTTTGCGTCAAAGCAAGTGTTCACTGATGAATTTGTATGAAAACAGCGTATGGAATCGGCGCTGGATCGTTTTCCGTTTGTTGATCAGAGATATACAATGATAAAAAGAAATGCAGCGTGGAGAGGAGATCAAAGCCTGTTTGAATGATTGCTAGGCGAACAAATCACGATGTTTCCTATAAGAAAACCAGAGGTCAAATGGATACCAATGAAGATGAGAAATGCGATTGGGGTACAAAGACCTCTGGTCTTTTCTTTTAGGGGGGGGATGATCGGGGTGCTGCACAAGGATGAAGAAACGAGGTGAGAAAACGACGGCAACCGGGAGATATGAGGGGAACAGAAGCTGTCGATGAGAAAATACAAGAGTCTCACATCGCCGCTACATTCAAAATGATTGATAGAAAGGCATACTTACATCAACAACGACGTACAAAAAAAGTCCGCAGGGGACTTCTTTTTTTCTATGGGGCGACTGATGGGATTCGAACCCACGAGTGACGGAGCCACAATCCGCTGTGTTAACCACTTCACCACAATCGCCATGTGCATGTTGTATTATACATGATGAGAAAATGTTTGTAAATACCTTTTTGATATTTTCTCATTGCGTTTGCCGTGAAACGACGGCGCTGTATTTACAAAAGCAAAGGAAGCGATCGTAACAAACTTGTCTGCCTGCGGTGATGATAACATAGCGGCAAGGTGGATGGAAACATCTCTTCTTTATTGCCTTGGCAAAGCTTTGAGGCTGAGGGAATCAAAAGGGCGCAGTGACAATGGACATCCATAGAAAAAGGAGCGCTTTGGCTCCTTATCGTTGTTGATCGGTTTAGTTATGCTCGGTCAGCAGATCGAGATTATCTCCATAGGCGCTCTCGCTGGAAAGCTTTTTCTCTGCCTCGTTGACATATTTCTTGACTGCTGCACTGGATTTCATCACCGGCTGCAAAGTACCGGCTCCGGCCACACAGCCGCCCGGGCACGCCATGCCTTCCAGCAGATAGCCGTTGAGACGTCCGGCCTTTGCCATCATCAGCATGGTCTTGCAGTTTTTCAGCCCTTCCGCTGCCTGTACCTTGACTTCCATATCCGGGTGATCTTTCAGAATCTGATCTTTCACCGCCTGTGCGACGCCGCCGCTCACCGCAAAGCCGCGTCCGGATGCGGTACCCTCTGTCAGCGGCTCGCTGACTGTGAGCTGTTCCAGCTTGACGCCCTTGGCTTCAAACATGCCCATGACTTCCTCAAAGGTCAATACGAAGTCAATGTCGGAGCGGATGCTCTTGCGGCTGGCCTCCAGCTTTTTGGCGGCGCAAGGACCGATGAATACGACCTTGGCGTTTGGCTTCTCTTTCTTGATGAGACGCCCGGTCAGCACCATCGGCGTCAGCGCCATCGAGATATACGGCTTGAAATCCGGGAACAGCTTCTTTGCCATCACCGACCATGCAGGACAGCAGGAAGTTGCCATGAACGGCTGTTTTTCCGGCACTTTGTTCAAGAAGTCCTCGGCTTCCTCGATCGTACACAGGTCGGCGCCGATCGCTACCTCAACTACATCCGCAAAGCCGAGCTCTTTCAGCGCTCCCTTGACCTTATCCGGGGTAACGCTTGGACCAAACTGTCCGACGAAGGCAGGCGCGATGGCCGCGATGACCTCATGCCCCTCTTTGATCGCATGGATCGTCTGGAAGATCTGCCCTTTATCGACGATAGCACCAAACGGGCAGTTGACTAAGCACATGCCGCAGGAGACACACTTGTCATAGTCGATTTCCGCATAGCCATCCTCATCCGAATGGATGGCGTCCATGCCACAGCTGGCGGCACAAGGACGCTCCAGCTTGTTGATCGCATGGTAAGGGCAGGCATCCATACAGCGGCCGCATTTGATGCACTTATCCTGATCGATAACGCTCTTGCCGTTGACGATGTGAATGGCGTCTTTTGGGCATACTTCGGTACATTGGTGAGACAGACACCCCTGACAGCTGTCCGTGACCACGATCTTCTTTTCCGGGCAGGCGTTGCACGCGAATTTGATGATATTGATCAGCGGATCATCATAATACTTCTCGGCGATCGCGCTCTCCTCAATGCCATCAGAGAGTGCAGACTGCTCCTCCACCGTGCGCAAAGGCAGACCGATACCTAAACGCAGACGCTCCCCGATGATTGCTCGCTCCAAAAAGATGCTGTTGCGATAGCTTGCCTTGTGACCCGGCAGGATCGTATAAGGCAGCTCCTCGATCTTTTTTGCATAGTCGCCCCCTTCATAGGCGAGTCTGGCAATCTCAGTAAAGACCTTTCTGCGAATATCTGTTACTGAATTGTAGATTCCTCTCATTTTCTCTTCACCTCGCCCTTATTATAGCCGATAGGCAAAGCATTTGTAAAACAAAAAGTGAACGTTTTCACATGATTCTTACAAAAGAAGAAAGACGCTGATCTGGTTAGATGTCCACAACGTGAGGAAGTGCGATCATAGTCTGAACTAGAGATAAGAGATCTCAGGAAAGGAAGGGATAACAATGAATTGTAACTGCAATCAGAACCGTCGCTGCAACAGCTGTTCTTCGTTTGGACGCGCGCAGCATATCCGCGTTGGACAAAATGCCGCTAACATGATGGGGAATGGCCCTTGCTGCTGCCGTCATTCCTGCTGCTGCCGCTGCTGCCAGTGCAACCGGTGCCCGAATCAGCCGACGATCGACTACGCATGTCTGCGCCGGGCGACACGTGATTTCGAGCGCAGAGTCGCTCGCTGCATGGGGCTTTGCGGCTTCAATGAAAACAGCATCTTCGATGATGAGGAGAGCGT
Source organism: Merdibacter sp. Marseille-QA0792 (assembly GCA_965119685.1). Classification (GTDB taxonomy): domain Bacteria; phylum Bacillota_I; class Bacilli_A; order Erysipelotrichales; family Erysipelotrichaceae; genus Merdibacter. The sequence continues at coordinate 1,922,070 of OZ221971.1, read as the reverse complement.
CGCAACACCTTACAGCGCATTTGGACAGAAATATAACGAAAACGAGTAGGCTTACAGGAGTGAGAAAGCGGGAGGAAGGTGCGTTTCGCCCGCTTTCTTCGTATAAGAAAACCAAAGATCAAATGGATACTGACGAAAGATGAGAAATACGATTGGTATTCCAATGATCTCTGGTTTTTTTATATGGGGAAGGGGAATGAGTCTGGTGTCTTGGCGGGGAGGGGACGCATGCACGCTTTGGCTTCTAATCAAAAAATTGAAGGAAGCATCATATTTTGTTTGAGTGTACGAGGGGCAGAGGATATAATAAAGGGGAAGCGTGAGGGAAGATGGAAATGAGGGGAAATGATGCAGCGAGAGGATGAGCGTTATCAGCGTTATGTGCAGGTGCTGAAAGAGGAATTGGTTTTGGCGATGGGGTGTACGGAGCCGATCGCTATCGCTTATTGCAGCGCCAAGGCGAGAGAGGTGCTGCAGGCACCGGTAGATCGTGTCGAGGTGTATGCCAGCGGCAATATCATTAAAAATGTAAAGAGCGTTACCGTGCCCAACACCAACGGCCGCAAAGGGATTGCCCCGGCGGCGGCGATCGGTATCGTCGCCGGAGATCCGCGCAAATCCTTGCAGGTGATCAGCGAGGTGAGCGATGCAGCACAGCAACAGCTGACGGATTTTTTAAACACGGTGGAGATCAGCGTGCACCGCTTGGACTCAAAGGAGGTGCTGGATCTGATCGTCCGTGTCCATCATCAAAGTCATACGGCGGCTGTCCGCATCGTCGGCGCACATGATCATATCGCGATGATAGAAAAGGACGGCGAGGTGCTCATGCAGGAAGCAAACGGTGCCAAGACGGCGGCGAAAGGGAGTCTTGAGCGCGGCTTTATGTGTGTCAAGGATATCGTGGAGTTTGCGCAGAGTGTCGAGTTGGCGGATGTGGAAGCGCTGCTGCAGCGGCAGATTGCCTGCAACATGGCGATTGCCAACGAAGGAATGCGCGGCGATTGGGGCGCCAACATCGGCAGCGTGCTGTTGGCGATGGATGATCAAAGCATTTACAATCAGTGCAAGGCTTATGCGGCGGCGGGCAGCGATGCGCGCATGAGCGGCTGTGAATTGCCGGTGATTATCAACTCCGGCAGCGGGAATCAGGGAATGAGCGCTTCGATTCCCGTTATCGTCTGGGGCAGAGCGCATGCTGCGGATAAAGAACGTCTGTATCGTTCGTTGTTAGTTTCCAATCTGATTACGATTCACTTGAAATCGGGAATCGGCAAGCTGAGCGCTTACTGCGGCGTGGTGAGCGCGGGCTGCGGTGCGGCCTGCGGCATCTGCTTTCAGGACGGCGGCGATTTGCGTGCGGTCTCTCATACGCTGGTCAATGCGATCGCCATGATCTCGGGAACGGTCTGCGACGGTGCGAAGCCCAGCTGTGCCGCAAAGATCGCCAGCGCGGTAGAAGCGGGGCTTTTGGGCTATGAGATGTATCGCCACGGGCAGCAGTTTCGCGATGGCGAGGGCATCGTCTCCAAGGGTGTGGAAAATACGATTCACAATATCGCGCTGTTAGCGAAAAAGGGGATGCAGGAGACTGATCGGGAGATCATCGACATCATGATCGGCTGCTAGGCGCTAGACAATCTCATGGAAAGTGTCTGTTTAAAAAATGTGCGCTGTATTCTTTCGGAAAAGCGTGCTATAATGTGTTCTGATTTACAGCCAAAGAAACGGCGGGAAAGTGAGGAAAACAGCGATGAAATATGCGATTGTCTTTGATTCCAATACGGGGAATACCGCGCAGATTGCCAAAGCGATCCGCGATACGCTCAAGCAGCATCGCTGTGTGGCCTTTGGCAGCGAGCTTCCCAAAGAGGAGGTCGACGTGCTGTTTTTAGGCAGCTGGTGCGACAAGGGCGGTTTCAGCGCCAAGATGCAAACGCTCATCGCACAGGTGCATCATCAGCGAACGGCGCTGTTTGCGACCTGCGGCTTTGGCATGGACCCGGCGTATTTTCGCAAGATTGCACAGCGCCTGCAACAGCAGCTGCCACAGGACAATACGGTGTTGGCCAGCTTTGTCTGTCAGGGGAAGCTGAGCGCGCAGACGCTGGCGCGCTATGAAGCGATGCTGGAAGATGAAAAGACGCGGGAGCTGGCGGCAGGGATGATCGCCAACTATGAACAGGCTAAGACGCATCCGGATGCGGCAGATGAAAAACAGGCAGAGGCGTTTGCGCTGCGGGTGCTGGCACAGTGTGAATGACGGCGATAGATAAACAGCAGGTGAACATCAGATGAGGAGTGAAGGTATGAAAAACAAGGTAGCGTTTCTTTGTGATTCAAGTGCGGATATCAGCGAGGAGCAGGCAAAGGAGTTAGGCATTCACGTCTTGCGGATGCCGGTCATTGTCGATGGCAAGGAGTATCTGGAGGGAATCACCATCTTCGATGAGGACATTTTACAGGCGCTGCGTGCTCAAAAGAAGATCACGACGACACAGCCCAGCATGGGTGAGATCGTCCGTAAATGGGAGGAGCTGCTGCAAACACATGAGCAGGTGTTCTATCTGCCGCTTTCCAAGCAGCTCAGCGGTACGTGCGCCAGTGCGATCAAGCTGGCACAGGAGCAATATGCGGGAAAGGTTATCGTTGTGGATTCCACCTTTGTCTGCTATCCGGTGATTTACATGCTGCAGGCGGCGCAGGAAATGCTGGAAAAGGGATATACATGCGAGCAGATCAAGGAGAAGATCGAGCAGGAGGGCGAGCTGTTCGCCATCTTGATTCCGGAAAACCTCACGGCGCTGAAAAACGGAGGACGCATTTCTCCGGCGGCCGCCGCTTTGGCGGGCATGCTGAAAATTCATCCGCTGTTGAAGGTGGAGCAGGGCGGCATCGATGTGCAGGATAAGGTGCGCACCGCCCAGCGCGCATACAAGGAAGGTATTCGCTGTGTGCTTGCGGGCATCAATCCCGAGGAGTATGACTGGATGATCATTCATGCGGATAACGAGAAGCTCTGTGATGAACTGCGCGCACAGCTTCAGGAAGCGAGCGGCCGGCCGGTGGACAAGCGGGTGTTCAAGTCCGTCATCATGTCGCATACGGGTGAGGGAACGATCGGTTTTGGACGCATCCGGCGTCTGCATTATTAAGCGAAGCGTACATAAGCTGTCGAAAACGGCAGCTTTTTTTAGTGAAACGGCGAGTTTTGTCCGTATATGCGGTTTGAACATGATGAGAAACATGGCTTCATATAGTGGGATAGGAGGCGGTACTATGGGGAATCGCAGGCTCATCATCACTTTTGCGCTCATCTTTGCGGCAGTGTTTTCGCTGTTTTACTATGCGCTGTTTCAGCTCTTTGCGCAAGGGAGTGAGGAGACGAGCAGAACGCTGTATCTCAATCAGGTCGGTATCTTTGAAAAAGAAGAGAACGCAAAGAAAATGTGTGATCGGCTGACGGCGCAAAAGCTAAACCCGTATCAGGTGGAGAAAGAGGGCGCATTTGTCGTCGTGACGAGCATTTATGACAATGAGGAGGCGACAGAGGCGGAGACGAAAACGCTGGAAGAGATGGAGCTGAGCTATCTGACGAAAAAGATCACCGTGGAAGGCGGCGATTTAGTGAAAGCGGTGGATGCGGGCGATTATGAGAAGGTGCTGCAGGCGGTGGAAGATGAAGCTTCAGGAGCTTGATCCCAAGGAGCGGCCAAGAGAGAAAGCGCTGCGTCAGGGGCTGAAAGCGCTGAGCAATCGGGAGCTGCTCGCAGTGCTGTTACAAAGCGGAACGAAGGGGAAAAGCGCGCTGGAGCTGGCGGATGAGGTGCTGGGGAGATGTGGGACGCTAGCGCGCCTCATGGGCATGGAACCCAATGATCTCATGGACATCTGCGGCATTAAGGAGGTGCGGGCGATGCAGCTGTTTGCCGGCATCGAGCTCTCTAAGCGCATCGTGGAGGAACAGGTGCAGCAGCAGGAGGTGCGCTCTCCCCTCGATCTTGTCAAATGGCTGCAGTTTTGCTGCGGGTATGCTTTACAGGAGCAGTTCATCGTCGTCTATCTCGATACGCACAACCGGATTCTTCACCATCAGCTGCTCTTTTTGGGAACGCTGGATGCGGCTGTGGTGCATCCGCGGGAAATTTACAAGGAGGCGTTGAGACGCAGCGCCGCCCACATCATCTGCGCGCACAACCATCCAAGCGGAGAGGTGTCTCCTTCCAAGGCGGATCAAGAGATCACCAAACGCATCGCCCGCAGCGGGGAAATCGTGGGGATTTCGCTGTTAGATCATCTGATCATCGGCAGAGAGCAATGGTTCAGTTTTCGTCAAAGCGGGCTTTTATGATTGCAACATTTCCACTTACCCTTTATAATAGAAAAAAGAATGGACGAAAAAAGGTGAGGAAATGTCAAAATTTACAAGAACGCAAAAAATTCTGATGTGTCTGATCGGCTTTTTTCTGGCTCTGGGACTGTTGTTTCAGGGCATGCGGCACTCAGGCATCGGCGATATTGGATACAGTGTACTCAGCTATCTGAAATACGGTTTGATCGATTACCCGCTGACGTCTGTCAAAAACTTTGCCAGCGACTTCTCCAATCTGTGGAGAGTGCAGGAAGAAAACGATTACTTAAAGGAACAGTTAAGCATGAGCGAGAATTATCAGGCGCTCTATGAAAATACGCTGCGCGAGAAGAAAGAGCTGGAGGAGCTTTTGGAGATGAACGAGTCGCTGGAGGATTTCCATCGGATTTCGGCGAAGGTGATCGGAAGGGACGTCTCTTACTGGAACGATCAGATTACGTTGGACGTCGGCAGCGATGATGGAATCAAAGAGGACATGATCGTCGTCAATTCCCAAGGAGTGGTCGGCAAGGTGGTCAAGGTGCAGTCGTCCACCTGCATCGTAAAGCTGTTGACCTGTGAGGATAAGAGCAATAAGGTGGCGGTGCGCATCAACTTCCAAGAGGAGGCAGAGGATGCGAGCGAGGACGAGCAAAAAAGCGAAAAGAAAAATGAACGTGCACAGTCCGTCGAGGGGATTTTGGAATCGTATGACAGCAACGAGCAGGCGTATGTCGTCTCGTTGTTGGACGATCAAAAGGTCGAGGAAGGCATGCGCGTTGTCACCAGCGGCAAGGGCGGCGTCTATCCCAGCGGGCTGTTTGTCGGTACAGTAAAAAAGGTGGAATCGCTGGAGAATCAGCTGGGACAGGTCATCTATGTGGAACCGGTCAGCAACTTTCAATACTTTGACTATGTCAGCGTCATCGAGGTGAGTTAGCATGGCAAACGGATTGTTTTTCACGCTGTGCACGCTGCTGGATCTTGGAATCAGCGCGCTGTTTCCCGGCAGCTATCGGATGAATGATCTGGTGTTTATCTCTTCGCTGGGCTTTTGTTCGCTGGTGTTGGTCGTGCGGGAGTACGCGCTGCTCGATCGCTGTCTGACGGCGTTTCTCTACGGGCTCATCGTCGATCTGTTCGTCATGAACACCTTCCTGCTGTATGCGCCTGTGTATCTGTTCATCGCGTTATTGTTACAGCTGTGGACCCATCACATGGGAGATTCCTTATTGGAATCGGTGATTCTCTGTATTGCGACAATCTTCGTCAAGGATCTTTTGATATTCTTCTTTATGAGAATGAGCGGAGTCAGCAATCTGAGCTTTGCCGGATGGATTGTCAGCTATGAGTTTCTTTCCATCATCGGCAACGGTGTGCTGGTGTTTCTGGTCGTTTTGCTGCAGCGTATCAAAAACGACTATCAGCGCATGAAGGCTCTTCGCATCCGTCAGGAGGAGAAAGTCAAATGGTACACCTTACGATCAAAGAAATAAAAAAACAGCTGCATATCCATGTGAAATTTGACTCCTTTGAGGAGCTGGAGGAGCAGCTGCCTTTACGGCTGGCACCATTGTCTCACGGCAAGAGCGCGTCAGCTTTTTTCTATCTTCCCTCTCTCAGCGATGCGCAGGCGCTCGCCTTTCTGCGCTTATGCAAGGCGATGGGAGTAAGACTGCTGGGAATCAATGATGAGAAACGTTCCAACGCGCAGCCCATCTGTTATTGGGAGGGAAATGTGCGTAATGGTGAACGTTTTGCCAGTGAGGGTCCCGTTCAGCTGTTTGGCTCCATACGCCGCAGCGCACAGGTGCGTGCGGGCGCTTCACTCAGCGTGTTTGGTGAGGTGAGTGGGGTGATCGATCTGCTGTATCCCGACTGCGTACTGTACGCCGCCTTGCTCGACAACGCCCGCGTGCGCATCGCCGATTCTCCCTTTGTCAGCTTCAGCTGTGCACAGCCCTGCAAAATCGTCTATGAGCAGCAGTCCCTGAAATGTATCAGCGCTCTGTGATTTCGACAAAATCTGCGTTCTGCGACCGCTAAGATAATGCTGTGGAAAGAGTAACAGGAGGGTATTCATGGGAGAAATCATTGCGGTCACTTCCGGCAAAGGCGGGGTGGGGAAAAGCAGCGTCTGCATTCATCTGGGAATGATGCTCGCCGCGAAAGGTTATAAGACTTGTCTGATCGATGCTGACCTCGGTTTGAAAAACTTGGATCTGATGATGGGGTTAGATAATCGGGTCGTCTTTGATATGCAGGATGTCATCGAGGAGCGCTGTCTGCTGGAGCGGGCGCTGTTACAGGATAAGCGCGAGAAGAATCTGTATCTGCTGCCCGTGTGCAAGGGCGTCAATTTTTCCGGTGTTCACCAAGACGATTTTGTGCGTGTCATGCGCGTTTTGCAAAATCAGTTTGACTATTTGTTCATCGATACGCCGGCCGGGGTGGAGAGCGGTTTTCGCTATGCCAGCAGTGTTGCGCAGCGTGCGCTCATCGTTACCAATCTGGATGTGAGCGCTTTGCAGGATGCGGATCGTATCATCGGATTGCTGTTAAAGGATGGGGTGACGCACTTGGAGCTGGTGCTCAACAAGGTGAGCGCCAAAGCGATTGAAAAGGGCGTCTGCGTGCGGATGGAGGAAGCCGAGCGCTGGTTGGCTATTCCGTTGTTAGGCTATATCGTAGAGGATCCTCGGGTACAGTCCTGCAACAACCGCGGGTTGCCCTTAGGCATTGCCCGCGATTCTCAGGTGTATCACTGCTTCGATATTCTCACCAGACGCTTTCTCAAAGAGAAGGCAGCCTTGCCTAAGCTCAGCGAGCGGCGGCTGTTTGCGAAAATATTCGCGTCCTGACATGTTTGCGGCACTCGATACATATCATGAAGTGAGCGGGGTGAGGTTATGCAGGATATTGATCGCATCCGGCGCCGGATTCGCAGGCATCGTGGGAATGAGAAGCCGCATCGGCTCGTCGGAGTGTTCAATCATTTCGTCTTGATCGCGATGCTCGTCTGTGTGCTGGGGCTTTCTTTGATGATCGGCACGCGGATGCAGCTGCCGATTGCCATGCATGCGTGGGACTATGTGCAAAGTATTCAGTGGAGCTCGTTTCTTCCTTTTGAGACATGGTTTGCAAATGAGCAGCCCCAAAGCGTAGCGGCGTTTGACGCCTATGAAGAGGTCGGCGATCATCGCTATCACAACGGTTCCAATGAAGCCACATCGCCCTTTGGCGGAATGATTCGTCATATTGAGGAACAAAATGAAACCTATTGCGTGTCGCTGCTGTTGGATGATGGAACGCTGGTGAATATCGCCAATTTGAAAGAGGTGCAGGTGAAAGAGGATGAGCGCATCCAAAGAGGGGGCGTGCTTGGCACTTATCAGGAATATGTGGAGATTCGCTGTTTTGCGGATGGGAAAGAAATCGAATGGAAGGATGTAGAGGCATGATTCGGCTGCGGTATCGCGCATGCTGGCCGTTCATGCTTCTTTTTGTCTGGCTCAGCGGTTATTGGAAGATCATGACGGCGATCTTCGTGATGATGTCCCTGCATGAGGGAGCCCATGCGTTAGCGGCTTTGTTGTTGGGCTATTCCTTACAGGGAATCGATGTGTGCCCCTTCGGCTTTTGTGCGCGTATGGAGGCGATGGGGTATGGCAGCGTTTATCGGGAGATGCTCATCTTGGCAGCGGGACCGCTTATGCACCTGTGTTATCCAATGATGTTTGGCTTGTTTACCTCATGGGGAATCCTCTCCCCATCGTTTTGTGCTTATCTGATTATGATGAACCGCGCCGTTTTGCTGTTCAACCTGCTGCCGATTTTGCCCTTGGACGGCGGCAGAATCGCTTCTTCCCTGCTGCACCTGCTGCTTCCCTATGCAAAGGCACAGCGCTGTTCGCTTCTTTTCTCCATGGCGGCAATCCTCTGGGTGGGCGTTTTGGGATGGATGGACAATCTCGCCGGCGTCTGCACGCTGGTATTGCTGTGGATCGGGGAGTGGCTGCGCTGGCGGCAGCTGCTGCAGGATCGCCTGTACTTTTACCGTTACCGCCGTCAGCATCCCTTCCATGGCCGCTCCTGCGTGCATGCGCATCAGGATTTATACCGCATGCGCAAAAATTATATTCGTGAGGGGAGCACGCTGTTGGATGAACAAAGCTGGCTGGCACGCTTTCTCGGATGAGTGGCAGTGAAAGAGAGCAGGGGATGAAACGTCTGAATAGGCATGCGAGGTTTGGTATTTAAGCCTCTCATCACAGAAACAGACACGCGTGTCCGCGTGCCTGTTTCCTAAAAAATGAGTGCTTTGGCTGTTTTTGTTGATAAAAGAATATCTGTCTTTGTATGGGGATGATCGTCTATCCGGCAATCCATCCGCCATCGACAACCAGTACGTCGCCGCTGACATAAGCGGATTGCGGACTTGCCAAAAACAACGCCGCCTGCGCGATGCTCTGTGCCGGTCCCGGTTTTGGCGCACAGGCCAATACATGCTGAACCCGTCCGTATCCGGCCATGTTCGGTCTGCCCATTGAGGTGCTGATTTCCGTTTCGATGCCGCCCGGGGCGATCGCATTGCAGCGGATACCCTGCGGCTGATACATGTAAGCGGTGTTTTTGGTCATCGAGATGAGCGCAGCCTTAGAGGCGCAGTAAGCTGCTCCGGCAACGCTGCGCATACCGCCGACAGAGGCGACGTTGATGATGTTGCCCCCCTGTTCCTGCTTCAAAAAAACCTGCACCGCTTTGCGCATCGCACACATCGGTCCATAGACGTTGGTCTTCATCACCCGCTCATAGCGGTCATCCTCCACATCGCCGATCGGGCTCATATCATCCATGATACCGGCATTGTTGACGAGGACGTCCAGCTTGCCAAAGTGCGAGATTGCCAGCTCAATCATCGCTTCGTTATCCTCTTTCAGCGAGATATCTCCCTTCATTACGACAATTTTCCCGGCTTCATTTTCCAATGAAGCGGCTAACGCATCCAAACGCTCCTTGCGTCTGGCGACGGCGACCACATTGGCGCCCTCCTTGACAAACAGCTCTACAATGGCCTTCCCCATACCGGAGGAAGCGCCGGTGACGACGATGGATTGATCCTTTAATCGCATAGACACACTCCTTTCCCATCGTTTTAATCTATATTTATTGTAACACACTCTTTCATGAATAGACAGCCGAAAGCGCTTACGAAAAGAGGGGCGCGGCTTTTGTCATTTACGATGGGGAAGCACAATGCTATACTGATAACGGTAAGGAAGTGAACGATGATGCTGGACATGATGGATTATATCACGCTGCGCAGGGATATTACGTTTGCCGAGCGCGGCTTTTGTGAGATCGACGCTTTGATCTTCTGTGAGCTCGCTTATGTGAACTGGAAGGGCATCGCAGAAGAGGAGGAACTGCTGCCACAGGCCTGCCGGCGGTTTTTTCAAGAGAATGCCGGTGTAGATTTTTCGCTGGAATACGCGTATTCTCTGCGCATTCCTCATCTCGTGTCGCTGTTAGCCGACTGCGAGCGCTATCGTCAGGTCAAGCTGCTGCGCTATCAAAGCGTGTTCGATGAAGCACAGGAAATTCAGTTTGCGGCGGTGACATTGCAGCTGGCGGACGGTACGCTGTTCATCGCCTTTCGCGGAACGGACAGCAGCATCGTCGGCTGGAAAGAGGATATGAAGATGACATATCTCGACGAGGTGCCCTCTCAGAATCTGGCGTGGAAGTATGCCCGGGAGATGTACGAGCGCTGTTATGTGCGCAAGGGGGTGTTCAAACGCCGCGCACGCCGACGTGCGCCGCTGTATCTGGGCGGTCATTCCAAGGGCGGCAATCTGGCGATGTATGCGGCCATTCGCGAGCGGACGATGCAGCCGGATATTACCGGGGTTTATAATTTTGACGGCCCCGGTTTTCGCCCGTCCTTTTATGAGCGTTACGACTGTTCGGCAATTCTCGATCGGATACACACCTATGTTCCCAAGGATACGATCATCGGGCGTTTGTTAGCGCATCGTGAGCAGGTGACGGTGGTTGACGCAAGGGAGAGCGGTCTTTCCCAGCACGACGCCTTTCATTGGAGCGTAGAAGCGGAAGGCTTTGTCAGCGTACAGGCGTGGAGTGAGGAGAGCGATCGCATTCAGCAGGTGATTGAGGATATGCTGATGAGTAAAGCGGATGACAAGCGCAAGGAGTATATCGATCTGATCTTTCACGTGCTGGATCGTTTGGAGATTCGCCAGATTACGGATTTCACTTCTATGGGCTGGCGGCAGGGAGTCAACGGTATTCGCGAGCTAGGCGCGATGAGTGCGCAGGAGCGTAAATTTTTATTGGATGTGATCGGATTTCTTTGGACACAGACGAAATCTGTCTTCCTGCGCACACATGGAAGCGACTCCCGATGAGAGTTCCCGGCATCTATGAGTGTTTGTCTTGGCATAGCGGATGCTGTATCGACTGTTTGGATGTTCACCATGGCATCTCATCTGTATAGATGCTCCCCACAGGATGGAGCGATTTGGGAAGTTTTAAACATTACTCCCTTTAGGATTCCCCTTTGTGAGAACTCCGGCGCAGATGGCAGGTAGTGCGTGAGAGAGCTTCTTTCCATTATGAGGAACGAGTGAAAATCAAAGAAACATTTAGACAAATCTAAGGAACTGTCCATTTTTAGCACTCTCCTGTTTACAGTGCTAAAAAGTAGGATATAATAAAAGTGTAATCGGGGAACGGCCGATGGAAAGAGTTCATTCATGTAGATGCATGAAGAAAGATCAATGGAGGCGATAGATATGAAATTCTTCCCAAGAACCAATGATTTGTTTGATACGGTATTCGATGATATGTTTACTTCACCATTCTTCACATCGCGAAGCGATATGGCGATGAAGACGGACATCACCGAGAAGGACGGCAGTTATCTGTTAGATATGGAGCTGCCGGGCTGCAAGAAAGAAGACATCCGCCTGGAGCTTAACAACGGGTATCTGAATGTGAGCGCATCGCGCAACACGAGCAAGGAGGAGAAGGACGACAAAGGCAATCTGATTCGTCAGGAGCGATACAGCGGCAGCTTCTCGCGAAGCTTTTATGTCGGAGAAGGTGTCAGGGAGGAGGACATCAAGGCAAGCTATGACAACGGCGAGCTGAAGATCAGCTTCCCTAAGGAGGCCGACAAGCTGCCAGAGAAGAAGCGCATCATGATTGAATAAGAGGCGAAAGGCCTCTTTTTTTTACGGGATTCATGAAGAATTGACAGTTTTCTTTTCTGTTGTTCTCCTGTAAAATGAAAGGAGAAGAACAAGGGTGAAAAGGAGGGAGCGCTCATGAATGCTCGCGATACGTATGATTCTCCTTTAGGGACGATCTATCTGCGCAGCGATGGTACGTATCTGACCGGATTGTGGTTTGAGGGTTCCAGAGACAGCAAGAAGCATCGTCAGGAGTACACACAGATGGATTTGGCGATTTTTGAGCGAACGCGGGCGTGGCTGGACATCTATTTCAGCGGCAGAGAACCGGATTTTTCCATACCTTACCGCATGGAGGGGCTGACGCCGTTTCGTTCACAGGTGGTCGCGTGTATGATGAAGATTCCTTATGGTGAGGTGACGACTTATCAGGCGATTGCACGTGAGATCGCTAAGCAAAATCAAATGGAGCGGATGTCGGCGCAGGCGGTCGGCGGCGCGGTTGGCTGGAATCCGATCTGCATCATCGTTCCCTGTCATCGGGTCGTCGGCACAAACGGTTCTTTGACAGGCTATGGCGGAGGTATTGAAAACAAGCGAAAACTGCTGGCGTTAGAAGGGCAGGATCTGCGCAAGTTTACCATACCAAAGCGAGGAAGCGCGCTATGAGCGTCAAACGCTGCGGCTGGTGCAATGTGCATAACCCGCTTTATGTGCGCTATCACGATGAGGAGTGGGGCGTCTACTGTGAGGATGAGCGCACCCTGTTTGAACTGCTGGTGCTGGAATCCTTTCAGGCGGGTCTCTCATGGGAGTGCGTGTTAAACAAGCGGGAAGCCTTTCGCAAAGCGTACGATGATTTTGATCTGGAGAGGGTTTGTGGCTATGGCGAAGAGAAGATTGGCGCGCTGATGGAGGATGCCGCGATCATCCGCAACCGCCGCAAGATTGAAGCCAGTATCCGCAATGCGCGGATTTTTCGGGAGATTCAGCGCAGCTATGGCAGCTTTCAGGCGTATCTGCGCACATTTTGCGGCGATGAGATTCGCTGTGAGAGGGGAAAGACGACAAATGAGATCTCCGATGCGTTAGCGGCGGATCTGCGCGCACGTGGGATGCGGTTTGTGGGCAGTACGATTCTTTACGCTTATTTGCAGGCGATCGGCCGCATCAATTCGCATGAGGAGGACTGCTTTTTGTATTGCGGGAATCAGCGGGCGACAACAGATGAAGGGTGAGAAAAAGAGGACGCATGGCAAAGGCTGTGCGTTTGTTTGTCCGGGTGGTACAAAATCATATAAAGGGCTTTATAGACAATGAAAATGACGCCTATCTTCAAAGTTTGTTTCCAAGCATGAAAAAGCAACATCCTTACTCTTTGAAAGGTCTCACTTCTGTATGTCTGTAAATGCAAAGAACAGAGGTTGTTGGAATACCAATCGCATTTCCCATCTTTCCTTGGTGCCTGTTAGATCTCAAAGTTTCATAAGCGAAAAACAGATAGAAAGATCAAAGATCTCGCTGTTTTTGCTATGTGTAGTAAGAGCGCGGGATTTGAATCGGCGCGGCGAAAGAACATGCCGCCGAGATATGGAACATACGGACTTCAAATGCAGGGCGAGAAGTTCATCAAGGGAGGTTTTTGAGTCGGTTTTTAGAGATCGATAGCGGCAAACATGAAGGAAAATGTCGTCAGCGATGGCTGGCTTCACATATCGCGATGGAGAAAAAAGAAAGTATATGTAGCAAAAAGACGGTTTTGTGTTACAATAAAGCTGTTCATGAGGATGGACAGTTTGTCGGTATCGGCGGGCGTGTGTCAGGGAAAACGATGATAGAATCAGAAGCTTCACTGATTCTGTTTTTGTTTTTCGGCCATGGTCAGCGGATGTATCCGCCAATCGGCAATGAATGGAGGAAGAGTGTATGAGTGGTTTTTTTGGTGTAGCAAGCAAGCGGGATTGCGTGCTGGACCTGTTTTTCGGCGTGGATTATCATTCCCATCTGGGAACGCGCCGGGCGGGAATGACGGTTCATGGGAAGACAGGCTTCAATCGGGCGATTCACAACATCCAAAATTCCCCGTTTCGTACGAAGTTTGAGCGGGATATCGAGGAATTTCAGGGAAATCTGGGCATCGGCTGCATTTCCGATAACGAGGCGCAGCCGCTGTTAGTCAATTCGCATTTAGGCTCCTTTGCGATTACGACCGTCGGCCGTATCAACAATATGGAGTCGTTAAAGGCACTTTGCTTTAATAAGGGAACCTCCCACTTTTTGGAGATGAGCAGCGGAGAGATCAACCCGACGGAGCTGGTGGCGGCGTTAATCAACCACAAGCAAAGCATCGTCGAGGGTATCTCCTATGTACAGGAGATGGTGGAAGGCTCCATGAGCATTTTGATCATGACGAAGGAGGGCATCTACGCCGCCCGCGATAAGCTGGGACGCACGCCGGTCATCATCGGCGAAAAGGACGACGGCTATTGCATCACCTTTGAGAGCAGTGCCTTTTTGAATCTGGGGTATCATCATTATAAGGATTTAGGCCCTGCGGAGATCGACTTCATCACCCCGCAATGGGTAGAGGTGGTCAAAGGAGCACAGGAGGAGATGCGCATCTGTTCTTTCCTGTGGGTATATTACGGTTACCCGACATCCACCTATGAGGGAGTCAATGTCGAGTGCATGCGCAATCGCTGCGGCGATCTTCTGGCGCAGCATGATGAACGTGAGGATATTCATATCGACAGCGTTGCCGGGGTACCGGATTCCGGTACGGCCCATGCGGTGGGCTATTCCAACCGTTCCAAGATTCCGTTTTCCCGTCCTTTCATCAAATATACGCCGACATGGCCGCGTTCCTTTATGCCGACCAGCCAGAAACAGCGCAATATGATCGCCAAGATGAAACTGATTCCAGTACAAGAGCTGATTGAGGACAAAAGCCTGCTTTTGATCGACGACTCGATCGTGCGCGGTACGCAGTTAGGAGAGACGACGCAGTTTCTCTATGACTCCGGGGCAAAGGAAGTGCATGTGCGTCCGGCCTGTCCGCCGATTCTCTTTGGCTGCAAATATTTGAACTTCTCTCGGTCCAGCTCGGAGATGGATCTGATCACCCGGCGGATCATTGCAGAGCTGGAGGAAGGAAATGAGATCACACAGGAGATCTTAAAGGAGTATGCCGATCCTAACAGCGAGCGTTATCAGCGCATGTGCGAAGAGATTCGCAAGCGTTCCAATTTCACGACACTGCGCTATCATCGCTTGGACGATATGGTGGAGTCCATCGGTTTGCCGAAGTGCAAGCTGTGCACCTACTGCTTTGACGGCGAAGAGCAATGAGAAATACAGCGAATGCGGTGAAGACCCGTTCGCTTTTTCATTATCCACCGCATTTATAGAAAACGTTTGTTAGTAAATATGCGATCAAAAGCGGTTTCACCGGAAAAGGAAATGGCTGGTAAACAGTGTATAACAGTTGACAAGTGTTATACACTGTTATATACTGTTTGTGAACAGAGAGGAGGATGCATGTGAAGCTGATCATCAACAGTTCTTCCATGGTGCCGATCTACGAGCAGCTGGTGGAACAAATCAAAGCAATGATCGTAAAGGGTGAATTGACGCCCGATGAATTGCTGCCCTCTGTTCGCTCATTGGCAAAGGAGCTGAAAATCAGCGCTCTGACGGTAAAGAAAGCTTATGACGCCTTAGAGGAAGAGGGGTTGACGATCTCCGTGCACGGGAAAGGTACTTTCGTCAATGCCATCGACAGCACCAAGGTGTTAGAGGAGCGCCGCAGGGAAGTGGAAGCGGATTTGGAAATGGCCATCCGAAAAGGCAGAAGCTGTGCGCTGTCCAATGAGGAGCTAAAGCAGATGTTTACTTTGCTTTTGGAGGATTGACGATGTTAACACTGAAAAATATAGAAAAGCGTTATGCGCAGTTTCAGCTGCACTGTTCTTTGACTTTACAGCCCGGATGTATCACCGCTTTGATCGGAGCGAACGGCGCCGGCAAGAGTACACTGTTTAAAGCGGCACTGGGTTTGATTTCCTATGAAGGAGAGATTGAGCTGTTTCATGAGCGCATCCAACAGCCCACTCCGGCGCAGCTGCAGCAGATCGGCGTAGTGTTGGCCGATTCCGGCTTCAGCGGGTATTTTACTGTCAATGATGTTTACCGTATTTTAAAAAGGATGTATCCCGCTTTTGACCGGCAGCACTTTCTCTCGCTGTGTGAGCGGATGCAGCTGCCGATGCGCCAAAAGATCAAAACGTTTTCCACCGGTATGCGGGCGAAGCTGAAGATGATCTGTGCGTTGACCCACGGAGCGCGGCTGTTGGTGCTCGATGAGCCGACGGCCGGCTTGGATGTGCTAGCCAGAGACGAGCTGCTGACGCTGCTGAGGGAATACATGGAGGAGGATGAGGAGCGTTCCATCCTGATCAGCTCGCACATTTCCTCAGATTTGGAATCCCTGTGCGACGATGTGTATATGATCGATCGCGGACAGATCGTTTTGCATGAGGAGACGGATACGCTGTTAGATGCGTATGGGGTGATTAAGGCGAGTGAGCAGCAGTATGCGGCGTTGGATCGCCGGTATTTGCTGCGGGTGAAAAAGGAACACAGTCATATCGCCTGCCTGTGCAGGGAGCGCCAGTATTATATGGAGAACTATCCCGGTCTGGTGATCGAAAAGGGGTCGATTGATCAAGTCATGACGATGATGATTCGAGGTGAGCGTTTATGAGAGGATTGCTCTGTAAGGATTTTTGTTTGCTGAAGGAACAGAAACAGCTGCTGATTTTGTTTGCGGTGTGGATTTTTTTGAGTGTGAGCGGCGCTTCCATGTTTGATTCCGGCGTCTTCCTGTCGGGTTTTCTCGGCTTTTTAGGCTCCGTGGTAGCCGTGGGAACGCTGAGCTATGACGAATATGACAACGGCTTTGCCTTTCTGTTTACGCTGCCCATCAGCAGACGAGTGTATATCCGAGAAAAATATGTGTTTACCTTTGGCGTCAGTCTCGCCTTTTGGCTTGTTGCAATGGTTCTCGCTTTTGTCAAAGCGCTGTTGGGGAGCGAAGCCCTCAGCGAAGGGGAAATGCTTCTCTCGCTGATGATGCTGCCGTATATGTGGATGTTAGCTTCTCTCATGCTGCCGATCTATGTGCGTTTTGGCGCTGATAAGGCAAGGGTGGCCGTCATCCTTATCCTCCTGATTCTGTTCGCCGCTGTCGGGGGCGTCATGAGTATGGCGGCGCAGGCAGGCATAGAGTGGAAGTTAACACAGTGGATGCTGCCGTTGCCGCTGCCGTGGCTGATCTTGGCGCTTCTCGCCCTGTGTGCGCTGCTGGCGGCGCTGTCTTATCGTCTCAGCATGCATTTTATGAAAAAGAAAGAATTTTGAAGTGAGGCAGCGAGAGCTGCCTCTTCGCTGTTTTAGAAAAGGCGGGAGGACAGCGTTCTTGGCAAAGGAGAAATACATGCGTCTTTTTTATTAAGAGAGGCGAGACAGTGAAACACAGGATGTGCACTTGTTTGCACCTTACCGCGATGTAAGGAAATTCGATGGCTCGGTAAGCTGTATCCTTCTATACTGAAAGTGTCAGATATAGGAGGAATGAACATATGGCACTGTTAGAAGTCAATCATTTGAAAAAAGTATATACGACACGCTTTGGCGCTGCGCGGGTGACGGCGCTCAAGGATGTCAGCTTCCTTGTGGAGGAGGGGGAGTATGTCGCGATCATGGGAGAGAGCGGTTCCGGTAAAACGACCTTGCTCAATATCTTGGCGGCATTGGATAAACCGACACAGGGAGAGGTGCTGCTCGAGGGCAAGAACATCACCACCATTCCCGAGCGTTCCATGGCCGCCTTTCGCCGCCGCCGGCTGGGCTTTGTCTTTCAGGATTTCAACCTGCTTGACAGCTTTTCCTTAAGAGACAACATCTTTTTGCCCCTTGTCCTTTCAGGGATGAAGTATGACGAGATGAAAGTGCGCTTACAACCGATCGCAAACGATCTGGGCATCAGCGATCTGCTGGCGAAATATCCTTATGAGGTGAGCGGCGGACAAAAACAGCGGGCGGCGATCGCCCGTGCCATCATCACCAATCCCTCGCTGATACTTGCCGATGAGCCTACCGGCGCGCTCGACTCCAAATCGAGCGACGATCTGCTCGACGTCTTTGCAAGTATCAACAAGAGAGGGCAGACGATCATCATGGTCACTCATTCCGCAGCTGCCGCCAGCCGCGCAAAACGGGTGATGTTCATCAAGGATGGCAGGGTGTATGACCAGATCTACCGCGGTGATATGAGCAGCGATCAGATGGCGGAGCGCATCTCCATAGCGCAAAGAAAGCTGGCGATGGGCGGTGTGTTCCATGAATAGCCTGTTTTTCATCCGCTTGGCACTGAGCAACCTGCGCAAGAATGCGCGGATGGTGCTTCCGTATCTGTTTACCTGTCTGCTGAGTGTGATGATGTATTATGTGATTGCCTCTCTTTGTGTCAATCCGGATTTAGAGACGATGTTTGGCGGTGCGCAGATGCGCTCGCTGCTGACGCTTGGCAGCTATGTGGTCGCTTTGTTTGTCATCATCTTTCTGTTTTATACTAACAGCTTTTTGATGAAGCGGCGCAGGAAAGAGTTTGGCGTGTTTAACATTCTGGGAATGGAAAAGCGCCATATCGTGTATGTCATCGCTTATGAAACCTTGTTGATCGCATTCGTGTCGCTGGTGGGCGGGATTTCGCTTGGCGTCGTTTTAGAACGGGCGCTCTATCTGCTGCTGTCGATGATGGCGCAGGGGACGATGCCGTTAGCCATGCATATCGAAAGCGGCACCATTCGCTCGACCTGTCTGCTGTTTGGTGTGATTTATGTGCTGATCTTCTTAAACAGCACCCGTCAGATTCATCTGGCAAATCCGATTGAGCTTTTGCATGGCAGCAGCGTCGGCGAGCGGGAACCGAAGACGAAATGGCTGATGACGCTGCTGGGGTTTGTGAGCCTGGGCGGCGGTTATGGCATTGCCCTCACCGTGAAAAATCCGCTTTCGGCATTCCTGCTGTTTTTCTTGGCGGTCGTGCTCGTCATCATCGCTACCTACCTGCTGTTTACGGCCGGTTCGATTGCCGTTTTGAAGCTGATGAAGAAAAACAAGCGCTTTTACTATCACACCGGGCCGTTTATCAACGTTTCGACGATGATCTATCGCATGAAACAAAACGCGGTGGGACTCGCTAATATCTGCATTTTGTCGACGATGGTGCTTGTGATGCTGTCGACGACGATCGCACTGTATGCGGGAATGGAAGATACCGTGCAGGCGCGCTATCCCCGCGAAATCAATATCTCCACGCAAAACGCGTCGCTCAGCGATCAGCAGCTGGTGAATGAGCAGGCAAAGGATGCGCTGGCCGAGATGGGCTTACGGCAGGTATCATCCTTGGACTATTCGGTTCTGTTCTTTTCGGCGTTACGAAGCGAGGATCAGTTTTTGACGGACACCGCATTGGGGAATGTGGGAAATATGGAGGATATTGCCACACTGTCCTTTATCACTTTGGCGGATTACAACCGCAACAGCGGGGAAACGCGCACATTAGCACCCGGAGAGATTTTATTGTTTGCTTCTGCGGACAACTATGAGGAAGAGAGTCTCTCTTTGCTGGGAGAGCGTTTCCTCATCAAGGAACGTCTGGACGCATTTCTGCCTAACGGACCTAGCGCAGTGACGATTTCCGATGCCTATGGGATCGTCGTAGAGGATCAAAGTGTAATCGATGCGCTCTATGAGCGGCAAAAGGCGGCCTATGGCGATCAGGCAAGCGAGATCATGCATTACTATGCCTTTGATACGGATGGGACAAGGGAACAAAACCTTGCGCTGTATGAGCGCTTGCAAGAGCGGATTTCATCGTTGGAAACGGCGAGCTATGTGGAGTCGCGCACTGATTCTTACAGTGATTTCTTCTCGCTGTACGCAGGCTTTTTGTTCATCGGCATCTTTTTGAGCATCCTCTTTGTGATGGCGACCGTGCTGATTCTCTACTACAAGCAGATCAGCGAAGGGTATGAGGATCAAAGCCGTTTTGAGATCATGCAGAAGGTCGGCATGGGACATCATGAGGTACGAAAGGTTATCCGTTCGCAGGTGCTCATGGTATTCTTTCTGCCATTGGCGATGAGCGCTTTGCATATTGCCTTTGCTTTCCCGATCGTCAATCAGCTGCTGCGGGTGCTCTCGCTGATGAATACATCGCTGTTTCTGTGGACGACCGTGCTTTGCTTTATCGCGTTTGCTCTCGTGTACTGTCTGCTGTATCTGTTGACCTCGCGCGTGTACTATGGCATCGTCAAGCGGGCAGTGTGAGCAGCGTGATAAGGATATGATTGTAAGAGCAATGCCTTGTTAAATAGAATCTAGAAAGATTGCCGTGTCGATTGCCTGGATGATGGAGAGTGGACGCGGCTCTCTTTTTGTTTTTGCTGTTGGGTCTGCGCTTTTGCACGCTGTTTCATAGCGGGGGATGCACAGCGCCCCTCTTTTCATGTGGATGTTTTATAGGTTGTGAAACTGATACAAGGGGTATGGTCGCATCGTTGCGGCTGCTTGCTTCTTTTTTAAACAATCGCACGGTTTTGCTCGCTGTCTTTGTGAAAACAGTGTATCATAGTAGGGAATGGAGAGGAGTGGCAAGGCGGTGAAGGCAATCATATGCGTTGAGGATAACGGCGGCATCTGCTTTCACTCCCGGCGGGTGAGTCAGGATGTCCATCAGCGGGAGGATGTGTGCGCCCGTTATGGAAAAGAGGGACTGCTCATGAAAGCGAGCACGGCAGAGCTCTATAAGACACAGGAAAGTGTCTCTTGTACGATCGTTCCCTCGTGGGCGCACGCCTGCTCTTTATCGGGCTGGTGTGTCTTTGAAGATGGAGAAGTGTCGGCGTATGAGAAGGAGCTGGAGGAAGTGGTGATCTATCGCTGGAACCGCCGCTATCCAAGTGATGAAAAGCTGCGCCTCACGCTGAAAGCGCCGCTATGGTGCTGTGTAAAGAGATATGAGTTTGCGGGGAAGTCACATCCGCGCATTAGCGTAGAGCACTATCGAAAAGAGAGCGGTAAAAAAGGAAAGAGAATCTAAGTCAACTCAGCCGATAAGAGTGCACATGACTGTGATCACTCTTGCGTTTGAGGAAAAAGGTGGAGGAAATGATGAAGAGAACACATATTTGGAGAAGTCTGCTGTGCGTGCTGTTAGCCGGCGTGCTGTTTGGCTGCGAAACGCTGATAGAATCGCCTTCGAATACACCGGCACCGACGGTTACGATCGAGGAAATTCCATCCTATACGGGAGAGCCGTATGTAGAAATCAACGGCAATGTGCCTTCCTTTTCCAAGGAAGATCTCAATGCGGACAGCTTTGAATCCTATGGAGAGCTGGATGCGCTTGGACGCTGCACCATCGCTTACGCCAATCTCTCACAAAAGCTGATGCCGCAAAAAGAGCGCGGCAGCATCGGACAGGTGAAGCCCAGCGGCTGGCATACGGTCAAATACGATAGTGTGGACGGCAAATATCTCTATAACCGCTGTCACCTCATCGGCTGGCAGCTGTCCGGAGAAGATGCCAATGAGCGCAATCTCATCACCGGTACCCGCTATATGAACGTGGAGGGGATGCTGCCGTTTGAAAATATGGTGGCGGATTATATCAAGGAAACAGACAATCATGTGCTCTATCGGGCGACGCCGATCTTTGTCGATCAGGAGCTTGTCGCCCGCGGAGTACAGTTAGAGGCCTATTCGCTGGAAGATCAGGGAGCGTCCATCTGCTTCAATGTATTCATCTATAACGTACAGCCGGGGATTGAGATCGATTACAGCGACGGCAGCAGCCAAGCAGAGAAGCAGGGGATGGGAGAGACATACAGCGAAGGCGTCATCCGTGCGAACAGCCGTTCCAAAATCTATCACTGTCCGGGACAGGCCGCTTACGATGAGATGGCGGACTCCAAATATCTGGTGCTCTTTGACAGCGAGGAGGACGCGATTGCCGCGGGTTATCGGCGGGCACAGCGCTGATCGCGCAAATCAATGGTGATGCGCAGGGTCGAGGAGCGTGTCAAAGGTTGATTTTTGATGGATAGGGGAATACTATAATAACGATCATCGAATGAAGAAAATAAGAAGAAATCGTCAACTGAGGTGAAACCATGGACTACATTTTATATTTTTTCATATACAGTATGCTGGGCTGGGTCTGCGAATGCCTGTATTGCGGCATCGGCGCTAAGCGCTTTGTCAACCGCGGTTTTTTAGAGGGACCGTATTGTCCCATCTATGGCTGGGGCGCGCTGTTTGTGCTGTATGCCCTGCGTCCTTTCCGCGATCATATCATTCTGCTGTTTTTAGCGGGGATGGTGGGAACCAGCGTGCTGGAATATGTGACGAGCTATGTGATGGAGAAGCTCTTTCACAGCAAATGGTGGGATTACTCTCAGCGTCGTTTTAACCTGCATGGCCGAATCTGTCTGCGCAATTCTGTGATGTTTGGCGTCATGGCGCTTGTCGTGGTACAAATCGCGCATCCTTTGATTGAGGGGATGGTCGCCCATCTGCCCGCTCATCTGCGCCTGATCATTGCGGCTGTGCTGTCAGTGCTCTTTCTCTATGATAATGTGCATACCATTCATGCGCTCGCACGCGAGAACAAGGACTACCGCATGCTGGAAGACAGTCTGCGCGAGCTGGCGGCTTCCTTTCGCACTTTGCCGCTGATGTCTTCCCAAGCTTCGTTAAGTCAGCGCATCTCTATGCTGTTGGAGGAAAGCGATGCGGATGAAAAGCTGCTGGCGGCGCTGGAGCGTCTGCACGCGCAGTATGAAAAGCGTCTTTCGGCGTTTCGTCATACAAAGAAGCGTTTGGCGGCGGCGTTTCCAAAGCGCTTAAAGGAAAGCCCGCAGGAAAGGGCTGCGGCGCTGTTTGCGGCGTTTGAAGCGCATCGCAAAGAAAACGAGCAGTTGCGTCTGCGCGAGCGCGGCGATGAGGCGGAGAAGTGATGTTTTTTGTCTATCATGTGCTGCCATGGCTGCTGGCGGCGGCGTTATTTGCTTTTTTCTATCAGTTTTTGCGGCGTTGGGCGGACAGGTTATGGAGGGTGAAAAACCAAGCGCGTTGGGGAGTGATCGTTGTATCGCTGTTGCTTGCCCTTTTCGCACTTCATCTCACCTCTCTTTGGACGCTGTTTCTTCTCATGTTTGCGGGCTTTGTCCTTTTAGGAGAAGGCGTCTTTTGGCTGTTCTTTCGCCATTGCAGGGCAGTGTATCTGCGTCTTTGCATCTGTGCTTTGCTGCCGTTTGCCGTGACGGCGGCGCTCTTTGTCTATGGGGTAGGGAATGCGCAAAGGGTACATGCGACACATTATGAGAAAGAGGTAAAGCTGTCACGGGATTACCGCATCCTTTTTATCAGTGATCTGCATTATCCTACGACGATGGGAGAGGATGGCTTGCAGACGCTGTGCGAGCAGCTGAGCGATCAGCAGGCGGATCTTTTGATTTTAGGCGGCGATATTGTGGATGAGCGTACGAGCGAAGAAGAGATGCGGCAGGTATTTGCCCATCTTGGCAGCGTGGAGGTAAACAAAGGAATCTATGCTGTCTATGGCAATCATGACGCGGGATATTCCGGCGATGAAAGCGGGCGTAAAGAGCTGCTGGAGGAAATGATGGCAGAGAGCGGCATCACCTTGCTTTGCGATGAGAGTGTCAGCATCGATGAAGAGCTGGTGCTGATCGGCCGTGATGATGCCAAGCATCCACGTAACGCTGTGCGGGCCTCCAGTGAACAGCTGCTTGCACAGGCGCCGGCGGGTGTTCGCATCCTGATCGATCATCAGCCGTTGTCACTCAACGAGAACGCGGCGTTAGGAGTCAGCGTACAGCTCAGCGGGCATACGCACAACGGACAGGTGTTTCCCATCGGCGTTATCAGCGCATTGCTTTCTATCAACGAGCAGACCTATGGAAGAAGCGATCAGGGAGCGTTTACCGCGATTGTCTCCAGCGGTGCCGGCGGCTGGGGCTACGCTTTTCGAAATGAGGGGATCTGTGAATATGTGATTCTCGATCTTCACGCACAGAGGGAAAAAGGTTTGGCAGAAGCCGAGGATATTTAGGAAAAAGACAGGGGAGTGCTTTTGCGCTTTGACCGTTGTATCGGTCAGTGTAAGCACAGCGGATGACCCTTTTATTGATTACAAATAAAATGGACGCAAGGCCATCGCCTTGCGTCTTTTCCTCCGATACAGTCAGTTTTATGCGGTTTGTTGGAAAGCGAGTGTTACCAGATGGCGCAAATGAAATAAAGCCGCCATCTCTTGCGCCATGGAAGCGTGCGGATTTGAGCGATCGCGCTTTGTACGAGCGCCGTCATCTCTTGACGCTGCGCCTCAGTGACGCCTTCCTTGGAAAAGCGCGCCTGCTGCGCCAGCTGTTTTGCCCGCGGGTCTGGCTCGATCCCCTGCGTTTGCAGGTGCATCAAAATGCGGTAACCGTCGATGACGGCGGTGTTGACGTCGCTTTCCTTTTCATGCCGAAGCAGACGATGATGGCGAACGAGCAAACTCAGCGCATAGAGAGCCAAAAGCGAGAG
Source organism: Merdibacter sp. Marseille-QA0792 (assembly GCA_965119685.1). Classification (GTDB taxonomy): domain Bacteria; phylum Bacillota_I; class Bacilli_A; order Erysipelotrichales; family Erysipelotrichaceae; genus Merdibacter. Next base: position 1,897,827 of record OZ221971.1, on the reverse strand, counting down.
CGGATAGAGAAGCCATCGCAGCCAAGAATAATTCTGCGCAGAGCGAGTGGGTTCCTCTTTAGGGGTTATCGGCTGTTCTCCTCTTTCAGAGGGGGTGTTTGGGGCAGGGGAGACGACCTCTTCAATGTCGTTTGTATCATCACCGGTTTCTTCGCCTGCCACTGTCTCATCATATGACGCCGCTGTGGTGAACTCTAGAGGAACCCATCCCAGCACCCCATCGTACACCTCGACCCATGCATGCGCGTGATAGTCGCGCACAGCGGCGGTATGCGTCTCATCAAAGTCCGCCGCGCTGACACGATAGCCTTCCGCATATCGGGTCGGATACCCATAGTAGCGCAGCATCAGCGCCGCTGCACTGGCATAGTGCACGCAATATCCCTGATGCGTTTGGGTAAGAAAGTAGGTGACAAAATCCTCTCCCTGCGCCAAGTTGCCGGGGGAAAGGGTATAGTTCGCATGTGTGCGAAGATAGTTCCTGATATAGCCGCTGACCTCTTGTAAAGAGGCATCCTGCATGTCGGCGGGGCTGCGCAGTCCTAAATCCTCAAAGAGCGCAGTCTGCTGTGCGCTGAGAGTGGTGTAATGCTCCATGACAAAGCGCCCGTAATCATCCTGAAGGGAAGGAAAGGTGTAGGAATGTGCCGCATACCCCTGATAGACGTCTGTATTCCAGACATCGTATTGATAGCGCATGGTGTCTTTTGGGCGAAGCAGATAGCTGTCCTGATAGGCATGTGGGGAGAAATAGCGCATGCGGTGCAGATAATATGGGAGAGCCAGACGTTCACTGCTGCGGTAGTCCTCGACGACAATCGCAGAGCTTGTCGGCCGTTCATCGCTTTGATAGGGTGTCAGTGCGTCGTCATAGGGCTTTAGCTGTTGTAAAAGCGCGAGATAATCAAACGCTTCGTCGAGTTCCTCCTGCGGCGATCGCCAAGTGTTTTCAAGGTAGCATCCGCCGCTGTACGTGTGCAGGTAATAGGTTTGTGGTTCGCCGCTGATCGAGAGATGCACGCTGCCGATGTACGAGCGGTTGCCCGCCTGTTTTAAATCGACCTGCTCGCTGTCAGAACCACTTGTCACCTGTGTCATCAGCCGTGTCAGCAACTGATCGCGCAGCCATTCTCCTCTCTCCCAAACGCTCTCTTTGGGAAAGATCGCCACACAAAGCAGCAGGATTGCGGCCGATCCTAAAAGGAAGATGACACGCGTGCGCGCCGCAAGCGCAAAACGACCCTGTTTTAACAAAAGCGAAAGGAATACCGCCGTCCAGCCGATGATGGTGAAGGGCTGAGGCACATGATGCAATACGCAGGGGATGAGCAGGCACAGGAGTACAAGCGCCGCCATGCGCGGCCAGCGGCATATCCGCAGCAGACAGTCAAACAGCATGCAGAGAAACCAAAACATCGCGGCGATCCCCACGACCAGCAACCCCTCTTGCATCGCAGGCGATAAATCGATCGGATAAGGAAAAAAGGTGAGGGAGGAATAAGGTCGGTAAGCGTCTAACGTCGCATTATAGAGAAGCTTCCATAAGGAAGGAAACAAAAAGGCGCTGAAAAGCAACACCGCCAGCAAAGCAAGGGCGAGAATACAAGAGCCATAGCGGGAAAAGCGATGCAGAAAGAGAAAACAGCCAAAGGCGCACAGAATGAGGGTGACGATCATCCATTGCGGCGGCAGCGGCGCAAAGACAGCTTCCAGATGCAGGAAGTACAAGAGCGTAATGCCGATAGCGGCGTTATCAGCGAGCCGCTGCATGACTTTGGACATCCCCATTCCCTCCTTTCTCCCTGATTTGATAAAGGCCGTCAGCAAGCGCAAGGGCATGGGCAGGCAAAGAGCGTTTTTTGCACTTTGGCGCAAAGAGAATCGCCCGCAAGCAAGCGGTTACCCCCTGCACATCCTCCAGCACCCGCGTGTGTGAGCCACTCTCATCCTGCCAGCACACCTCTGTTGCATATCCTTGTGATAGCAACATTTGCACAGCGCCCTGAAAGAGCGCGATCGTCTCTTCACATTGAGCGAGGGGCAAACTGAGATCGAGAAAGAGCGTAAAACGAGCGCGGACATCGTTTTCAAAGATGCGCACCATGGGCTTATTGATCTTGTAGCTGAGCTTATGGTGAAGCAGACGCAGGGAATCGCCGTTTTGATATTCTCTGACCTCATGCGTATCGCGCCACCCATTGTCATGACGGGCGGAGCCTTGTAGCTGTGCGTTCAGGCAAGGAAGCGGTTGGGGAGCGGGCAGCTTTTCATAGTGCAGTGTCTGCTTCATCTCTTTGCGCCGGTAAAACAGTCCCAGCGCATCGCGCATTTCCAGCTGTGTGAAACAAATGCGAAAGCCGCCCATCGAAAATGCTTCGCAGGGATAAGGCGTGCGTTTGTTAACGGCGAGTATCTGTTGGCGCCGCTGTTTTGTAAAGCAGTTTTCTCCCTCAAACCACAGCCGTATCAAGGGGGTGCCAAGAGCAGATACGCCTTCGATTTCGATATAAGGAACGCCTTTCTCCTTTGTGAGGCGCACGGTGAGTCTGCGTACGGACAGATGAAAAATAAGCAGAGAGAGCCATGGCAAAACGAGCAGCAGGATGATGAGCAAAAACAGCAGATACGCATTGGTGATGAGAAAGGACAGGGCGAGTATGGCGAGCAGGCACACATAGCCAGCCCAGGAGCACAGCGTTTTCATGCGGCGATCTGCGGTTCGCGGACATTGGCGAGAATATCCGCAAGCACAGCCTTCTTTGCGTCGGCGTTTTCAGCGCCATCTCTCAAATGGATGCGGTGAGGGACGATGTCGAAAAATAACGCCTGCACATCTTCGGGGATGACATAGCTTCTTCCACGCAGGTAAGCGCGCGCTCTGGCAGCGGCGGCAAGGGCGATGGAAGCGCGGGGACTGGCGCCCTGTGCGATTTCCTCCCGCATGCGGGTTTGCTGAATCAGCGTCACGATGTAGGCGTAAATATCCTCGTGAACAAACACCTGCTCACATGCCGCCTGCATGGCGCGTATCTGCTGCACATCTGCAATCTGACGGGGCGTCTCTTGATGCAGCTCCTTGCTTTTGAGAATGCGAATTTCCGCGTCTCTATCCGGATAACCGCAGGACAGACACATCAAAAAGCGCTCCAGCTGACTTTCCGGCAGCGGTTGGGTGCCGGCAGAGCCAAAAGGGTTCTGCGTGGCGATGACGATGAAAGGGTCCATGGCGGGATACGTCGTGCCATCGACTGTGATGCTGTTTTCTTCCATGACCTCTAAGAGTGCAGCCTGCGTACGGCTGGAGGTGCGGTTGATCTCATCCGCTAAAAAGAGGTTGCAGAAAACGGCGCCCGGATGCAGCTGCGCCTGTTTGGATGCGGGATCGATGACGCTGAAGCCGACCACATCGCTGGGAAGCACATCCACGGTAAACTGCATCCGTCTGCTCGTCAGCCCCATCGTTTTGGCAAACGCCTTGGCGATCGTCGTCTTTCCTACGCCGGGGATGTCCTCCAACAGGATGTGTCCCTTTGCCAAAATGGCAGTCAATATTTTTTCTAACAGCGCATCCTTGCCATACACCGCCTTTTTTACCTCTGTGAGGATCTGTTCATACAGCTCCATAGCCACCTTCCTCTCGTTTCTTTCTCATTGTTCTTCTCTATATACAGTTTGCCTCATAATGAGAGCGAGGTCAATATAAAAAGGGAGATCTGCCAAAATAGGCAGAGGGCAAAGGAGAAAGTCCCACCTAGCTTTGAAGGCGTAAAAAGCGGCTAATTGTCCTGCAAATGGCTATGACAGAGAAAAACATCATGATGCGGCACCTGTTGTGAGCCAAAAAAACTGATGGTATCGCAAGCAGACAGCACATGGTGAAAGGGAAAAGTGGGGAAGAGGGAAAGAAATGCCAATCTCAGACAGGGGACAGCGGTGCGATCGCTGCCTGAGCACTCAAGGGAGAGTATCGTTTCAAAATCCACTAAGGAAAGAGAGGGGGGAGGGGAACATAAAAAAACAGCGTGTGAACCCCAAACACACGCTGTCGCTAGCCGCAGGTTTGCGGCGTTTATGATTGAAAATGCTGTTGAAATATCGAATGAACGTTGCTGTCCGCCTTGCTTTATGAGCGGTAGAGGATGAAGGACTCATACGGGCGCAGCGTCATCTTTGCCCCTGCTTTGGTATCCGCATAGTTGCTTAGCAATAGTTTCATCTGTGCGCATTCCTGCGGCAGCTCTACATCGCAGGCGCTTCCATAAAAATTGCTGACGACGATGAGCAGTTCATCACCTAAGATGCGCTGATAGGCGAATACCTGATCGTGCTCCTCCAACATCGGCACATAGCGTCCCTCGGCGATGACCTCGTATTCCTTGCGCATGCGGATCAGCTTCTGATAATGATAGAAAATGGAGTCCGGATCGGCTAAGGCGTTTTTGACGTTGATCTTTGGATAGTTGTCAATGACGGAAATCCAAGGCTCGCTGTCGCTGAAGCCGCCGTAAGGCTGATCGTCCCACTGCATCGGGGTGCGTGCGTTGTCGCGGGAGCGCTCTTGCAGGATGTGATAGATTTCAGGCTCTTGTTTACCCTGCTGCTTTAAAATCTCAAAGAAGTTGATGCTCTCCACATCGCGGTATTGACGAATATCGCTGAAGTATGCGTTGGTCATGCCGATCTCCTCGCCCTGATAGACATAAGGAGTACCGCGCATGCCATGCAGGGCAGTAGCTAACATTTTCGCGGACTGCTTTGGATAACGCTTGTCATCGCCGAAGCGGGAGAGCGCACGAGGCTGGTCGTGATTGCACCAGAACAGGGCGTTCCATGCGTCTGCCTCCTGCATGCCCAGCTGCCATTGGTTGAGCAGCTTTTTAAGTTCTTGGAAGTCAAAGGGCATCAGTTCCCATTTCTGCTTATTCTTGTAATCGACCTTGAGATGATGGAAGGTGAATACGCTGGAAAGCTCATGGGCAGCCGCACCGGAGTAGCGCACACAGTTATCGATCGTGGTGGAGCTCATCTCGCCGACCGTCATCGACTCCTCGTCTAGGCCGAAGCTGTGCTCATTGAGCTCCTTGAGGTATTCGTGTACCTTTGGTCCGTCTGTGTAATACTGGCGGCCGTCAAAGCAGTTAGGATCGTCGCCATAGCCCGCCTTGGAGATGAGGTTGACAACGTCGAAGCGAAAGCCGTGCACGCCTTTTTCACGCCAGAAGTTGACGATGTCGGCTAACTCTTTGCGCACCTGCGGGTTTTCCCAGTTGAGATCCGCCTGTGTGACGTCGAAGAGGTGAAGATAATATGCGTCAAGGCTCTCGACATATTCCCAAGCCGGACCGCCGAACTTGGAATGCCAGTTGTTAGGCGCACTGCCATCGTTCTTTCCCTTGCGGAAGATATAGTAATCCTGATATTTCTGATCGCCGCTGATGGCCTTTTGAAACCACGCATGCGCGGTGGAAGTGTGATTGAACACCATGTCGAGCATGACGTCGATACCGCGTTTTTTCGCTTCCTGACAAAGCAGCTCGAAATCCTCCATCGTGCCATAGCGCGGGTCGATGCTGCGATAATCGGCAACGTCATAGCCGTTATCGCGCTGCGGAGAGACAAACATCGCATTGAACCAGATATAGTCGATGCCTAACATCTGCAAATAATCCAGCTTGCTGATGACGCCGCGCAGATCGCCCCAGCCGTCATGATTGGAATCACAGAATGATTTCGGATAAATCTGATAGACTGTCTTATGTGAATGTTTCATGCGTACCTCCTCTTATTCGATGTCGATGATGTCATTATCTAAGGCGTGCACCTCTCCCTGCTTTTTCAGCGTCACTTTTTGCCCGCTGGTGAAGATGATCGGGGAGACGAGCGGTTTTTGTTTGCTTTGGACAAAGGCGGTATCCACCTCACAGATCAAATCGCCCTGTTTGACGATGTCGCCGACGCTGACATGCGGCGTAAAGCCCTCGCCGTTGAGCTCGACGGTATCCATGCCGATATGGATGAGCAGTTCTTTGCCATCGTTCGTCTTTAAGCCATACGCATGATGGGTAGGGAAGCAGACGATCACCTCAGCGTTGAAAGGTGCGACGACGCGGGAGCCTTTCAGATCGATCGCAAAGCCATCTCCCATCGCTCTCGAGGCAAACGCCTGATCGCTGACCTCTTCCAAAGGAGTGATGACGCCATCCATCGGAGCGACAAAACCGTCATCTTGCGGAAGATCGCTTGATTGTGCATCCTTTGCCGTTGACGCTTCTTTCTCTTCCTTGCCGCGCTCTTTTGCGCTCAGCTTTCTGATGCCGACGAGGAAGGTCAGCAGGAAAGGGATGACGATGGCAGCCGCCATGGCGATTAAAAACGGTACGTAGAACTCCGGGCGGATGGAGATGATGCCTGGCAGTCCGCCGACGCCGATGCTGAACGCCTTGACACCGCTGCCTACGGAGATCATCGCCGCGATGGCGGAACCGATCATGCCGCAGACGAGCGGGAAGCCGTATTTCATGTTGACGCCAAACAGCGCCGGTTCCGTTACGCCGAGGTAGCAGGAGATGCAGGCAGGGACATTGACCTGCTGGGCGCGTTCGTTTTTCTTCTGTAAAATGCTCATGGCGAGTACGCTGGAACCCTGCGCGATGTTGCTTAAAGCGATCATCGGCCATAGGATCGTACCGTTGTAGAGCGTTGCTAACTGCGTGTCGATCGCATTGGTCATGTGATGCAGACCGGTCATGACGACAGGGGCGTACAGCAGGCCGAACACACCGGCGAACAAGACGCCGAAAGGACTCATCAGACCGTTATAAACGACATCGGCGATGAAGTTGCCGATGGTCCAGCCGATCGGACCGACAATCGTATGGGCGATGATGACCGCCGGCACCAATGAACAAAACGGAACGACGATCATGCTGATGACAGCCGGGCAGTGCTTGCGGAAGAACTTTTCCAAGAACACGAGGACAAAGCCGGCCATCATGGCGGCGATGACCTGTCCCTGATAACCGATCATCGATACCTGTGCAAAGCCGAAATCCCATACCGGAATATCTGCCGCTGCCGTATTGGCAACGCTAAAGCCGTTGAGCAGCTGCGGAGAGACGAGGGTTAAGCCCAGCACGATGCCCAGCATCTGCGTCGTCCCCATCTTCTTGGTGATCGACCAGACGATTCCTACCGGCAACAGATGGAACACCGCTTCGCCGATCAGCCAGAGAAACTGGTAAGTGCCCGCCCAAAACTGTGAGGTCGCCGCCAGCGTCTGACCATTGAAGATCGGCAGCTCGCCGATGATGTTGCGAAAGCCTAAAATCAGACCGCCGCAGATGAGCGCCGGGATGATCGGAGCGAAGATTTCCCCCAGTGCGCCCATGATGCGCTGTATGAGCGTTTGGTTGGTTTTGGCGGCGCTTTTCACCGCATCCTTGCTGACGCCCTCGATGCCGGCGATCGCGGTGAACTCATTGTAGAACTCGCTGACTTCATTGCCGATGATGACCTGAAACTGGCCGGACTGTGTAAACGTACCCTTTGCGCTGGGGATCGACTCGATCTTGTCCACATCCGCTTTACTACTGTCTGCTAACACGAAGCGCATGCGGGTAACGCAATGCGATACGGCGTTGATGTTTTCCTTGCCGCCGACATATTCGAGCAGCAGCTTGGCATCATTGGTAAACTTTCCCATTCAAACTCCTCCTGTACACATGTACGTACATCTGTGTTACATAGATAGTATATCTTGTACGTACATGTATGTCAACTGTAAAATGCACGATTATTGGCGTTTAGCAAAAAAAGGAAAAAGCGAGACGCCGAAAAGGAGGAAGACTGTACGAAATCATGGAGAAAACGAAGGAACAGAGGTTCACTGTCAAAAACAGAGAGATCAAAAAAAACGCACTTCTGTACGTCTCTAAAAGCAAAGACCAAAGATCATAAGAATGCTGGCCGCATTTTTCATCTTTGCTTGGTATCCGTTTGCTCTCGGGTTTGCATATAGGAAATAATAGGGCTGTAACGAACAAAAGCACCCGGAAAAAAAGCATCGCATTCTCATAGGAAACAGAATTTAATATAGGTGAACAGAATTCAATTTTTTCTGTTATGTGAATTTTGTTTGCTAAAAACGGCGATAATGAATGAAAAAGCGAGTATAAAATGGCGTCAGCCTGCATCAATACTCGTTTTTTCATAGGGATCTTCCTTTTTCTTTTCGTTACAGCCCCATTCTTGCGCATCTTCGTCGCTCAAGGGATGCACGTTGTCTATTCATATTTATAGGAAATCATACGATAAGCGCAGATGTCGGGTGTGAATAACGCTTTGACCTCTGCATGTGGACACTGCGAAAACGCCTGTGCAGGATTCTATGGTAAGGATGGGTGGTGACTCCCTCTTTTCGGTGAATGTCATACGCGATCGGTAAGGATCGGCTGCTTCATCGAGCAGCAAGGGAGAGGGGAAACGATAACGGCATTGTTTTGTTCATACCTGCTTTTGGCGGCGGGCAAATTCGATAAAGCGGAATTTATCAGGACGATGTCGGCTGGAGGTGTATTGAAAGACGCGCGCATCGTCGAGATAGGTGTAGGATTCTACGCTGACAACCATGTCATGATGACGCAGATCCAGCGTTTGTTCATCCTGCCCGTTGATATTTTGACAGGTGATTTCCTTGCGAGCGTAGGCGATGGTAAGCCCCAGCGTCCCTTCAATGTGGTGATAGAGGGAATCCTGTGCGATCTCTTTTGTCAAATCGGTGATGATCTGTGCGTCGAGCACGTCGGTATCGAGGATGACCGCCTCTTTGTTGATGCGGCGCACGCGCTGGATAAACCAGATGTCGTCGTCTGGACGCAGCTGAAAAATGCGGCGCATCCGCTCGTCGGGATGTGTTTTCTCAAAGCAGATGACCTCTGTTTCCACCTTCTCTTTCATCTGCGCGGCTAACTCCTTGAAGCTGACGACGCCGGATACCGGAAAGTCGTAACGGTTGAAGTCGAGGACGATGCTGCCGCGTCCCTGCGATTTTTGGATATAGCCGTTTTGCACCAGCAATAGCAGCGATTTGCGGATGGTGTCGCGTGATGCGTCAAAGAGGCGCATCAGCTCAAACTCTCCGGGCAGAGTCTCGCCGACCGCGTATTCCCCGCTTTCGATCTTATTCAGAATCTTATGATAAATCTGCTCATATTTTGACATGACCATCCCTCCCGAACACTCTCATCTTATCATGTACGTACAAGACGGTCAAGCGTGTATGCAGGGGAAAGCGATGCAGGAAATCAAAGGGTGGCAAAGAAAATGCTTGCAAGTGGGGCGTGTTTTCGTTAGAATGAACATGTTAGCAGCAAAAGGAGTGTGATCACATGATCCGTCACGCAAAAAAGGAGGATGCAGACTCGTGCGTCCGCTTGTTTGATGCGATAAAGGAAGACTATTCCGCCTACAAGGACAATTCCTTCAGCGAGGAGCTGAACCAGGGGATCGAACGCCGTGAGGTGTTTGTCAGCTTGGATGATGATACGCTGGAAGGCTTTGTGATGTTTGATCGTATGAAAAAGGAGTTCACCATGTTAGCCGTACACCCGGATTACCGCAATCAGGGGGTGGCGACCAAACTGATCTATACGGTTGCCGGCTGTTTTGAGCCGGAGGATGAAATCAGCGTCGTCATGCACGGAGATGATGAGCAGGCACAGGCGCTGAAGGGCTTTTATCATTCCTGTGGTTTTGAAGAGGAAGAGGAGCAGGAACACAGTCCAGAGAACGGTGTACGCATGGTATATAGAGTGTAAACGATTGAGGGAGATTGTAAATCTCCTTTTCTTTTTGTCAAGGCGTCTCGCCCCTTAGGTGCACACCTTGGTGCGCAGGGTGTTTTTTGTGGGCAAAAGCATGGAAAAACATTGACTTTTTTTACGTACGTCATATAATTTTCACGTGATTATAAATAGAAAGCATACGAGGTGGTTGTACTATGTCAGGAAGAGTCGTTGTCGGTACCCAATGGGGTGATGAGGGAAAGGGCAAGGTCGTCGATGTGCTCAGCGAGCACGCAGATACGATCGTGCGCTTTCAAGGCGGAAACAACGCCGGTCATACGGTCATCGTCAATGGGGAGAAATTCATTCTGCACCTGCTGCCTTCCGGTGTGCTGCACGCGCATGCGAAATGCATCATCGGACCGGGCGTCGTCGTCGATCCTTTCGTTCTGCTCAAGGAGATCGACGTTCTCAAACAGAAAGGGATGAGCTGCGAGCACATCTGCATCTCGGATCGCGCGCATATCATCATGCCTTATCACATCTATCAGGATGAGCTGCAGGAAGCGCATTCCGGCACGCATAAGATCGGCACGACCAAGCGGGGCATCGGACCTTGCTATGCGGATAAGTTTGCCCGTCATGGTATCCGCATGTGCGATCTGCGAAACTTTGCGGTATTTGAGGAGAAGGCCCGTCGTTTCTTAGCCGAGAAAAATCGTTTGTTTACGGAAATCTATGGTGTAGAGGCGATGGACTGTGATAAGATGTTAGAGGACTTTAAGGCCATCCGTGAGGAGATCGTCTCCCGTCTGATCGAGAGTGTCAGCGTTGTCAACCGCGATTTGAACGAGGGAAAAGATGTGCTCTTTGAAGGGGCGCAGGCAGCGATGCTGGATATTAACTACGGTACGTATCCTTACGTCACCTCTTCCTCTCCGACCTCGGCCGGCGTTTGCACGGGAGCCGGGGTAGCGCCAAGCAAGCTCACGCAGATCATCGGCGTGGTGAAGGCGTATTCCACCCGTGTGGGAGAAGGGCCTTTTGTCAGCGAGCTCGACGATGCGATCGGCGAGCGTATCCGCAAGTGCGGCGGGGAGTACGGAGCGACGACCGGCCGGCCAAGACGCTGCGGCTGGCTCGACCTCAATGTCGTTAAGCATGCCTGCATCATCAACGGTCTGACGGATCTCGTCTTGACGAAGATCGATGTGCTCAGCGGGATGGATACGCTGAAAGTGTGCGTTGCCTACGAAATTGACGGACAGCGCGTAGACTACGTGCCAAGCAGCGTGGAGGACGTAGCGGCGGCAGTGCCGATCTATGAGGAGCTGGAGGGCTGGCAGGAGGATATTTCCAAGATGACTACTTGGGACGAGCTGCCATCTGCCGCACAGAAGTATATCCGCTTTATCGAGACGTTCACCGGTGTACGGGTGTCGATGATCTCGGTGGGACCGGATCGCTCCAACAACATCTATGTGCATGATCTGATCGCCGCAGGCAAGTGAGGATGCACGAAAGAGATCTCCCATCGCCATGGGAGAAAAACGCCGTCCTTTGACGGAAACAGACCGTGAGAAGCGGGAAAAGTGGAGGTAGACATGAAAGAGTTAGAAATGATGTACGAGGGAAAAGCGAAAAAGGTGTTCAAGACGGATGACGAGGATCTGTTAATCGTCTCCTATAAGGATGATGCGACCGCATTCAACGGTTTGAAAAAGGGAACGATCGTCGGCAAGGGCATCGTCAACAACCGCATGAGCAACTATCTTTGTAAGATTTTAGAGGAAAAGGGCATTGCGACGCATTATGTAGAGGAGCTTGACGAGCGGCGCACGGTGGTGAAGAAGGTGGAGATCGTTCCACTGGAAGTCATCATCCGCAACAAGGCGGCCGGCAGCTTCTCCAAGCGTTTAGGCGTGCCGGAGGGAACGCCGCTGAAGTGCTCCACGCTGGAATTCAGCTATAAAAATGATGATTTGGGCGATCCGCTCATCAACTCTTACATGGCGCTGGCCTTAGGATTAGCGAGCGAGGAGGAGATCGAGAAGATTTCAAAGATGGCCTTTGCGATCAATGAGATTTTGCAGGAGATATTCCGAAAGATCGGCATCGAGCTGATCGACTTTAAGCTGGAGTTTGGCCGTTATCACGGCGAGATCATCTTAGCGGACGAGATCAGTCCGGATACCTGCCGCTATTGGGATATGGAGACGCATGATCATCTCGATAAGGATCGCTTCCGCCGCGATTTGGGCGATGCTGAGGGCGCCTATCAGGAAGTTTACCGCCGTCTCGGCTTGGATCGATAAGGAGATCAAACATGAACGATCGTTATCAAAGCCCTTTGGCACAGCGTTATGCCAGCAAGGAGATGCAGCAGCTGTTCAGCAACGATAAGAAGTTTCGCACATGGCGGCGGCTGTGGATCGCCTTGGCACAAAGCGAACAAGAGCTGGGGCTCGAGATCAGCGATGAGCAGATTCAGGAGCTGATCGCCCATCAGGACGACATCAACTATGAGGTAGCCATCGCACGGGAGAAAGAGGTTCGCCATGATGTGATGAGCCATGTCTACGCTTACGGCTGCCAATGCCCAAAGGCAAAGGGAATTATCCATCTGGGTGCTACCAGCTGCTATGTCGGCGACAATACCGACTTGATTTTGATGCATGAGGCGTTGGCACTCGTGAAAAACAAGCTGGTGAACGTCTTGGCACAGCTGAAGACGTTCGCTTTGCAGTACAAGGATCTGCCGGTGTTAGCCTTTACGCATTTTCAGCCGGCACAGCCTACGACGCTGGGCAAGCGCGCAAGCATCTGGGCGCAGGATCTGCTGATGGATTACGAGGAGATCGCCTACCTGCTCGAGCACAAAAAGCTGCTTGGCTGTAAGGGAACGACCGGAACGCAGGCGAGCTTCATGGAGCTGTTTAACGGCGACAGCGACAAGGTGAAGCGTCTGGATACGCTGATCGCTGAAAAGCTGGGTTATCGGGAATGCTTCCCGGTATCGACGCAGACGTACTCCCGCAAATATGATACGCGCATTTTGCATGTGCTCAGCTCGATCGCACAAAGCGCGCACAAGTTCTCCAACGATATTCGCCTGCTTCAGCACCTCAAAGAGGTGGAGGAGCCCTTTGAAAAGAGTCAGATCGGTTCCAGCGCGATGGCATACAAGCGTAATCCGATGCGCAGTGAACGCATGGCGTCGCTTGCCAACTATGTCATCAGCGATGCACTGAACCCGGCGATCACCGCCGCAACACAGTGGTTTGAGCGCACATTGGACGATTCCGCCAACAAGCGCATCGCCATACCGGAAGCGTTCTTGGCGATCGATGGCATTTTAGATCTCTATCTCAATATCACCGAGGGACTCGTCGTCTACCCTAAGGTCATCGAGTCGCACCTGATGAACGAGCTGCCTTTCATGGCGACGGAAAACATCATGATGGATTGCGTGAAGGCCGGCGGCGATCGCCAGGAGCTGCATGAGGCGATTCGCGTGCATTCCATGGCGGCCGGAAGAGTTGTTAAAGAGGAAGGGAAACCCAACGATCTGTTAGCGCGCATTGCGCAGGACCCGCGCTTCCCGATGGATTTAGAAGAGCTGAAGTCGCGCATGCAGCCAAAGCTCTTCGTCGGCCGAAGCGTACAGCAGACCGAGGAGTTTTTTGCGGACTACATCGATCCGATCCTGGAAAGAGAAGCGGCAGTGCTGGGTATCCACGCGCAGATCAACGTATAAATCACATGGAAAACATGCAAAGCAGCCCCAACGGGCTGCTTTTGTCTTTTGCCAAAGCGGGGAGAGGATGGATGGACAAGCGGCGGGCACAGCGTAAGCAAGGCATACAAAATCGATCATGATGGAGGATAGCAGGGAGATGACAGGGAAAGGGAAAAGAGGAGGAGCACAGGATAGGAAAAGAAGAAAGGGAAAGGGGATGCGGCAGAAGACGACAGGCGCGCTGTCTGTCGTCCACATCCTTTGAAAGGATATACGTGAAAGAGAAAGGAAAAGAGCAAATCATCTCAATTGCAAATCGCGAAGTGCGATGGTATAGTGTAGACAATTCTTTGCACGGGATGTGGACGATGTGAATCGTTTCCTCACTGTGTCAAATGTTGTGCATAGGATGAAACGAGGAAAGGAGGACGTGCAGGTGAACTTATTTTTAGGACTGATACTTCCGTTTTTAGGAACGGCCGCCGGCGCAGCCTGTGTCTTTGTGATGCGTAATGAGATGCGTGCCGGTGTACAGAAGGCGTTGCTGGGGTTTGCGTCCGGCGTGATGGTGGCGGCGTCGATCTGGTCATTGCTCATTCCGGCGATGGATCTCTCGCAGGATCTCGGCAAGCTGGCGTTTCTGCCGGCGGTCGGCGGTTTTTTGTTAGGAATTTTGTTTTTACTGCTGTTGGATTGGCTGATTCCGCATCTGCATTTAGGCAATGAGGAGGCTGAGGGTCATCGCAGTTCTTTGAAGCGGACGACGATGCTCATGCTGGCGGTGACGCTGCATAACATTCCCGAGGGGATGGCGGTCGGCGCGGTGTTTGTCGCTCTGTTAGCCGAGGGCAGCGAGATCAGCATGGCGGCGGCGTTTGCTTTGTCGATCGGCATCGCTATTCAAAATTTTCCCGAGGGTGCGATCATCTCGATGCCGTTGCGCAGTGAAAAGGGGATGAACCGCACCAAAGCGTTTCTCTATGGGGCGCTTTCGGGGATTGTAGAACCGCTTGCCGGGGCGTTGGTGCTGTTAGCTTCCCGCTATCTGGTACCCGCACTGCCGATCCTGCTGGCATTTGCGGCCGGAGCGATGCTGTATGTCGTCGTGGAGGAACTGATTCCGGAGACCGCGCAGGGACATCACAGCAACTGGGGAACGATCGGCTTTGCCGTGGGCTTTGCGCTGATGATGATGTTAGATGTCGCGCTTGGCTGAAAAAGAAGGGCGAAGAATACGGATATAGAAAAAGAGGATCACCGTTATAGTGGCAGGCTTCTTGGGGAGAAAAGGGAGATGCTGTGAGGGGATGCTCTTTTCTTTTTTGTCTGTATCGGTGAATACGCGGGAGGGCAGATGAAAAAGCAGAGGTACCTTTTTAGATGAACGTGTTTCTTTGAAAAGACACCGTTGTTCTTCCTTGTCAAATGCTGTATACTGAAAGTAGAGAAAGTGCGTAATAAAGGGCAGACACGGCATTAAAGAGATAAAGCGGAGCTCCGGGTGTCATAATGTACAAAAACACAGAATATGCGGGAGAGCAGACGAAAATCAATATGCACAGCATTCAACAGCTTACAGAAAATTGTACCGCCATCAACCAATGTTCCATACGATTGATGGGAAGGAAAAAGGATGTCGTAAATGAGTAACCGGGCGAGTGATTGGACAGATTTTCCAGCGGGGAAATGTATACGCAAATGAGTAATTATACGAGTGATTTACAATATCTTAGGAGGGGAGAGGATGAAAAAGCTGAGAAACAGATATGAGAACAAGCTCACCAACAGACAAAAGGCAGATTATCTCTTCTGGATCGCCATTGTCACCGCGTTATACGGGTACACGGTTTATCAGAACATGAAACCGGATGGCTATCTCAGCGATCATCCCATCGGTTGGTGGATTTCGGTTATCGTCAACATCTTCCTGTTTGCAGGGATGGGAATCAAGGTGTATCATATCATCACCGCTGCGCCTCGAAAAAAGGAGGATGAGCACACGTAAAACGAGAGCGGCTCTATCAAATGCAAGGGGCTGCAACAAATAAGGCGGAAAAGAAAAACTGTATTTTTCCGTTTCCAGAGTTAGCCGCCAATCATTGAAGAAACTAATAAAAACTAGTATAAAAAAGGGTTAAACCACAAAAATACTAGTTTTTTTCTTCGCGCATTGATCTCTTTTCTCAGAAATTCTCTATTTCGTTACAGCCCCTTTGATCGAAAAGGAGACAGGCGATCGTTTTATCGCTTATGACAGAAGCAAAAAGCAAGGGAAGTGCAGAGGAGGCATATCACCTTATGCCGTTCCTCCTCCCGTTACGTTTTGAGGAGGGTGTTTTCCTTACAATCTCTCTCTTTTTAGCAATGTGTGTATGCAAAGCGTCTGGCAGATGCTTTTTTTTGACAAAACGTCTCTTTCAAGCAAGGAAAAATGTGCTATACTAACAAAAAAACGGAGGTAAGACATGGAAGCACGTTTACGGAAATATGCCCGTCTGGCACTGCTTGGCGGAGTGCATTTGCAAAAGGGGCAGACGCTGATCATCTATGGGGACGTCATGGCGGCGCCTTTTGTGAGATTGGTTTGTGAAGAAGCATACGCGTATGGGGCAAAGGAAGTCGTCGTGCGCTATGGGGATGAGCAGATCACCCGCCTGCATTATCTGCATCAGCCATTGCAGACCTTGTGCGAGGTACACCGCTGGGAGCTGGAGAGCCGCTTAGATTATCTCAAAGAGGGCGCGTGCGTCTTGCACATCATCAGCGATACGCCGGGGATCTATGCTGACTGTGATCCTTCGCGTATCAAGGAGGCGCGTTTGGCGTATGCCAAGGCAAGCAAGGAGATTCAGCGCTATACGAGTGAAAATCTGTGCGCTTGGAGCATTATTGCCGTTCCCGGCAAGGAGTGGGCGAAGCAGGTGTTTCCAAACGAGGAAGAAGAGCGTGCCGTAGAAAAGCTGTGGGAGGCGATTCTGCAAAGCGTTCATGTTGATGAGGACAGCGATCCTCTTGTCAACTGGCAAGCGCGCAACGCCATGTTTCAAAGACGTGTGAACGCATTGAACGCCGGACGTTTCGAGGCGCTGCATTTCACCAGTGAGCTGGGAACGGATCTGCGCATCGGCTTGGTAAGTGATCATCTGTGGGAAGGGGGCAATGAACAGACGGCAGACGGCGTCTGGTTCAATCCCAATCTGCCTACGGAAGAGGTGTTCACCATGCCTCATCGTCACAAAGTGGAGGGCATCGTCTATGCCAGCCGACCCCTGGATTACAACGGTGTTCTCATCAAAGACTTTTTCATTCGTTTTGAAAACGGCAAGGCAGTCGCCTTTGACGCCAAAGAGGGCAGGGAGACCCTCGCTGCCCTGTTAGCTTTCGATGCGGGAAGCAGCTATCTGGGAGAGGTCGCGCTCGTTCCTTACGATTCGCCGATCTCCACTTCCAACCTGCTGTTTTACAATACGCTGTTTGATGAAAATGCCTCCTGTCATCTGGCGTTAGGAGATTCTTATCCCTCCTGCATGAAAAACGGGCTGGCGATGAGTGAGAAAGAACGGCAGGAAAAAGGGGCGAATCACTCGATGGCGCATGTCGACTTCATGTTTGGCACGGCAGGGCTGTGCGTGGATGGCATCTGTGGAGATATGCGCGTACGCATCATGGAAAACGGCAGCTTTACCCCACAATTTCGCTGAGTTTGCTCACGCTGCCCGCTTTTTGCCTGCTTTCGGCGGTTGTTTGCGGCCGCAATCAATGATATACTGAACGAAGAATAACAGAGAAAGGATGATGATATGCGAAAAAGAGGACTTGCCATCGTCTGTCTGCTGACGCTGCTCTTGTGTCTGTTTGCCAAAAACACGCGGGCGGTGGAGGCGTATACGGTAGAAAATCTGGACATTCACATTCAGGTGCAGGAGGATGGAAAGCTGCTTGTCGTGGAAGAGTACGACCTCAATTTCAACTACTACCGCAGCACCTTTGTCCGCAACATCACCTCAACTTACCATATTCCCGTGACGAGCGCGCAGGGCGTCGTCTATCAGGATTACTACTTTCCGGTGCATGACATTTCGGGTGACCGCTTGCTGTCGGTGGAACGAAATGAGGATGGCTCGATCGTCACCATGGGTGAAAAGGGCGTCCAGCTCAACGGACGTCAGCGCTTTACCATTTCCTATACAGTCTCCACCGGCGATCTCTCCATGCCGGATCAATCACAGATGCTGTATTGGACGCTGGTGACAAATTTGGATACGAGCGTGAAGCAGCTTCATTATGAAATAGAGATGCCAAAGCCCTTTGACCCGCAGGAGGTCTATACGAATACCGGCAAGTACGGCGATGTGAAAAACACCTTGAGCATGCAGGTCAACGGCAATGTCATCAGCGGTGATCTGTTAGCGCCGTTAGGCAATAACGAGATGGCGACGATCAAGGTCAATCTGCCTAAGACGTATTTTACCTTTCCGCAGCCTTTGGACGTGAACCTCGTCGCTTCCTCTGCCTGCGTGGTGCTGTTAGTCGTCGTCCTGTTGATCTTCTGGCACTTTGGCCGTGATCAAGAGGTGTTTGTCGATGTCTACGATGAAGCGCCCAAGGAGATCAGCAGCTCGGAGATCGGTTATATCATGAACCGTTTTGCCAGCGACAGCGATCTGCTCTCTTTGTTTATCGATTGGGGCAACCGCGGCTTTCTGCTCATTCACGATCACGGTGAGAGCTTTGAACTGGAGAAGCTGCGCGAGATGAATGATCTTAACGCCAAGCCTTATGAGCGAGTGCTGTTTGATTCCATTTTCCAAAACGGTAATCTTGTCAATCAGAATGAGCTGCGCGAGGCGCGTATCGCTTTTTCCTTAGAGAAGTCCAAGCATCTGCTGGAACGCTCGTTCACGAAGCGAAACGGCCGGCAGGTGTACACGGATGCCTCAATCTTTTTGCAGTCGCTGATGGCGCTGATTACGCTGCTGCCATCGCTGTTTTTTGTCGGGATGATGACATATGCGCGCTTTGAGCTCTGGGAGCTCTCCTTGCACGCTTTGATTCCGACCTTGCTGCTGGGCATCGATTTGGCGGGTTGGGTGTATCTGGTGCGTCATCGCTTTACGTTGGAGGAGCGAAGCTTCTTTGTGGGGATGGGCGTGCTGATTATCATCGCCTGCATCCTGTTGGCGTTCAACGCGCTGACTTTGCAGATGTTCGACATCCAGACATGGGCGCTTGTCGTCTATCTGTTTGTGACGATCGTATTGTTCTTCTGCATGCTGTACATGGATAAGCGCACCCGCAAGGGCAACGAGTGGAAGGCGCAGGTGCTGGGTGTGCGTGAGTTTATCGAAACGGTGGAGAGCGCTCAGCTGACAAAGCTGTCAACGGCGAATCCTAAGCTGTTTTGGGAGCTGCTGCCCTTTGCCTATGTGCTTGGCTTGGCGGATATATGGGCCAAGAAATTTGAGCGCATCAGCGTGGAGGCGCCCGGCTGGTATGATGGCATGAAGGAGTACGATCATTTTGATACATTCCTGTTTTGGCACACGTTTCATTATTGTTTCTATTACATGGAACGCAATACGCTGTATCGTCCGCCGATCAAGGAGGCCGGTTTCTTCCACCTCTCTTTGCGCAGCATGCTGCCAAAGCGAAAGAAGTCGCGGTAGTTTTGAAAATGGGGCTGTGACGAAAAAAGGAATATCACTATGCAAAAAGAATGATTATTTAAAGATGGGGGTCAAATCTACGATAATTTAAATTACCAAAAGAACGAGTGTGGATGCAGGCTGGCGCTTGTTACACTCGTTTTTCTATTCGTTTTCACCGTTTTTAGTGAACAAATCCCGCGGACAGCAAAAAAATCCGGCTGCTCTTCTATTGATATGAGAATGCGTTGCCTTTTTTGGACGCTTTTATTTGTTGCAGTCCCTTCATGGCGTTTACATAGAGGGAGAATGCGGTAATCATCGCAGGGAAAAAGGAATGTGTTTGGAAACACCGCAAAAGAGGACTGTGAGTCGATGAAAAGGAAGCGGTACGGGGTGAAATCCTGTGAAAGAAGCGCAAACTTGTTTCCATTCCTCTTGTCATCCCTTTGTACAGGGTGTGAAAGCATCGCTTGTCAAAGGCTTACCTATGTTGTAACAGGAAAGGGAGAAATCATGCAGGTTTTGCGGCAAATGGATTGACAACAAAAACGGAAATGGCTATGATTATACTATCAGCAAGGAAAAGGACACGGGAGCGGGCGATCCCATGCAGAGAGAAGGCGGCCGGTGCAAGCCTTTTGGAAGATTCCTGTTCTTACTACCTTGGAGCTGCTCCTGAAAAGAGAGCCGTCGCCGGCGTTAACGGAGAAGAGGGCATGCGCACAGCGCGCATGAACAAAGGTGGTACCGCGTCAGACAGAACGTCCTTTGAGTTCTGTCTTTTTTTATGGAAAGGATGATGAAAGATGATTGACATCAAGGAAAATGAACAGCTGAGCAAGCTGAATCACTCCTGTGCGCACATGATGGCGCAGGCGGTGAAGCGTCTTTATCCGCAGGCGAAGTTTTGGGTAGGACCGGTCGTATCGGAAGGCTTTTACTACGATATGGATTTGGGCGATAAGAAGATCACCGACGAGGATTTGGCGCTGATCGAAAAAGAGATGAAGAAGATCGCCAAGGATGGCAAGCGTATCGTGCGCGAAGAGATCTCCAAGGTGCAGGCGCTGGAACTGTTTCACGACGACGAATACAAGCTGGATCTGATCGAGGGATTAGAGGATGGCAGCATCAGCGTCTATCGTCAGGGCGAGTTTGTCGACCTCTGCCGCGGTCCGCATGTCGACAGTGTCAAGCAGTGCAAGAATTTCAAGCTGCTCAAGCATTCGGGCGCTTATTGGAAGGGTGATGCCAACAATAAGATGTTACAGCGCATCTATGGCGTCTGCTTTGAGAGCAAGGAGCAGCTGGAGGAGCATTTGCAGCTGTTGGAGGAAGCGAAGAAGCGCGATCATAAAAAACTGGGCAGAGAGCTGGGTCTGTTCATGATGAGCGAATATGCCGCCGGCATGCCGATCTTTTTGCCAAACGGCATGATTTTGCGCAATCTCTTGGAGCAGTTTTGGTATGCAGAGCACACCAAAGAAGGCTATCAGTTCATCAAGACGCCGATCATGATGAGCAAAGAGCTGTGGGAGATGAGCGGGCATTGGGATCACTATAAGCAAAACATGTACACGACGATGGTGGATGATCGTGAATTTGCGATCAAGCCGATGAACTGTCCGGGAGCGATGCTCGTCTACAACAGCACGCTGCATTCGTATAAGGATCTGCCGCTGCGTGTCGGCGAGCTGGGGCAGGTACATCGTCATGAGGCGAGCGGTGCGCTCAACGGTCTGTTTCGCGTACGGACGTTCACACAGGACGATGCGCACCTCTTCATGCGAAGCGATCAGGTAGAAGAAGAAGTCAAGCGTCTGATTCGCTTCATCGACCGTATGTATTCTGTTTTCGGGCTGAGCTATGAGATTGAGCTGTCCACGCGTCCACAGGACTTCATGGGCGAGGTCGCCGTGTGGGATCAGTGTGAGAAAGCGTTAGGGGCAGCGTGTCATGCCGCCGGCAAAGAATATCGCATCAACGAGGGTGACGGCGCTTTCTACGGTCCGAAGCTGGATT
The DNA here is from genome assembly GCA_965119685.1 of Merdibacter sp. Marseille-QA0792. Lineage (GTDB taxonomy): Bacteria > Bacillota_I > Bacilli_A > Erysipelotrichales > Erysipelotrichaceae > Merdibacter. The sequence goes on along the minus strand of OZ221971.1, from coordinate 1,876,636 downwards.
TCCACATCAAGGACAGCTTGGGACGCGTATGGCAGTGCGGTACCATTCAGATGGATATGAATCTGCCGGAGCGCTTTGACTGCACGTATGTGGATAAGGAAGGCAAAAAAGTGCGTCCGGTGATGTTGCATCGTGTCATCTACGGCTCAATCGAGCGCTTTATCGGTATTTTGATCGAGCATTACGGCGGTCATTTCCCATTGTGGTTAGCGCCGAAACAGGTGGAGATTATTCCGGTGCTTGCTTCAAAGCATGGCGCGTATGCGCATGAGGTATGTGATGCGCTCACGCAAGCCGGTATTCGCTGCAGCGTAGATGAGCGCAATGAGAAGCTGGGTTATCGCGTCCGGGAAGCGCAGTTAGCCAAGATTCCGGTGCAAATCGTCGTCGGTGATGGCGAGTGCGAGGCGCGTACGGTCACCATCCGCCGCAGCGGTCAAAAAGAGAGCGTCACGGCGCCGTTAACACAAGCGATCGCAGCGCTGGTGAGCGAGGTGGAGAAAAAAGCATGAAGCGCCTGTTAAAAACGCTTTGCGCGTTGGCGCTTTGCATGACGATGAGCGCATGTCAAGGCGTTTCCCAAAAGGAAGCGGTCAAGGTGTTAGCGCCAAGCGGAGCGCCGGCATTGGGTATCTTAGGCGCTTTTAGCGCTGAGAATGTCGCTTCTGTGGATACTGTCAGCGGCAGCGATGTGCTGCAGGCGGAGTTAGCCAAGGCGGATGGCGAATATGACATCATCGTCGCTCCCAGCAATCTGGGAATGGCGTTAGCCGCCAAAGGAATGGACAACTATCAATTAGCCGCTGTCATCACTTGGGGCAATCTGTATCTGGTGGCAGAGGATGAAGACGCGCTGGAGAAAGCGGGCACGCTGGCAGCTTTCGGCGAGGGAGCCGTTCCCCAGCTCGTATTGGAAAACGCGCTGGATATAAGGACGTTAGCTCCCGAGGTCGTCTATTACAATGCGGTGAGCGACGCACAGACACAACTGCTCAGCGGACAGGCGGACATTGCGTTGTTAGCGGAACCGGCGGTGAGCGCCGCGATCGCCAAGGCGAAGGAAAACGGAAAAGAACTGCAGGTGATTGCCGATTTGCAGCAGCTGTATGTTCGTCATAACGAGACAGAGGCAGAGAGCGGCTATCCGCAGGCGGCCATCTTTGTGAAAAAAGGAGAGAGCGCTTCTTTAGACAGCGTGCTGCATGCGATTGAGACCTTTGCCAATGAAACCGGCAACGAGGAAGAAGCGCTGCGCGAGGCGGTGGAAGCCGCCGGTGTGGATGTGCTGGGGGTTCCAAGCGCAGATGTGGCCGTACGCTCTTGGCCGCGTCAAAACATCCGTTATGTGGATGCACAAAGCGCAAAAGCGGATTTGGTACAGTTTGCAGAGATCTTTAACATCGACGTCGACATCGAGACGCTTTTAGTGGAGGAGTAGAGATGAAAGTAGCAGTAACCTATGATAACGGCAGCGTATTTCAGCATTTCGGCAAAACCGCACAGTTTTTATTGGCAGATGTGAATGCAGGAGAGGTCACAAACGAGCAGCTGTGCGCAGCCGGCGGCGTCGGACACGGCGCGCTTGCCGTGCTGTTAAAGGAGTGGGGTGTAGAGACGCTGATCTGCGGAGGCATCGGTCAAGGTGCCGTAAACGCTTTGCAGGAAGCGGGGATCGCCGTGGTGCGCGGCGTCGATATGGATGCCCGCATGGCCTTGCAGGCATTTGCCGCAGGCGCATTGGCGGATGATCCAAGCAAGCGCTGCACGCACCACGATCATGATGGCACGCATACATGCGCGCATCATTCATAATACGAAATAGAGAAAAGAAGCCGTAAACGGATCATCGCATCCGACAGCGGTTTCTTTTTTTGACAGGCAGCGAGCATGCCGTTTTCTTTGTTTCATTTTTCGCTGACGCTTTTTAGTAAAAGGAAAAAAGCTGTTTTCTGACAAGGTAGAGTGTCCGCTAGCAGGTTGTTTGTACAGCAGAAACAAAAATATAGAAAAAAAGTTAGCAGAGGGGTTGCCAAAGTGCTAAAAGTGAGTATAATAGACTGTGTTAGCAGTAAGGTGCTAAGAGTGCTAATGATTCTAAAAGGAGGAATTGAGATGCTGAAGCCATTACATGACAATGTTGTTTTGAAAAAGGAAGAAGTAGAAAACAAGACCGCCAGCGGTATCATTTTAACAAGTGAGAACAAGAACAAGCCGAGCATCGGCGTTGTAGAGGCCGTTGGAGAGGGCTGCAAGGACGCCGGCTACAAGGTTGGCGACAAGGTCGTTTACAAGGAGTATTCCGGTACCCGCGTAACGATGGATGAAGAGGAATATATCGTCATTGCCGATGAGGATATTCTGGCAGTTGTAGCATAAAGGAGGAATGAACGATGGCAAAGGAAGTACGTTTTTCAAAAGATGCGCGTGAAGCGATGTTGAAGGGTGTCAACACCTTAGCGGATGCAGTTCGTGTCACGCTGGGACCGAAGGGACGCAACGTCGTATTGGAGAAGGAATACGGTTCTCCGTTAATCACCAACGACGGTGTTTCCATCGCTAAGGAGATCGAGCTGGAAGACAAGTTTGAAAACATGGGTGCGAAGCTGGTGTATGAGGTTGCCAACAAGACCAATGATACGGCGGGCGACGGTACGACGACAGCGACGATTTTGGCACAGAGCATGATCGAGGACGGCTTAAAGGCTGTGGAAAAGGGTGCAAATCCGGTGCTTATGCGCGAGGGTATCGAATATGCGAGCAAGGAGATCGCCAAGCATATCTTAGAGAAGTCCCGCAAGGTGGAGACGAGCAATGACATCGCTTCGGTAGCGACGATTTCTGCCGGCAGCAGCGAGGTCGGAGAGATTATCGCCGAGGCTATGGAGAAAGTCGGACGCGACGGCGTGATCAGCGTCGATACGTCTAACGGATTCGAGACGGAGCTGGAGATCAGCGAAGGCTTGCAGTATGATAAGGGCTATGTTTCTCCATACATGGTCAGTGACCGTGAAAAGATGCAGGTCGAAATGGAGAATGCGTTAGTGTTGGTTACCGATCAGAAGATCAGCAACATCCAGGAGATTTTGCCGCTGTTAGAGCAGGTATTACAGTCCAACAAGCCGTTATTGTTAGTGGCCGAGGACTTTGAAAACGAGGTTGTATCCACTTTGGTTGTCAACAAGCTGCGCGGTACGTTCAACGTTGTAGCGACGAAAGCACCGGGCTTTGGCGATAACCAGAAAGAACTGTTACAGGACATCGCGGTGCTGTGCGGTGCGAAGTTCTTCTCCAAGGATCTCAACATGGAGCTGAAAGACGCACAGATGAGCGATCTGGGTCAGGTGAAGAAGTTAGTCGTTACCAAGGATAACACGACGATGATCGGCGGCGCCGGCGACAAGGCAGCAGTAGAAGCGCGCAGCGCTGAGATTTCCGCACAGATGGATAACACGACCAGCGAGTATGATAAGAAGCGTTTGGCAGAGCGTTTAGGAAAGCTCAACAACGGTGTTGCCGTCATCAAGGTCGGTGCGGCGACGGAGAGTGAGCTCAAAGAGAAAAAGCTGCGTATTGAGGATGCGCTCAATGCAACGCGTGCCGCAGTCGCAGAGGGTATCGTCATCGGCGGCGGCGCTGCGTTAGTCGAGGCGTATGTCGCATTGAAGGATGAGCTGAAATCGGACGTCGTCGATGTGCAGAAGGGTATCAAGATCGTCTTTGACGCACTGCTCGCACCGATCGCACAGATTGCCGAGAACGCAGGATATAATGCTGAGGAGATCGTCGACGCTCAGAAAAAGGCAGAGACAAACGTCGGCTTTGACGCAAAGGCAGGCGAGTGGGTAGATATGTTTGACAAGGGCATCATCGACCCGACGAAGGTTGCCCGCAGCGCTTTGCTCAACGCAGCCAGCATTTCCGCACTGTTCATCACTACGGAGGCAGGTGTTGCGGCGATCAAAGAAGATACGCCGGCAGTACCGGCAATGCCGCAGGGCGGAATGTACTAATCACAAATCGTCATAAGAACCGTTTGCATACTGAGATGCAGGCGGTTTTTTTTGCTGCGCTCTATGCGCACATCGGAATGTTTGATGATAGAACCTATCACGATGACGAGAATCACTGAGGCAGGTGAGTAGTGCGCATTATTTAAAACAATGGATAGCATAAGTAAGGCAAGACGTATCAGCATCGGATGAAAACAAGTAAAAAAAAACAGCGCTTCTCCATGCATACGCAAAGTGTGCAGCACATGGAAACAACGCTGTTTTTTGTTTATTGTATCGCTAAGTGGATGCCTAGTTAAAGTAACGCTTGAGCAGGCCTTCAAATGCCTTGCCATGACGTGCTTCATCGCGTGCCATCTCATGAACGGTATCATGGATTGCATCAAGATTTGCTTCCTTGGCGCGTTTTGCCAGATCGACCTTACCGGCAGTTGCACCGTTTTCCGCTTCAACGCGCATCTGCAGGTTCTTCTTTGTCGAAGAAGTGACGACTTCACCTAACAGCTCTGCGAATTTAGCGGCATGCTCTGCTTCCTCCCAAGCTGCTTTTTCATAATACAAACCGATTTCCGGATAACCCTCGCGATGAGCGACACGTGCCATTGCCAGGTACATGCCGACCTCAGAGCACTCTCCTTCAAAGTTTGCACGCAGATCCTTGATGATATCCTCGCTGACGCCCTGTGCTACGCCGACAACATGCTCTGCCGCCCAGCTCATCTCGCCCTCCTGCTTCTGGAATTTCTCTGCGCCTACGCCGCAGATCGGGCATTTTTCAGGAGCGTTTTCACCTTCATAGACATACCCGCAAACCGTACAAACAAATTTAGCCATGTTGAATATCCTCCTTTATCCTCAACAATATAACTATACCTTCATCTGTAAAAATTTTCCAGCAAATTGCCTGTAATTTTTATCGCTTTTTCTTTATTTCTCTTTAAACGCATCCACGCGATAACCCTAACTCGCAGGAGCATCAATCATTTTTGTCATACGAAGCGCGGTCTCCTTTTCCTATTTATCTGTGTGGTTGCTGATGGCAGCTGAGGAGACGTCGTGCTGTTCGTTTTTCACCTTGCGGCAGTCATTCAAGAAAGCGTATCTTTCTGTGATACCCTGTGTTTTTACAGTCATCACATCGCGTGAAGCAAGCGTCTGCAAAGGAGGGGAAAACAGATGGCGATAGGAGGGGTGATCCAAGGGATAGGGCCGGCGCATGTGAGGAAGAAAGAACATGTGGCGCAATCTTGGCAAAAACAGTGAAAATCTGATAGAATGATGCGTAGGCAGGTGAAGGATATGAAAGAAATATTCATTGCGACTAGCAATGCCCATAAGGTGGAGGAGTTTTCACAGATGCTCGCTTCACTGGGGTATCGGGTGAAAAGTCTGTTAGATATCGAGGAGCCTATCGACATCGAGGAGACGGGTGAGACCTTTGAGGAAAATGCGCTGATTAAGGCGCGGACGGTGCACGAGCGTTTGCACTGTGCGGTCATCTCCGATGATTCCGGATTGGCGGTAGATGCGATGGACGGCGCGCCGGGCGTGTACTCCGCCCGCTTTTTGGGATATGACAGCGATTATGCAATAAAAAATCGATATATCATCGATCAGGTAGCGGGAAAAGAACGTGGAGCTCAGTTTGTCTGCGCCATCGGTTATGTGAGTGAAACGGGAGAGGAACACGTGTTTACCGGTGTCGTACGCGGAGAGATTGCATGGGAGCCACTTGGGAACAAAGGCTTTGGCTATGATCCGATTTTCTATTATCCGCCGTATCATACGACGTTGGCAAATGTCAGTGAGGAGCAGAAAAATGCCGTTTCGCATCGTGGGCGCGCTTTGGCAAAGCTGATCGATTTTCTTAAAGGAGAAGCGAAATGATTCATGTCGTCTTATATGAACCGGAAATTCCGCAAAATACCGGCAATATCATGCGCACCTGTATGGCCGCCGGCTGTCAGCTGCATCTGATCGAGCCGTTGGGCTTTTATCTGGATGCACAGCATCTGCGCAGGGCGGGGATGGACTATATGAAGGAATTGGAGTATACGTGCTATCCTAGCTGGGAAGCGTTCACATCGGCACATGCGGACGCACAGTGCTATTATATGACCCGCTATGGCAAGCGGCCGCCTTCCTCTTTTGATTTTACTCGCTGTGAGGGAGATATTTATCTGGTTTTCGGCAAGGAGAGCACCGGTATTCCGCTCTCTATATTAAAGGCGAATCAGTCTCGCTGCATGCGTTTGCCAATGGTACCCTCCGCCCGCTCTTTGAATTTGAGCAATACGGTGGCGATTGCTGTTTATGAGGTGCTGCGTCAACTGGATTATCCGAATCTGAGTAAATGTGAGGTCATCAAGGGAGAGGACTGGATCCTACATGATTGAGTATCTGGACAGCTTTGTGGATACGAAGCGCAAGCGAGTGCTGTTGGTGAAAACGCTGTGCTGGCTGGGTCTGCTGTTTCAGTGTGGGTGTGCGCTATACACGGTTGTGCGCTTATGGGGACTCAGCGATTATGCATCGTTGTTTTCCTTGCTCAACGATGCGTCGATGTCGCTGTTTGTCGTTTCCCGCATGGTGCTCTCGATGATGTCCCTTGCCAAAGGGAACATAGCAGCGTTTGCGCTTGCCGCGTTAGACACGCTGTATATTTGGGAATGGATGCTCATCGGTGTCACCCTGTTTTTGTTTTATTACAGCGCGCATAAGCGATGGTATGGCGCCGGCATGCTGGGAACGCTTCTCTATCTGCTTGGCTGCGCCCTCCTGTTTGCGCGGGCGTTAGCGGCATCCTCTTTACAGGAGGTCGTTGACAGCGTACGTCTGATCGGCGTCATCAGCGGCGTATGGTTTTCGCTGATGCTCTTCTTTGTCCTCTGCCGTCTGTTTGCCACTCTGCGGGCTTATCATCGGGCGATGGCATATCACGTGGTGGAATGCTATGAACAGGAAGGGGAGAAGCAGGGAGGCGAATGCTGATTTTCGCTCTTTTTCTCTGCCGTGGCGATGGAGGAAGAAGCGAATACCGTCTGTTTGTCAAGGAGAAGTCATGTCTTGCTTTGTGATCGGCTGTCATCGCAAAGGAGAGTTTCTGATTGCCCCTCATCTGAGGTTGGCTATACAAAATAAAACGGCAATGCTACGATTGACCGTTTTTTTATGTGTTGCGGTGATGACATCGCAGTAGGGCCGTTCGTGGAACTTTTTGGATGATGTAAAAGAAAAGCAGAAAGTCCGCCATGGGAATTTCTGCTTAGCGCTGCTGCGAGTAGGGGATGACTCGCCTTGAGCGTATTCTTCATAAGGCCGATTGCAGGAACGAAGTCCGATCGCTGTCGTTTTTAATCCAATCGTTCGATCGTCACCGTGGCGATCGCCATCGGATTGGGTGCGCCTGTCTTTAAGTCCTGCGGGGCGGGAACAAGCATCATAAAACCGTCTTTTCCATAACGTTTTTCATAGCCCTGCGCATAGGTTTCTTCAACGGAGATGTGCTGTACTTGTCCGATGACCATTGCGGCAATTCCGGCACCGCTGAGATCCTGCGTTTGTTTTAAGGTGCACTCCATGTTGATAAAGGCCTCCTGTATCAATGGGGCATGAATCGTTTTGGCGTTTATGAGTGAAAAATCCCCGGCGGCAAACTCATCGCTTTCATAGCCGTTGTGGTGAATGGTAGCTACCAGCCGGTCGTAATAGCGCATAGGAAGAAAATTGATGCCAAAGCATCGTTCTCTTTGGATGTTTGCATAGGTATGCGTATGCTGGTAAAGATTTCCCATCACGGCAAAGAAAGCTGTCGAATCACCGTGAAAGCTGCTCCATGCGTGAAAGCAGATATTCGGTTTTCCGTTTTCTTTCCATGTGGTAATTGCAAATAACACCGCGGGGATGGCCGCCGTTGTCTCCAAGTGAGAGAACAGTTCGAATTCCTGCGGATAGGAAGGATGAAAATGCGAAGGGAATGTTTTGCCGATTTCTATTTTCATGTTTGTGACCGCTCCTTTCTGTGCCTTACATCAGTGCCTTGCGTAAATCTGCACTAAAACGCGCCTGCTGTCGTTGTAAATAAGTCTTGATAAAGGGTTTACTATACCATTTTTTGACTTTGACAACCTCTGTGAAAACAATTGTTGTCGCGTTTTCTTCAGCAGTGAAAACGCCTGTCCAATGTCCCTTCATATTGCTGTTTTCCATATCGAATTCCCAGCGCTGGCAAGGTTTTATGACGGTAACGGTAAAGGTGGTCGGATAACCCTTTTTATTGTATTCGACAAATTGCCTGTCATCGATGATCTCGATTTTACTCAAATCACTTCGCCATGTGACGTAATTTTCGACATCTGTGACAACTGTCCATACCTGATGAATGTCGCAGGGGATACGCTCTTTTCTATTGGAAATCGTCATGTTTTACACCTCTTTTGACCATGTATTTTTGTTAAGGCTATATTTTGACTTTTGCCATGTTCGCTGCTGTGGTCGTCAGATGAGCGGTGGTGGCTGCATTTGCATTCTGAGATCACCCGTTGATGGTTTACTGCTCCTTGCAAAAAAAGAACTGGAATATATCTTTATTATCCACGCTTCTCTTTTGCGTCGTTTTGGACTCGAGGTCTTTTCATTAAGCATATCTTATCACATTTCACCGACGTAATCTATCCTGTTCCGCAGAGGGATGCTCGTGTCGTTATCGTTTGCGCATTGTCATTTGGTGGTTTATAACGCCTTAAAAAAAGAACCGGAACATCTCTTTTTACCCGCTGATTTCACAGTCTTTGATCCTGATAAAAAGAAAAGTTTTACAAAGCCTTTTTGCTGTGTTAGAATGAAAAGGATGAAATTGGGGTGATTCAGGATGAATTTTATCGAAAGAAACGGGAAGAAGATCGCTGTCGCTCTTTGTATCGCGACCTGTGTGCCGGTCATTTCTACCGTTTATGCCTATGAAGCACAGCCGGGATGGCATGGCGAGGGCGAGGATCGCTATTATGTGTTAGAGACGACGAGGACGCAGGCAACCGGATGGCTGCACCTGGACGACGGTACTTATTATTTTGATGAAAACGGAGAGCTGGTTTTCGGCTGGCAGACGATTGATGCTTATCAGTACTATTTTGATGAGGACGGTCGTATGCTGAGCGGGGAACAGGAAATCGACGGCGTTGCCTATCTCTTTCAGGAGGATGGCCGCATGCTGAGTGGCTGGGAGGAGGATTTCCTCTATACTGACAATGGATATCCGATGACGAATCAGTTCATGGAACTGGAGGATGGCACAGTTTGCTATGTCGATAAAAACGGTCAAAAGGTAACCGGCTGGCAGACGATCCACGGCGATCGTTACTATTTCTATGAGGATGGCGCCATGGCTCGTGATATGGTGAGCATCGGCGATAAGGTGTGGTACCTCAATGAGGATGGCTATGTCTATGAGGGTTGGCGGCACGTTAACGGCGAATCCTATTATTTCGATGAATACGGCATGATGTACACGGATATGACGGCAGAAATCGATGGAGAGGAATATACGTTTGACAGCTATGGCCGTGCATCCAGCGCTTCTATTGCTCAGGAGGAAACGGCAGATGCAGGAAGCGGTACTGCAAGTGGAAGCTCTTCTTCAGCAAGCAATACGCCTGCATATACGGATAAGACATTTGCGGCGAGCGGGGATGTCGTAGCGAATGCCTACGCGATCATGAACAGCGGTACGCCGTATGTTTACGGCGGCAATACGATGAGCGGCGTTGACTGCTCCGGCTTTGTACAGCTGTCTTATCGTATGGCGGGCATCAATATTCCAAGGACGGCGGCCGCACAGGCCACGGTGGGATATGCGGTATCACCAAGCAACATGCAGCCGGGAGATATTCTCGTGTTTAACGGCGGTTCTCATGCGGCAATCTATGTCGGTAATAACTGCATCATTCATGCGCTGAATCCTTCAGACGGCTTAAAGGTGACTACGATCAGCAGCTTTTTCGGAACGGTGACCAGCGTTCGTCGATTGTAAGAAACCAAAACAAGAAATTCCCGGGAGACTGTACCCGGGAGTTTTTTTAATTTTGTATAAGAGGAAGACGGTATATCGATCGCTCCATCATGATAACGCTCAAGCAGCAGGAAATCATTTTTTATCGGCCATAAAGGAGTGTAACTTTTAATATATTGTAATAGAGAAGAAATAGGTCTTTGTAAAGCCGGGAAAGAAATGGAAATATTTAACGTCTTTTAATGCTTGTCTGGTGTCTTTCGCTTATTGATGGAGGGGGGCGTGCAAGCAAAGATATTTACGTGGGAGAGTCTGGTGTTTGGACATCTTTGTTTGTAAAGGATGTACGCGCTTGCGCCGTCATGGAGGAATGGTGAGCAAACGATGCGAAAAGGGGTGAAAAAAGGCGTCGACACGATTTGACATAAAATCACACAAACTCACATAGTTTTTCGATTTCCCTTTAATTAAAGTGTTTTTTTAATGTCATTTCAAAGCGTGTAAGCGATTTCTAAACTTACAAATTTGCAAGATAAAAACAGTTGTGTTATAGTGTTTGCGTTGGTAATTGAGGTGAGTCGAGATGAATTTTATCGAGAAAAACGGTAAGAAGATTGCGATGGCGCTGTGTTTTGCGACCTGCGTACCCGTAATTTCTACCGTCTATGCCTATGAAGCACAGCCGGGATGGCATGGCGAAGGGGCAGATCGCTACTATGTTCTTGAGTCAACGAGAGAGCAAGCAACCGGATGGCTGCATCTGGACGAGGGGACATATTATTTTGACGAGAATGGAGAAATGGTTTTCGGCTGGCAGACGATTGACGCTTATCGTTATTACTTCGATGAGTTCGGCCGTATGCAAAGCGGGGAACAAAAGATCGATGATGTCACTTATCTGTTTCAGGAGGACGGACGCCTGCTGAGCGGTTGGAATGAGGATTTCCTTTATGACGAAAACGGTTATCCGGTTACGAGCCAGTACATCGAGATCGAGAAGGAGACGTTTGTCTACGTTGATGAAAACGGTCAAAAGGTAACCGGATGGAAGACGATCAACGGTCGTAAGCACTATTTCTATGACGATGGTATCATGGCTGTGGGAACGATCGAGGTTGACGGCGATAAGTATTATCTGGATGAGTACGGCGTGCTCTATACCGGCTGGCAGTATGACGGTGAGGATAACGCTTATTACCATAACAAGTACGGCAAGCGCTTGAAGGATACGACAAAGGAAATCGACGGCGTGGAATATGTCTTCGATGAGGACGGAGTCGCAAGGGATAAGGCAAGTGTAGAGGCTCAGAAAGAAGCGCAGGAAAAAGAGCAGAAGCAGCAGACGCAGAGCTCTTCTTCGGCGAACTCTTCAGCAAGCTCTTCACAGGCGGTTTCTTCTTATAACGGCAGCAGCAGCGGTATTGCGAGCGCGGCGTTGGCGCAGGTCGGCGTCAGTCAGGACTGCACGATGTTAGTAACAAACGCATTGGCCGCTAACGGCATCTATTATCATGGCTGGCCGGCAGGATATTTGTCATTGGGAACGGTGACGAGCAATCCACAGCCGGGCGATCTGATTTATTATGCGGACGGCGGTTTGGGAATGGCGCATGTCGCTGTTTACATCGGCAACGGTCAGGCGGTACATGGAGGCTGGTTTGGCAGTAGTACGGTTGTTTCCAGTGCCTATGTCGGTTCAGGTCCGGTATTTATTCATATCGGTTAACAGAAAGATGAGAGCATCTGCCAATGCAGATGCTTTTCTTTTGGCATTAGGATTATGTGACGTCATGTTCACAACTTTTCGACAATCGCTTTTTGTGATTGTTTATCCGTTGTGGGAAAGAGAGAAAAAGGGAGGAAGGAAAACGTTGGGCATTTTCTGCATTTTGTGATAAAGTAGACACATACTAAAGAGTATTGAGGAGGTCTTGGCTATGGAAATTTGTCAGGGAGTAGCGTTGCATGTGCTGCCGAGTGAGAAGTTTAAGGATATCGGCTTTTTTATCCGTTTTTTGCAGCCGTTAAAAGAGGAGAGCGCCGGTGTATATTCACTGTTGGCGCTGATGATGAGCGATCGTTTGCAGGCATATCCCACCAAGCAGACGATGAGCGAGTATCTGGATGCGATGTATGGCGCAATGATCGGCGCACAGACGATCGGTTATGGAAAAGGGCAGGTATTAGAGCTGCGCATGAAGCTGCTGCATCCCCGTTTTGCGGACAGCGATGATTTTTTAGAAAAAGGCATCGCCTTTTTAAAGGAGATGATCACCCGTCCTTTGCTGAATGAGGAATGTCTGCAAGAGGCAAAGCGCGTGTTATTGGCAAAGCTGCAGCGGATGCGTGACGATGCTTCGCAATATGTCGTTTCACAGGGATTAAAGCTGGCAGGGGCACAGGAGGCGTTAGGGATCAGCGCGCTGGGAGAGGCTTCGCGCATCGATGCGATCACCTTAGCCGATATTCAAAACGCGCATAGGCAGCTCCTTACAGAAAGCGGCGTGGACATGATCGTCTGCGGCGATCTAAGCGAGGAAACAATCACCGCTTTGCTGCTGTCACATTTTGACTGGCAGCCGCGAAATGTCCATGTTGCGACACACTATGCGATCGATCATACGCGCCCTTATGAGGAAGTGCGCGAGAAGAGGGATATTCCTCAATCCAGTATCATGCAGGTCTATTTCACGCATACCGACATCACGGATGCGGATTACTACGCTCTGCGGGTCATGAATGCGATGCTGGGGCAGTATTCCACCAGTCTGCTGTTTCAAAATGTCCGTGAAAAGAACAGCCTATGCTATTCCATCTATTCCAGCCTGATCGCCTTTGATGCAGCGCTTGGCATCATGACGGGTGTGGAGAAGAAAGACATCGATCGTGCGCTCGATTTGATCAAAGCGCAGGTAGCGGCGTTGCAGGCGGGTGACTTTGAGGATGATATGCTTGCCGTCAGCAAGACGATGATCACTCACTCACTTCGCAGTGGAGATGATCACATGAACACCTTGGCTGCATTACAGTATCAAAACGATCTGCTGGGGCGAAACGATACGAGTGCGGATATCATTGCACACATTGAGCATGTGACGCGCTCGGATGTCATCCGCGCAGCGAAGCGGCTGGAACACAAGGCGACGTATATTGTCATGAATGAGGAGGCAGAGAATGAAACAGATCACCAATGAGCGTTATCAGGAAACGTATTACACAGAGACGCTGGAAAACGGTCTGCGGGTTGTGCTGTGGCATAAGCCGGGCTATGCGCGCTCGCTGTTTATGATGGCAACGCCTTTAGGCGCGATGGATTTGCAGCAGGAGGATGCACAGGGGCATCGCTATTCTTATCCGGCAGGCATCGCTCATTTTCTCGAGCATAAGATGTTTGAAAAACAGGATCAGGATGTGATGAACGAGTTTTCAGCGATGGGAGCGAGCGTCAATGCGTTTACCTCCTATACAGAGACGGCATATCACTTCACCACCAGCGGAGATGTTGAAAAGCCTTTAGATCTGCTGCTCGATTTCGTTCAGCGTTTAGACATCAGCGAGGCGTCGGTGGAGAAAGAAAAGGGCATCATCGTCTCTGAGCTGAATATGTATCAGCAGATGAGCGATTCCCGTTTGCTCATGGAGACATACAAGTCTTTGTTTCACGTGCATCCGCTGAAATATGATATCGGTGGAGATGAGGACAGTGTGCGTTCGACGAGCAAGCAGCAGCTGGATGCCTGCTATTTGCATAATTATCATCCCGCTACGATGATGCTGGTGGGCGTCAGCGGAAAGGACCCTAAGGAGCTTATGGAGATCATTCGCCGCAATCAAGCGCAAAAGCGCTTTGACGCGCTGTGCCCGATTCATCGCTGTCCGCAAAAAGAACCTGCGCAGGTCGTACGGGAGCGTTATACGTTTTCCATGGATATTACAGTGCCGAAGATAGCCATCGCTTATAAATTGAAGCCTTGTAAAGACGTGATGGAGCGGCTGCGTCAGGAATGGTGTATCCGCATGGCGCTGGATTTGTGCTTCTCCTCTTTGAATCCGGATTATCAGCAATGGCTGGATGATGGCATCATCTCTGATTTTGCCGGTGCGGATATTGATCTGGGAGAGGACTATGGTGTGCTGATGTTTTATACGGAGAGCGAAAAGTGTGAAGCGTTTGAGCAGGTAATCGCCTCGCTTTGCGCCAAGCTATCTGCAATGGAGATCGATGAAGCGCAGCTGTCAGCGCTGAAGCATCGTTATTTCGGTCAGGCGGTGCGCTCGCTCAACAGCTTTGACGATATTGCCATCGGCTATATCCGCAGTTCTTTTGCCGGTTATGACTATTTTGAGGGAATGGATCTCATCAACACGATTTGCGCAAAGGACATCATCGCGGTATGCGGCGCTTTGGATTTCAAAGAGCGCAGCGTGGTGATCATTGAACCGTAAAAAATAATTGCTATCATGGGAGAGTTTGTCGAAATTACGCGATTTTTGACGGCTCTCTTTTTTCGTATCATCAGATAGCGGCCTTTTTTGTCAGATGCTGTGTTTGAGAGAGTGGGGTGTAAGATGGTAAGATAACAACGCAGACGGGGGTGATACAGATGGGTAAATACTCATACCGGAAGGAGGACTAGCGAATGAATGTCGTAGTGTTAGTAGGAAAGGTCATCGAATTGCCATATATGCGAGAAACGCCAAGCGGCTATCAGTGTGCCACGATGGTACTCAAGGTCGATCGCCCTTTTGCCAACAGTGAAGGGGTCTATGAACAAGATGAGATCGCGGTAACGCTGTGGAAGGGCATTGCGCAGACGACCTGTGACGTCTGTGCGATCGACGATGTGGTAGCGGTGAAGGGAAGGCTGACCAGCCGTATCCATCAGCGCGACAATGTGACCTACCGCAACTATGAAGTGGTGGCAGAACGAGTTTCCTTTGTGAAAAAGGCGGATGAGAGGTGAAGGCCTCTCATTTCATTTTTGCCTGCATGTATAACCCGCTAAAACCTGCGCATACTGATGGATGACAGGAGGAATGGTACATGAAACGGATAACGACGATCTGCGCCGCGCTTGCATTGACGCTGGGACTCGCCGCCTGCGGCGATGCATCACAGATGGAGCAGGATGTGAAGAAAACGGTGGACGATACGGCCGAGAAAGCGAGGGATGCCGGTGAGCAGGTAATGGATGACAGCAAGCGTACGCTCGATGACATGATGGATCATCTCAGGGAGAATCAGACGGGCATCGATCAGGAAGAGGCCATTGACGATATTCCTTTTGCGGCGTATGACGGCAGAAGCTTTCAGGTGGAGGGCAATACGCTTTACCTCTATCGCATCGATCCCGAGGATGAAGAGATGAAACGCATCAGCGAGCAGCTGGCATTAGACAGCATGGTGAATGTCGAGCGCAACGGACAAAAGATGCAGTATAACGGCACGCTTTATGAAGACTATCTGCTGTTGTATGAACCGGGCGTCAATGCAGATGCGATTATCGATGCGATGAACAGCTATGGAAACTAAGCGTTCATTTGAAAATCCGCTGTTGTAAGTCAAAAGAACTTGGGAGTGATGACTCGATCAGCGAAAAGGGACCTCTTGCCGGTTATCTGCGGCTGAGGTCTTTTCGTATGTGAAAAGAGAGCGGAAAGGCTTCTGCCGAAAAACAGAGAAAGGGGGTGTCTGCACACGGATGGTGAAGGGGGGCGGTATAGCGATCTGCTCTCCATCTGCGTCTATGCTTTTTAAAGGAGAGAGCATTTTCGACAGTTTTGATTGCTTCTTACAAAAAATTGAGATATGCTATATTGTGACATAGATGATGTCACAATCAGTGGTATAGTGTAGACGTAATCAGAAAGGATGTGTCTGCATGAGTACAGAAAGAATGCTGGCAAAGGAATTGTTGAACGCTGTCTGGGAGGAAGACGCGGACAGGGTGGGGGAACTGGTGGCGCTGGGGGCAGATCCCAGCTGGATCTTCAACGGGTATCCGATCTTGCTGCATGCGGTATTTACCCGCAATCTGGCAGTAGTCAATACGCTGATCGATGCGGGCGCCTGTCAGGTGGATGAAGCGCTGGGCTTTGCGTTGGATAGAGGGATCGGCGAGATGATCGCTCCGTTAGCCTATCGCGGCGTCGTCCCGGTGCTCCATGATCCCAAACCGGGCTATGGCCTGTATCCCAGTCATTTCATCGCTTATCACGCATAATTGCTTGCCGGCGTTAAGGGAGGGGATTCACATGAATCGAACGGCGCTGTGCATCCGCATGCTGCAGCTGCTGAAAGCGCGGGGACGGATGCAGATTCACGAACTGGCGGCTGCACTGGAGACCAATCCCCGCAATGTGCGGGAGTTTCGCAAAGAACTGGAGACTGCCGGGTATGAGATCGTGCAGACGCGGGGACGCTATGGCGGCTATGAGTTAGCAGGGGAGCTTTTGCTTCCCGCTTTGGCGTTCACTCAACAAGAGGAGCAGGCGCTGCGGGAGGCTGCCTCCTATTTGGAGGCCAATCCGCAGTTTCATCATGGAGAAGCGCTGCGCTGCGCCTTGGATAAGCTGTTGGCGACACGCGTCGACAATGTTGCCGCTACGTATGTCTTTGCTAAACCGCCAACGCTCAGCGAACAGATGCAGACCTTCATCGATCGCTGCACCCAAGCGATTCAACGGCGAAAAAGCGTGCGCATCACTTACCGCACGCTGAGTGATCAAACGCCCTATACCATTTTGATCCATCCCTATGAGCTGCTTTACTATCAGGGGGCCTGCTATTGCTTGGCATATTCTTTAAAAGCGCATGATTATCGTCTGTTTCGTTTCAGCGATCAGCGCATGTTTGCCTTCGAAATGCAGCCGCAGGGATTTGAACGCGCCGCTGACTTTGTATTGGAGAAATATATCGGTGAAAACGGTCTGATCAAGGGCAAGCTGTATTTTGCCTGTTTCCTCGTCAAAGGCATGCGGGCCAGACTGTTAGCGGAGGAGCACATCGGCGTTTCCTGCCGCATGCGCTGGGTCGATGAGCAGCGTTTGCAGGTGGAGGTGTGGATGGAGAGCGACTATGCCTTAAAGGAGCTGCTGCTTCGATTGGGAAGCGATTGTGAGCTATGCGCGCCCAGAGAGCTGAAACAAAGCATGGCACAGGAGATCACACAAATGATGACGCATTATACCTGTGAGGAAGAAACTGTGCTATAATGCAGAAAGAAACAGGTGATAGCAATGATTCATTTGAGCGACATCAAAAATTATGAGCGCTGTGAGACGCTGCTTTGGCGTTCCCGCCATGAGCCGCAGCCTTTTTTTCCTTTTGTGCATCCATGTGCTTCCATCAGCGAGCTAGCCGTTCGCTATTTCGGTTTTTGCGATTATTACGAGGGCAGTGTTGGCGATGATGCACAAAGAGCGCTCGCCGCGATGAAGCAGTTTTCCGTTTTGGTCAACCCGCGCTTTGAGGCGCAGGGCGTGCGCATCAAAATCACTTTAATGGTGAGAGATGCGTGCGGCTATAAGGTGTATTTTGGCTACCGCAGCTGTTATCCTCATGAAAGCGAGGCTCAGCGGATTGCCGATCACCTCACCGTATTGAAGGCGCTCCACATACCGGTGAGCGAGGTATTCGTTCTCTGTTTGAACGCGGCCTATGTGCGCAAGCCGGTATTGGATGTTTCCTCACTGCTGCTCGTCACTGATCGGCTGTTCAATCAAAAAAACAAGCTGCGCCATACGATCCGCGAGCTGTGCGAACCGTTACTGCGCAGCTTGGAAACGATTGCCGCCGACTGTGAGGCATGGCTTTCTTTACCCGTATGCCCTATGCCAAAGCGCCAGTCAAAGTGTACGCAGGGCGGGCGCTGCCGTTACTTTGACGCTTGCTTTCCTCACGGACAAAGCGATGATTCCATTCTCTATTTACAGCAGTCCGCACACAAGCTGGACATGTTTGCCCAAGGGATTACCCGTCTGCAGGATGTGGATGTATCGCAGATAGAGGGCTTTCGCTTTCAGTATGCGCAGATTCGCGCCGCCCAAGAGGGAGGGATGTTTGTCGATAAGCTTGCGCTTAAGCAGTGGCTGAAAGACGTCGTGCAGTATCCGATCACCTATCTGGATTTTGAATGGGATACGTATGCCATTCCTCCTTATGAGGGGATGAAGCCGTATGATGTCTTATGCTTTCAATACAGCATGCATATCGAAAATGCGCCGGATGCGCCGTTAGCGCACTGCGAGTTTTTGGGAGAAGAGGATTGTCGAATCACTTTCATCGAACAGCTGTTAAAGGATTTGCCAACGCAAGGGGTGATTCTCGTCTATAATATGGAAGGTGCGGAGAAGCTGCGGCTGCGTCAGCTGGCAGAACAGTTTCCCGCCTATGCGGATGCATTGCATGCGGTTTGTGATCGCATGGCCGATCTCTCACTGCTGTTTTCCGCAGGGGTTGTTCATCACATCGGCATGCATGGCATGTACTCGCTCAAGACGCTGCTGCCCTTGTTTTCAGATCTTTCCTATGAAAAGCTGGCAATCGCACACGGAACAAACGCCGTATTGCAATACCGTGCGTGCAAGTGCTGTGAGAAAGCACAGCGGGCAAGGATTCGTGAGGAGCTGCTCGCCTATTGCGGCATGGATACCTATGCGGAATATGTGCTGCTGCATGCGCTCATGACGCTGGCAGAGCATACAACAGCAAAAGAAACGCTCTTTTTAAACCCAGTGGAACATGATTGAGGAGGTGCCCTCATCAAGAAAATCATGGCAGCAGAGCGTTTCAAGAATCATAGCGGGAAAGGATGGCAGCACCATCGCAAGCATGACGAACGATGATAGAGGTCTGTCATATCCAAAGGAGCGCGCATAGCAGCTTTGCTTTTCACTTCAACAGTATCGCCGCTAATCTCTTCGCTCATTTCTAAACGTCCTGCCATGAGTATGGGAAAGAGGAGGTTGCAATGAAAAAAGAGGAATGCCATGGCAGCTTACTCACATGTTGTAAAGCCGCAAAATTCCTCTTTTTGTTTTGATTTGATGAAAGTCTTTCAGCGATCCGCGCTTGTCATTCACGATGGCGGACGGGGGCTGCCACAATGCTTTGCGCCTGCTGATCGCGTTCTAGGTTTTCTCAGAGTCTATGCAGTCTTCCTCGCAAGGACAAGGCGCTTGCCGCAAGGCAGTCCTTGGATGATGGATTCCCTGTGTCAGATGGGAGCGATGCTGTCGTCTAGTAGAACAGCTCGTCGAAAACGGTGTTGATCAACTCCCACGTCTGCTGGCCGATGATGCCGTCAGCCGGAATCCCCATCATCTGCTGGAAGGCGATGACAGCGGCGGTGGTCGCCGGACCGAAGATGCCGTCCGCATCAATATCGGGGATGTTGGGATAGTAGATAGAAATTGCTTTCAGCCGCTTCTGCATCAGTCTGACGGCATTGCCGCGGGAGCCGTTTTTCAACACGGTGCCCGGATATGGCGGCATCTCCTCTCCCGGCTCCTCCCCGGCATCGATCAGTGCGCTGGTCTCAAAGAGCTTGTTCCAGGTGGACACGCCGACGATGCCGTCGACATCTAAGCCAAACTGACGCTGGAAAGCACGGACAGCGGCTGCCGTAGCACTGCCATAAAATCCATCCTCCACCACTAACGGAATGCCCGGATATTGCGTGGAGACATTGTTGAGCGCCTGCTGTACGCGTAGCACTTCTTCTCCTGAGCTGCCCTGCTGCAAGGTCCTTCCCGGATAGGCCGGGATGTTTTCATCAGGGGCAATTTTATCCGCCAGCGTTTCATAGACGGCATAAATGCGATCCCAAGTCGATCGTCCAACGACGCCATCCTCGATCAAGCCGAAGTTTCGCTGGAAGTTGAGCACTGCTTTCAGCAGATTCGGCCCGAAACGCCCATCGATATCCACGTTGGGAATCTGGGGGTAAAAGACGGCGATCGCCGACAGATAATATTGCAGCAGCTGCACCTCTACGCCGCGATCCCCCTCCCGCAGCACCCTGCCGGGATACTGTCCGCTGTAAAGATCCTGAATCCGTCCGATCGAGGTCAGCTCCGCCAGCTTGCGTACGGCGGCATAGATATAGCTGATCTTGTACCAGGTCGCCTTGCCGACGATACCGTCGACATTGAGGTTGAACTGCCGCTGGAACACGCGCACTGCAGCTTCTGTGCTCTCATTGAAAACGCCGTCCACCGGGAAGATGACAGGAATTGCCGGATAGTTGATCGCGATGGCGTTGAGGAATTCCTGCATCTCACGCACTTCCTGTCCGCTGGAGCCGATGCGCAGCACGCCGGGATAGGAGGCCTGAATGTCCTGAATATTGTTTGTTTCGACAATCTGAATGCTCTCTCCGTAATAATAACGCAAAATTTCAATGGCCGTATATCCCTGATTGGCTAACGTGAGCGTTCCCCACTGTTTCATTCCCGGGCAGCTGGCGATCTTGCCGTCACAGTATTCCGCATAATACGGTTCTTGATAATTCGCTTTTTGCAAATACTGATTGAACACATCGTTGACGATCTGCGATACGGAATCAAAGATGTTGCGGTCTTTGACAAACGCCTGGTCGAATGCCGTCGAGTTGGTGATGTCAAAATCATAGCCCTGACTCGGGTACCATTCGGTATAGACGCGGTTGAGCGCAAGGGATGTCTGCGCCCAGATGTTGGCCTTGAGCGCTTCATAAGGCCATGTCGGGTAAATCTCCGAGCTGGCGACGTTTTTCAAGTAGTAGAGAAAAGGCACCGTCACATTCTCCGCTGCGCTTTGCGGACGTCCCAGATGGACGGTGATATAGGTCGGGATGATGACCTCTCCGCGGATTCTGCCCGTGTTGGGCGGCGTCTGTCCTTGATTGTTGCCGCCGTAATTCGTCAGCAGATGATGATCGGGAATCGTAGAGACGCTGCGTCCGGGAAATACCTGACGCCTAGTCGGTGCCGGATGCATCGGCAGATAGCTGGCCTCATCCGCAAAGATCTGAACGCCTTGGATCTCCTGCACTTCATAGCCGCTTAAACGCAGTTCCACATTATAAGTCTCATAAGGACGAATATTATTTTCTTCTTCTAAAGAGAGGTCGATATCCGGTGCGTATAACGGGATGTTGACAGTTTTTCCCTCTTCGTTGGTGACATAGAAGTTTTCATAGACGATTTCTCCCTGATTGAGCTTATAGACGCGGATCAGCGCGTTTTCCAGCGCATAGGCCTCATCAGCGAAGGATACTTCGATTTGCAGATAACCGGTAGCGATAATCTCACCTCCTGCCTTATGTTATGATGCTGCGAAAGGCGCTTGCGGGGAGAGCGCCTACGCTTTGAAAGCGCGAAGAGAAAGGCGGTTGTTCTGGTAGACGCCATGCCCCATCCCTTGGTATATGCAAATGCGCAAAAAAAAGCGCCGCCGCTTCATTTTGTGCTATAATGAGGCTGATTGGAAAGGAGGGCGCCGCATGCCCAACATCATCACACATGTCATTTTTGCACAGGAAGTGCTGGAAAGGGAAAAGAATACGGAGATCGCCGCTGTCATCGCGCGCAACGCGCATCTGTATGCCATCGGAGCGAATGGACCGGACTTCCTGTTTTTCTCTCATGCAAAGCCATGGGAGGCGTATAAATCACACACGCTGAACCACCTGGGTTCCATGATGCACAAGGAAAAGATCGATGAATTTTACAAAGAGGCCATCCGCTGTATCCGAAGGCAGACGATTACCGACGTACGCAAGGATATGATGGCGTACCTGTTTGGCCATCTGTGTCATTGGGCGCTGGACATGGTTGCGCATCCGTATATTTTTTATCGCACCGGCGATTGTAAAGGGAAAAGCGCCGCGTATCACCATCGCATGGAATCGATGATCGATGCGATCGTTTTGCGCGATAAGCGCGGCATTGATATCCGCGCGTGGCGCAGCTATGAAATCTGCGAGTTTGACGAGGATATGCTCAAGGCGATCGCCCGCATCTATGTGCCTTGTGCTAAGCGTGTTTATGACTGCGAGGTAAAGGTACACGATTTACGGGAGACGCTCCTCTCGTGGCGCGATGTGCAAAAGCTGCTGTATGATCCTAACGGACGGCGCTATCAAACGCTGAACGCCGCCGAAAAACTCCTGCGTCAAAAATGGAAGCTCTCCGGCAACATCGTACCGGCGAAGATTGACGAGCACTATGACGTCATGAATCTGAAAAAGCGCTTCTGGCTTCATCCGTGTGACCAGCAGATTTCCAGCAACGCTTCGTTTTACGATCTGTATGAGGAGGCGCTGGGCGTAGCGCTGGAGGTGATCGCAGCGGCCTATGCGTGCATCGTAGAGGATGCGGATGAGGAAACGCTGTGTCACGTCTTAAAAAACCGTGCATACGATACAGGGATGAGCGAGGCGCTGATGATGCGCTATTTCGATATCATCTATGAGGAGGAGACAAATGAAACTCTTTGATCTGCATGCGGATCTCGGTTATGCGGTTTTAAAGAAGAAAAGGGCAGGGTATCAGCATATCCTGTCTTCCTTTTACACGGATCAGCTGATAGCGGGCGGCATTGCGGCGGTGTGTATGGCGTCTTATTTTGACGGCAGTCAGGACTGGACGCAGATGCAGGAGATGGTGTGTACCCTGAAAGAGGAGATCAGGGACTGTGAAAAGATCGTACTTGTCGATGATGCGCGCAAGATCGATGCTGCACAGGAAGGCCGTCTGTATGCCATGCTTTCCGTCGAAGGGATGTGTGGAATCTGTGAGGATGTGGAGGAAAAGCTGGACTGGCTGTATGCGCAGGGAGTCAGGATGGCTTCTTTGTGCTGGAATGAGCGTAATGCGCTTGCGGTCGGCGTGCGCGGGGGAAAGGGCGGCTTGAGCGAGTTGGGGGTGAGGGCAGTTCGTCACATGGAACAAATCGGGATGCGCATCGACGTCTCGCATGCGAGCGAGCAGACCTTTTGGGACATCGCCGCGCATACAAACGGAATTCTCATCGCCTCTCATTCCAACGCGCAGGCACTTTGCCCCCATCCCCGTAATCTGACCCAGCGCCAGATTGAGGTGATTGCCCAAAGAGGCGGCGTGATCGGCGCAGTGGCGGCGGCTCCCTTTGTCCATCCGCAGCGCCGGCAGCAGGACTTGACCCATTTTCTGCACCAAGTGCGCTGGCTGTGTGAGGAAGCGGGCAGCGACCATGTGGGATTTGGGTTTGATTTCATGGAATATTATGATGGAGAAAACGATGATGTCAACGGATTGGAAGGTCCTTTGCGGCTGGCGGGGCTGAAAGAGTGGCTGAACAGTCATCCCGCCTATCAAAAAACGGCATTTGAAAATGCCGTGCGTGTATTATCGTTCTGATTTGAAATCCCTTACAGAAGTATTTTACCACACATTTCACAAAATTCCTAGACTGTACTTTATGAGCGTCTGGGGTATAATAGGGGTAGAAACAAGGAGGGATTTTATGAAAGTCCAAATCTATGGTAAGAACATTACCGTTACTCCGGCCATCGCCGAAAAAATCGAAAAAAAGCTGAATACGCTGAACAAGTATTTTATCATCGCACCGGAAGATACGGCGAACGTCGTCGTTCGCGTCTATCCGAATAAGCAGAAGATCGAGGTGACGATTCCGACAAAGTTTGCGGTACTGCGTGCCGAGGTTGTACAGGATGATCTGTATGCGGCAATCGATTTGGCTGTGGATAAGCTGGAGGATCAAATCCGCCGGCAGAAGACGCGTTTAACGCGTAAAAATAAAACGAAGCTCGCCGAGGCATTCGTCGACCATGAGCTGCTGGGAGAGGAATATGATGAAAGCGGCGATGAGGTCGTCCGTACCAAGACGATCGATCCGGATCTGATGGATCTTGATGAAGCGATCATGCGCATGGAGATGCTGGGGCACAGCTTCTTCATCTACCGTGATGATGAAACACAGGAGATCGCCGTTGTCTACAAGCGTCATGCGGGCGGCTATGGCTTGATTGAAACAGAATAACAAGAAGAATTGGATGTCGGTACGCCGGCATCTTTTTTCGTGCGAAAGCCGTTGAGCATGATGGTGAGGGAAGCAGACGGGCATGAAGAGATCTTTATTAAAATTGAAGAAACAGGCGTTTTTTACACACGATGAACAAAGCGCGCATTTTGCCAAATGAGGAAAAAGGGGAGACGGGCTGACGTCAGGCGTCAAAGATGATTGTTTTGGGATCACTATTGAATGGTAAATCAGCAGTGAGCGCGCAGCAGAAGAAAGCGAGACGATGGCATTCACAGGGAAAATCAAAAAGTGATGGATTGTGACAAAAAAGATGTCACAATCTTTTCTATAATAGCAAGGGAAAGGAGGGATTGGATGAAATACAGCATTCGCGTCAAGGAGGGGTGGATCGGCTATTATAATTGTCATACGTCAGCCTATGGAGTGACCTCGCATGCCGGTGAACGCATCCGCTGTTCCTATGCGTTAGCTTCTGCGATCTCATCCATGCTGCGAAAAAAGGGCGTAGAGGTGCGCTTACAGGCAGAGCTGGCTCAAAGAAGGGAGCTGTAACGCATAAAAGTGTCCGAAAAAATACGTTAAACGCTCATATCAATAAGGAGACAGCTACTTTTTGTTCTGTGGATTTTGCCGTCAAAATTGCAGAAATCAAGGAAATAAACAGTGTAAAATGGCGGTAACTTGCATCAATACCCGTTTTTTAGGCATAGGGATGTTTCTTTTTTGAATGCCGTTTGGTAATGGCAGAGATGATGTAAAAAAGGAATGAGAAGTTATCTCAAACAAAGGATCATCGATGCTGCGGCAAGGTATGCAAGGCTAGCCGAAGGCATATTTTTCAACGCATGGACATATCTTTCATTGAGGGCAAGAAGCGACAGCATCTGTAAAGCGTTCTCTCTATACTGGATACACAGGGAGGAGATCGCTTGGAGAGTTATGTAGAAGCGGCGTTTCTGCACAATGCAATGACCAACCTGCTGAGTGTCTGGATGGCTTTGTACCTCATTCAGCGTCCGCTGCGGGGAAGGCGAGTGATCGTCTATGCGCTTGTTTCATCGTTATACAGCGCGCTCGCCTTCTTCCCCGGTGCGTGGATCGGCGCCTTGCTTATCGAAGCGCTTGCCTTTGTCTTCGTGTTTTACCGTCAGTGGACGATGCTGACAGCCTCTCTCTTGTTTCGTGCGCTCTGGCATGCGACTTGTTTTATCTTCTGGGAGGGAAGCTTTCATCTGGGCGCGTTTTTCCCATGGATACATACGCCCATCTATCTTTGCTGGATTGTGTACGGCCTGTTGTTCTTCTATCTTTGCACACATGCGGGACGTCTGCTGAAACAGAAATTTTGCTATGACTGTACGCTGTATGGCGATGTGCCATTTCGCTTGCGGGGATATATGGACAGCGGCAATCTGCTGACCCATCAAGGCGTGCCGGTACTCTTTCTCGACGATGCTTACAAAGCGCGTATACGAGGGGAGGTATGCAGGATTGAGGTGAGCGGCATTCACGGAAGAAAAGAGATGGAGGCGCAGCTCGTTCGCTGTGCGCTGGATGGCGGCGCGTGCCGGCGGGTCTATGTCGTGTTGGTGAGCGGTCTGCGCATCCGCGGCGGCTATCGTCTGCTGCTGAATTTAAAACTGTTATCGATGAGGTGAAGAGATGAAATTGTTAAGATGGCTGAAACGGCTGCTGCAAGAGCGGGATGAGCAAAGTGTGTTTTTTATGCAGGGACACGATGTGCTTCCCCAGCCTTTGGACAAAGAGGCGGAGGAGGAAGCGCTGATCGCTTGGGAAAACGGAGATGAGGAGGCGCGCAACGCTTTGATTGAGCACAATCTGCGCTTAGTCGTCTACATCGCCAAACGCTATGAGACCAATCCGATCTTTATGGAGGATCTCATCAGCATCGGCTCGATCGGCCTGATTAAAGCGGTCAACACGTTTCGCAGAGATAAGAACATCAAGCTGGTTACCTATGCGTCGCGCTGTATTGAAAATGAGATTTTAATGTTTCTGCGCAAAAAGAGCCGGCGGCGCAATGAGGTGAGCTTCGATGAGCCGCTGAACATCGATTATGACGGCAATGAGCTGTTGTTGAGCGACGTGCTGGGTACGGAGGATGACATCGTCATCCGTGAATTTGAAAAAAACGAGAACAAGCGGGAGCTGCTCAAGGCGATGGGGGCGCTCAAAGAGCGGGAGCGCATGATCGTGCAGATGCGCTATGGCATCAATCACGAGGAGCTGACACAGAAAGATATTGCTAAACGCTTGGGAATTTCTCAGTCCTATATTTCACGGCTGGAAAAGCGGATACTGCAAAAGCTGAAGGTGGTGATGAAAGCCGAAGGCTGAGCGGATACCCGCTTTTTTTTTGTTTCATTCGCATGATAACGGTGAAAGAGGGTTCCATGATTCCCCTTGATTGATGTAGGGAAAGGGGACGTTTTTTTTGGTTTTCTCCTTTGGCGGTCTTTGAAAAGGAGTTAGACTTGTCAAGCATTTTTCGTTTCCAATTACTTACAGAGTGAGCGCACGCTTGCATGGAATAGCAAAGGATACCGCGGGCAGACTGCTAGTACAGATCATGGAGGGATGCGCACATGAGTCGCTACAAGGTAGTCATCAGCGGTATGTCGACAGAGCAGCTAAAGGTATTGACAAACGAGGAGATGAAGCAGTTGTTTCTGCGTTATCAAGCGGGAGAGGAAAGCGCAAAGGAGGAGCTGATCTACGGCAATCTCAAGCTGGTGCTCTCCATCGTACAGCGTTTCAGCGCCCGCTGTGAAAACATGGATGATCTCTTTCAGGTCGGCTGCATCGGACTGGTGAAGGCCATCGATCATTTCGATCTTGCGCATGAGGTGCGCTTTTCCACCTATGCCGTGCCGATGATCATGGGAGAGATTCGCCGCTATCTGCGGGATAATCAGGTCTTGCGCGTTTCGCGCCATCTCAAGGATCTCTCGTACCAGATCTTTCGGCTGAAGGAGGCGTATGTGCAAGAGCATCACCAAGAACCTTCCATCGCTTACTTAGCCCAATGCTGCAGCGTCAAGGAGAAGGATGTGATTGATGCGCTGGATTCCTGTCAGAGTGTGCTGTCGATCTTTGAACCGATTTACAGCAGCGATGGCGACGAGCTGTATCTGCTCGATCAGATTCGCGACGAGCGTGATGACATCGGCAAGGAGCGTGATCTCATCGCCTTAAAGAAGAGCATGCGCGTGCTCAACGCGCGGGAGCATGACATTTTACATAAGCGCTATTATGACGATATGACGCAGATGGAGATCGCACAGGAGCTGGGCATCTCGCAGGCGCAGGTTTCCCGTCTGGAGAAAAATGCGATCAAGGCGCTGAAAAAGGAGATGGAACGATGAAACAACGCGCTTGTTCAAGCATAGAATACAGCGGGTGATCACATGCGTTTCAGCGAATTTGCAAGCAAGGATGTCGTCAGCGTGGACAGCGGGGAGCTGCTAGGAAAGGTGAGCGATATCGATTTTGACGAACACTATCAGATTCGCCTGCTTTATGTGAGCGTGCGCAGCAGCGGGATTCGGCGGATGCTGCCATGGCTGTTTCCCTGTGAGGAGCGAATGGTGCGCGTAGAGGAGATCGAGCGTGTGGGAAGGGACGTCATTCTTGTGCGGACGTGTTAAAAAGTGGCGGGAACTGCATAATTTTATGCACCTGCTACTTTTTATTTAAAAGTGATGATGATATAATGAACCTATAAATCGGAGGTGTTTTCAATGGGTGTTGTAGATAAGATCAAAGAGTTTGTTGCGCCGATCGATGACGACGGTGAAGATATTCTGGAAGTGGAAGAAGAGATGGAGGATGTCGGCCGTACCCGTTATGAGCGGGCGAAGTCGAAAAACATGAACGTCAGCACGATGAACGCTAAGACGAAGATGGTGCTGTTTGAGCCGCGTTCTTTCTCGGAGGCGGACGAGGTCGGCAAGCGCTTGAAGGAAGGCCGCGCGGTCGTCGTCAATTTACATAAGCTGGATCGGGAGTTTGCTCAGCGAACGATCGATTTTCTCACCGGTGTCGTCTTTGCGTTAGACGGCAAGATTCAAAAGATCGGGACAAACGTCATCCTGTGCTCACCGGAGGGCATTGGTGTGCAGGGACAGATCAATGTCGATGGCACAGAGGACTAGCCAAAGAGATTCGCTGGAGCATTACAAAGGGGCAAAGGAGCTGGCGGCGCGCTTGCAGGATCAGATTGCGATGTGCGAGCGGCAAAACCGGGTGATCTTCACCCCTTTTTTATCGCAGGGGGAAGGGATGATCGTTCAGCGTCTGTGTGGAAGCGTGCATGCGTATGTGAGCGACGGCGGTTATGCGGATGCCCAGCGGCGCTGTTTTGCCTTTCTGCCTTATGCCGATGCGCAGGTGCGCTTTCCGATCTGCCTGCTGCGGGCGCGGCTGCATACCCGTTTTGAGCAGCTGGGGCATCGCGATGTACTGGGCGCGTTATTGCATCAGGGCATTGAGCGTGAGCATATCGGTGATATCATCGTGAAAGAAGATGCTCTCTATGTGGCGGTCAGCGAGGCGATCAGCACTTATTTGATCAATCAGGTGACGAAAATTGCGCATACCTCGCTTCGCTTTGAGCGCTATGAGGGGGAACTGCGCCATACGCCGCAGACGATTACGCGCGAATACAATGTCTCCTCGCTGCGGATGGATGCGCTGGTGGCGGCCATCTGTCACATCTCCAGAGGCAAAGCGGCGGGGATGATCGCTGCGGGAATGGTAAAAGTGAACGATCTCCCCCTTGAAACGAGCAGTTCTTTATGTCATAATAATAGTACTGTTTCCATTCGTGGATATGGTCGCTTTCAATTTATCGAAGTTAAGCATACGACCAGAAAGAACCGCTTCGTGATTGAGGTGCAGGTCTACTGTTAAATTGGAGGTGAGGGCATGGCACAGAGGTTCGACCGCATGAAAGACGGATATAACCGCTATCAGGTGGATTCCGCTTTCGAGGAGCTGAACATGCGCATCGACAGCTTGCAGCGAGTCAACGACGCTTATCAGCTGCGCTGTTCGCAGCTGGAGGAGCAGATTCGCTATCTGCAAAGCATCTACGATCCTGCTGTGCAAAATCTCCGGCAGAAGGAGGATGCCGCCGCCCAGATGGTGGCCATCGCCATGAAGGAGGCGAATACCATCGTTTCGACGGCAAAGCACAATGCGGATGTCATCGTCAGTGAGGCGCTTCTCAACGCAAGGGAACTTTTGGCTGACATTACGCATCTGGCAGCCCAGACGCAGGATGCGAAGGGAACGATGAAACGGCAGACACAGCGGATTGCCCGAATGCTCGACGAGTTTGAGACCGTGGCTTTCCCACAGGTGGAACTGCCGGATAAACAAAGGCGCTGAAAAAGACATGTCCGTTGACGGAGCCGATAGAGAGCAGATGGGTGGTGGAAATCTGCGGCATAAGTGAACGGGAATCACTTTGGAGCCGGCTTTCTGAAAGCAGTAGGAAAGCCCGTGAACCCGCGTTAGAGGGAATGAGGGCATGCCGCTGGCATGAACTAAGGTGGTACCGCGTGAAAACGTCCTTAGTGGGACGTTTTTTTGTTTGTTGAAGGAGGAAACGATATGGACTACAAAGACACGCTGCTGATGCCGAAAACCGCATTTGAAATGCGCGGCAAGCTGCCGACGAAAGAGCCGAAGATGCAGGAACGTTGGAAGGAAGGAAAGCTGTATGAGCGGATGCTGGAAAACCGCAAGGGAGCCAAGCCGTTTGTGCTGCATGATGGACCTCCCTATGCCAACGGTGACATCCACATCGGACATTCGCTCAACAAGATCATCAAGGACGTCATTGTGCGTTCTCATTACATGAAGGGGTTCTATACGCCGTTTACGCCGGGATGG
Organism: Merdibacter sp. Marseille-QA0792; assembly: GCA_965119685.1. Classification (GTDB taxonomy): domain Bacteria; phylum Bacillota_I; class Bacilli_A; order Erysipelotrichales; family Erysipelotrichaceae; genus Merdibacter. The sequence goes on along the minus strand of OZ221971.1, from coordinate 1,846,671 downwards.
GATACGCACGGTTTACCGATCGAGACGGCGATCACCAAGCTGGGACACGACCGCAAGAAAATGGCGCTGAGCGATTTCCGCGAGCTGTGTCACGATTATGCGATGAAGCAGGTTGCTACACAGAAAAAGGGCTTTTTATCGCTAGGTTGCGTAGGGGATTACGATCATCCTTACATCACGCTGAATAAGGAGTTTGAGGCGGAGCAGATCAAAATCTTCGGCAAGATGGCGATGGACGGCTTGATTTACAAAGGACTCAAGCCGGTGTATTGGTCGCCTTCCAGCGAATCGGCGCTGGCGGAGGCGGAGATCGAATATCATGACATCAAAAGTCCGACGATCTTTGTCGCTTTTGCGGTGAAGGATGGCAAGGGCATCCTCGATCAGGATACGAGCTTTATCATCTGGACGACCACACCGTGGACGATTCCCGCAAACCTTGCGATCTGCTTGAACAAGGACTTCACCTATGCGCTTGTGAAAAGCGAGAAGGGCAAGTTTATCGTCTTATCACAGCTGGTGGATTCCCTGTGGGAGAAATTCGGCTTGCAGCAAAAGGAAATTCTGCAGACGTATCAGGGCGCACAGCTGGAGTTCATCACCTGTCAGCACCCTCTCTATGACCGTGAATCGCTCGTCATCTTGGGCGATCATGTCACGGCGGACGCCGGTACAGGCTGTGTTCATACCGCGCCGGGCTTTGGCGCCGACGACTTCTTCATCTGTCAGAAATACGGCATTGAAACATACTGCAACGTCGATGAGCACGGCTGCATGATGGAGGAGTGCGGCGAGTGGCTGGCCGGGCAGTACGTCGATGACGCCAACAAGACGGTGACGATGAAGCTGGATGAGCTGGGATGCCTGTTAAAGCTGGAGTGGATTACGCACTCGTATCCGCATGACTGGCGGACGAAGAAGCCGATCATCTTCCGTGCGACCGATCAGTGGTTTGCTTCGATCGATCAGATTCGCGAACAGCTGCTCGCCGAGATCGATGCGGTCGACTGGATTCCCGCTTGGGGCAGACAGCGCATGCACAACATGATTGCCGATCGCGGGGATTGGTGCATCTCCCGTCAGCGCGCATGGGGCGTGCCGATTCCGATTTTCTATGGCGAGGATGATACGCCGATCATGGAGGAGGAAGTCTTTGCACATGTAGCCGAGCTGTTTCGTCAATATGGCTCTAACGTCTGGTTTGAGCGGGAAGCTAAGGATCTGCTGCCGCAGGGCTTTACGCATCCATCTTCACCAAACAACATCTTCCGCAAGGAGATGGACACGATGGACGTCTGGTTTGATTCCGGTTCCTCGCATACCGGTTCGATGATCGCCCGCGGGGAAGGCTATCCGGCAGACCTCTATTTCGAGGGCAGTGATCAGTATCGCGGCTGGTTCAACTCTTCTTTGATTGTCGGTACGGCGGTGCACGGTGCTTCTCCTTATCGTCAGGTGCTCAGCCATGGTTTTGTAATGGATGAAAACGGTGAGAAGATGAGCAAGTCGCGCGGTAACAGCGTGTCGCCGAAAGAAGTGACAAAAAAATATGGCGCCGATATTCTGCGTCTGTGGGCGACGAGCATCGATTATCAGGCGGACTGCCGGATCGGCGACAACATCATCAAGCAGTGCGCGGAGACGTATCGCAAAGTGCGCAATACTTTCCGTTTCCTGTTGGCAAATGTAAATGAGGACGATTTCTGCATTGAGGATGTACAGGCGTTTGATACGCTGGAGATCAGTGATCGCTATATGCTGGCACTGCTGGCGCAGACATGCGAAAAGGTGCAGCGCGCTTACATGGAGTATCGCTTTGCAGATGTTGTGAATTCGCTCACCAACCTGATGACGAACGATTTCTCTGCATATTATCTCGATTATACCAAGGATATTCTCTACATCGAGAAAAAGGACAGCGTACGCCGCCGTCAGGTGCAAACGGTGATCTATACCGCGTTAGACGTCTTGGTGCGTTTATGGGCGCCGATTTTGTGCCACACCTGTGAAGAGGTCAATGACTTTTTGCATCTGGAAAAAGAGAGCATTCATCTGGGAAGCTTTCCGACGCTGGAGCTGCCTTTTGACGGCGCCGCAGTCATCGAAAAGATGGAACGGCTGCTGCTCATTCGCAGTGATGTGTTCAAGGCGCTGGAGAATGCCCGCAATGAAAAATTGATCGGTAAGTCGTTAGAGGCGCATGTGAAGCTGCATGTCAGCGAGGAAGACCGCGCGTTGATCGAGGAGGTGTTCCCGCATACGCTGCATCAGTGGCTGATCGTTTCCAAGGTGACACTTTGTGAGGAAACGCTGCCGCAGTTTGAGCATAGTCAGGTGGCGGTAGAGGTTTGCACGGGTACGCTTTGCCCGCGCTGCTGGAACATCACCGATTCAAATGCGGAGGATGGACTTTGCGATCGCTGCCGATCGGTGCTGGAACAATAACCGCTGCATCTTGTATTTGTCATTGTGAGCGCATCTGAAAGAGGGCGCATCGTTTAAGGTATAGAAAGAAAACATCGGACATCATTTTATAAGAGAAAAGCGGTCTGTGACTGCATCCCATCGCTGTTTGACGGGAAACTGCACACAGTCCGCTTTTTTTGTCAAGTGGGCGGCTTTACGAGGATGGATAGAGGGTGTTTGCCTTTTTATAAAAAAGGATAAAGAACTGAAAAACGTATCAATACAGTGTCTATCGACAAAACAGCAAAAAAATACAATAAATGCCAGAGCTTGATATAACGACATCTACAAAGAAATACAGAGTTATGACAGAGGAACGCTTGAAAAAGAGCGTCTTTTCTATGTTGAGAAATGGCATACTATTTCATTTCTGCTTGATTCCCATTGACTTATCAGGCTATGGTTTGTCAAGGGCTTGCTGCGCAGGCAATGCTAAATAGTACCCTTTACCAATCATGGACGAATAAGTACCTTTTCAAAAGCAGAAAAGAAATGACAGCATTTATAACAGCATGATATAATACAGGTAAAAACGAATAGTAATTTGCAGAAATGGGGAAATAACAAATGAAAGGAAAAATTATATTAAAAACACCATTTATGTGTGAAAGCCGTATTAAGATAGATGGATTATCAAAAACATTAAAACCATTTAAAAAAACTCAATTTATAGAATTGGCATACGGAAAACATTATATAAATGTTGGTATTAACTATGATGAATGGTCAGAAAGTAGCAGGGTTCACGGCGCAGATACATGGGCATGGAAAAATGATAAAGAAGTTTTTATAAGCGAAAAAGATATATACATTGAGCTCAAAAGAAAATGGCATTTATTAAAACCAGTTACTGCAGAGGCAAAAATAATTAAACCGCAACTTACAATTTAGTGATTTGTTAGAAAAATAGTAATTTAGGAGTGAGGTAATTATGAAAGATAAAAAAGATGTTGTAAGCAAAAGCGTAAAATCAGGCATAACTTTTGGGAGTGCTTTAGCAATGGTGATTAGTTATGTAAATTGGCATTCGGTAGGCTGGGCTATTTTTCATGGGCTATTAAGTTGGGTATATGTAATTTATTATATCATTAGATATTAGATTGCAAGTTGAAAGTGGGTTGATAGTGGGTGAATAAAGAAATTTTATTATTCAATATAGATAAAATTCATACTACTGAAATGGGTATCGATAGAATTAAGAAAAATCTTAAATTAGATACTAATGATGTTGTGGAATATTGTAGGAATAAAGTTTTAGACAAAAATTGTAATATCTATAAGCTAGGTAAAAATTGGTATTGTGAAATTGATAATATAAAGATAACTATTAACTCATATAGCTATACAATTATTACAGCACATGCTATTCGTTAAATTACAATTTGTTAAGGAGAAAAACATGAAAAAGGATAGGAGTCTGCTCGCGTAAAATCTGCCCGTTAAAAGCGATTGATAGGCAGGCGCTATGTCTATGGTGTTGTCTGCGTCATCAAAAAAGGGGCTGTGACGAAAAGAAAAGGAATAGTACTATGCGAGAACGCGTGAGCATCGATGCGGTTGACGCTAGGCTACACTCGTTTTTTCTACTTGTTTCCGCCATTTTTGACGGAAAATTCCGCAAACAGCAAAAAAATGTATCGCATCCTCATAGGGGAGGATCAGATACATTTTTTTGGACGCTTTTATTCGTTACAGCCTCTTTGCCATGATCGCTGTCAAGCAGAAGTCAATTATCTAAAATTCCTTGTCACTTATCATGCATTTTGTGAGTTTTTTAAAAATTAGGGTTTTGGATGGGGCTTTTCCTACCTAGGGTAAACAACGTCCGCATGCGGTCATCTGTTTTTTTTGCAGAGATCGGATTTCTAATATGTGCATGACGGCATCATTGTAAAACGATCGGACAATGAAGTAGGAAAGAAACTAGCGAATCGCGTCTTGCAGCTCATCGCTGGCGATGATGATAAAGCTGCCGCGGTTTATCGTATTTTCTTCCTCTGTGTGGATGGTGCCTTCGTCAAATACCCAAAGCGCACTGGCGTGAATGCCGTTTTTTGCCAGATCTTGCAAAAAGGCGGCGCCTTCCTCATAGCTCATGGTAAACAGGGTTGTGGAAATACAGTCGGCAAAAGCGCTGTTGTCGCAGACAACGCTGACAGAGCGCATCTTGGTAGCGGGATAGAGTGTCGTCGGATCGATAATGTGCGAATAGCGTTCGCCGTTTGCCTCATAATAACGCTGATAATCGCCGCTGGTGACGATCGCATGGGAACCGTTTAAGGAGAGGACAACAACGTCAGAAGCCGCAGAGGAAAGTGCATCCGGTGATTGGATGCCCACTTGCCAAGGGGATTGATCGCTCTTCTCACCGATGAGCATGACGTTTCCTCCGGCATTGAGGATCGCGCTCTCCACATCCAGCGAACACAGCTCTTCATAGACCTTCTGTACGGCAAAGCCTTTGGCGATACCGCCTAAATCGATGGAGACATCGGGGTCGCTGATATAGACCTGCCTGTGCTCTTCATCAATCTCCACCGCATCCCAGCTCTGTGCATTATAAGCGTTTACCAATTCCGCTTTCGAGGGAATTTCTCCATCCTCTCCTTGGGCATTGGCTGTGATTCCCGCTTCCCGATACGTATGCCAGAGTGCTAACAGAGAGCCTTGCGTCACATCGAAGTGATCGCTGTAAGCATAGAATGTCTTTGCGAGCGACAGGCATTCCAGCAGCTCATCATCGACAGTGACGGCATGTTGCCCGGCAGCGTCGTTGATTGTTTTGAGGTTGTTGACACCGTCATAGGTATGGTAATAGTCAAACAGCTCGTTATAGTGCTGAAATCGCTCTTTGACTAGGGTGCAATGGGCGTCGAAGCTTTGATCATCGGTTGTCTCCGTATAAGTGACAAAAGTATCAAAACCGACATCGGTCATGGTTTCGCTGTATTGACGGATGGTCTGCGTCTGTGTGAAGCGCTGCTGCAATGTAAAGAAGATGCTGAGGATCAGCACGAAAAAGCACAGCGACAGCCCCAGCCAAGAGCGAGCCTGCGTTGCCTTTGTTTTATTCATGGTATCACCTGATTTCCTATTATAGCAAAGTTTTGTGAGAGCCGTGGGGAAGAATGCACAAAAAAGTGATTTTTCTTTTTTATTTTCCGGTGCAGTGTTATAATTGATAATGATTCGACATGAAAATGCGAAGGAAAGGAATGGTGAATACAATGTCATTGTTATTGGGGCCGATGCGTCAGCATATCCCCGGTTTCAAGGAGTTGTCACAACACAAGGATGTCATTGAGGTGAAGCCGGGAAAGGAGATCCTCATTCCGCTGTTCGCCAATCACTCACAGAATTTTGAGTTGTTGGTGAAGGAAGGGGACGCGGTGCTCGTCGGTACGAAATTAGCAGTTTGCAGCGAGCGGATGACGGTACCGATTTATTCCAGCGTATCCGGTGTTGTCAAGGGTGTGCGCAAGGTGATGCACGCTTCCTTAAAACCGATCAGCCATCTGGTGATTGAACCGGACGGAAAGCAGGAGCGTACCGTAGCGTTTGCGCCGATCGACTATGCCAAGGCGAGTCGTGAGGAACTGGTGGACTTTATGATGAATGCGGGGATCGTCGGCTGCGGCGGCGCATGCTTTCCTACTTATATGAAGTATCGCAATGTGAAAGGCATTGAAAAGCTGATCATCAATGCGGTGGAATGCGAGCCGTTTATCAGCGCCGATTACAAGATGATCGAGGCAAATGTGCAGGAGATGTTATTAGGCATCCGCGTCATGAAACGGATGGCGGATGCTAAGGAAGCGATCGTCGCTATCAAGCGTTCCCACCCGGAGCTGATTTCGATCGTGGAACAGGCATGTGCGCAGGATGAGGATATTCGTGTTGCGGCAGTGCCGGACGTCTATCCGATGGGATGGGAACGCGTGTTGGTGCGTGAGCTTATGCATAAGGAATATGAGAAGCTGCCTTCAGAGGTCGGCGCTGTTGTCAATAACGCGACGACGGCGATCGCGTTCGCACGCGCTCTTACCAAAGGGGAGCCGATCATCGATAAAGTAGTGACAGTTTCGGGAACCGCTTTGAAACATCCGGTTAACGTACATGTCGCTGTCGGTACGCCGGTACATGAGGTGATCGAAGCGTGCGGCGGCTATACATGCGAGGATGTTAAGCTGATTGCCGGCGGTCCGATGATGGGCAAGACGATTGTCAACGATCAATGGGTGATCGATCGTGCGACCAATGCAATCACCGTGCTGGAAAGCAAGCCGTTCGACGCGATCTCCTGTCTGCGCTGCGGACGGTGCAGCGATCATTGTCCGGCAGGCTTGCAGCCGGTGCGTATCGCGCAGGCAGTGAAGGCAAACGATAAGGAAGCGATGAAAAAACGTGCAGCGCTCGATTGTATCGAATGCGGCTTATGTACGTATGTCTGTCCATCCCGCATCGATGTGACGGAGAATGTGCGCAAGGCGAAACGAACGCTGATGGCGCAGAAAAAGTAAGGGGAGGTCAAAGCGTATGAAGTTTACATTTAGCGTTTCGCCAAACCTTCGTCAGAAGCAGAGCACACAGCGGATCATGCTGGAGTTGATGCTCGGGTTGGCGGTAGTTTATGGTTTTGCACTGATTTATTATTTTACAGCTTACGGCAGCGCTTACGCCTTGCAGGCGGTAGTGCTGTTAGCGGTCTCCTTAGCGGTGGCGTTAGTGAGTGAGAGCGTGTTTGCGCTCGTGCTGAAAAAGAATGTCAAACAATATCTCAGCAGCTCTTTCGGCTGGATTACGGCGATCATTTTGACGATGATGTGCACGATCGACATTACGCCGTATGCGCTGGGGGTTGCGACTTTCTTCAGCATCTTTTTCGGCAAGCTGCTGTTTGGCGGTTTTGGCAACAATATCTTCAATCCGGCTGCTTTCGGCCGTGCGGTGGTATTTAACGCGTTTATGGGTGCGGCAACCAATGTGGTTACCTCCGCTACCCCGTTAACTGTGCTGGGTACTGCCTTTAGCTGGATGCCGGGCAGTGAGAGTGCGATCACGGCGATGATGGAATCGGTCGGCGGCTTAACGACTTTGTTCACTGGCTGGTATCCGGGAGCGATCGGCGAGACGAGCGCACTGCTCATTTTAATCGTCGGTGCGATTCTCGCATACCGTCAGGTGATCGACTGGCGTGTGCCATGCGTGTATCTGGGGGCGATCTTTGTGCTGACAGCGGCGGTAGCGCTGTTTTGCGGTATCGGCAGCTATCAGGGCATACCGGGATTTTTGTGGTATCCGCTTGTGCATCTGTTCAGCGGCGGTGTCGTCTTCGGCGCGGTGTTCATGTTAACCGATCCGGTGACCTCTCCGACCAGCGCACAGGGTCGCGTTCTGTTTGCGTTAGGTGCGGCGATCATCACCGTGCTGATCCGCATCAAGGCGAATTTGCCGGAGGGATGTTTGTATTCCATCCTGATCATGAACATGCTGACGCCGCTCATCGAAACGGCGATGGATGGCAAACAGCTGACTGTCGTTTCGCGTGCCCGCAAGGCGTTTGCAGGCTTAGCGGCGCTTGGCTTGGCGGTTATTTTGCTGGCTGCCAGCGCTGTGACGCCGGTGATGGAGGACCCTAACTCTCATGCGAGCGCAACAGGAACTGCGCTGCATGAGCACTCAGTACAGCTTCTAGGCAAAGATGCCGGAGGTGACAGTATATGAAGAAAATCATTCATCTGACATTATTTTTGGCGATTGTTTCTGCGATTGCCGGCGGAGCATTGGCGTATGCCAATCAGCTGACAGCGCCGATTATCGCCGCGAATGAAGAAGCGAGTGAAAAAGCGAGCCTGCTGGAGCTTTATCCCGGCTCTGTGGCAGAGGATTTTACGGAAGTCAGCTATGAAGGCACTTCGACGACAGTACAAAAGATCTATCGCTATAAAGATGAAACATACGTTTTCAGCATGGCGGTCAGCGGTTACAGCGAAGGAACAACTTTCTTAGTCGCCATTGACGACGAAGGCATGGTCGCTGCTTATAAGGGAATGACCAATGGCGATACCAGCGGTCTGGGCACCCGCGTGCTGGATGACGAGCAGTTTATCAACGGACTTCTCAACCACGATGCATCCGCTTCGTTAGATACCATCTCCGGAGCGACACGATCCAGTCAGCCGGTCGTCAACGGCATCAATGAAGCTGCGGCAATCGCTGAGCAGCTGCGAGGGTAGGAGGTGAAGGAGAATGGATCGTAAAAAGAATTTTACTGCCGGTTTCCTTCGTGAAAATCCGGTGTTCTCGCTCTACTTGGGACTGTGCTCCACGCTTGCGATCACGACGTCGCTCAACAATGCGATCGGCATGGGCGTCGCGGTCATCGCGGTGCTCATCCTCTCAAATGTGATCATCTCATTGATGCGCAAGATTACGCCTAACGAGATTCGTATTCCGGTGTATATCGTCATCATCGCTTCTTTGGTCAAAGTGATCCAGATGCTGATTCAGGCGTATGCGCAATCACTTTATACTTCGCTGGGAACGTTTATTCCGCTGATCGTCGTCAACTGTATCATCTTAGGCCGTGCGGAGGCTTTTGCATCGAAAAACGGCGTGTTGGATTCCGCGCTTGACGGCTTGGGAATGGGGCTTGGCTATACATGCTCGATTACGGCGATGTCGCTGATTCGTGAGATTTTGGCGACGGGGATGATTCATTTTACCAACCCCTTTGATGCGGCACAGGTGCTCTTTGAGATTCGCCTGATTCCGGAGGATTTTGTCATTTCGCTGTTTTCACAGCCGTTTGGCGCTTTCTGTACTTTCGCCTGCCTGGCGGCGGCGCTTGTCGCCTACAAGGATCATCAGGAAAAGAAACAGGCGCGTTTAGAGAAGAAGGAGGCGAAGTAAAATGCTGGGTGAATTGTTTACGTTGCTGATTACCAGCGTCCTGATCAATAACGTCGTATTGAATCAGTTCTTGGGCATCTGTCCGTTTATGGGCGTTTCCAAGAAAGCCAGCAGCGCGATCGGCATGGGTGTTGCCGTCGTCTTCGTCATCGTTGCGGCAGGTATCGTCACCTTTGGGTTATACCATCTCGTGCTGGTGCCTTTAGAGATTCAATATATGGATCTGATCACATTTATTCTCGTTATCGCATCGCTCGTGCAGCTGACCGAGATGTTCATTAAGAAGACGAGTCCGGCGCTCTATCAGTCGTTAGGCGTCTATTTGCCCCTCATTACGACAAACTGTGTCGTCTTGAATGTCTGTCTGCAAAACATCGAACAGCAGTTTGATTTTGCACATATGCTGGTGTATTCCATTGGTACGCCGCTGGGCTTTGCACTGGTGCTGTACATCTTTTCGACGATTCGTGAACGCTTGGATCTCTGCGATGTGCCTAAACCGTTTAAAGGCAATCCGATCGCTCTTGTCGTTGCCGGCATCATGGCGCTGGCCTTTGGCGGATTGGCGGGTCTGGTATGACAAACGCTTTGATCGCCGTCGCATTTTTCGCGGTGCTGGGCGCTCTCTATGCTGCTTCTTATTATCTGAATCACAAGACGCCCAAACCGCCCGGATGTGAGGATCTCAAGCCACAATGCAAAGGATGTCATGATCATAACTGTATCAACCATCCTCAATATCATCGTTAGAAAGGAAGGATTGTATGGTAGCGGCAATTATTTTGATGCTGGTGTTAGGCGCAGTGCTGGGCTTGGGCTTAGGCATTGCGGACAAGTATCTGAAGGTTGAAGTTGACGAGCGGGTCGAGAAGGTAACGGAGATGCTGCCCAATTACAACTGCGGCGGCTGCGGATATGCGGGCTGCAGCGGCTTGGCACAGGCATTGGTCGACGGGGAGATCACAACGGTCGCCTGCCGTCCCTGCAAGCCTGAGCGCCGTCAAGAGATCGCAGAATATCTCAATACTACGCCGGGGCCTGACGGTACCTGCGTCAGCGTGAAGGCGCTGTAACAAAAACAAGGAAGCATTAAGATCAGCAAGGCAACTGAAAGCGAGACATCACATCTCGCTTTTTTACTGATCAGCATAAAAAGTCAATGTACAGACGGCTGCGTTCCACCTGGCGTTTTACCACACTGTAACGAAAAGGAATGGTAAGGGAATCGCCGTTGATGAAGGTGATACAGGTTTCGCTCTCCTTTGTTTCGTACCCTAAAAATTGATGAGATTGCCGTCTATGGATTGACAGCAGGGGATGGATGTGATAGATTGTTTGCAGATGAAAATGAGGTGAAAGGATGAAGCATACTTCTTGCCGTTAATGAATTGCACGGATAAGAACACAGGGTTGTTTTTTTCTGTGCGCAGTGCAGGAAGACCACTCTTTTGCTTTATCGCTTTGTCATTCGATCCAGATGCATGAAACGTGGTTTTTCTGTGCATCTGTTTTTTTATGGAGTTTAGAAAGGAGAGGATGAAAAATGTCGACAATACAGGTTACACATTTGACTTTTGGATATGACGATGCAGCGGTCAATGTATTTGAGGATGTCAGCTTTCATATTGATACAAGCTGGCGATTAGGCTTAGTCGCCCGCAATGGCAAAGGGAAGACGACGCTGCTGCGCCTGCTCGCTGCTCAGCTGGAGGATAACGGAGCGATTCGCATGCCGCTTCCCCCATGTTATTTCCCGTTTTTAGCACCGGATGCCAAGGGCAGTGCAGGAGAGCTTGCGCAGGAATTGCAGCCGGAGCGCTGGCGTATCGAATGTGAATTGAATCTGCTGGAGCTGGAAGAAGAGGTGCTGGAAAAAGACTATGCGTGTCTCAGCAAAGGGGAGCAGGTAAAGGTGCAGCTGGCCATCTTATTTTCCTTAGATTCGTTTTATCTGCTGATTGATGAGCCGACAAACCATCTGGATCAGCAGGGACGCGCCTGTGTCGCCCGCTATCTGAAACGTAAACGGGGTTTTCTTCTCGTTTCTCATGACCGTCGTTTTTTGGATGACTGTATTGATCATGTAATGGCCATCGAAACATCGGGAATCTACTTTGAGCGGGGGAATTTCAGCAGTTGGTGGCAGAATCGAAATCGCCGTTTACAAGATGAGCAAAGCCGCAACGATCAGCTGAAAAAGGAAATTGCGCAGATGCAGATCGTCAAGCAGAAAACGGCAAGCTGGTCGTTTCAGGTGGAGGCGAGCAAGTATCATCATGGGAAAAAGGGCGACAAGCTGGATCGCGGCTACATCGGCCATCAAGCGGCAAAGATGATGAAGCGATCAAAGGGAATCGAGAAGCGCATGGAGCGAGGGATTGAAGAGCGGAAAGGGCTTTTGCGTGATAAAGAGGAGCTGGAGATACTCAAGCTGCATCCGCTGACACCTAGCAGAGAAGTTGTCGCTTGGGCAAAGGACATCACGCTTGGCTATGGTAGGCAAGAAGTGCTTCAAAAGGTAAGCTTTGAGATTCGCCGGGGTAGACGTACGGCGCTGCTGGGAGCGAATGGCTGCGGCAAAAGCACGCTGTTGCAGCTGCTGCTTGGAAAGATGGAGGTGTGGGAAGGCAACTTTGTGATGGAGCGCAATCTTAAAATTTCCTATGTACCGCAGGATAGTAACTTTTTGCGAGGCAGGCTGGAGGCGTTTTGCGAGGATCGGCAAATCGATGAGACTTTGTTTAAGAGTATTTTGCGAAAGCTGGACTTTGATCGGGAGTTGTTTGAAAGAGGAATGGAGACGTATAGCGAAGGTCAGCGAAAGAAGGTGCTGTTAGCAGCTAGTTTGAGCGAGCAGGCACATCTTTATCTGTGGGATGAACCCTTCAACTATATCGACGTCTTTTCTCGCATTCAGTTGGAAGAGCTGTTGGATCGTCAATCGCTGACGCTGGTGTTTGTCGAACATGATGCAGCGTTTTGCGAGCGCTTTGCCCAAGAGCGCATCGCGTGGTAGAAAGGGAAAAGGAAGAAAAAGAACATTCTCTTTTTCTTCCCATTTCGCCTGTGGTGATGCGAATTGTCTCCTCTGTCTGTCCTTTCTTGAAACATAGCAGAATTAAGGGAAAAAGTCAATTGCTCAGGGGTCGATGACGGTTGCGGTTTTGCCGATGCCAACGGCTTCTGCCACGATGCGCCGCCAGCTGCAGCATCCGCAGATACCATCTGCGCTCAGTCCGTTGTTGCGTTGGAATGAGACGAGGGCGCTGCGGGTATTTGGCCCAAAGGCGCCGTCTAATGTTTGTGTCGAATATCCCAGCGCGTTGAGTGCATCCTGCAATACGAGCACGTAGATGCCGCGGCTGCCGTTTCTTAGGGTGGGGTAGCCGGCGCTGCAGGCAGGGGTGCCATAGCGTTTGTCCATGTGGACCCATGTCGGTGTCAAACTCTGCGGTTCCACATACGACCACACCCCCAGATTATTAGCCGTTCGCCACAGCCGGTTTCGCTCGCTGCTGCTTAACGCCTGTCCGCAGTCAAACGCCACACCGGCATAGTGCTGGGACTGCTGCCCGTGTCCGCCCTCCCAAATACGCTTGAAAGCATAGCGCATCGGAATCGGTGCATTGAATGATCGCCGGGTCGCATTCCAGCTCTCCATCGCCGCATTGCTCGTCCAAAGCACGCTGGAAGCGCTGGAGCCGCGAAATTCTTTTACCTTCATCGTGGAGCCGTAAACATAAGGCATCGATTCATTTTCTCCGCGATAGTAAATCTCCAGCGCCTGAGAGTTCACGTTGTAAACGATAATCTTCGCCATGCGTTTCCCTCCTTTCTCTCTACTGTATGTGCATTGGTCTGTATTTGCGTGGGCGAAAAGGGGTGCGTGCTAATCGGTGAGGAGCGCAGGAAAACGGTTGATTGCGGAAAAGGAACATGGTACACTAAAGCACGGCAAGACAAAAGATATTGGTATGTATTTCTTAATAAAATAAAGATGGAAAGGGGAGCGATGAGATGATCGAGATCAAGCAGATCAGCACCTATCAGCTGGATACAGGGGAAGGAGTGATCATCGGCAGTGAACGGCATTTACCGCTGGAGGAGGAAGAACGTCGCTTTCTTACGCATAAGTTAGAAAAGCTGTTTGCGGCAAATCGCCGTAAGGAAGGGACATTGCCCGCCATGGGATGGCTTAATGAACAAGTATACCGCTTTCAGCGACAGGAACAGAGCTTCACTCAGCTGGCAGAAGAAATCGCACAGCGTTATTATACCTGCAAACGAGAGTGTAACCGCTTCGCTCCCAGCGCATTGGTGATTGCTATCGTGGCTTATGAGCAAGCGCATTATCTGCTGTTGTTGGATCATGGTTATCGCAGCGCTTTTCACTGCACGCTGGACGATCATCATCATAGCGTTTATCAACCGACACTGTTTCTTTCTAACACGCTGCTTAAGGATGATTTTGCCTTTACTCTCTCCATGGGGGATCATTCCTTATATGTGCTAGAGCAGCGAGGCGAAAAGGGCTATGTGATGAGCGAGCATTTTTTGCAGGTACAACCCGTCCCCTCATATGACGAAGCGCATCAGGCGATGGAGGAGAGCGTAAGAGCTCTCACCGAAAAATATGAGATGGATACGACCTTGGCTCTCACCAAAATGAAACAGGTGGCAAAAGAGCATGTGGAGGAACAAGAAGAGCTGCGCATGGAAACGATCGCGCAGGAGGTATTTGAAGAAGTTCCTTTTGCAGCGGATGAGTTTTGCGCACGGATGAAGCAAGCCGGCATTCAAGAGAGCGTCGCTTTGGAGAATGTCAAAGTGCGTAAAGCAATGTCGATGCAGCGCATCAAAACCGACACCGGCGTGGAGATCACATTTCCCATTGAGTATATGGAGGAGTCTGATAAGCTGGAGATCGTACATGCGCGTGACGGCATGATGCTCATCGCCATCAAAAATGTCACCCATATTCAAAACCGTTAGTGGTATGGAGATCCTTGCTATGCTATACTGAAGGTGAGAAAGGGTGAATGAAAGAGAGAAGGATGAGCAATCATCGATAATAAATCACTTTTTCTGTAATCACTATGCCCGCAGAGGGCGAAAGAACGGAGGAAAAAAGAATGGAACAACAGCAGTTTATATGTCCGAAATGCGGTTGTCACGAGTTTATCAGCGATCAATTTCAGGCGACCGGCGGTAATTTTGCAAAGCTTTTCGATGTGCAGAATAAAAAGTTCATCACGATCAGCTGCCGTCAGTGTGGATATACCGAGCTGTATCGTGCGGAAACCGATGCCGGTATGAACATTCTGGATTTTTTGATCGGCGGATAGCAAAATATCCGAAAGTCCCTTTGGGGATGTGCATGGATAACAAAGCAAAACGCATCGAATCCCTGTTTATGAGAGTCGATGCGTTTTCCGTATAGTAAAACCAGAGATCAAATGTATATCAATGAAAGATGGAAAAGAAATTGGCAATGCAATAGTCTCTGGTCTTTTTTTTGTAGGCATACAGAGGAAGCCCTTTAAGAATGTAGGAATCTTGCATTTTTACTGTTGGAAAATCGATGAGGCCTGTTTCACATTAGACGAACAGAAATGAAGCGCTGAGGAAGGCTGCAGGTTTTGGCATCGGATGCTTTGTTTTACTTTCAGCATTCTTGTCGTAAGCTTGGCAGATAGCGGATGGTAAGGACGCTACGCATCAAGATTAGCAGCGCACAGATCAAGGCGCACCATCCGACAGCGGACGAATCACCAACGAGCAATCGATACCCTTGCAGCAATAGCAAGGTCAAAGGAAGATGGAAACATTCACACAAAAGGAGAGCGATGACAGCCTTCTTTCTGGTAAGCGCATGCAGTGTTTGAGAAAGCGAGGTGTCTTTGCGCTGGCGCCGATACAGCAGCAAAGCGAAATAGCAGAGAATTCCCCATAAAAACAGATCGATCTGAAACAGCAGCAGAGCGAGAATGATTTTGCTCAGCATGCCATTTCCTCATTCACAAGCAGTTTTTGCATAGGAATATGCGCCGTATGCTCGTCGAAAAAGCGTTCGCCGCACACCGTGTAGCCCAGCCCTTCATAAAACGCCTGTAAATAACATTGAGCGTCTAAGACAATTCGCTTGGCGCCGTAAGCTGTTAAAAGCGTTTGCGCATATCGCACCAGTATGCTTGCAATTTGCTGATGACGATAGGGCGGCAGTACCGCTAAGCGTCCCAAATGCCAGCACGCCGTATCCGCTTCATCCCGAAATAAGCGCAGACAGCCGACAGCGGCGTCCTCCAAGTAGGCGCAAACATGCACCGCACGATTGTCGATGGTATCGAATTCATGCTGAAAGCCCTGCTCTTTGATGAAAACCTCCGTGCGGATATATTGCCACTGGGAAGCATCCTCGCTGATTTGACAAGTAACCGTTTGCTGATCGTGCATGTGATCTCCTCACTTTCTGTCGATCTGTTTACCAAGAAAACGCTGTCTATACTATAACACGAAGCGATACAGAAGAAAAGAAACGATGAAAAAGGCCACCGATTGCACGGCAGCCGATAAAGACTTTATTGATAATAGAGAATATCACCGTAGGTAGGGAATTTCCAGAACTCCTTGGCAACATAGGTTTCCAGCCGGTCACAATCGACGCGCAGCTCTTCCATCAGCGGCAAAACGACGTCCTTAAAGTAATAAGCTTCCTGCTGTTTGTCCGCATGAACGCTGTGTGCCATTGCATCGCTGAGCTGTTTCGTCTTGCGATACGCACTGCTGTAAATGCTCTGAATGAGAGAGAGTAGCTCTTTTTCACAGCTGAGGTCTAAATCAGCAGCAATGCTCATCTTGGTATGGATCGTTTCGCCGAGAAAGCGTGTGTACTCCATTGCGCTTGGCAATATCTGCTTGCGCACGATACTGAGCATCGTATAAGCCTCAATGCTGTTGACGTTGTTATAGTTTTCCAACAGGATCTCATAACGGCTGCGCAGCTCTGCGGCAGTGAAGATTTTATGGCGTTCAAAGAGCGCAATATTTTTTTCGTATAGATAGCAAGGAAGGGTGTCGGCGGTCGTCGGCAGATTGAGCAGACCGCGGCGCTGCGCTTCATCAATCCATTCTTTCGCATAGCCGTCGCCGTTAAAGATGATGCGCTTGTGCTGTTCATAAGATTGCTTGACAACGCTGCGGATGGCATCGCTCAGATTCTCCTGTGACGCTTCTATCTGATCGGCAAAGCGGCTCAACACATCAGCTACGGCAGTATTGAGGTTGATGTTGCTGCAAGCGATCGACTGCGAGGAGCCCAGCATGCGAAATTCAAATTTATTGCCGGTGAAAGCGAAAGGGGAGGTGCGGTTGCGGTCGCTGGTATCCTGAAAGAACATCGGCAGACTGTGCACTTCGACATTCAGGCTGGTGCCGGCGCTGTTTTCACTTTTTTGATGATAGATGAAATTTTGGATGCGCTTTTCCAGATCATCGCCGATAAATGCGGATAATACAGCCGGAGGGGCCTCGTGTCCGCCCAGACGGTGATCGTTGCCTGCGCTGGCCGCCGCCACGCGAAGCAGCTCCGGATATTCGTCAACCGCCTGCAAGATTGCCATCAGAAACAGCAGAAACTGCTCGTCGCTTCCCTTTGGCGATAACAGGTTTTCTCCATCGGCCGACATCGACCAGTTGTTGTGTTTGCCGCTGCCGTTAATGCCCGCAAACGGTTTTTCGTGCAGCAGGCAGACAAGACCGTGCTTGTCGGCAATCTTCTTCATGAGTTCCATGACGATCTGATTTTGATCGCAGGCGCGATTGGTCAGTGTGTAGATCGGCGCCAGCTCATGCTGGCAGGGCGCTACCTCGTTATGCTGAGTTTTTGCCGGAATCCCCAGTTTCCAGCACTCTTCGTTCAGCTCTTTCATGAACGCGAGTACACGTGGTTTGATGACACCGAAGTAATGATCGTCGAGCTCTTGTGTCTTTGGCGGACGATTGCCAAACAGCGTACGCCCTGTGTAGACGAGATCCTTACGGCGGTCATACATTTTTTTATCGATTAAGAAATATTCCTGCTCGGCGCCCACCGTTGTGATGACGTTGCTGACTTCTTTGCCCAACAGGCGCAGCAGCCGTTTTGCCTGTTTTTCAATGAGCTCCTCGGACTTTAATAACGGCGTTTTTTTATCCAGCGATTCTCCGCCGTAGGACAAAAAGACGGTAGGGATGCAGAGTGTGCCGTCCTTGATAAACGCGTAGCTGCTCATATCCCATGCGGTGTAGCCACGCGCCTCAAAGGTGGAACGCAGGCCGCCGTTAGGGAAGCTGGAGGCGTCGGCCTCTCCTTTGATCAGCTCTTTTCCGGACAGTTTCATGATGATGCCATCGCCGTCACGCTCGATGAAGCTGTCGTGCTTTTCCGCAGTGATGCCGGTCATCGGCTGAAACCAATGCGTGTAATGCGTGGCGCCTAGCTCTACCGCCCACTCTTTCATCTCGTTGGCGATGACGTCCGCATCCGCGCCGGACAGCTCGCTGCCTTCCTTTAAACACTGATGATAGCGTTCGTAAACATCTGCCGAAAGCCGCTTTTTCATCGTCTGATCATTAAAGACCATCGATCCGTATAGACTTGTGATCGTCTGCATGCGTGTACCTCCTTTACGCGGTTTGGGAAAAGGCGCCGCCAGCCAAGAAGGACCGGCAGCGCCTAGCTGTTCTATGCTGATAGTATAGGGGAATTCCGGCTGTTTGTCAATGTATTTTCATGGCATGAAACACCGGAAAGATACATGACAGAATGTGGATATAGCAGGTGGGCGTTGCGGTTTGCCTTCCTTTTGGCATAGCCTGCAAACGGCTGTGAAACCTCCCTGCGTGCTCCCTAACACAGCGTATGCGCGATCGTTCTCTGTTTATCACAAAAAGCAGCCGATTTTTCAGTATCGCTATTGCTTTTGATGAGAGTGGGAGTGAATGATGAGGGAAAGAGAGCGGTGATGTTAGAGGATGGCAACCGTATCAAAATTGAAAAGGAGCGGTATCGTGGCTGTGGATAAAGGTTTCCTGAAGCGTCAAAACCGTTTGGAAAAAGACGAGCGCGTGGTGAATGCTGATAACGATGCAGAAAATTATCGGTTTTTTTGACAACAGGATAGGAAACCGTGTACAATAGGCTGTGCCAAAGATCTGTCCCGACAACCATCGCGAAAGACATATGGCAGTGATGAGGATATGGAGAGATTCAGGTATAAAAAGCTGATACATCAGATGCCTGCGCCAAGTGTGCGTCTAAGCTTCGCCGTGAAGGCGCCGACAAAAGAGAAGAATTGTTGACAGAAACGGTTTCTCACAGGCGGCATCCATATAGAAAGCGACGGCGATCTGTTGAAATACTCGTAGAGTTTCCCTATGCAAGCGTAAAAGGGGAAACGGACAGGGAGGATTGACAAATGATAAAGGATATGGTCAGCATCATCGTTCCCATCTACAATGTGGAGGACTATTTGGAACGCTGTCTGCGATCGCTGGCTGCGCAGACATATACGCCTTTGGAGATTATTTTGGTCAATGACGGCTCCAGTGATCAAAGCGCGGCGATCTGTGAGCGTTATTGTCGTCAGGACACACGTTTTCGCTATTACTATCAGGAAAACAGCGGGGTGAGCAGCGCCCGCAATACGGCGCTTCGCCAGGCGCAGGGAGAGTATTACCTGTTTGTGGACAGCGACGATTATATCGAAGC
This sequence comes from Merdibacter sp. Marseille-QA0792, assembly GCA_965119685.1. Lineage (GTDB taxonomy): Bacteria > Bacillota_I > Bacilli_A > Erysipelotrichales > Erysipelotrichaceae > Merdibacter. The sequence goes on along the minus strand of OZ221971.1, from coordinate 1,827,545 downwards.
GGATATGGTAACACAGATGGCAGAGGTCATTAAAGCCCAGCAGGCTGATATTGTTCAATGCTTTTATCGCATGGAATTTCGTTTTGGCTTTTTCAACCGCCGCGCGCCTGCCTATCAAAAGCTGGATCAGCTCTCGGCGCTCAAGCTTTTGCTGAAAAATACGAAAGTAAATAACTATCCATGGGGGAAGCTGTATCGCGCAAAGGTGTTTCGCGGAGTGAGCTTTCCTGAGAAACGCCAGGTATTTGAGGATGTGTGCACGGTGTTTAAGCTGTTTATGAATGCCGATACGATCGTCACGATGCCGCAGCGCTATTACCACTATGTCCAGCGCAAGGGCAGCTTTATGAATAAAAACGGCGTATTTGCCATGGATGTCGAAACGCTTTTGCAGATGCGCCCGGCGTTTGAATATCAGGAGATGATGCTGAAACAGGCGTATCCGGATGCGCAGATCAGCAATGCACAAAACTTCTTTGTGACGAATTTGCTGGTGCTTTATGCGATGATCATCTTTGTCAAGCGAAAGGAGATTCACGCCTACCCATTGCCTTATTTGGAGCTGAGCGAGCAGCCATGGCTATGCCGCTTGCTGTATAAGCTCGTTTTAGGAATTGCTCGGCTGAAATTTGGCAGCCGCCTGCGCATTCAGACGCCAAGCGCATCGACGATGGTTCAGGCAAATCAAAAACACCGCATGCCGCAGGAATCCTGAGCGGGCATAAAAAACACAGCTAGTGAGAAAGCGCATCTTCCTCTCTTGTTGACTAGGAGGGAAGCAGCTGCTCATTTGCTGTGTTTTGTTTATGTTTTGCTGTTTTTCCTGTACTTTGTTTGTATCGGTACAAGCCGGGAGAAAATCCAAGTCTTGCACGCAAGGTGCATACATGAGCGGTTATCGCAATGCACGTCCGCAGGAGCACTGCCCTTGACGCTGGGTTACAGCCAGGAAATCTTGTTTTCCTCCCCGTGCGCGATCTTTTGGATATTAGAACGGTGGCGATAGATGATTAACAACGTCATCAGCCAGCTGGCAAGGAGAATTTCAGGGGTTTCCCATTGCATGCAGGTGATGAAGATGCTGGAAGCCATTGCGGCCACCATGCTGGATAAAGACACCATTTTAAACACGATCAGCAAAGCGAGGAACGCTGCTAACGGAACGATCAAATACCAAGCGTTTTGGAAGGTGAAGATGCTGGTTGCCAGCAGGAAACCAAACATCGTTGCCACTGCTTTTCCTCCTTTGAAATGAGCAAATATCGGATAGCAGTGACCGATCGCCGCCGCTAATCCCGTCCAGATGGAAACGCTGGGAGAGATGAGCGCGCTGAGAGCGATCGCGAGGACGACCTTGAGAATGTCGCAGGCGATAACCGCCGCGCCGGCTTTCGCGCCAAGGACACGTCCGGCGTTGGTTCCTCCCAGATTGCCGCTGCCGAAATTGCGGACGTCCGTCTTATAGAACAGCTTTCCGATGACTAGGGCAAACGGTATTGAACCCAGCAGATAGCCGCAAAGGATACATGCTAAAGATGGTATTGAGAAAAAAGACTCCATAAAAATGATCCCCCTTGTTATTTTAATCGAACGCCTTTATTTTACCATTGTTTCCCCCTGTTGCAAAGAGTTTGGCAGAAAAGTGATTTGATTGCAGCGCTCATTATTATATAATGTACTTATGAGCAAAGAGCGCACTGCGTTCCATGAGAAGGTGATTTTTCTTTTGTGCTGCGCAAGAGGAAGAAAGCGGTGTGAGAAAGGGGGATTTGACGAATGAAGTTAGAAGCGAAAGGTGATACGAGTGAGACGATGCCGGAGTATGAGGAGGCGATCGAAGGGGCGAAAACGCTATTCATACGCGGCGATGAGGTGAATGTCGATTATCTTTGCGATGTGGTCTATGCCTGTGATGCGAGCGGCGAACTGCATTTGCAGATCTTGCAGCCTAGCGTGATGAATGATTCGTCGCGTCAATTTCCCTGCGTGCTTTATGTGCCCGGCGGCGCATGGAAGAAGCAGTCTCGCTTTCGCAGCGTCAGCCGTTTGGGAAAGCTGGCGGAAAAGGGGTATGTCGTCGCGATTGTCGAATACCGTCACAGCGGTATCGCCCATCATCCCGCACAGGTGATCGATGTGAAAAATGCCGTCCGCTTTATGAAACGCCATGCCAAGGAGTATCATGTAGACGAAGGGCGGATCGTGTTGATAGGAAGCTCCTCCGGCGGCCATGTCGCATGCTTGGCGGGTATGAGCGCAAAAACGACGCTGATGGATGCACCTGACGATCCTGCCATCACCCCACAGGTCGCCGGAATTATCGATTTATACGGGGCAGTGGACATTACGATGTCCGATGGCTTTCCCAGCACTTTGAATCACCAGCGCTTGGATAGCCCGGAAGGGATGCTGATGGGATTTGATATTGATGAGCACATCGAGGAGGCGAGGAAAGCTTGCGCGATCTCTTACGTCCATGAAGATGTTCCTCCGATGTTGATTCTGCATGGCAGCAAGGATGCGACGGTGTCCTGCAAACAAAGCGTACAGCTGTATCGCGCGCTAAAGCAGGCAGGAAAACAGGCGGAGCTTTATATCGTCCGCCATGGCGGACATGGGGGCGCCGTCTTTTGGAGCGATGAGGCGATTTCCCTTTATCATCGTTTCATTCAAGAATGCTTTGCAGCCATGGAAAATGTCTCTGCACAGGTTTGAGCACGCAGCTGCAGGGTCGTATATTAACCGTGTGATGAGTGAATAGGGATTGCGGTAGGGATCTAGGCGACTGTTCTAGTGTCCGTTTGAGAAATCCTGTTGTCCCTTGTTTGAGAGAAAAAGTGCATTGTTGAAGAGGAGCATGAGGGCAAGGATGAAATCGTTTCTATAATGGGTGTAAAAAATGTCTGTTTTACAAGGAGCAGACATTTTTCATAACGGCACAGGGAATCGTTCGCGATTGAAAAAGTACGGAAATCACATTTATTTTGAAAATTGTTTTTGTTATAATAAGCTAGATTGATTTTGAAAAGAGAGGTGCTTGTATGGCGCAGAAGCGATATGATGAAACTAGCATACAGATATTGGAAGGGCTGGAGGCTGTCCGCAAACGGCCGGGTATGTATATCGGCTCTACTGATTATCGCGGACTTCACCATCTCGTATGGGAGATCGTGGATAATTCGATGGATGAAGCGCTCAACGGATACGGCGACACGATTGCCATCACGTTGGAAAAGGATGGCTCTATCAGCGTGGAAGACTTTGGCCGTGGGATGCCGGTGGGTAAGCATGCCAGCGGTGTTTCCACCTTGCAAGTCATCTTCACCGTTTTGCATGCCGGAGGAAAATTCAGCAGTGAGGGCGGCTATAAAACCAGCGGCGGTCTGCATGGCGTGGGCGCCAGCGTCGTCAATGCGCTAAGCGCATGGGTCAAGGTGACGGTGTGCGATGGACAGGATGTCTATGAGATGGAGTTTCATAACGGCGGCAAGGAGATCGGTAAGCTGAAAAAAGTGGGCAAGCGTACGAAAAGCGGTTCTAAGGTACAATTTTTGCCGGACGCTTCCATTTTTTCGACGACACGCTTCTCCTTTTCCAGCATCTGTGAACGTGCGCAGGAGAATGCTTTCCTGCTGAAAGGGCTGACGATGATCGTCATTGACGATCGCAAGGAGGAACAGCGCAAAGCCGTGTATCATTATGAAAACGGACTGGAAGCGTTTGTCGATTATCTGCACGAGGATAAGCATGTCTTTCATCCGGCAGTCAGCTTTGCCGGCGTCGTCAACGAGATCAAGGTGGAATGCGCCTTTCAATATACCGACGAGTATCAGGAAAATATCTTTTCCTTCGTCAACATGGTGCGTACCAAAGACGGCGGTACGCATGAAAGCGGCGTGCGCAACGCATTTACTAAAGTATTCAACGAATTTGCCCGTAAAAACGGATTGTTGAAAGAAAAAGATAAGAATTTTGAGGGCAGCGACGTCCGCGAGGGGTTGACCGTCGTCCTCTCCTGTTCGATTCCCGAGCATCTGCTGCAATTTGAAGGGCAGACGAAGAGCAAGCTGGGGACCAGCGAGGCCAAAAGCGCCGTTGATAACATCGTCAGCGAGCAGCTCAGCTTCTTTTTAGAGGAAAACAAAGAGATCGCTTTTGCGTTGGTGCGCAAGATGATCAAGGCGAGCAGCGCCCGCGAGGCGGCGCGCAAGGCGCGCGAGGACGCCCGCAAAGGAAAGAGCAAAGGAAAAAGCGAACGCATTCTCTCGGGAAAACTGGCCAGCGCGCAATCCAAGGACGCCAGACGCAAGGAACTCTATCTGGTGGAGGGCGACAGTGCCGGAGGCAGTGCCAAGCAGGGCAGAGATTCCAAATATCAGGCGATTTTGCCGCTGCGCGGTAAGGTGTTGAACACCGAAAAGGCAAGCATTGCCAGCATCGAGAAAAACGAAGAGCTCAACACGATTGTGCATGCGTTGGGAGCAGGCATCGGCGCCGGCTTTCATGCCGAGGACAGCAACTATCACAAGGTCATCATCATGACCGATGCCGATACCGACGGTGCACACATTCAGACGCTGCTGCTCACTTTCTTTTACCGCTATATGCGCGATCTCATCGATCAGGGGATGCTCTACATCGCCATGCCGCCGCTCTATAAAATGCAAAAGGGCAAACAGATTCAATATGCATGGAGCGACGAGGAGCTTTCCGCCTTGCGTAAAAGCTTTCCTAAGGGCTATACGCTTCAGCGCTATAAGGGACTCGGTGAGATGAATGCCGATCAGCTGTGGGATACGACGATGAATCCGCAGACCCGCTCGCTCATTCAGGTGAATATCGAGGATGCGATGAGCGCCGAGCGGCGGATTTCCGTGCTGATGGGCGATAAGGCGGACCTGCGCCGGGAATGGATTGAAAACAACGTCTCTTTCACATTGGAAGATGATTATGGCAAGGAGGTGGAACAGCGATGAAACAAAAAGAGAAAGAAACCGTCGTACACTCGCATGTGATCCACACCCCGTTAGAGGAGATCATGAGCGATCGTTTTGCCCGCTATTCCAAATACATCATTCAAGACCGTGCCCTTCCTGATGCCCGTGACGGCTTAAAGCCGGTACAGCGGCGCATTCTGTATTCGATGTATGAAGATGGCAACACCTATGAGAAGCCCTATCGCAAATCGGCGAAGACGGTGGGCAACGTCATCGCCAACTACCATCCTCATGGAGACAGAAGCGTCTATGATGCGATGGTGCGGATGTCGCAGAATTGGAAGATCACCAATCCGCTCATCGACATGCAGGGAAACAACGGATCGATCGATGATGATCCGGCGGCGGCGATGCGATATACAGAGGCGAGGCTTTCCAAAATCGCCGATTTCATGCTGGCGGATATTGAGAAAGACACCGTTTTGTGGGCGCCGAATTTCGATGATGAGAAGATGGAGCCCACCGTGCTGCCTTCCCGCTATCCCAACCTGCTCGTCAACGGCATCACCGGCATTGCCGCCGGTTATGCGACAAACATTCCGCCCCACAACCTAGGCGAGGTGCTGGATGCGGCGATTTATCGCATTCAACATCCCGGCAGCACCTTGGAAGAGCTGATGCAGTTTGTCAAGGGTCCCGATTTTCCTACAGGGGGAATCGTCCAGGGCATTGAAGGAATCCGCCAGGCATTTACAGAGGGGAAAGGGCGCGTCATCGTCCGCAGTCAGGTCGCCATCGAACAGAGTAAATCGATGCAGCAGCTGATTGTCAGTGAGATTCCCTATGAGGTCGTCAAAAGCGCTTTGGTGAAGAAAATCGACGATATTCGCCTCAACAAGAAAATCGAGGGAATTTTGGATGTGCGCGACGAGTCTGACCGCAACGGTTTACGCATCGTCATAGACATCAAAAAGGACGCTTCGGCACAAACGATTCTCAATTATCTTTATAAAAATACCGACTTGCAGATTTCCTATAACTACAACGTCATCGCGATTGTCAACAAATGTCCGGTACAGCTGGGGCTGTGCGGGATGTTAGACGCTTTCATCGCTCATCGTCAGGATGTCGTTTTGCGCCGCAGCCGCTTTGATTTAGATAAAAAAGAGAAGCGCTGTCACGTCTTGGAGGGCTTGATCAAGGCGGTATCCATCCTTGATGAGATCATCGCGCTCATTCGCTCCTCCAAGGATAAAGCGGATTCCAAAACAAAGATCATGAACGCTTTCGACTTCAGTGAGCCGCAGGCCGAAGCGATCGTTACTATGCGCCTGTATCGTCTGTCCAATACAGATATCACATTGTTGAAAGAGGAGTACATGCAGCTAGTCAACGAGATCGAAAACCTCAACGAGATCCTCGGCGATAACCGCCGTCTGCGCCGGGTGATGATCGATGAACTGCGCGAGGTGCAAAAAACCTTTGATACGCCGCGGCGAACATGCATTGAGGAGGAGATCGAGGAACTGGTGATCGATCAAAAGCAGATGGTCGCCAGCGAGCAGGTGATGTGTACGATTTCCAAGGATGGCTATGCCAAGCGCGTATCCTTGCGTTCTTACAACGCTTCTAACGATATGCTCAGCGGCTGTAAGGAAGGCGATGTGCTGATCGGTTATCGAGAAGTCAACACCCTCGACACATTGCTGTTTTTTACGGAGGCAGGCACCTATGGTTATCTGCCTGTCTATGCGCTGGAAGATGCGAAGTGGAAGGATATCGGCGCCCATCTCAGCGACCGTGTGCGCATCACTTCTAAAGAGAAGCTGTTAGCCGCTTATGTGCTCTCCCGTTTTGACACTGCCGGTTATCTGATTACGTTAACCAAGTATGGGATGATCAAGCGCACAGCCGTGAAGGATTATGTGTCATCCCGCACAAGCAAGACGATGACCAATATCAAACTGGAAGAGGGAGACAGCGTGGTTGACGCTTTGTTCGCTTATGAGAATGATGAAATTTTGATCGCCTCGCAAGAGGGCTATGTCACGCGTTATCCGATTACGCTCATACCGGAAACCTCGACTCGTGCAAAAGGGGTCAAGGCGATGAATCTCGGCGGTGATTTGGCGGCGTCTGCCTGCATCTATCGCCACGACGGCGCACAGCTGTTAGTCATCAGCGATCAATGTGCGATGAAGCGTGTAAAGATCAGCGATATTCCGGTGCTGGGACGGCCGACAAAGGGTGTCCGCATCTGTAAACGGATGAAGAGCAAGCCCTTTGTCATTGCGCATATCCGTACCCTGCAGCTCAGCGATTCCTTTACGCTGATCGCTGAGGAAAACACCTATCTGACGATGAAGGACATCGCGCTGATGAGCTGTGATGCCACCTTCTCCAATCCGGTGAAACACACGCCTGATTTCTGCTTCTATGAACCGTTTGCCCGCATCGAATATGAACCGCTGCTCACCCCTGCGCCTGAACAGGCATCGTATGCACAGGAGGAAGCGTTTGAAGAGGATTACATCGAGGGGCAGATCAGCCTGTTTGAGGATTAGCAATGTCGCTTTCAAAATATTGATGGAATCAGCAATCTTCATAAAACGATACACCTCTCTTTTGAGAAAAGAGCTAAAATTGCTTGCTTCATTTTCTTTGTCAAGCATTTGAGGAAAGCATATCACATTGACAGATGGCAGGGGCGATAGATATAGAGAAATATACGTATATCCCTTGACATTTGATAGGTTTCACCATGTGATGCTTTTATGAAGATGCCCGATGGGTTCACAATGTGGGAAACTATATGCTATACTTGTTGTATCTGACGAATGGTGGTGTGATGATGAAAAAAATGATGACGGTGTTGTTGGCTGTGCTGCTTTGTGCCTGCACTGCGCAGGGAGGATGTCCGGAAAAGATGGTGGAGGAAAGCGGTGAGCGCGCCGATATGAGCGGCTATGGTACACTGAGCGATACGGAGCACGTCTTTTATGAAAAAACGATGGAAGATGTGATCACCATGTTTGAAGACGGACAGAGCGGGATCCTCTATTTTGGCTATGTCGGCTGTCCATGGTGCGCGGAGGCCCTTCCGATCATGAATGAGGCCGCAAAGGCGAGGGGGCTGACTATTGTTTATGCGCCGACATATGACGGCGAGAAATATACGCTGCAAGGAGATGTGCGGGAGACGATCTTCTCCTACCTCAATGATTTTCTCTCCGAAAATGAAGAGGGTGAAAAGACGATGTACGTTCCTTTTGTCGCCGTCGTTAAAAACGGACAGGTCATCGCTGCTCATGAGGGAACAGTCGGTACGCATAATGCGCATGAGCGGGTGATGAATGACAGCGAGATCATCGAGCTGACCAATACCTATGAGGACATGTTCGATCAACTGGTATGTGAATAAATTAGAGGCGCGGCAGGGAATGCCGCGTTTTTTTAATGGAGTGCAATGACCGCGCTTGTGAAGACAAGGCGCACAAGCGTATAGCGCAAGGCAAAGGAGCGAAAGCAGATCGTCCGGCATCATGTGTGTGGAGGATATCTGACAGATCCACAGGGGATCATGGAGTGGGGACGATGGCAGGAAAATGGCTGAAAGACGTGGAAATGGCGTGCGCAGTTATGCTGAAACGCAAGCGAAAAATATGTGTCATCATGTGATCCATCGCAGGGAAACGTTCACTTTTTACCTGATAGGAGATTAGCACATACAATAGGTAGGAGGGAGTTTGTGTTGAAGCGCTATGAAGAGATGAATACGTGGATCATTCGCCGTCAGCTTTGGCAGTATCCGCTTATTTTGTTGAGGGGCGAAAGAAACATGATCGAGTGTTGTTTGAGCAGAGCGGCTAGAAAGGAAGCTTGCATGATCGTCCGATCGTCAGCGATTGGAAGCAGGCATGCACTGTTGATGATCTGGGGGCGCTGTTATCATATTTGCTGTGAGACGCCAAGGAAAACGGGAGAAAAGATATACGTGCCGTTTCCCTATGCGATTGTATCTTTGGGATGGGGAGAGGAACATGTCTTTGCTGTTCGTGTGTCGTTCGCAGATGTAGAAGCGGTTCCTTTGTGTGAGCAGCGAGGACTGTGTCGTTTTTTCTATGCGTTGGAAACGAGAAACGACGGCGATGGCGGTTGAAAAAGACAGGCGGGCATGATATGATTTTGCATACGACGAAGGGGAGTAGATAAGATGAAGAGAGGAACTGCCAACATATTATTAGTGATCGTTACGGTGATCTGGGGCGGGGGCTTCATCGCGACATCGGCCGCTTTAGAGTGCTTTGAACCATATTATGTGTTGATGATCCGTTTTGTCGGCTCAACGCTGCTGTCGTTTCTCATCGCCTTTCCAAGGCTGAAACAGGTGGGGAAGCAAACGATGCGAAAAGGGTGTATCGCCGGGATCTTTCTGTTTTTGGCTTTCGCCTTTCAGACATTTGGCTTGCAGGGAACGACTGCCAGCAAAAACGCTTTTTTGACGACGACCAATGTCATATTCGTCCCTTATCTTTGCTGGGCGATCTTCCATCGCCGCCCTAAGGCGCGGCAAGTGGCCGCCTCATTGATCTGTGTCATCGGCATCGCACTGCTGACTTTGAAGGGAGATGCATTCACTTTTGGCGTCGGCGATTTCTATTCTCTGCTTTGCGCCGTGTTCTTTGCCTGTCATATCATTGCGCTGTATTGGGCGAGCAAGGGGGAGGATGTGCTTGTCATCAATGCTTTGCAGATGCTGATGGCAGGGATCTTCTCGACCTTTTGCGCTTTGCTGTTTGGAACGCCGCCCGCTGTTATCAGCGCGCCTGCCATTTTCAGCGCGCTTTATCTGATTGCCGTCTCCACCTGTTTGGCATTTTTATTGCAGACGGCAGCTCAAAAATATACAAATGCCTCTAGCGCATCGCTGATCCTTTCCATGGAAGCCCTGTTTGCCAGCATTTTTTCTTTTTTGCTGCTGCATGAGGAAATCACTCTGCCGATGATCCTGGGCGGCGCCTGCATCCTCAGCTCGGTTCTGTTGGTCGAATATCAAAGAGCGAAGCCTCGCCCGCTTTCGACACAAAACGAGGAGCAACTCTGCTATGCTGATCAGGGTGATGACGATGAGATTTTACATCATCAATCAGAGCTTCTATCCGTTCATAAAGGAGCATGTGAGGGTGATTGATGAAATTGCGGCTTTGGATGAAGAGGAGTGCATGGTGCTTGCGGTAGATGCGATCAAGCTTGCAGAGAGTGCCGCCCGTTTTTTTGAGGTGCCTCAAATACAGCGTCGAGAAGAAGAACTGACGCTTGTCAGCTGCGCAAGAGAGCAGGGATGGACGTTAAAGGTAAACAAACGCTATGTGGAAATGATGAGTTCTTCAGATAATCCGTGGCTTGATTTTTTGTGCCGCCATTACCGCTGCTGGATTCTTGTGTAAACAGCATGTCCTGTGCAAACGCCTCTCTGCGTTGTGTTTTCTCAGATGGAAAATGTCGGGAAGGGGCGCAAGAGTGAGTGTCAGATTGACAGTTTGTTGTATTTATCTATTGTCATTAAGAAAAAATAATAGTAAAATATCCTTAAGTGTTAGGAGGAGTACATAATGAGTTTCGATTTAGGGTTATCCATTGGATGTACACTGATTGGATTGCTTATAGGAGGATTTTTAGGATTTTATTTCACAAGAAAAAAATTTGAAAAGGAGTTGAAAGAAAATCCGCCGATCAATGAGAAGATGATCCGTGCAATGTTCCTGCAGATGGGTAGAAAACCGTCGGAAGCGCAGATCAAGCAGATCATGAAATCCGTAAACGCAAATCGATGAGCACAGGGAACTGTGCTTTTCTTTTGCTCATCGGATGTGGGGAGAGGATTGTGTGTGGGATGTCATCGACATATCGAAAGGCATCTTTCAAAGATGAGAGACTGTATTTTTCGCACATCGCTTAAAAAACGATTTTTGATGCCTGCTGATCGCGTGACAGAGGGATAGAGGGGACAAACGTACCTGTATTCTCTAATTTTTTTAGAAAGGATAGTGAGCAATGCCATCAGGTGATCAGACATCGAAGTTAATTTGCTAATCTTACAATTTGACAAGGTTTGCCCTGTGTCCAATGAAATAGTGCTATACTGAGGGTGAAAGACAGGGAAAAGAGGGTGATCGAATGAAACGATTGTTAAAAGCGCTGTTCACTGTGATATTGCTTGTCGCCATCGTCGGCAGCGCCGTGTTGATCTATCAGGGACACAGCGACTATCAGCGTCTGTCGCAGGAGCACCCGTTAGACACGCTGGTGGAAGAGGCGCGGGCACAGGAAAATTATGTCTCTCTCGATGAGATTTCCCCTTATGTCATCGATGCGACGATCAGTGTGGAAGATAAAAATTTTTATAGCCATAACGGTGTGGATCTGGCCGGTGTTGCAAGGGCGGTATTGAGCAATTTATTTGGCATTGGCGATCCGAGCGGAGGAAGTACGATTTCTCAGCAGCTCTGCAAAAATCTTTACGGTTTATTTTATGATACGTCGCTAACGCGCAAGATCACTGAAGCGTTTTTGACTTATGAGTTGGAAAGCGGCTATGAAAAGGATGAAATCCTGGAGTTATATCTCAATGTTATCAATTACGGAGATGGATACATCGGCATACGCGCAGCGGCGAACGGTTATTTTGGCAAGGAGCCTGCGGAGCTGACATTGGATGAAGCGAGTCTGTTGGCGGGAATCCCGCAGTCGCCAAGCAATTTCCAGCTGAGTGACCATATGACGCAGGCACGGGATAAGCAGCGGATTGTCTTGGAGGCGATGGTGCGTGAGGACAAGATCAGCGAGGCGCAGATGGCGGAAATTGTCGCTGGCTCGTAAAACTTTTCTGCGAATATGGCGAGCAGCGATACTCTATCGTCTTTGGTATGCAGGTCATATAATATAGAATGTGATGATTTAGCTGAGATAGGGCCTGCTCATTTCTTTAGGTGAGGGAAAGGTGAAAAATAGAGTGGTAAATAATGCAGAAAGGTCTTGCAAAACAATGGATTGTTTGCTATTATATACGAGCAATGCCCGAGTGGTGAAACTGGTAGACGCAACGGACTCAAAATCCGTCGGTAGCGATACCGTGCCGGTTCGAGTCCGGCCTCGGGCACCATTGTGGAAGAAACAAATCAAGCGGTTTGTTGTATAAGAGGAGTGATGCTGTAAATTTCTACAGCATCACTTTTTTTCATTCGTTATGCAAGAGGACGGCAGTCATGCTATGAAGAAGGAATATCATTAGATTGCCATAAGAGGAAGGCAATGCACTCAGCGTGGCACATCTTCTGCAAAAATTCCGCAAAAGGGCGATCAAAGCAAAAAGAGATCAATGGGAATCAAATGTGCATTGTTCATCTTTGGTGGCAGGATGAACGAAAACGCTTGATTATAAAAATGTATGGAGGGGCAAGACCTTGCTTCCACCTTCTATAACAAAGAAAAAGACGCTTTGACAGTGAAGTTCGCCGAGCAATTCACGGTTAATTTTTCACATTGTCGATGGATGTACATAAGATAACCTAGAGAAGATTTCCAAATTCTGGTATATAAAGAGGGGGTAATTATTAAAATTATGAAATGAGGCGAAAAAAGGAAAAGAAAAGAGAAAAAAGGATTGACAGGTGAAAAAGGAAGTGGTAATATAACGAAGCACACAGCGAATGCAGTGCGGTTGATCTTTGAAAACCAAACAGGAAACGTCAATTCAAAAAAAGAAGGACAAGAAGTCCGGATAAAGAAAGAAAAGACGCTGTAGAGAAAAGAGACAGTGTTTAGAAAAAGAGACAGACAAACAAATGGAGAGTTTGATCCTGGCTCAGGATGAACGCTGGCGGCATGCCTAATACATGCAAGTCGAACGGAGATTATTGAGGAAGCTTGCTTTTGAAGTAATCTCAGTGGCGAACGGGTGAGTAACACGTAGGGAACCTGCCCAGATCACCGGGATAACGGTTGGAAACGACAGCTAAGACCGGATAGGTGAAGAAGAGGCATCTCAACTTCATGAAAAGAGCCAAGGCTCTGGAGCTGGATGGACCTGCGGCGCATTAGCTAGTTGGTGAGGTAACGGCTGACCAAGGCGATGATGCGTAGCCGGCCTGAGAGGGTGCACGGCCACATTGGGACTGAGACACGGCCCAAACTCCTACGGGAGGCAGCAGTAGGGAATTTTCGTCAATGGGGGAAACCCTGAACGAGCAATGCCGCGTGAGTGAAGAAGGTCTTCGGATCGTAAAGCTCTGTTGTAAGAGAAAAAAGGCGCATATAGGGAATGATATGCGAGTGATGGTATCTTACCAGAAAGCCACGGCTAACTACGTGCCAGCAGCCGCGGTAATACGTAGGTGGCGAGCGTTATCCGGAATGATTGGGCGTAAAGGGTGCGTAGGTGGCACGATAAGTCTGGAGTAAAAGGGAGCGGCTCAACCGCTGTTGGCTCTGGAAACTGTCGAGCTAGAGAGCAGGAGAGGGCGACGGAATTCCATGTGTAGCGGTAAAATGCGTAGATATATGGAGGAACACCGGTGGCGAAGGCGGTCGCCTGGCCTGCAACTGACACTGAAGCACGAAAGCGTGGGGAGCAAATAGGATTAGATACCCTAGTAGTCCACGCCGTAAACGATGAGGACTAAGTGTTGGGGGAACTCAGTGCTGCAGTTAACGCAATAAGTCCTCCGCCTGGGGAGTATGCACGCAAGTGTGAAACTCAAAGGAATTGACGGGGGCCCGCACAAGCGGTGGAGTATGTGGTTTAATTCGAAGCAACGCGAAGAACCTTACCAGGTCTTGACATCCCCTGCGAAGGCATAGAGATATGTTAGAGGTTAACAGGGAGACAGGTGGTGCATGGTTGTCGTCAGCTCGTGTCGTGAGATGTTGGGTTAAGTCCCGCAACGAGCGCAACCCTTGTCGCATGTTACCAATATTAAGTTAGGGACTCATGCGAGACTGCCGGTGACAAACCGGAGGAAGGTGGGGATGACGTCAAATCATCATGCCCCTTATGATCTGGGCTACACACGTACTACAATGGCGGCTACAAAGAGCGGCGAGCATGTGAATGCAAGCGAATCTCAGAAAGGCCGTCCCAGTTCGGATTGAAGTCTGCAACTCGACTTCATGAAGTTGGAATCGCTAGTAATCGCGAATCAGCATGTCGCGGTGAATACGTTCTCGGGCCTTGTACACACCGCCCGTCAAACCATGGGAGTCGGAGATACCCGAAGCCGGTGGCACAACCGAAAGGAGTGAGCCGTCGAAGGTAGAGCTGATGACTGGGGTTAAGTCGTAACAAGGTATCCCTACGGGAACGTGGGGATGGATCACCTCCTTTCTAAGGAGAAAGAGAAAAAGTTTCCTGTTTGGTTTTGAGAGGTGAACCTCTCAGAAGTTGATCTTTGAAAACCGAATAACAGCAAAGACATAACAGAAGGTCTATAACGAAAAGTTGTAGGAAGACACTGAGTGTTAAACAGAAGAAGAAATCTCGGAAAACACGAAAAGAAAGATCAAGTAAGGAAGGGCGTACGGCGAATGCCTGGCCACTTGGAACTGAAGAAGGACGCACCGAACGGCGAAACGCGACGGGGAGCGGTAAGGACGCAAAGATCCGTCGATATCCGAATGGGGGAACCCGGCATCTGTCATAGGATGTCACCCACATCTGAACACATAGGATGTGAGGGAGGAACCCGGGGAACTGAAACATCTAAGTACCCGGAGGAAAAGAAAACAACAGTGATTCCCTAAGTAGCGGCGAGCGAAAGGGGAGGAGCCCAAACCTGCCTTAGGGCAGGGGTTGAAGGACCACGTAAGTAGCAAGATTGAAGGCAGCAGAAATGCATGGGAAGGCATACCGAAGAGGGTGAGAGTCCCGTAAGCGAAGCCTGAGAGAAGCGAAGTGGGATCCTGAGTACGGCGAGACACGAGGAATCTAGTCGGAAGCAGGCGGGACCATCCGTCAAGGCTAAATATTACCAAGTGAGCGATAGTGAACGAGTACCGTGAGGGAAAGGTGAAAAGAACCGCGGGAGCGGAGTGAAAGAGAACCTGAAACCGTATGCCTACAAGAAGTCAGAGCCCGTTAAAGGGTGATGGCGTGCCTTTTGTAGAATGAACCGGCGAGTTACGATGAAGTGCGAGGTTAAGCGGGAGACGCGGAGCCGAAGCGAAAGCGAGTCTGAACAGGGCGAAAGTAGGTCATCGTAGACCCGAAACCGGGTGATCTAGCCATGACCAGGTTGAAGTTCAGGTGAAACTGAATGGAGGACCGAACCGACCACCGTTGAAAAGTTGGCGGATGAGTTGTGGCTAGGGGAGAAATTCCAATCGAACCCGGAGATAGCTGGTTCTCCCCGAAATAGCTTTAGGGCTAGCGTCGGAGGAAGACTTATGGAGGTAGAGCACTGAATGTACGATGGCGCCATCCCGGTGTACTGAGTATAATCAAACTGCGAATGCCATAAGGGAAATATCCGGCAGTCAGACTGTGGGTGATAAGGTCCATGGTCAAGAGGGAAACAGCCCAGACCGCCAGTTAAGGTCCCAAAATGTATGCTAAGTGGAAAAGGATGTGGGGATGCACAGACAACTAGGAGGTTGGCTCAGAAGCAGCCATCCTTGAAAGAGTGCGTAACAGCTCACTAGTCGAGTGACCCTGCGCCGAAAATGTACCGGGGCTAAGCATACTACCGAAGCTGCGGATTTATCTAAAGGATAAGTGGTAGGGGAGCGTTGCATGCACGGGGAAGCCATACTGCAAGGAATGGTGGAGAGCATGGAAGTGAGAATGCCGGTGTGAGTAGCGAGATGCAGGTGAGAATCCTGCACACCGAAAGCCCAAGGATTCCGGGGGAAGGTTCGTCCGCCCCGGGTAAGTCGGGACCTAACGCGAGGCCGAAAGGCGTAGTGGATGGAAAACAGGCAGATATTCCTGTACCCGTATAAAGAGTGATGGAGTGACGGAGAAGGCTAGTATGACCCTATGAATGGATTTAGGGCGAAGCGAAGCAGCAGGTGCAAAGTGAAATGCGTGCACGGGATGCAGAGCGTGATAGGTAAGCGAACGTTTCGGCAAGTAGCGAAGCATATGAGGCCAGCTTCCAAGAAAAGCTTCTAGCGATAATCTTTATGCGGCCCGTACCAAAACCGACACAGGTGGGCAAGGAGAGGATCCTAAGGTGAGCGAGAGAACTGTTGCCAAGGAACTCGGCAAAAAGACTCCGTAAGTTCGCGAGAAGGAGTGCTCTTGAGAAAGAGCCGCAGCGAAGAGGCCCAAGCGACTGTTTAACTAAAACACAGCTCTCTGCGAAGTCGCAAGACGAAGTATAGGGGGTGACGCCTGCCCGGTGCCGGAAGGTTAAGGGGAGTTGTTAATCGAAAGATGAAGCAATGAACCGAAGCCCCGGTGAACGGCGGCCGTAACTATAACGGTCCTAAGGTAGCGAAATTCCTTGTCAGGTAAGTTCTGACCCGCACGAAAGGCGTAACGATTTGGGCGCTGTCTCGGCAGCAGACTCGGTGAAATCTTAGTACCTGTGAAAATGCAGGTTACCCGCAACTAGACGGAAAGACCCCATGGAGCTTTACTGTAGCCTGATATTGAATTTTGATGAAGCATGTACAGGATAGGTGGGAGACTGAGAGACCTGCACGCCAGTGTAGGAGGAGTCGACGTTGGGATACCACTCTTGTTTGATCGGAGTTCTAACCTAGTGCCCTGTACGGGTATGGGGAGAGTGTCAGGTGGGCAGTTTGACTGGGGCGGTCGCCTCCCAAAGAGTAACGGAGGCGCCCAAAGGTACGCTCAGATTGGATGGAAATCAATCGGCGAGTGCAAATGCAGAAGCGTGCTTGACTGTGAGAGCAACAACTCGAACAGGGACGAAAGTCGGGATTAGTGATCCGGCGGTGCCGAATGGAAGGGCCGTCGCTCAACGGATAAAAGCTACCCTGGGGATAACAGGCTGATCTCGCCCAAGAGTTCACATCGACGGCGAGGTTTGGCACCTCGATGTCGGCTCATCGCATCCTGGAGCTGGATTCGGTTCCAAGGGTTGGGCTGTCCGCCCATTAAAGCGGTACGCGAGCTGGGTTCAGAACGTCGTGAGACAGTTCGGTCCCTATCTGTTGTGGGCGTAGGAGATTTGAGGAGAGCTGTCCTTAGTACGAGAGGACCGGGATGGACCTGCCGCTGGTGTACCGGTTGTATCGCCAGATGCACGGCCGGGTAGCTAAGCAGGGAAGGGATAAGCGCTGAAAGCATCTAAGCGCGAAGCCTACTCCAAGATGAGATCTCCCATACGAAAGTAGTAAGACCCCTTGAAGACGACGAGGTAGATAGGTCAGGGATGGAAGCATAGTGATATGTGGAGTTGACTGATACTAATCGGTCGAGGACTTGATCTGGAGATGTAGGAGCTGTTATTTGGTTTTGAGAGGTTAACTCTCAAAGGAAGAGATCCGGTGATGATAGCGGAGTGGAGACACCTGTACTCATACCGAACACAGAAGTTAAGCATTCCAGCGGCGACAATAGTTGGGCAAGCCCCTGCGAAGACAGCACGTTGCCGGTCTCTTTCCTTAACGAAGCGATCCTATTCGATCGCTTTTTTTCTGCCTTTACGCTATAATAGGGGCATAGGTTTTTTACAGCCTTTGATGGAAACCCCTTGTTTCATTTTCTTCTGGATGTTTGCCCTCTATGATGTGCAAAGGCTTTCTGTGCGCTTCTTTCATTTGTAGAGGATGAATGCAGAAAGAAGAAAACACCGGGTTTCCCGGGTTTCTTTGGTTTTGTTTGGTTCGATTGATGTGGATTGTGAAAGATCATAAGGGAAGGGAGAGAACATTTGTTATGAAGGTTTTATTAGGATTATCCGGAGGTGTGGATTCTGCTGTGGCAGCAGTTCGCCTCAAAGAGCAGGGATATGATGTGACCTGTGCTTTCATGCGGAATTGGGACGCCTATGCGAATAATGACATCCTGGGGAATCCGACGATTCAAGAGGATGTCTGCCCGCAGGAACAGGATTATGCAGATGCCCAAAAAGTTGCACAGCAGCTGCAGTTGCCGCTGCTGCGCGTTGATTTCGTCAAAGAGTACTGGAATGATGTCTTCTCCGTCTTCCTGTCGGAATATCAGCGCGGTCGTACGCCCAATCCGGATATTTTATGCAATCAGCATATTAAGTTTAAAGCTTTTTTCGATTATGCGCGATCGATGGGATTTGATACGGTCGCAACCGGTCATTATGCGCGCGTAGATCATCAAGCGCCTTATGCGCGTTTGTTACGTGGGTTAGATAACAATAAAGATCAAACCTATTTCCTATGCCAGATGCCAAGAGAAGCGCTTGCCCATACCTTGTTCCCGATTGGAGATCTGCAAAAGAAAGAGGTGCGCGAGATTGCAAGTCGCCTGCAGCTGGATTCCGTTTCCTCAAAAAAGGATTCCACCGGTATCTGTTTTATCGGGGAACGTAACTTTCGGCAGTTTTTACAGAACTATCTTCCTAGTAAGGAGGGAGATATTGTCGACATTGGCAGCGGTTTGATTCTCGGACGCCACATCGGAGTTCTCTACTATACGATCGGCCAGCGCAAGGGGCTTGGCATCGGCGGAAACATGGGGCCTTGGTTTGTCGTCGGCAAGGATGTAGAGCGAAATATCTTGTATGTATGCAATGGCGATGAGGGAGAGTGGCTCTTGAGTGACAGCTGCATCGTCAGCGGTATGCATTGGTTTCCGGATCTAAAGCCGCAGGGAGATTATGCCTGTACTGCAAAATTTCGTTATCGCCAGCAAGATCATGATGTCCTCATTCGTTTTTTGGACGAGACGAGCGTATTCGTGCGCTATCCGCAGAAGGTTTCCGCGGTCACCTGCGGTCAGGAGGCGGTCTTCTATCAAGGGGAAGAGTGCCTGGGCGGCGGGGTGATCGAACACGTGTTTATCGCCGGTGAAAACATAGAAGAGAAGATTCGTCGTCAGGCAGCTGTGAACAAAGAGCAGCGCAAACAGACAGGGGCAGACACATGGAAGAACAGCTGATTGAAATAACGGCGAAGTGTACTTTTGTCTTGTTTCATAACTCAGAGAATCACTACACGGTCGCTCGTTTTGAACGAAGTGATGACACGCATGCCAATTTTGTTGCAGTCGGTTATGTCAAAGAGCTGGAGCGCGAGGTTCTCTATCGATTGCAGGGCGTGTATGTGCAGCATTACAAATATGGGATGCAGCTGCAGCTGCACAGCTGTGAGCGCGTGGTCGCCAGCGATGCGGAGATGCTCATTCGCTTTTTTTGCAGTGCGCACTTTCCCGGTATCGGCAAGGTTATCGCCAAGCGCATTGTCGATACTTTAGGAACGCAGGTGATTGATGCGATCCGTGAGGACAGCGATGTGCTGAATCAAGTAGAGGGCATGAACGAAAAGAAAAAACAGGCGATCATGGAGGGGCTTCGCGCTACTTCCGTCTTTGATGATACCTATGCCCGTTTGCTTGCCGGGGGAATCAATGCCAAGCAGATCAGCCGATTGGAACAGGTTTACGGCGAGTCGTTTGCACAGGAGCTGAAAGCAGATCCGTATCGTCCTTTTTTTGAGATCGAGGGATTCTCTTTGCGTGCTTGTGAGCGTTTGGCCGCCTGTCTTAGTCCGCTTTCCTCACCGCCTTCGCATCTGCCGGCACAGCTGTTGGATCTGTTAAAACAACTCTGTTTTCAAAGTGGTTCGACCTATCTTCCCAAAGATTTGTTTTTGCAAACGGCTGCCCATCGCCTGAGTGATGAAACGATCGCGGAGAAAGGGCTTCATCAGCTGTGTGAAATGGGGGCGGTAGTCGCATGGGAGGATCGCCTGTACGAGCAGCATCAGTATGCGGCGGAGACAACGATCGCCGCCAAGCTGAAAAGGATGAGCGAGACATGCGATCATCCGCCGCAGGAAGTGCTGATGGAGGGCATTCGCGCAATCGAGCAGGAGCTTGCCATTCGCTATGATGAGCGCCAGATTGAAGCGATCATTAATTTCTTCTCTCATTCGTTTCTCATTCTCAACGGCGGTCCGGGCACCGGTAAGACGACGACCATCCGCGGAATCTTACTGCTGTATCAGCGTCTGTATCCCGATGATGAGATCTTATTGGCGGCGCCGACAGGCAGGGCGAGCAAGCGTTTAAGCGAACTGAGCTCCTATCCTGCCTCTACCATCCACTCGCTTTTGAAATGGGATTTGGAGAGCAATACGTTTTTGGTCGATGAAAAAGATCCATTGCACTGCGACGTCTTGATCGTCGATGAGTTTTCCATGGTGGATAACCGTCTGTTTGCCCAGCTGTTAAAGGGAATCCCTTACCATGCGAAACTGATGGTGATCGGCGATTACGATCAGCTGCCTAGCGTTTCCAACGGGCGCGTCCTGTATGATCTGATCGCCTCCAAGCGCTTTCCGCTGTATTCCTTGCAGCGCATCTATCGTCAGGCGCAGGGCAGCGGTATCGCTTCTCTTGCCTGTGCGATCCGCGAGCAAACGCCGCTCGTCTTTGAGAACGACGTTACCTTTATCGAATGTACGCCGGCCCAGCTGCGCAAGGGATTGCTGAAGGTTGTGGAAAACGCTTTGCAAAGCGGCTTTCAAGCAAAAGATGTGCAGGTGCTGGCACCGAAGTATCAGGGCGGCTGTGGAATCGACGTGCTTAACCGCGATCTGCAATCGCTGTTAAATCCCGCAGCTGAGCATAAACGGGAATTGAGCGTCGGCGCCCGTGTGTTTCGTGAAGGCGATAAGGTGCTTCAGCTTCGCAACATGCGTGAAGACGACGTGTATAACGGCGACATCGGTGAGATCATCGAAATCGCTGAGGCGAATGCAGACGGTATCCAGGGTGCGTGCATCACGGTGGCGTTTGACGATCAAATCGTCGAATACATGCAGGAAACACTGTATTATTTGACGCATGCGTATTGTATCTCTATTCATAAATCGCAGGGAAACGAGTATCCTATCGTCATATTGCCGATTGTACCGGAGTATGCGTTTATGCTCAACCGCCGTTTGCTCTATACTGCGATCACCCGCGCGAAAAACGGATTGGTGCTGATGGGAGATATGGATTTATTTCAACAGGCGTTACAAAAGAGCGATCACAACGAACGCTACACCGGATTGATCGATCAGCTGACTCGTTTTTTTGAACCGGATACGTCGCTGTCGCCGCGAGAATTTGATGTATAATCAAGCAGGCTTTTCGCATACTAACAGCGAGGAGTTGATATGATGAACAAATGTATCGTAGCGCTGGGCATCGGTTTGGTGATGGGTGCGTATCTCGGCTATGCAAACGAGGAAGAGATTGACGAGATGGCGCATATCATGCACAAAAACCAAAAGAAGATGTCGCGTAAAGCGCACCGCGCATACCGAAAGGTGTGCGACTGCATGGAGCACTGATCACAGTGCTCTTTTTTTGAAGGCATTGTTTCGCATGTGAAGATCAGAAAAAGAAAAGGGGGTTAGCTTTTTATGCATTCAGTCATAACACATGTGTTGCACTCCTATGGTTTCTGCTCTTTTTCTGTTCATAAACGATTGATTATCGGCGCCGATTATGCTAGAATTACAACTGTTCGATAACCTGACGATGAAAAAGAAAAGTACCCCTGATCGGGCAGCGCAGAGAAAAAGCGGTTGGTGCAAGCTTTCTGACGATGAGGGAGAACAGCTACTTTGGAGTCAGACGCTGGTCAGCGGGATAACGGCATAGAGGGCATCGCAAGATGAACTAGGATGGTACCGCGTATCGATTACGTTCCTGGAGAGGGGACGTTTTTTTATTGTAAGGAGGAAACGGAAAATGAAACAGTTGACTGGAAACCAAGTGCGCCAGATGTTTCTCGACTATTTTGCACAGCATGGCCACATGATCGAGCCGGGAGCTTCCCTGGTTCCGCACAACGATCCGACATTGCTTTGGATCAACGCCGGCGTGGCGGCATTGAAAAAGTATTTTGACGGCACGGAGAAGCCGAAGTGCAACCGCATCGCCAACGCGCAGAAGTCGATTCGCACCAACGATATAGAAAATGTGGGAAAGACCGCTAGGCATCACACGTTCTTCGAGATGCTGGGAAACTTTTCCATCGGCGATTACTTTAAAAAAGAGGCGATTCACTTCGCTTGGGAATTTTTGACCGACCCTAAGTGGATCGGCTTTCCAAAGGAGAAGCTCTACGTCTCCGTCTATACCGACGACGATGAGGCGTATCGCATTTGGAGCGAGGAATGCGGCGTCGACCCTTCTCACATCCTGCGTACCGATGATAACTTTTGGGAGATCGGCGAGGGGCCGGGCGGACCGGACTCGGAGATCTTCTATGACCGCGGCGAGGCGTATGACCCGCAGGGGTTAGGAGAGCGCCTGTTTTTTGAGGAGATCGAGAACGACCGCTACATTGAGGTGTGGAACGTCGTCTTCTCGCAATATGACTGCAAGCCGGAATTGCCGCGCAAAGAGTACAAGGAGCTGCCGCAGAAGAACATCGATACCGGCATGGGATTAGAGCGTTTGGTATCTTTGATTCAGGGCGGTGAGACGAATTTCGATACGGATTTGTTTCTGCCGATCATCCATGCGACACAAAAACTCGCAAAATATCCCTATGAAGGGGAGTACAAGATGGCTTACCGCGTCATAGCGGACCATATCCGCACTGTGACCTTTGCGCTCAGTGACGGTGCGAACTTCTCCAATAACGGACGCGGATACGTGCTGCGCCGTGTCCTGCGCCGGGCGGTGCGTTATGGCATCAAGCTGGGAATCGACAAGCCGTTTATGTATCAGCTGGTATCGGTGGTCGCCGAGCAGATGCAAGATTTCTATCCATACCTGATGGAAAAGGTCGCATATAATGAGAACCTCGTTCGTATCGAAGAGGAAACCTTCCATAAGACGTTAGCCAACGGGGAACGGCTGCTGGGTGAAGAGATGGCCAAAGCGAAAGATGGCATGCTCAGCGGCAAGGTCGTCTTCCGTCTCTATGATACCTATGGCTTTCCATACGAGCTGACGGCGGAGATTGCAAATGAGCATGGCTTGCAGGTGTGCCAGGAGGAATTTGACGAGGAGATGCGCTTGCAGAAAGAGCGTGCCCGCGCGGCGCGCGGCGATCTCAACTCGATGGGTTCACAGGCGGCGGATCTGATGAATTTTGAAACGAGCAGCGCCTTTGTCGGCTATGAGCAGCTCTGCTGCGAGGGAAAGATCATCGCGATGTTCAAAGACGGCAAGCATGTGGAACAGCTTGATGACGAAGGGCATGTGATCTTTGACTGCACCTGCTTCTATGCGGAGAGCGGCGGACAGATCGGCGATTGCGGAACGATCATGGGCGCCGGTATTGCCGCCGAGGTAGACGAGGTGCATAAAGCGCCGCACGGACAGCCGCTGCATCATGTCGTCGTTACCCAGGGAACGCTGCATGTGGGCGATGCGCTGCATTTGTGTGTGGATAAGGCAAAACGAATGCAGACGACGGCCAACCACTCCTGCACCCATCTGCTGCAAAGCGCGTTAAAACAGGTGATCGGCGCTCATATCGCACAGGCGGGCTCTTATAACTGCCCGGAGTACCTGCGCTTTGACTTTACCCATTTTGAAAAAATCAGTGAGGAACAGTTGACAGAGATTGAGGCGCTCGTCAACCGTTACATTACGCAGGGTTATGCGGTCATTAAGGAGGAGCTGCCGATCGAAGAGGCGAAGAAACGCAATGCGACGGCGCTGTTCGATGAAAAATACGGCGATGTTGTCCGCGTCGTGACGATGGGAGATGTCTCCTGTGAATTCTGCGGCGGCTGTCATGTGGATAATACCAATCAGATCGGATTGTGCAAGATCGTATCTGAGGAGAGCATCGGCTCCGGTGTACGCCGTATCACGGCAAAGAGCGGATATGCGGCTTATGAGGAATTTGCGGCCAATCAGCAGACGCTGATGAACATCGCGCATCACATGAAGCTCAAAGGTATCACGCAGGTAGAGGAAAAAAGCGCGCAGCTTGTAAAAGAGCTTGCGGATGCACAAAAGGAATGCGCTCAGCTCAAGAACCAGATCTTTGCATTAAAGGCCAATGATCTCGTTCATCAGCTGCGTCCCCTTGGCAAGGGCGAGGTGCTGATCGAGCGCTTGGAAGGCGTCGAGGCGAAGGCATTGAAGGATATTGCCGCTAACATCAAGGCGCAAAAGGAAAACGGCGTCGTATTCCTCGCCGCCATCAACGATGGCAAGCTCGTCTTTGTTGCCGGTGCGGGCAAGGGAGCCATCGCTGCCGGCGTGCGCTGCGGTGATCTCGTTAAACAGGCGGCGATGATCTGCGGCGGTAACGGCGGAGGGAAGCCGGATCTGGCACAGGCCGGCGGCAAGCAGGCGGAAAAGCTGCCGGAGGCGTTTGCGGCCATTGAAAATATGCTGAGGGAAACTCTTTCAATTTAACAGAAAATAGGGTAGAATAGTGCTATGGACATAACAGGAGGTAAGCGTATGAAGGATATTACTGAGACGATGTCGTTTCGTTCGGAGGATCTCAGACGCGATACGATCAAGCATGTGCTGCGTTTGGTTCAGGAGGCCTTGGAAGAGCGGGGTTACAATTCTGTGAATCAGTTAGCCGGATATTTGATCTCTAACGATCCTGCCTACATCTCTTCGCACAAAAATGCCCGTACGATCATTCAAAGCGTAGAGCGCTATGAAATCATCGAGGAGCTCGTAAGAGCATACTTGGAGGAAAATGAATAGACTGC
This sequence comes from Merdibacter sp. Marseille-QA0792, assembly GCA_965119685.1. Taxonomy (GTDB): domain Bacteria; phylum Bacillota_I; class Bacilli_A; order Erysipelotrichales; family Erysipelotrichaceae; genus Merdibacter. The sequence goes on along the minus strand of OZ221971.1, from coordinate 1,802,754 downwards.
TGGGATTTGACCTCGGCAGCAAGACGCTCGGTGTCAGCATCAGCGATCCCTTGGGGATGATCGCCCGCGCGCTGACAACGATTCGCTTTGCGAGTGATGACTATGAGGACGCGCTGAGTCAGGCGATGGCGCTGACGAAGCAGGAAGGTGCAAACACGATCGTACTGGGTTTGCCCAAGCACATGAACGGCGATGTCGGTGAGCGGGGAGAAATCTCGATCGCATTTGCAAAGCGTTTAGAGGAAAGCGGCGCCAAGGTCGTGCTGTGGGATGAACGACTGACGACGGTTGCCGCCAACCGAGTGCTGTTAGAGGGAGACGTTTCCCGCAAGAAACGAAAAAAAGTCATTGATCAGATGGCTGCGGTTCAAATACTTCAAAGTTATTTGGATTATTCAAACAGGGGCTGATGAGGCCCCTTTCTATGAATTAGGAGGATGCTTATGCTGGATTCAAACAGTCTTTATGTAGTGGATGAAAACGGAAACGAGAAGCGCATGACGATACTGTTCACCTTTGATAACGAGGAGTATCAGCGCAAATATGTCGTCTTTGAGGACCCTGATCAAGGAGAGGGCGAGGTGTATGCCTCGGCTTATGATGAGGAGGGCAGCCTGCTGCCGATCGAAAGCGACGAGGAGTGGGCGATGATCGAGGAAGTGATTGGAGCGTTTGTCGAAGATGAAGAAGCTGAGTAAGAAAAAAAAGATTGCACTGATCACTGCGGCGGCGTTGGTCGTGTTGCTTGGATGCTGTTACGCGTTTTATCTCAACGAGCTGTCGCCGGTCAATAAGCGCAGACAGGATGTCGTCTTTGTCGTCGAGGAAGGGGAGACAATGGACGTTGTGTTGAAACGCCTGCAAGAGGAAGAGTTGATTAAGAGCAGCACGTTTGCCTCCCTGCATGCACGCATCTCCAATCAGACGCAGAATATGGCCGGTATCTTTGTGCTCAACGATCAGATGTCGACCGATGAGATTTTAAAGGTGCTCAACGATCCGACACAGGCGCGTACCGACCAGCTGCTGATCACTTTTCCGGAGGGCCGCTGGGCAAAGGATTATGCCAAGCAGATCGAGGAGAGCTTAGGCATTGATGATGAGGAGATCCTCGCATTGTGGAATGATGCGTCTTATATCGAGACGCTGGCGAAGGACTATCCGTTTTTGGATGAAGCAGCGCTGAATAACGATGCATATCGGGTAAAACTGGAGGGCTATCTGTTTCCGGAGACGTATTCCTTTGATAAGGATGCGAGCGCAGATGAGGTCACCCGAACATTCCTGGATCATTTTGCGGATATTTATGCGAAATATGAGCAGGACATCAACGGCAGCGGACAATCGCTTCACGAGTTGATCACGTTAGCCAGCATCGTGCAGTATGAAGCGTCCGCTGCTTCAGATATGCAGATGATCGCGGGCGTTTTCTACAATCGCTTAGAGAGCGGTATGCCGCTGCAGTCGACGGTGACGGTCTGCTATGCGCTTTATGATGACCTGGATCGCTCTGATGAGGATAGCTGGCGCACCTGTGAGGCAAGCACGGACGTCGATTCTCCTTACAACACTTATCTGCACGAGGGATTACCGATCGGTCCGATCGTCAATCCGGGAGAAGAGGCGCTCAATGCAGTGCTGCATCCGCAAAGCAGTGATTACTATTATTTCATCGCGGATGTCAACGGAGTCAAGGGAGATGCAGGCAAGGTGTATTACAGCAAGAGCTATGAGGAGCATTTGCAGCTGCAAGAGGAGCTCGAATTGGTGTTCTAGCCTTGAAATAGTAGTTTGAAATTCTCGTAAAACATGGTATAATACCGAGCGAATAGGAGTGATACAATGGCTCAGGAAAACGAACATAAGTTTTATGTCACAAAAGAGGGCTTGGAAGAGCTGCAAAAGGAACAGGACAATTTGATCCATGTTGTGCGTCAGGAGGTCATCGTAGAGCTGCAAGAGGCACGTGCACAGGGCGACTTGAGCGAGAATGCCGATTATGATGCGGCGCGTGATCATCAAGCGCAGGTAGAAGCGCGTATCCGCGAGCTGGAAAACATGATTTCCAATGCGGTAATCATCGCAGGAGACAAGGAGGCAGTCTCCTCAAAGGCGGTCACATTGGGTTCGACGGTAACGATCCTCGATCTCAGCGACAACAGTGAGGAAACCTATACGATTGTCGGTTCTATCGAGGCGGACCCGCTCAACGGGCGGCTGTCCAACATCACGCCTTTGGCAGTCGCGCTGATGGATCACAAGGTGAATGAGGTCGTTCATATCGCCAATGTGGAAGAGCCTTACGACGTAAAAATTCTGGACCTGAAATAAGCGAAAGGCAGTCCATCGGGCTGCTTTTTTACAAGAGGAGATCGTTATGAAACAAGAAAAGATTTGCATGATTTTTGATATGGACGGCACGCTGTGGAATTCAACCGACGCAGTGACGGCGGCCTACAACGAATACCTGTATCAAAGCATGGGATGGGAAAACTATCTCACCAAGCAAGACATCGTTAACATCATGGGGTTGGAGATCGAAGAGATTGCCGATGCGCTGTTTCCGCAGCTGGAGCTTGCAGAGCGTTTGGACATCACCAAGCGCTGCATGGCACACGAAAACACCTACCTCGCAAAGCATGGCGGCATTCTGTATCCGCAGGTGGAGGAGACGCTGCGCGTGTTAGCGAAGGAGCATCCGCTGATGATCGTCACCAATGCCGACGACGGCTATGTGCAGGCGATGTTTGCGGCGCACGAGATCGGTTCCTATTTTACCGATTTTGAGATGTATGGGCGTACGCATCTGGTCAAGGGAGAAAACATCCGTCTGGTAATGCAACGCAATCAAATCGAGCGCGCTGTCTACATCGGCGATACGAAAAAAGATCAGGAGGCATGTGTACTGGCGCAGATTCCCTTTATTTATGCGTCGTATGGCTTTGGCGAGGTCGAACATTACGATGCCCGTATCGATTCCTTTGCACAGTTACTTTCCTGTATTGAAGCCTTTTAAAACCGCAACCGCGGTTTTTTCTTTGCCCAGTCAGTCTATGCGGTGTCTGGGTGATGAAATGCGAGGATGGGCATGATCCAAAAACAGCGTGTCGGGTTTGATGGCGACGTATGTAAATAGGCACCAACACTGTAGGGGCTTTTTTTATTCTTCGTTAGGGATATTCCGTCGTTTTACGTATATAGAGGGGGGAGGGGATCGAGATGAAACAGATGATCGGCGGCATCGTACTGACGCTGCTCTTTGGATTTTGCCTTTTGCCATCGTTTGTCAATCCTTATACACCGCAGGATTTTGTACGTTTGATCAAGCAGGTGGAGGTGAAAGGAGAGGTCGTGCATCCCGGTGTGTATGAGGTTGCTTGGGATGCGGATGTCGAGACGATTTTACAGCAGGCGGGCGGTGTGAAGGAGAGCGCCGATCTCTCTGGTGTGCAGTTAGCGCACATCGCGGCCAATGAAAGTGTGATCGTCATTCCCAAGCGCAGCGAGCAGAAGAAGATCTCTATCAATTCGGCTACGCTGGAGGAACTTGACACCTTGAATGGCATCGGCGAGGCGATTGCACAGCGCATCATTGACTATCGAAACGAGCATCCCTTTTCTTCGCTGGAGGAGCTCAAAGAGGTGAAAGGTATCGGGGATAAGCTCTATGAGAAGATCAAGGATCAGATCACCTTGTGATCGTTTGGATCTGCTTGCCTGTGCGCTTGTATTCGCTTTCTGGATAGGATGTCCATTGCTGTGGCAGCGGGTGGCGCTGTTGTTGGGAGCGTTATGGTTTCGCCGTATGCAGCCTTTGACGATGCTCGTTCTTTTCCTGCTGTTTTTATGGCTGAGCATCTCACAGTGCTTTGACGATGGGACAGTTGTCATGCCAAACAGCGATTTTGTCACTGTGACTTCTGTTCATCCCTCTTACGTGATTGCCGATACCGGGGAACAGCAGGTGGTCGTCTATGGGTTGGAAGATGCGGGCTATGGGGATGTTGTCTATGTGGAGGGAACATGGGAACAGATCATAGGAAATCATAATTTCTATCAGTTTCATTATGATGAGTACATGGCGCGTCGTCATATTTATTTTGCGATGAATGTGAAGCAGAGCTATCTCGTTCAAGAGGGTACTTCTGTAAAAGCGATGCTGTATCGCCATATCTCTGCACTGGAGGATGAACCGCGCTCGATCGCGGCATCCATGCTGTTTGGCATCTCCGTCCAAGAGGGCAGTTATTTTCTGCGTGCCAGCGGGCTGCATCTCTCCGCGCTCGCCTTTTCGCTCAACAAGCGGCTGCAACGCAGGCTGAGTGATTCGAGGGCAAAGGGAGTGACGATCGTATTTCTGTTGGCGATGGGGGAGCTGTTTGGATTTTCGGATGCTTTGGTGCGCGTGCTCTGTTTTCGTTTGGCGGCGCTGTTGTTTCATCGAAATGCTGATCAGATCGGCGCCGGGATCTTTTTGACGTTATCCCTGCGCAGTTATCTCGTCAGCGAGCTGACCTTTGTCTTGCCGCTGCTCTTTCGTCTTGCGGCTCATTTTTCAAACGGGAAGCTGCGGGGGAACGCCTTTTCTCTGCCGCTGCTCATCTTGGTGCAGCTTTGTTATTTCCATGAGATTTACTGGCTGCAAACCTTGCTGTTTCAGCCGTTAAGAAAGCTCTATGCGCTGTTGTACGCATGTGTGTTGTGCGCGCTGTGCATGCCTGTTCTCTTTGCGCCGCTGCTCGCTTTGATCGCATGGATGGAGTCGTTTAGCAAATTTACGCAAATAGGTGTCTATCACTATGTTCCCAGCCTGCTTTGGATTGCCGCATGGGTTGCGCTGCTTTTTTGCTGGTGGAAGCAAGCCGGTGTGCGCTTGGCGTGCGCGATGGCAGCGCTGTTAGTGTTTGGCCGTATCGAGCCGTATCTGGACCCTTTTTTTGAGGTGCTGATCATCGATGTCGGACAGGGGGATTGCGCGCTTATCACATTGCCGCATCATCAGGGGACGGTGATGATCGATGCGGCGGGGAGTCTGTATAAAAGTATTCCCGAAGAGGTGATTTTACCGGTGTTGGAGGACGAACAGATCGATCGCATCGACCTGCTGATTCTCACACATGAGGATTATGATCACAGCGGCGGCTATGAGGAGCTTGCTTCTTTTGTGGAAATTGAACAGGTGCTGCGAGTCAAGCAGGATGTGAGCGACCCGTTGGCAATCTATGCGCTGCTAGCGGATTATGAAGGAGCGGATGCCAATGATAACAGCATCATCTCGTGGTTTGGTTATGACGGTCTCTCTTATTTATTTATGGGAGATGCTTCCACACAGGCGGAGGCGGCATTGCTGGAGGAATATGACGGGCTTCCCTGTGATGTTTTAAAGTTAGGACACCATGGCAGCGATACAAGCTCTTCTCTGCGTTTTCTGCATGCGATGAAGCCGCAGCTCGCATTGATCTCCGTGGGTGAGGATAACCGCTACGGTCATCCCTCTCCCGAGGTTTTAGACGCGTTATGCCAAGAGAGCATCCCTTATCTGAGTACTGCACAACACGGGGCCATCCGCATCCGCACGACGAAGCTGTGGAAATATGTTGTTACAGCCCGCGGAGAGTTTGTTATAATAGATAACAGGTGATGCTTATGAATTACATACTCTATGGGGAGGAAACGGCGACGATGCACAAGAAAGTACGCCAAATCGTTGAGGGCTTGGGACTGACGATGGCGCAGGTCTCGCTGTATGATGCCCAGCAAAGCGATCTGAAGGTGATTCTGGAAGATGTGCAGAGCATTCCTTTCTTTGACGAGCATAAGGTGGTACATGTGAAAAACGCGACCTTTTTAAGCGCAAAGGATACCACCGGATATGATTTGACTTCACTGTTAGCCTATATCAAGCAGCCGCTGCCCTCGACAACGCTCATTCTCAGCTGCGTTGCTGCAAAGCTGGATCAGCGCAAAAAGGCGGTGAAGACGCTCATTGCGAACTGCAAGAGCATCGTGTGTTCCCGCATCAGCGAGCATGACAAAAAGGCGGTCATTCACTCGCTGATCACTTCCTATGCCATCGATATCGATGCACAGGCGGAAGCGCTGCTGGCGCAAAGGCTCCCTTCGGAGATCAGCGTCATCGAAAACGAGTTAGCAAAGCTGTCACTGTACGGCGGGCATATCGATGCTTCTCTCGTCAGGGAACTGACGACGCGCACATTGGATGACAATGTATTCGATCTGGCAGATGCGCTTTTGGCACAGCGTGCGCAAAAGGCCTTTCGGCTCTGGCGGGACCTGGATGCCCAACAGATGGACCCGATCTATTTGATCGCCACATTGGCCGCTCAGTTTCGTTTTCTGTTTCAGGTCAGGACGCTGATGAATGAAGGTCTCAGCAAGCAGGGGATCGTCTCGCGGTTACAGGCGCATCCTTATCGCGTGCAGGTGACGATGGAACAGTGTTACGCTCATAGCGCCGCAGCTTTGTTGCAGCAGCTCAGGCAATTAGCCGATCTGGATCAACGAATCAAAGGCGGAATGATCGATAAGAAGCTAGGCTTTGAGCTGTATTTATTGCAGGCGGCGGGGATGAAACGATGATGTGACCGTTTGCGCTTTTTATACGGGAGAGCGTCGGCGGTCTTTTTCTATTTTATCCTTTTGTACACGACAGCCCTTTGGATGCAGCAAATACGAAAAAATCGCCTGTCCATAAGCGCTGAAAGAGCGTAAAACGAATGACCAAAGAACCATGCAGCGCGGATTGCCATGCCGCCACCTCGCTAAAAACAGGGGAACTTCGGGTAAAAGAAAAAGCCGGTTATCCGGCCATTCTATGCAATGCTGTTAACAGCCTTGCTCAAACGTGATTTCTGACGGTTTGCATAGTTCTTGTGATGCAGACCCTTGACAACCGCCTTATCCAGCTTAGAGCATGCTTCCGTGTATGCAGCAACAGCAGCGTCCTTATCATTTGCTTCAACAGCGTTTAACACTTTCTTGATCGCTGTCTTCAGAGCAGACTTCTGAGAAACAACTGCTAAGTGTCGTTTGTTGTTTGTCTTTACGCGCTTTTTCTGTGATTTGATCTGTGGCATGTGTGAACACCTCCCATTTTCTTTTCAATGCTCGTAAATTATAGCAAACCTGAAATGAAAAAGCAATAATAAGCGAAAAAAAAGCCATACTAAGCAATAGGTGATGAACGATGAACGAATACCGTGCCATGGCGCATACCGATTTTGCCGATGAACTGCTGATCGAAGAGGAGCAGGCGCAGGGATATACGCATACGCGCAAAGAGGGACGCTTTGTACGTGTCAGCCATATTTGCGTCCACGATCCGCACAATCCGCTGCAAAAGCCGCCGGGGGATTATATCAGCATTTCCTTTGATTCGCTGTCCGATCGTGATCAGAGAAGGGAACTGATTGCGGCAGTGCGGGAAACGATGGAAGAACTGATGCGTCAATGCCCTTGCGAGATCACGCGCATTTTAGCGGTCGGACTTGGAAACCGTGAGATCATCAGCGATGCGCTGGGGGTGCAGGTGATGGGAGAACTGATGGTGACGGCGCACCTCTATGCGCAAAAAGATACAGACTGGCTACAAGGAACGCGCAATGTGGCGGTGCTGACGCCGGGCGTGATGGGACAGACCGGACTGGAGAGCAGTGCGATCATCGAGCAGGTCGCACAGGGGTATGCACCGGATTTGATCGTTGCCGTCGATGCGCTCGCCACCCGTCATTTGAAGCGGATCAACCGCGTTATCCAGATCAGCAACACCGGCATACAGCCCGGCAGCGGTATCGGAAACCACCGCCGCCCCATCGATGAACAGACGCTGCATGTCCCGGTCATCGCTTTGGGAGTCGCAACGGTCACCAGCATCCGTGCTGTGCTTGAGGAAATGTTTTTTGAAAAACAACAGCCGCTGCCTGATTACATACCAAAGGATTTTGATTTAACAATGACACCAAAGGCGATGGATGAAGAACTGCCCCATCTGAGCACCATCCTCTCCGCTGCGCTCAACCGCGCCTTTCACCCCGGCTTTGAACAGCTCTAGGAATAACTGACAGATCTTTTGCATACCATCCCAATGTGGAGGTGGAGTCGTGCGAAACAGTCTGAAAATCGTGTTAAAACTGGCCGTATTGATACTCTTTTTGTGGTGTACACCGTTTTTGGACGGCATGCGCCAGCTGATTGAGGACAGTCATTTTTTAAATCTGTTTGTCGTCAGGCAAGAAAGCAATACACAAAGTTTTTCACTGAAAAGTCAGCTGAACGTCCTTTCACTGCCAAAACAGGAGGGGCATGACGACAGCGCCCTCCAGCAGACGATCTCCACCTTTGACGAGCCGATCAGCGTTCCGCAGATCGAAGACAAGACCACGGATAAAAAACGCATATACATCTATGACACACATCAAAGCGAAGAATATCTCGATGATAAAACCGTGCTGGACGGCGCTAAGCTATTAGGCTCGCTGCTGGAGGAGAAAGGCTATGAGGTGGTGGTAGAGACCAATTCTTTCGCCTCATACATGAAAGATAACGGACTGAATTATAATGACAGCTATCAAGTTTCCGCCAACTTTTTAAATGATGTGCTGGTCAATTACGGCCCTTTCGACCTGATTATCGACTTTCACCGTGACGCCGTTCCCAGAGAGAGCAGCTATGTAACGATCAATGGCAAAAGCTATGCCCGCATGATGTTTGTCGTCGGCGGACTCAGTCAGCACAGCGCGCAAAGCAAAGAAATCTCTGAGACTTTATACGACAACATCGAACAGCTCCAGCCCGGTATAATGAAAACGACGATGGTGCGGGAGGCATATTATAATCAGGATATGAGCGAGCACATGATTTTAGTGGAGGTCGGCTCCAACAACAATACGTTTGAGGAGGTCGAAAATTCCATCGCTCTGCTTGCTTCCGGCATCGACGTCTATCTATATTAAAAAGGAGGCGGACGATGAAACGATTTTTGGCGGATGCGGCGCTGATCGTGCTGTTAGTGATCATCGGCTCCTCTTTGAAGAGCGATCCCGGCATTGATGTGGATACGCGCATCGAAGAGTTTGAGCATCAGCTGCATAGGGATGCTCCATGGGAAGAGACGGGCCAAGAGGAAAGCTTTTATGCGGTGGAGGAGAATAAAGCGTCGTCACTTGCCCTCTCCTTGAGTCAAATGATCATCGAAGGCGTCGGCTTTGGCACGCTTGCGCTGACTGATTTCTTTACAGCTCTCTTTGTATGAGTGTATAATAACAAGAGAAATCGGAAGTGAGAATATGAAAAAACAGAAAATCATCTTTATGGGTACGCCGCCGATCGCCAAAGTCATACTCGAGGCGCTCGTCAGGGAAAATTATGATGTCGTACTCGTCGTCACCCAGCCTGACCGCAAAAGCGGCAGAAAACAGCAGCTGACGATGTCGGCGGTGAAAAGCTATGCGCTCACACAACACTTAGCGCTGTTTCAGCCTCAGCATATCCGTGAGGAATACGATGCGATCATGGACGTGGAAGCGGACTTGATCGTCACCTGCGCCTATGGACAGTTCATTCCCGAGCCGCTGCTGCAGCATCCTCGCTATGGTGCAATAAATCTGCATGCGTCGCTGTTACCGAAGCTGCGCGGGGGTGCGCCGGTGCATAAGGCGATTATCAACGGTGAAACGATCACCGGCATGTCTTTGATGCGGATGGTGAAACAGATGGATGCCGGGGCGGTAATGGCACAGCGCCAGGTGTCCATCGGCGAGGAGGATACGGCGGGAGTGCTGTTTGATAAGCTGGCAGAGGCCGGCGCAAAACTGCTCATCGAAGAGTTGCCGAGCATTTTTGATGGAACGGCGCAGTTTGTTGAGCAAGACGAGAAGGAAGCGAGCTTTGCTTATGCGATTACTCCACAGGAGGAGAAGATCGATCTTCACCGTCCTTTGCGCGATGTGTACAATCAAGCGCGGGGATTGATTCCTTTCCCGGTAGGCTATGTGTATCATGACGGCAAAAAGGTCAAGCTGCACAGCGTACGCAAGCGGGTGGCGTCCCATTCGTTAGCGATCGGAGAATGTGCGGGAATGATCGATGGGGGAATTGCCATCGCCGTAGATGGGGGATATTTGCTTGTCGATGAGATACAGCTGGAGGGAAAGAAGCGCACCGATGCACGCTCTTTTTATAACGGCGTCGGCAAGCAGTGGCAGCATACCCGCTTTACCTCATAGAGGAGACATTTCATCAGCAAAAACACGAGCGGCGGCATGCAGAGCTTTCACTGAGGGCTTTCCATCCGCCTTTTGTATCGTGCATACAGGAAACAGAGATATCTTGCCCTTGGGATAAGTGATCTTGCATCTTCTCAGCTTTGATGCTAGAGCGTATCATTTTACGAGGTTTAAATCAAGAAAGTGTTTGCGAGTGATAAAAAGCATATTGCGCAAATCACGATAATTCCTCCACAAAATGGTTTTCACACACATTCCAGTATTTCCTGTATACCTGCTCTTGGTTTCCATCAAAACATAAAGGATATATGGTAAATCCCTATCAAATATGGTAAGTCAAAAAATAGGATACGCATGGGACAGTTGTCTATAGAGCGGCTGTCCTTTTGACGCTGCAAAATGGAAAGGACGAAGCGTAGGGGCAAAACCTGTCTGCGTTATCATCAGCATTTCTGCGGTGTAACAGATTGCTGAAAAAGCAGGAGGAACAGGGGAAAAGACAGCGCTTCCCGCTTCACTTGCAATCGGTAAAGCGGTTACATGCCGCTTGTAGACATCATGTTTTCCCGCTTTGTGAAATATCGGATGTTTCACACTTTTTTGTTTGTTAAAATTTTAACAAAGTTGTTGACGCTGGTATTCGAAAAGGATAAAATTAGATAGGATTATGTGAAGATGAATCAGGCACACAATCTGGGTTCATTTATTCAAGGAGGAGAACATTATGGACTTCATGTTAACAGAACAACAACAAATGATGAAGAAGCTATTCGCTGAATTTGCTGAAAAAGAAGTGAAGCCTCTTGCAGCAGAGATCGACGAAGAAGAGCGTTTCCCAAGAGAAACCGTCGAAAAGATGAAGGCATGCAAAATGCTGGGCATCCCGTATTCCCGCGAGTACGGCGGTGCGGGCGCAGACTATCTGTGCTACATCCTCGCCGTTGAGGAGCTCAGTAAGAAGTGCGGTACGACAGGCGTCGTATTGAGCGCGCATACATCACTGGGTACTTGGCCGATTGCGCAGTTCGGTACGCCGGAGCAGAAGGCGAAATATCTGCCGGATCTGTGCACGGGCAACAAACTGGCCGCTTTCGGATTAACCGAGCCAAACGCCGGTACCGATGCTGCCGGACAGCAGACGACGGCTGTCAAGGACGGAGAGGATTACATCCTCAACGGAACGAAGATCTTCATCACGAACGCCGGAGAGGCTGACGTATATATCATCTTCGCAATGACGGATAAGTCCAAGGGAACACACGGCATCTCCGCATTCATCGTGGAAAAGGGCATGCCGGGCTTCACCGTTGGACAGCACGAGAAGAAGCTGGGTATCCGCGGAAGCGCAACCAGCGAGCTGATCTTCAACAACGTGCGTTTGAGCAAGGATCATTTGCTGGGTCAGGAAGGCAAGGGCTTCAAGATTGCCATGATGACCTTGGACGGCGGACGTATCGGTATCGCCGCACAGGCGTTGGGTATCGCGCAGGGTGCGATCGACGAGGTCGTTCCTTACGTGAAGAGCCGCAAGCAGTTCGGCCGTCCGATCGCTAAATTCCAGAATACGCAGTTCCAGCTGGCTGACATGCAGGTAAAGGTGGATGCTGCAAGATGGCTGGTTTACGATGCGGCGATGAAGAAGGAAAAAGGCCTGCCGTATTCGGTAGAAGCGGCAAAGGCAAAGCTGTTCGCTGCCGAGGTTGCGATGGAAGTGACAACGAAGGCTATTCAGCTGATGGGCGGTTATGGTTATACGCGTGATTACCCGGTAGAGAGAATGTTCCGCGATGCGAAGATCACCGAGATCTACGAGGGAACCTCCGAGGTACAGCGCATGGTCATCAGCGGCGCAATGCTGAAGTAAGAAAAGCGAAGATAAGGAAAGGAAACGAAGATCATGAAAATTATCGTTCTTGTAAAACAAGTACCGGATTCCACAGAGATCCGTGTAGACAAAGTGACCGGCACCCTGATTCGTGCCGGCGTTCCAAGCATCATCAACCCGGATGATCTGGCAGGCGTTGAGGCTGCATTGCAGCTGAAGGAGAAGATGGACGCTAGTGTTACCATCGTTTCCATGGGACCTCCGCAGGCGGCAGAGATGCTCAAAGAGCTGTATGCACGCGGCGTAGATGAGTGCGTATTGATCACTGACCGCAAGTTTGGCGGTGCCGATACGTGCGCTACCTCTACGACGTTAGCCGGTGCGCTCAACAAGCTGGGCTATGATCTGATCATCGCCGGCCGTCAGGCAATCGACGGTGATACGGCGCAGGTCGGTCCGCAGACGGCAGAGCGCTTGGGCATCCCGCAGGTAACCTATGTCGATGAGATCATCGAGCTCAACGATCACAGCGTCACCGTTAAGAAGTCTTTAGAGGACAGCGAGGAGATCATCGAGGCAAAGCTGCCTTGCGTGCTGACGACGTTAAGCGGCATGAACGAGCCTCGTTACATGAACTGCAACGACATCGTGGATTCCTTCTCCAAGGAAGTGAAGATCTTCACCTTTGACGATTTGGGCATCGACGAGAGTCTGGTCGGCTTAGCCGGTTCTCCTACCAAAGTACACGCAACCTTTACCAAGGATGTTTCGGCGGAAACCGAGACCTATGATATGCCGGCAGCAGAGGCTGCAAAACTGATCGCTAAGACCTTGAAGGAAAAGCAGATCATCACGAAATAGGAGGAGCAAAACAATGGCTAAATTTGAAGGATACAAAGACATTTACGTATTCGTAGAGCAGAAGAACGGCGAAATCGCCAACGTCGGCTACGAGCTGATCTCGGAGGCCAGAAAGTTAGTCGCATCGATTCCAAGCCTCGGCTTTCAGGTTGTCGGCGTACTGCTGGGACACAATATCACAGACAAGGCAAACGAGGTGATCGCACACGGTGCGGATAAGGTCATCGTTGTTGATGACGCGCTGCTGGAAGGATATTCCACGCAGTTTTATGCGGATGCCCTGACACAGGTCATCCTCAATTATAAGCCGGATTCATTCCTGACCGGCGCTACCGTTTTAGGACGCGATCTGGCGCCGCGCGTAGCTGCCCGCTTGAATGCCGGATTGACTGCCGATGCGACAAAGATCGAAATCGATCAAAGCAAGGTCGCCGAGGGCGAAGCGCTGCTGTTAGTTACCCGTCCGACATTCGGCGGTAACCTGTTCGGTACGATCATCTGCCCGAACACTCGTCCGCAGATGGCGACGATTCGTCCAAACGTATTCTCGATGGATGCACCGGATGCAACAAGAAGCGGTGAAGTGGTAACGTTCGCACCGAAGTGGACGGATACGGATCCGAAGGTTGTTGTGAAGAAGGTCATCGAAAAGGTGGTCGAGGGTGTCGATATCACGAAAGCAGATATTCTCGTCGGTGCCGGCCGCGGTGCGGAGGATTGCCTCGATATGGTAAAAGCGGTAGCCGAGGAACTGGGCGGCGAGATGTGCGCATCCCGTGCGGTTGTTGACGATGGCTTTGCAGATAAGGCGATTCAGGTTGGACAGACCGGAAAGACCGTGCGTCCGTCCCTGTATATCGCATGCGGTATTTCAGGCGCTTGCCAGCATGTTGCCGGCATGGAGAAGTCCGATATGATCATCGCGATCAACCGTGATCCGCAGGCGGAGATCTTCTCTATCGCCAATATGGGCTTCATCGGTGATGTCAAAGAGATCCTGCCGTTATTGAAGGAAGAAATCATCGCTGCTAAGAAGGCATAAGAGTGCCTTCTTCAGATAAAACTAAGAAAAGAGGAGAGTACACATGAAAAAAGTCGGAGTGATCGGTGCCGGTACCATGGGTCAGGGCATCGCAAACGCATTCGCAAGCAACGGTTATGACGTAACCGTATGCGACATCAAACTGGAATGGGCACAGGGCGGTATCGATAAGATCGCCAAGAAGCTCGATAAGTTAGTCAGCCGTGAAAAGATGACGGCAGAGAAGGCCGCTGAGGTTAAGGGCAATCTGAAAGCCGGAGAGTATGCAGACTTGGCTGACTGCGATCTGGTTGTGGAAGCTGTGTTGGAAATCATGGACACAAAGAAGGAGCTGTTCTCTACGCTGGATGAGATCTGCAAGGAGAGCTGCATCTTCGCAACGAACACCTCTTCGCTTTCTGTTACCGAGATCGCTAAGGGCATTCAGCATCCGGTGATCGGTATGCACTTCTTCAACCCGGCTGACCGCATGAAGTTAGTCGAGGTCATCTCCGGTATCAACACGCCGGCAGAGACGAAGGATGCGATCCTTGAGATCAGCAAGTCTTTAGGCAAGACGCCGGTAGAGGTTGCCGAGGGTCCGGGATTTGTCGTCAACCGTATCTTGATCCCGATGATCAACGAGGCGGCTTTCATCCTGCAGGAGGGAATCGCTTCTGTGGAAGATATTGATACGGCGATGAAGCTGGGCGCTAACCATCCGATGGGACCGCTCGCGCTGGGTGATCTGGTCGGCTTGGATATTGTCGTGGCAATCATGGACGTTCTCTTCGCCGAGACGCACGATCCGAAATATCGCTGCTGCACGCTGCTGAGAAAGATGGTACGCGGCGGTAAACTGGGCCAAAAGAGCGGCGAAGGATTCTACAATTACAGTAAGTAAGTCAACGAAAAGAAATAAGTGAATCCATCTCGTTCACAGCTGAAACAATGGATTCACTTTTTCAAAAGAAAGGCAGGAATAACAATGGAAACTATTTTAATCGCAAAAGAGGGTCATGTTGCGACCATCACGATCAACCGTCCAAAAGCGCTCAACGCGTTAAGCACACAGGTGTTGACAGAGCTCAACGCCGCACTCGATGAAGTGGCAGCCGATCAGGATGTCTATGCGCTGATCATCACCGGCGCCGGTGAGAAATCTTTTGTAGCCGGTGCGGATATTGCCGAGATGAAGGATAAGAGCGTAGAAGAAGCGGCCGCATACGGAAAATTTGGCAACGAGGTCTTCCGCAAGATCGAAACTTTCCGCTGCCCGGTGATTGCCGCAGTCAACGGATTTGCACTTGGCGGCGGCTGTGAGTTGGCGATGAGCTGCGATATTCGCATCGCGGCGGACAATGCCGTATTCGGTCAGCCGGAAGTTGGCTTGGGTATTACGCCGGGCTTTGGCGGCACTCAGCGTCTGGCGCGTTTGGTCGGCGCCGGCATCGCTAAGGAAATGATCTACACCGCACGCAACATCAAGGCAGAGCGTGCTGCGCAGATCGGGCTGGTCAACAAGGTCGTTGCGGCTTCTGAACTCATGGAGAGCGTGATGAAGATGGCAAAGGGAATTGCCGCAAACGCACCGATCGCTGTGGCAAACGCAAAGAAAGCGATCAACGAGGGATTGCAGAAGGACATTGACGGCGGTATCGCCATCGAGGTTGCCGAGTTTGCCGACTGCTTTGCCAGCGAGGATCAGACCTATGGCATGACCTGCTTCCTGGAAAAGGTAAAAGACAAGCAGTTCTCTAATAAATAACATGGAAAAGGTGATGATAAGATGAGTAAGATAATCTCTTTGGAGCAGGCGGTTTCCATGATTCCGGATGGAGCGACGGTGGGAATCGGCGGCTTTATCGGCTGCGGACATCCACAGGAGTTCTCGGTCGGCATCGAGGAGAGCTTTTTAAAGAGCGGACATCCGCGGGATCTGACGATCATGTTCTCTGCCGGCATCGGCGATGGCACGGATCGCTTAGGCCTCAATAAGATCGGCTATGAAGGCTTGTTGAAGCGAATCATCGGCGGTCATTGGGGATTGATTCCCAAGCTGCAGCGGCTGGTGTTTGAAAACAAGGTAGAGGGCTATAACCTTCCGCTGGGTACGATTTCTCTGATGTTTCGTGAGATTGCCGGTCATCGTCCGGGCGTTATCACGAAGATCGGTTTAAAGACCTTTGTCGATCCGCGCTTGGAGGGCGGAAAGATGAATGAGCGTACGAAAGAAGATCTGGTGGAGCTCATCGAGATGGATGGCGAGGAATGGCTGCGCTATAAGTCCTTCCCGGTCAATGTCGCTTTGATCCGCGCTACCTATTGCGACGAAGAGGGCAACGCCACGATGGACAAAGAGGCGGCGACTCTCGATTCGCTTGCGATTGCGCAGGCGGCAAAGAACTCCGGAGGCATCGTGTTGCTGCAGGTGGAGAAAGTTGTACAAAACGGCACCTTGGATGCACGTAAGGTCAAGATTCCGGGTATCTATGTCGATGGCATCGTCATCTCCCGCCCGGAGAATCACTGGCAGACGTATGAGGCGCACTATAACCCGGCATTGTGCGGTGAGGTAAAGGTACCGGTGGATTCCATTGCACCGATGAAGCTCAACGAGCGCAAGATCATCTGCCGCCGTGCGGCGATGGAGCTGGACCCGCAGGCGATCATCAATCTGGGCATCGGTATGCCGGAGGGAATCGCCAACGTAGCCAACGAGGAAGGTCTTCCGGGACTCAAGTTGACTGTTGAGACCGGCGGCATCGGCGGTGTGCCGATGGCAGGTACGGCGTTTGGTACCTGCACCAATCCGACGGCGATTCTCGATCAGCCCTATCAGTTTGACTTTTATGACGGCGGCGGCTTGGGACAGGCGTTTTTGGGTTTAGCCGAGTGCGATCGCTTCGGTAACATCAACGTGTCTCGCTTCGGTCCGAAAATTGCCGGCTGCGGCGGCTTTATCAACATCACGCAGACGGCGCCTGTCGTCGTTTACTGCGGCACGTTTACCGCCGGCGGCTTGAAGGTAGAAGTCAAGGATGGAAAGCTGCACATCCTGCAAGAGGGAAAAATCAAGAAATTCATCCAAGATGTGGAACAGATCACCTTCGGTGCGGCCTATGCCAAGGAAACCGGACAAAAGGTGCTCTATGTGACGGAACGCGCCGTATTCGAGCTGATCGATGGCGTATTGACACTGACGGAGATCGCTCCTGGCGTCGATCTGGAAAAAGACGTCATGGCGCACATGGAATTTCGCCCGGCCGTTTCTCCACAGCTCAAGGAGATGGATGCGCGCATCTTCCGCGACGAGATCATGGGGTTATTGGCAGAGAAACAATAACAATGGCATCACACATGTGAATTTCACTGAGAAGAGGGGATGGACTTCAAACGTCTATCCCTTTCATTTTGTCAAACGCTCTGTGTCGCTGCATTTTTATATCCATAGGGATGTGCAAACAGAAGGCATGAGCATCATGGATTTAGAGTGCCGGTATCGTTTAGCTTGACCATTGTGCGGATGCATGCGCTTTCAAGGAGGGGTGTGGGAATAGAATGTGCAAAACGCTGGGAAAATCAACGATTTCCTTGACAAATATTGGTGAAAAACATAGTAAAATGCGATATAATTATGCTCATGTCCACAATGGAAAGAAAGGGGATTTTCATGGATTGTAACCAGAGGGAAACAAAGGGGATCGACGTGCTGTTTCAAAGCGGAGGCAAGGGGGTAACCTATGTCAGCGGGCGTAGCGGCAGCGGCAAGACAACTCTGCTTTTAAAACGCCTGCAATTTCTGAAGGAGGAGGGGATCTCCTTTGATCAGATGCTGAATCTGGCCGCCTATAAAGAGGATACCAGACATTTGGAGCATTTATGGAGCGCTTCCTATGATCCGCTGGAAGAGGGAAAGCCCCCGCTGTTTAAAACGATCTATCAGTTCTCTTATCAGCTGCTGCATCGTTATCATCAGGTACACGGCGGCACGCTGGGACAGGTATCCAGAGACTTTCGCTTACAGGTATCCAAGATGATACAAGAGTCGTTTCAGGTGCGTTTGAATCACTATGAGCTGGATGAGGTATATCGAATGCTGTGTGAGTGCAAGGGGGCGCTGCTCAGCGAGGACGAGATTGAAAAGCGCAGTTATCCGGGGATTGACTTTCCCTATCTTTATCGGCAGTTTGAACAGTACAAGCGCCAGCGTTCACTACTGAGCTATGAGGATTTAATGGCAAAGGCATATCAATGTTTATTGGAGGATGAACAGCTGCGGGCGCAGGTGCGCCAACACTATCGCTATATCCATGTAGACGATGCGCAGAATCTTTCCTTTGCGGCTTATATGCTGCTGCGCCTCATCAGCGATGAAGATACCTCGATCGTGCTGTTTATCGACAATGACCAGTACGCCGGCGGACATGCACCCTATCAGATGAGTTACGAGGACTTCAAGGCAGCCTATCCACAGGTGGAAAAAGTGGAGCTGAGCGACAATTATCGCTGTGACGCCAACATCGACGC
This sequence comes from Merdibacter sp. Marseille-QA0792, assembly GCA_965119685.1. Classification (GTDB taxonomy): domain Bacteria; phylum Bacillota_I; class Bacilli_A; order Erysipelotrichales; family Erysipelotrichaceae; genus Merdibacter. The sequence goes on along the minus strand of OZ221971.1, from coordinate 1,784,273 downwards.
GATGATTCAAAAGTTCATGCACGCCGATTACGACTTTCACCTTCAGGATGACTCGGTAGTGCGCTTCATCAGTGCGAAAGATCTGGATGCCTCTTATCGCCACGCCCTGATCTTAGCTAAGAACAATCCGTCTATGGTGTTTTTAAGCAGAGAACACTTTACACTGTTACCATTAGCCGATCTGCTGGAAAGAGAGGGCATCGCGTTTACCGTCTCAGATTTTCACAGCTTTTATCGTGACGATACCATCCATGATCTGATCGCCTTGTTTCAGCTGATGCTCAATCCGAAGGATTTGCGCGCATTTTGCGCCGTGCAGAAAAAGATCGGCTTTGCTTTGAGCGAGCGCAGTCTCAATGAGGTGGAGGAGCTGATGGCGGCGGATGATACCTTGGATGTGTACAGTGCGATCGTCAGCAGTTCGATTCGCTCCTCAGCGAAAAACCGTATCATTGCACATATCGAGGAGATCCGCATCGCACAGGGTCTGGATTCCACCAAGCTGCTGCTTTATGTGCTCACCAAATTGCATTATGAGGATTATATCAAGACAAAGGGCGTAACGATGAAAAATCCCAATGTTCTCGTCTTTGCGACGATGGCACAGCGCTATCCTGATCCCGGCAAGCTGCTGGAGCGCTTAAAACAGCTGGAACAGATAGGCGATGACCAACGGCATGCGATCGAGCTGTACAGCTTTGCGCAGGTCAAGGGAAAGGTCTTTGAGGAGGCTTGCTTCTTGGATTGTCTGGACGCCTTTTATCAGATTTTCCCGGATCAGCAGCAGGAACGCCGCCTGCTTTACAGCGTGCTTTCCAAGGTCAGCAAGCGCATGGTGTTTCTTGTCGCTAAAAGTGCATTCATGCAGAGAATGCTGCCGCACGCTTTCATCCGTGATCTCTATCAGCTGATGAAAAGCGATGATCAAAAGCAGCCCACTGTGGAAAAAAAGGAGAAACAGCCAAGCAGAGCAACGCTGCGTCCGGGTAAGCGCATCGTTCATAAAGCGCTGGGGAAAGGCAGGGTGCGCCGCGTATTTCTGGAGGATGATGAAATCGAGATCGTCTTTGCGGATGGCATTGCCAAGCGTTTAAAGCTTTCTGCCTGCTTAGAGGCTTCCATGCTGTCGTTTCACTGATCCCTCTTCATTAAACGCGAAAGGACATGCCTGCGCATGTCATATAAAAACCGCAGTCATAACGAGGCGCTCATCGTCAATGAGGAGCATGCTCATAAAACTGCGGTTTTCTTATCTTAGGTATGATTTCTTTGGATAACCTCGGGGTGAAAACAGCTGCCTATGCGTTTTCCAAAAGATAGGCGACTAACAGTGAAACCGTCTGCTTCAGCGCCTGCACATGCGTGCGCTCCATGCCATGGGAAGCATGTACACCCGGTCCGATCAGCGCTCCGCGGATGTCGTTGCCCCCTTTCAGGGCTGCCGAAACATCGCTGCCATACATCGGATAGATGTCGACGGCATAGCTGAGCCCTTCTTTTTTCGCTAAGCGAATGAGCTCGCTGGTCATCTCGTAGTCATAAGGACCGCTGCTATCTTTCGCGCAGATGCTGACGTCATATTCACTGCAGGCGAGGTCTAAGCCGATACATCCCATATCGACAGCCAGCATGCGCTCAATATCCTTCGGCATGCTGCTGGCGCCGTGTCCCACTTCCTCGTATGTGCTGAACACAAACAGCAGATCATCATGAAGGGTGATCGCGTGCTCCTTGAGATAATGCAGCAGGGAAAACAGACAGGCGCAGCTGATTTTATCATCCAGGAAGCGGGATTTGACAAAGCCGCTTTCGGTGATGACGCTCTTGGGATCGATTGCGATGTAATCGCCGTTACAGATGCCCAGCGCCTCTACGTCTCTCTTGTTTTTGACGACTTCATCGATGCGCACCTCCAGCGTATCGGCGTTTCTCGGCGATGTGGATGCATCGGGATGGACGTGCTTGCTGGCGGACGTGCACAGGATGGTGCCGGTGTAGACGTTCCCCTCGCGGGTGAGGATGCGGCAGTATTCCGAATCGAGTGTCGGCAGTGTCGGTGAACCGATCGGCGTAACGGAGAGTGTTCCGTTTTCCTTGATCGAGCGCACCATCAGTCCCAGCGTATCGCAGTGCGCGCTGAGGGCGAGGGGATGGGCAGAGGATTTGCCGCGGACGCGAATGAGCAGGTTGCCCTTGGCATTTTGTGTGCAAGTGAAGCCCATCGCTTCTGCTTCCTCTTTCATAAAACGGATGGCATTCATCGTATACCCACTGGGAGAGTCGATGTCTAACAGCCGTTTGGCAAAGCTTAACAGATAGCTCTGATCGATTTCAATCATATAGGTACCTCCTAATCACGTATAAGTATAGGAGAATTTTATAAAAATGCAACGGGAAAACGACGGATGCTTAAAAAGTGGCAAGGCAAAACACGTACACAGGGATTTATCATTTCCGTCATTTGTGATATTCTTATAATAACGCGCAGCGAAGCGTGCGCATGAGGAAAGAGGGAGAAGAATGATTTCATTTGTCAATGATTACAGCGAGGGCGCCTGTGATGCGATCCTAGAGCGCTTGTGCAGGGACAATCATCAGCAGTATACAGGATATGGCTTGGACAGCTGCTGTCAAAGCGCGGCGGCGAAGATTCGCCATGTGCTGGCTTGTGAAAGCTGTGATGTGCATTTTCTGGTTGGCGGCACACAATGCAACAAGACGGTGATCGCGGCGGCACTTCGTCCTCATGAGGCGGTCATCACCGTAGAGAGCGGACACATCAACGTGCATGAGAGCGGCGCGATTGAAAACAGCGGACATAAGGTGCTAAGCGCACCGGGTAAGGATGGCAAGCTGTATCCGGCGGACATCGAAGCGATCTTGGCAAAGCATACCGACGAGCACATGGTGGAGCCGAAGATGGTCTATGTGTCCAATGCGACAGAGCTGGGGACGTTTTATACACATGATGAGCTGGCGGCGATCCATGCCTGCTGCAAGGCGCATGGACTCTATCTGTTTTTAGACGGCGCCCGCTTAGGCAACGCCTTATGCGCAAAGGGGAATGATCTGTGTTTTTCCCATCTCAGCGAGCTGTGTGACGTCTTCTATATCGGCGGTACGAAAAACGGCGCGCTGTTTGGCGAGGCGTTAGTGATTGTCAATGACGCGTTGAAAGATCATTTTCGTTATCATATTAAGCAAAACGGCGCGATGTTGGCAAAGGGATGGCTGTTGGGCATGCAGTTCGACGTACTGTTCGAGGATGATCGCTATCTGCGTTTAGCGTCTCATGCCAACGAGATGGCACAGCGGATTGCGGCAATGCTGGAGGAATGCGGATATGAACTGCTGTTTCCATCGGCGACAAATCAGATCTTTCCGATCTTTGACGATGAACAGCTGGCAGCGCTGCGCACGCGCTTTGATCTCGCAGATTGGGAGCGGGTCGATGCACAGCGGATGGCAGTACGCATCGTCACCTCGTGGGATACGAGCGAGGAAGCCGTAGCACAGCTGTGTGAAGCGCTGCGCACGCTGAAAAGCAATAACTGAGAGTAGCCTCGCTGCTTATCATCTGAAAATCTTCACAATATCCTATAAAAAAGGGATCACAGCGCTAGGTGCGATGGCCGGCACCAGCCTAAGACTCCCTTTTTTTTGATAAGAACGCCGCAAGAGCATCGATCGGCAATGGAGACGAGCTCTCCTTGGCACAGCGGCATCTGATAAGTGGTGAAATCATCGGCGTGCCAGACGCCCTCACGTGCATGCAGATATGCGTGATCGATCCACAGGTGGCGGCCGCTGTACAGATGGCGGCAGTAATCACGATGAGCCCCCTGGATGAGACGCTCTACCTCGCTGTGACGCCATGTGATAAACAGCGGCTGCTCGTTATGCGCGCGGACATCACAGGCGGCGCGGGCGGTGGGCAGGGAATCGACGCTGTCATAGGAAAACTGTCCGTTTTGAATGAGGAAAGCGTTGAGCTGTCCAAAACGCTTGACGATATTGCCGCCGTCGATGGAGACGATCTGCTTTTGCCTGTCGATGATCGGATGGAGGACGGCACGCGCATGACAGTATTCGCTGGCGGGCATGTGGCCGACGATCACATAACGCGAAAAGGACGGCGCACGGCGCAGGAAGTGCGGGTAGGTAAGCACCTCGCGGAAATCATCGCCGAAATGCTGTTCGTCGATGATACCGGCATGCGCAAAGATGTAATCGTCACACCAGAGCACCTGCGGCAGTTCATCCACCCAGTGAAGCTCTTTGGAAAAGTGAGCTAACAGGGCATCGCACATCCTCTCCATATCGGTGGAGGCGTCGATACGCATCCCCAGCTGTGCCGCCATCTCATGCAGCACGCTCTCTTTGCGCTGACAGAGCACCTGTTTTAAAAAATCAAGATTATAATGATGAACGACATTTTTGCAAACGAAGTCGCAGTTGCCCATCAAGGCATAGGCGTTGGGCTGTGCGCACAGCGCCATGACGGCGCGCAGGGTTGCCAAGCTGTGAGGCCCCTTTTCGATCAGATCGCCTAAGAGCACTAACACGTCACTTTGCGCATCATAGTGAAGCTTGGCTAACAGCTGATTGAGCAGGGGCAGATTTCCGTGAATATCAGAGATGGCGATGAGCCGTTGTTTCCCATCATAAGCGATTCGCTGTGATTTAACTCTGCGATCCATGCGCATCCCTCCTTGCCGGCCGCCGTATCCTCGCTGAGTGAACGTCTTGCTAGTGACAGTATAAAGGAAAATGATTCGCTTGTCTAATGGAGCGCTTAATGAAAAAATTCAACAGACGCCTGTTTTTTGAAATACCGAGAGAGGGGTTGAATGCGGATGGAGGAGAGGATCGCCGCTTCTATAAGAAAAGCGCTCTGCAACGGTGTACAGGGCGCTGTGAACATTTTAAGCTTTTTCAGCGTTTTTCTTGCCTTGAAAAAAATCCAGAAAGGTCGGGATTTCCTTTTCCCAGCAGGCTTCGCAGTGCTGTCCGCCGACAACGAGGTTGAGCAGCACTTGCACTCCTTGTCGGTTGAGCAGATTTGCCATCTCCAAATTGACCTTGGAAACATAGGCGAAGCTGCGCTTAGAACGCGTTTCGCTGCTGCCCCAGGAGAGATAGATCGAGGTGTCTTGGTGTAAGGGCCGCTCGCACTCCTTTGCCATCTGGCGGCGAATCGGTCCAAGGAAAGGGGAAAGGCAGGCCGCTTTGGAAAAGATATCGTTGTGATGGGTAATCGAGTATAAGGCCATCAGTCCGCCCATCGAGCTGCCGCCGATCCATGTGTGGGCGCGGTCCGCTAAGGTAGGCAGTTCCTTGTCGATCAGCTCCTTGAGCTCTGTCACAACCCATTCCATCATCGCCTGGCCGCTGCCTTCGATGCGCCCGAAGTGATGGTCACAAAAGGTATAGGGACAATACTCGACCAAGCGCTGGTTGCCTTCGTGATTGCATTCGATGCCGACGACGATCAGCGCGCCGTGATGTGCATCCAGATAATCTTTCAACCCCCACGATTTGCCATAGGTCGCTTCACTGTCTGAAAACAGATTGTGCCCATCATACATGTAGAGCACAGGGTAGCGCCGGTCGCTGTAACGCGCTTCATCCGGCACGTAGATGTGCAGGGTGCGATGCATCGCATACGGAGTGATCCACACTTCTTTCTTAAATACCATCGATCAGTGCCTCGCTTTCTAATAAAGGGATGATCTGATCCAAACGATTGAACACCCAGCGTGCCTTTGCGCAGATTTCTTCGCTGAGGGGATGCTCGGGGATGAGCACTCCCATGGCGTTGGCATTTGCCGCAGCCATAATCCCGCTGCCGGAATCCTCTACCACCATGCAGCGTTCGATGGGGACGCCTAAGCGTTTTGCCGCGCACAGATAAATGTCTGCCGCAGGCTTGCCGGCCTTGACATCCGCGTCATATCCGGTGATGATGTCTTGAAAATAGTGCCGGGCATTGGCGTGACGCAAATTGGCTTCGGCAAAGGAGCGGTAGGAGGAGGTGGCGATCGCCATCGGAATCTCATGCTGTTTTAAATAGTCGAGGATCGCATAGAAACCGGGCTTGGGTGCGGCGCCGCTTTGCGCATAAAACTGTGTAAATAGGACGCGCTGACGCTCTTTGACCGCTTCCAAGGGCCATTTGGCAGGGAAATAGCGTGCAAATACATCCTTGGCACTGTTCCAGTCCCGTCCTGAGAGATCGTGCAAAAAGGCGTCGCTGACCGGTAGATGAAACTCTTCCCCCAGCTGCCGCCAGATCGCATGTCCCAACTGTTCGCTGTCAAACAGCGTCCCGTCCATGTCGAAGATGACCGCCGCAGGCTTCATGCTTTTTTCTCCAGGGTGTAGGCGTAAAAATCACGAACCTCTTCCATCGTGTCAAAGACGGCTACGCTGATCGTATCGCCCATCGCTGACGCTAACGCCTTTGGCAGCCGCTGCATCATCTTGAGCTGTCCGCGGTATTTGGCGCTGATCTCAAATTCGCTGTGGGCATAAGCGACGCTGTCCCGCCGTCCGCTGAAAGCGCAGCTGCGGCGCGCATGAGGAGGAATCAGCACATGGTCCTCCACCATGACCTGCGCCCATAGATCGTAGATATCAAAGTCGTTGGCAAAGTTGATCATATCCGGCAGAAAGCCTCCCGGCGGCCGCATGTTGACCTCTAAGCCTAAGATCGTTCCCTTTTTGCCAAGACCCTCGCGATCTTCTCCCAGCCGGAAAAACTCGAAGTGGAAGAAGCGGCTGCGCGTATCAAACGCCTCCACGCAGCGGGCGCCGACCTCCATGATCTCCTTTGGAATATCGATGAGCGAATAGCAGCCGATGCTGTCCTGCTCGTTGACCGAATCCATGATGGAGCCGACATAATGATGGCTGGTCGCAAACTGAATCTCTTTTTTGCTGTTGGTGATGCCATCGAAGGTAAAGCATTCTCCCGGGATGTATTCCTCGAGGATCATCGCTGAGGCAAAGCCCTTTTCAAAGCATGCCTGCACCTCTTTTGCATTGTTTAGCTTATAGGTGCTGCTGGCGCCGACGCCGACATCCGGCTTGCAGATGATCGGATAGCCATAGCAATCGGCAAAAGCAAGCGCGTTTTCCAAAGTATCCGCTAACTGCCAGCGTGCGGTGGGAATCCCCGCCTGCGCATAGAAGTGCTTCATGCGCGACTTAGACTGATAGTCTGCGATGTGATCGATCGTGATGCCGGTGGTGATGTGAAAATCCTGCCGCAGTCTGGCATCCTGCGCCAGCCAGTATTCATTGTTGGATTCTACCCAATCCAGCTTGCCGTGGCGGTAGGTGAAATATCCTATCGCCCGTACGAGCTCGTCATAGTTTTCTAAAGAGGAGACGACATAACAATCGTCGATATTTTCTTTCAGCTGATCGCTGAGTGAGTCATAAGGGGTATCGACGATGGCGAACACCTGCGCCCCATGTTGCTTTAAGCCCCGGCAAAACATCCAATAGTTTTCCGGGAAGTTTGGTGATATAAAGACAAAATTCATAGACTACCGCCCTTTCCCAAATCGTTTGATCTCTTTCATTATAGTACAAACAGCGACAAACGAAAATCAAAAATCAGCAGGTTTTTTCCTTTAACAGCGCATGCTGCAAGGCGATGATCGTCTTGGCGTCCGCAATCGTTCCCGCCTGCATCATCTCGATCGCTTTCGTCAGAGGAATCCAATGCACGCAGATCTCCTCGTCCTCATCCATCGCCCGCCGCTGCTTTGGCACATAGAGCTCCTCTGCTTCATAGAGAAAGAGCTTTTCCGTGCAAAAGCCGGGAGAGGGGTATATCGTGGAAAACAAGCGCAGCGAACGGCAGGCGAAGCCGCTTTCCTCCTCCAGCTCCCGCATGGCGCTTTCATCAGGCGACTCGCCCGATTCGATCTTACCGGCGGGGATCTCCAGCGTTTTTCTTCGCAGGGCATAGCGATATTGGGAGACGAGCAGCACCTGTGCATCGCGCAGGGCGAGAATGCCGCAGCCGCCGTGGTGATGGATGATCTCACGGGTGATCTCCTCTCCTTTGTCAAGCAGGATGCGATCCTTACTCATGGTGAAGATCGCCCCTGTATAAATGGGCTTGGAATCGATGACTTTACTCATGGCACTACCTCCGTTGTTCCTGTTTCAGTGTATCATGACGCCTTTCATTTCACAAGCGAGCCTTTTTTGAGTGAATGATTGGAAATCGGGCATACTAGGGGCAAGGAGGGAATCTCATGAATGAAAAAAAACTAAAGGAGAAAGCCAAAGGGCATCAGCCCAAAAAGCATGCGCTTCGCCATGCGCTGCTCGCCTTTGTCAGCGGCGGTGCGATCGGCGCGTTTGGACAGCTGCTGCTTGGTCTTTATACGATGGTCTTTCACATGGAGGAAAGCGACGCGCTTGCGATGATGTCGGTCAGCGTCATGGGAATCGCCGCTTTGATGACTGCGTTTGGCTGGTATGACAAGCTGGCGCAGCATTGCGGTGCCGGGATGTTTGTCCCGATTAGCGGCTTCGCCAATTCCTTGGCCGCCAGCGCTTTGGAGGGAAAAAGCGAGGGGCTGGTGTATGGCATCGGCAACGGGATGTTCAAGCTGGCGGGAACGGTCATTACCTATGGCGTGGTGGCGGCGGTCGTCTTCGGTGCGCTTCGCTATCTGTTCTTTGCGGAGGTATTGCTATGAAGCCAATGCGCTTTCAGGATGTCTATGTGCAGGCTTACAGCAGCTGTGTAGGACCTTTAGAAGGGGCGGGGCCTTATGGGGAGATGTTTGATTATGTAAGCGAGGATCTCTATGATGGAGAGGACAGCTTTGAAAAAGGGGAAATCTCTTTGCTGAGGCGGTGTTGTGATCTCACCTTGCGCAAAGGGGATCTCGCCTTGGAAGAGCTCGATGGCGCTATCGGCGGGGATCTGATGAATCAGCTGTTAGCTACGCATTATTTTGGACGAGAGCTGCACACGGAGCTGATCGGCGTCTATGCCGCCTGTGCCACTTCCTCGCTTTCCCTTGGCCTAGGGGCGCTGTTGATTGCGCAGGGACAGGCGGAGCACTTATTGATCTTCACCTCCAGCCACAATGCGACGGCAGAGCGGCAATATCGCTTTCCCAACGAATATGGCGTGCAGAAAAAAGAGACGACTACGACGACAGTCACCGGCGCCGGCAGCGTGCTGTTAGGCAAAACGCCTGCTTCGATCGCAATCAGCGCTTGTACGATCGGCAGAATCATCGACTGGCATTTTGACGATGCCTGCGATATGGGAACGGCGATGGCGCCGGCCGCCTTCGATACGCTGATGCGCCATCTTCACCGCCATGCCCGCAGCATGAATGACTATGATCTGATCTTGACCGGCGATCTCTCCGCCGCCGGCTTTTCCTTTTTGCTCGATTTGCTTGCAGAACAGGGATTCAGCGACCTCAGCATGTGCAATGACTGTGGGTTGCTGATGTACGATCGGCAATCACAGCCGGTATTTTGCGGGGGAAGCGGCAGCGCGTGTTCTTTGTGCATGAGCGCCGCATATGTGTATGAACAGATGAAAAAGGGAACGTTTCAGCGGGTGCTGGTGATCGCTACCGGTGCCTTGCTCTCGCCGATTGCCACCTATCAAAAACAAAGCATTCCCTGCATCGCACATGCGATCGAATATCAAAGGAGGGATGTATGATGGAAGTGCTGGGCGCTTTTGTATGCTGTGGGGGTATCTGTCTGATCGCACAGCTCATCTATGATCACACCAAGCTGACGGCGGGACATATCACCTCGCTGTTTGTCGTGGCAGGAGCGGCGTTGGATACCTTTGGGCTTTATGACTGGCTGTTAGCTACCTTTCACGCCGGTGCGGCACTGCCGATTACCAGCTTCGGTCACTCGCTCATCCACGGTGCGCTGGATGCTGCGCAAAGCAAGGGGCTGCTTGGCATCTTGTTAGGTACCTTTGATCTCACCGCTGCCGGGATCACGGCGGGAATCCTGTTCGCCTTTTTTGTCGCCGTCTTGTTTCGCCCCAAATCATGAAGACCTTGCTTCAGCGAAAGGAAGCGCTGCATCAGCGCTTAGCGGGCAGCTTTGATGTGATCTTCCGTGATATTCGCGTCGAACAGTTACAGGGAACCATCGTGTTTCTTTCCTCTTTGACAGATGCGAAGCTGTTGGCGGACATCAGCGAGAGCTTTGTCATCAGCGCATCGAACACCTTACAGCTGACACTGTACCCGGCGGCGGTGGAAAGCGTGTATGATGAAGAGGCCGCGATGGTCAATTTGCTCAGCGGACAGTGTTTGGTGCTGTTAGAGGGACATGCGCCTTATTACAGCGTCGAGGTGCGAAGCTACCCCTCGCGTCCCAACAGCGAGCCCAATGTCGAGCGCAGCGTGCGCGGTTCTCATGACGGCTTTGTCGAAAACATCATCTTCAATGTCGGTCTGATTCGCCGCCGCATCCGCGATCCGCGCCTGCAGATGGAACTGGTGCGCAAGGGTGAGCTGACAAAGACGGACATCGTCTGCTGTTATCTCAGCCATCTTGTCGAGCCGGATGTGCTCGCTGACTTGCAAGAGCGCTTCAAGGGGATGGAGGAAGGGGAAGTGCTCTCTGAGCGCAACCTTTGTGAGCTGCTCTATGGCAAAACTTGGAACCCTTACCCGCATGTGCGTTACAGCGAGCGCCCTGATATTTGCGCCGTACATCTGTTGAAAGGCTATATCTGTGTGTTGGTCGACAACTGTCCCAGCGCGATGATTCTGCCGACGACCTTCTTTGAACAAAGCAAGCAGATTGAGGAATACACTCAGACGACGATGGTCGCGCTGCTCACCCGCATTGTGCGCATGCTGGGGATGGCGGTTTCCCTGTATCTGCTGCCGGTGTGGATCGTGCTGTCGATGAACTACAACCGTACCTTTTTGCAGATTCCTTTAATCGACAATCTGGACCCGATCTCCTTTGGCGTGCAGATTCTCATCGTCGATTTGGTCGTCGAATGGATTCGTCAATCGCTCATTCACACGCCGACGATCTTATCGAGCATCATGAGCTTCATCGCGGTGTTCGCCTTGGGGGACATGGCGATCAGCATCGGCGCTTACAGCAAGGAAATCCTCATCATGGTGGCGATCTCCAACATCGGCACGCTGCTGACGCCGGGCTATGAGCTTTCCTTGGCAAACCGCTGGATGCGGGTGATGATCTCGCTGCTGGCGCTGTTTGGCGGGGTCGGCGGACTCAGCGTCGGATTGCTCATTCACTTTGTGCTGCTCATGTCCACCCATGCGATCAAATATCCCTATCTCTATCCGTTAGTGCCTTTTTCCCTGCGGGAGTGGAAACAGCTTTTGCTGGGCGGTCCGATCTCTTTGCAAAAGCCAAAGCGGTGGGTGAAAAAGAAACATAGATGACGAAGAGCTTCACGCAGCAATGCCTGAAGCTTTTTTATCTTTGCGAATGGTATGGTCGAAGCGGCAAAGTTTTGTTATAATGGTACGCGTGTGGAAGGAGGCGCTTCATGGAATTTACGGTGCTGATCGATCAGTTTGAGGGACCGTTAGATCTGATGCTGCATCTGATCAAGGAGAATAAGCTCAATCTGTTTGACCTGGATATGAATGTGCTCACCGAGCAGTATCTGGCGTATCTTAACGCCATGGAATCGCTGCATCTGGAGATCGCCTCGGAATATCTCAGCGAGCTGGCATCGCTTTTGGAATACAAAAGCAAAAAGCTGCTGCCGCGGGAAAAGGTGGAGATCACGGAGGAATACGAGGAGGATCAGCGCGATCGCCTCGTTGCCAGACTGCTGGAATATCAGCGCTTCAAAGAGATCAGCGAAACGCTGCGCGACGCGTATGAGAGAAGGCAGTTACAGATGGAAAAGCCGCCCAGTGAGGAAACGGCGCGCTGGATGAAGGAACAAAGCGAGGAACAGATCAGCGGCAGTCCCTATGAGTTAATTAAGGCGATGCGCCGGGTGCTGCATCGCTTGGCGCTCAGCCACCCTTATGAGACGAAGATGAAAGTCAACGAGATGTCCGTAGAGGAACGGGTGGAACAGATCAAGGCGCGCTTGGCGGGATGGAGCGGACGGATGAGCTTTGTACAGCTGTGCGAGGACTGCATGGATATCCGTATGGTCATCGTTACATTTTTATCGTTATTAGATTTGATTAAGCATCGCATCGTTTATTTTACGATTGACGAGCAGGAGATGATCTGGATCATCAAAGGAGAGGATAGCTATGAAGCAGTGGCAGGCAATCATTGAGGGCTTGTTATTTTTGAGCGGAGATGAGGGCATCACGATCGCTCAGCTGGCGGCATGCTTGGAGGATGTGCTTCCTAACGAGATCGAGGAGACGTTAGCGCTGATCGAAGAGCGCTATGCCCAGGCGGATTACGGAATTGAGCTGGTGCACTTTGGCGGTCATTATAAGTTTGTGAGCAAGGAGAGCGTGTATCCTTATGCGAAACGCCTGTTTGAAAACGTCAAGCCCGCTTCTCTTTCCGCCGCCGCTATGGAGACGCTTGCGATCATCGCTTACAAGCAGCCGATCACCCGTACGGAGGTAGAGGAAATCCGCGGCGTCGGCTGTGAGCTGATGATCAAAAAGCTGATCGCCCGCGGTTTGGTCGCCGAGGCGGGACGCATGGACATTCCCGGACGTCCGATTCTCTATCAGGTGACAGATACCTTCATGGACTCTTTTCAGCTGGAAAGCCTGGAGGAGTTACCGACGCTGCCAAAGGTGGAGATGAACCTGGACGAGGATCTGTTTGTGGAGGAAAGCGAGGAAGAAGCACAGACGCAAAACGATTCAGACGCTTTGTGATAAGAACGGTGAGGAAGACTTGCATCTCTTTGTTTGGCGATGGATGGCAAATATGCAAAAGAAACGTTTCTCTTTGGATAGGTGAGGGAGACGCTTTTTTGTTTCACATCTGCCTGTGCGCCAGGTTTCTCATGATGAGGGAAAGCGTCGTTTTTCTTTATCCTCTGCGCTTCTTGCTTTCATTCCTTGCAGGGGAGCAGCTTTCCCGTATGTCGGCTTTCTTCTAGTTTTGCCGAAAATATCACATTTTGCTTACAGGTGTGCTATCGTGAAGGCGGAGGGATGCTGTGGAGATCATCGAAAGACTGTTATCAGAGGGCTATGTGAGCTATGGCGAGCTGTGTGAGCGCCAAGGCGCATTGGCCGGGGAGGCGCTGTGGATGGAGCTGGAGCGTGAGCGAAAACGTTGGCGCATGACGGGGATGCTTGTCAAGGACAGTGATTATCTGTGTATGACGCCTTATGTGCTGATGAGGCGCTGTACGCTGTTAGCGCTGCTCTCACACATGCAGGCCGCTTATCACGCGGCATTGGAACCGTTGGCATGGAGCGAGTGCCTGCGCCGGGAATTGGCGGGACAAGGGCTATTGTTCGATGCGAAAGGGCTGTTGCATCAAGAGCTGAAAACAGCGGCCGCGGACCCGCTGCTGGTGCTCTTTTGTCTCGTTTTGCATGAACGCTTTAACGCCCTTTCCCTTTGTCGTCTATGGCAGGAGTGTCTCATCGCCAAAGCGCCTTTAGAGCCCTCTTGTTATTTGCCTGACGCCTTGCTTGACCTCGATCTTTATGAACGAAGCGACAAAACCTATCTATTTTTACGGTTTCTTTCACAACTGGAGTTGAATTTTAAGGAATGTCTGTTATTATTAAAACGTGATTGTGGTGATTATCTGCGGATGACAAAGGAACAGCTGGCACATCGCTGTCCGCACCTCTCAAAGCAGCAGATCGCTTTTTTTGTCGCTCATCGAAGCGAGCGGGAATATTATTCGATTCAAGAGTATATGCGCTTTGAAAACGTCTGTTACGAAACGGCGCGGCAGGCGATGGAAGGTCTGCATCAAATCGGGTGGTATCGGCGCAGAAAGATAGGAAAACGCTTTTACTATACGACGGTGTCTGGATATGAGCAGGGTGTGCTGTGAACAAGGGGGAGTAGAGGTTCATGCTCAATGTTTTTGTCTGCACGAAGAACTACGAATTGCTTGCCCAGCTAATCGCCATTCAGTATCAAACAGATCATTTTCATATTCAGGGTTTTAGCCGCAGCGCACCGCATGACCTCGACGCTTTGATCACGGAAGGCGTTCATGTGCTCTATCTTTCCTTCTCGCTGATTGAGCAATGCTGGCGAGAGTGGCTGGACGCTTTTTGCGCATTGCAGGGGCAGGAAAGGGGAAGTATTCGTTTGATCATTTCCTTTGCGGCGCTCAAGGAGGAGCATACGGCGATGCTGCTGCGCTATGCAATCGATTCCTATCTGGTGGAACCTTTTGACGGCAGACAGCTGAGCGCACTGTTCCTGCAGCAGCAACGTATCGACATACAGTCCCGGCGGCGGCAGGAGGATGTAGACGGCCGTATTACCTCTTTGCTGTTAGAGCTTAAAATCCCCAGCCATCTCAATGGCTTCCACTATTTAAAAACCGCCTGCGCCATCGCCGTCACCCTGCCCATCAGCCGACAGGTTGTCATGAAAAACGTGTATTCGATCACCGCCAAGCGCTGTCACTCTACCTCAAGCAGAGTGGAGAAGTGCATTCGCTCCGCCATTCATGCGGCTCGGATGCCAAGCGACTACCGCTGTCTGTTCCATGGTGATCCCACCAGCCGTAAGGTGATCATGTATGTCTATACCTGTTTTAAAGGAATTACATAAAGGAGGCGGATAGCGTGACAGAGAGCGCTTATGTGCATGTACCGTTTTGCCGCTCCATCTGCGCTTACTGTGATTTTGCCAGATGGGGCTATCGGGAGTCACTAGCTTGGGATTGGCTCAAACAGATCGAAAAAGAGTGTAAAGAGAAGCTGCAAGCGCCTTTGCGGACGCTGTATATCGGAGGCGGAACGCCCAACGCGCTCACCGCTGTCCAGTTAGATGCGCTGCTCACTTTGTTTGACGCATGGCGTAGGGCGGAGATGGAATATACGATCGAGGCGAATCCGGAGCTGGCGGACGAAACATTTTTTACCATCTGTCAGCGTCACGGCGTCAACCGCCTTTCCTTTGGCGTACAGAGCTTTCACGACGATTTGCTGCAAAGGATGGGGCGAAAGCATACGGCAGAGCAGGTGAAAGAGACGCTGGCGCTCGCCCATGCACACGGTATTCACAATGTGTCGATCGATCTGATGTACGCTTTGCCCGATCAGACGCTGTCGATGTGGCTTGAGGATCTGCATACGGCGCTCACATTGCCGATCTCGCACATCTCGCTGTATTCGCTGACGATCGAGGAAAACTCTGTGTTTGGTAAGCGGGGCGTACAAAAGGGGGAGGATGAGCTGGAGTATCAGATGTATGCGGCCGCGATCGATGTTTTGCAAAGGCATGGGTTTTCGCAGTATGAGGTTGCGAATTTTGCGAAAGCAGGCGCGTTTGCAAAGCATAATCTCGTCTACTGGAACTATGAGAACTTTCATGGGATCGGCTGCGGCGCCAGCGGCAAGGAAGATGCGGGACGCTATGACAACACCCGCTCGCTCAAGCATTATCTGCAAGCGGGCGCGGATGCGCAATGGACGCTGTTAGATCGAAAGGAACAGATGTTTGAGGCGGTGATGATGGGGCTTCGTCTGCGCTCAGGCATCGATTTGGACGCATTCGCTAAGCGCTTTGGCACGCGGCTGGAGGAGCACTTTGCCTCTGCTTTGCAAAAGCATTTGGGAGATCGCTTGCTGATTGAGGAGGGACATCTTCACACGAGTGTGCAGGGACAGTTTGTCCTGCATGATATTTTGATTGATTTTCTTTGAGGGCAAAGATCGGCGCAAGCAGTATACCCTTTCAGGAGGAAGCGGATGAGTGCTTTGCCTTTTGCCGATATACGATAGAAACAAAGAGGATGATAGGTGCTTTTTTGGCGTGACGGACGCTCTTTGCCGCTTTTTACAGAGGCACAAGGAGCTTGCGGACGTTGTTGTGTCATGCCTCCTTTGCAGCTTATGGACGATTGCTTTTGTTGATCGCTCGTCCATCTTTGTGCAAATAATTCTTGTGTATTTTCCACAATACCGTTGCTTTTTTTTCTTCTGTGTGTAATAATAATAACGCTTTTTCACTGGGGAACTGCTCTCCTCGAACATTCGCTCGGTGAGAAAGGTCAAAACATACAGGAGGAAAACAGATGTTATTAAAAAGTGAAAAACAGGCGATTATGAAAGAGTACGCTCGCTTTGAGGGCGATACCGGATCTCCGGAGGTACAGATCGCGGTGCTGACCGCACGCATCAACCGTCTGACGGAGCACTTCAAGGAGCACAAGCACGACTATCATTCCCAGCGCGGTCTGATGAAGATGGTCGGACGCCGCAGAAACCTGCTGGCATACTTGAAGGACAAGGATCTGGAGCGTTACAAGACGCTGATCGAGCGCTTAGGTCTGCGTAAATAGTCGCAAAAAAGAGGCTGCAATGCTGATGGGAATACCCGTTGGCATCGGCCTTTTTTCGTTCTGTGTGCGTGAGCGCTGAGGCGATGCGCGCTGCGGATGGGGAAAGAGAATCGCTGCTTGCCAAAAGAAACAGCGGGCGAGAACACGATGACGAAAGGATGAAAAAACTGCAAAGTCATTTCTGCCTGTGCAAAACGCGGCATGCGCCGGCAAAGGGGACAGGGGAATTTGGATGTGAAGAGCGAGGACGATGTCAGGCGCATCTGCCCTTCACACATGCGGATGCAAATGTGCATTATTGCTTTGTGTTCCTTTTTAAAGTGTGTTATTATAAAAAGGATTGAGAAAAATAAGAGGTGAAAGAATGGCTAAACAAGTGTTTCGTTTAGATTTCTGTGGTCGGGTGATCACAGTGGAAACCGGTGAGATTGCCAAGCAGGCGGGCGGTTCCGTGCTCGTTCGCTATGATGACACGGTCGTGCTTTCGACAGCGACTGCCAGCAATCAGCCGAAAGAGGGAATTGACTTTTTCCCGCTGACGGTCAGCTTTGAGGAAAAGCTGTATTCCGTCGGCAAGATTCCGGGAGGATTTTTACGCCGCGAGGGGCGTCCCAGCGAGCATGCGACACTGACGGCGCGCATGATCGACCGTCCGATCCGCCCGCTGTTTGCGGAGGGCTTTCGCAATGAGGTACAGGTGGTCAACACCGTGCTTTCCGTCGATCAGGACTGCACGCCGGAGATGACGGCGATGTTTGGCGCTTCCCTGGCGCTGTGCATTTCCGATATTCCTTTCAACGGACCGATTGCCGGCGTACAGGTCGGACGCATCAACGGCGAATATATCATCAATCCAAGCAGCGAGCAGGCGGAGCAAAGCGACATCGCACTGACGGTTGCCGGAACGAAGGCGGCGATCAACATGGTCGAGGCCGGCGCGAAGGAGGTCAGCGAGGAGGACATGCTGGGCGCGCTGATGTTCGGACATGAGCACATCAAACAATTGTGTGCGTTTCAGGAGGAGATCATCGCCGCGGTAGGAAAAGAAAAGCGTGAAATTACGTTATATACCGTCGATGAACAGATCGACAAAGAGGTACGCGCACAGTTTGAACAGCCGATTCGCGAGGCGGTTTCCATCGAAAAGAAGCTGGAGCGCTATGGCAAGATCGATGAGCTGACACAGGCGGCGGTTGAACTCTTTGAGGCAAAGGAATACGAAAGCGAAAAGGCGAAAAATACAGCGATCAAGCAGGTGAAGGAAATTTGCCACACCATCGAGGCAGATGAGGTGCGCCGTTTGATCATCGAGGATAAGGTACGCCCTGACGGCCGCAAAATCAACGAGCTGAGACCGCTGGATTCTCAGGTGGATCTGTTGCCGCGCGCACACGGCAGCGCGATGTTCACCCGCGGAGAGACACAGGTGCTTTCCGTGACGACTTTAGGAGCAATCAACGATAACCAGATCATCGACGATCTCACTGAGGTGGAGAGCAAGCGCTTCATGCATCACTACAATTTCCCGCCTTACTCAGTCGGCGAGACGGGGCGCATGGGTTCGCCGGGACGCCGCGAGATCGGCCATGGCGCTTTGGGAGAGCGCGCCTTGTTACAGGTGCTGCCTTCCTTAGAGGAGTTCCCTTACACCATCCGTACCGTTGCCGAGGTGTTGGAATCCAACGGTTCTTCCTCACAGGCATCCATCTGTGCCGGAACGATGTCGCTGATGGCCGCCGGTGTGCCGATCAAGGCGCCGGTTGCGGGTATCGCCATGGGACTGATCATGGATGAGAATACGGGGAAATACACCGTATTGACCGATATTCAGGGTATGGAGGATCACTTCGGCGATATGGACTTCAAGGTAGCGGGTACCCAAGCGGGCATCACCGCGCTCCAGATGGATATTAAGGTTACCGGCATCACCAAGGAGATCTTTGAGGAAGCGCTGGCACAGGCGAAGGTTGCCCGCAAGGAGATTCTCGCCAACATGATGGGCGCAATCAGCGAGCCGCGCGCAGAGGTCAGCCCGTATGCGCCAAAGACGCACATCATGTTCATCAAGACGGATAAGATCAAAGATGTCATCGGTCCGGGCGGCAAGATGATCAATCAGATTATCGAGGCATGCGACAATGTGAAAATTGACATTGACGATAACGGACAGGTCGTCATCTACCATACCGACATGGAGGCAATCCGCAAGGCGGCAAGCATGATCGAGGACATCGTGCGTGAAGCGAAGGTCGGCGATATTTACGATGCGACGGTAGCGCGCATTGAGAAATTCGGCGCTTTCGTAACGCTGTTCCCGGGAACGGACGGTCTGCTGCACATCTCCAAGATCTCGCATAACCGTGTAGATCGTGTGGAGGATGTGCTCAAGATCGGTGATAAGATCGAGGTCAAGGTCATGGAGATCGACAACAAGGGGCGCATCAACGTCAGCGCAAAGGCGCTGTTGCCAAAGCCAAAGCGCGATAAGCATGAGCATGCGGAAAAGAAGCCGGAGAAAGAAACGGCACAAAGCGAAGAATAAAAATGAGACGCCTGTGTGAGCAGCGGTGAGCTGTTTGCGCAAGCGTTTTCTTTTAGATGAAAGAAAATGAAAAAAGGCTACGGTTTTTACCCCCTTTATGGTAGAATAGATGCGAGGTGATATGAAATGATAAACTGGATGAAAGAAGCAGAAAAATATAAAGATGAGATGCTGCGCGATTTGCATGGTCTGATCGCGATTCCCTCCCTGCGTGATGACGCCACGGCGCACAGCGGCGCCCCCTTTGGCGAGGATGTGCGAAAGGCGTTGGACTACATGCTCGCCCTGGGAGAGGAAAACGGCTTTGCCTGCGAAGATGTAGACGGATATGCCGGTGTCATTCGCTATGGCGAGGGCGAGGAGAGCGTCGGTGTGCTGGGGCATCTCGATATCGTTCCATTAGGCGAGGGCTGGAGCAAGCCGCCTTTAGCGCTGAGCGAGGAGGACGGCTATCTGTTTGGCCGCGGCGTTTTGGATGACAAGGGTCCGGCGATGGCCGCTTTCTACGCGATGAAGATGCTGCGCGATCATCAGGTGAAGCTCAACAAGCGCGTGCTTTTGATCCTTGGCTGCGATGAGGAAAGCGGCATGCAGTGCATGGATTACTATCGTACGCACGGCGAAATCCCGCAGTGTGGATTTGTGCCGGATGCGGACTTTCCGGCGACCTATGGGGAAAAGGGCGGTCTGCACGTGGTGTTAAAAGGCAAGGCGAACACGCAGATCGTATCGATGCAGGCCGGTACGCGTCCTAATATCGTCATCGGCAAGGCATCGTTAAAGATGGCTGCTTGGAATGAGCAGTTGCAGCAGCAGTTTGACTTTTATCTGAAGACCAATCAGCTGAGCGGTTACAGCAAAATGGAAGAGGATGGGGTGATCCTGCATATCGACGGCGTTTTCTCCCATGCGGCAGAGCCTTACAACGGCGTCAATGCGGCGCTGCATCTGCTGAACTTCGTCGGCATCGCTTATGACGACGCATTTGCCCGCAACACCTATCAGATGCTGTGCGACTGGCAGGGAAAGCCGCTAGGCATCGATCACTATGGCGCTTATATGGGCTTTTTAACGATGAATACCGGCATCATCTCCTTGCAGGAGGACGGTACATGCGAGATCACCATCGATATTCGCTATCCTAACGATGCGAGCGTCGAGGCGATCATGCAGGGCTTTGAGAATGCGTG
Organism: Merdibacter sp. Marseille-QA0792; assembly: GCA_965119685.1. Classification (GTDB taxonomy): domain Bacteria; phylum Bacillota_I; class Bacilli_A; order Erysipelotrichales; family Erysipelotrichaceae; genus Merdibacter. The sequence continues at coordinate 1,764,055 of OZ221971.1, read as the reverse complement.
CCAAGCGCGCGGCTACGAGCTCAAGCCAATCATGGAAAGTGATTCCAAGCCGCTGTTCGTCGATCCAAATGCGCCTTTCGTCACTTCGCTGATGGAGGTATACCGCCGTTATTCCGGTGATGACTTCTCTCCGGCAAAGACGATCGGCGGGGGAACGTATGCCCGCAAATTTGAAAACTTTGTCGCTTTCGGACCGGAGTTTCCAAACAGCGAAAAGACGACGGATGCGTATGTCGGCGGCCCTCACCAGCGTGACGAGGGCATCAAGCTGGAAGATCTGCTGAAAGCGACTGCCATCTATGCCGCCGCCTTGGAAGCGTTGGCGAAGTAGGTAAGCCCATGCGAATGCGAAAACTGCCGTGGGCAGAAGAATATTTACAGCAGGCGGCGGTGGTCGTCAAAGACCCGTCGGCTTGCAAGGGACGCTGGCGTTCGCTGTTTCAAAAGGAGACGCTGCATCTGGAGATCGGCTGCGGCAAGGGCGATTACTGGAACCTCATGGCAAAGCAGTATCCGCAGGATGCGTGGATCGCCATCGAGAAAAACGTGAGCGTCGCCGGGATCGCCGTACGTAAATTTGACCAGATGGAGGGGGATCTCTCCCGCATGCGCTTTATCTGGGGTGATGCCAGCGCTTTACAGGAGTGGTTTGACAAAGGAGAGATTGACGTCATCCATCTCAATTTCTCCGATCCTTGGCCAAAGAAGCGCGCCCATAAAAAGCGGCTGAGCAGCCCGGCGTTTCTCGCACAGTACGCGGATATTCTCTCCGATCGCGGAGAAGTGCAGATGAAGAGTGACAACGCGTCGCTCTTTGAGTTTTCCCTCCTGCAATTTCAGCAGGCAAACTGGCGGCTGCACGATGTCAGTGTCGACTATCGGCGCAGCGAGCATGCAGAGGACGTCGTTACGGAATATGAAAAACGCTTTCTGAAGGAAGGACAGCCGATTTACCGCGCTGTCTGGCGCAAGGGAAGCGGGGAGGTAAATCATGAAGGAACTGATGAATGAACTAAACGGTTTACAGCAACTGGAAGAAATCAAGCAAAGCGAGGAGGTCAACGTGCTGGTGTTCAGCGCGAACTGGTGCCCGGACTGTCGCTTCATCGAGCCGTTTTTGCCGGCGTTACTCAAGCGTTATGACGATTATCGCTTCTGGTATGTCGATCGGGACGCTTGGATGCAGGTGTGTATCGATTACGGCGTCATGGGAATTCCCAGCTTTATCGCTTTGAAGGGCGGCAGAGAGATCGGCCGTCTGGTATCGAAAAACAGAAAGAGCGAGGCGCAGATCGATGATTTTTTGCGCTCGCTGCGCGGATGAGATAAGGAGGGCATGCTATGCTGAAGGGGTTAAAAAAACTGATCTTTAACACCGATATCGAGGATGTCAGCGAGGAGGGAATGCTTGACGATATCACATTGCCTTCCAAGGCGGAGAAAGCAGCTGCCAATACGATCCTCAACGAAAGCGCACAGGAGCCGAAAGAGGAGAAAAAGCCTTTTGTCGGCATCAACGCGGACGAGCAAAAGCCTAAGCCGAAAGAGAGTGTGTCCAAGGAACGTGAGCGTGTGCGCCGTGAGAGCAGCAAGCCGGAAACAAATGCGAACGCGGAATATGAGTTTCGTCCGGTGCTGTCACCGATTTTCGGCAATTTAAAGGAAGAGGAGAAAAATCCCGAGGAGGTGCATGACGCCGTTCATCTCTCCAAGGCGAAAACGAAGAATCCCCTCAATACGGTGCTGTCGCCGATGTATGGCGAATATGAGTTAGCCGCTTTTGAAAAGCAGGCCAAGGAAGATCTCCAAAAGCGCCGCGATAAGGAAAGACAGTTGGAAATCGAGGCGTCCCTTGCGCAGAACGCACAGGATTGGGAGGATGAGGAAGAGATTCTTACACTGGATGAGATGATCGACGAGGATGGAGCGGACGGAGAAAACGAGCCGGTGCAGATTTCGCTGTTTGGCGAGAGCACGCCGATCAAGGAAGTCGCCACAAGTGAGGAGACACTTTATCAGAATAAGGAATAGGAAGTGAAGAATATGCACTATCATTTTATCGGAATTAAGGGGTCCGGTATGGCTTCCTTGGCGGAGATCGTCGCCGATCGCGGCGATACGGTCAGCGGATCGGACATCGAAAAGTATATTTTTACGCAAAAGCCGTTAGAGGAGCGGGGCATTCCCATCACCGGTTTTGATGCGGACAATATTCATGAGGGTGATACCGTCATCATCGGACTTGCCTTTGACAAGCGCAATCCGGAGGTGAACAAGGCGCTGACGACGCCGGGAGTAAAGGCGTATTGGTACAATGAATTCCTCGGAGAGCTGCTAACGCATTACACCTCTGTTTCGGTGGCCGGTACGCATGGCAAGACCACGACGACCGGCATGTTAGCACATGTGCTCGCCCATCAGGCGCCCACCGGGTTTCTGATCGGCGACGGGCATGGGGAAATGCCGAAAGACGCTGCCTATTTTGTGCTGGAATCCTGTGAGTTTAAGCGCCATTTTCTCGCGTATCATCCGGATTATGCGCTGCTTACCAACATTGAACTCGATCATGTGGACTATTACCGCGACATCACAGATTACTGCGACGCGTTTCATTCGTTCATTCAGCAGGTGAAAAAGGGCATCGTTTATTTTGGCGATGATCCTTATCTGCCCGGCTTTGACTATCCATGCCAAGCGCTTTCCTATGGGTTAAAAGAGCATAACGATGTGCGCGCAGTCAACGTCGAGCAGCACAGTACGGGCATGTCCTTTGATATATTGCTGCATCAGCAGCCTTACGCCCATTTTACATTGCCGTATGTCGGACATCCATTGCTCTATGACAGCGTCGGCGTGATCGCGTTAGGCATCCTGTTAGGAGTGGAGGCAGAGGTGCTGCAAGAATCGCTGCAAAGCTTTCCGGGCGTACAGCGCAGGTTTATCGTGGAGGAAAATGGGAATAATGTCTATATCGACGACTATGCCCATCATCCGACGGCTGTCCGCTACATGATTGAAGCATCGCGCATTAAGTATCCCAAACGCAAGATCGTCGCCATCTTTAAGCCAGATCGCTATTCGCGCATCGCTTATTTCCTCGACGATTTTGCGGCAGCGCTCGATGAAGCGGACGAGGTATTTTTATGCGATTTCCCGGCAAACGCGCAAAGAGAACCGGGAGTAACGGTAACGATCGACGATCTGCTTTCCCGCTCGCAAAAGGCACAGCTGATCGGCGAGGACGATGCGGCGGCAGCCACGCTAGCCAAACATGGTGACGCTGTGTATCTGTTTATGAGCAGCAAGGATATCTATAAGCTAAAAAATAAACTGAAAAGTTTTCAATAAGCATTGTAATCACTTACAAGTTGAGTTAAAATAAGATGGAATGAGGTGTATTTATGACATTGGACAGTTTTCTCGTTTTACTGAGCGATACGGCATGGAAGCTGGTACCGGTAGCGCTGGTCGTGCTGATCATCTATCTGATCGTTTTGTTTCGCCACGCAATTGTGCTGACAAAGCAGACCAAAGAGACCTTGGACAGCGTACAAAAGGAACTCAAGCAGCTGGAAAAGCCGTTGCAGACGGTCAATGAGCTCAGCGAGACGATCGATTTGGTGCATGAGGCGAGCCGCAATGCGGTGCGCAGCGCCTTGGTGACCGTCATAGAAAACGCCTCGAGCATCAAAGAATGGATCTTGTCGAAGAAAAAGGCGGGAGACGCACAGGATGTGCAGGAGGTAGCGGACGATGGAAGATGAAAAGCTGATCGAAGAGGCAAAGGCCGAAGTGGAAAGCATTCAAAGCGATGTTGCGCACCAGCTGGAGACGCTTGCGGAGAGTGACAACGAAGAAAATCGCAAGCTGCTTGAAGAGGCACGGGAAAAGCTGGCTAAGCTGATCGCTGATTCCGGTAAATGGCTCAAGGAGAACACCGAGAAGGAGAAGCTGATGGAAAACCTGACGCATCTGCGCGAGGAATGCATCGTGTTGCTGACGCAGACGAAGGAGAAGGCGATTGCGCTTTCTAAAAACGAGGAATTTCGTCAGACGCTGCACAACGGCAAGGAATTTATCGTCGGCAGCGGACGATTGATTGCAAGCGGTGTGCGCGCCGGGGCGGACAAGCTGATGGAAAACGAAAAAATCGCTTCTTTTGTCAACAAGGTCAATGATAAAGTGGAAGATTTCCGCGAGGATGAGCGCGTGCAGGAGGGTGCGCAGCGCTTACGCAAGGGTACGATGAAGCTTGCGGACCGCGCTTACGGCGGACTCAAGCGCTTCTTGAATAAAGAGGATGAAAGCGAATAGGAGAGGAAAGGAGACACAGTTATGAAGCGTATCACAATTTACGATGTCGCCAAGGAGGCAGATGTCTCGTTAGCCACCGTTTCCAGAGTCATCAACGGCTCTGAGGTGGTGCGCGAGGACACGCGGGTAAAGGTACAGGAGGCAATCGAAAAGTTGGGCTATAAGCCGAATGCGATTGCACAGGGACTCGCTTTACAGAAGACGACGACCATCGCCATCGTCATGCCGGAATCCAGTTTCTTTTATACCGGCGGTATCATCAACGGACTGCTCGACACGGCGAAGATTTACAAATACAACATCATGCTGCACTCTACGTCGGCCGGCATCAACGAGATGACCGACGTGATTGAAAGCATCATCAAATCCCGTGTGGACGGTGTCGTCATTTTCAATGACAAGCTCAACCGTGAAGAGCTCAATACGCTGAATCATTACAACGTGCCGATCGTCGTTATCGGCAACCGCATGTCCGAGGATACCATCGGTTCCGTTTACGTGGACTATGCCAAGCTTGCCTACGACTATGCAAGCGAATGCATCGAAGCCGGAAAACACGATATTTCCTTAGTGGAGGACCGCAAGAACCCTTCGATGATCAACCAGATTCGCGAGGGCTTGGAAAAAGCGTTCAGTGAGCATGGCATGACGTTTGAGAAATTCATCCGTATTCCAAAAGAATATCGCTCTTCCTATACGTTTTTAACCGATTATTATAAAGAGAACCGTCCGGCAAAGGTCATCATGACCTACCGCGATTCACAGGCGATCGCCGTGCTGAATGCCAGCAAGGAAGCCGGTTTCAGCATTCCGGCAGATGCAGAGCTCGTCTGTGTGCTTGACAGCAAGTACAACGCGATGCAGCGCCCGCAGATCTCCGCGTTTAAAATTCCGGATTATGACATGGGTGCGATGTCGATGCGCCTGCTGACGAAGATGCTGCATGATGAGGATGAGGTGCAGAATAAGGAGATGGAGCTGAGCTACGTCTACATTCCGCGTCAGACGACGAAGCAGTAAACGAGTGATTACCATAGAGCGCCATAGGTGGAATGGCTTGCCTTGGGGATATAATCTCTGCATGGCATGCGTTCAGCTTTATCGGCGCTTTTCTTTTGATTTGAAATTACCACAGGATTGGTATCGTTCAAAATAGAGAATATATCTTGCTGTAATTTTGATGCGCTTACCACCGTATGGTTCAGAGAAAAATACTGAAAGCAATTTGTTTGTAAAGGGGTGTAAAAAGTGTTACAATAAAAACGAAAGAGAAATCTTGTCAAAAAAAGCGAAAAGGGGTTGACAGTCATGTTTGATGTTCGCTACGCTTTAGACAGACAGACAGACAGACAGACAGACAGACAGACATCTAGTTAGTTTGTCCTTTTTGCTTTTTATCTATTTGGTAACCAGACAGGCAAAGTTCTGTTTTAGATGACGATTGTATCGTTTCTAAAACGGAACTTTGCCTGTTTTTGTCTATAAGTTATCAAAGTCGACAGATTCTCAATCGGGGAAAGGAGTAAAAGTGTATGTTTAGTAAAACGTGGAGGCGTTTGACGATTTTTTTCATATCCTGTCTGACATTGATCGCCGGTATAGGGAATAACGGTTTTCTTTATGCGACGGATAATGAACAAAGCATCGGCTATCAGTTCACGGTATCTTACGATGAAGATCAGAAAAATGCTACAATTACAGGCAATCGAGACAATGTGGATGAATCGGTAACAATCATAAGCGTTACAGCCGGGGAGAAAGAGCTGGATGTGGAACATCCGCAAATCACCGTATCGGAAAATGGTGAATATACGTTTGTCGTCCGTTATCAAGAGAGGGAAGTCAAAGAGGATAAGGAACAGGTGAGGGAAGGAGAAGAAACCCTGTCTGTTACGGTGAGCGAAATTCAGATATCGACGGTGAGTGATCCACAGCCGGATGAAACGGCAATCCCGGTTGTATTAGCGGATAATACTTATGAGGTGTCTAATGCAGACGACCATTCCCAAATAATATCCGCTATTACAAACAGCGATGTAACAGAAGCGACCATCATGATAACAAAAGATGTGGAAATCTCTAATGTTTCCGGTGTAGCGGGGAAGCATATCACTTATCGCTCACAAGAGGGGGTCGCTGCCTCTATTACATTATCCTCTGCATTGCAGGGAGATCTTACGCTGGATAATGTAAAAATAAACGGGGAATCGAAAACCTTGTACTGCAACGGTCACTTGTTTGAAACGACTCAGCGCACGACGACGGCAAATAGTTATGTATCGGTAGGCTACACGATTTACGGCGGCGCAAACAGAAGCGATATTACAGGCGATACCAACATTATTCTGCGTGGCGGAAAATTCAAATGGGTCTACGGCGGCGGATATAAAGGTGATGTCAACGGTAGCACCCATGTAACGATCGGCGCTATGACACAGGATGATAAAACCTACGTACAATTACAGCGTTTGTACGGCGGAGGGGATAATAGTGATATTTCCGGCGATATTCACCTGAATTTTTATTCCGGAACCGTTTCCGGCGGCGATATATACGGGGGAAGCGAAGGACCGAATGCAGATCAGCCAAACGAAGTATCCGGAGATATTTACATACAGCTTGGCTATGAAGGTATGAACAATGATGTCATTTCGTATGGCACCGTTTTAGGAGCCGGGAAAAATGCGAAAGTGAAAAATGTATCGCTTTCCGCCTATGACAATAGCAGCAGCATCTTATATGCTGGCGGCTATAACTGCACCGTTTTGGAAAATATCGATCTGTTTGTCAGCGGCAGCGGCGATCGCGGGCACAGCATTTACGCGGCCGGTCAGGGAACAATGACGATCGGCGGCGACATCGATGTGGATTATCGTTTTATCAACACATCCGATTCCGGGAAAAACGCGCCGAGTCTGCAAATTGCCAATGGCGACATTACGGTAAACGGAGATGTCACGGTAACGCTCGCCGCGACAGATCAGCGGTATCAGTTTAAAGTTTTAGGAGTGAATCGAAATAGTGATAATCAATCATTGCAGGTAAACGGAAGCACTACACTGTTTATCAATGCCGATGTCGATGCCGCATACATTCGCGGCAATCGCAGTGATACGGACGCTAACCAGACTAACGCAGAGAATACGATTCGTATTGCGAACGGCGTCAATGTCAAGACGGGAACTTTTCAAGACTGCGGAAATGTCATTGTAAAGGAACAGGCAGAGATTGAGGTCAACAGCGTTTATTTTCCGGGTTCTTTCTTTGGACCTAATACAGAAGCAGAGGGAGAAGGAGCAGATCCGTTTCAAAACACCTATAATCTCACTTTAGAGAAAGGGGCGGTTTTGGATACCCGCAACGTATCCTGCACGATTTATGGCAATGTGGAGATCACCCAAGCCGAGTGGCGAAAAAAAGGTAATGTTACGATTAACAGTAACTATACGGCTGATCATGCGACACTCTATGTGCCCGCTGTGTTGGATGGAAAAAATTATGGGACGGGTACGAATAAGGTAACGCTGCGCATCAACGGAGAGGTACAAGGGGAAAGCATTGTTTATCTGATGGATCGCAGCACTTGGAGTGAAACGGATTCTGTGATCGGCGACAATTACATCGTAGCCCAAAAGCTGTCCGACAGCTTGCCGGCAGAGAGCGCGTTTATCCTGCATAAGCGAGATATGGAAGACGATCATTATCTGAAACAAATGGATGATGTCCAAGCGCCGGCAACAAAATATATGTGGCAGATCAGCCGCAATCTCACTTATGATTATCAAGAAATCTATGCGGAAGATCTGACAGTCTATGAGGGCGGTCTCGGCACCGGTACAAACGGACAGGGAAGTGTCGGAAACGCATTGCCGGAGCCGCATTGGCTGCTGGACTTTGAAAAGCTGAATATCCACATCGGTGATCAGCAGTGGTCATTAGCGGATGGGCTTCCCTTTACTTGGGAATACCGCAATTTAGAAACCGGGGAAGTCGTCAGTGACTCCGCCAGAGCCGGCATCTATGGATTGTATGTATATCCGTTAGAGGGATACGAGGATATAGCGGTTTCGATTGGTGATCATCAGCTGCTGTGGCTGCCGAAAGATGGCTGGAAAGCGGCAGAGGTCAAGGTGCGCGATATTACGGACAACGAGAAAGCGGATGCTTTATCACAGGAGATGTTCAAACCCGTGTACAATTATTATTCGCCGTTGTCTGCTCGCTTAAGCAGGTTGAAGACGATCAGATACGCATTGTTCGCTCTTGATGGCGACAGTGCGCTGAACGGGGTTTATGACGAAGAAACCGGAACCCATAACGAATCATGTGATCAAAGCGATCCCCATGCGCATGTATATCCCGGAACAAAGTTTTTGAAAAACGGCAAAGCCGATCTTGCGGTCAACGAATATGCGCGTATCGGCTTATTGTGGGATGATTTGCTGGATGACGTGCTGGGATCACAGGCGCGTATGGATATGCTCCATGCAAAGAGCGCAGCGGTATGTGAAAATATCTTTGATTCCGATCAGCCGATTCAGCGTAAATTTCAGTATATCGATTTGGTCGATATGAATGACGGCAACATCTGGGTTGGTACAGAGAGTGAAGCTGTAACGATTTACATGCCATATACGGCAGATATGACAAAAGATGATATCATTGCGGTCACATATTTTGACGGACTGACAAGAGACTATACCGTAAATATGGATCAGGCGGATTTGGATGCGGAAATTGAAAAGAGCAATGCCCATATGATCACGGTAACAAAGAGTGATACGGGGATCTTGTTTGATGTGCCAAGCAAGCAGTTTGGACCATTTGAGGTATTATGGCAGAAAACAAAGACGACAGATGCGCCTGATACGCCGATCATTGAGCAACCGGACGACGATCAGTCAAATATCGATCTTCCAAATGATCAGCGTCCGAATGATCAAAATGATGTAACTCAGCCGCAGGAGAAAGATGAGGATCAGATAGCAGATAAAGAGCAGGATGATGCGGCCGCGGATACAGGAGAGATATCTGAGGTAATGGCTTGGGGAATGTCAGCACTGCTGTCATTGACGGCAATTCTCCTCTTAGCAGTCACAAACAGAAAGAAACATCGTTAAGGAGCATGGAAAAAGCTTATACACGTATGAGAAATTGTGCGGATGTAAGCTTTTTTATATCATGATCCGCACCGAGACAGTCGTTAGGTGATTTTCGATGTAGCTACGCACAGAGCAGCTCTGTCCTCTCTTAGCAAAAAAGGCGCAAAAAAGGGGCTGTGGAAAGGGATTGAACAGCGTTCGCCTTTGTGATATACTTGTGTAGTCAATTTACGAGGTGAAGAAACATGGGAAGACATTTTGAGGTTCGCGCCGCTGCGATGCAGAAAACGGCAAACCAGAAGGCAAAGGTATATTCACGTTACAGCAAGGAAATCCTGATGGCTGCGAAAAACGGTGAGCCTGATCCGGAGATGAATCAGACGCTGAAAAAGGTCATCGAGCGTGCAAAGGCAAACAACGTGCCTGCCGACGTCATCAAACGCGCCATTGAAAAGGCAAAAAGCAACGATACGGAGAACTACTCCTCCGCTCGCTATGAGGGCTTTGGCTCCGGCGGCGGCTCCAGCATCATCATCGACTGCTTAACCGATAATCCAAACCGTACGATCGCTAACCTGCGCGCCTGCTTTAACAAGGCGCATGCAAAGCTGGGTGTCGGCGGTTCTGTATCTTTCAATTACGAGCACACGGGGTTGATCGTCATCGACTACACCGAGGAAGAAACGATGATGGACGCGCTGATCATGGCAGAGGTCGATTTGAGAGACATTGAGGTAGAGGAGGGGATCATGACGATCACCGTTGAGCCGCAAGACCTTTCCAAGGCGAAAGAAGCCATTGAACAGCTGATTCCGGGAGTGGAGTTCCGCGTGATGGAAGATACGATGCTGGCAAACGATACCGTAGAGCTGGCAGGCGAGGATTTGGAGCTCTTCAAACGTCTGGTGACACTGTTAGACGATGTGGATGATGTACAGAACATCTATCACAACGTCAGCAATCTCAACGCCTAAATCAAGCACACTGCCTGTCGAAAGACGGCTTTCGGGCATAAAGCAAAAATCTATCGCTTGTTTCTTGCCGCTGCTTGTGAGTGCGCCTGTCGAAGGACAGGCGCTTTTTTTCTATACGGACATGGAAAGCTATGCTACAATAAATGACAGGAGTGATCAGAATGCGAAAAAGGATATTCATTGCCGTGATGCTCAGCATGCTTGTGACGCTGACGTCATGTACGTTGTTTCCATCAAAGGATCTACAGATCTGGCTGGATGATACCGCAATCGATGCCACATACAGTGAGACAATCGAATACGAGCGCGGTTTGACGATCGATTCGCTCGCCGAACAAATCCTGCACCGTCTGCGGGTAGAAGAAAAGGGTGAAGATATTACCGATACGCTGACTTTGTTGGAATCAGATGCCGTCGCAGGCTTAGGTACTTATACGCTGTCTTTCGCAAAGCCGGGGGAGGAAACTGCGCTTTTTTGCTATGAGGTGACCCTTCGCGATACCACGGCGCCCACCCTATGGGCAAAGCAGTCCTATACCGTACAGACAGGCGCTGTCTTTGATGCGTCCCATCTGGAGCTGGAGGTGTATGACAGCTGTGATGTCAATGTATTGGATCGTGTGGAGCTGGGAGAGGTCGATACCACAACGCCGGGCATAAAGAACACAGAGGTGAGCGTCAGCGATCAAAGCGGCAATACCGCTTCATTGCCAATCGAGATAACCGTGAGCGATGAGGGGGCAGTACCCGCTGTAGGACGTCAGGTGTTCCTCTGGCAAGACCCGGATGATCTCTATGTATTGCTCAATGGAACACACGTATTGCCGGATGGCTGGGAGCCGGATGATTTAGAGAGCATCTCACATGACGGCGATGCGCAGCACTACCTGCGCACAGAGGCAAAGGAAGCCTGGGAACAGCTGTATGCGGCGGCGAAAGCAGATGGCATCACGATCAATGTCGTCAGTTCTTTCCGCACCCAAGCCTATCAGGAACAGCTGTTTACCAGCTATTTGTCCATCGATCCCGATGCGGCTAGTTACAGCGCCGCGCCGCGTACCAGCGAGCATGAGCTGGGACTGACCCTGGATATCAGCTACGATGCCTTGCTGCACGACGATCTGCAAACTTCAGCGCTGGGGAAATGGATGGCGGAAAACAGCTATCGTTACGGCTGGATCGTCCGTTATCCGCAAGGGAAGGAAGATATCACCCAATACATATACGAGCCGTGGCATTATCGCTATGTCGGAAAAACGCTCGCTTATAAATTACATGAACAAAATCTGACCTTAGAGGAATATTACGATCAACAGACGAAGGAGGCGGCGGCATGAAATGTACGATCTGCGGCTATGAGAGCGAAGCGACAGCTGCCTGTCCCTATTGCGGGCATCCCTTAGATGGGCAAAAGACAGTATCAGACAGCGTACGGGATCATGGCAAGGAACCATTCGACAACGCACAAGAGCAGGGCAGGAAAGCAATCTCAGAAGAGAAAGCATCTGTGATCAGTGAACAAAATGAACGTGGACAAATGCCGCATGCTCCCCATTTCGGTGCGGGAAAAGTCGTGCTGACTGTCTTTCTTTCAATTTTTGCCGGTTTGCTCATCGTCGTCGCCACCTGTACGCTGCTCATGGCGATCAACCCCTTTCACATCAACGATCTGGTGGATGCATTCAGCCATGAGGAGAGGGATTTCCGATATGACTGGGATTGGGACTACGGGAATCCTTATGAGCATGGCTACGATTGGGATTTTGACTTCGATGACTGGTATTGAAAAGCCGCCGAAATTGCACAGCAGCGTTCATTGATAGCTGCTGTACGCTGTGATCCACATGAAAAGTGATTGACAAAGCGGTATGTAATGAATAAACTATAAGTATATCTGTAGAAGAAGAGGGCGTTGACAGCAGAGAGCGCAGAGAGAAGTGGGTTGGTGAGACACTTCCTCTCCCTGTGAATGCAGACACTTTGGAGGAATCATCAGGAAATGGATGATCGCAGTTCGGCGTTATCGAAGGAAAGGGCATATCTTTTCGCAAAGGATATGAACTAAGGTGGCACCGCGTGAACAACGTCCTTAGAAGGGCGTTTTTTTATGTGAAAGAACAGGAGGATAACATGAGCTATCAGGTACCGAGAGGAACACAGGATGTATTACCGCAGGAAATCGGCAAGTGGCATCGGCTGGAGGAGCTGATCCGTCAGTTTTGTTATGTCTACAATTATGAGGAGATCCGCACGCCGATCTTCGAGCATACCAACGTATTTAAGCGCGGCAACGATTCCAGCGATATGGTCAATAAGGAGATGTACACCTTTCAGTTGGAAAACAGCGCGACTTCATTGACACTGCGTCCGGAGGGAACGGCCGGCGTCGTCCGCTCATTTGTCGAGCACAAGCTGTATGGGCAGCCCGATCTGCCGCTGAAGCTGTACTATTGTGGACCGCAGTTTCGCCATGAGCGTCCGCAGAAGGGCAGAATGCGCATCTTCAATCAGTTTGGCGTCGAGGTGCTGGGCGCAAAGGACCCTTTGTTAGATGTAGAAGCGATCGCTTTGGGCTGGTCGTTTGTTTCCGCACTGGGACTCAGCGATCTGAAGGTGCTCATCAATACGCTGGGAGACGACGCATCACGTGATGCTTACCGGCAGGCCTTGCGCGCACATTTCAAAGACGAGATCTCAGAGATGTGCACGGACTGTCAGCGCCGCTACGAACAAAATCCGTTACGGATTCTCGATTGTAAGGTCGATCGTGAGCGGGCGATCATGCAGAGTGCACCGAAGATGAGCGATTATCTCAACGATCCCTCCAAGGAGTATTTTCAGGCGGTCTTGGCGGGCTTAGATGCGTTAGGCATCCCTTATGAGATTGACGATCGTCTCGTGCGCGGCTTGGATTACTATACACATACGGTCTTTGAGGTCGTCTCTGAGAATCAGGCGATGGGCGCGCAGTCCACTGTCTTTGCCGGGGGACGTTATGACGGCTTGGTTGAATACTTCGGCGGTCCTCAGGGAATGAGCGGCATCGGCTGGGCGATGGGCATCGAGCGCTTGCTGCTCGCCTGTGAGGCAGAAGGTATTTCCTTGCAGGAGGAGAGCGGCTTGGACGCTTACGTCCTATGCTTGGCTCCGCAGGCAAAATGCGCGGCGCTTCAGTTAGTCACACAGCTGCGCAGCAATGGCTATCGTTGCGATATGGACTATCTGGGACGTTCCTTTAAAGCACAGTTTAAAAGCGTGGAGCGCAAGGGGGCGAAAGTGGCAATCTTCTTGGGCGATCAGGAGCTGGAGAGCGGCGAGGTGACGATCAAGGAAATCGATACGCAAAAGCAGCACACGGTTCCTTTGGATGATATTGTCGCAGTGATGGATCGTCTGTTTGGAGAAGGCGGCGCGTCACAGGAAGGATGCGCTTGCGGACACAGCCACGAATAAAAGGACAGTCAGCGAAATTAAAGATGAAAGCATTTGCAAGCGTGTCGCCACTATCGCAGGATGTGAGACGATGACGCTGCATAAGGAGAAAAGACTATGAAAAAAACACATACGAATGGAGAACTGCGTTTACAGGATGTCGGCAAGCAGGTCGTGCTGGAGGGATGGGTCGCCAAGCGGCGCAACTTCGGCGCTTTGGTTTTCATCGATCTGCGCGATCGTGAGGGCATTACCCAGCTGGTTTTTGACGAGACGATTTCACCTGTCATCAGCGAGGTGCGAAACGAGTACGTTTTATGCGCTAAGGGCGTCGTTGTAGAGCGTCAGGATAAAAATAAGAATCTGGCAACGGGTGATATTGAAGTCAAGGTGAGAGAGGCAGAGATCGTCAATACGGCACAGACGACGCCGCTCATCATCGCCGATGAGACGGACGCGCTGGAGGATACGCGTCTGAAATACCGCTATCTCGATCTGCGCCGCCCTTGCCTGCAAAAGAATTTAAAGCTGCGCCATCAGGTGACGATGCTGACGCGCAACTATCTTTCCGACCGCGGTTTTTTAGAGATAGAAACGCCGATCCTTTGCAAATCCACCCCCGAGGGCGCCCGTGATTATCTGGTACCCAGCCGCATCACCAAGGGCGGATTTTACGCCTTGCCGCAATCGCCGCAGATTTATAAGCAGCTGCTGATGATCGGCGGCTTGGAGAAATATTTTCAGATCGCACGCTGTTTTCGCGATGAGGATCTGCGTGCCGATCGCCAGCCGGAATTCACGCAGATTGACATCGAGATGAGCTTCGTCGATGAGGAGGATGTCTTTGCCTTGGTAGAGGGGCTGATGCGTGAGATCTTCGGCAAGCTCAAGCAGCTCAGCCTGCCGCATTTTGAACGCATTCCTTATGATGAGTGCATGCGCCGCTTTGGCAGCGATAAACCGGATCTGCGCTTTGGCATGGAATTGCAGCAGCTCAATGACATCTTTGCGCAGGGGACGTTTGCCATCTTCAAAAATGCCGTCGAACAAGGCAATGAGGTGGACGCCATCGTCGTTGAGAATGTGGCCGATTGCTTCTCGCGCAAACAGCTCGATCAATTACAGGAATTCGTGCGCATCTACGGCGCAAAGGCGTTGGCCTTTTTGAAATATGACGGAACAGCGTTCACCGGCAGCATCGCCAAGGCGATCAGCGAGGAGGAAAAGGCGGCTTTGACGGCACGCTTATCCTTGAAACAAAACGATCTGGTGCTGTTTGTCGCCGATTGTGCAAGGGTTGCACGAACCTCGTTAGGCGCTTTGCGAAGCAAGCTGGGACACGATCTGGGCTTGATCGATCCGCAGGCATATCGCTTTTTGTGGGTAACCGACTTTCCGATGTTTGAATACAGCGAAGAGGAAGGCCGTTATGTGGCGGCACATCATCCGTTCACCTCACCGAAGCTAGAGGATGTCGATAAGCTGATGAATGATAAGGCAAACTGCTATTCCCGCGCGTATGATCTGGTGCTCAACGGCTATGAGCTGCTCAGCGGTTCGATTCGTATCCACGATCAGGAGTTACAGGAACAGGTCTTTGAGGCCATCGGCATGAGCAAGGAAGAGGCGAAACGCCGCTTCGGTTTCTTCTTAGAGGCCTTTCGCTATGGAACGCCGCCGCATGGAGGCGTCGGCATCGGCTTGGAGCGTCTGGTGATGATTCTTGCCGGTACGGAAAACATTCGTGACGTCGTCGCATTCCCTAAGACAGCAAGCGCCAGCGATCTGATGAGCGAAGCGCCTAGCAGCGTTGATGAGCAGCAGTTAAAAGAGCTGCATATTCAGGTCACAGCGTCATAACCTGTTTGTACAGGAGGAGCAGAAACGCCCGCACACTAGGAAATACGCAGAAAAACAACAACATTCACATACAAAGGACAAGGCAATGCCGATATTGGCAGCGCCTTGTTTTTTTATTTGATGCCGCTCACATGCGATACAGCCATGAGGGTGACTTTTGTCGTTTTCTTGATTGAAAGCTTTCCAGTCTGGGGGTGTTGCATCCATTCTCTTTTTTATCGGGAAGCATCTTTGGTGATAGGACAGCGGCGAAAGATCACAGGGATGTATACTGCCCACACCTATCGGGTGAGCATCATGAGACAAACTGCTTGCGGCCATGCAGATAGCAAACGATAGAATTGCTGAAAGGCTTGTGCAGCTGGTTTGCCAGATAGAAAAGCCTATGGCTTTGACGTATTGACTGTGCTCATCAAATCACAGCCAAAGGAGTGCCGGCGATGCATACGCCATGGACGAGAGATTGGAGGGCTTACACTTTTTTTTCGCGGCTGAGGCGGCCACAATGGCGCTCTATTCTACCAAAATGGAAAAAAATGGAAATTCTCAGGGGGTGTATCTTGACACGGGGGGGGGGGGGGGGTGTCTATGTTATAACAAAAACGAACCCGAGGATGGGGAAAAGGAGTGAATGCATTGAAAAAGAGAGTGTTGCGGCAGTGGGGCGCCGCTTGTCTTGCTTTGTGTTTAGCACTCGCCGGACTCTTTGGCGAAGGCATTGCAAACGGACAGGTGCACGCTGCCCAGGATCGACAGCTCAGCGTCAGCAAGTTTGCCGACGCAGAGGATTTAGCGGCGAGCTTTGACATGAACGATGGTTATGAGAAAGCGACAAAAAAAGTATATTTCGGAGAAAACGGCGCGGGTGCCGCGCAAACGTGGTACATCGTCGGCGGAGATTCACAAGGACAGGGATTGGTTCTGTTCGCAGCTACGCCGTTAGCGAAGAAAGTTGTTTTTAGTTCTACGACAAATGACAAAACCAAGCCAAGCGGCAGCGATATTGACTGGGGTACCACGGAATACGGAAATCCCTGCTGGGATGTATATGCCAATCATTACGGCGCTTCCGAGATCCGCGCCCTCTTAAAGAAGCTGGAAACCGATACCGCTTATTTTTCTGCGGCACAGCAGGCGCTGATGCTGCCCTCTAAGGTGTTTACCTACGATCAGAAAAATAGAAATAATTTCTGGACGAACGATAAGCTTTATCTCGGCTATAATGCATCGATGAATGGCAGTAAATTCTTTCGTTTAGGTTCGACGAGTGAGGAAGCCAAGTACGGCGCTTTGAACGTGGATTTACAAGTATTGGAAGATACTGCCGTCAACGAACTTAAGGGTCATTTCTGGCTGCGCTCACCGATAACAAATGCTAGTACAACTTCATTTGCGGCAACAGTGAACTATAGTCAGACGTATATGGGAGTGAAATCCTATACTGTAACAGGCTCGTTCCCTAATGGTGATACTTACGATGACTGGGACAGAAATGTCGTTCCTGCCTTTCAGCTGGATCTTTCCAAGGTGGTGTTTGGTTCCAATGTGACAACTGTCAAAAGCGAGGGCAGTGTTCGCACGGATTCTGTGTTCACCCTGCGTTATCAAAAGGAAAGCCTTGGGTCGGTGAAAATTTATGACAACAATCTGGCGGAGATCAAAAATGCTGTCAGCGGCGCTTACCTCGTCGTACAAAGTGAAAACGGCGCATGGGCAAAACAGCTGACAGGCGGCGATGAAACCTTGCGGCCTTCTGAGGTTACAATCAATGGTGCGGCATTGGACAGCTTTGAAAACTGTGAAATATGGATTGAGGAACAAGGAGACGACGGCTTGTTATATGCCGTGCGGGGCACCAGAGCAGCTTCGGCAATCTCTTTAAGCGGCAACGGTGTCTTCGATACGCTCTGTGTCGATTACAGCGAAGCCGGCGAGCGCACCTTTACCATTCAAAATACCGGAGATTATCGTTTGACGGGCATCTCTTTGCACATGGAAGATGAGAATAGCGCGTTTGAGTTACAAAGCGAAAATACGAAGGAGACGCTGGAACTCAATGAAAGCACGAGCGTAACGCTGGCCTTGAAAGAAGGCTTAGCAATCGGCGAGTATCAGGGAACGCTGCAAGTGACGAGCGATAACGGCGTCAGCGACAGCATCGATGTGAGCGTGCGGATACAGGCGCATGACTATACCGCAGAGATTACAGAGCCAAGCTGCACGCAGGGCGGTTATACGACCTATACGTGCAAAAACTGCGGACATTCTTATACCGGAGATGTCACTCAGCCAAAGGGACATCAATGGAGCGAGTGGATGACGGTGGAAGCATCTTCCTGCACAAAGGCGGGCTATGAAGAGCGGCGCTGTGAAGAATGCGGATTGACACAGCAGCGCGACCTCGATTTGGCAGCGCATGAATGGGAGGATTTCTATACGATCGATCAGGAAGCTACCTGCACGAAAGAAGGCAGTCAGTCCATTCATTGTCAGCACTGTGATGCGCGAAAGGACGCTCAGACGATCTTGCCGCTGGGACATCTGTTTGTGGATTATGTGTCCAACGGGGATGCAGACTGTATTCATGATGGCACGATGAGCGCCGTCTGTGAACGCTGCGATCAGACAGATACGAAGACACAGGAAGGCTCTGCGTTGGGACATGCACTGCATAATGTTGCAGAGAAAGAAGCAACCTGCATGGAAGAGGGGCATTTGGCATACTGGCAATGCGACCGCTGTGAACGTTGCTTCCTCGATGCCGATGCCTTACAAGAGGTCACAGCTGATCAGCTGTTGATTGCCGCACTAGGACATGATGAAGGAATGTTGGTCAATGTCAAAGAGGCGACAGTCAGCGAGGAAGGCTATACCGGTGATCTCATCTGCACACGCTGTCATACGCTGCTGAAAAAAGGAGAGATCATCCCGCGAAAGAGTGCAGGGAATGATGAAGAAACAGATGTGCCTGCGCCGTCACAGCCATCTTCAGATCAGAAGGACGATGCAGGGAAGGAAGAAGCGGATCAAGAGGTGACGACGGGAGTGCAGGAAAACGGCGTCTATCTGTGGACGGGCGCTGTCATTACGGCATTTGCCGGTGTGATTCTCTGCGTGAGAAAACGTAACGCCAAGCGTTCATAAAGAAAAAAAAGAGCAGAGTCAGCGTAAAGAAGCGTTGAACTGCTCTTTTTTAGAAAGCGGCAGCAAGGAGGAGAGAAAATGGGAAAACTGACGAGGGATCAGCGGATCGAGCTGTATCAAATGTATAAAGAGGGATGGGCGATCGGCGCACTGAGCAGAGAATATGGCATATGCAAGGAGAATGTGAAATACTTGATACGCCTGATCGACGAACACGGTATTACGGTATTACGGGATGGAAAGTGCCGTAAATACGCGCCTGCATTGAAAGAGCAGATCGTCAAGGAGGTGCTTGTCGATGGCAACAGCATCACCAAGACAGCACTGAAATATGGACTTTCTTCAAAAACGGCACTGTCTAAATGGATTCAAAACTATCAGGCAAATCAGGGAGTGATCGTAGAGAAACAAAGAGGGCGAAAGCCAAAAGATGTGGGGGGGGGGGGCATGAGATGTAAGGCCATCTTTCTTTCAGCGCTGATGAGAAAAAAGGAGCAAAGCAAAAAAACAATCACAAACCTCTGTATGCGCAGGCCGTTTGCCATCGCCATAGCACGCGGGTGCGGCGCTGTGATGAGGGGATAGGAAATTTTGCGAGAGAATTCAACGGGGCTGTAACGAAAGAAAAGGAATATCACTATGCAAAGAAGAACGAGTGTAGGGGCAGGCTAACGTTATTTAACACTCGTTTTTTTTATTTCGTTATCGCTATTTTCAGCACCGAAGCCACTGTAACAGCAAAAAAGGAATCTGTTCTCCTGTTTGAGAATGCGATGTATTTTTTGCGTGCTTTTATTCGTTTCAGCCTCTTTTCTTTGTTTGTTTGGAAAAAATGAGACGAAAGAAGGGATTGGGGAATCCAAGGAAAAGAAATAGACGGAAGTCTTGCAAAATGATATAATTCATAGGAAGGTGATAGAATGAAGCGGTACATAGGAACGCTGTGTGTTCTCGTTATGTTATGGGGATGCAGCAGCGTACAGGAGCATCATCAGCAACAGCAGCTGTTGGAGCAGCTGCAAGCACAGATGGAAAGCCGTGTTTTGACCATGGCGGACAGTGTACCGTTTTCTTATGATATTCGCATGGAGGAAGAGGAAGACGGATATATCTATGAGCTGACGCTGCATGATTTTGAGATGGCGATGTATGATGTGAAGGTGCTGGCGCTGCCGTTGGAGGCGGACGCGAAGTACAGCGCATTTGGCTTTGAGGATGAGCAAAGCATCACCGTGCTTCCTTATCAGGAAAATGTCGATAAGGGGTATTATGCTTCTATCACATTAAAGGGGAGGATCTCCTCGCCTGATGCGATGATCGGCGTGGTCGTACAATGGAAAGATGTCTCCAGTATCAGCACGTATCAGCGCTATTGGGAGATTGACTGTACTTGGGTGCAGCCGTCATAGAAGGGAAGAGTATGGGTATGGATCAGCCACAGAAAGAAAATCGAAGAAAATCAATTATTGTCAGCGGTTTGATCGGTTCTGCCGGCATCTTTATTTCAAAGTTTATCGGACTGTTTTATGCGGTTCCGTTTTCCGCTATTTTAGGCAGTGATTTAAACAGCGCGTATTACGGCGTGGCTTTTCAGATTTACAGTTATCTGCTGAATATCTGTACTGCCGGGTTTCCTTTTGCAATCGCCACTTTGGTGGCAAAGTATGTGGCAAAAGAGGATTATGCGACAACGCTGCTTGTGAAGAAGATCGCCAGTGCGATGATGTGTCTGTTCGGCTTTGGCGGCATGATGCTGGTCATTTTATGTGCGACGCCGTTAGCGTCTTTGGTGATGCCCGACAGCGATGGGGCGACGATAGAAACGATGCGCACCGTTTTAATCTTAATTTCTTTTGCGTTGTTTTTCGTGCCGATGCTTTCCAGCCTCCGCGGCTTTTATCAGGGGCTGAAGCACATGGAGGTCTACGCTTTGTCGCAGGTTTTAGAGCAGCTGGCACGTGTTGGTTTTTTGCTTGGGTTCAGTGCGATTGCCGTTTACCTGTTTCACTCTGATCAAATTTGGGCTGTTTACTTCGGCGTGCTCTCCGCCTCTGTTGCCGCCATCATCGCTATCCTGCATCTGAAGCTATATGATCGAAAGCAGATGCGCAGTCTGCGCCGAAAGCTGGAGGAACAATCGCCGCAGCCGACGACAAAAGAGCGCAAAAAAGAAGTGATGAAGGAATTATGCATGATAGCGCTGCCATACCTTCTGTCCGCTTTGCTCGGTTACAGTGATTCTATCATCAATACGGTGTTTATCAACAGCGGCATGCAGATGCACGGAGACGATGGGGCAACGATTATCACCATCACCGGAGCCATCAATTATGGCGTTCTCAAGCTGATAGCGATTCCCCAGATTCTGGCTCCCGGATTTTCGGCTGCCATCATCCCGCATATCAGTGAGGCGTTGGCGAAGGATGATTTTCGCAGAGTCCGCAAAAGTATTCGGGAATGTGTGGAGATCGTGCTGTTTATCGCACTGCCGATTTCTTTCTGCTTATTCGCTTATGCAAAGCCGTTGTATTATGTCATGTTCACCACGCAGTCTTTAGAGGTTTCGGCTCAGGTACTGCGCTGGTATTCCATTGAAGCGTTTTTTGGTGCCGTCACCCCGATTTTCTCAGCGCTGATGATGGCATGCGGCTTGCGGTACCGCGCTTTGCAATATGTAGGCCTGCATTTCGCGATTAAGATGATGCTGACACTGCCGTTGATCGCATGGCTGGGGTATCCGGGGACGATTGTATCAGACATCATCGCATGCGCCGCGTTAATTATCGGAGACAGCTATGAGTTAAGCAAAAAATTTCAGGTGCGCTGGAAATATACACTGCGGCGTTTTTTGTGCATGATCATCGCCCTCATCCCGTTGTATGGCATTTGTCTGTTATTTGAATGCTTCGGCTTTGGCAGCTGTACGTTAGGGCGTGTGGCAACATTGATACAGCTGGCAGTCAGCGGCTTGCTCGCTTTGCTTGGCTATGTGGCGATGTCTGCTGTTTTTCAGCTGCCGCAGGTCATCTTTCACATTCGTTTCCAAAAGGGAATCCACAGGAGAAAGCAGCGATGATGCGTTTAGACCGCTTTTTGGCCAATCAGGGGATCGGTACGCGCAAAGAGGTAAAGAAGCTGATCCGCAGCGGAATTGTGAAAATCGACGGGGTGATCGTCGATCGCGAAGACGTAAAGTTTGACGAAAACCACAGCGTCGTGACGTTGAGAGGGGAGCCGCTCGTCTATCAAAAGGACGTCTATCTCCTGTTTCATAAGCCGCGGGGATGTGTCTGCGCCAATCAGGATGCAATGCATGCGACCGTCTTTGACTATCTGCCTGCCGCATATCGGCGCCTCTTTGTCGTTGGGCGCCTGGACAAGGATACCAGCGGTTTACTGCTCATCACCAACGACGGCGTGCTGGCGCATCGTCTGCTCACACCGGCGCATCATGTGTATAAGGGCTATGAGGTGCTGCTGAGGGATACAGTTACGAAGGAACAGCTCGCAATGCTGAGTGAGGGAATCGATTTAGGAGATTTTACAACGCTTCCGGCAAAGGTGAACGTTGTAGATGCACGGCGCATCCATCTGTTTATCTGCGAGGGGAAGTTTCATCAGGTCAAGCGCATGCTGGCGGCGGTGGGCAATGAAGTGCTTGCATTGCATCGCTTTTCTTTCGGTCCGTTGTGTTTAGGTGAGCTGGAGAGAGAAGCATGGCGGCCGTTAGACGATCAGGAGATCGCTTCGTTACGGGAGGTAAGCCAATCATGATCTTAGAACTCATCGAGAAGAAAAAGCAGGGAGAAGCGCTGAGCGCAAAGCAAATCCATGAGATGATACAGGCCTATGTACAAGGAGAGATCCCGGATTATCAGATGAGTGCCTTTTTGATGGCCGTTTGGTTTCAGGGGATGAATATGGAGGAGATGATCGCACTGTGCGATGCGATGATGCACAGCGGTGAAATACTCGATCTCAGCGACATCGGCACAATGATCTGCGATAAGCATTCCACCGGCGGCGTAGGGGATAAAACCTCGATCGTCTTAGTGCCTTTGGTGGCTGCCTGCGGCGGTATTGTCGCTAAGATGAGCGGCAGGGGACTTGGACATACCGGAGGAACGATCGATAAGCTGGAGGCCATTTCGGGCTTTCAGACAGCGATGTCTCCGGATCGCTTCAAACAACAGGTAAAAGAAGTGCACGCGGCAATCGTCGGGCAAAGCGAGCACTTTGTTGTCGCCGATCAGCTGTTATACGCTTTACGGGATGTGACGGGGACGGTGGACAGCCTCCCTTTGATCGCTACCAGCATTCTTTCCAAAAAGATCGCAGCCGGCAGTGACATCATATTGCTGGACGTCAAATACGGAGGGGGCGCTTTTATGAAAAGCAAGGCGGACGCCCAGGCGCTGGCAGATACGATGTGTACGATTGGCACGCATTTTCACAAGAAGATGCGCGCGGTGATCTCTGATATGAACGAGCCGCTGGGCAATGCGATCGGCAACGCTTTAGAGGTCAAGGAAGCCGTTTTGACCCTGCAAGGAAAAGGACCGCGGGATTTTACCGCTTTGTGTGTGGAAGAAGCGGGGATTTTGCTGCATTTAGCTGGGTTGGCGGCCAGTGAAGCGGATGGAGAGAAGATGGCACAGCGCGCGCTTGAGGATGGCAGCGCTTTTGCAATGCTTTGCAAGATGGTGCAGGCGCAGGGCGGCGATGTGCGCTGCCTGAAGGATACCGATCGCCTGGAGAAAGCGCCCTATGTCAGCGAGCTGCGGGCAAAACAAAGCGGCGTCATTCGCTCTTTACATGCGCTGTCCTTGGGAAAGCTGGCGATGGAGCTGGGCGCTGGGAGAGTGCGCAAAGGCGATGCGATCGATTTGGCTGTCGGTATCGTTTTGGCGCATAAGCGTAATGACAGCGTCAATAAAGGAGATGTCCTCGCCTATGTCCATTCGCGGACGCCTTTGGCAAAACAATGGGTGGAGCGCTTTTATGAGGCGGTGGAGATCGCTTGCGAGTGATTCATTACGATGAGAAGATCATTATCGTGTTATGTTCCTTGCATGCGTGGAAACACAAAGGAGAACGAGAGGAGATGGCTGTCTCCTCTCTTTTACGCCGTGTACAAAAGGACAAATGAATAAAAAAAAGCCGTCTCTGTATGACACGGCAGTATTTTGAAAAGTCCCGGAAAAGCCCGTAAAATGAATGGTTTCACGGAGAGGAACGGCACTTACTACACCACTACTACACCATTTTAGAAAGAACCTTGATGTGACAAATTTTAATAGACGAAAACGCAAGCGGCGGTATTCCTAAGTAGGAGTATCGCCGCTTGTTTCATGCAATGGATATGAATCTTGAGTAAATGCTCATGTAACACAAAATAACACACAAAGGTTTGATAGACACCACCCCATTATTCCGTATTCCACAAAGAGAATCAAGCAATTTTTTCGTAGGAACAGGCAAGTATTTTGACGGTCATTTCTGTAAAATGGGATTAAACAACCAAACAGGAGGTAAAGACAATGGCAACAATGCGAGCAATACAGGTAGCAGCAAAAGGCGAGCCTATGACATTAGTGGAAATCCCTATTCCTCAGCCGGGAAAAGGACAGGTGCTTTTGAAAGTTGAGGCGTGCGGTATCTGTCATGGCGATTCCAAAGTAATTGAGGGCGCGGCGTCCTCATATCCCCGTATTCCCGGACATGAGGTAGTCGGGATTGTAGAGAAGCTGGGCGAGGAAGTCAGCCAGTGGAAAGTAGGCCAGCGTGTGGGAATCGGCTGGCATGGCGGGCATGGACATACAACCGCACTTACAACGGACGGCGGCTATGCAGAGTATATGGTAGCTTACGAGGATGGGCTGATTGCCATTCCCGACGAAATTACCGCCGAAGAAGCCGCCCCGCTGCTTTGTGCAGGAGAAACAACATTCAGCGCACTTCATAACAGCAGCGCAAGACCCGGCGATTTAGTAGCAATATCCGGCGTCGGAGGATTAGGACACCTTGCAATACAGTATGCGAAAAAAGCCGGATATGAGGTAGTGGCTATCTCCCGCGGCAAGGATAAGGAACAGCTTGCAAGAGAACTGGGCGCACATCATTATATCGACAGTGAAAAGGAAAATGCCGCTGAAACCTTGCAGGTTTTGGGAGGCGCAAAAGTTATCCTTGCAACTGCTCCTAATGCAGATGTCATTTCCTCACTTATGGGCGGGCTGGGTACTGGAGGAGAGTTAATTATTGCCGCCGTAGACGATAATCCGCTCAAATGGTCTGCTATGGATTTTCTGAATGGCCCCAATACGGTCAAGGGTACTTTCACAGACATAAAGGAAATGGAGGCTGCTGTCCGATTCAGCATGTTAACCAATGTTCGCCCTATGATTGAAGTATTCCCGTTGGAGCGGGCAAAAGAGGCATACGAAAAAATGATGGCAGCAAAAACACATTTCCGCGCTGTACTGCGTATGGGGAAATAAAAGTGTTATCTGCCCTCTACTGACAAAAAGGCACAGTCACAAAAAACTGCGCCTTTTTTCCGTATCGGAGCATTACGTTTTCTTTGCCTGCGCCCCGATACACTCTTTTATTTCCTGAACATCTTTTTGCGGGGAACGGCCAAACATACGTCGATAATCGCGGATAAATTGCGACACACTTTCATAGCCGACTTCCATAGCTGCGTCCGTTACATTTGCCGAGTTGTCCAACATAAGGCGGCGGGCTTCCATAAGGCGAAGTTTCTTTTGACATTGTAATGGCCCCATGCCTACGGCGCTTTTGAATTTTTGATGAAAGCTGGACAGGCTCATATTGCCCTGTTCTGCTAAATCCTCAACCGAAAAATCAATTTTGTAGTTTTGTTTAATCCAGCTATTGATGTAATAAATATCTCCTGCCTGCTGAATATTGATAATGTTTTGCATAAACTGCTTTCCATGCAGCCCGGTAATAAGGTCAAATATCAATTCCTTTTTCAAATGCTTTCCCATAAAGGATAATTCCGAAGAAGTCATGGAAAAGAGCCGCACAACGATATTTATAATTTTTTCATCAGTACAGGAAAATACAGGTTCAGATGTGTTTTCGTCAAATATTTTTTCAGGCAAATCGCCGTCAATATCCAGCATGACGGAAATCACATCGTCCAAAGAGAACTCTATCAGAAGTGCGGCAAACGTATTTTCTGATAATGCAGAAAAAGTTTCTGCTGTCCGAGGACTGTCAATGGCAGAAATAAAATATTGTCCCGGAGAATAATCGCAAAATCCGTTCTCATTGTAAAGCCGCATATTTCCGTCTACCACAAGGAGAATGTAGGGATTTCCCATATCCGGCAAAAGAAAATTATGTCGATTGCAGAACAAGACAGAAATATAGGGAATGGCAGTTTTATTAAGCCCATTTGTTAATTCAAACCGGCTTATGTATGAACTTAAAATTTCATTAAAGTTTTCCATGCTATCGCCTCACAAATACGCTTTTGTCTTGTTCTGATTATATCATAGTCCAGCCCAAATTACAGCAATCTTTAAGGGGCAAAGCCAGCCGAGCTAGAGGGCGGTCAAGATGAACGACGCTTACCGCGCCGCCGTTGACAGCCCCGCCCGCCGTATCCGTAAGTCTATACAGCGGCTTTATGAGGAAATGGAGGGAATGGCGTATGAGAAATAACCGGCTTCTCCCATACGAAATAATCATCAAAGCCACCAGCGGCAAGCCGGAGGCGGTCAACGCTGTCTTGCAGCATTACCGGGGGGCTTATCTGTTACTATTCTCTGGTCAATGGATAAGTAGACCGGGACGCGGAGGACTACATCACAGAAAAGCTATTGACCACAATCTTCAAATACGATTTTGGCAGATAGCACTGCATACAGCTATACTTATGAGATGAAATAGAATATAATAAAGTTAGCGACAAATTGGAATTTGTAAGGGAGGATTACACATGGAATTTCCTTTTTATGATGCACCGAATACTGCAACTATTATCTGTTGTCATGTGATGAATGGAGAATCTCCTATTCTGTTTGTATCGCACGATGAAGATGACGGTATGTGGCAATTCTTATGTGGGCAAACACACGAAATGGATGACGCTAAATTAGTTTCTTTGAAGTTTGTTTTTGAGTTAGATAATTCTATTGGAGCTTTAGTAGATATGCCATGTGGTTATTATGCAACAAGGGAAAAGCAAACGGATAAATGGGTTATTGGAAAGGGATAAATCCCAGTTTGTCAAACTAATTGAATAACCCACCGCACCGGCGGCAGCGAAAAGCAGTAAGTCTGAAAAGATTTGCTGCTTTTTTCATTGTCCGATTGGCAAAATCCGGCGGCTGTCCGTGTAAGGGATTGTGGAAAAAATTTACTTTTCATTCGGCGTTTCAAAATTTTTCCTGTATTAGAGAACAAAGAGGGAAAAATCCCCGTCATTTTCCTCTTTTTATGGTTTGTAGGGAGTAAGGGGAACTTTGGCATTTCCCCCGCCGCCGGAACGATAAGAAGTAAGAAAAAAATTGCGAAAATCCCCGATCAGCGGGCAGAATACCGCCCCGACGGATTGATAGTAATGCAAGGAACAGCGGGTAGAACAGCCCGTTTCATTTGTATCTTTAGCGAAAAGGGAAAAGTTGCGCTATCTGCGGGCAGAAAAACCCGTTTCAACAGTAACTTTAGCGGAAAGGAAGAACAGCGGGTAAAAACCGCCGTCCCATTCGCTTTATCAGCGGCAAAAGGAAACGGCACACCGCAGCCCCGCCCCGCCGGTATCAGCTTTCTCCGCCCCCGCGCCGGGGCTATGTGCTGGGCGATGAAGAAGTACAGAAAATTGCACCCGGAGAAACCGCTGCCGCACATCACGCCCCATGTGTTCCGCCATACTTTCTGTACCAACATGGCAAACGCCGGTATGGATATTAAGACCTTGCAGTATGTGATGGGACACTCCGATGTGGGAGTGACACTGAACGTCTATACCCATGCAAGCTATGACCGGCCGGCGGAGCAGATGGCAAAAACCATTGACCTAAAGGAAGTCAGCGCGCCGGTAAAGCAGAGAAAATCAGGCTGAAACGGAACCGAGTTACTACACCAATTACTACACCATTTGCCCGTGAATTTGCGTAGATTTACAGAATTGCATGAGTTTAGGGCAAAACAGAAAAATCAAAAAAAGCGCCGGAAAGCCCATAATACCAAGGTTTGAAGGCTTATGAAGGGATATAAGAGATATGATAAAAATACTATTCATCTGCCACGGCAATAAACAACAAGGAAGCGTTCGCCTGCAATGGCGCAGTGTTTCAAAACCTCTTAGGGAAGGCGTACGGCCTTCCGTTCGCTTTCAGTAAACAACGTTTTGAAAGGCAGCTCTCTTGTTTTTTCTTTATGCTTCATGCTTAATGATCAAAGCGATCAGCACCAATGCTTCTTCCCCTAAATTTTCAATGCCATGACAGTGTCCGCTTCCTGTCCAGGTCACCTCTCCCGCATGGATGCGGCGCTCTTTTCCATCCTCGTGGTACAGCGCTTCTCCCTTTACGATCAGATAGCTTTCCCCATCTCCTTGATGCGTATGTACGCCGATGCTGGCGTGGGGATCGACAGTGACCCGGGCATACATCTTCACCTGTGATCCTAAAGCCTTTGCATCCAGTAAATCTTCTATATGAATCCATCCTTTGCCGCCGGCGCGGTTTTCATAGTGCCGTATTGCTGTGCTCATCGCAATTCCTCCTTTACCGTTGTCCTTATTTTATCACAAAGCGGGGAATTTGTCTGATAAACGACGAAAAGCCAACCATACTACAAGCAGGAAGTGATGCTTTGACGACAAAGGACAGAACTCTGTACATCCTCTGCAATTTTTTGATCTTCGTATCGCTGGCTGCCGTCAATACGCAGATGATCCCTTATATGAAGCACATCGGCTATTCGCTGTCTCAGCAAGGCGTCATTCTGGCGGGCTGTGCGCTGATCGCCATCGTCGGACAGTTTCTCTTCGGTTATCTGTGCGATCGTTTCCATAGCATCCGTCGTTTTTTTCTCATCGGCTATGCACTGTTTGTATCCTCGGCGTTCGCCATGCTGTTTTATGAGGAATCACTATTTGCATATCATCTGACTGCCATCGCTTTGAGCGGGGGTTTGGTAAAAGTGCTCATGGGTCTGAATGAGACGTGGATGCTGGAGGCGGACGGTGCGCATTATGGCGTTTTGCGTGCAGCGGGAGCGCTGGGGCTGAGTGTCGGCAGCCCGCTGACCGGTTTTCTCGTCACACAGACCTCCTATCGCGTTTTGTTATACTGTCTGCTTGGATTGGCGGCAATCGTCTGTTTGCTGCTGTGGAAATGCCGGGATGTAAAAAAGCAGGGAAAGGGATCGCTGAAAAAAGATCTTCGCAAGCTGCTCACCAACCGCCCGTATCTGCTGCTCGTCCTCATTTTGCTGTTTATCTATATCGCGGGTACGGCGGATCAGTACACGGTGGTCGATAAGCTGTTAGCCATCGGCGGCAATGCGCAGGATGTCGGGTGGAAGTGGGGTGTTCAATCTTTTGCCGAGGTGCCTGTCTTTTTCATCGGCAACCGTCTGCTGAAACGTTTTCAGGCAAAGCGTTTGTTAGTGTTTGGCATTGTTATGTATGCGGTCAAATTCTTCTTATACGCCTTCTTTCAGACGCCCTTGCTATTGATCGTCAGCGCCCTTTTACAGCTGGTGACGCTGCCGCTCGTATTGCTTGCCAGCAAGATCCTCATTCAGCAAGTCAGTGCAGAGAATGTCGCAAACAGCGCGCAGATGTTTGCCATGGGCGTATTCATCGGCGGCAGCGCCCTGATCACACCGCTACTTTCCTCTTGGTTAGTGGGGTGGCTGGGCTATGACCTCACGCTCTATGCCGTCAGCGGTTTTTGTATCGTGCCGCTGCTTCTTGCGCTCGTCAGTGGAAAGCTGACGCAAAAGACATAATCTTGCACGATGGACATATACAGTTAGCAGGGGTGACACACATGGAAATGCTCGTCTGTCTGCGTGAGCTGGGCTTTGTTCTCTATGCCGTGTTGAAAGCCTTTCTGCCGCTGCCATCGCTGGAGGTGCTTTTGGTGCCCCTGTGTGTCAGTGAACCGCACAGCTACCTGCGCTTTGCCATTGAAGGAGCGATCGGCACCTGCATCGGCGGTTTGATCGGCTATCTGTTGGCCCGCCGCTTTCGTCAGGGCATTCTCGATCGCTTTTTGAGTGATGAACAGATGGACCGCTGGGAAATGCTGATGCAGCACTATGGCATCCTTGCGGTATTCATCGGCGGTATTACGCCGATTCCTGATTTTATCCTTCCATACCTTGCCGGATTGACACACATGCATTTTTTTGCGTTTTCACTGACGGATGGCATATCGCGCTTTCTGCGCAGCTGGCTGGTGGGCTATTCCATCGCTCGGGCAGCAGATCTCATCGACTTTCAAGCGTATGGCAATCTGTTATGTGTCGCTGTGCTGCTTTGGGGACTCATCCGTTGGGTGAAAGGGCGTTATTATGCCGGCAGCGATTGATAAAAAATAGGGGAGAATGCGATCGTCCGCTTCCATTTCCGGGTGCCATTGCACCCCATAGATCGGCAGTGTGCGATGATGAAACGCCTCGATGGTGCCATCCTCACAATAGGCGTCCACCTGGAATTGGGACGGCGCTTGGCGGATGCGCTGATGATGATGGCTGTTGACGGCAGGTGCGCTTGTATAGAGCTCTTTGAGATAGGTGTGCGCAGCGAAGCACAATGGATGGCGATGTTCCTGATGATGGGCAAACTGATCAAAATGGGATTCCAGCGCTCCGTGAAAATAGAGCTGCAACAGCTGCATCCCACGACAGATGCCCAAAATCGGACGATGCGCTTTAAGAAAAGCTTGAATGAGCAAAAATTCTTCCAGATCTGCAAAGCCATCATAATAGTCGGAAAATGAGTCAGCTTCCCTAGCATAATAGCAGGGGAGAGCGTCAATCCCACCCGGCAGCAGCAGCGCATCGCAAAGCGCCGCCTGCGCATCCCCCTGCGCTCCATCTACGATGGGATGCAGCATGACTGGCAGGGAGGAAAAGCGTTTGAGCAGCCGCTCGTTGATAAAGCAGCGCCTTGTTCCCTCTAACAGCTCATGACGGCAGAGAATTCCTAAACAGAGCATATGATATCACCTGATTCATTCTATGCGCGAAAGAAAAGACGGTGCTTGAAAGCATCGCCTCAGCGTGCTGACACAGTCGCTCATTATGCAGACGTTGTCATTCGATCTTTGTTTTTACTCCCCTGAAAAGTAGGATTAGAAAGCCGTTATCAGCGTACAATTACCTAATGGACGGTTTTGCCGTGCCCATAGTTTATCAACTGTTTTTTCGAGTTTCATGATAGGGTTTGTCAACAAGCTGATCAGGATTTGAACAGCATCGCCCCTGCCACGTATTGCGTTTTGCTATCGCCTGATCGATCGCGTTAAGCACCGCAATTTTCTTGCGTGTCCACAGCGGGGCGATTAAATCCTCGCCAAGTCCATCACCGGTCAACCGCTGAATGATGAGAGAGGGCTTCAGCACTTCCAGCTGAGCGATTACGGTATCGACATATTCCTCCATTGTGAGTAAAGGAAAGGGCTCTTTGGCATACATATCCGCTAATGTCGTTCCTTTTAACAGATGCAGCATGTGAATTTTGAGGGCATGGATGGGCAGCGCTCCGACAACACGGGCACTTTCGATCATCTGTTCTTGTGTTTCATAGGGCAGTGAGTTGATGAGATGCACGCATATTTTAAGCGGCGTCTGTTCCAAGCGATGGATGCATGCAAGAAACTGTGCGAAGGTGTGACCGCGGTTCATACGCCTTGCGCTGTCGTCAAAAATACTCTGTAAGCCGATCTCCACCCAGATCTCTTTCTGTTTGGAGAGCTCACAGAGATAATCGACAACCTCCTGTTCCAGACAGTCGGCGCGGGTGGCGATGGCGAGGGCGCACACGTCCTTTTTTTCGGCAAAGGGATCGAAACAGGCATGTAGCTTCTCTAAAGAGCCGTAGGTGTTTGTAAACGCCTGAAAGTAGGCGATCGCCTGACAGTTTGGCCATTTACGGCGCATGACGGCAAGTCCTTGTTCAAATTGTATGCTCAGCGGTGCGTGCAGGGGAATGGTGTCGCCGCTGCCTGCTGCCGAACAAAATGCACATCCGCCAACTCCCTTGGTGCCATCACGGTTAGGACAGGTGAATCCGCCATCCAGCGGCACTTTGGCAGTTTTTGCGCCAAAACGCTGCTTTAGGTAATAATTCCATGTGTGATAACGCTTGTTATCATCTGCATAGGGAAATGGATTGTTATAACGATTCATGTGATCACCGCGTCTATTTTAGCATAAAACGCTAATTTTGCATCCCCACAAAAGCTGTGTATGCCAGAATTTGGAAAAATGTAAATGTTATATTCAGTTTTAATGAATCTTGTGTTAAAATAAAGAACACGATAACAGGCTGGTGAGTATTAGTGGAGAGGGAAGAGCGGGCAGCAAGCTGTCAAAATGGAATCATTACATATACGTTGACCTATAAGCAGGTAAAGAATATCAACCTGCGCATCAACAGCTGCGGAGAGGTGTTTGTGAGCGCAAATCCTTTTGTTACGCGCGAGATGGTCGACGCTTTTGTCGCGGAGAAGGAGCAGTGGATTTTAAAGAAGCTGCAAGGCGTCAGCCGTAAACCTTCGCTGATCGAGGAGAACCGTATCCAGCTGTTAGGCAACTCCCTGCGCATCCGCCGCATTCAAAGCTCACATGCACTGGTGTATTACAGCGAGGATACTTTTTATGTCCAGTATGAGAAAAAAGAGCAGTGCGAACAGCTGATCCGCTCTTATCTCGACCAGCTCTGCATCGACATCTTTCACGATATTGCGCTTTTAACGTGCAAGCGTATGAGGGCGTATCACATCCCGATGCCGCAGATCAAGCTGAGGCTGATGAAATCCCAATGGGGCAACTGCAAGCCGGCACAGCAGCTCATCACCTTAAACAAACGTTTGATTCACTATCCAGTGGAGTTCATCGAATATGTCATCCTGCATGAGTTCGCCCATTTTGTTCACCCGAATCATTCAAAGGCGTTTTATGCGGTGATCGAACAGTACATGCCCGATTATAAAGAGCGCATCGCGTTGGCACAGAGTGCGAAATAGCGATGCTTTTTTCATCCGATTGTCGTTGATCCGCAAGAACCATGCACATAGCCGCAGACATCCTCGATCCCTCTTTAAAGTTCATCTGTTGGATATAGGACTTCATTTGTCGTGCGGGAAACCAATTGTTTGAACAGCAGCTGCGCTGTTGTTTGCAGAGTCTTCGTATCGAGGATATCAGCAAAGCAGATTCCTTGCGCAAGCATATAAAAAGTGCAGCAGGCAAGCGAAAGTCCGTTTGTAAAAGCTGCACTTTATCAATTACAGACCCCCAAACAAGAGAGAGGCAGGAACAGGAGCATGGATCTGCTCTGCACCCGCCATCTCTTTATCAGGCGTTCCGTGAGCGAAAAGGGGAGTTCACTCGCTGATAGAGAGATGTTAAATATCCCGCTCCAGCACATTGGCGATCTTGCGCGCCCGATCGACGAGCTGCTTGAATTTCTTTGGCTTCAAGCACTGAGCACCATCGCTCAACGCGCATTCCGGATGGTCGTGCACCTCGATGATCAAACCGTCGGCGCCGGCGGCGATGGCCGCTAAGGAAGCAGCTTCCACCAGCTTCCAGTCTCCGGTTGCGTGGGATGGGTCGATAATGATCGGCAGATGTGTCTTCTCCTTGATGATCGGAATGACGCTGAGGTCGAGCGTGTTGCGCGTTTCCGTCTCGAAGGTGCGGATGCCGCGCTCACAGAAGATGACGTTAGGGTTGCCGTTAGCCATGATGTACTCGGCGCTCATAATCCACTCATCGATGGTGTTGGAGAAGCCGCGCTTGAGTAAAATCGGCTTGGTTGTGCGCTTGCCGACCTCTTTGAGAAGCTCGAAGTTCTGCATGTTGCGGGCGCCGATCTGGATGATGTCGACATATTGCTCAAACTCGTCGATCTGCGCTTCGCCCATCAGCTCGGTGACGATCGGAAGACCGGTTTGCCGCCGTGCCTCCACCATCGCTAAAATACCCTCGGTGCGCATGCCCTGAAAGGAGTATGGGCTGGTGCGCGGTTTATAGGCGCCCCCTCGCAGCATACATGCGCCGCCCTCTTTGACTTCCTTGGCAAGCTGAATGATCATCTCTTTGTTTTCTACGGCACAAGGTCCGGCGATGACAACGATGTTCTCTTTGCCGCCGATGCGGACGCCGCCGGCCTCAATCACGGTATCCTCCGGGTGGAACATGCGGTTTGCCAGCTTGTATTTCGCCTGTACGCGCACGACACTCTCCACGCAGCGATAGGCCTTCACCGCTTTCTCGTCGATGATCGACGTATCTCCGGTCAGACCGAAGACGTTGAATTCCGAACCTTGGATCTCCACCGCTTTGACGCCCTTTGCCTCTAATGTCTGAATCAATGCCTCCACATCTTTGGGATCGGCATTCTTCTTAATTGAAATAATCATGACTCATTCTCCTTTATCCATTCAATTTTGCTACGATGCTTTCGACGCAGGCATCGATGTCCGCGTTGTTGCTTACGATGTGATCCGCATAGCGGCGATAGAGAGCGATGCGCTGCGCATACAGCTCTTTCAGCGCCTCCTCGCTGCTTGACAGCGGGCGGGAAGCGGTGGCTTTCAGCTTATCCAGCGAGCGGTCGATGAAAAATACCGTTCCGTTTTGCCGCAGCAGATCCATGTTGATCTTGTGTTTGATGATGCCCCCGCCGGTGGCGATCACCTTGCCGTTTTCCTTGGCTAACGCGAGAGCGGCCTCACTTTCCAAAGCGCGGAATCCTTGTTCGCCGCGTTGTGCAAAAATGGCAGGGATGCTTTTGCCGGCTCTGCTGACGATGCACTCATCCATGTCGATGAATTCCTTTTTGCATCGCTTGGCCAACAGCTCTCCCAGCGTCGTCTTGCCGGCGCTGGGCATGCCGATCAGCACGATGTTGGAGCGTTCGCGCCAAACTTTTTGAACCAGCGTGTCGATCATCGCATCGTCTATCGTCTCTCCCAAGAAGAGCTCCACCGCCTGCTTTGCCTGTGCGACGAGCATCTCTAAGCCGCCGACAGCGTTCAAGCCGCGATCTTTTGCTTCAAGCGCCAGCTTTGTCATCAACGGGTTGTAGACGACGTCGACCACCGCTTCTAGGCAATGAAACAGCGAAAGATCCAAGGGGGCGTCGGTGATCTTGGGAAACATGCCTACCGGCGAGGTGTTGATGATCACCTGTGCGTCGAGGTGGTTGGCAAAGCATTCCTCATAGCTGATCGCTCCTTTGCCGTTTACGCGGTGAACAACGATCATCTCTTTCGCCTGCTCATGACGCACAGCCGCCTGAATCGCCGCGCTGGCGCCGCCGTTGCCGATGACGATTACTTTTTTCCCCCGCATGTTGACGCCGTGAGCTTTCACCATATACAGAAAACCGCTGTAATCCGTGTTGTAGCCGATTAGCCGGCCGCTGCGATTGACGATCGTATTGACGGCGTCGATCTGCTTTGCAGCGGGATCGATGTCGTCTAAATAGGGGATGACCGCTTTTTTATAAGGGATCGTTACGTTGATCGCCGCAAAGTCACGCGCTTTCATAAAACGGGGGAACTCTTCGCGTGAGAGCGGGATCAGATCATAGGTATAATCGGCGAGCGCCTCGTGGATCTCTTTGGAAAAGCTGTGTGAGAGCTTTTCGCCAATCAGTCCATATCGTTCCATAATCTCTTTTCCTTTCTATTGACAGAAATGCCGCATGCTAACAAAAAAAGCATCAACCTCATTTGTTCGATGCTTTAGAAATGCCTCAGAAAAATTCCAAGTGCCGCTGATTGTGCTTTGGATTTTCTGAGGCTATTAAAAGTAAAAATAAAATACAGAATTTGTTAAGATGTGCATGTGAATCACTCCTGATGCTACTAGAATACAGCGATTTGAGAAGAAATGCAAGCATTTTTTAGAAAATATTTCAAAATGTTTTCAATCCGATGAAAACTGTTACAACTTAGGATTGAAAAATACAGACGCTTTCCGTTATACTGTAACTAATGTCAGTAAAGGAGGGGATCGTATGAAACCGGTATGTGTTCGCACGCTGCGCATCGGCGAGGGACGTGTGAAAATCTGCGTACCGCTGACGGCTAAAACAAAACAGGCGCTTTTGCAAGAGGCACAGGCGGTAGGCGAAAGCAAGGCGCAGGCGGCGGAGTGGCGTCTCGATCTTTATGAGGAGTCCATAGAAGAGAATACGCTGTCTGATCTGTTGCGAGCGCTTCGTTATCAGTTGCAGGATAAAGTGCTGCTGGTGACGATTCGCACACAAAAAGAAGGCGGAGGGTTTACAGCGGAAAATGAGCGCTATCGCCAAATTTATAAATGGGTGATCGACAGCAATCTGGCGGATCTCATCGATGTGGAGGCTTCCATGACTAACGATGTGCGCGAAGCGTTATTGACGCGCGCGCATGCGAAAGATATGGCTGTGATCATCTCCGCACATGACTTTCACCACACGCCTGCAAAGGAAACGATGGTGACCATGCTTTTACGGATGCAAAAGATGGGCGGCGATATTGTCAAGCTGGCGGTGATGCCAAAGGATGCGGAGGACGTGCTCGCGTTATTAGCGGCGACAGCGCAGGTGTATCAGATGCAGCGCACCCCGCTGATCACGATGGCGATGGGCGCGTTAGGGGCGATCAGCCGTTTGAGCGGCGAGGTGTTCGGTTCAGCGATGACCTTTGCCACTCTTGGCGCAAGCAGCGCTCCGGGGCAGCTGCCCTTAGATGTGGTCGCGCAGACCCTTGACCTGCTTCATGCGGGACTTGTGACAAAGCAGGGCAGCGGGGCTTGTGAGATGGTGGAAAAGATAGTAAAATAAAATTATATGCAAGGAATGAAGGGTGAATTGGAAGGAGGAGTTCGATGTATCGAATCGTTGAAAAAACAAGGCTGAATCCCAGCGTTACACGGATGAGCGTGCATGCGCCGCTCGTTGCGAAAAAGGCACAGGCAGGGCAGTTTATCATCCTGCGCGTACATGAGGATGGTGAGCGCATTCCGCTGACGATTGCGGATTATGATCGGGAAAAGCAGACGGTGACGATCATTTTTCAGGTGGTCGGCAGAACGACGAAGCTGCTGGATTGCTTAGAGGTCGGCGACGACATCTTGGATTTTGTCGGGCCGTTAGGAAAACCAAGCGAGGTCGATGGCTTGCGCAAGGTGTGCGTCATCGGCGGCGGTGTCGGCTGTGCGATCGCTTATCCGACGGCGAAGGCGCTGTATCAAAACGGTGCGCAGGTGACAGTTATCTCCGGCTTCAGAAGCAAGGATCTCGTCATTTTGCAGGAGGAGTTTGCAGCGGTTTCTCAGCACTCTTATCTGGTAAGTGACGATGGCAGTACCGGCAGAAAGGGACTTGTCACTAACGTATTGGAGGAGCTGATCGAGCAGGGCGAGTCCTTTGATGAGGTCATCGCCATCGGTCCGCTGCCGATGATGAAATTCGTGTGCCTGCTGACGAAGAAATACGGCATCAAAACCGTTGTCAGCATGAACCCGATCATGATTGACGGTACGGGCATGTGTGGCTGCTGCCGCCTCAGCGTCGGCGGCGAGATGAAGTTCGCCTGTGTCGACGGTCCGGACTTTGACGGTCATCTGGTCGATTTCGACGAGACGATGGCCCGCAACAGCGCATATCGTGCGTTTGAGTCCAAAGAGCGTGAAAAAGACTGTAATCTCATGAAAAAGGAGGTGGCGTAGCATGCCGAACATGTCGTTAAAGAAGGTGGAAATGCCGATTCAAGACCCTTTTGAGCGCCGTTGTAATTTTTCTGAGGTCGCTTTGGGATATACAAAGGAACAGGCGATGGAGGAGGCACAGCGCTGTCTGCATTGCCCGACTAAGCCGTGTATCAGCGGCTGTCCGGTTTCGGTCAACATCCCTGATTTCATTCAGGCCGTTAAAGAGGGCGCGTTTGAAAAGGCATATCATATCATTCATGAAACGAGCTCGCTGCCGGCGGTGTGCGGCCGCGTCTGCCCGCAGGAGACACAGTGTGAGCAGCAGTGCGTGCGCGGCAAAAAAGGGGAGAGCGTCGCGATCGGACGTTTGGAGCGTTTCGTTGCTGATTGGTATCGGGAAAATGTCAGCGAAGAGGTGACGGCGCCTGCGTCAAACGGTCATAAGGTCGCTGTGGTCGGCGCCGGTCCTGCCGGCTTGACCTGTGCCGGAGATCTGGCAAAGAAGGGCTATCACGTATCGGTGTTTGAAGCGCTGCATGTTGCCGGAGGTGTCTTGATGTATGGCATTCCCGAGTTTCGTCTGCCAAAGAAGATCGTACAGCATGAGATTGAGGGACTGCGCAGCATGGGCGTTGATATTGAAACGAATGTGGTCATCGGCCGCAGTGAGTCGGTAGACGACCTCTTTGCGCAGGGCTATGAAGCTGTCTTCGTCGGCAGCGGCGCCGGTCTTCCTAACTTCATGGGAATGCCGGGCGAGAATTTAAAGGGCGTGTATTCGGCAAATGAGTTTTTGACGCGCTGCAACCTGATGAAAGCGTACCGCGGGGGCGTGGACACGCCGATTCAGCATGCCAAGCGTGCGGTCATCGTCGGCGGCGGCAACGTTGCGATGGATGCGGCGCGCTGTGCAAAGCGGCTGGGCGTCGAAGAGGTGACGATCGTCTATCGCCGCAGCATGGAGGAACTGCCGGCAAGAAAAGAGGAAGTGGAGCATGCGATGGAGGAAGGCATCGAATTTCGCCTTTTGACCAATCCGGTGCAGGTGCTCGGCAACGAGGACGGCTGGGTTAGCGGCATCGAGTGCGTACAGATGGAATTGGGAGAGCCGGATGCCAGCGGACGCCGTCGTCCGATCGAGGTAAAGGGCAGCAATTTTGTCATGGATATTGACTGCATGATCATGGCGATCGGTACTTCGCCTAATCCGCTGATCCGCTCGACGACCAAGGGGCTGGAGACAAACCGCAAGGGATGTCTGATCACCGATGAAAACGGATTGACTACCCGCGAGGGCGTATATGCCGGCGGCGATGCGGTCACCGGCGCTGCCACCGTCATTTTGGCTATGGGCGCCGGCAAAGTGGGCGCCGCGGCAATCGACGAATATATCCAAGAGAAAGATACAAAAAAATAAGACACCGGACACGCGTCTTGTTGCAGACCGAATGGCAGAGCAGCTTTCTTTGCTATCCGGTCTTTTTTATAAAAGTAGATATGCAGCGTTTGGTTATCGGAATCAATTATTATTTTGCTTTTTATTCTCATGATTTGTATTAATTTGTCCAACAAGCGCAGCTTCACCGTTTTTTGAGCGCTTGATCTACAGATGGATGGGACACTCACTTCATTATTGATGTAAAGAGGAGAGATGATCGGCTGCCCGCCGTATTTCAATCGAAAGAATAAAACAAATGAAAAGTCCCTTGCGGGACTTTTCACTAGGTTTATCGAAAGGAATCGATATGAATAAACTTGCATCATGTGCCAAGGAAGGAATGCTGCACATGATACGAAACCATGATAGAGCCAATATCACAGCTAAGAAATAGAACTATTTCTTGTCTATATAATACCACAGCTTACATAAATTGTAAACCCTTTCATTCGCCGTGCGGCGTTTTCCTTCTTTTTTTCCTTATTTCCGTCATTTCATGGACTACTGCCGCTGCATATAAATCTGTGGGAAATGACGGGCGCGCTTATTTGTTATCAAGGATGAAGATTACAAACGCATCAAAAGAGATGGTGATCGCCTGCGGCTTTTAAGCCTACAGTTATGCGAAAAACAGTGTTATTCCGCTGAAGTGAAAAGTTTATTTCCACTTTGAAAGAGCGAAAAAAATAAGTGGCAATTACTCTTACAAAATGAAGAAATTGCTGCTTTTTTGTTCATTTAAGTAGAATTTAGTATTACAATAACAAAGGAAACAACAGGTTTATGGCATTGAATACTAATTTTTGGGTATAACGAAAAGAAGTGAATTTTAGTCATTTTTTTAGGGTGTAAGACTAACCTCCACTTGAGATGTAGATATGGAAATCCGCTCAGCCGCCTGTTGTTTCTTTTAATTTAGTTGCTTACTTATCTGTTTTTTATTAAATACGGTTTTAAGATCACCTGATCCTTTGGGATCTGCTGAATACCAAAAGCACATAGCCTTTTATAAAGATCCGGATACATGAACTCTGTCAGTTCAAAGGGGCTTCTTCCGCCCAGGGATTCCTCAGGAGAAGAATTTACATGACACAGGATCAGGTTCAATGAAGGCTGTCCAGACAGCCCCAAAGCTTTCAAATCTGTTCCTTTTGGAAGGATATAGCGCAGCTCGATATGTTTATTTTCCAGCGTTCCTTTCTGTCCGGACTGCATAGGGTCACAATAATATACCCGTGTTCTCCTGGTTCCGTTAGCTCCGTTTTCCATGGCTTCAGCTGCCGAAAACTCAGAGCCTCTGTCTGTAAGGAGGAGCTGGACATATTTTCGAAACAGTTCTTCCCCGAGGATAGATTCCAGCAGATTCACACCTTTCAACATGGAGCGAGCAGTTTTTTCTTCATGATAGAGTGCAAAGAGGAGACCTGTCTTTACAAACTTAAAAGTTTGGAGGAAAGATCCGCTTTTTTCATCGTTATAAACTGTGTCCATCTGCACGATAAAGGCATCCGGATTTTCAGAAAGGAAAGCCTTATAATCTTTATAGGTTCTTCCTGCTAGATATTTTCTGTCAGAGCGTTTTTTGTAGCCCTTCGCTTTCTTTCTGGGGAGCTTTCGGGATACTTGTCGGCGCAGATCCATGACAGTAATACCGGCAACTTCATGGAAAACATCCTGTTCAATGTAATTGTAAAGTGTCTTTTCGGAAATTCCCAGTTCCGGATGGTTGGTGATGATCTGATAGGGGGATTGCCCCTGCTTCAGCAGGGGAGCGATGATCGCAGCCATAGTTTTAGCTTCCTGTACTGTCAGATTTACTCCTTCCCGGGAGTCAGACAAAGTGGTACGGTAATCACGATGAGCTTGTTCCGGAGAATACTTATACTTGTCGAATCTGCAGCGAGACCAGTTGGAGCAGCCGTTACAGGCGCCGGGAGAGCGATCCCGTCTGGAACAGCGGAAGGGGACATATTCGGGGCAGTCAAGAGTACATTGTCTGCCGTGGACACATTTGCGGTAATGATTGCATTCCAGAGGTAGATTACACTTATAGGAGAGAATCCGGTGAAGTTTAATTTCTTTAGCGACAGTGGACTTGTCTTTTCCGATGGTGTGAGCAATGGCAGATTTGGTAGAGCCGTTAGTGATGCCGGTGAGGATGATGCGGCGTTCGTCCAAAGTCAAATGAGTAAAAGCATTGGAATGTTTCATGATGGATACCAGCCTTTCCGGCGACTGAGGGACAGGATAAGTGTAAGACTAAATGCAACATAAGTGGAAGTGGAAATAAGTGAAAGACTAAAATCCACTTTTCACTGTTCAAAGTGGAAATAAACTTTTCACTTCAGCACAGTGTTATTCCGCATTAAAAGAATTGACAAACACGATAAAACCTTTAAAATGATTATGTGCGAATCAACATGAATGAGGAAAGGTGAAGGATACACGTATGATTAGTTCAAATGATTTGAAACCGGGACAGACCATTCAGCAGGACGGCGAGATCTACGTCGTTCTCGATACGAGCCAAAACAAGACGGCACGCTCTGCCATGGTCGTTAAGGCCAAGGTACGCAACCTGCGCAGCGGCGCAAACGTAGAACTCTCATGGGGCGGAGGAGAAAAAGTACAGCCTGCGCACATCGATAAGAAAGAGATGCAGTATCTCTACGATACGGATGACGCGCTCGTGTTCATGGACAACGATACTTACGAGCAGATCGAGATTCCGGCATCGAATTTGGAGTGGGAGCGCAAGTTCATGAAGCCTAACGATAACGTCAACATCTCGATGTTTGAAGGAGAGGTGCTGGGCGTCATCCTGCCGGATAAGGTAACGCTGCAAATCGTGGAATGCGAGCCGGCCGTCAAGGGAGATACCGCAACCAACGCGATGAAAAACGCTGTGCTGGAAACCGGCTTGCAGGTGAAAGTACCGCTGTTTATCGGTCAGGATGAGATGATCGTCATCAATACCTCGGATGCGAAATATTCCGGACGCGCAAAATAGAGATACGAAGTGAGATAGAAAAATAGCTGCTGTTTTTTCGCGGCACTATTTTTCTATTCTTTTTATGTTATAATGTTATGTATCGGAGGCCTTGAATATGGAAAAACTATCACGTGTGGAAAAATATAAAACGCTGCGCGATTCTGTGGATGGCACAGCGAGCAGTACAAACAGCAAAAAACCGACCATTGCGCCGGTGGAGCTGCAAAAGCAGCTGAAACAGCTGGGAGAGGATCAGAGGCAAGAGCCAGCGGTCAAAGAAAGCCGCCATTCGCATACGCCGCCGCGCTTCTCCAAGGAGATTGACGTCAACCGCTCCTATGACGCGGGAAGGGAAAGCTTTCACAACGAATATTTGGATGATTTCCTCAACGAGGTGAAAGAATATAATTTGGAGAAGGGCAATCGCTTGAGCGATAACACCCAGATCGATATTTTGATGCAGCTCAATCCGGAGAACCGCCGCAAGCGCACGCAGCATTACGATGCGATCCGCGAGGAGTCCTTTGCATTAAAAGAAAAAGAGGATGATGCGGACGTCTCTTATACGCAGTCGCTTTCTAATGAGGAGTTACAGGCGGAGGTTGAAAAGCTGTTTGAGGAAGAAGAACCTCAGCCGCAGGAAAAAACGGCAACGTTAGAAACGCCGCTCTCTGTTCAGGAGGTGCCGCTGACACGCATCAATCCAATCACACCGCCGCAAAGTGAAGAGGTGAAAGCGGCCCCACCAAAGGAAGAAGAAGCGCAGGCGAATGAGGAGATCGATGCCGAGGCGGTTTTGGCAGAAACGAAAGAGGCAGAGCAAATTCCTGTCAGCGAGGAACGCTTGCTGGAGGAGACGGCGCAGCTGCGCATGCAGATGGATGATTATGAAGGCGAGCTCAATGAGCTGCATCATAAGGTATCGAAGTCCAACCGTATCCTGAACATCATCCTGTTGGTATTGATCATCGCGCTGATTGCGGTGATCGGCGTCACGATCTACTGGCTGAAACAAGCCGGCAGTTTTTGATGCGCGGAAAGGAATGAAAACTCATGAAAATCAATATAGCGATTGATGGGCCAAGCGCCGCAGGCAAAAGCACTATCGCCAAGCGCTTGGCAAAACGGCTAAACTATTCTCATTTGGATACCGGAGCGATGTATCGCTGCGTCGCTTATCAGGCGAAGCGGCTGGGTGTCGATATGAGCGATGAGTCCGCATTGGCGGCAATGGTAGATGCGATGCGCATCGATTTTGACAGTGAAGGGCATGTGTATATCAATCAGGAGGACGTATCCGCACCCATTCGTGAAAATGAGATTTCCATGCTTGCTTCTAACGTCAGCGTCTTTCCTTCCGTACGCGAACGCTTGGTGCGCATGCAGCAGGAGATCGCGGCCGAGAAAGGCTATATCATGGATGGCCGTGACATCGGCACCGTCGTACTGCCCGATGCCGAGCTGAAAATCTTTTTGATCGCCAGCGTGGAAGCACGCGCCCAGCGCCGTTATCGGGAATATATGGAAAAAGGCATACCTGCGGATTATCAGACGATCTGCGAGGATATTAAGACGCGTGACTATCAGGATACGCACCGTCCGATCTCTCCGTTAGCCAAAGCGCCGGACGCGATTGAAATCGATACCTCGAACATGGGAATCGAGGCGGTGCAGGAGGCGATTGAGCAGCTGTTAACAAAGCGGTGTCAGTAGGAGGTGGAACGATGAAAAGAGGAATATTGGCGATTGTCGGTCGCCCCAACGTCGGGAAATCCACCGTTTTCAACCGCCTGATCGGCGAACGCAAAAGCATTGTGGAAGATACGCCGGGCGTGACCAGAGACCGTATTTACGGCAGTGTCGAATGGCTGACTCGCACTTTCCAGCTCATCGATACCGGCGGTATCCAGATTGCAAATCAGCCGTTTCAGCAGGAGATTCAGATGCAGGTGGAGATCGCTGTCGAAGAAGCGGACTGCATCTTGTTTCTGGTAAACGGACGCGATGGCATCACTGCGGATGACCAGTTCATCGCCCGCATGCTGCAGCGTTCCAACAAGCCGATCATCCTAGGCGTCAACAAGATCGACGATCAGTCGTTATCTTATAATTTATATGATTTTTATGCGCTTGGCGTCGGCGATCCGATCGCTGTCAGCGGCATTCATGGCATCGGTATCGGCGATATTCTCGATAAGGCGGTGGAACTGATGCCGCAGGAGGAGATCGAACCATATGAGGGGATGACCAGTTTCTGTCTGATCGGTCGTCCTAACGTCGGCAAGAGCTCGTTGGTCAATGCGATTCTCAATCAGGAACGCGTCATCGTCTCGGATGTTGAGGGAACGACGCGCGATGCGATCGACACTCCATTTCAGCAGGACGGCAAAGATTATGTCATCATCGATACCGCCGGTATCCGCAAGCGGGGAAAAATCTATGAAAATGTAGAGAAATACTCGATCATGCGCGCGATGAGCGCCATTGAAAGAAGCGACGTCGTCCTTGTCGTGCTGGATGGGGAAAGCGGCCTGCGCGAACAGGATAAACACGTCGCCGGCTATGCCCATGAAGCTGGCAAGGGCGTCATCCTCGTCTACAACAAATGGGATGCGGTGGAAAAGGACGCGCACACGATGA
The DNA here is from genome assembly GCA_965119685.1 of Merdibacter sp. Marseille-QA0792. Taxonomy (GTDB): domain Bacteria; phylum Bacillota_I; class Bacilli_A; order Erysipelotrichales; family Erysipelotrichaceae; genus Merdibacter. The sequence continues at coordinate 1,719,235 of OZ221971.1, read as the reverse complement.
ATGAAATTGAAAAAAAGCTGCGCGCACACTTTCTCTATCTCAGCTATGCGCCGATCGTATTCGTATCCGCTTTGAAGCGCCAGCGTATTCAGCAGCTGCTGCCGCTGATCGATCAGGTGCACGACAACTGCGCTTTGCGCATTACGACCAACGTCCTCAACGAGGTGATCATGGATGCACAGCTGATGGACCCGCCAAAACCGCATAACGGCAAGCGTTTAAAAATATATTACGCATCGCAGGTGAGCGTCTGCCCGCCGACGATCGTACTCTTTGTCAACGATCCGCAGCTGCTGCATTTCAGTTATCGGCGGTTCTTGGAAAATCGCCTGCGGGAGGCCTTCGGCTTTGAAGGTACAACCATTCGCATCATAGCCAGAGAAAAGGATAGGTGATAGATATGAAAACAGTTGTTATCGGAAGCGGAAGCTGGGGTACTGCGCTGGCGCAGGTGCTCTGTGACAATCAGCAGGAAGTAGTCATCTATGGCAACTGCAAGGAACAGATTGATGATATTGCACACAATCATCGCAATTCGATGTTTTTTGAAGGGGTTGACCTCAATCCAAGTCTGCATGCGACGATGGATGTAAATGTTGTCAGGGACGCGGACATCGTGGTGCTGAGCGTACCGACGATTGCAATCGAATCGGTCTGCCGTCAAATCGATCCGCTCTTGTCAAAGCAGATCATCATCGTCAACACCTCAAAGGGGTTTCATCCCACCAACAATGCGCGTATCTCCGAGGTGATCCGCAGCTGTATTACACCAGCGCATCTGCACAGCGTCGTTTCGCTGATCGGACCTAGTCATGCTGAGGAGGTCGTCATCCGCATGCTGACGACGATCTGTGCCGTCTCGCTCAACGAGCAGGACGCCAAGGTGATCCAGCGCTTATTTTCCAACGATTATCTGCGCGTTTACACGGGCAGCGATGAAATCGGCAGCGAGATCGGCGTAGCGCTGAAAAATGCGATCGCCGTCGCCAGCGGCGTTTTGTGCGGGCTGGGCTATGGCGACAACACCCGTGCGGCGCTGATGACCCGCGGCCTGGCGGAGATGATTCGCTTTGGCGTGGCGATGGGCGGAAAGGCGGAGACCTTTATCGGTCTTACCGGCATCGGCGATCTGATCGTCACCTGTTCCAGCCGCCATTCCCGCAACTTTCAGGCGGGCTATGAGATCGGTAAGGCAAATGATGCGCAAGCTTTCTGGAAGTACAACAAAAAGACGGTGGAAGGCGTGCGTACCGCGAAGGTCGTGCACGAGCTGGCGGCAACCATGGGAATCGACATGCCGATCATCAATGAGATTTACAGCGTTCTCTATGAAAATAAAGATCCGCGGCGCTCTGCGCGGGATCTGATGCTGCGTGATTTGAAGGCGGAGGCATAGAGCGCGTAAGGAAAGTGATCGCCAAGGGTTTGTACAGGCAGGGAGATCACTTTTTTCGTGTACCGGCGTCCCTTTGGCATATTGTGCCTAAGCCGGGGAAATGCTATAATCGTTATCGTTATGATTGGGAGGAATTTTGATGAATATCGCTGAAGAAATACAACGGCGGCGCACCTTTGCCATCATCTCACACCCGGATGCCGGCAAGACGACGCTGACCGAAAAGCTGCTGCTGTATGGTGGGGCAATTCTGGAGGCAGGATCTGTCAAAGGGAAAAAAGCGAATAAGCATGCGGTCAGCGACTGGATGGAAATCGAGAAAAAACGTGGAATCTCCGTATCCAGCTCCGTCATGCAGTTTGAATATGAGGGCGCCTGCATCAATATCTTGGATACGCCGGGGCACCAAGATTTCAGTGAGGATACTTATCGCACCCTGATGGCGGCTGATTCTGCCGTCATGGTGATCGATGCCGGTAAAGGTGTGGAGGCACAGACGAAAAAGCTTTTTAAGGTGTGCTTGCTGCGTCATATTCCGGTGTTCACCTTTATCAATAAGATGGATCGCTCGGCCATGGATCCCTTCGAGCTGTTAGAGCACATCCAAAGCGAGCTGGGCATTGAAACCTATGCGATGAACTGGCCGATCGGAAGCGGCAAGGACTTTCAGGGCGTCTACGAGCGTGATAACCGCCGCATCATCGTCTTTCATGGAGGCGATCACGGCATGCAGGCAGCACAGGTAAAAGAGGGCTCTTTAGAGGACGACAGCTTTCGCGAGGTGATCGGCGATCACTTTTTCGCCAAGCTTAAAGAGGACAGTGAGCTGTTAGACATCGCGGGCACCGCCTTTGACCTTACGCGCGTATCGAAAGGGGAACTGACTCCGGTTTTCTTTGGCAGCGCCCTCACCAATTTCGGCGTTCAGCCTTTTCTCGAGCACTTCTTGTCCATGACCAGCGCGCCTTTGCCAAGAGAGACGATCGACGGCGAAAAAATCGAGGTTGCACGCGCGCCGTTTTCCGCTTTCGTCTTTAAGATTCAAGCCAATATGAACAAAGCGCACCGCGACCGCATCGCTTTCATGCGCATCTGCTCGGGACGCTTTGAAAAAGGCATGGAGGTGCTGCATGTGCAGGGAGGGCGAAAGATCAAGCTCTCGCAGCCCCAGCAGTTCATGGCGCAGGACCGTGAGATCATCGAGGAGGCGTTTGCCGGCGATGTGATCGGCGTCTTCGATCCTGGGATCTTCTCCATCGGCGATACCCTGTGCGATCCATCGATGAAGATCGAATTTCAAAAGATTCCGACCTTTGCCCCGGAGCACTTTGCGCGTGTGACGCAAAAGGATACGATGAAGCGCAAGCAGTTCCTCAAGGGCATTACGCAGATCGCTCAGGAGGGAGCGATTCAGGTGTTTCAGGAGATTAACATCGGCATGGAGGAGATCATCGTCGGCGGCGTGGGCGTCTTGCAGTTCGACGTGCTTGAGCAGCGCTTGAAGAGCGAGTACAACGTCGACATCAAGCTGGAGATCCTGCCGTATCAATGCGTACGCTGGATTCTCAACGAGGGCTTGGACCCGAATACCCTCAATCTGACCTCCGAATCCAAGCGCGTCCGTGACCTCAAGGGGCGAAACCTCATCATCTTCGCCAACAGCTGGGGCATCAAATGGGCAACCCAGCAAAATCCGGCCTTGCAGCTCGCTGAGGTGGGCAACGTCCAATAACATCTATGGGGAAGCGTTTGCTTCCTCTTTTCTTGTCATAATCCTTGTCATTTTCTCATAAGTTACAAATGACTAAGGGAGGAACTATATGGATACCAGCGAGTTATTGAAAAATATCGGAAAACGTACCGGCGGTGATATTTACTTAGGCGTTGTGGGACCGGTGCGGGTGGGAAAATCCACATTTATCAAACATTTCATGCAGCAGGCGGTGATTCCTTACGTCGATGACGAATATGAACGCTCGCGCATGATCGACGAGCTGCCGCAGGCGGGTGTCGGTAAGACCATCATGACGACCGAGCCGAAATTCATCCCCAACACGGCAGCCAATATCACCTTTGACGACGGCTTTCACGCGAATGTACGCTTAGTCGACTGTGTCGGCTATGTCATTCCACAGGCGAAAGGCTATAAGGATGAAGATGGCATGCGAATGGTGCGCACGCCTTGGGATGAGGAGCCGGTGCCTTTCAACGAGGCGGCAAAGACCGGCACGCAAAAGGTCATCAGCGATCATTCGACCATCGGCATCGTCATCACGACGGACGGCACGATTACTGATTTGCCAAGAGACGCCTATATCGAAGCGGAGAACGAAGTCATCGAGGAGCTGCAGCGCATCGGCAAGCCGTTCATCATTCTCGTCAACAGCGCATCGCCAAAGGGAAGCGGCGCACAAATGGTCGTCGAAAAGCTCAAAGAGCGCTACGATGTACCGATTCTTGCCCTCGCCGTCAATCAGATGACACAGGATGACGTGCATCACATTCTGCGCGAGGCACTTTATGAGTTCCCGGTATCGCAGATCAACATTAACATGCCAAGCTGGGTCTCCATCCTCGATGAAAACCACTGGCTGAAACAAAGCGTCAACGAAACACTCTCCTCCAGCATCGCCAGCATTGAAAAGCTGCGGGAGGTAGAGGGCATCACACAGCTGCTCAATGAAAACGAATATATCGAATCCAGCAACATCGCCGATATCGATACCGGGGAGGGAACGGTCAACGTGGTGATCAATACCGTTGCCGGTCTCTATCAGCAGGTGCTCAAGGAGATCATCGGTGTTGAGATCAAAGATAAAGGCGAGCTGCTCTCCCTCATGCAGGAGTTTAGCAAGGCAAAGAAAGAATATGATACGATCGCTTCGGCATTGCAGATGGTAAAGCAGACGGGTTATGGCTTTGCCAGCGCTTCTCTCAGCGATATTAGCTTGAGCAAGCCGGAGATCGTCAAGCAGGGAAGCCGCTACGGCGTTCGTTTAAAAGCGGTTGCGCCCAGCATACACATGATTAAGGTCGATGTGGAAAGCTCCTTTGAGCCGATCATCGGTTCCAAGGAACAAAGTGAGGAATTGGTGCGCTATCTGCTGCGGGATGAGGGAAAGGATGAGGAAGCGATCTGGGATTCCGATATTTTCGGCAGAAAGCTCTCCGATCTCATCCGCGACGGACTCAATGTCAAGTTGTCCTTAATTCCCGAGGCGGCAAGAGTGCGCTTGCAGGATATTTTGACAAAATTGGTAAATAAAGGAAAAGGAAATGTCATCGCCATCGTATTGTAGCCGTATTGGGGCAAAAGGGGTGTAATCGATTGTGAACGATGCGGCAAATTCCCTAAAAAACTATTGAATTCTAAAGTTGATGATGATAATATAGTCGTGTATTTACAATACATGGAGGTAATGAACAATGGACAAAATCATTAACAAAAAAGCATTGGTTGACAGTGTTGCCGAGAAGTTGGAAATCAGCAAGAAAAACGCTGCTGTTGCTGTGGATACGGTATTTGAAGAGATTGCGAACGTCTTAGCAGAAGGCGGTAAGGCAGATATTACCGGATTTGGTAAGTTTGAGGTGACCGAGCGTCCGGCACGCATGGGAATCAACCCGGCGACAAAGGAAAAGATGCCGATCCCGGCTTCAAAGGCGCCGAAGTTCAAGGCAAGCAAATCGTTGAAGGATGCAGTTAAATAGGGAATGTTCATGAGGTCATAGGCCTGTCCGCAATCGCGGACAGGCTTTTTTTACATCGATAGGGGTGCGTTTCCATCGACAAACCATTTTATATTATCACCAGTAGATCCGCTAGCCTCCATTCCTAACACGAACACAAGGATTCATCGACTAATTACAGGCAGCCGTATAAAAATGACCAAAAAGCATTGACAAATCTAAATCGTTTCGATATATTTATATATGTAAAGATGTTCATATATTCAAAGGAGTGATGAAATGAACGAGGAAAAAAAAGAAACAGCAGCGAGCAGCGATCATGATTTTCTAGCCGCTCATCCCAACGTGGTAAACCGTGTCCGCGAGAGTCAGCCGCAAGATGAATATCTCTATGATCTGGCAGAGCTGTTTAAGGTGTTTGGGGATACGACACGCATTCGTATCCTGTATGCGCTGTTTGAAAGCGAGCTGTGCGTCGGCGATATCGCGCAGATCTTATCACTGAGTCAGTCGGCAGTCTCGCATCAGCTGCGGATTTTAAAGGATTCCAAGCTGGTGAAGTTTCGCCGCGAGGGGAAGATCATCTTTTATTCGCTGGACGACGACCATGTGCGCAATATCATCGCAATGGGCATGGAACATGTAGAAGAGTAAAGCAGGAGGGGAAGAACATGAAAAAGACTTACAAGATTGACGTTGACTGCGCGAATTGTGCGGCAAAGATGGAGGAGGCAGTCAAGGCGACCGCAGGCGTTAAGGATGCCTCGCTGAGTTTTATGACGCTGAAGCTCAAGGTGGAATTTGAAGAAGGCGCAGATGCGGACAGCGTGATGAAAGAAGCGCGGAAAAACTGTAAAAAGGTGGAATCGGACTGTGAGATCTTTCTTTGATGTCACTAGCGCAAATGATTAGAAAAGAGATGAGAGTATGAGTCAAAAGCAAAAATGGGTGCTGTATCGCATCATCGCCAGCATTGCGGGACTTTTGTTGATCGCGCTTGGCGAGCTTGCGAACCTATGGCAGCCATGGATGGAGATCACCGCTTATCTTGCCGTATATCTGTTGATCGGTTATGACATCCTGCGCAAGGCGCTCAAGGGCATCTGGAATCGTCAGGTGTTCGACGAAAACTTCCTGATGGCCGTTGCCACGGTAGGGGCGATGTGTTTGCAGGAGTTTCGCGAGGGTGTAGCGGTCATGCTGTTTTATCAGATCGGCGAGCTGTTTCAAAGCGTCGCCCTCGGCAAGAGCCGGCGCAACATCGCCGCCTTGATGGACATCCGTGCGGATTATGCCAACGTGATGCAAGAGGGAAAGCTCGTGCGCGTCGATCCTGATGAGGTAGAAATCGGCACGCGAATCTATGTCAACCCCGGAGAGAAAGTCCCTATTGACGGTATTGTCGTCGAGGGCAGCAGCACCTTGAATACGAGTGCGCTGACCGGGGAAAGCGTTCCCCGCGATGTCGCCTTGGGCGATGAAGTCATCAGCGGCTGCATCAACCTCAGCGGTGTGCTGTGCATCAAAACAAGCAAGTGCTTTGAGGAATCGACGGTTTCCAAGATCTTGGATCTGGTGGAAAACTCCAGCATGAAGAAGTCGCGTTCCGAAAATTTCATCACGCGTTTTGCCCGTTATTATACGCCGATTGTCTGTTACAGCGCCCTTGCTTTGGCCATCGTTCCACCCTTGGCGCTCTTGGCTGTCGCTGTCGATCCTAACTGGGGAGAGTGGATCAAGCGTGCGCTGACATTTCTGGTCATCAGCTGTCCCTGTGCATTGGTCATCTCCATTCCGCTGAGCTTCTTTGGCGGTATCGGATGCGCTTCTACCAAGGGCATCCTCGTCAAGGGGTCCAATTATCTGGAGGCGTTGGCAGATGCGAAACTGTTTGTCTTTGACAAGACGGGAACGCTGACGAAAGGCGTTTTTGAAGTCAGCAGCGTCACGGTCCGTCAGGGAACAGAGAAAGCGCTGTTAGAGTATGCCGCTCATGCCGAGTGCGCCTCCTCTCATCCGATCAGTCTTTCCTTGCAAAAAGCGTATGGAAAGGAGATCGACCGCAAACGGGTCAGCGATATTCACGAAATTGCCGGAAAAGGCGTACAGGCGCTGGTGGACACGCATCGTGTAGCCATCGGCAACCGACGTCTGATGGAAGATATGGGTATCGAGATCGGGGATTCGACAACATCGGGCACTACCGTCCATGTCGCTGTCGATGGCGTCTATTTCGGTGCGATCACCATCTCCGATGTAATCAAACCAAGCGCGCAGGCGGCGATTCAATCGTTGAAAGCATCCGGCGTACGCTCCTGTATCATGCTCACCGGCGACAGTGATCAAGCGGCGCAGGAAGTTGGCAATCGCTTAGGAATCGACGAGGTGCGCAGCGAGTTGCTGCCATCGGATAAGGTAGCGGAGGTCGAACGCTGCCTGAAACAGAAACAGCCGAAGGAAAAGCTCGTCTTTGTCGGCGATGGCATCAACGATGCCCCGGTGCTCTCCCGTGCCGATATTGGTGTTGCGATGGGCGCCTTAGGATCAGATGCGGCGATCGAAGCGGCGGATATTGTGCTGATGGATGATGATCCTGCCAAGCTGTCGTTAGCGATGCGCATCTCACAAAAGACATTAAAAATCGTTCGTCAAAATATCGTTTTCGCATTAGCTATCAAGGTTCTCTGTCTGCTGCTTGGCGCAATGGGACTTGCCAATATGTGGGTGGCGATCTTTGCGGATGTCGGCGTCATGGTGATCGCCGTGCTCAATGCGACACGGGCATTGCACATATCCTGAGAAATAAACATAGCTGCCAAAGCGGAGCATTTTCTGACAACTGCACACGCACGGCAGCTTTTTATGTACAGTTTTTCTTATTGAACGCTGAATAAACTACGTGATGTTGATTTTAAGCAGACAGCGCAGCCCTCTTCCTTTATAAATAATTCTTAACCGGCAAAGCGCAAGAGAGGGTATCCTAATTATTTTGTTTCTGTTGACATTCCCATATGAATGTGATACTTTTTTCTCGTTGAATAAGTGGTGGAGTCTGTCATAAAGCGCATGCTTTATTTATTCAATGTAAAGGCTGCGGATAGGCAGATTCTGCGAATTTGTCTTTTTTTGTACAAAAAAGGAGATTGATATTACGTATGAAGACGATTTTGGCTAAGCTGAAGCTGTTGATCAAGCGCTCCTCTCCGCCGCGGTTGTTAGCGATCGGCTTTGCGCTGGTCATCTTGACCGGTACCATTTTGCTGTTATTGCCCATTTCGGTGCGCGAAGGGGTTCAGGTCAGCTTTGTCGACGCTTTATTCACATCGACGAGCGCCGTCTGTGTGACGGGGTTGATCGCGATTGATACGGCGGATCACTTTACCGCTTTCGGCTGTACGGTGGTTGCCGCACTCATTCAAATCGGCGGCCTCGGGGTCACCTGCATGGGAGTGTCCTTAATTCTGGCAGCCGGTAAACGGGTGAGCTTTAAAACCCGCAAGCTGATTAAAGAGTCATGGAACATAGACGGTTACGGCGGTTTGGTGCGTTTGGTAAAATCCGTATTAAAGCTGACGATCTTCTTTGAGCTGATCGGCGCTGTTTTGAGCTTTCTGGTGTTCGTGCAGGATTATCCTATTCCTCAAGCGATCGGCATCAGTCTGTTTCACTCGATTGCGGCGTTCAACAACGCCGGTTTCGATATTCTCGGTGGTTTGCAAAACCTCATTCCTTACCGTGACGATGTATTGATGAATTTGGTGACCAGCGCATTGATCATTTTTGGCGGCATCGGCTTTCTGGTCATTATGGATGTTAAGAAAAAACGCTGCTTCCACAAGCTGACACTGCATTCCAAAGTGGTCATTACGATGAGCGCAGCGCTGATTCTTCTGGGAACTGTCGCCTTGAAATGCACGGAAGACATCTCATGGATGAGCGCATATTTCCACAGTGTCTCCGCCCGTACCGCGGGGTTCTCCACCTATGCATTGGGTGAGTTTTCCAACGCCGGCCTCTTTGTCATCATCCTGCTGATGTTCATCGGTGCATCTCCGGGATCTACCGGCGGCGGTATCAAGACGAGCACGCTGTTTGTAATGTGCAATGTCATTCGCAGCGTCATCTTCAATAAACACCACACCGCTTTCCGCCGCCGCATTGCGGACAGCATCATCATGCAGGCCTTTGTCGTTACCCTGCTCTCATTTTGCATCGTTGCGATCTCCACTTTCCTGCTGTGCATACTGGAACCGGAATACTCCTTCCTGCAGCTGCTGTTTGAAAGTGTGTCCGGCTTCGGTACCGTCGGCTTATCAAGCGGTATCACGCCTATGCTGGGAGATGGAGCTAAAATCGTCTTGATTCTGACGATGTTCATCGGCCGCTTAGGCGCATTGACGATTGCGACGCTGGGAAGCTTTAAGGAACCAAGCGAGGTATCCTATACTACGGAAAATATAACGATCGGATAAAAGGAGAAAGAGTATGAAAAAGAAAACATATGCTGTCATCGGATTGGGCCGTTTTGGCATGCCGTTAGCGACGAAGCTCGCACAAAGCGGAGCGGACGTTATCGGTGTGGATATGGATGAAGAACGCGTACGTGCATTTCGCGAATACAGCGAATATGCCTTTGTCGCTCAAAAGCTCACCAAAGAAGTGCTGGAAGACATCGGCATTCAGGATTGTGATGTCGCGGTGATCTGCATCGGCAGCCGCGTAGAGACCAGCATCCTTGTAACGCTGAACGTGTTAAATCTCGGCGTTTCCAATGTCATCTCCAAAGCGAGCAGCGCGGAGCAGGGAGAGGTGCTGCGTCGTTTGGGCGCCTATGTCGTCTATCCGGAAAGGGATATGGCTTTGCGTACGGCAAAAAAGATCCTGCGGGAAAATCTTGTCGACTATCTGACCATCGGCAACGATATTGAAATCATCGAGGTGGAGGTCACTCCTCAAATGGTCGGTAAATCCATCCTCGAGCTGAATCTGCGCAAGCGCTACAAGCTCAACGTCATTGCTATCCGCCATGACGATATCACCGATATTGAAGTACGTCCTGACTGTGTGCTGCAATCAGGCGATACGATTTCGGTTATCGGCCGGGAGGAGAGCGTCAGCCGCTTTGTCGATGACTATTCTTAAGAATCCCTCGCCGGCAAACGTAGGATGGTGGAAACGGACAGTCTGCTACAGGCTGTCTTTTCTTATAATTGCCAGGCGCCCTGTCGGATGCATTGGGAAAATATGGCGTTTTTAACCGCAGAATTTGATCAATCAAATGCGGATTTTGGTAGAATTCTCCCTATTTTTAAGCTGTAAGCGATTACGGTACAGGAGGGTGTTTTCCTATTCTTACATTTTCGCTATTTTCTTCATATTTCGTTTGAATTATGTCATCAATGGGACTATAATCAGATGTACAATGATAGAGATCATTGTTTCACCACCAAGAAAAAGCCGATCGTCCGCATCGAGAACGACAGCGTTTTTCGGTGGCACTTTTGTGAAACGGAGGTGTTGTCGCATTGGAGGAACTGATCAAGAACATCGTCGAGGCGGATAGAGCTGCAAGGAGCCGTGTCAGCGAAAAGCTGCATGCGCGCGACAATGTTCATCTTGATGTTTTGGAGAAGCGTAACGAGGTCATTTCCAAGTATCGGCAGGAGAGTCAAAAACGCATTGAGGAAATGCGCTCTCAGCTGGAGAAAGAGCTGGAAGAGGCGAAGGCTTTAGAAGAGGTACGCTATCAAAACACGCTTGAACAGCTGAACAAGCAGGTAGAGGCGCATCGCGGAGAATGGGTGTGCGAGCTGATCGCGCGGTGTCTGCATACGGACAGCTGTTCCTAGAAAGGAGGATGCCGTATGGCTGTTGCTGCTGGTGCGATCATATCCAAGGTGCGCAGCATGTATGGAGAGCATCTCACAAAGCGTGATTATGATGAGCTGCTGCATAAGCGCAGCGTTGGGGAAATCGCCGGTTATCTCAAGCAGGAGACCCATTATCGTAGCGCTTTGCGAAGCGTTCGTGAAAACAATGTGCACCGCGGTCAGTTAGAAGACATTCTGCGCAAGGATCTCTTCCATGAAATGGTGAAGCTGTACCGCTATGCAGATGGTAAGGATCAGGCATACTATCACCTGTTTATCGAAGAGGTGGAGATCGACGTCATCCTGCACATCCTGCGCATGCTGGTGAGCGGGCACATTGCGGATGCGATTGCGCAGCTGCCCTTTTTCATGCGTGAATACTTCAGCTACGATCTGAGGAAGATGGGTGCCGTTCGCTGCTATGACGATCTTTTGGACGTCGTGAAAAAGACGTACTATCACAGTATTTTGCTACCTTACCGCGTGAACAAGGGCAGGGAAAACCACATCGATTATGCCGGATGTGAAGCCGCGCTGATCCGCGCTTATTATAGACGGATGATCGATCGGATGCAGACGACGATGAGCGGAAGTCTGCGCAAGGATCTTTTAGAGATGCACACCCTGGATATCGAATTGAAAAATCTGGCGAAGATCTATCGTTTTAAACGCTATTACAACGTATCGCGCCAAGTCATTTTGGAGTCGATGATCCCGATAGAGGGCCGTATCCGCAAAGCAAAGCTGATGGAGATGATCGAGGCACAGGATGATCGCGAATTTCAGAAAATGCTTGCGGATTCCCGTTATCATCTGCGTTTTGATGACGCCGACAATAACATCGAGTGGATCATGGACAAGCTTCGCCACCGCGATGCAAAGCGCAAGCTGTACTACTCACAGAAGGCGCCGGTGGTATTCTCCGCCTATGTCGCATTACAGAAGACGGAGCTCACCAATATCGTCCGTATCATCGAGGGTGTCCGCTATCAGGTGGACAGTGATACGATTGCAGAAATGCTGATTTACTAAATGGTTAGAAAGAAAGGAGTATGACTATGGCGATCGCAAAAATGAAGCTGATCAACATCAGCGGGGAAAAGGAATATCTGGACGACGTCCTGTTGAAATTTGTCGATCTGGATTATTTTCATCCCGAGCCGGCCGCTCGCTTCATCGATACCGTACATGGGTTGACGAGCATGGATGAAGAGAACCCGGTCAGCGAGGTACTTTCCCGATTCAAGGAGATCTGCAGCGATATGCAGCTGGAGATGCCGAAGATCGCAATGCGTGAAAAAGAGTATGATCTTAGTGGCATGAAAGAATATATGGAAAGTGTCTATCAGCGCTTTCTGGATGCCAACAATGTCCGTAAGGAGCTGAAAAAGGTCATTGAGGAAAACAAGGATGCGCTGGTGACGATTAAAAACATCGAGCGTATCGATCTGAATTTGGACGATCTCTATGATTGCAAGTATATTAAATTCCGCTTTGGCCGCTTGCCTTTAGACAGCGTGGAAAAGCTGCGTTATTACCGCAACCGTCCTTTTGTATTCAAGTCGTTTTCACAGGATGATACGTACAGCTGGTGTATCTATCTGACGAGCGAGAAATATGAGGAAGATGTCGATAACGTTTTCTCCTCACTGTATTTTGAGCGTATCCGCATTCCGGAGTTCGTGCATGGCACACCGGAAAACGCTGCGCAGACGCTGTTGGATGAGATCGAGAACGATGAAAAACAGGTGCTGCATGTCGATGAGGTCATCACAAAATTAAAGGATGAATGCCGGGAGGAAATGGCGAAGATCAAGGGTGAGCTGGAGTTTCTCGACCGAACTTTCATCGCCAGAAAGTATGTTGTCGGCTTAGGTCAGCGCTTTTCCATTACTGGTTTTGTAGACGCTGCCGACGTATCACGCTTGAAAGATTCGTTTGCCCAGCTGAAGGAGGTGGAGATCGAAGTGCGTCCGGCACACAGCGACAAGCGGCTGGACCCTCCGACGAAGCTCAAGAATGGGTGGTTTGCCAGGCCGTTCGTAATGTTTGTCGAGATGTATGGCATCCCCGACTATGACGGACTGGACCCGGTGCCGATTGTCGCCATCATATATTCACTGCTCTTTGGTATCATGTTCGGTGATGTAGGGCAGGGAATTGTCGTGATGATCGTCGGCGCTCTGTTAAGCCGTTACAAGAAGATGCAGCTGGGAGAGATCATGGTGCGCATCGGCATCTTCTCCACGCTCTTCGGCTTTATCTTCGGATCGGTTTTCGGTAATGAGACTTTGCTCAACCCGCTGTATCATGCGCTGCTTGGTCTCAGTGAAAAGCCGATCGAAGTGATGAGCAGCGAGTTCATCCTGCCGCTGCTGATGATGGCTGTCGGCATCGGCGTCGTATTGAACCTGTTTAGCATGGCGCTCAATATGCTGCTGCAATTTCGCAAACGCGATATGGGAGAATTCTGGTTCTCACAAAACGGTGTCGCCGGTTTCATCTTCTATGCTGCCGTAGCCCTCGGCGCCGTATTGACTGCGCTGTTTGGCATTCCGGTATTCAACACAGTCTATGTTTTAGCGCTGATTGTCCTGCCTTTAGCGCTCGTGTTCTTAAAGGAACCGCTCACGCGCAAGCTGCATCATGGAAAGATGTTCCCGGATGGCTTTGGTGCATTCTTTGTCGAAGGCTTTTTCGAGCTTTTTGAAATTTGCTTATCTTATATTACGAACACGATTTCCTATCTTCGTGTCGGCGGTTTCGTACTGTCGCATGCCGGCATGATGATGGCGGTTACGATGATCATGGAGATGAGCGGCGGAATTGCCGCAGTGGTGATCGGCGTATTCGGAAATGTGCTCGTCATGTGCTTAGAAGGACTGGTCGTCGGTATTCAGGTCCTGCGTTTACAGTTCTATGAGATGTTTTCCCGTTATTTTAACGGAAATGGAATTGCGTTTACCGCATTGAAGGAAGAATGATTAGGAGGTATCTTTTATGTTGTTAAGTCCAATGGAAATGCTGCTGCCGCTCGTTATGCTCGTATTGATCTTTGTGCCGCTCATCAAGGTGATCCGCGGCAAGACGACTGTCAAGGGTGCAAAGGTGCGCCTGACTTCGCACATCTGCATGTTCTTCGGTGTCTGCTTGGGCATCGTGCTGTTCTCTGCTTATAAGGTACAGGCTGCCGAAGCCGCTTCCGCCGCTGATGCGATGCAGGGGTCTATCGCGCAGGGATTGGGTTTCTTAGCCGCTGCATTAGCAACCGGTCTTTCCGCCTTAGGCGCCGGTATCGCCGTTGCCTTTGCCGCTCCGGCTGCAATCGGTGCTTTCTCTGAGAACAAGGAGAACTTCGGTAAGGCGATGATCTTCGTTGCCATGGGTGAGGGTGTCGCTATCTACGGTCTGTTGATCTCCATCATCATGATCTTCATGAAGCTTTAATCAGGGAAAGGGGAGATACGATGAAGTTCTTCCTGCTCAGCGATAACATTGATACGCAGATGGGACTTCGCTTAGCCGGCATTGAAGGTGTCGTCGTCCATGAACGCCACGAGGTGCTGGAGGCGTTGGAAAAGGCGATGCATATGGAAGATGTCGCTGTGATATTGATGACGAGCAAACTGGTGGAGACCTGTCCCGATGTCATCTCTGAATTAAAGCTGCAAGTAAAAAAGCCGCTGATCGAGGAGATTCCCGATCGTCATGGTTCCGCTAAAATCGGCGAGACCATCGACGGTTATGTGAGTGAAGCGATCGGCGTGAAACTGTGAGGTGATTGCCATGCTATATGAAAAGGATAAGCTGGAACAGTATTTCCGCGATGAAATCCGCCGTGTCAGCGATATGCAGATGCAGCAGCTGGACGAGGAGATCAACGAGATTCGCTCATCGACGCTTGCAAAGATGGAGCAGAGCGCTAAGAAAGACGCAGACGCAGCCTGTGAACAGGAGCTGCGCGAGCTGCAAAGCGAATATACCGTTCGCTTGAGCCGCCTGCGCGATCAAACGGATCGCCGGCTGATGCAAAAGCGCAGCGAATTGGCAAATACGGTGTTCAGCGAAGTGATAGAGAAGATTCAGCAATATACACAAGAAGCGCAGTATGGGGCGCTGCTGGAGTCGCAGGCGAGTGCGATGGCGCAGGCAGGCTATCCTAATGTGACCATCTATCTGCGCAAGGCGGACGCATCCTATGCCCAGCGCATCCGCAGGGCGTACGGTGAAGAGGTGGATGTTCAGGTGGATGAGGAAATCCGCTACGGCGGTCTGCGTCTGGTCAGCCTACAGAGCGGTATCGTCGTCGATGAGACCTTCGATGCCCGTCTCAGTGAACAAAAAGAGTGGTTTTATCAAAACTCCGGTCTGTTCGTAAAATGATTCATGGGAAATGAGGTGATAACGTGGTTGAAAATGAGATTTATTCAATTAACGGTCCAGTTGTAAAAGTGCGCGGAGCAACTGCTTTTTCCATGCTGGAAAAGGTATTTGTCGGAAAGCAGCGGCTGATGGGAGAGGTGATCAGCGTCAGCCGTGACGCTACGACGATTCAGGTTTATGAATCCACGACCGGACTTCAGCCGGGGGAAGTGGTAGAGGGAAGCGGCAAGCCGATCTCCGTTACACTGGGTCCCGGCATTCTGCGCAATATCTTTGATGGAATCGAACGTCCCCTGCAAGAGATCGCCAAGCGCTCCGGTGCGTTTATCGCTACCGGAAGCGATGTGTCTGCGCTTGATGAAGAAGCGCTTTGGCAGGTGAAGGTACACGCGGCGATAGGCGACCATGTCAAGGGCGGAATGATCTATGCAACGCTGCCGGAAACTGATCTGATCGAACACCGATGCATGATTCCGGTAACGCTGGAGGGCGAGGTCGTCTTTGCGGCGAATGATGGCAGCTATCGCATCCACGATGAGATTTTACAGGTGAAAGATGCCTACGGAGAAATTCATTCGCTCGATCTGACGCAGGAGTGGCCGATCAAGCAGGCACGGCCGATCGCTCAGCGTCTGCCGATCAGCATTCCTCTCATCACCGGACAGCGCATATTCGATACGCTGTTTCCGATTGCCAAGGGCGGTACGGCGGCAATTCCGGGCGGTTTCGGTACCGGAAAGACGATGACGCAGCATCAGTTGGCAAAATGGTGCGATGCGGATATCATCGTCTATGTCGGCTGCGGAGAGCGCGGCAACGAGATGACACAGGTGCTGGAGGAGTTTTCTGAGCTGATCGACCCAAAGAGCAATCGACCGCTGACCGACCGCACGGTGCTGATCGCCAACACGAGCAATATGCCGGTTGCCGCCCGTGAGGCAAGCATTTACACCGGCTTGACATTAGCGGAATATTACCGCGATATGGGCTATCATGTCGCCATTATGGCCGATTCCACCTCCCGCTGGGCGGAGGCGCTGCGCGAGATCAGCGGACGTCTGGAGGAGATGCCGGCAGAGGAAGGCTTCCCGGCCTATCTGCCATCCAGACTCTCGCAATTCTATGAGCGTGCCGGCTATGTGCAGACGTTAAACGATCAAGAGGGAAGCGTTTCGATCATCGGCGCCGTGTCGCCGCAGGGCAACGACTTCTCCGAGCCGGTCACACAAAATACGAAGCGATTCGTGCGCTGCTTTTGGGCTTTGGACAAATCCTTGGCATATGCCCGTCACTATTTTGCCATCAACTGGAACGAAAGCTATTCCGAGTATGTCAGCGATTTGGCGCGCTGGTATAACCGCAACGTCGACCCGCGCTTCTTGCGCAGCCGTCAGGAGCTGATGAGCCTGTTAGCCGAGGAGAGCAAGCTGATGGAGATCGTAAAGCTGATCGGCAGCGATGTATTACCGGAGGATCAAAAGCTCATCATTGAGATCTGCAAGGTCATCCGTGTCGGCTATTTGCAGCAAAACGCTTTCCATCAGGAGGATACCTATGTGCCTTTAGCAAAGCAGATGCGGATGATGGATACGATTCTGTATTTATATCAGCGCTGCAAGGAAGCGATCGGAGATGGCATGCTGCTGAGAACCATTACGGCAAGCGGTATTTTCGAGATGGTCACCAAGATGAAATACGACGTGCCAAACGATCGGCTGGAGCTGTTTGACGATTATGTGACGAAAATCGACGAAGCGATCAACAGCCGCAAGGAATAGGAGGGAAATGCGATGAGTCTACAATATATCGGTTTAAAAGAAATCAACGGACCACTGGTATTTCTCGACCATGTCAAAGGCGTCGGTTTTGAAGAGGTGGTAGAGCTGCGCTGTGCAGATGGCAGCTCCCGCTTAGGCCGCGTCGTTTCGTTGGAGGGTGAAATGGCCGCCATTCAGGTATTTGAAGGAACGACGGGACTCAGTTTAACGAACACGAAGACGCAGTTTAAGGGGAAGCCGATGGAGCTAGCGCTTTCCAAGGAGCTATTAGGACGTGTGTTCAACGGCAGCGGCAAGCCGATCGACGGCTTGGGAGAGCTGTATGCCGAAAAGAGTGCAGATATCAACGGACAGCCGCTGAATCCGGTAGCGCGCGTATACCCGCGTAACTATATCAATACGGGAATATCGAGCATTGACGCGCTGATGACTTTGATCCGCGGGCAAAAGCTGCCGATCTTTTCCGGATCGGGTATGCCGCACAACGAGTTGGCGGTACAGCTCGTAAAGCAGGCGAAGATCTCTGACGGCGATGGTAAAAACTTCTGTATCGTCTTTGCGGCGATGGGCGTCAAAAATGACGTTGCCGACTATTTCCGCCGTTCGTTTGAAGAAGCGGGGGTCATGGACCATGTCGTCATGTTTGTCAACTTGTCCAACGATCCGATCATCGAACGTACGCTGACGCCTCGCTGTGCGCTGACAGCAGCCGAATATCTCGCATACGAACATGATATGCATGTATTGGTCATCCTGACCGATATTACCTCTTATTGTGAAGCACTGCGCGAGTTCTCCAGCAGCAAAGGGGAGATTCCGGGACGAAAGGGGTATCCAGGCTATCTCTATTCCGATCTGGCATCCATGTATGAGCGTGCAGGCATCATGAAAGGTGCAAAGGGTTCTGTGACGCAGATTCCGATTCTGACGATGCCAAACGATGACATCACACATCCGATTCCGGATTTGACCGGCTACATCACCGAAGGGCAGATCGTGCTGGATCGTAACCTGAATCAGATGGGCGTCTATCCGCCGATTGGCGTGCTGCCTTCTTTGTCACGCTTGATGAAGGATGGCATCGGTGAGGGATATACCCGCAAGGATCATTCCGATGTGAATAATCAGCTGTTTGCGGCGTATGCCAAGGTACAGGATGCTCGTTCGCTTGCCAGCGTCATCGGTGAGGATGAGCTCAGCGACATCGATAAACAGTATATGTCGTTTGGTTCTTTGTTTGAGGAGCACTTCCTGAACCAAGGCTTTGATTCCAACCGTTCCATTGCGGAAACGCTGGATCTGGGCTGGGATTTGCTCAGCATTCTCCCGCGCACGGAATTAGACCGTATCGATGATGAGGTGCTGAAAGAGCACTACGATCAAGCGCGCGCATATCAGCGTTTTGCCATCACCAAAGGACCGATTATCAAGGAATTGGCTGAAAAGGGTGAGTAATCATGGCAAATAAACAGGTATTTCCGACCAAAGGAAATCTAATTGCATCAAAGAAATCCAACGCGTTGGCAAAGATGGGCTATGAGCTGATGGATCGCAAACGGAATATTCTCACCAGAGAGATGATGGAGTTAGTCGAGGATGTTCGCTTGCTGAGAGAACAGATTACCGATACGTATCAGCAGGCTTATCTGGCGTTACAGGAGGCCAATATCACGCAGGGTGTCATCAGCGATCTGGCTGAGGCCATTCCGATCGATAACGGGATTCGCATCACCTATCACAGCGTGATGGGTGTGGAGATCCCCAAGCTGCATTATGAGCAAAAGGATATGGTGTTCTGCTATGGCATGGAAAAGACGAATGCCAAGCTGGATTACGCATATCAGTGCTTCCATGAAGTAAAAAAGCTGACGGTCACGCTGGTTGAGGTGGAAAATGGCGTCTATCGTTTGGCAAATGCGATCCGCAAGTCACAAAAGCGGGCTAACGCATTGAAGAATATTGTGATTCCAGGCTTTGAGCATGATATTAAATTCATCACTGAGGCGCTGGAAGAGAAGGAGAGGGAAGAATTCTCCCGTCAGAAAGTCATCAAGAGCACCAAGATGAAAAAACAAAAGACACTCGAAGCTGGATAAACGATCTATATATAGCGCTAACGGCGTCATCCGATTTTTTGTCGGACGGCGCTTTTTTCTGCGTCTTTATACTGCATTGTGATAAAGATTTTGCAGAATGTTTGTTTAGTGTTTATCATCTTGTGCCATCTGTTTTAAGGAATCAATGCCGGGATTGTATTAGCAGGGAATCACACATCACAGATAAAAGAATCCAGATGTTTTCATCTATTACTTCGCATAATATATATTATGTAATATTTAAAGGCGTACAAATAAAAACGAGGATAGAAACACTGAAATCTCCATCGCTCGTTTTTTATACGTTATTCACTTGTTTGCCTTATTTTTCAGCAAAGTGTAGATCGCCCTTGCGATCAGCATCAGCATAATTCCGATCCATAGAATAGAGGATACCTTGCAAATTTGGAAAAACCTGCAAAACCATAGGCGACTGTAGGATTCGCATATCATACAAGCATTTGATTCCCAATAAGATGATGAAATGAATCATCGGAAGAAACAAAGTATCTTTCATGGATTCAGCAACATAAATTGCCATGAGCACACCATTTACTATCATCACTCCTGCGAAAAGAATGCTTGGCGTCATCAAATCATAAGAAAGATAATAGCCTTGTACTTGATCAATGAATATTGCTGTAACAGCAATGGATACATACGGTGAGATGACTTTGATGATTCCTCTGAAATAACTGTTCTTCATCATAGAATCCCCTTTCGAAAGCATTTTTAAAGCATGCTTCAATGATGGCTTCTCTCAATCGTTTTAGAATAATAAGAAATAAGAATTAGTCTTTCCCTATCCTTTTCATATTAGGAAAATTAACTTTACCATCCTTTCCAAATAAAATTTCATATGATTTTCTCCTCTCACTATCTGAAATGTTTTGTCTATGACTAACTTCCACTTTTATTATCCCTAAAACGATCAAAGAAATCCATTGATTGGTAAATTCGGTATCCATTCTGGTATAAATGGGAATAGTTTTTACACAGAAAAAGCAGAGAATACTCCCTGCTGATCTGTGTGAAAATTCTTAAGGAATCGATTATTTTTTAATCACCTGTACAGCAATACATCCCGGACCGCCCTGTGTAATAAAGACCGGCGAAAGCTCCAGCAGCTCAATTTCCGTATTCGGAAAGCACTTTTGCATATACGCTTTCACCATCTGCGCGTCCGTAAGCACTCCGGCATGCGTTACTGTCATATAATAGCTCTCGTCAACTTCCATGGAGCGAAAGCAATCGGCAATCGCTTCCAGCGCTTTGCTCATGGTGCGTTTCATCGCATATTTCTCTAAACGGCGGTGATCCTGTGTCGGCGTCATGATCGGTACAACTTTCAGCATGCCGCCAATCGTGGCGGCTAACGGCGTCAAACGCCCGCCCCGCTTTAAAAAGCTGAAGTCCCGTGGGATCAAAAATGATTTTTCGTGCGTCATCGATTCATTCAGCACATCAAGAATCTCCTGCCTGCTCATCCCCTTGTCTGCAAGCGATGCCGCCTTTAATGCCAAATAGCGATGCGGCCCACACAGCGTCAATGAATTGACGACGGTGATGCGCTCACTGTAAACGCACTCCTGCTTGGCGTTGCAGGCACTTTCATACGTACCGCTGAGACCGTCGGCCATCGTAATATCAATGACCTCATCTGTTTTTGCCAGCTGTTCATATTGTGCCATCTTCGCGCCGATGGATGGCTGAGAGGACATCGGAAGATCCTCTCCCTGTTTGAGCAATGCAAGAAACTGCTCAGAGCTGATCTCATCTAATTCCCGATAGCTCTGCTTACCGAGCGTAACGCTCAGCGGTGTGATCGTAATCCCATATTCACTTCCCTCTTGGCTGCTAAAGAGGGTCGACGTGTCCGCAACAATTTTAATCATATGCTTCTGCCCCTGTCTTTCCTATTGCTGATGCTCTATTCAGCTGTGTCTTTACATTATCACAGAGAGTGTTTCATGTCAATATATGTAGTATCAAATACTAGATAAATAGATATAAAAAGCGATATTCACTCTCGAATATCGCTGATGCCCATACGATGAAAGAGCGCTTCCCGGGCCTTTTGTTCAAATGTATCGTCTAACGGCGATAATTGATCCAAAGTAAATCGCGGATGACGTTTCTGTAATGCCTTAGTGATCATGAAATCGGCAATCTTCGGATTTTTCGGCAGCAATGGACCATGCAGATAGGTGCCGAATACAATGCCGTTGTAAAAGCCTTCGATCCCCTCACTGAAATTATTGCCATAGCCGCTGAGCACACGGCCTAAGGGCTGTGTGACATTTCGCGTCTGACCGCCGTGGTTTTCAAAACCGAGCGCAATCAGCTTTTCTCCCTCCAGCATACATTCAATCGCAATGTTGCCAATGCAGCGGGCATTGTCCTTCCCCGTCTCGGTATAGTAATCAAAAAAACCCAGACCATCCATCCTGCTGCCGTCTGCGGCGATATAATACTGTCCAAACAGCTGATAACCGCCGCATACCAGAAAGATGAAAGAACCGCTGTCCATCGCTTGCCGGATATTTTCTTTGCGGGCGCGCAGATCATCGATCAGCATCATCTGTTCCCGATCGGCGCCGCCGCCTAAAAAGATCAGATCATAGGCAGAGAGGTCGCAGGTATCTCCAATGCCGCAGGTATCGATAACGACAGAGATGCCCCGCTGCTCACAGCGCCGCCGCAGTACCATCATGTTCCCTTTATCGCCATAGAGATCCATGATATCGTGATACATCCATACAATCTTCAATTCCATCGCCATCATCCTTTCGCCCTTTTGCATATCGCATTGCGCGTCGGCAGCAATGCCGTATAGGTCGCAATCGCAAACAGTGTGCAGCCGCGAATTGCCAACAGCGCATCTACCGCTGACTGAAGATCTTCGATGACCGTGATCTCCCCCTCATAGCCTTCATAGCGAAGCCGCAGCGCCATGTCGTAAGCACGTGTGCCGCTGCACAGGAGTGCTTTTGTCTGCCCCTGTAAAATCTTCTCGAAATGCGTATCGTAAATCCATGAGACGTCCGTGCCATCCTGATCGTGGTCATTCAATACGATGAGAACTGCTTTAGGCTCTGCATGTGCCTCAATGACCTTCATCACCTCATTGGCGCCGGTCGGATTTTTAACCAAATTCAATATGCAGGTTTCCCCTTCATAAGTAAAATGCTCATTTCTTCCCCATGGCTGTACGGCTTTTTGCAAAACGGTTTTCACGTGTGCGGAATCGATGCCAAATACTTTGGAAACCCCACACAGCGCAGCACAGTTATACATGACATATAAGCCATCCTGCATGGCCTGATATTCTTTTCCCTCCCATGTGAAGCGGCGTTGCTGTAAATCGATATCCTTTAAGAGGACATCTGCCGCAGGTGTTTGAAATGCGCATTTTTTGCAATGAAACTTTCCGATATGCGAATATTGATAATACTCGTATCGCAAAGGACTTCCGCAGCGCGGGCAAAATTTTCCTTCGCTTGCTTCCGCAGTCGTTTCACTGCTGGACGCGCAGCGATCGATGGCAAAATAACACGTTTTTGCTTTTGGCGCATGATCAGCCAGACGAATGACATTAGGATCATTGGCATTGAGGATGAGCGTTCCCGTATAAGATGGCAGCACTTGTTCGATCGTCGCAATCAGCTGTTCCATCTCCCGTGCCCGATCTAACTGGTCGCGAAAGAAATTGGTGACAACAAACGCATTGACATTCAGCTGCGGCAAGAGATGACGCACATTCAGCTCATCCACCTCCAGCACCATCGCATCCCCCTTGACCTTACCGCCGAGTGTGGTACGCGTCAGAATGGAGGTGGCGATGCCGGCGCGCATATTATCTCCACGGCGGTTGGTAATGACTTGCTTCCCCGCCTGTTCAAAGAGATCGGCAATCAGATTGCTGGTGGATGTCTTGCCGTTCGTACCGCTCACCATGACGATGATACCGTCAAATTTCAGTTTAGAAAGCACCTGCGGATCGATACGCAGTCCGATTTGCCCCGGCAGACTGCCGCCGCGATGGATAATAGACAGCAGACGCTTTAGAATGCGGGTCGCTGCGATGGATAATCCTCTCATCAATATCCCCCTGTTCTTCATTAGTGTAAATTGCGTGTGCATTTATTATACAATTTCTCTTGCTATTGAACAATCCAAATCTTACAACTTAGCCCATCTTTTATCATTTTCCAAACGAATGGCTCTGGCGTGCTCCAGCATTGTTTCTAACGGCGCACTAATTCTTGTCATCAGTACAAGAAAATAAGGTAATTTAAATTATCTTGGATTTGATCCTCACCTTTCAATTTAAGATGCTGAACAACCATAAAAAAGAGGTGCGTGCTACTGCAAATGCAGCGAAATTCATCTCTTTTTATTCGCAACACCCTCACGATAATTTAAATTACCGAAAAAAATCAGACAGAAAAAGGAAAGCCATTTCTGACTTCCCTCTTTCTCTATAACCGCGACAGCTTATACCGATCTTTGGACTTCCTGATTTCCTGTATCTCTCACCAACGAACCAGTCTCATCCATTTCCTTACTGCCGCCTGTTTCCATCCGCTCATGCCTTTTGCATCCTTTGATATGAGGGAACCTCTTTCATCATCCTGCAATTATGATCCCAGATGAATTCCCTTCCTCTCCTATCAATATTTCAGATGGAAACATTTTACCGGCTTCTCTACCGCATCTCTTCGTCTTTCCCGACGACTCCTATTTTCTTCACACTTCTCAATGCGGCCCTTGATCTACCGGGTTATCAGCTGTTCCTTTGACACCCTTACTATAGCATAACGGTTGAAAAATCAAAGTGCATTGGCAAACTCGGTTAGAATAAAGGTAAAAACGGTATTATCCGTTGATCGTGTAAACGCAAATAGCTCCTTCCTGCTTTCTGTGCTGCATCGATTCATAATAAGACATCGCTTTCAGACAGGTACTCAGTTGGGAAAAAAAGCTGCGCATATTTTCATCCACGTTGCCTCCGCTTTGTATGATGCGCTGAACCAGCTGCTGACATCCACCGGCATCCATCGCTAACAGATGTAAGTAGTACGCGCCCAGCAGCGGTCTCGCGAATGATTGGTTCAGCGTGTCATAGCGCTGTGTCAGATCATAAAGCGTAATATAGTCGCGGTCAGTAATATAGCATTCCCCTTCAATGCCCGCCTGTGCGCGCGTAAGCATGTCAAGCAACAAATCGATCTCCTCATGATCGATGCTTTGATAATACGCTTTGGTAAACGACAACATGCGCCTGATTTTCTCTACCGCCCGCTCATATTCGCCGATGGCATTTTCCTCTTTGAGATAAGAGAACTGCTCCTTGTGTTTCTCTCTCATACGATCCCCTTCTTTGTTTTGTCCCCTGTTGTCAAGCAACCTGAAATCCTGCATTATTATGGCACAAAACGACGGAAAAGTCCATGACAGAATACCGATAATCCCACAAGTTTTCTCCATACGTTTCATTATTGTGACAAGAGGAAAAAGAAAACGCTTTGATGCAGGGTGCGTGTTTTCATTAGGGAAAGGAATAAGATGATTCGTCATTGGATCACAATGTATCGCAGAGCGTATCAAATGCCCACATTCGCCCGTCTGTATAGGATGCTATCGATGCTTGCCGCTTTGATTATCGCCAGACTTCCCTTTTTGAATCCTTCTTGAGCGTCTTAACGTATGTCCCCTTATCATTTTGCGAACTCTCTTTTTCATCACGATTGTTTTCATTTGTGACCAAATGACTCCCGCACTTTCTTTTTTCGTCTTGTTTGAGATTCGCACGTTTCTTTCATCCTTGCGTTTTTGTTTGCCGATTTGTTTTCGCGGCGGTGTTGTTTACATCGTTTCTCCTATGTATGTCAAGGCAATTGATAAAGGGAGGCGATCATATCCCCTCCCCTTGCGGTGTACCTTTTGAGCCTTTACAAACTGTTTTCGGCGTCTGGATGATGTTTTTATCGAAGATCTGTCAGCAAACGGTCGATGGCCGGCTGGATGAGCTCGTCGATCTCCAATAAGGTGCGCGCATCATATTGACTTTCATTGTGAATGTTCATGATGGAAGCTGTCATCGGCAGTTCGCAATACAGCGGTAAGTCGTTTTCCTTTAAGAACTGCTCCATATCGCTGTGCTCATAGAGACGGATGGTCTCTTGGCAGTTTGGACATTGGATGTAGCTCATGTTTTCTACGACGCCCAGCACGCGGATATCGAGCTGTTTGCACATGTTGATCGCTTTGGAAACGATCATGGAAACCATCGGCTGCGGAGTGGAAACCATGATGACGCCGCTCACCGGCAGCGATTGCAAAACGGTCAGCGCAACATCTCCGGTTCCCGGCGGCATGTCGATGAGCAATACGTCTAGCTCGCCCCATACGACATCGGTATAAAACTGCTTAACGGCGTTGGCAACGATCGGCCCACGCCATACGACCGGCTGGTTTTCATCCTCCATCAAAAAATTCAGCGAGATGCATTTGATTCCCTCTTCGCTGACAATCGGCTCAATCGCATCATTGGTACCGTATGCCTGTTCCTTCTCCAAGGATAACAGGCGGGGAATGCTGGGACCGGTGATGTCCGCATCCATGATACCGACTTTGTAGCCGCGCTTTGCCAGCGCTTTGGCAAACAGCACGGTAACGCTGGATTTGCCGACGCCGCCCTTCCCGCTCATGACGCCGATGATCTGCTTGATCTTGTTGTTGGGATTGTTGACAATCCCGCAGGAAGCGGCGTTCTTCCCGCAATTTCCTTTACTTGGACAACCTTCACAACTCATAGATGATTCCTCTCTTTCTTTCCTCTGCGTATGCCATTGCGCTCATATCTGCGATGGATCACCCGCTGTATTCGATCGTACCTGCCAATGATACTTGTCGATTGCAACGCTTAACATTAAATGAATTTCAAACATGCCATTACCGCGTTATGTATTCTCTTTTTTGGCGAACGGATGATAGCTCTGATATGCCTGCTGCAGGCGGCGGTTTTGTACGTGTGTGTAGATCTGTGTCGTCTGAATATCGCTATGCCCCAACAGCTCCTGTACGATGCGCAAATCCGCACCGCCATCTAACAGATGGGTCGCAAAGCTGTGACGAAAGCTGTGCGCCGAATAATCGCTGCGCATCCCCAGCGCTTTCAGCTGCGCCTTGATCATCTGGTGAACGTATTGGCGTGTCAGCGGATGTCCGCGGCTGTTGATGAATACATAAGGGGTGCGCACCTGTTCCCATTGCGGACGCACAAAGCGTAAATATTGGCGCAGGCACGTGACTCCCTCCTGATGCAGCGGCAGCATGCGCTCCTTGCTGCCTTTTCCGTTGACCTTTAACAGTCCCTGTTCCAAATGCAGATTGGATAAGCGCAGTTCACAGCACTCGCTCACCCGTAAGCCGCAGCCATAGAGCAGCTCGATCACCGCTTTATGACAGAGATCGAGGTCGCTGTCGGAAAAGCTCTCTAAAATCGTATGGATCTGTGATTCATTGAGAAAATGCGGCAGATGCGCCTGTTTTTTCGATCCTTTCAAGAAGCGGCTGGGATCAGGCAACTGCGGATGATTCATTGACAAAAAGCGGTGAAAGGAGCGTATCGAGGAAAGATGGCGGTTGATCGTCGCATTGGCGGCATTCTCACCAAGCTCCAGCAAAAAATCCTGCACATCGCTTTCCTTAATTTCCTCTACCTGCGTAATTCCCAACTCTTGAAGATATTGCGCATAGTGATGCAGATCGCGCAGATAGGAGGCGATTGTCTGCTTCGCTTTGTGCTCTACCATCGTCAGATAATACTGATAGTCTTGTATCGCTTCCGCTACCTGCATCGCATTGCCTCCTTCGCCTGTATTATTCTAACACTTTTGTTCACGTGTGTAAATCGGCGTTCCTCTGACATAACAGCAAAAAGCAGGGTGCGTGGACAAAGCAAGTCTCCCCGCCTGATATTGTCCGACTTTGCCTGCCGCTTGTCGATCAAACGCTATGTTGTCAATTCTAAACTCCTGAATGAGTGCATAAAAACCACACAAAAATACTTTCTTTGTTTGTCAAAGCGCCACAGGAAAGACGAGCGTGATCACTATGATTCATGCTGTTAATTCAAGAGGATAAGACGATGGGGTGCGGGATATGACAAAGCGGTGCGCCGCCTAAGACTGCCTCGATGAGCACGCCTGCCGCCAAAGGCTTGCGCTTATCATAGATCAGCTGCATCGTCTTGATTTCCAATCGGTTTTTCCGGCATTCTGTAACAATATCACAGATTCGCTCACTGCGATGCACCAGATACAGGCGGCCGTTTTCCTTTAAAGCGAGGCGGATGTTGGTTAACAGCGCGTCTAAAGGGAGAAAAAACTCATGACGGGCGATGGCGCGCGCAGTAGCGGGGATCTCTCCGTGATGCCCCATCTGAAAATATGGCGGATTGCAGACGACGACGTCAAACGCCCGCAGTCCCAGCGTACAAAAATCACCGCAGAGGATTTCGGCGTTTTCAATGCCATGTTCCTTCAGGTTACGCCTTGCCAACGCGCATGCGTCCTCCAAAATATCGACGCCGCACAAATAGGAAGGCTTGCTTTGCGATGCGCATAACAGCAGCGCGCCGTTGTTGGTGCCGACATCGAGCACCCGTTCCCCCTTGCGAATCTTCATGAAGTGCGCCAACTGCGCCGTATCGGTGTTGATGCGAAACATATCCGATCGCTGCCAGAGATGAATGTCGGTTCCGGCGATGTAATCATACGTGTATTTGCTTTTTTCCATGCTTCCATTATACACGTTTTATATGAGATTAAACAGCTTTATGAATTCAATTCCCAGCGTCGCTTTCAGATAAGAGCCAGCTAGTACCAGCAAAAAACAGATGAAAATATCGTTAAGCATGCTGTTCATCAGCTTTTTTAAATCCAAACGCTCCCGGTTGGTCGTGCTGTAACAGATATACATGGAGCATTGGATGGCGCTGGCGCTGATGAGATACAGGGCGAGCAGATCAAAGAGCACCTGTGGGACAAGGGTGAGAAAGATCCCCAAAAGCCCTTTAAACTGATAGGTGCAGATAAAGAGCGCACAGGAAAAGCCGATCTGCACGCCTTTGGTAAAGACGATAAAGCTGATGATGGGAATGCCGGCCAGACTGGTGCCGAAAAGAAAAACGACGACGATCAGCACGATGCCTAAAAAGAACTGATTGATGAAAAAGCTGTAAGCCTCCATGCTCTCGGGCAGCGTCGTCAGCAAAGCGGAAAGACTCTGCGCATCACTTGCATCGATGAAACGCGAACCGATGCAGCCGATGAGAAAACCGCTGGCGACGAGAATGGAGATAAATATGTATACGTGACGGTATTTATGAATAAAGGAAGAACGGCGTTTGTTTCTGTGCTGCAAGTGACTCACCTCACTGCACTATATGCCAAATGAAAAAACGATACCACCGGTATCGTTCGTAAAAATCATTGCTCTTTCGACTTTTTCATGCGGGCCGCCGTCGTGAGATGCGCATCCGGCAGCAAAGCGTTGAGCTGTTCAAGCACCTCATCGATCGTGTTGGTCGCCTGTACGTCAAACATGCTGTATTGCGTGATGATGTCTTTATGATCTTTCAGCGAGCCCAGATGAATGCCCAGATGGCGCACCGGATCGCCGTTGTAATTGTTGTCAAACAGCATCATCGCATGCTCGTAGATCACCCGTTCGTCGTTGGTGTAATCCTCCAGTGTCGTACTGCGGATGACGTTGCGAAAATCGCTGTAACGAATGCTGGTGCTCACCAGCTTCCCCTTGACTTGTTCCTTCTTTGCCCGCTGGCTCAAGCGTGATGCCAATCGCTTCAGCACACTGCTCATCTCCTGATAGTCCTCCACATCGTCATCCATGGTTGTCGACTGCGAGATGGACTGTACGCTGGTCGTATAGCTCAAGGCGGAACTGCCGTTTCCTCTGGCGTTTTGAATCATGGTGTAAGCGTGCTTTCCTAACAGGCGTTTGAGCAGCGCTTCGTTTTTGGGGTCCGCCACATCGCCGATCGTCAGGATGCCTGCCTGACGCAAGAGCGGCACGCTTTTTTTGCCGATGCCAAACATCTCCTCGATTCCTAACGGCCACAACTTCTTCGCTATCTCCTGCTTGCGTAAAATGGTGATGCCTAAGGGCTTACGCATATCGCTGGCCATCTTAGCTAAAAATTTATTAGGGGCAACGCCGATGCTGACCGGCAAGCGCAGCTCATCCTGCAAGCCCTGCTGAATCTGCCATGCGAGATCCATCGGGCGGCGATAGCGGCGAATACTCTGGGTGACGTCCATATAACCCTCATCGATGCTGGCAGGTTCCACATAGGGCGTGTAACGGCGCAGGAAGTCAAAGAAACGCCGACTCAGCTCCTCATACCAGCGAAAGTCGCCGGAGACGACGATCAGCTGCGGGCATAGGCGCAGCGCCTCATGCAAAGGCATCGCGCTGTGCACGCCATAGGCGCGCGCTTCATAGCTGGCCGTCGATACGACACTCCTGCGGGACAACCCCGCCACCGCTACCGGCTGCCCGATTAAAGCGGAATTCTTCAACAGTTCCGCACTGGCATAATACGCATTGATATCCACATGAAAGATGACACGTCCGGCCATTTCACAATTCCCCCACTCATTCCCCAAACATTATAGCACAGGAAGCGGGAAAGCGACAGCAGGGATCACATCACTTTCCTTGGACAAAGCTTGCCGATCGCTCATGTCTCGCCAAGCTGCATCCCCTTCTCTGCCCTCTCGATGCGCATCTGCCATCATTCCACTTGTATCTGCTATCTAGGTCAGCGATACTGCGGGACAAACACCTTTTTGTTTTTCAAGCGATGCTCTAAGCGCAGCTTATCGGCAATCATGGCGATAAACTCCGAATTGGTCGGCTTTGCCTTTGAGGCGGATATCGTATAGCCGAAGATGTCGTCGATCGCATCGATATTGCCGCGATTCCAAGCGACTTCGATCGCATGGCGGATCGCCCGCTCCACCCGGCTGGCTGTCGTCTCGTATTTGCGCGCGATTTCCGGATAGAGCACTTTGGTGATCTGACCGAGAAAATCGACGTTGAGATAGGTCTCCAAAATCGCCGTGCGCAGATACATGTACCCCTTGATATGTGCGGGAATACCGACCTCATGCAAGAGTGAGGTGATTTCGCTCTCCAGCTCCAGCTTTTGGATGCGCTCCTGCTCTTGCGCGTCCAGATTGACTTGTACCATCGCGTCTTTGATCGCATGGGTTGCGTTAAATCCGCAGATGACGCGCAGCCGCTGCTCCAGCGATTGCAGCTCAAAGGGCTTCATCAGTATGTAATCTACCTCGTATTGCTGAATCTGCGAGATGATGAAATCGTTTAGGATCGGCGTCGTACACAGGATGTGTGAAGTACGGATCGCATGCTTCTTCAATCCGGCAAGCACCTCCATGCCATCCACACCCGGCATGATGAGATCGAGTACGAGCACATCAATCGCATGTCCGTTGAGCTCATGCAGGCACTGTTCACCGTTGGCGGCGCTGCCGATCACCTCAAAGAGCGGGCTGCTCTTCAATGCGTTTTTCATCTTTTGAATCATTTCCTGACTATCGTCCACTATGTAAACTTGTAGCTTCTTTTCCATTTCTTTCCAACTCCTCAAATCTCATTATAGAGGAGCGTACAGCGAATCCTGTCGAAGAAGGGGGATTTTGTCCGCAAGGGGTTCAAAAAAAGAAGAAGAATCGACCAATTCAGAGCGAATCGGCAGAAAATGCCGTCGAATCGTCGATTTTCGTCGAATTAAGACGTTCGGGTATGTTCCAGCATATACTCGATGAACACCCCATACCCATGGGTCGGTTCGCTGGTGACCACATGGGTAATGGCGCCGATGATCTTTCCATCCTGCACGATCGGCGATCCGCTCATCCCCTGAATGATTCCACCGGTGGCATCGATCAGTCTGTCATCGCTCACCGTAAATTCAATGCCTTTGACATGATCCTGCGTGTTGGGATGCAGAGCATCGATCATGATGGTATAGGTCTCGATGCGATCACCCTCTAACACGGTGTAGATCTCGGCCTCTCCTAACGTGACTTCACTATTAGCCGCCCATGGCAGCTTTCGGACATCATTGGGGAGGATGTCATAATCCCCATAGATGCCGATCGGGGTATTCTCATCGATCGAGGCGATGACTTCATTGTAGGCGATGCTCGCCTGCTTTTCTCCTGCCTGTGCAGGCCGTGCTTTCGTATAGGAGATGACTTGTGCATCGTAGAGCTCTCCTTCCACCTCCTCACTCACATCGTCGACGGCATGGCCCAGTGCGCCGTAACGGTTGGTGGCGGGATCGTAATAGGTCATCGTACCGACACCGCTCATGCTCTCTTTGACATATAAGCCGCAGGTGACGCTGTGGCGTTCCTTGTCGTAGACACTCTGCATTTGTGTTTGCAGGGAGCTTTTGTTTCTTTGGATGGTGACATCAAGGGTGTTGACCGGCTTTTGATGTGCGCGCAAAATCGTGTAAAATGTGTTCAGATCGCGCACCGGCTGATGGTCGAGCGATGTGATGATGTCCCCGGGCAAAAACGTATCGGCGGGATCGATCCCCTCACCGATCTGATAGGTACCGCTCACATACACACCCGCATAATCGATCTCGATGCCGACGCTGTTGCCGCCTAAAATCAGCTCATCCTGCGCATGAACGGCAATTGGGGAAACACACAGCAGGACGGAAAGGATCAGATAGATGCACCGTCGCATAAAAAAACACCTCCTAAGAGGTATTTTGGTTGATTTGCACTCTCTCACTCGCAGAAAATATTACCTGTGGGCAGCGGCATACAGCTCTTTCGCAGCCTGTAAGGATGCCTCGCTTTGTGAGCTGGAGGCGATGGCGGCCAGCTCTTGGATGCGTTCCTCTTCCCCCAGCATGCGGATTGAGGTCGTCGTCACTGCGCCCTTATCGCTTTTGGAAACGAGCAAATGGTGATCTGCGCTGGCGGCGACCTGTGCCAAATGAGTGACACAGAACACTTGGATATCCTCGCTGAGCAGCTGCATCTTCCTGCCGATCGCAAGCGCGACGGCGCCGCTGACACCGGTATCGATCTCGTCAAAGATCACCGTGTGAATCCCCTGCAAGCGGGTAAAAATACATTTTAATCCCAGCATCAGGCGGGAGAGCTCACCGCCGGAAGCGCTCTTGTGTAACGGCGTAAAGCTGTCCTGACGATTCATGGAGACCTGAAATTCGATCTGATCGCTCCCGTGAAAGGCGGGTGCGCCTTCCTTGACGGCAATGTGAAAACGGGCGTTTTTCAAGAGAAGATCGGCTAACTGGCGGTTGATCTGCTCCTCCAGCTTCTTCGCCCCGCGCATACGGCTTTCATGCAGGCGGGCATTCGCCTGGGCATACGCCTGCTTTTTTTCTGCCAGTTCCTTTTCCTTGCGCTCCAAATAGTCCTGGCGATGCAGGATGCGATCGATCTTCGCTTCGGCTTCGCTGCGTGTTTGGCATACCGCCTCATGGGAACCGCCGTATTTGCGGTACAGGCGATGGTAGAGGAAGATGCGCTCTTGCGCGGCGTTGAGTGCTTCCTCATCATAATCGCTGTTTTCCAAAGCGATACGCAGGGCGGAAATGTCCTCTTCAATCTGGTAGTAGGCATCAAGCAGATGAGTGTGAATCGGCGCAAAGCGATCAATATCGCTGATGCTTTCCAAAGCGCGTACTGCCGCATACAGAGAGGGGTTGCTGCCACGCTCCCCGTCTAATGCCTCTAACGCGGTACTCGCCTGCTGCTGTATCGTCTCAAAACGGCTCATCGCTTTGACTTCCTCCTCTAAGGCAGAGAGCTCTCCCGCTTTCATCTTGGCGTCGTCGATTTCGTTGAGCACGGCGGTCAGCTCGTCGAGATCATCGCTGTTGAATTGCTCGTGCAAAGCGGTATCGATTTCCTTTTGCAGGCTGTCATAAGCGCGGTAGGCCTCCTGTGTCTGTGCTAACAGCTCCGTATGCGCGCAAAACTGATCCAGCAGTTCGCGGTGATAGCGAGGCTGTAACAGGTATTGATTGTCATGCTGGGAGTGAATGTCGACGATGTTGACCATCAGCTCCCGCAAAAATGCGGCGGTCACGCTGCGCTGGTTGATGCGGATGACGCTTTTGCCTTCGGCGCTGATCTCGCGGGAGACGATCAGATCCTCTCCCTCCAGATCAAAGCCCTGCTCAGCTAGCAGCTCCACCGCTCGTTTGTTGCCGGTGATGTCAAACACGCCCTCGATCAGCGCTTTTGCACAGCCCTGCTTGACGTAGGAGGGAGAAGCGCGGTTGCCGCATAAAAGGCCGATGGCATCGATCAGCAATGATTTTCCTGCACCGGTCTCTCCGGTAAACACGCTCATGCCCTCGCTGAAATCCAGCGTCACCTGATCGATCAGCACAAAATTTTTTACATAGATATGCGTCAGCATGCGCTCACCTCCGTAGTTGCGTCGTCTGTGTTTATTATATCATCATTCATTTCATTTTTGTACACTGTCTCGTACGCCGCCCTTGACGATGGCGCGGATGTCGTGGGTCATCGTTCGCGCATCATCCGTCAGATGCATCAGAAATTCGCGGTTGCCATCACGTCCCGTCAGCGTGCTTTGACGCAAATGCCGCACGCAGTAACCCATGGACTGTGCTTGAGCGACAACCTCTTGCAAAACGCGGATGAGGACGTTATCCTCCCTGATGACGCCATGCTTATTGAGGTAAGCAGGACCGGCTTCAAACTGCGGTTTGACTAACACCAGCGTTTCCACCTCGGCAAACAGGGTGTGTAACTGCCGCAGCGCTGTGATGCAGGAAAGGAAAGAAACGTCCATGCAAATAAAGTCGACGGGTGTGGAAAACCACTCTACGCGCAGATCACGGATGTTGTGTCCCTCCATGTTGATGCAGCGAGGATCATTACGCAAGGAGGCATGCAGCTGATCGTGCCCGACGTCTAACGCATAGACCAATCGCGCCCCGCGCTTTAAACAGACGTCGCTGAAGCCACCGGTGCTGGCGCCGACATCGAGCACACAGCGATCATTCAAATCGATGCCAAACGCATCAAGTACGTCAAAGAGCTTCTTGCCGGCACGCGAGACAAACTCATGTTCCTTGCCGGCGATCTCGACGATGTCCCTCTCCCCTATCTCCAAGCTGTTTTTGAGGACGACTTTGCCGTTTACACGCACCCGTCCCTCGCTGATGGCGTCCTGCGCCTTGCTGCGGGTGGAAAAATGTGTGCGCGCCAGCCATTGATCTAAACGCATACGAACTCCTCGATCTTTGCAAACAAGGTGTTCATGTCGATGTGCTCCGCCTTGCGCAGCTGGGCGATGCTGCCCTGCTCGACGAAGTGATCGCCGATGCCGATGCGCGTGATCGGATGCGTGAGGTGATGGTCGTTGGCATATTGCAGGATGGCGCTGGAAAGACCGCCGTCCAGCATATCGCTCTCATAGACGATGATTGGCGTATCCCGCTTTAACAGCCTATGCAGCATCTGTGTGTCCATCGGCTTAAAATAGCGGGCGTTGACGACCTCGATCGGCAGATCGTTCGCCTTGGCTTTGGCGATGATGCGATCGACGTCGCTGCCATAGGTGATGACGCAGACTTTTCCCTCCTCCTGCAGGCTCCAGCGCGTCCATGTGCCCACCGGCGCCTCGCATACTTCCTTTGCCGCATAAGGAACGCTGCCGCGGGGATAGCGGATGCAGAAAGGATGGGATTGAGAGAACGCCGTCTCTAAAAGCGCCCTCGCCTCAGCGGCATCCTTTGGCTGAGAGAGGATGAGGTTGGGAATCGCATGCAGCATGCTGATGTCAAAGACGCCGTGATGCGTCGCGCCGTCCTCGCCGACTAAGCCGCAGCGATCGATCCCGATCACCACCGGCAGATCCATGCGGGCGATGTCGTGGTTGATCGAATCATACGCCCGCTGTAAAAAGGAAGAATAGACAGAGAGAAACGGCCGTTTACCGCTCGCCGCCAAACCCGCCGCAAAGGTGGCCGCATGCTCCTCGGCGATGCCGCAGTCAAAGAAGCGCTGCGGAAACTCGTTGGCGAAGTTGCTCAGCTTGCTGCCGCTTTTCATCGCCGGAGTGATGGCGATGATGTCGCGGTTTGTGCGTGCCAGATCACACAGGCTACGAGAGATGACCTCGCTCCAGCTGCAATGCCCTTTGGCTAGCTTTGCAAGCGGCTGTCCGCTGGATGGATCAAACTGGGAGACGCCATGCCAATCACCCTCAGTATCGTTTTCGGCAAAGGAATAGCCCTTTCCCTTTTTCGTGAGCACATGCACGACGATCGGCCCGCGGTGATGCCTGAGCGAGCGAAACACCTTGATGAGCGTCGGCAGATCATGACCGTTGATCGGTCCGATGTAATCGAGGTTGAACTCGCCGAAAATCGAGGTGTCGACCACGTTGTCCTTGATCGCATTCTTGACGTTTTTCATGCCCTTGAGCACGCTGCGGCCGACTTTGCTGCCGGACAAGCCGTGCTGTAAATCGCTTTTCAGCGTCGTGTAGGGACGGCTGGTGCGCAGCTTGGTAAAAGCGACGTCCATCGCACCGACATTCTGTGAGATCGACATGGAGTTATCGTTAAAGATGATAATCATGTTGCGCTGCTCCCCGCCGATCTGATTGAGGGCTTCCATCGACATACCGCTGGCCATCGCCCCATCGCCGATCACGGGAATCACCTGATAGTGTTCGCCGTTGAGATCGCGGGCGATCGCCATGCCCAAAGCGGCGGAAAGCGAGGTGGAGGAATGTCCCGCCTCCCAGCAGTCATACACGCTCTCATAGCGCTTTTGAAACCCGGAGAGGCCTTTGTATTGACGCAGCGTGGAAAACTGCCGGGATCTGCCGGTGAGAATCTTATGCACGTAGCTTTGATGTCCCACGTCAAAGAGGATGCGATCCTTTGGCGCATCAAATACGTAATGCAAAGCGATGGTCAGCTCCACAACACCTAAATTGCTGGAGAGATGACCGCCGGTGTGTGCGATCGAATCGATGAGAAACGCACGGATCTCCTCAGCCAGCGCACTCAGCTCCTGACTTGTCAAAGAGCGGATATCCTTGGGACTTCGTATATCGTAGACATGCATGCTTCCACACTCCTTCTCTAACAGCTGCGCTCCTTTAGCTCTTGCAGGAAGGAAAGCAGCCCGTTCATCTCCCCATGCAGCGTGGTGATGAGTGACATCGCTTCCTCATAATAGCGCTGTGCCAAACGGCGCGCCTCCTCGACCCCTAACAACCGGGCATAGGTCATCTTGTGATTTTTTTCGTCGCTGGTCGATTTCCCCAACTGTTCCATCGTCATTTCGACATCCATGACATCGTCTTGAATCTGAAAGGAGAGGCCGATGCGCTCACCGATGCCCTTTAAAGCGTCTATATCCTCTGAATGCTCCCCTAACCAAGCGCCGCAGACCAACGGCAGCGTTAACAGACAGCCGGTCTTGTAACGATGAATTTCCTCAAGCGCATCGACCGTGAGCGTTTGAACGCCCTCTGCCGCAATATCGAGCGTCTGCCCCAAAATCATTCCTCTGATGCCGGCATACGCGCTCAATTCGTTAATGAGCTCCACCTTGACCTGTGGTGTGCATGCGCTTTGCAAAGCGACGCCAAACGCCTCGTTGAGCAGCGCGTCTCCGGCTAAGATCGCCGTCGCCTCGTCAAAAGCGATATGACAAGTCGGCATGCCCCGGCGCAGCGTATCGTCATCCATCGCCGGCAAATCATCGTGAATGAGTGAATAGGTGTGAATCATCTCGATGGCGGCAGCGCAGGGATAGCCCAGCGTTACATCGACGCCATAGCCCTTCAGCACTTCAAACAGCAGACGCGGCCGTACCCGCTTGCCGCCGGCTAACAGCGAGTAAAACATGGCATCCCGCGTTTTAGAGGCAGGATAGCCCGCTTGCAGCTGTTTCAGGTATTGCTCAAACCTCTGCATTGTCCGCTTCCTCCTCATCCTCTTTCGCTAACAGCACATTCATCCGCTGTTCGAACTGCTTGAGCTGCGCGTCGCAGTTTTTCACCAGATGCAATCCCTCCTCAAACAAATGAATCGCATCCTCCAGCTCGATCTCATTGTGATCGAGGGCTTCTATAATCTCATCCAGCCGTTCCATCGACTGCTGAAACGTCACTTTCTTCGCCATGGTGCTCCTCCTTTTCTTTCAGCACTGCCCGCCAGCGCCCATCGTGGAAGCGAATCGTAACCTCGCTTTGCGCTGTCAGCGACCGGGCGCTTTTCACCAGCTGTCCCTCTTGCTCGACAAGCGTATAGCCACGCTGTAAGATCGCCAAAGGACTGTACGCGTCTAACAGCGTCACCCGTTTACCAAACGCCTCCCGTTTTGTTTTCGCATAATGCTGCAATGTGTTTGTTAACTGTTTATGCTTGTGTGCCATGCGCTGCTGTTGCTGCAGCAGCTGCCGCCGGCACGCCGCATATAGGCGATCGCGCTGAAAAACGTTTTGCCGGCGCTTTTCCAAAAACGCTTCGCCGATGCGCTCCAGCTGTGCCTGTGCCATCGCCACCCGCATTTGACGATCCTTGATGTAATAAAGAGGATCGAGCAGATATCTGCTGCGCGCCCGCTGAGAGAGCGCGCTGTGCGCCTGCTGCAATCGCCGCGCCATCCGCTCGGCTAACAGCTGACGGCTCTTGGCTAACTGTGCGAGAACCTCCTGATAATCGCTGGTCGCCCGCTGGGCGGCGCCGGTGGGCGTAGGCGCACGGACATCGCAGACATAATCGACCAAAGTCGTATCGCTCTCATGTCCGACCCCGCTGATGATCGGCGTTTGCAGCGCATAGATACAATGCACCAGCGCTTCGCTGTTGAATCCCCAAAGATCCTCGATGCTGCCGCCCCCACGCACCAACAGCAGGCAATCGTGATGCATGGAATCAGCCTTTTGCAGCGCTTGAATGAGCGAGGAGCTCGCCTGTGCCCCCTGTACATAAGCGGGATACAGTGTCAAATTTGCGAACGGCCAGCGCTTTTGTATCGTGGTGAGCACATCCTGCAAGGCTGCCCCCTCTTTTGCGGAGATGATGCCGATATCGCTGGCATAGGCGGGAATGGCCTGCTTGTGCGCATCGGCAAACAGCCCTTGCGCAAACAGCTTCTTCTTCAGCTCCTCATAGCGTAAATACAGATCACCCAAACCGTCCTCTTGAATGGCGCTCACATAGCACTGCACGCTGCCTTGGGGCTCATACATCGAAACAGAGCCCTTGACGATGACCTTGCTGCCATCGTGCACATTTGCCTGACAGCGGGCGGCATAGGCGGCAAACATGACACAGGAAAGACGCGCCTGCGCATCCTTGAGCGTAAAATACCAATGCCCGCTGCGATGCTTTTTCAGGTTGGAAACCTCCCCCTGTATCAGGATGCCGTTGAGATATGGGTTTTGATCGAGCGTGCTCTTGATGTAAGCGACGATGCTGCTGATCGGATAGATCGTCTGTTGCATTTTACATCTGATCCAATACGCCGTTGATCAGCTTGTAGGCATCCTCACCGCAGTATTTCTTGGCCAAATTGACCGCCTCGTCGATGACGATCGCCTTGGGTACGATTTCCAAATCGATCTCGCAGCACGCCATCAACAGAATCGCCTGCTCTATGTAACCTAAACGCTCAAAGCTCCATTCGCTGGTAAGCCGCTCACTGATCTTTTCGATATAGGCATCCTTATAGCGAATGGTATCCATGGTGATCGTATAGAGAAAGGGATCGATCTCGTTGGTGTCACATCCCTCATAGACACATTCGCGAATATCTTTTCCTAACAGCAAATGCTGATAGAGTGCGGTCATCGCCACCTCTCGCATCTTATGCCGGTTCATTTCCATCACTGTTTCCTCCTGTTTGTACATGTTCACTCTTATAGGGCACGCGGGCGCTGGGCACGACCGTGCTGGCGCCTGCGGCATGCACATCCTGATCGTCAAAGAAGATGTGCGCACCGAATTTCTCCAAGACGTCTTTCTTCGAAATGCCGCCTAAGAAGAAGGCTTCGTCGATCCTTACGTTCCACGCCCGCAGCGTTCGGATCACACGCTCCTGCGCCGGGGCGTTGCGTGCGGTCACCAACGCGGTGCGAATCGGCACCTGATCCGGCGGAAAGCTCTCCTGCAAGCGGGAAAGCGTTTTTAACAGATTGGCGAAGGGACCCTTCGGCAGCGGCTTTTTGGCGTTGATGCGCTCATATTCCGCAAACGCCTGCAGCCCCTGTTCCTTGTAAATGCGCTCTGATTCATCCGAGAACAGCACCGCATCCCCATCGAATGCGATGCGGATCTGATCCGGCTGCTCAAAGGGATAGGGCGAATGCGGATAAATGATGCCCGCCGCAAATCCGGCATCGATCGCCGCCTGCACATCCCCCTCGTCCGCCGATAAAAACAGATCGACGCCAAACGCCTCCAGATAGTTGGCCAAGCTCTCCCCGCCGCTGAGCACTGCCCGGGTAATATCCAAGCCATAATGCTCAATCGAATGAAAGATGCGCAGCGAGGTCTCTGCACCGTTGCGCGAGAGGATCAACACCTCCACCAAACGCGAGGAAGCAAGCGCGTTAAGCCCCAGCAAAGCCTTCACTAACGCAAACCCGCTGCCCGGCGCCAGCACCTCTTCCTCATGCTCGATCTGATAAGCGCGATACGCCGCCAAGCCCTGTGTCTCAAATATCTCATTTTCCCTGTCAAGATCAAACAGCGCTCTCGATGAGATGCCGACGACCAGACAGTCATCCAGTGTAACCGCCATACGATTCCTCCCCGATAGTAAAAAAGAAATCCGTTAGGATTTCTTAAAAGACGAAGCCGACCACCCGGATGTCAATTTTCTCCGGCGTGTATTCACTCATGTGCGATATGCTTTCAAAGATCTTTTTCTGCAGTTTGCTGCAGGCATCACTAACGTTGACCGTATATTTTACTTTTACCTCAATGGTCAATACCATTTTGTTGTCCACCAGCTTGCAGCTGATCGGATATTTAAACAAACCGGCATTTTCCGAGAGCACGATGGAGTCCTCTTCATCCACCGCAATCTTGGCAATCGTCGTAAATACGGATTTGTTCAGCGCAACGACGCCGAGCTCCTTCTGCGAGCCAATCACGATATAATCTTGAGCCATGTTATCACCTTCTGACTCCATTATATCAAACATCAGGAAGTTTTGAAAGTCACTTCCAGCAAATAATTGTCTTTTGCCACGCCATAGGCGGCATTCATCGCCTGATGGACGGCATCCTCGCTCTCCTCGACATCATACAGGGTGATGCGGCAGGTGCCATCGCTGATCTCCACCGCGCTTTCATAGCCCAGCTCTTTGAGCTTCGCCTGTATTTGCTGTTGCTGCTGCTGTACCTGCTCCAGCTCCTCGATCGTATTCAGCGCATCTTTCTTCTCTTCCTCGCTGCTTTGAGCGTCCGCCACGACCGCCTTGGCTTCATTGAGCTTTTCATTCAGTCCCTGCGTAATCGTATCTTGCAGCTTAGCAAGTTCTTCTTCCCCCTGCGTCTGTGATGTATCCTGTTGTTTTTCGGCCGGTTCACCGCTGTTTTCGCTGACGACGGCCGTCACATCGTTTGGTAATGTCACATAGTAGACGGAAAGCATCAAAATCAGTGAAAATAACGTGAGAAAGGCTAATGCCTGCTTATTCATAGAGATTCCCTCCTCTGCTATTGTATCCTATGAACAAGCCGGGCGCGCTATTCCTTTTTTCTCACTACATCGCTTTTTATCGTGAAACAATCGGCAAGGGCGCATCAGTGAAAGATCGCGCGCATCCGTTCAAACCACTCCTGGCGATAAGCGTCGCGATACTGCATGAAATCGCGGTAGGAGATCGTTCGCTGCTCGAGCTCCTCGACAAAGAGCACAAAGGCGCGGTTGATCTGTTTCATCTTATCGTCGTGCAGGATGTGAATCGTTCCGATGTCCACCAAGGCGTCGGCTAACATCTGCATGCATTCGCGATGCAGGATGTCCGCCTCGCTCATCGACAGCTTCACAAAGCTGGTATTAAGCCAATAGTCATCGACCAGATAATTTTTGATGACTTTCAAAAACATCAAAAAATCGTTGATGTTGTTATCCGGCTCGATCGCAAACAGCATGCGGAAAAAGACATACCAGTCATAATCGCTGTTGATGATCGAGATCAGATAGCTGCCCAAGGTCTGCACGAAACAATCGTCGCTCTCCACCTGCGCCTCCATGACGATTTCATCGGTAAAATCGATCTCTATGGAGTTGAGCTTG
Organism: Merdibacter sp. Marseille-QA0792; assembly: GCA_965119685.1. Classification (GTDB taxonomy): domain Bacteria; phylum Bacillota_I; class Bacilli_A; order Erysipelotrichales; family Erysipelotrichaceae; genus Merdibacter. Next base: position 1,677,604 of record OZ221971.1, on the reverse strand, counting down.
CGGAAAGTGTGAAACAGTGCGCCGATGCGGTCGTTGTCGCTGCGGCTGTTTTGCAGATCGTTTAAGAAGATGTAATGACCCAAGATGGTTGAGGTGTTTTTGATATTCATCGTAAAGCCGACCGAATCCAGCAGCTTCATCGCAAAGATGTCGTTGATCCCCTTGGTGATCAGGCTTTCAAAGCTGCTTTGCGTAACCTTGAGATTGTTTTGCGAGTTATCCTGCATCTGATTGAAGAGGATGCTCATCTGGCGGTCGACGATGGTCAGCGACGCCTTCAGCGAAGCGAGCAGCTCTTTCATAAAATCGTCATAGACGTAGTAGTTGCTGTTTTTATAGACGAGCTTGTGCTCGATTTCACTCCAGAAAGTATTGACCAGCGACTTGATCTGCAATTCGACGCTGACGCGCATGCCCTCATGCACATAGCAGCCGTCCACGCGGTAGATCGAAAAGCCGTTTTTTTGAATCTGCGGCTGTTTGGAGTGAATGTCAAAGCGCAAAGCGGGATAGTCCTCGTGGTAAAAAAGCCCTTCCTCATCTTTGACTAACAGCGCCTCACGCAGCTGCTGCAATAGCAGAAACTCCTCGTGGATGAAACGGCATTCGATGCTGACGCCGATGAGATCGCTGAGATTTTGCAGGATGTCCTGTGCGTTGTCGCGTTCGATGTAAAAGCGGTTGCGGATGATCTTCTCCCGCAGGCTCTCCTTTGTCTTGATGCGCCCGCGGATGTCCACCACCATCTCGTTATGCTCTCCTAACAGCGCATGCAGCGTTTTTCTCACGCTGCGCAGACATTCCTCATAGCTGCGCTGATTCTTTTCTAACAGTGCCAAGGTGTCGTCGATGATATCAAATACCTTTAAACGCAAAGCGATTCCTCCTTCCAGCCGGGATGCTGTTCAAACAGCGCCTGTATGTGCTCCTGATCACTTTTGAGCTGCCAGATCAGATCTTCTCCGGATGCGAAACGACGCTCGCCGCGGATGTAGGCGATGAAATAAAAAGTGATGTGTTCGCCGTAGATCATCTCGTTAAAATCAAAGAGATGCGCTTCGATCGTCATCTGTTCGTTTTGAAAGGTCGGGTTGTTGCCGACGTTGATCATCGCCGGATAGCGTTTCTCTCTCACCTTTGCGATACCGGCATAGACGCCGCTTTTTGGCAGCAGATAATGATCGCTCATCGCCAGATTGGCGGTGGGAAAATGCATCGTCGTTCCCCGGCGATAGCCTTGCGCCACCTTGCCGCGCAGGAAGTAGTAGCGTCCTAACAGCTTTGCCGCCTGTGCCACATCGCCCTCGCTGACAAGCTGTTCAATACGGCTGGAGGAAATCCGCACCCCTTTGCAGGTGATCGGTTCAATGACCTCCAGCGCAAAGCGCGACTGAGCGCGCAGCGTATCCACGCTGCCCTTGCCATAGCGTCCGTAGTGAAAGTCATAGCCGCAGACGAGCTTGGTAACTCCGATCTGCCATAGCAGCTCATGAAACTGCTCCGTATCTAACGCCGCCATCTCTTTTGTGAAATTCAAGACGAGGAAGCGTTCAATCCCCATTGCCTCTGCGATGTCTGCGCGATCGCGCATCGAGGTGAGATGAGGCACTTCGTCCATACCGCGCAAGGTAACCCAAGGATCGGGATCAAAGGTGATCAGCGCGGGGATGCTTCCCTGTTTCTTGCTGTCTGCCACCACGGCTTTCACTAACTCCTGATGTCCCAGATGCAAGCCGTCAAAATAGCCGATGCAGGCGGTGAGCGGACACAAAGAGCGCGGCGGATCGTTTAAAGCAACCTGAATGATTTCCATAACACTCACCTACCAAAGCCCGCGCACACAGCGATAGACGTCGTTGTGACTGTGTCGGTAAACGGCGATCGTCTCTCCCCGGTCCTGTATGCGGACGAGCGGGGAATGTTCATTGGCGATATGCACACTCTTGCCATTGTAGATGTCAATGACGGGCGCATAGTCAACAACCGGGATGTGTGTGAGCAGCTCATCTGCTTTATGTAAGGTATACGCCCCTGCCTCCACCTGTGCTAACGTAACGCACTGCGAGAGGTCAAAACGGCCGACCCGCGTGCGGATCAAGGATGACATACAGCCTAGATTTCCGCTTTTTTCCGCCATGTCGCGGCACAGCGAACGCACATAGGTACCGCTGCTGCAAGCGACGCGAAAACGCAGCTTCGCTGCATCGAGCACCTCGATTTCATAAATCTGCACCTGCCGTGCGGGCACCTCGACCGCCTGCTGGCGGCGCGCATACTCATACAGCTTACGCCCGTTGACCTTCACGCTGGAAACCAACGGCGGCATTTGTGTCTGTTCCCCGACAAAGCTTTCACACAGCTTGGCAAAATCATCTATCGGCGTAATCGCGCGTTCTTCGATCACCTCGCCCCAGATATCGTCACTGACCGTACGCTTTCCCAGCTGCAAAGCTGCAATGTATTCTTTATCCGTATCTTGAAGAAAAGGAAGGATTTTACATGCCTTGCCGATGAGCACTAACAAGACCCCCTGTGCCTGCGGGTCCAGCGTTCCGCTGTGGCCGATCTTCTTCTCATGCAGAATGCGGCGCAGCCGGGCGACGACGTCATGAGAGGTCATGCCCGCTTCCTTGTTGATCAATAATATTCCGTCCATGTTTCTATCACCGCGCCTATTATACCATAAAATCCCTTTTGTTAGCGTACGCCTAGCACATTCACATCATTTTACAACATTGATTGTATTTTTTGAGCGCTGCTATTATAATAGAAAGCTGTGAAAAGGAGGGCTCCCTATGAACTTACAGAGCGTACTGCGTAAAATCCGCCGGGCAGATCGGGATTACCGTCTGATTGAAGAGGGCGATGTGATCGGTGTCGGCGTCTCCGGCGGCAAAGATTCCATGGTGCTCTTATGCGCCCTGCACATGTATGCCCGCTTCAAGGATAAGCATTTTCGGGTGATCGGCATCCACATCGAGATGGGCTTTCCCGACATGGATTTCAGCGAGGCCAATCGCTTCTGTGCGCACTGGGGCATCGAGCTGCGCCACTATCCCTCCCAGATTTATGAGATCCTCAAGCGCAACCGTACCAAAGACGGCGCTTTGCAGTGCTCGCTTTGTTCCAAGTTTAAAAAGGCGACGGTTATCACGGCGGCAAAGGAGCTGGGCTGTACCAAGGTCGCTTTCGGCCATCACAGCAATGATGCGGTGGAAACGCTGTTTCTCAACATGATCCACGGCGGCAAGATTGCCACCTTTTTGCCGAAGATGTACATGAGCCGTACGGACACGACTTTCATCCGCCCGCTCATCTACTGCTATGAAAGCGACATCGCCCAAGCCCAGCAGCGAAACGAAATTCCCTTTGTCAAGAGCACCTGTCCCAACGATGGCTTTACCCAGCGTCAGGACATCAAGGAGCTCTTGCAGCAGCTATATCTCGACTATCCGATGGCAAAGAGCAATTTCATCTACATGCTGCATAACCAAAAGCAGATCGCCCTATGGGAAAAAGCAGAGGAAGAAACAGAGGAAGCGTGCTGATACAAAACTGCTTCGCTTAACGGATGATCACAGCCTGGCCTGTCACATCTCCCCAAACAGAAAAACGATGAACCCCGCAAGGATCATCGTCTTTTTTTATCAGTGCCCTGAGAAGCGAGATCTTTTCCCTGTATATACAGGTGGGCAACCTGTGTAAATTTTTAGGATTCCCACGCGCAGCGGGCCTTCACACCAAATTACAACATCCGGTCTCCCTTATCTCAAGTTGTCGGAAAAATATGAACTTCTCAAGGCAATTCTAGTATAGCAAATATTTTTTAAAAATATACTCTTGACACGCTAATTTTCATGCGGAAATAGCAATTTTAGGCAAAATCGGTTAAAATATCGGTAAGAAAGTGATGTGGAACTATGACAAACAAGGAACGGTTTATCGAATTATATCAAACGCATATCCATCGCGAGGGCAGCGATAAGCTGCTGGAATTTCTCACAGGACGCGGAAGCGATTTTTTTCAGGCTCCTGCCAGCACCCGCTTTCACAGCGCCTATAAAGGCGGTTTGCTCGATCACAGCCTCAACGTCTATGATTGCCTCAAGGACTATCTCAGCCGTCCGCGCGTGCAGCAGATTTACGGCTTGCGCGAGGTCAGCGAGGAGAGCATCGCTATCGTCGGCCTGCTGCATGACATCTGCAAGGTCAACGTCTATCACCCCTCTAAGCGCAATGTGAAGATCGACGGGCAGTGGCAAAGCGTCGATACTTTTGAATTTCGCGATGATCTTCCCTATGGCCACGGTGAAAAAAGCGTCTATATGATCACCGGCTTTATGCGGCTCACCCGTGATGAGAGCTTTGCGATCCGCTATCACATGGGCTTTTCCAGCGAGTATGACAATCCCCGCAGCGTCGGCTATACCTTTGAGCACTTCCCGCTCGCCTTTGCCCTGAGCACGGCGGACATGGAGGCGACTTATTTCTTGGAGGCACAGGACAAAAACGTTAGATGAGACGGCTGCGAAGGGCTGTAACGAATAAAAGCACTAAAAAATGCATCGAGTTCTCAATATCAATAGAAGACCCGATGCTTTTTTGCTGTCCGCAGGATTTGTTTCTGTAAAAAGACACAAATGAATAGAAGAATGCGTGTAACAAGCGTCAGCCTGCACCCGCACTCGTTCTTTTTTGCATAGTTATCTTTCCTTTCTTCTCGCTACAGCCCTTTTTCTTATCGCCAACAAAAAAGAAAGTGCGCTTGACACTTTCCTTTTCAACCCGTTTGCGCTTACTTCCCCTTGTTCACAAAGGAGCTGCAAGCAGTCTCATGAGAGCAGTTTGGCATCAGGCAGTTGTCGCAGCAGACGGAGATCGTCTTTGCGCAGCAGCGCTGATCCTTTTGAAACTTACAAGAGCTCACATCACACATGATTTCCGTTTTCATCGATTCTTCACCTCCACACCGTTAGTATGGCTGTGTGCCGAGGGTTTATTCTCATACGCGATCATCGCCGAAAAGCAGAAGATCTGTTCCTCTTGCAGACAGGCGCAGCAGGTTTGAAACTGAATCGAACAGATGTCGATCGCAGGATGCTTTTTCAAAAAATCGTTGATCGCCTCTTCCAAGTCCAGCTCGTGCTCCTCATCAAACAGTTTCACCTGCATGCGCTCACCTCAAGGTCATGATAACGGATATGCTTTGCGAAGCCTGTCGCTTAAAGGCAGCGCTTTTTCCTCCAACACGCGTTTTCCCTGTTCGCTGATCGCACATAAAGGCAGACGCAGCACATTCTCACACAGCCCTTCTCTTGACAGCATGTATTTGATCGGCGCAGGAGAGGCTTCTTGGAAGCAATAGGCGGCAAATGTCTTCAAGTCGTGAATCAAGGCTGCATCCCCTGTTGCGATCGCTTGGCGCATCGCCGGCAGCTGTAAATGTGACATGACGGAGACCACACCGTCAAAGCCCGCCGCCATCGCCGCAAAGCAGCCGCCGTCTTCCCCGCTGTACAAACGGATGTGCGGACAGCGCTGTTTCAGCGCCGCCATCGCTTCGATGTCATTCGCCGCATATTTCAACGCAGTGATATTTGGACAGTGCTCCATCAGACGCTCCAGCAAAGGGACGCTGATCCTGCTGCCGGTGCGTGCTGGCACATGATAAAGCATGATCTCGCGCTTGGTGATGGACGCTGCCGCCTGAAAGTGGCGAAAGAGCCCTTCCTCGCTGGGACGGTTGTAATAAGGCGTCACCAGCAGATAGCCGTCCAAGGGAAAGCGCTCATAGCGGCAGATGTTGGCAAGCGTCGTCGCCGTGCAGTTTGTTCCCGCACCCGCATAGATCTGACAGCGTCCCTGTGCCGCATGCACGATCGTTTCAATGACGTCCAGCTGTTCCTCCATCGTCAGCGTGGGGGTTTCCGCCGTCGTCCCACAGGCGATGAGTCCGTCTGCTCCCTGTGCGATCTGCATTTGTACCAAGCGCTTCAGCGCCGGATGATCGATGCTGCCATCTTGGCGAAAGGGTGTGATAAGCGCTGTCATAATCGTCTTCATCGCTTCGCCTCCCGAAAGATCGGCTGTAACTGCTCGCCTTTCAGCGCTGCCTCGATCCCCTCTTTGAGCAATTCAAAGCAGGCGCTCATGCTACGAGGCTTGTGCACAATATCGTCCTGTACCATCGGCAGCGTATAAATGTGTTTATGACTCGTATAACGCAGCAGATTCGCTCCGCTGATTCCGATAAAATCATTGGTTGACAAACCGATCAGCAGCGGCTTGTCATTTCGCTGCATCGCCTTGGCAGCCAGCGTGACGCTCGTATCGTAGATGCCGTTGACCAGCTTAGCGACCGTATTCGCCGTCGCTGGTGCGATCACCATCAGATCATAGGAATTGCTCGGTCCGATCTTTTCACTCTCTGTGATCGTGTCGATGATCGCCGCATCGCTGAGCTTGTTCAGCTCCCGGCGAAAATCGCTGTTTTCAAAAAAACGGGTGGACATGGCTGCGACATGTTCGCTGATGACAAAGTGCAGATCATAGTCCTCTTTCAGCCAGTAAAGCTCATGCAGGATACGCGCGTGATTGCAAAAAGACCCGCAGATGCCAAATAAGATTTGCGGCTTACTCATGCAAAACCCTCTCTACAAATTGCGCCATCGCCGCTGCGCTGCTCTTATAGGCAAACTGCTCCGGCAGACTTGCCGCCCGCACGTAAACACACCCTTTCTGCCGCAGCAGCTTTTCATCCTGCCCTGCGCCCCCGCTGATGTCAATCAGACAGACAGGCTGCTTCCAGTGCGAGAGTACGTCCTCGTCAATGAGCCGATAAGGCGCACAGTGGAGGAGAATCGGTGCGCACGTACTGCGCTTCCATTCCTCCAGTGTGCATTCATGAAGTCCCTTCGCCTCATTGTGGCGAACGTAGCGTACCGAGACGCCCAGCTTTTCCAGCAGCTCACCGATCGCCGTCCCGCAATGTCCCTTTCCCAAAATGTCGACGCTGCAGCTCGTCAATGCGCAATCGGCATGATCCAGCACATAAAACAGCGCTCCCTGCGCTGTCAGCTGCGCATTTTGTGTGACGAAGGTCTCATCGTTGAGAAAATAGTATTTCGGCTGTATGAGCGAGCTTAAAAAGCGCGTCGGCCGCCCGCTGATGATCTGGCAGTCCTCTCGCAGACACTCCCAAAACGCCGTGGGAAGCTCGATGTGCGCACGATCCATATAATCCCCTTTTTCTCCCTGTACGCCCTGCATCGGCAGTACCAGCGCATCCAGTTTAGACAGATCGAAGTCAAACAGCGCGTCCATCGCTACACAGGTATGCTTTTTGCATAGCAGCGCGCGCAGTTCTTTCATCCTTCGCTCCTTTCCCCAGAGTGATATGATCATTTCCTTCCTCCTTCGCTAATATACTATGAGTGCCCAGAAAAAAGGAAACCGCCGTTTTCTTCTCCCCTTTCTTCCCTGCTTGCCTGCTTTTCGCGTTTTTTACAGATAGGTAAGAAAGCGCATTTGCCGCAGTGACGCTTTGCCCCTATGCCCACAAATACGGTGCAGTGTCTCGATTTTTCCTCATCATCAAAAACAGCAAGCGATTAAAGTTGGAGAAATTTTTCATAACAGGGGTTTATCGTGTGCAAAGTGAAAAAAAGGGGCTGTAACGAATAAAAGCATTCAGCAAGAAAGTCATTATATTCGCATAGGAGAATAGATTCTTTTTTTGCCGCCTTTGGAATTTGTTTACGAAAACGGCGGAAACGAATAGAAAAACGAGTGTAACCTAGCGTCAGTTTGCATCTACACTCGTTTTTTTGCATAGTGATATTCCTTTTTCTTTTTGTTACAGCCCCGTAGTTTACTGTTCCTGTTCGTTAAAAGTGACGACGTAGTAGTTGCGTTTACCGCGCTTTACCAAGATCATATCGTCGACCAGCACCTGCTGTTGATCGACGCACAGCGTCTCATCCTTGACGCGTTCCCCGTTGATCTGGATGGAACCGCTCTTGATCCATTCACGCGCCTCGCGCTTGCTGGAAGCGATCTTGGTGCTCACTAACATGCTTGCCAAATCCATGGCGCCCATCAGCGTGCGCTTCTCCATCGAACGCAGCGCGTCTCTTTGTTCCTGTGCATTGAGCTCACGGATGTTGCCTTTAAACAGCGCATTGGTGATTTTTAACGCCGTCTCGTAGGCTTCGCTGCCATGCAGGAAGGTGACGACCTCGCGCGCCAGCGTCTTTTGCGCCTCCCGCAAATGCGCTTCCTTTGCCACGCATTCTTCCAGGCGATCGATCTCCTCCTTGTCTAAGAAGGTGAAGCGCTTGAGGTATTCGATCACCTTGGCATCCTCGGAGTTGACTAAGAACTGGTACATCTCATACGGAGAGGTTTTCTTGGCATCCAGCCAAACAGTGCCGCTCTCGCTTTTTCCAAACTTCGTGCCGTCCGCTTTCGTGATCAGCGGCATCGTCAGCCCATAGCATTCGACGTCGTTGCCATGCTTCTTGCGGATGAGCTCCAAGCCGGAGGTGATGTTGCCCCACTGATCCTGACCGCCGATTTGCAGCGTGCAGTTTTTCTCCTCGTACAGGTGCAGGAAGTCTAACGACTGTAAGATCATATAGGAGAACTCCGTATAGCTGATGCCGCTTTCCAAACGGCGCTTGACCGTCTCCTTGTTAATCATGTAGTTGATGTTGAAAAATTTGCCGTAATCCCGCAGAAAATCGATCACGGTGATGTCCTTTGTCCAATCGAGGTTATTGACCATCTCAAAGCCGAATACACGCTCGATTTGCTCATGCAGGCTGGCGTAGTTGTGCTCCAGCGTCTCCTTTGTCAGCATATTGCGCTCTCCGCTGGCTTTGGGATCGCCGATGAACCCGGTTGCTCCGCCGACCAGCATCAGCGGATGATGGCCGTGATCGGCAAGGCGCTTTGCCGTCAGCAGGCTGGAAAAATGACCGATGTGCATACTGTCGGCCGTCGGATCGGTGCCGATGTAAAAGGTCATCCCTCCCTCGTTGAGCTTTTCCTCCAGCTTAGGAGAAGTGACGTTGTCGATCAAACCTCGCCACTTTAATTCTTCAAACAATGTCATTGTCATGTGCAGTTCTCCTTTCTCTCATAAAAAAACGCCCTTAACATAAGGACGTTTGCACGCGGTACCACCTTATTTCACCGCCGAGACGGTGCGCTTTGATCCATAACGCGGATGAACGGCCAACATTTTGTGATGGCGGCTCCAAGGTGTATTCTATATGTCCTCCGATGTCCTTTCACCCGCCGGACACTCTCTGCACGGATTTCATATATACTCTGTCTCTTCATTGCCGATAGTATCATTATACTGATTTTTTTCAAAAGTACAACAGCCCGGCGGCGCATTGAGCGCTTTTCGCTGCTTGAGGCTGATGAATGAGGAAAACAACAACGTTTATTTTGCGACGATGTTGACAACCTTTCCTTTGACAACGATGATCTTGACGATCTCTTTGCCTGCGAGCTGACGCTGTACGCTTTCGATTTGCAGCGCTTTCTCTTTCATGCGCTCTTGGTCTTCGCTGGCGGCGATCATCATCTTGCCGCGCACCTTGCCGTTGACCTGTACGACCGCTTCCACTTCGCTCTCGATCAAGGTACTCTCATCATAGGCCGGCCATGGTTCGTAGGCGATCGTCTGCGGATGATGGAAGAATGTGTGCCAGATCTCCTCGCCCAGATGCGGAGCGAAGCAGGCAAACATCTTTACAAAGCCCTCAGCGTAAGGGCGGTAAATCTGCTCGCTCTTATAGCACTCGTTGATGAAGATCATCATCTGTGAAATCGCCGTGTTCAAATTCAGCGTTTCGATATCCTCGCTGACTTTCTTCACGGTCGCATTGTAAATCTTATCGAGGCTGTGGTCGTTGGTATCCGTGAGCTTATCGTATTCATCAAACAGTCTCCACACACGGTCTAACCAGCGTCTTGCCCCATCCAGTCCGCTCGTGCTCCATGGCAAGCTCGCCTCCAGCGGTCCCATGAACATCTCATATACACGCAGCGCATCTGCACCATGAGAGGCGATAATCTCATCCGGGTTGACGACATTGCCGCGCGACTTGGACATCTTCTCGTTGTTTTCTCCTAAGATCATCCCCTGATGGAACAGCTTTTGAAACGGTTCCTTAGTCGATACAACACCGCAGTCATAAAGTACCTTATGCCAGAAGCGGGCATATAACAGATGCAGCACCGCATGCTCGGCGCCGCCGACGTAAAGGTCGACCGGCAGCCAATGCGCTAACAGCTTCGGATCGGCAATGGCTTCCTCGTTGCGCGGATCGATGTAGCGCAGATAATACCAGCAGCTGCCTGCCCATTGCGGCATCGTGTTGGTTTCACGCTTTCCCTTGACGCCGTCGATCTCCACGTTGATGAAGTCGAGACAGTGTGCCAACGGTGATTCACCGTTTTCATTCGGTTTGAAATTGCTTGTCTGCGGCAGCTCCAGCGGCAGCTCGTCAAGCTCGACGGTGCGCATCGTGCCATCCTCCATGTGGACGATCGGAATCGGCTCGCCCCAATAGCGCTGGCGGGAAAACAGCCAGTCGCGCAGCTTGTAGGTCGTCTTCGCACAGCCGCAGTGATGCTCGCTGAGCCATGCGATCATCGTTTCGATGGCTTCCTCTTTTCCCATGCCGTTTAGGAAATCGGAATTGACGTGTTCGCCGTCCTCCGTGTACGCTTCTTTCTCGATGTCGCCGCCCTTTAACACCTCGATGATCTCGAGGTTGAACTTCTTTGCGAATTCGTAGTCGCGCGTATCGTGTGCCGGTACCGCCATAATCGCTCCGGTGCCATAGCTGGCAAGCACATAGTCGGAAATCCAAATCGGGATCTCCTTGCCGTTGACCGGGTTGATTGCATAAGCGCCGGTAAATACGCCAGTTTTCTCTTTGTTGAGCTCTGTGCGCTCCAAATCGGATTTAGATTCACAGCTCTTGCGATATGCCATTACCGCTTCTCGCTGCTGCGGCGTCGTAATTTCCTCTACGAAAGGATGCTCCGGCGCCATGACGCAGTAGGTAGCGCCAAACAGCGTATCGCAGCGGGTGGTGAATACGGTGAATTCCTTGTTGGTATCTTTGATCGCAAAGATGACGTTAGCGCCTTGGGATTTACCGATCCAGTTAATCTGCATCTCCTTTGTGGACTGCGGCCAGTCGCACAGCGCTAAGTCCTCCAGCAGACGCTCGGCATACTCGGTGATGCGCAATACCCACTGACGCATCGGCTTGCGGATGACCGGATATCCTCCCCGTTCGCTCTTGCCGTCGATGACCTCCTCATTGGCCAGGACGGTTCCCAGCTTCGGACACCAGTTGACCGGAATTTCATCCACATAGGCCAGGCCCTTGTGATAAAGCTGCAAAAAGATCCACTGTGTCCATTTGTAATAGGATGGATCCGTCGTGGAGATCTCACGATCCCAGTCGTAGGAAAAGCCCAGCGCCTGAATCTGTTCGCGGAAGTGGTCGATGTTCTTTTTGGTAAACGCTGCCGGATGGTTGCCGGTTTGAATGGCGAATTGCTCCGCCGGCAGACCAAACGCATCCCACCCCATCGGATGCAGGACGTTATAACCCTGCATGCGCTTCATGCGGGCGATGATGTCGGTCGCCGTATAGCCCTCCGGATGTCCGACGTGCAGTCCGTTTCCGCTGGGATATGGAAACATGTCCAGCACATAGTATTTCGGTTTGCTAAAGTCAGACGTATCGCAGGCAAAGGTCTTGTTGTCTAACCAGTATTGCTGCCACTTTTTCTCAATCTGCTGATGATTAAATCCCATGGTTTTCTCTCCTTTTCATGAAAAAACGCCCTTAGCTTCCTCTAAGGACGTAAACATACGCGGTACCACCTTAGTTCATGCAATCGCTGCATGCACCTTCATCCTCTTAACGCGAGGGCAACGGGTATTTACCGACTCCTCAGCGAGTTCCCCCGTTTGAACACTTTGACTTTTCACCAGCCAGTCAATTCTCTATGCTGCCGCGCAGGGTACTACTCTGATTCACTGTCATTACAGCTAATAGTATAGCCCAATTCGCAAAGCGCTGTCAATAGCGAGTTTCTCATGAACGGGTCTCCCCCATTGCCGCCTATTCGATCATCGTCTTATAGCGCATCGAGCAGGCATATTGAACGACGCCCACAAACGAGCAAAAATAGAGATAAGCAAAGCTGTGCAGATCCATCGGATGAAAGCGATAGCGCAAAAGCAAAGCGCAGATAAAGGAAAACAGCAAAGCGAGGGCAAAGTCCTTCACCTCCAGCGGACGACAGCTCGCCCGATGATAAAACAAATGCAGCAGCGGCGAGAGCAAGGCGAACAGCAACAGAAACCACACAGCGTCCACACACAGAAAACGAAAGAGTATCCCCATGCCAATCAATGCGGCAAAGCTGAAGAGGGCAGCCAGATAGGTAAGCATCACATCACCTTTCTTAATCTGCCCTTTTTGTCTGCTCTCTATACCTCACTTCTTCTCAAATGTCCGCCTGTGCTCCAAAGCGCACTTCCCCTAACCCCTCTTCATCGACATACGCGCGCAGGATGCAGTGCATCCCCTGATAAGCCGCATAGCTGTCCTCCTCCCAAAAGATGCGATAACTGGTTGTTCCGCGCAGGATGAGCCATTCCTCAGGAAGCGGCTTTTCTTCTGTGTCCTCATCTTTTTCCTGTTCCCCTTGCGCACGATCGCTCATGCACTGCGTCTTGATGTAATTCAGCAGGTACACGTAGGTATCGACGCGCTGTTGGGCTGACGATAGCTGCGCCAATGCTGACGCCCGCTGTAAAAGCAATAGGGAGAAGCTGAGAAACAGCATCAAAACGACAAGGCCCAGCATCGTAAAAAAGCCTTCATTCACTGATTTTCGCCTGCCAGCGGCGTCCCTCTCGCTGCCATTGCAGATAATAAGCATCCCCCTCTCGGATAAAAACGGCGTCATCTACATCCGTTAAAAAGATTTCATATCCCGGCTGCTTCACCAGGCGCCCGTTGTGAAAGCGCAGGGTGAATGTCTCACCGTCTTGTAAGGTGTTCAGCGTCTCGTCCGCTAACGCATATGTATCACACTGCGCCACATACAGCCGAAGCTGCAAAACCGCCATCTGATCCTGTACGAGATAACGCTGTGTCCCCAAAGCATGCACCATCCAGCGCGACAGCATCGCCAACAGCAAACTGCACAGCATCGCGGTTGCTAACGCGACGAGCATCTCCGCCATCGTGTAGCCACAGGAGCTCTTCCATATCTTCAACGGTCATCCCCTCCATCCCTTTCATCGTCTGCGCACTGACAAGGAGCAGCTGCACCAAGAGCAGGCACAGCGCTAACAATAACAGGCTGTCTAAGAGGACAAAGCCCTCACGCCCCCGCGCGGATCTCACTGCGTCCTCTGCCCAGCTGAATCACCAGCGTCTGTTCGCTGTACGCATCCTTACAGCGGATGCTCGCCGCGGGCGATGAGGTGTACTGGGGATAAAAATGAATGACAGCAGCCTCACAGGAAAGGGTGGAGGGCAGCGACAGGCTCTGAGTTTCGCTGAGCGCTTCATGAGCTGTCATCGTAACAGAACGCACTTCACCTGATGCAACCGCCTCGCTTTGAACGGTTTCGATGAACGACTGCAAGCGCAGCATTGACAAAGTGAGGGTATGGCGCTGATAAGCACGCGGCAAGAGAAAGACCACCATCAAAACAGATAAGATCGCCAATACCAGGCACATCTCCACCATCGTAAATCCTCGTGTTCTATCGCGCATACGCCTGTCCGTCGATGATGACGATGGAACGCCCATCCGGGCAGCGGTTCTGCGACTCCTTGAGATAACCGCCGGCGATCAGCTGATCGACCGAGGTCGGCGTATGCAGCGTATCGATCTCATAAAGCAATATCTGCGCATCCACCACCGCCGTCAAAGCGTCACACCCCTTTTCTTCGATGATCGCTTCCTTTTGCTGGATGTTGGGCAGCGTTAATAAAAACAGCAGCGCGACGATCGATAAGACAATCATCATCTCCAGTATGGTAAATCCTTCTTGTGCTCTTCTCTTTTTCATGGCATCCCCTCTCTTTACATCTGATTGAGCATATCTAACGGCATCAGCAGCAGCTGATATACACAGAATACCAAAAGCCCGATAACTGCATAAACAATGATTTGCAAAATCATCCCTCCCCGCTTCAGCTGCGACTGCCAGCGGGTGAGCGCCTGCTCGCAAAAGAGCTTCAGTGTCTGTGAAAGCGTAGAGCTGCGATAACCGATGAGGAAAAAACGGCGAAAGCGTTTGGAAAAATAGGTGCTGGTCAATAGGATTTCATCATAGGAGAACCCCTGTGCCAACAGTGTCTGCATCTCCATGACGCAAGGAAACAGCACACTTTTTTCCTCTAATCGCTCCAATAAGGCAAGCGCGTGACGCGTATCGATGCCCGCCTCCATCAGCTCATGCAGATAAGCTGCAAACAGATAAGAGATGACTTCCTGCAAAAGCGGCAAGCGCGCATGAAAGCGCACGATGCACCAGCCGCGGGCATCCGTTTGTTTCCAAAGAAAGAGAGCGAGAATGGCAAAGAGCGCAAGCAGAATCATTAGGAGGGTAAACGACAAGCGCAGCAATCGCAAAACACCTAGCGCCATCCCCGCATCCTGTCCGTCGGTGAGCTGCTGCATCTGCGGAAAGATCACCGAGAGGAAAAATAACACCAGCACAAAAGACATCACAAACAATACGATCGGATAGCTCGCCTGCTTTGCCAGCTGTTTTCCCAGTGTTTTGCGAATCGTACACAGATGCAATGCCATGAGTATCGCTTGACTCAATCCCGCCGCCTGCATGAAAAAGCTTAGACAGCGTTCCATCATGCTCGCTTTTCTCCCTTCGCATGCAAAGCAGTTTTCTCCTGCCGCCAGCCGCTGCAGATACGACTCGCCCTCGCGAAAAGCAAGAGGCAGCGCATCCTCCAACGCAATCCCTTTCTCCATCAGCAGGGCTAACGCTTCCCACTCATCCAAGCGCACATTCATACTGCCACGCCTCCTTTGTGATCTCTCCCATCCGATACGCTTTCTGAATCATCACATCCATCGTTTCATGCCCCTTTGGCAGCTGACGGGTGCGGCAATACTCGCTCAGCGCTTCACCGCAGAGGATTTCATAGTAACAAGCTCTGCCTTTTCCCTCACGTGTTCGCAATAAGCGCTGGGTGCTGACAAAGCTCAGCGCAGCGGTTAGCTGTGCGCTTGCGATGCCGAATTCCTCCATGCGCGCAAACACCTCCTGACATGATTTGGCATGCACCGTCGAAAATACGCTGTGTCCGCTCAGCGCCGCACGCAGCGCCATCTGCGCCGTTTTCTCACTGCGGATTTCCCCGATCATGAGAATATCCGGATCATGGCGCAGCAACTGCTCGATGCCCACCTCATAAGTAAAGCCGTTTCGTTCGTTGATTTGCAGCTGTACATAGGCGTCGTCTTGAATCTCGATAGGATCTTCCAGCGTAATCACCTGCCGCTGATAGACAAGCGCCGCCTGCTTGAGCAATACGTGCAGCGTCGTCGTCTTGCCGCTGCCGGTAGGACCGGAAAATAGCGCCAAGCCCCCTCTTCCCTGACACAGCGCCTGCAAGAGTAAGCGCTGCTTCCCATCGTGACAGATGTCTTTCAGTGAATCAAAGCGCTCCTGATCCAATAAGCGCAGCACGCCGGTCTGCATCTCGTTGGTACAAAGCAGAGAAAAGCGAAATTGCAGCTGCTGCCCTTGATAAGTGCGGCACAGATTGCCTGACTGCGGTCTCGCCAGATCCCCCAAATCCAAATGCGCCGCATATTTGAGATACTGAAACAGACGCGCATCGAACAAACCGTCATCCTGATGATCCATCACCCCCAAACAGCGCAAATGAAAATGCAGATGTCCCCCGCGCAGGACGAAATGTGCATCGCTGGCATTGCGTGCCATCATCAGATGAACCAAAGCTTGCAGCTCCTTTTCCACACGCTCACCTCCCCGCACTTCTCCTATACGAAAACATATGCCCGCTTCCCTAAACATCCCTGTAACTTTTTTTGCGAATATGCATCGAATCTGCATAGAGCATCATTCTCTTCCTCTTTTTTTGCGACTGCGTTTGATCGAAGCCGCTTCTTTCGCGCTTTACTCCTATCCGCTCCCTTCGTTCTCACCGCAGCATCATAAAAAAACACCGTTTGAAGAACATGCGTTCACTATGGGTGTACGCTCGCTTCTCCCGGTGTCTGTAACACTCCTATACGGCTATACCGATTGCAGATAATAATTATACTTGATTTCCTCGCTGAGCTTCGTCATCGGCCCATGCCCCGGATATACGATGTAATCCTTAGGCAGCTGCTTGATCATGCGCAGTGTCTGTACCATCTTCGTATTGCTGCCGCCGATCAGATCCGTACGGCCGATACTGCCTTGAAACAGCACGTCTCCGCAAAACATCAAATCCTCCATAAGCAAAAGACAGCTTCCCTCGCTGTGTCCCGGCGCATCGACAACCTCCAGTGAAAAACCAGCGATCTGCTGAACGCCCCTTTGCAATAACAGCGGTTTGCTCTTGACGATGAGCGGTGCGAAATCAGCGGAAAAATTCAGCTTTGGATCTTTCAGCATCGCCGCATCCGCAGGATGGATATACAAAGGGCAATGATATTCGCTGACGAAGTGATCCGCCCCGGCACAATGATCGAAGTGTCCGTGCGTCAAAACGACGGCATCCACGATCAGCCCTTGTTCCTCGATAGCTTTTGTGACGCCTCTGCCCTTGGAACCCGGATCGATGATCAGCGCATGCCCATCCTTGCTGACGACATAGCAGTTTGCCTGAATAATCAAGCCCAGTTCAAATGATTCTACCTTTATCATACGCAGTTACGAATAAAAAAGACCGCAGATGGGCCCTTCTTATTTTTTCTCCTTATGCTCGGTTTTTTTGTTGCAGCGCGGACAGTATTTTGCAATGGTCATACGTTCCGGATGTTTCCGTTTATTTCGTGTACCGATGTAGTTTTCTTCTCCACACTCAGCACATTTGAAAGTAATTCGATCTCTCATTTTGTACCTCCTCACACTCTATGCCGCTAAATTATAGCATACTACGAGTAAAAATGCCAACTCTTTTTCACAATCTTACGCAAGGAAGGAAAGGAAGCACACCCGTTTTTTCATTCATGCGCAGCCGTTCATCATAAACCATGCGCCTTTCTCGATTACCAGTGTCCTGACACTCTGTGATGCGCGTCAGTCTTCTTTCCCTTCCATGATGGAGAAATACTTGTCCAACACCGGCCCCATCACCTGCGTCGAGCAGACGTTGCTTTGCAGGTTGCTGCCCGTATCCGAGGAAGTCGGCGCAATGCAGGCAAACGCCATATTCGGGTCATCATAAGGACCATAGCCGATCAGCGCGGTGCTGGTCGATTCACCGACCTCCGCCGTACCGGTCTTTGCGGCAATCGCCTGTGATGCGCTTTTGATCGAGGAACCGCAGTTGCCAGAGGTGACACAGGCACGAAAGCCCTCCTGCACCCGTTCCAGATAACTCACATTGCCCTGTAAGGTGGACACTACCTGATTTTGATAAGAGGCCACCACATTTGTGGAGTTGACCTCGGTCGCATAGCTGAACAGATGCGGTTTCAGCGTCGTACCGTCATTGGCAAGTGTGGAGACATATTGCAGGATCTGTATCGGCGTATACATATCATACTGACCGATCGCAAAGTCGAGCAGTTTACCGACCTCAGTGGAATAACCGACATAGCCGCCGACCTCGTTTGGCACATCCAAACCGGTAACATTGCCCAACCCAAACATCGAATAATACTGGCGCATCAATGTGAACGTAGACGCCGGATCGGCGATGCCAAGTGACTGATACGGCTCATAAGTGCCCCCGGCCAGACGAATGGCGATATGGAACATGTAGACGTTACTGGAGACCTCCAGCGCCTTCACATCATTCACCGGACCGTAATTTTGATAGCTGGCCTTCACCGGCGTTCCCTGAATGTGCATCGGCGCGTCATTGATGATCTCTCCCGGCTCTACGACGCCCTCGTTGAGCCCCATATACAGCGTTGCACCCTTAACGATCGATCCGGGATTGGTATAACTCAGATAGTTGCCGCTGGCAAAGGGAGTTACCTTATCAGTTTCTTTATTCCGCTGATAACCGCTCATCGCATAGATTTCACCGGTTTTAGGATTCATGAGACACACAAACAGCGTTGTGAAATCCTGACGATATGGATTGTCAGCCGCATCCTCCAGCGTCTCCTTAACGATTTCATCCAGACGCTGCTGCAGCTCGATGTCGATTGTCAGATAGATGTCATAGCCCTTTCTTCCGGAGGAGTCATCGCTGATGATCGCATTGCCTTCCTCGTCATAGTCAACGCTGGAGAGTTTGCGCGTTCCGCTCAGCAGTCCTTCGTATTGATATTCTAAGCCGGAGCTGCCGACACGTGCGTTCAACGGATAGCCTAACGCCTGATAATAATCGGAAAGCTCTGCGGGAACTCCCTGTGTGCTCGTCGTCACATTGCCTAACACATCGCGCAGCGTGTCTCCGTAAGGATACTCACGTTTCCATGACCCCAGATCGACATCAAAACCCGGAAATTCACTTTTGTGCTCCACCAGATACGCCACCGTGTCATCATCTACATCTTCTAAGATCGTCTTGCTTTGACCGCTGGTGCCGTTCACCATGCGCGAATAGACGACATAGCCTGCCTCCTCGCCATCTGTGAGCGTCTTTTCCAGCATCTCCTCGCTGATGCGTTCATACAGCAGCTCTGTGCGCCGTGATTCCGCTTCTTCACCCCAAGCGCCGCTGAGATACGCGCTTAGCTCTTCCTCACTGAGCAGATCGTTGCAGGCATACCCGTCATCCTGTGGATCGAGCAGCGTATGCAAGAAGATATAAAGATCCTTACGCTGAGCACTGGTCAGTTCGTTTTTGTCAACGTCAAAGCCCGCCGCAAAGCGTTGAGCCAACTCCCAGCGCTGACTTGTTGTAATCGATTCGGGTTGCGTGTAAATGATATTGTGGGAGACGACCGTCGCCGCGATCACATTGCCGTTTCGATCATAGATCTGACCGCGCGGGGTGGATGAGGACTGCGTCGTCGTATTGTAAGCCTCCATCTTTGCGGTATATTCTTCATGGCTGAGCACCTGAATCTGAAACAGGCGCACAAACACCGTGGCAAACAGGATGCAGATGATGACAGCGAAAATAATCAGACGCTTCGACACCTCGTTGGCATAGTCCATCGTCTGATTCAGCTGATCGCTGGATCGCCGCATTTTATCTAAGTCAAACTTGCGAAAAGGATTTGGAATCATAGCTGCATCACCCTGCGTACCATTATAATACAAAACAGCAGTGAAAAGCCAGTGAACCGATGAAAAAGGCAGAGAAATCAGCTGTCGTTCACCTAAACGGTTGTAGGTTTATCGTTCAAAACCATAACATAGAAACGGGGTGATTGCTTTTTATGTATTCTGTCATAACACATGTATTGTAATCCTACAAATCAGCTGTTGTTCACCTAAACGATCCCATTGTCAAGCAAGGATGTTTTGTTTATAATGAGAGAGAAGGTGATCGATATGAGAAGAGAACAAACACGCGCGATTCGCGTCGGCGATGTGACGATCGGCGGCCAAAACCGCGTAGTCATTCAATCCATGTGCAATACCCCGACCAAAGACGCGCAGGCGACAATTGCGCAGATACGCCAATTAGAGGCGGGCGGATGTGAGATCGTCCGCATGGCAATAATGGATATGGCGGACGCCGCCGCCATCAGCGAGATCAAGGCGAACACGAAGATTCCGTTAGTAGCGGACATCCATTTCGATTATCGCTTGGCATTAGCCGCTATCGACGCCGGTATCGATAAGATCCGTTTAAATCCCGGCAACATCGGCAAGCGGGAAAATGTAGAGGCTGTTGTCGATGCCTGCAAACGCCATGGCATCCCCATCCGCATCGGTATCAACAGCGGTTCTCTGGAAAAGGATATTCACGAAAAATACGGACGTCCCGTTGCACAGGGCATGATAGAGAGCGCTATCCGGCACGTGGAAATTTTAGAATCCATGGATTTTCACGACATCGTGCTTTCTTTTAAGTCCAGCGATCCCCTGCTTTGCATCGACGCCTACCGTTTAGCCGCGCAGACATTTCCATATCCCCTGCATTTGGGAGTGACGGAGGCCGGCACGCAGATGGCCAGCGCTGTCAAAAGCTCGATGGCGCTGGGAACCTTGCTGAATGAAGGCATCGGTGATACGATTCGCATCAGTGTCAACGGTGACCCTTGCAGCGAATTGCCGATCGTTCGCCAGCTGCTAAAGTGCTGCCGGCTGATCGATCATGTGCCTAACCTCATCGCCTGTCCGACTTGCGGGCGAACGGCATGGGACATGCAGCCCGTCGTCAATGAAATCGAAGCGTTTTTGGCAACGGTGAACAAGGATGTGACAGTCGCGATCATGGGATGTGTCGTCAACGGTCCGGGAGAAGCGAAGCATGCGGATATTGCCATCGCCGGGGGAAGACGCGAAGGCTTGTTGATCCGCCGCGGTGAGATCATCGAAAAGCTGCCGCAGGAGCGCATTGTCGAGCGCTTAAAAGAGGAAATTATCGCTTTTGAACCACATAAGAGCTAATTGGCGCTCATACAAAAAAACAGAGATCCTGCAAATCCTATTTTTGACAGGGCGTCTCTGTTTTTTCATTGTATCCCATGTGCTTGCGCTTTCTATGCGTTCGCGCATCATTGTCAGCTGCTATCTTCTAGGCATGCTGAGCGTCTGCCGTCTCGACTGTTTCGATGTGGATGGTGCGGATGACGACGTCCTCGAGGGGACGATCGTTTTCATCTACGCGCACGGAGGCGATGGCATTCACCACATCCATGCCCTCTACCACCTGTCCAAACACCGTATGCGCGCCGTCTAACCATGGAGTGCCGCCGACGCTTTGATACTGCTTGACCACATTGTCAGGATAATCATAATTCGTCTCCATCATCTCATCTCCGTATTGCGAGCCATCCTGCTGCTGGACGATGAAAAACTGAGAACCGTTGGTATTTGCTCCGGCGTTCGCCATGCTCAGCGCACCGTTGAAATTGTAAAGACGATCGCTGAACTCATCCGCAAATGGTTCGCCCCAGATGCTCTCGCCGCCGCTGCCATCGCCGTTTGGGTCGCCGCCTTGGATCATGAACCCGTTGATGACCCGATGAAAGGTTAAGCCGTCATAATACCCTTCTTTCGCATGGGTCGTAAAATTTTCGACCGCTTTAGGCGCTTCCTCGGGAAACAGGCGAACGGTGATATCGCCCATGTTTGTTTCGATGATCGCAAGCGTATCGCCCTCCTGTACGTCCTCCAGCTGCAACAGCATCGGTTCACTGCTGCATGCGCACAGCAGGAAACCCGCACACAGACAAGCAAATAATTTTTTCATGTTACGCACCCTCCTTGACCTTCTCTAACAGCGCGCTGTCAAAACATCCCGCTTTCAGCATGGCAATCTCATGGCGGTAAGGCGCATGCCCCTCGACATAAGGTGTCTCCAAGATTTTTACGACGTTCTCCAGGCGCGGATGGTGAACAACGGCGTTCAGCGCTTCAAAGCCGATGCAGCCAAAGCCGATGTTCGCGTGGCGGTCTTTACGCGCGCCGCGTTCATTCTTAGAATCGTTGACGTGTACACAGCACAGCCGCCGCAATCCGATGATGCGGTCAAACTCCTCTAACAGCGCGTCGATGTCATTCACATCATAGCCAGCATCGTGCAGATGACAGGTATCCATACACACGCCCAGCTGTTCGCTATGCTTCGCATGGGAAATCAGATAAGCCAGCTGTTCAAAGCGATATCCCAGCTCACTTCCCTTGCCCGCCATCGTCTCCAAGGCGATCGTAATCGAGGTGTCCATCCCCTCCATCGCCGCATCCAAGCCTTTGACAATCTGTGCCAATCCCGCTTCCTCGCCTGCTTTCACATGCGCTCCGGGATGCAGCACGAGCACCTTTGCGCCGATCTGACGCACCCGCTCCAGCTCCTGCGTTAAGAAATCCACGCCGAGCTCATAGGTATTTAAATTCAGCGTGTTGCCTAAATTGATGATATAAGGCGCATGGACGATCACATGCGACAATGGCAGCTCATGCGCTTCGCTATAGGCGGCCGCCTCCTGCGCTTTCAGCTTTTCCACGGCAATCCGCTTGGTGTTTTGAGGAGCGCCGGTATAGATCATGCAGGCGTTGGCCTGATAGCTGTGCGCTTCCTGCATCGCCTGCAACAGATAGTTCGGTGCGGACATGGAAACATGTGAGCCGATGATCATTGTACTTCCTCCTCACGCTTTTGCCGCATCTTCTCCTTGGCGCGCTCTTTTTGCTGACGGCGGATGTCCTCGCGGATCATCTCCCGGCGTGCCCGCCGCCGCAGCGTGTCGATTTGCTGCTTCTGTTTTTTCTTATAGTTCGGTTTTACCTTGGTCTTTTTCTTTTTAACGATCTTGCTGATCTCCTGCTCTAAAGGATCGCTTTTTTTCACCCGCGGCGCGTGCAGATCCTTGAGCGTCGTCCACTCCCCGCCGCGCACGTTGCAATGTGCAAAGTGAATCCCGTTTTTTTCTAACGTGCGGATCGCCGCATCAT
Source organism: Merdibacter sp. Marseille-QA0792 (assembly GCA_965119685.1). Lineage (GTDB taxonomy): Bacteria > Bacillota_I > Bacilli_A > Erysipelotrichales > Erysipelotrichaceae > Merdibacter. Next base: position 1,654,809 of record OZ221971.1, on the reverse strand, counting down.
CCTCCGCGCGATACAGCGCATAACAGGTGCCCTCACGTCCGGCACGGCCGGTGCGTCCGCTGCGGTGGATGTAAAAATCCAACTCCTTGGGAAATCCCAGCGAGATGACATGCGTAATCCCTTCAATATCGATGCCGCGGGCGGCGATATCCGTCGCCACGACATAGCTCTTGCTCTGCTGCTGCAACTCCTTGAGAGCGCGCATTCGCTCCCGGGCGGTCAAATCCCCGTGCAGCTCCACCACGCCATAGCCCGCTGCCCGCATGAGCGTCGCCGTCTCGTTTGCGAGTGTGCGCGTGTTGGCGAAGATCAAGCAGACATAAGGCTGAATGCCCTCAAGTACCTCCATCAGCTTCTGGGGATAGCTCTTGTGGCGGCATGGCACCAGCACGTGGCGGATTTGCGGCTGGAACTTCGCCGCCTCTTCGATCTGCACCACCTCGGGATGCTTCATATATTTGCGCAAAAACGGTTTTAAGCCGTTAGGGATCGTCGCGCTGAAGCTCATCATTTGCAGCTCGCTGCCCATACGGCCGGCAATCTGGTCCACATCTTCCAAAAAGCCGAATTCCAGCGTCATGTCCGCTTCATCGACAACGAAGATCTTCGCCGTGTCACAGCGCAGCGTCTGATCGTTTAAAAACAGATCACGGATGCGTCCCGGCGTACCGATGACGATATGCGGCTGACATTTCAGCTGCTCGTTCATGCGGCTTTTTTCCTTGCCGCCGCTGATCAGGCGAATAACGAGCTTCTCCTCCACCTTGCACAGCAGCTGCGCCCGCTGATAAATCTGCACGGCTAGCTCGCGGGTCGGCGCGGTGATCACCGCCTGCACTTCCTGTTTCTCTGCATTTACCATCTCTAAGATCGGCATCAAAAAGGCGTGTGTTTTGCCGGTTCCGGTATCGGAGATGCCGATGATATCTCTTCCCTTCATCGCCAAAGGGATCACTTGCTTCTGAATCGGTGTCAGATCACGAAATCCTTCCAGTGCGGCCAATGCGGCACTGCGTTTGCGTAAATCATTGATTTCCATTGCTGTCGCCTCCTTCAAATCTTCATTATTATACATGGAAACATCTCTGTTTTCAAAGCCTTTTTCCCTTTTCCCCACATTCACCCACGGCGTCATTGTGCTTTTCTTTCAAGTATGACATAATTAGAGACAGAGAATCCGCATGGCTTTGGCAAAGAGCGCTTTTTCACTCTTTGCAACTGAGTCATAGGAAGCGAGTGCCCTTATCGGCGGCAAACGCACAAAGAAAGGGAGGAAAAGCGATGAAAGTCATCAAGGTTACCCCCAGGGGCTATTGCAAGGGCGTCGTACGGGCGATCTCCATCGCCAAGCAGTGTGCAGCCGACTATCCCAAACAGCCGATCACCGTGCTGGGGATGCTCGTTCATAACGAATATGTGAAAAAGGCATTGGCCGCCATCGGCGTACACACCGTGGAGGATGGAAACAAGACGCGGATGGAGCTGCTGTCGCAAATCGATGAAGGCGTGGTGATTTTCACCGCCCACGGCATCAGTGACGCCGTCAAGCAAAAAGCGAAGGAAAAGGGGCTCATCTGTGTGGATGCCAGCTGCCCCGACGTCGTAAAGACACAGGAGCTGGTGCGTTTGCACCTGCAGCGAAACGAGACGATCCTCTACATCGGCAAGCGAAACCATCCCGAGGCCGAAGCGGTCTGTGCGCTCAGCGATCGGGTACATCTCATCACGAATGCTCAAAGCGTGCCAAAGGGACTTCGCGGGGATATCTTCGTTACCAACCAAACGACGATGTCGATTTACGATGTGGAAGAGATCTTTCAACAGATTCAGGCACAGTATCCGCAGGCGTGTTTCAGCGAGGAAATCTGCAACGCTACCCGCATTCGCCAGCAGGCGGTCGCCGGACTACGTGATCAAGGGGTCGATGTGCTCTATGTAGTGGGCGATTCTCACTCCAACAACTCCAAACGGCTTGCGCAAATCGCCAAAGAGCAAGGAATTCCTAACGTCTATCTGATCGACGACGTATATGGCATCACGGCGGCGCAGCTAGAGGGATGCGGCTGTGTCGCCGTTACCAGCGGCGCCAGCACTCCGACCTATCTGACCAATCAGGTGATCGAGGTATTGGAGCATTGGGAGGAAGATCGTCCGCTCCCTGCCATTTCCATTGAGGCAATGCTGAGATGAACCCCGCTTGTCGTTTCGCAGATGCGTGAGTAAAAAGTGCAATCTTTCTAGTCCAAATAGTTTACCAGCGTCGTTTTCCAAAATCGCGCATGCACGCAACCTCTTTCCCAATGAAAATGAGGAGCGTTTCGTTGCTGTAAAAGAAATCATTGAAAAGAAAAGCGAAAGCGTCCAACGCTTCCTTCCAAAGAAGCATCCGCCGCTTTCGCTTTTTTTCTGTTCATCATTTATTGTATATGAGACCGCACATAGGAATTTGCTTTTCAAGAAGCGATCGCCTCCCCTTGCATCATTCCCCCTTAATATGAGCGGCCTGCTTTGCCAAAACGTCCGCGATCTCCGCATGCCGTTGTTTCACTGCCGCATAACGGACATGATCCTTTGGCATCTGCTTTAAAATTTGCTCGCACTTCCCCAGCTCCTTTTGCCAGTAAGGAACAAAGAGCGCTTCCTTTTGCGTGTGCACGCCAAAACGGATTTCCGCTTCACTCAGCGAACGCACCTGCATGTCGTAATGCGCCTTGATGATCTGATAGTAATGACGCTGTTCAAAGACGATGCGTTCTTCGTCGATGGCAAAATGCTGATCACTGAGAAATCTCCGCAGCAGATCGACGTCGGTATGGCTGGCGAGGATCAAGGAGCGAAATTGTCCCCAGCGCTCCTTTCCCTCAATCAAAATCTTTTGAATTGTCTCATTGCCCATTCCGGCGATGACAACCGTATCCACCTCCACGGGCAGCCCCTGCATCCCATCCTGTAACAATAAGGTGATATGTGCTGACAACGCGGCGTCCTTCACCGCCTGCTGCGCCCGCCGCAAGGGTCCCGGCGCAATATCGCAGCCATAACAGTGCCGTGCGCGCTGACGCTCGATCAAAGCGATACAAAGCAAACCGTGATCACAGCCGATATCCGCCACGATACTGCCTGTATCTACCAGCTCATAGATGGCTTGCAGGCGTTTTCCCAGCTTGACCATTATGGTTTATCGACAAAATCCTTTAACCGCTTGGAACGCGTCGGATGCTTCAGCTTGCGCAGCGCCTTCGCCTCGATCTGACGAATGCGCTCACGGGTGACGTTGAACTCCTTGCCGACTTCCTCCAGCGTGCGGGTGCGGCCATCTAACAAACCAAAGCGCAGCCGCAGCACCTTCTCCTCACGCTCGGTCAATCCCTGCAAAACGGTGTTGATCTCATCCTTGAGCAGCTGATTGTTGGCATATTCATCCGGTGAAAGCGTCTCCTTGTCCTCGATAAAATCACCGAGATGCGAGTCATCCTCCTCACCGATCGGCGTCTCCAGCGATACCGGCTCCAGCGCGATCTTTTGAATCTCACGCACCTTCTCCGGCGTGATGTTTTCCATCTTTTCCGCAATTTCCTCCGCACTTGGGTCACGGCCTAAATCCTGCACGAGCTGACGCTGAATACGGGTCAGCTTGTTGATCGTCTCTACCATATGTACCGGGATGCGGATCGTACGCGCCTGATCGGCAATCGCACGCGTGATCGCCTGACGAATCCACCATGTTGCATAAGTGGAAAATTTAAAGCCCTTGGTGTAATCAAATTTTTCCACCGCCTTGACCAGACCCATGTTGCCCTCTTGAATCAGATCCAGAAACAGCATGCCGCGGCCGACGTATTTTTTCGCGATAGAAACGACAAGGCGCAGGTTGGCTGCGATCAGCATCTTTTTCGCTTCCTCGTCCCCCGCCTGAATGCGGCGTGCGATTTCCGGCTCATCCTTCGGGTCCAGCAGATCCACTCGTCCGATCTCCTTGAGATACATCTTGACCGGATCGTTGATCTTGGTATGCGAGGTATTCGCAAAGGACTGTTCCAGGCTTTCCAGCTCATTCGCTAACGCATGATCGGAATCCTCATCGTCAAAATCCAGACTGTCATCGGCGGAGAGCACCTCGTCGTCATCCTCCACATCCAACAGCAGATCCTCGTCATCCTCTTCCTCGTCCGCAAAGGTGATGTCATTTTCTTCGCACCACTGGAACAGCTCATCGATATCCTTATCGCTCAGATCGAGATGATCGATGGAATCCATCAGCTCCTTTTGCGTGACGACGCCATCGTCGTTCTCCATAGAAGCTAACAGCTCCTGTTTGATCTCGTCCAATGTTTTGTAAAGCTTTCCACCCTGTGCTTTTTTTATGCTCATTCTATCAACTTCCTTCCTTGTGGATCAACTCGTTGCGCTGCAAAATCAGCTGGTTTTTCTCTGTGGCGATCGCGGCTTTTCCCAGCGGATCACTGACGGTTTTCGCCTTTTCGTTTAAGGCCTGTATCTTATCCTCCAGAATGCACGCTTTCACCTTGCAGATCGCTTCTCGCAGCACCGTCTGCTCAACGCCCTGTGCAGCAAGCTCCCACTGCGCGACGCTCAGCAGCAGATCCCGCACGCTGTGCTCGGCAACCTGATCATAGAGCTCTGAAACGTCCACCGTGCTGTGCGTACGATAATAATCGATGATATACATAGCTAGTTTGTTACTGTCGTCGTCTTTGAAAAATCCAAGTTCTTCCTTAAAGAGATCACAGGCGCTCACGCCAAAGAGCATCTGTGAGAGGATCTCATACTCCGCCCGTTCGCGTCCGCTTTTGGGATAGCGCAGATAGCGGCGTTTGGGCTGCCTCTGCTTTTGAAAAGCGGGCGCCTCCCTGACTTCCTCGCTGACTTCCATATCAAAGCCGGAAAGCTCTTTTAAACGAAGATAATAGTTTTTGCGTTCAAACTCATCCTTTACACGGCGGATCTCCTGTGCGATCTCCATCGCATATTCTTTCTTCTGCGTATAATTATCCAAATTATAGCGTTTTTGCAGATAATCAAAAAGAAAGTCAATGAAGGAGACAGTCTTTTCACACAGTCTGCCAAGCTCCTGTTTGCCATAGGTATCTACGATCTCATCCGGGTCTAAGCCGCTCGTATTGTTGACGATCTCGATAGGAATGCCCGCCTCGCTCGCCTGCTTGGCGAACTTGTAGGTTGCATTTTGCCCTGCCGCATCGCCGTCATAACACACGGTGATCACCGTGTGCAGCGCCTTGAGCAGCTGTAACTGCTCTTTTGTGCAGGAGGTGCCCAGCGTGGCTAACGCCGTGTGCATCTCTGCCTTTTCAAAGGCGAGCACATCCATGGCGCCCTCGACGAGAAAGACGCGCTTTTCCTGTTTCACACTCTCCTTGACGCGGTGATAGTTAAACAGCAGCTGTCCTTTGCGATAGATCGTCGTCTCCGCCGTATTGATGTATTTCGCCTCCTGCGAGCGATCATCCAAGCGCCGTGCGGTAAAACCGACCGGATTGCCATAGGCGTCGTGAATCGGGATGAGGATGCGGTTGGCAAAGCGATCCATCATGCGGGAGCCAAACAGGTTGGCAACGCCGCATTCCACCATATCCGCATCGCTGAATTCCTTGGCGTGCAGATACTGATAGACGCCGTCCTCATGTGGATTGTACCCAATTTGAAACTTTTTTATAATCTCCTCGCTCAGGGAGCGTTTTTGCAAATATTGCTTGGCATGGCTCCCATCTTCGGTATCCAGCTCATACTGCGTAAACTGAATCATCTCTTTGAGCAGACGGTAAAGTGCGGCAATATGCGGATCGACGCGGGAGAGCTGCGTCTGCTGCAAAGGTGCGGAAAGGGTGATGCCCGTGTATTCTGCCACCTTGTAAACCGCTTCTAAAAACGAGATTTTCTCATACTGAGAGACAAAGGTGAACACATTGCCGCCCGCCCCGCAGACAAAGCACTTGTAAATTTGCTTGTCCTCGGAAATGCTCATCGAGGGGTTGTGATCATCGTGAAAAGGGCACAGCGCCACATAGTTACGGCCCTTTTTGCTAAGTGAAATATAGTGAGAGATCACATCGACAATACTGGCGCGGGAACGCACCAGCGCGATCTCCTGTTCACTCAAACGCGCCATAGAGTGCCTCGTTAAAAGCGAATCTGCTCAGCGATATACGCATTCAGCGAAGCGATCGGCATGCGCACCTGCTCCATGGAGTCGCGGTGTCGGATCGTTACGCAGCCATCCTGCGCACTCTCAAAATCCACCGTCACGCAAAACGGCGTACCGATTGCATCCTGACGACGATAGCGCTTGCCGATGCTGCCGGCCTCGTCGTATTCGCAGTTGACGATCTTGGAGAGCTGATGATAGATGTCCATCGCTTCCTCGCGCAGCTTTTTGGAGAGCGGCAGCACGCAGGCCTTGATCGGCGCCAGATATGGATGCAGATGCAATACGACGCGCGTATCCTTTTCCAGCTGCTCTTCCTCATACGCTTCAAACATCAGCGCGAGCATCATGCGTTCAACGCCGACGCTTGGCTCGATGCAGTATGGCACGAACTTCTCCCCGCTTTCCTGATCGAAATACTCTAAGCTTTGCTTGCTCGTGTTCATGTGCGCCTTTAAATCATAGTCGGTGCGATCGGCGATGCCCCACAGCTCACCCCAGCCGATCGGATTGCCGAAGTTGTATTCGATATCGCTGGTGCCGTTGGAGTAATGCGCCAGTTCCTCCTGGCTGTGCTCACGCAGCCGTAGATGCGCCCTGTCGATACCAAGATCCTCTAAAAACTGCAGGCAGTATTGCTTATAATACTCATACCACTTCAAATCTTCCCCGGGAGCGGTGAAAAACTCCAGCTCCATCTGCTCGAACTCGCGGGTGCGGAAGATGAAGTTGCCCGGCGTGATCTCATTGCGAAAGCTCTTGCCGATCTGACCGATGCCGAAAGGGAGCTTTTTACGCATGGAACGCTGCACGTTTTTGAAATTGACAAACATTCCCTGCGCCGTCTCCGGACGCAGGTAAATAGTGCTCTTCGCATCTTCCACGACGCCCTGAAATGTCTTAAACATCAGGTTAAACTGACGAATATCGGTAAAATCATGTGCGCCGCAGTTAGGACAGGCGATGTGATGCTCACGAATATAAGCCGTCATCTCCTCATTGGACCAGCCCCCGGGATTGACCTCACCGCCGCTGGCATGCTCGATCAGCTGATCGGCACGATGACGGGTCTTGCACTGCTTGCAATCCATCAGCGGATCGCTGAAACCGCCGACATGACCGCTGGCCTCCCATACCTTGGGATTCATGAGAATCGCGCTTTGCAGCCCGACATTGTTCACGTCCTCCTGTATAAAACGCTTCCACCATGCTTTTTTCACATTGTCTTTGAATTCCACACCCAGCGGTCCGAAATCCCATGTGTTGGACAAGCCGCCGTAAATCTCGGAGCCCTGAAAGACAAAGCCGGAGTTTTTCATGTGGGAAACGATCATCTCAAATGTTTTTTCGCTCACCAAAAACGCCCCTTTCCATGTATTTATTTTTTTCTCTGCCCATTTGCGCAGCATAAAAAGGGCAAACGGATAGATAATATTATATATACCATTTTTTTGCCCGTTTGTCCATCTGTTTCCTTGGCTTTTTTATTGATTTTTTCAGCTTGCTGAAGTGAAAAGTTTATTTCCACTTTGAACAGTGAAAAGTGGATTTTAGTCTTTCACTTATTTCCACTTCCACTTATGTTGCATTTAGTCTTACACTTATCCTGTCCCTCAGTCGCCGGAAAGGCTGGTATCCATCATGAAACATTCCAATGCTTTTACTCATTTGACTTTGGACGAACGCCGCATCATCCTCACCGGCATCACTAACGGCTCTACCAAATCTGCCATTGCTCACACCATCGGAAAAGACAAGTCCACTGTCGCTAAAGAAATTAAACTTCACCGGATTCTCTCCTATAAGTGTAATCTACCTCTGGAATGCAATCATTACCGCAAATGTGTCCACGGCAGACAATGTACTCTTGACTGCCCCGAATATGTCCCCTTCCGCTGTTCCAGACGGGATCGCTCTCCCGGCGCCTGTAACGGCTGCTCCAACTGGTCTCGCTGCAGATTCGACAAGTATAAGTATTCTCCGGAACAAGCTCATCGTGATTACCGTACCACTTTGTCTGACTCCCGGGAAGGAGTAAATCTGACAGTACAGGAAGCTAAAACTATGGCTGCGATCATCGCTCCCCTGCTGAAGCAGGGGCAATCCCCCTATCAGATCATCACCAACCATCCGGAACTGGGAATTTCCGAAAAGACACTTTACAATTACATTGAACAGGATGTTTTCCATGAAGTTGCCGGTATTACTGTCATGGATCTGCGCCGACAAGTATCCCGAAAGCTCCCCAGAAAGAAAGCGAAGGGCTACAAAAAACGCTCTGACAGAAAATATCTAGCAGGAAGAACCTATAAAGATTATAAGGCTTTCCTTTCTGAAAATCCGGATGCCTTTATCGTGCAGATGGACACAGTTTATAACGATGAAAAAAGCGGATCTTTCCTCCAAACTTTTAAGTTTGTAAAGACAGGTCTCCTCTTTGCACTCTATCATGAAGAAAAAACTGCTCGCTCCATGTTGAAAGGTGTGAATCTGCTGGAATCTATCCTCGGGGAAGAACTGTTTCGAAAATATGTCCAGCTCCTCCTTACAGACAGAGGCTCTGAGTTTTCGGCAGCTGAAGCCATGGAAAACGGAGCTAACGGAACCAGGAGAACACGGGTATATTATTGTGACCCTATGCAGTCCGGACAGAAAGGAACGCTGGAAAATAAACATATCGAGCTGCGCTATATCCTTCCAAAAGGAACAGATTTGAAAGCTTTGGGGCTGTCTGGACAGCCTTCATTGAACCTGATCCTGTGTCATGTAAATTCTTCTCCTGAGGAATCCCTGGGCGGAAGAAGCCCCTTTGAACTGACAGAGTTCATGTATCCGGATCTTTATAAAAGGCTATGTGCTTTTGGTATTCAGCAGATCCCAAAGGATCAGGTGATCTTAAAACCGTATTTAATAAAAAACAGATAAGTAAGCAACTAAATTAAAAGAAACAACAGGCGGCTGAGCGGATTTCCATATCTACATCTCAAGTGGAGGTTAGTCTTACACCCTAAAAAAATGACTAAAATTCACTTCTTTTCGTTATACCCAAAAATTAGTATTCAATGCCATAAACCTGTTGTTTCCTTTGTTATTGTAATACTAAATTCTACTTAAATGAACAAAAAAGCAGCAATTTCTTCATTTTGTAAGAGTAATTGCCACTTATTTTTTTCGCTCTTTCAAAGTGGAAATAAACTTTTCACTTCAGCATTTTTTCAGCTTTGAAACGATTTTCACGCCTTATTTTCCACGCCCGTCTCCATCTCCTCGACCTGTGCCAAAAACGCATATCCTTTCACCGCAATTCCGCTGTATTCGCGAAAGAAGGCAAAGAGTGTGCTAAAATCCTGAAAATCATAGCGATCATACGCGCGCAGCTGCTCGATCTGATCGATACGGGTATGGCAGAGATAACGAAAGCGCTGTAACCGCCGCCGGCTCCAAGAGGTATCGTGGAGCGGGTCCATGCAGCGCGTACAGAGAAAACCGCCGTGGCGCAAAGACAGCGTTTGGATCGGACTGCTCGCCTGACACAGGACACAGCTATCCACCCACGGGGAAATTCCCTGTGCAAGACACAGCTGATTGAGAAATACACAGGCGCCGGTAAAATCACCCTGTGCATGAGTTTCCAAATCCTCTAAGGCGATTTGTAACCAAGCATACCCCTGTGTCATCTCCTCGCATTTCTGCATCAATTCACAATACAGGGAAGCCAGCGCCTGTTTGCGCAAAGACTGCATGATGCGGCGGCGGGATTTCAGCAAGCGCGCCTGCTTGAGCGTATGAAGCTCACTGCCCTCTCGCATCTGTAAGGTGAACAGCGATTCGCTTCCTACAAACAGAGCGCCGGCGTTTTTACTGGTGATCTTCTGCACGCCGCGGGCGACAAAGCGCAGCTTCCCCTGCTGTGTCAGAACGCTGAGCAAAGCGTCATTTTCCCGATAGTCGCTTTGCGCCAGCACGATGCCCGCCAGTTCCTGTTCCATCACTCCTCCATCTCGCGATAGCCAAACTGACGAAGCTTCGTTTCGCGGTTGCGCCAGTTTTTCTCCACCCGCACATAAAGCTCCAGCTCAACCGGCTTGGAAAGCATCTTTTTCAGCTCTCTTTGCGCAGCGATGCGGATGCTTTTAATCATCGCTCCCTGCTTGCCGATGAGAATCGCCTTTTGACTAGGGCGTTCAACGACAACCAATGCGCGCAGATACACCCGCTCCTTTTCATCCTCGCGCTGTTCGATGATAACGGCGATGCTGTGAGGCACCTCCTCCTGCGTACGAAAGAGGATCTTCTCACGGATGATCTCGGAAATGCGGAAATTTTCGCCGTGATCGCTGACCATCTCGCTGGGAAAATAGGCGACGCCTTCCTTGAGGTAAGTGCGCAGCACCCTCAAAAGCTCCTCTAAATTCTCCTGCTTTAAAGCGGAGAGCGGAATGATCTCGTCAAAGGGATAGACGCTTTGCCATTTCAGCAGGCGCTCCATCACCTCCTGCCGCGGCAGCAGATCGATCTTGTTGACCAACAGCAGACAAGGAACCTCACTGCCCTGCAAGCGTTCCAGCAAAAAGGCGTCGCCGCTGCCAAAGGGCTGGGTGATGTCGATGATCAGCGCGTTGATATCCGCTTCGGCAATGGCAATATACGCATTTTTATTTAATGTGCGTCCCAGCTCATGCTTTGGCTTATGAATCCCCGGCGTATCGATAAACACATACTGAGCGTCCTCGGTTGTCAAAATCCCCATGATATTGTTTCGCGTCGTATTGGGTTTTGGGGACATAATGGCGATCTTTTGATGCAGCAGCGCGTTCATCAGAGTGCTCTTCCCGGCATTAGGACGGCCGATGATCGCGATAAATCCGGATTTAAAACTCATTGCATATCCTCCTTGTCAAATGCCAGCGGCAACAGCTCGCCGACGCGTCGTTCGCGCACACCCTGCGTTCCCGCCATCACGACGAGTCCATCCTGCGCCATTAACTCATTCATCACCTGACGGCAGGCGCCGCAGGGCGCAGGCGGTTCCTTTTTTTCGCTGACAACTGCCAGCGCAACGATCTCCTTTGGACGCACCCCGGCGCTGATTGCCGCAAACAGCGCACTGCGCTCGGCACAGCAGCATAAGCCATAAGAAGCGTTCTCCACATTTGTCCCGCAAAAGCTGCGCCCGTCTTTTGTCAGGACACAGGCGCCCACACGAAAGCGGGAATAAGGCGCATACGCATTTTCTAACGCCGCATAGGCAGCGGCTATCATTTCCTGTGTTGTCAAAGCAGCTTTCCTCCTATGATGATCAACGCCACGCACAAAGCGCAAAGCGACATCAGCAGCACGGCTGCGGCCGCCAGATCTTTGATTCGTTTCGCCATCGGATGACGATCAAGCGAAATATAGTCAACCGCCGCCTCAATGGCAGAATTGATAAATTCCATCGTGATGACCAAAAAGATCATGATGAGAATGAGACACCACTCGATCGGTGTCAGCGAGAGGAACAGGCAGACGAAAACGGTAATCAGTCCCAGCACACACTGCAAGGCGATACTGGCATCATGACGAATGCCATCATAGACGCCGTAAAACGCATAACCGAATTTATGCTTCAGCTTATCTTTTAACCAGCGCATCTAAAATCTCATCCTGCAATGCATTCATCACTGCTTCCTCCTCTTTTTGCATGTGATCATAGCCCAGCAGATGCAGCAAGCCATGCGTAAAGAGAAAACACACCTCACGGCGCAATGAATGCCCATATGCAGCCGCCTGTGCGCGGATTGCTTCCACGCTGATAAAAATATCGCCCAGCTGCGTCTCTTCCTCGCTCACCTCATAATCGTCTGCTTCATCCTGCAATGCAAAGCTGATCACGTCCGTTGCGCGGTCAATGTGACGGTATTCGCGGTTGATCGCTTGAATCTGTTTTGCATCGACAAAGATGACTGACAGACAGGCGTCCTGTGAAAGCTTTACAAACTGCGTTGCCCGCGTCATGATCGCTTCAAAATCCCGGCGGTAGCGATTCCAGTTTTTCTCCATGCTCTGATTGACAATCGTTATTTCCATTTTCATCACCCGTTCATTTTCGCACCATATTATACCATATTCTTCGCGCAAACGAGAAGTCCTTGTACAAAGAAGAGCCTCTCTTATCGTGTCTGCCTTTGCATCGCACACAAACCGCACAAAGAAACACCTGATAATGATACTTCTTTTGTCCGCTTTGCAAAATCGGAAGCGCATTGTACACACCCCGGAATTCTTTCATGATTTTCTTCTTACCCATCTTTCGGGCACCTCTTTTGCCTATCCATGTCTGGTCACATCAGATAACCAGCAGATGGACTGAGGCTGCTCATCCCGCCATCTCAGCTGCTATAGCACATAAAAAGACCGATGTAGTACACGATGTGTTTTGACACCGTTCCATCGCATCGATCTTTTTGTCTGTCAATTATATCGGTAATTTAAATTACCATTAAATCTTTCCGTAATGAAACAGATCGTCAATGGTGACAAACTGGTATCCTTTTTCTTTCAGCTTAGGAAGCACGCTTTTCATCGCTTCTACACTGTCCGCATGGATGTCATGCAGCAAGATGACGGAACCGTCTCCTATGTATTGATCGATCGTATTTTCAATCGCAACCGGATCATGACTTTCCCAGTCTCTGGTATCAATGCTCCACAGGATGGATGGGCGTTCCACCGTTTGATCGTAAAGCTCGGACATGCTGCCATATGGCGGACGGACAACGGCTGCGTCATGACCGCAGGCAGCGAAGATCACATCGTCTGCCTTTTGATAATTCTCTATAATCTCATCAGCACTGCTCATCAGGCTAAAGTCCAGATGCTCCCAAGAATGATTGCCCAACTGATGTCCCTCCTGACAGATCCGCTGCACGATGTCCGGATAGTTAGCGGCATTGGTTCCTACCATAAAGAAGGTAGCTCTGGCGTCGTATTGCTTCAGCAGATCCAGCAGCTCCGGCGTCGTGTTGGGATTGGGACCATCGTCAAAGGTCAGCGCCACCATCGGCTTATCAGGGTCGATGGTCTGCGGCTGGGCGATCGTCAGCGGTTCCTTTTGATAAAGGCTTGGAATGTTAGGATCTGTCAAAGCGATATAGGATGACTGCTGTGCGTAATTGATCGTTTTGCTGGAGCCGTTATTCAGATACACGTCTACATTCTTTTCGTTAATCTCCATAGCGATAATTTCATCTGTTTTGATGTTATCCAGCAGATCGCGGCGGTACTGTCCTCGCAGCACGTCGTCGCATGTCATCAGCTGCTGTGTACGCTTATCGTAATTGACGCTGTAATAAGCGATGTTCTCTTTGTCTTCCGTCTTTATGCTCTCTTTAAAGAGCACACTCGTATAATGATCATAGATGTCCTTGCTGCGATAATCGAGCGTTACCTGCGTATCCTCGCCCGCCTTCGCTTTGCTCTCCTGCACAATCGTCTTAACCGCATCGTTGAGCACTGCATCTTCAAAGCTCGGATAGCGCACCATCCAGCCGTTTTCCTCATCAATTTCCTGCTGCATGCTGCCGGCCGTTTTCGTTAAAGTTTCATCCTGCGGAAAAGGGTCGCGAAACAGCGTTTGATATAAAAAGAATCCTGCGCCGGCAACGACTGCCACCATACAGACGCTGATGACGCCTACAATCAGCAGGTTGCGGACGTTGACTCTGCGATGTGAATTTGCCATATAATTTCTCCTCATTCTATCACCTTTGCTATTGTAGCATAAAATGATTGAATTTGCGGTTAAATTGCATTATTGTTATAAATTTTTACCTAGGCCTACCTACGCAGGTGGTTAAATATAGTATTCCTGCATCGTATCTAAACACAGACAGGATAAACGACCTCCGGGATAGACAGCGCCGCAGTCGATGTCGATCATCTGCTCGCCATGATAGATCTGCGCCCTACCGTTCACTAACAGCGTAGGCGTGTGCCCGACAATTATGGTAAAGTGTGCGTCGTTGCTATAACGCTTTGAAAAATCAGGACGTTCCCATACGAGCTCCTCTATCGTATAATCTTCCAGCTGCTTATGGATATCAAAATTTCCCAGTCCGGCATGCACCAAAAGAAAGCGACGCTGATCGATTGCAAGTATTTCGTAAGGCAGCAGTTCTTCCATCAAATATTCGCACAGCGCCTCTCTTTGAGAAACGCTTAAACGCTGAAACTGGGAGATCGTCGGTGAAGCGCCGTTGTGCAGCCACAGCGTGAGAGCGTCAAGCTGTTCCTGCGTCAGCCGGTTGATCGATTCCTCACTGATCTCTGTTTGGAGCCATGGCAGGCACTGCGCCGCCATCCACTCATGATTGCCGATAAGAGCGATCACGTTGGGACGTTCCATCATATCGAGCAGAATTTGAATCCCCTGCTCACCGCGGTCAATGACATCCCCCAACACATACAGCGTATCCTCTGCATTGAAATGAATCAACTCCAGCATCTCCCGATACTTTTGATACTGCCCGTGCACATCGCTCATCACATAAATCATTCTTTGTCTCCCGTCGGTTTCATTCGATATGTGCGCGTATAAGTCTCGTAATAACGGGCGTTGTGATCATGTTGTCCATCGACATTCAGGCTTTCAAAGACGGCCGGCTCCTTGCCAAGAGAGCGGATATGAGCTGCGCAAAGCACGCTGATCGCACCGGCGATAAACGCGTTGGCGATCGAGGAGGTCGGCAACATTTTTTCCTTTACACCATCCACACATAGACAGGCATCGCCAAGCTCCCCGCAATTATCGATGACGATATCGGCGAGCTCAAACAGCCGTTTTCCGCACGCAGCTCTGGAGGTGACTGCCTTTGTATGGGCGAGGCTGGTCAGCGCGATCACCGTCGCTCCCTGCTCTTTTGCGTAAAGCGCCAATTCAACGGGATAGGCGTTTCTTCCGGAATTGCTGGCAATCAAGACGACGTCTCCCGCTTCAATGCCGTAAAGTTCGCCTAATATGCGCGCATAGCCCGCTAAACGCTCGATATACGCGCTTTTGGTCGGATGCTCCGTCATCGTCAGCTCTGTGGTTAAAATAGGAATCGTAAATGCAAGTCCGCCTGCTCTGCCGTAAAACTCTTCGCTGAGCGTATGTGAATGTCCGCTGCCGCTGACAAAAAAGTGATGACCGTTCACAAACGCGTCACCGATCGCTACCGCCGCTTTTTCTATCGCCTCCTGCTGTGTATCTTCAATCGCTTTGACGATCTGCATCCCCTTTGCAAACACTGTATGATACATGAGCTTTCCCTCCTGTTTTCTTCTATTATCGCACAATTTATTTTAGCTTTAAATCACTTTTGACCGTTTCTCTTCCATCCAGCAATCACAAATAACAGTGGAAAAGCAATGGCAGCGTTTATGAAAGTGTGTCGATTGTTACTTTTGGCTGTTTTTGCGGCAAAGCATATCCTGTGATAAAAGCGTCGGTTTGCGTCATTGTCTATTGTCTGTTGAAGGTCACCTTGCTGTGATAACTCATCTTTTTATAAAACCGTATGGCAATATGTTTATTCGCATTTGAAGCAGATGATGACTGCCTGCACCATCATCATTTTATCCTCTTCCACAACATGAAAAAAATGATAACGATGCCATGATACTCATACTCGCGCTCCCATCGAACTTCTGAAACTGCAGGTAAACCTCATAAAATTTCCCAAAAATCTAAAATCTGTAACCCTATTGCAACACTATGAGCAAAAACAACAGTTTTTATAAATTTCCAACACTTTATAAATTACTGCTTCAAATATGAAAAAAGCCTGTAAGCATCAGCTTACAGACCATTTTTTCAACTGGTACCGCGTACGGGACTCGAACCCGTGATACAGCCTTGAGAGGGCTGTGGCTTAACCGCTTGCCGAACGCGGCGTGAATGCTCTATTATAATAGCATTCCCCGATTTAAAATGCAACTACTTTTTTACACTTTTTTTATTTTTTCATGTGCATTGAAGGAGAATCGCAAACTTTTGTCATCCCCCTCCCTTCACCGCAAAGCCTATACAATTCAGCGAGCAGCATGGAAAAACATCCGCCTTTAGGGATCATGGTAATTCTCATGTTTGTAAGAAATGGAGGATGCACTGTGGTGAGCAGGGGTTTTTCCATTAGCGCAGGGCACCTTGTTGCTTGCGCGTTACAACAATCATCAACGAATGCTTGAATCCTCCATTTCTTCATAGCGTTCGATGATCTTTTGCACAAGCGGATGGCGGACGACATCCAACGGTGTCAGCTGGGCAAAACCGATCCCCTCAATCCCCGATAGCAGCTGCTGTGCGTTAAGCAAGCCGCTGTCCCGCTTGCGGATTAAATCGATCTGCGTCACATCTCCGGTGATGACGATTTTAGAGTGAAAGCCCATGCGCGTCAAGAACATCTTCATCTGAGCACCGGTCGTATTCTGCGCTTCATCCAAGATGATAAAAGCCTCGTTAAGCGTCCGTCCCCGCATATACGCTAACGGTGCAATCTCGATTACTTCCTTCTCCATCAGCTTTTCCACGCCTTCTACGCCCAGCGTATCATAAAGCGCATCATACAACGGCCTCAGATATGGGTCTACCTTCTCTTTGAGATCTCCCGGCAGAAAGCCCAGACTCTCGCCCGCTTCCACCGCCGGTCTGGTTAAGATGATCTTCTTTACCGCTCCCTTTTTCAACAGGCTGACCGCATAGACGACCGCCAGATATGTCTTTCCCGTTCCGGCAACACCGGTAGCAAACACGATATCGTTGTTTTCCATACACTGGCACAAATAGCGCTGACCCAGCGTTTTGGGATAGATGCTCTTGCCCTGAAAGGTACGTCCGATCGCATGAGCAGCGCTGACGTCAAAATGTGTCAGCCGATCGATATCCGCCAGCTTGCACAGATAGATCACATCCCGCTCACTGATTTCCTGATGTGCCTGTGCCAGAGCAAAGAGCTTGCGAATGACCATGGCGGCCTGTTTTTGCTTTTTCTGATCGTCAGTCAAAATGCGCAGCTCGTTTTCCCGCATGACAAAGGGGGCGTCAAAATGATCGCTCAACAAGTTTAAGTATGCGTCTTTCGCCCCGCAGATAGCGGCAATCTCCTCTACGGTATAATCTTCCAGCGAGATACTGACATAATCCTGCATCCAAATCCTCCTAGACGGGACTGGAGATGTCCCGGTACACTGTGTAATGAATTTTCATCTTTATTGTACCCGCATTCTCCTCAAATTGCAAAATGTTTTCCCTTTCGATCCGATCGTCCTTCAAAAAGTCTGCGCTCACCTGCTCGCGGGCGCTCAGCAGCAGACGAAAGAACTGAAAGGGCATGAAAAGACCGTCTTTTTTACAGGATACCTCGATCGTCTCCCACGTGTAAGCGAACACGCGTCCTTCAACAAGCAAATGCTTCTCCTTGTTCATAGAATCCATCATCTGTGAAGAGACCAAGACATCCCCCTTTTTTACCACATCGTTTAGATTAACGCATTTATTGCCATGCGTGAGATCAAAGCCGGCGATCACCCCATCGCGCTGGGCGATCAGATCCTCGTCGTGTAATGTTTCAGATGAATATTCCCCACGGCTGGCAAAGCGCACGCTGACGGCACTGCCGGTGCGTTCGACCTCCGTCCATGTCAGCGCATCGAACAGTTTTTCCGATAACAGCTCCTGTGCCTCCTCCTGTGAAAAGCCATAGATCGGAAGTGGTCCATATTGCTCTGTCAGCGTTTCAAAAATCAATTTCTCGTTCGTGCTGACGTCGCCCCTGATTTCAACGATGAAGACAAACTGTGAGAGCGACCACCAGACCAGCAAAACAACAAGCAGGGAAAACAATCGTGAGGGGCGGCGCAGATTGCGCAGAGCAAAGCCGGCAAAACCGCTCGTATGCTGCAGCTGCGCTTTGGGAAACGCCTGCAAAAACAGCCGGCGCTGAACTAACGGTGTGCAGACAGTCACCTGTGTTTCCTGCAAGCGTACCTCATAAAGCTCCAGCCCATAGCGCTGCGCACGTGCAAACAGCGTATCGCTGCCGCATGCAAGCCGCCAGCAGTCAACGCCCAGTGCTTTTCTCATCAGCGGCTACCCGTACGCACTGTAAATCTCCCTGCAGCAATACCTCATCCTTTGTCATCGCCTGCATTACCAGATCACTGCCTTCAATGATCAGCACATAGTCTTTCATCTCCACCTCGACCTGATCGCTGCGTGCCATACGGATGCGGCGATACTGCTCGATCATCAGCTGGTTACGCTTCATCGTTAACATCCCATAACACCTCAACCTAATATATGAAAGCGTTCAAATACTTATGAGCCGAGATCCCCCTTTCCCATCCACTCTCCATGAGTCCGCCGCTTTATCACAGCTAAACTGTTGAAAACATACAAACATATCGTCATGTCTTCTCCCATTGCATCTGTTTCCTTTCAAAAGCAAAGCGATCCCCCATTTCAAGAGCATAAAAAAAATCTGCACGTATGCAGATTTTTCATTCATCGCTTACTTACCGCGGCGCGCCTTGCGAGCAGCTTCCGATTTCAGTTTGCGGCGTACGCCCGGCTTAACATAAAATTCTCTTTTGCGAGCTTCAGCAAGGGTTCCGTTTCGAGATACCTGACGTTTGAATCTTTTTAAAGCGTCATCAAGAACTTCATTTTCCTTCAATACTACTTTTGGCATGATTCACCCTCCCTTCACTAGCAAACATCCACATTATATATAAATCTGAACAAAAATGCAACAATTTTTCATCTTTTTTAGAATCAGCTGAAGTGAAAAGTTTATTTCCACTTTGAACAGTGAAAAGTAGATTTTAGTCTTTCACTTATTTCCACTTCCACTTATGTTGCATTTAGTCTTACACTTATCCTGTCCCTCAGTCGCCGGAAAGGCTGGTATCCATCATGAAACATTCCAATGCTTTTACTCATTTGACTTTGGACGAACGCCGCATCATCCTCACCGGCATCATTAACGGCTCTACCAAATCTGCCATTGCTCAGACCATCGGAAAAGACAAGTCCACTGTCGCTAAAGAAATTAAACTTCACCGGATTCTCTCCTATAAGTGTAATCTACCTCTGGAATGCAATCATTACCGCAAATGTGTCCACGGCAGACAATGTACTCTTGACTGCCCCGAATATGTCCCCTTCCGCTGTTCCAGACGGGATCGATCTCCCGGCGCCTGTAACGGCTGCTCCAACTGGTCCCATTGCAGATTCGACAAGTATAAGTATTCTCCGGAACAAGCTCATCGTGATTACCGTACCACTTTGTCTGACTCCCGGGAAGGGGTAAATCTGACAGTACAGGAAGCTAAAACTATGGCTGCGATCATCGCTCCCCTGCTGAAGCAGGGGCAATCCCCCTATCAAATCATCACCAACCATCCGGAACTGGGAATTTCCGAAAAGACACTTTACAATTACATTGAACAGGATGTTTTCCATGAAGTTGCCGGTATTACTGTCATGGATCTGCGCCGACAAGTATCCCGAAAGCTCCCCAGAAAGAAAGCGAAGGGCTACAAAAAACGCTCAGACAGAAAATATCTAGCAGGAAGAACCTATAAAGATTATAAGGCTTTCCTTTCTGAAAATCCGGATGCCTTTATCGTGCAGATGGACACTGTCTATAATGATGAAAAAAGCGGACCTTTCCTCCAAACTTTTAAGTTTGTAAAGACAGGACTTCTTTTTGCACTCTATCATGAAGAAAAAACTGCTCGCTCCATGTTGAAAGGTGTGAATCTGCTGGAATCTATCCTTGGGGAAGAACTGTTTCGAAAATATGTCCAGCTCCTCCTTACAGACAGAGGCTCTGAGTTTTCGGCAGCTGAAGCCATGGAAAATGGAGCTAACGGGACTAGGAGAACACGGGTATACTATTGTGACCCTATGCAGTCCGGACAGAAAGGAACGCTGGAAAACAAACATATCGAGCTGCGTTATATCCTTCCAAAAGGAACAGATTTGAAAGCCTTGGGGCTGTCTGGACAGCCTTCATTGAACCTGATCCTGTGTCATGTAAATTCTTCTTCTGAGGAATCCCTGGGCGGAAGAAGCCCCTTTGAACTGACAGAGTTCATGTATCCGGATCTTTATAAAAGGCTATGTGCTTTTGGTATTCAGCAGATCCCAAAGGATCAGGTGATCTTAAAACCGTATTTAATAAAAAAACAGATAAGTAAGCAACTAAATTAAAAGAAACAACAGGCGGCTGAGCGGATTTCCATATCAACATCTCAAGTGGAAGTTAGTCCTACACCCTAAAAAAATGACTAAAATTCACTTCTTTTCGTTATACCCAAAAATTAGTATTCAATGCCATAAACCTGTTGTTTCCTTTGTTATTGTAATACTAAATTCTACTTAAATGAACAAAAAAGCAGCAATTTCTTCGTTTTGTAAGAGTAATTGCCACTTATTTTTTTCGCTCTTTCAAAGTGGAAATAAACTTTTCACTTCAGCTTTTTTAGAATCAATTTCAAGCATTTTCATCCCTCATCGGCATTCTCTTGCAGATAATAGCGGCGAATGCATTCTCTGGCAACCAGATGATCGCCTTTCCACGGCGCTCTGCCGTTTTCCCGATACATGAACACCTCATCGCCCTTCCCCAGGATGAGCACCGTATCGCCGGCGTTGGCTGATTCGATCGCCTGACGTATCGCATCATAGCGATCAGCGATGAAGATGGATTTCGTCTGGTGGATACCGCTGCGGATTTCATCGGCGATCTCATGCGGATTTTCATCGCGGGGATCGTCCTCGGTGAGAATGATCATATCACAATAGCGATCTGCCAGTTCCCCGAACACCGGACGCTTCTTCGTATCGCGCTTGCCGGCAGAACCGAAGACAGCGGTCATCTTGTGTCCCTCCTGTGTGATCATCCGGCCATACTGCATAATCTTCTCCATCCCATCCGGCGTATGAGCAAAATCAACGATGACATGAAAAGGCTGACCCTCATGTATGCGCTCCATGCGCCCTTCGATCTGTTCAATGCCGCTGACCCACACGACGATCTCCTCCAGCGGCATGTCGGTTTCCGCTAATGCCGCAATGGCGGCCAACAGGTTATAAATATTGTAAAGAGCAGCCAGATTCGTCTTTACCTTCAGGCGCTTTTCCCCATGAATCAGGGTGAAACTGGAACCCTCCACATCGATATGGATATCATCTGCCCGATAGTCCGCTTCCTGCTCGATTCCATAGGTCACTACGCGTGCGGCACACTGATCGATGATCTTGCGCCCATAGGGATCATCGGCATTGATAATTGCGATCCCCTCCGGTTTCAAATGCGTGAACAACTTCAGCTTCGCCGCAAAATAACGTTCCAGCGTGCCGTGAAAATCCAGATGATCGTGCGTCAGATTGGTAAAGATCGCCACATCGAAATCGACGGATTCCACCCGTCCCAGCTCTAAGCCATGCGAGCTGACCTCCAGTGCGCACGCCTGCATCCCCTCCTTGACCATGGCGGCAAGCGTAGAGTGAATGACGATCGGATCAGGCGTCGTCAGATCCGGCGCGCGTTTCACGCTGCCATAGGTGATCGCGATGGTACCGATATAGCCGCAAGGGGCATGATGGGAATAAAGATCACGGATGATATTGGTGACGGTGCTCTTTCCGTTGGTACCGGTAACGCCATACATCCGCAGATGGTGGCTGGGATGCCCGTAAAAGCGTGAGGCAACCTCATTGAGAACGGCGTTGACGTCTTGTACCTTGATGTAGATCGCTCCCTGCACCATCTCGGGAAGATCTTTGGAATGAACGACACACAAAGCGCCGGCGGCAACCGCAGCGGATGCGAAAGCGTGACCGTCATTCACCAGTCCTTCTAAGCAAAAATACATATCGCCGCTTTTTACCTTGCGGGAATCGATTGCCAAACCGCTGATTTCGATCGGCGGCACATCGTTAAACAGTTGATTGAGTTTCATGAAGCTTCCTCCGTTTCTATGGCTCTAAGTCCATCATACGCATATTCCTTCACCTGCACGCGCAGACGCGCAGGCATCTCTGTTTGTTTTCGCTGTGGGATGTAGATAGGCAGATACTCGCTGCTGTGTCCAAAGTACATCCCTTCTTTGATCGTCTCGACGACGACATCGACGCTCTCGTTGATAAACGATGCCATGTATGTGTGATACAGCTGCTGAGAAAGAGCGCTCAGCGCTTTCACCCGCGCTTTTTTTACCGTGTTGGGAATCTGATCGCTCATCAGCGCCGCAGCGGTATGATCTCTTTTGGAATAAGGAAAACAATGGATGAAAGAGAAGCGCAGCTCCTTTTCCACCCGCTCTAGCGCCTGTGCAAACTGCTCCTCGCTCTCTCCCGGAAATCCGACGATCATATCGGTGGAGATGCTCACATGCGGCAGTGCCGTGCGGATCGCTTCCATGCGTTTGATAAACCAGGCCACGTCATAGGGACGATTCATCGCCTTGAGCAGTGCATCGTCCGCCGCCTGTATCGGAATGTGCAGATGGCGGGCAATGCGCGGTTCTTTTTGCATGTAGGCAATGAAATCATCATCAATCTCATTCATCTCGATGCTGGAGATGCGATAGCGTACATGCGCCGGCGTGTTGTCTACCAGCAGCTCTAACAGCTGTAACAGCGAGCTTCCCCGCTCTCTGCCATAGCGCCCGGTATGAATCCCGCTGAGCACGATTTCCTGATGATGGTTGGCGGCCATCTCTTGTGCAAGCGCTACCGCCTGCATGGGGTCGATCGAGCGTTCGCTGCCTCTGGCATAAGGGATGATGCAGTAGCTGCAAAATTGATTGCAGCCATCCTGCACCTTTAAAAAGGCGCGGGTTTGATGGGAAAACGCATGGATGTGCAGCGGTTCAAAGGCGGTGATGCGCCGCGCATCCTCCAAAACAGGCTTTTGCACACGCTCTCCCTTCAGCGCCGATTGCACCTGTTCCACCAGCGCCTGTTTGCCCTTTGCGCCGATGATGATGTCCGCCTGCAAAGCTGCTAATGCACTGGGCGAAGCACTTTGCGCATAACAGCCGACGACCGCCACGATGGCAGCGGGATTTTGCTTGCGCGCCTGATGAATGCGCTGACGGCTTTTCGACGCCGCGGTGTTGGTGACGCTGCAAGTATTGATGATGTAGACGTCGGCAGGCTCGCGAAAGCTGACCTCGCGAAAGCCGGCCTCCCTCATCGCTTCCAGATAATGCTGTGATTCGTATGTATTGACCTTACATCCCAGTGTTGCTATTGCGAATGTCGTCATATCCTCACTCCTTAACAACAGCTATTATACACCATTTTCATCACTTTTTTTATCGTTTTCCACCCTTTGTGACTGCCTTGGTGCCGTATTAGCGCAAACGCCTCGCTTCCTGTTCCTCTCCCCGTTTTTCGTTTATAACCTGCTGTTTCAAAAACATAAAAAGAAGATGCGCACACATCTCCTCTTCTCCTCTTCATTTTGACAGCAGCTTTCGTAATTTTTTCCTGACGCCACCCTTGATTTCATCACATTCTGTCAGCAGCTCGATCAGCACCGCATCCTCACGCTTCAACAACGCCTGCGCCAACGCCGTAAGCGTCTCTTCCTTGAGCGTTTGCTTCCATGGCAGCGCTAACGCTGCCACAATTTTACCGCTCTCCAACAGATACAGACGCCCCGCTTCCCGTAACAGCAAGACGATGCGTTTTCCACTCTCTTCCCGCGCTGCCAAGGCAAACAAGCCAAAACCGTTTTCATAGGGCAGCGTGCCATACATCCCCCAGCGCAGAGAGCTCTCATAATGACGCAGCTGATGCTGATATCCGGAATAGGTAAACAATGCCGGAGACTTTGTGTAGCGCTCATTGATCATCGCCGAAAAGCAAGGCAGATAGATGCGCTGTCCCTGATCGTCAAAGCATTTGAGCTGTGTGAACACCTGACCCAGATCGACGAGCAGCAGACGGTTGATTTCCTCATAAGCTAACGTCTGTATATAGTCTTGCATCTCTTCCAGCGAGCGAAACAGCTGTTCGTCCAAACGCTCCTTTTGCAGCAAAGCGTCGCGCTGTGCGCTCATGACCAGCAGATCTTCATCACTTTTTATCGCACAGGGCAATTTGCGCTCATCATAAAAGCGCTCCAGCTCCTTGACTGCTCTTTTTAACGGCGCCAGCTTTACGGCGGATTTGCCATAAGCGTGCGCCATCAGCGCAAACACATCTTTCATATCTCTCTCCCCGCTTCCAGCTCATAGCCGATATTGGCTAACAAAGCGATTGCGGCAGTCTCCGCCCGCAGGATGCGCGTGCCTAACGACACACAGCGATAGCCTTCTTTTTGCGCCTGTGCGACCTCTTCCTCGCTAAAGCCGCCTTCACATCCGACCATCACGCTGATCGAAGCATAGCTGCCATCGCGCAGCGCCGCTTTCAGTCCCATGCTGTGAGCATCTGCCAGCTCATAGGCGATCAGATTGCGTTCGCTTTTTACCGTTGCCAACTGATCTATCGTAATAGGCGCCTCTACTTGCAAAATCGTCGGACGCTTGCACTGCTCGCTCGCCTCTTGCGCGATCATGCGCCAGCGCTGAAGCTTCTTTGCCAGCTTCTCATCCGCTAATTTCACCACGCAATAGCGGCTCTGCAAGGGTACAATGCGGCTGGCTCCAAGCTCCGCCGCCTTTTGGATGACCCACTCCCAGCGTTCTCCTTTGATTAACCCCATAATCAAGGTAACATCGAAAGGGGAATCCACGACGTTTAGCTCTCTGCAAGGAAGCGCCCATACCTGACCTGAACGCATACTCAGCGTCGCTTCCATCACCACTGCATGCTCGTCAGCCAAGCGCACGATCGCTCCCGGCTTCATGCGCATGACATGCAGGATATGATGGCTCTGCGCCGCATCCAGCGCCAGTGCCTCGCCGATGCGCAGTGACTGTTTGACAAAATACTGTTGCATGACTTACCTCATATTCGTAATGCGCCCCTTTAAAGCGAGCGCACGCAGCATTTTCACCTCATGCGGCTTGAGGATGCGATACTCTCCCTGGCTGAGATCACTGCATCCCAAAAAGGCGATCTGTTTGCGGTGCAGACGGCGTACCTCATACCCAAGCGCTTCCATCATGCGCTTGATCTGACGGTTTTTCCCTTCGTAAATCGTCAAATCAAAGCTGCATTGGTTTTTCTCCAAATCCTTTTCCGTAACTTTAAAGCGGCTGGGCATCGTGCGATAGCCGTCATCCAGCACGATTCCCTCTTTGAGCGCCTTCATGTCGTCGCCGGTTAAGATGCCGTTGATCGTCAGATTGTACGTCTTAGGCAGATGATAGCGGGGATGAATGATCTGATTGGCAAATTCTCCGTCATTGGTGATGATCAGCGCTCCGCTGGTATCATAGTCGAGACGGCCGACCGTAAATACCCGCTCCTCACATTCCATCAGATCGATGACCGTTACTCTGCCGCGCTCATCGCTGGAAGCGCACAGCGTCTTTTTCGGTTTATTCATCAGATAGTACACCTTATTCTCACGCTCGATGCGTTCTCCGTCCACCTCGATGACATCACTTTTTTTCACCTGTGTGCCAAGCTGGGTAACCACCTCGCCGTTGACGCGCACGCGCCCTTGTGTGATATAGGTTTCCGCCTTGCGCCGGGAGGTGATCCCGCTCGCGGCGATGACTTTCTGCAATCTCTCCATCCTCACTTGCCTCCTGCCTTTTCTTTGATTCCACTGTATTTTACACAAAAGTGCCTCATTTGAAAAGGCGTTTTCCAAAGAATGGCACAATTTGTCAAAGGGCGTCATAAGAAAAATGGACAGTCATGCTCTGCTTCAAACAGAACCATGCAATTGGCAAAAAGAATGCAAAACCATCACTGGGTATGTGAAGCGCCGCCATAAGAAAAGTGGAAGCGATACACATCGCCATCCCTCAAACCATTTCTTGTTTCACCACGCCTTTCAGTGATACCCTTTCCCTTTTCCTATCATCAATGATAAAGCGAAACGTATTCTTTGCAAGGATTAAGAAAAAAACGACAGTCCCAAGAGGATGGCGGCGGTGATGCCGGCAATATCGGCGATGATGCCGATGATGAGCGAATTGCCGATCTTGCGGATACCGACGCTGCCGAAATACAGTGCGATGACATAGAAGGTCGTATCGGTTGCCCCCTGCAGTATACTGCCGATAAAGCCGGCGAGTGAATCCACGCCTTCATTTACGAAGATGTTGTTTAAAATCGCCAGGGAGGCGTTCCCGGAGATCGGACGGAAAAACGCCATCGGCCAAAGCGCAGCAGGCACGTCAGGCAAAAGCGTACCGAAAAACGTGCTCACCCGCAGCATCAGCCCGCTTTTATCCAGCACCGCCACCATCAGCAGCATGGCTAACATCGCCGGGTAGACGCTCACAAACAGCTCCAGCCCCTCTTTGACTCCCTCGACAAAGCTCTGATAGGCGTTGACACCGCGAAACAGCGCCCACACAAAGAGCAAGACGACGAGCCCGGGCAAAATCCAGCTACTCACGGTAATTCCACCAGCGATCAACCAACAGCCCGACAATAGAGGCGATGGTGGTAGCTAACACGGCATAGGGCAGAAAGGAAATGACGTCTTGTGAGTGAAAGGAAGCGCGTATGGCGATGATCGAGGTGGAAAACAAGGTCACCCCGGCGGTATTGAGCACTAAAAAGGTCACCATCGCACGGGAGGCCTGCTTGGGATGGGGATTTTCCTGCTGTAACAGCTTCATCGCCTGCAAGCCGGCAGGCGTTGCCGCCGAACCCAGGCCAAACATATTGATGACGATGTTGGTCGCGATGTAGCCTAACGCCTGCGGATTCTTCACATCCGGAAACAACCGTCTCAGCAGCGGCGCAAAGACACGCTCTACCCCTTTTAACAGACCGGCGTCCTTGGCGACATTGAGAATGCCGTTCCAAAAACAGGTGACACACAGCAATGGGACGACAAAGTCAAAAGCATCCTTTCCTATTTGCAGCACCACCTCGTTCATCGCATCCATCCGCTGTGCAGCCATCGCATAGAAAATACCGGCGCTGATACAAAACAGCCAAATTCGATTCATCGTTCACCTCCATGGATAGGTGTAGGCAGTGCTGTGTCCCTCACTGCTCGCTTCAATGCGGTATCCCTGCTCATCACAGCGCTCTTTTACCTGATAATTGCTTCCCCTGCGCACGCTCAGCACCGGCGCCGTGGAAATGGCGAAGGCTTTGTCCGCTAACTGATACGTGCCCGCTTCCGCCAGCACCACGGCCTCATAGTCGGCAAACGCTTTTTCATAATAGGTCTGATGAAAGGAGAAATCATCGCTCATGCGAAAGGTGACGATCGTCACCGTCAGATCGTCTTTTCGTGCGGCGCTGACTAACGTTCTGCCCGCCTGCTTCGTATAGCCGGTCTTTCCGCCGATCGCATAGGCATACTGGGTGAGCAGCTTATTCTTGTTCACCCACAGCGTGCCTTTCTCATTCGTATAGCGTTTTGCCCCGCATATTTCGGCAAGAGCGGGAATTTGCAGACACGCGTGCATGAGCAGCGCCATATCCATCACGCTGGAACGATTGCCGCCGTCTTTCTCATCCAAACCGCTGGGATTGCGAAAATAAGTATCCTGCATGCCCAATGCCTGTGCTTTTTCATTCATCCAGCCTACGAAGGTATCCACGTCTCCCGCAACTCCTTTGGCAATGCTCATCGCCGCATCGTTGCCGCTCCTAAGCAAAAGCGCATACAGCAAATCCTCTAAGGAATACTCCTCTCCCACTTTGAGGTAGACACTGCTGCCATCGACCTGCAAAATCTCATCGCCGATAGGGATGCGCTGTTTCAATGAGCCATGCTCAAGGGCTACCAACGCCGTCATCAGCTTGGAGATACTGGCGACGCTTTGTACCTCGTGCAGGCCCTCGCCATAAAGAATGCGCCCATCCTGCGCCATCACACAATACGCGCTACTTGCTCCACGAAGGGGCAAAACGCCGCAAAACAATCCGATGCACAACAGCACCAGCAGACATTTCCGCATTGAATCACCATTCCACTATATGAAAAAGGCGGGCTTTTTATCCCGCCTTCCTCTATACTGTTGTCACACTGTGAAAAAGCCATGAACAGTCGTTTTAATAAATAAAGTTGTTCAACGCATCCCTCTTTGCAGAAAGCACTGCATGATTGTTTCAACACAGGCGATGCACGCAAGCTTCAAAATGGCCGTACTGTTTTTGCATGCGCGCTCTTTGATCACATACGGCGCTATGACAAACCTTTTGCCGATATGCCGCAGCTGACAAGCAGAGAATACACTCTCATCCAAGGTGTAAAGGCTTACTCATCATCCATGGAGAGCACCGCCATGAACGCCTCCTGAGGAATCTCCACGCTGCCTACCGACTTCATGCGCTTCTTTCCCTCTTTCTGCTTTTCCAGCAGCTTTTTCTTACGGGAAATATCCCCGCCGTAGCACTTTGCCAGCACGTTTTTGCGCAGTGATTTGATGTTGGTACGGGCGATGATCTTGCCGCCGATGGCCGCTTGTACGGGAATTTCAAACTGGTGCTTAGGAATGAGCTCTTTGAGCTTTTGCGTCATCTGATTGCCGCGGTGATAGGCAAAATCGCGGTGTACGATGATGCTGAGCGCATCCACGATCTCCCCGTTGAGCAAAATATCCATCTTGACAAGCTGACTCTCCTTATATTCCGAGAGCGCGTAGTCCAGTGAGGCATAGCCTTTCGTGCACGATTTCAAACGATCGAAAAAGTCGAAGATGATCTCGCCCAGCGGCATCTCATAGACGATGTTCATGCGGTTGCTGTCGATGACCTGCATATCGAGGTAAATGCCGCGCTTTTTCTGACACAGCTCCATGACCGCTCCGACATAGTCGTTTGGCACCATGATCTGCGCCTTGACATAAGGCTCCTCGATGTGATCCGTCTTTTGCGGCTGCGGCAGATAGGCAGGGTTGTCCACCTCCACCATCGTCCCATCTGTTAGATAGACGTGATAGATGACGGATGGCGAGGTAGCGATCAGGTTGATATTGTACTCCCGCTCGATTCGCTCCTGAATGACATCCATGTGCAGCAGTCCCAAAAAGCCGCAGCGAAAGCCAAAGCCCAGCGCCTGTGAGGTTTCCGGTTCAAACTGCAAAGAAGCGTCGTTGAGCTTCAGCTTCTCCAGCGCCTCGCGCAGATCGTTGTACTTCGCATTGTCAATCGGATACAGACCACAGTACACCATCGGATTCATGCGTCTGTATCCCGGCAGTGCCTGCTTGGCGCTGAAAGCTGCATTGGTGATCGTATCGCCGACATGGACGTCGGAAATATCCTTGATCGCTGCGGTGATCCATCCGACCTCTCCGCAGCTTAGCCGCTGCTTCTTGACCTCTTTCGGATTGCGGATGCCGACCTCCAGCACCTCATACTCGGCGCCGCTCGCCATGAAGCGAATGCGATCGCCCACCGCCACGCTGCCTTGCTTGATGCTGACAAAGGCGATGACGCCGCGGTAAGAATCGTAGAGCGAATCAAAGACCAGCGCCTGTAAAGGGGCGTTGACATCCCCTTTGGGCGGCGGAATCAGCTCTACTATCGCCTCCAGGACATCCTCGACATGCAGACCGCTTTTAGCGGAAATCATCGGCGCATTTGAACAGTCCAATCCGATGATCTCCTCGATCTCCTGCTTGACGACATCAGGCTGTGCGCTGGGAAGATCGATCTTGTTGATGACAGGGACGATCTCCAAATCGTTGTCCAGGGCGAGATAGACGTTGGCTAACGTCTGCGCCTCAACGCCCTGAGCGGCATCCACGACCAAAACAGCGCCCTCACAGGCAGCCAAAGAGCGGGATACCTCATAGGTAAAATCGACATGTCCGGGCGTGTCGATCAGATGAAAAAGATAGACTTCTCCGTTTTTCGCCGTATAGGTAAGCTGCACGGCGTTGAGCTTGATCGTGATGCCGCGCTCCTGCTCCAAATCCATCGAATCCAAGATCTGTGCCTTCATCTCCCGCTTTTCCACCGTATCCGTCAATTCCAAAATACGGTCGGCCAGCGTCGATTTGCCATGATCGATGTGCGCGATGATGGAAAAATTGCGAATATGACTCTGATCCATACGCTTACCTCCTCAAAAACAGAACAATTATAGCAAATCTTACCGTGCTTGCAAAGCAAAAAGGCGAAAGAATCACAAATCGCCGCAAAGCCGTATCCGTGTGGTTTCTCCTTATCGTTTCTCTTCTCTGCTACGGTGAAAAAGCAGGGACGCTGCCGCTTGATAAAGCGAAATCTGATACGGCGTTTTACAGCGTCATCCAAAAGCGCAGAGGTCCTAGCACAAATAGATCCCCCATCCCATAACAGAATTGCTTTTTCCCGCAAAGACTGCCCGCTCCCGCTTGACAAAACATTCACAATCCGTTACTATTGAACATGTAAAAGCGCGGTTGCGCGAAAGAGAGGAAAGACAGGTAGAGAACATGAGAAAATCTTATATTGTTAGTGCAAAGCGTACTGCGATCGGTAGTTTCCTTGGAGGCTTGGCAACGGTAAAGCCAAAAGACATGGGAAGCGAAGTCGTCAAGGCGCTGTTAGCTGATGCAAATCTCGCTCCGGAAAATGTCGATGAAGTGATCTGCGGTAACGTGCTGGGTGCCGGCTTAGGTCAAAACATTGGCCGTACCATCGCTTTGGAAGCAGGAATCCCGGAAACGGTATGCGCACACTCCGTCAACATGGTATGCGGCTCCGGTCTGCGTACGGTCATGGAAGCAGTGATGTCCATCCAGTGCGGCTTTAACGATGTGGTTGTTGCCGGCGGCGTCGAGTCGATGTCCGGTGCACCGTATCTGATTCCGGCCAATACGCGTACCGGAAACAAGATGGGCAACTTCACCGCAGTCGATCACATGATCTACGATGCGCTGACAGATGCACGCGCAAATATCCACATGGGTGTAACGGCAGAGAATATCGCCAAGAAGTACAACATCACCCGTGAGCAGCAGGATACGTTCGCTTATGCTTCTCAGCAAAAGGCGATCGCCGCTGTCGACAGCGGACGTTTCAAGGATGAGATCGTTCCGATCACCGTACATCTTCGCAAGATGGACGTCGTTTTTGACACCGATGAGCATCCGAACCGTAAATCCAACCCGGAAAAGCTCGCTAAGCTGCGCCCTTCTTTCATCAAGGAAGGTACTGTAACCGCAGGTAACGCATCCGGTATCAACGACGGTGCTTCCTTCGTATTGGTTGCCAGCGAAGACGCTGTGAAAAAGTACAACCTAACACCGCTGTGTGAGATCATCGGTATCGGTCAGGGCGGCGTAGATCCGCTGACGATGGGCTTAGGTCCGACGCCTGCGATCCGCAACGCGCTCAACTACGCGGGCTTAAAGCTGGATGATATGGATCTGGTAGAGCTCAACGAGGCATTTGCCGCTCAGTCCTTAGGCGTTCTTCACGAACTGAAAGAGGAGCATGGCATTGATCTTGACAAGTTCATGGAAAAAGTCAATGTCAACGGCGGTGCGATCGCGTTAGGTCACCCGGTCGGCGCATCCGGCAACCGTATCCTCGTTTCTTTGATTCACGAAATGATCAAGCGTGACGCGAAGGTCGGTCTCGCCAGCCTGTGCATCGGCGGCGGTCAGGGCTGCGCAGTCATTGTAAAGCGTCCTTAATCAAACGGACAGACGAAACTCCCCAAAGCAGATGCCCTGGGGAGTTTTTTTAGGAGGGATGGCCAATGATTACACAGACGAAGCGATTATGGCTAAGAAAGATGGATATGCAGGACCTTCATTCCCTATGTGCTATCTTGCAGGATGCAGAGGTCATGTACGCTTATGAGCATGCATTCAGCGATGCAGAGGTGCATGCTTGGATTGCCAATCAGCTGCGGCGCTATCGTGAGGACGGCTTTGGTTTGTGGGCGGTCATCCGCAAGAGCGATAGCCGTTTGATCGGCCAGTGCGGCATCACCCTGCAGCCATGTCAGGGAGAAACCGTCAAAGAGGTCGGTTACCTGTTTGCCAAGGACTGCTGGCATCAGGGGTATGCACTGGAAGCGGCGCATGCCTGCTGTACCTATGCGTTTGCAAACTTGGATGCACAGGAGGTCTATGCGATCATCCGTGAAAACAACGAGGCAAGCAAGCGCGTTGCCAAGCGCTTAGGCATGCGCGAAAAGACGAGGATATGCAAGCATTACTATCACATGGACATGGTGCATATCGCGTATGCAATCACGAAAGAAGCCTTTCGATGAGCTTTGATACTTGCTTTTGAGTCGTATGCTGCGAAAGAGCTCTGGTGAAAAGCGGGCAAGCGATGTTTTCTTTACGAGATCGGTTAGCTGCCACAAAGTCACATCAACGCCGAGGTTGCATCGTTTTTATTCTTTGATCATTCCCTCTTATGTCGTACAGGATGAAAAATATGGCGGATTAAAAAAGGTCTCTGCAAATGAATTGATAGAAGCGATGGTAAAAAATGAAGAACCTGCCTACATCTGGTAGGCGCTGTCTTTAGCGAGGTACAGCGATCAAGAAAATAGGCTAAAGCACTAAGCGTTATAGAAAGCTCACTTATCGTTTTATGGCTTATCCTGTCTTCCACTGCTCAGATCATCTCCTATATAAAAAAGATTTCTGCTATGATGACTCACATCTCACAGAAATCATTTTTTTATTTAGCTATGCGCAAAGCATGGCTTCTCCACACCATACTCCTGTCGGTTTCAAGCACTTTCCAAAGCACTCGCTTCCAAGTGTTAACGGTGGAACTCTCTGATGATCTTTTCGATCTTATTTCCTTTTTCCAGCGACTCGTCATAGACGAAGATCAGCTGCGGCACCTTGCGAATGGTCATCCGCTTCGCCAGCAAGGAACGAATGAATCCCTTGCTGCGTTCCAGCGCCCGCATCCCGGCGTCAATTCGCGCCTGCTGACCTAAAAAAGTCACATAGATTTTGGCAATCGACAGATCGTTGGTCACCGTTACATCGGTGATGGTGATAAAGCCGATCTTGGGATCTTTCAGCTCCATCTGAATGATGGAGGAAACCTCCTTTTGAATAATCGCTTCTATGCGATCCTTTTTCATCGTCATACTATACCACTTCCACCTGCTGATCCTCGAAGGCCTCGATGATATCCTCGATCTTGATGTCGTTGTAATTCTCAATCGTCATACCGCATTCAAAGCCGTTCGTCACTTCCTTGGCGTCGTTTTCAAAGCGGCGCAGGGAGCCGAGCTTTCCTTCGTAAACCACAACACCGGCACGAATCAGACGCACCTTACAGTCGCGCTTAATGCAGCCATCGATCACCATGCAGCCGGCAATCGTACCAACGCGGCTGACCTTATACAGCTGACGCACCTCGGCCTGCCCGATGACGACTTCCTCATACACCGGCGCCAGCATGCCCTTCATCGCAAGCTCCATCTCTTCCAAAGCCTTATAGATGATGTTATGCAGGCGAATATCGACGCCCTCTTCCTCTGCTTTTTTGCGCACCATGGCGTTAGGACGAACGTTAAAGCCGTAGATGATCGCATTGGATGCGCTGGCTAACATAATATCCGACTCCGTAATCTGACCGGCGGTAGAACGGATGACATTGACACGGATGCCCTGTACATCCAAGCGCTCCATGCTCGCTTTTACCGCTTCGGCGCTTCCCTGTACGTCCGCCTTGACGATGATATTGACATCCTTTACCTCGCCCTGTTCGATCTGACGTGCCAGATCATCCAAAGACAGCGCACTGCTCGAGTTGCGCTCTTTCTCCACCCGGCGCTCTAATCGCTCCTGTGCTACCTGACGCGCTTTCTTATCATCCTCAAACGCCTTGAAGACATCACCGGCAATCGGCACATCATTGAGACCGATGATCTCTACCGGCATGGAAGGCAGCGCCTTCTTGATCTCGCGTCCGCGGTCATCCACCATCTTTCGCACACGTCCATACGCCGTACCGACGACAAGCGCATCTCCCGTATGCAGCGTACCGGTCTGAACTAACAGCGTAGACACCGGACCGCGCCCTTTATCGAGCTTTGCCTCAATCACCGTTCCCGTTGCCATGTGATCCGGATTGGCCTTCAATTCCGCCATATCCGCAACCAGTAACAGCGTTTCCATCAAATCATCGACGCCCTCGCCGGTTTTCGCGGAAATCGGAACGAAGATCGTTTCACCGCCCCATTCTTCCGGCATGACGCCGTTTTCCGCCATTTCGCTCTTGATGCGCTCCGGATTGATTCCCGGCTTATCCATCTTGTTAAGCGCAACGACCATCGGCACGCCGGCCGCTTTCGCATGGTCGATCGCTTCCTTGGTCTGCGGCATCACTCCGTCATCCGCCGCAACGACGATGACGACAATATCGGTGACCTGCGCCCCTCTGGCACGCATCGCCGTAAATGCCTCATGGCCCGGCGTATCCAAGAAAGTCACCTTGCGTCCCTTTACGCTGACCTGATACGCACCGATGTGCTGTGTGATGCCGCCGAATTCTCCGGCCGTCACATGCGTCTTGCGGATCGTATCCAACAGCGTCGTCTTTCCATGGTCGACATGACCCATGATCGTGATGACCGGCGGACGCGGCTGCAGCTTATCCGGGTCCTCCTCCATCGCGTTGATCTGTTCCTCCAGATCACTTTCCTCAATAATGACCTCTTTATGACACTCCACGTTAAACTCCATACATACGAGCTCGATATTCTCCTCATCGAGCGTGGAGTTGATCGTCACCATCGTCCCCATCATGAACAACAGCTTGATGATGTCACTCGCGTTGCGGTTGAGCTTTTCCGCCAGTTCCCCGACGCTCATCGCTCCGTGATATGTGATCTCCTTGACCTCCACACGCTCCTTGCGCGGTGTGAAGTTTCTCGGCCTACCCCCTCTTGCAGGTCTTTTCGGCGCTCTTTTCTGTGGTTTTGCCATACCTATCACCTAGCCTTTCATACAAGATTGCATCGATTGCGCAAAGCCCTTGTCCGTGACGGCCACGGCCTTGCGGTTGTGCTGCCCGATCGCTTCCTCGATCAAGGCAGAGCTTTCTACAAACACATACGGTATCTGATAGAACGTGCATTTATCGCAAAGCTTCTTGCGCTGATTCTCTCCGCAGTCCTTTGCGATGAGAACGAGCGTTGCCCGCTTGCTCTGGATGCTCTTTAAGACGCTGTCTCCCATTGCGACACGGCGTGCGCGCATCGCCATTCCCAGCAGACTTTGCCATCTATTCATCCTGCTTGAACATCTCCAGCAGCTGATCGTAGATCTCTGAAGGGATCTCGCATTCCAAGGAACGCGCCAAGCTCTTCTTCTTTTTGGCGATCTCCACGGCTTCCTGACTGCGCTTGAGATAAGCGCCTCTGCCGTTCATGCGACCGCTCTCGTCGATCTTAACCTCCATCTGCGGCGTGCGGACGATCCGAATCAGCTCCTTTTTCGGCAGCTGCTCTTGGGTTGCCACACATTTGCGCATCGGTATTTTACGCATTCTATCACCTCGTTAATCGTAATACTTGTCATATTCATCGAAATCGATGTCGTCGTTAATCCAGTCGTTTTCGCGTTCTTCCTCTTCCTGACGCTCAATTTCGGCGAGCTCCTCTTCCGTATAGATCGGTTTGAACTCGTACTCCTTGTTGGAGAGATCGAAGGTCGGACGGCGTTTTTCCTCGTCCTTGTCTTTTTTGCGATAGCTGCGTGCAGGCTTCTCGCTTGTTGCCTGCGTCTGCGTTCCAGCGCCGGCAAACGCTTCAAACTTCGAGGTAAATTCCTGCTTCTCCTTGAGGTCAAGACCCTTTTCACGCTGCTTCGCCTTGGCGATGCGGGCAGCCTCTTCAAAGTCGTCCTTGCTCTTTTCAACTGCAGGCGCTTCTTCAACCTCGGCCGGCTTTGCTGCCTTTTCCACCGGTGTTTCTTCCATCGGCGCCGCTTCCTCGCTTGCCAAGCGCTCCTCGATGAACTCCTCTTCAATCTGATCGTTGTAGTCGAAATCCGCTTCCTCTACGCTGACGATCTCCTGCTCTTCATTCATCGTCGCAAACAATTCCTTCTGCAAGCGCGCTTTCTCCTCCTGCTGCTGACGCAGGAACGCTTCCCGCTGCTGCTGTGCGATACCTCTCCAATCGATACCGGCCGCCTCCACATCGCTGACCGCCTTGATATCGATCTTGCTGCCGGTCAGCTTCACGGCCAGACGGGCGTTCTTACCGCGCTTACCGATCGCAAGCGAAAGCTGATTGTCCGCCACGACGACGAGCAGACCGCCTTTTTTCTCTTCGCTTGGGATGACCGCAAGCACATCAGCCGGTGACAGAGCGTTCTTGATGAGCTCGCTCACATCCTCACTCCACTCGAAAATATCGATTTTCTCGCCGTGCAGCTCATCGATGATCACCTGTACCCGCTGTCCGCGCGGACCGATGCAGGCGCCGATCGGATCGATGTTCTCATTGTGAGAGTACACCGCCATCTTAGTGCGCTCACCCGCCTCACGGGCAATCGCCTTGATCTCGATGATTCCCTGATAAATCTCCGGGACTTCCTTTTCAAACAAACGCTTGACTAACGTCGAATCCGCTCTGGATACGAGCACCTGCGCGCCCTTGGTCTCCTTGTTGACCTCGATGATCACCACGCGGATGCGCTCGCCCTCGCGGTAGTGCTCATTGGGCATCTGCTGATTCTTCGGCATCATCGCCAACGTCTTGCCGATGTTGACAATGCAGAATTTTTCCTCCACCGTCTCCACCGTACCGTAGATCATCTCATCCACCTTATCGCAGTATTCCTCATAGACGATCTGCTTCTCCGCCTCGCGGATCTTCTGCTTCATAACATTCTTTGCCAAAATGACGGCGGCGCGGCCAAATTCCTGAATGTTGACCTCTTCGTCCACCAGATCTCCCAGCTGATACTTCTTGGAGATCCTCTGCGCATCGGCAAGCGAGATCTCCATCTCATCATCCTCTACCTGCTCGACGACCTCGCGCTCCTGATAGACCTTGATCGCTCCGCTGTTCTCGTTAATATCCACGCGCACTAATGCGTCGGGAATTTCGATATGCTTGCGGTATGCCTTGATCAGCGCTTCTTCCAAGGCGCTGACGACGATTTCCTTCGTCAGCTTACGGTCATTTTCGATTGCCTGCATGGCATCTATGAACATCTTCAGTTTCATCTTCCTATAACCTCTCTATATTTTTACCGATAAACGGATCAGTGCGATATTGCCTGCGTCCACCCGCATCTTCTTTCGCTGGGCCTTTGCCATATAGGCGATCTCCACGCCTTCCTCATCGACAGCCAGCAGCTCGCCCTTGACGCTGTCCATGCCGGATTTGGGGTCCTTCAGCTTGACAAACACATATTTGCCGATCGCCTCGACCATCTCCTGCGTGCTTTTCAGCTCACGCTCTGCGCCCGGGGAGCAAACCTCCAAGAAATACTCGTGTGAAATCATGTCGTTTTCATCCAGCAGTGATGAGATTCCCTCCGATACGGCCGCACAGGTATCAATGTCCATCGACCCATCCGGATACATCACGGAAACCTGCAAAATGCGCATCTTTCCATCCTGTACCCACTTCAGATCATAAAGAGAACATCTGTGCTGCGCCAACACCGGCTGAATCATCTCTTTGATTTTTGCAATCTGATCCATAGCATTCTCCTTTAATCATAATGAAGGAGTGGGCATGACCCACTCCTTGTTTCTCTACGCAAAGCATTTTAACATAATTTTTTGCCCACTTCAACCGCAAAAAGCCATTTTCCCGTATTTTATGCGCTTTTTCCGATGATCGGGCCGCTTTGCACGAAAAAAACCGCACATCCCTTTGGGCGGCGGCTTTCACGCGTCTTTATTTCTCAACGATCGTCTGACCCTTGTACTCACCGCAGGCACACATCTTGTGAGCCAGCTTGTACTCGCCGCAAGACGGACACTTTACCAGCGTCGGTGCAGCCAACTTGTAATGAGTTCTGCGCTTTGCTTTTCTTGTCTTTGAATTACGTCTCTGCTGAACAGCCATGTTCGCACCTCCTATTTAATCTTCCGCTTTGAATTCTCGCAACTTTGCTAAACGGGGATCGATCTCCTTCTCCTTAGAGCGCTGAAGATCTTCTTCCCTGATGACTTTCCAGCCTTCCCCCTGCGGATATTCCTTGATTCCCGGCTTTCTCGCCGTGAGTGGAATCTCCATGAGGATCTGCTGAAAGATCACCGGCAACAGCTCGATGACCTCCCCCTTTGCCTCGTGCACCTCTTCCTCGCTGCACTTGCCAAATGAGAACACTTCCTCAGCATCTGAGTGAAATGCAACCTCCACATCATCGAGTGTGATTGAACACGGTACTATCATCACTCCTGTAATCGACAGATTCGCATATACGCGCTCGCTTACCACATCGTAATGAATTTCTCCGCTCACACGGACACTTGGCACTGATCGGATATTGTGCATCTGAGCAAATGCCTCCGGCCCAAAACGAAGCGTCTCATCAACGAAAACCGTGTTGTTTTCCGCCCTCAGCAGGTCTGCTCTCGCTACCTTCACCGATCTCACCACCTCATGTCAACGTACCCATTATAAAGAAATTGATATGCAAAGTCAAGAAAGAATCTGATTTCTAAAGGAAAAATGGCAGATTGTAAAGCCGTTGTCCTCTGCCTTTTCCAATGCAAAAGCGCCCGGTGGACAAGCGGCGCCTTTCTTTGCCGATAAGATCGCCGATGATCTCGCCCGCCATCCCCCTGCCTTTCATCATGGCAAGTCAGCGCATGACATGTGCGGCAACGGTGTCGATCCATGCCGTCATCTCTGTCAGCACCTGCTTTTGACAGCGCTCGTTGAGCAGTTCATGACGCGCATGCGGATACAGCCGATATTGAATATCGCGATACCCCACCTGCCGCATCAGCGCCATCGCCTTCTTCCACGCATGAACGCTTTTGATGCAGGGATCCTCTTCCCCGGCGATGTAGAGCAAAGGCAGCGTCGGCTGCCGGCACAGCCAGTCATCGCCGTCATAGGTATCATACAGCAGGCGAAACAGATTTTGATAGCCGTTGAGGGTATAACGGAAACCGCAGAGCGGATCATGCTCATAGGCGCTGACAACCTCTGGCCGCGTACACAGCCATGCGTTGTTTCCCTCCTTGGCAAACGATCGTTCATACCCTCCCAAGGCGAGACGATCCAACAAGGTGCTGTGCGCATACTCTCCGCGCGTCTTGCGTAAAAGAGCGCACAAAGCCATCGCCAAACAGACGAGGGGATTCGCGCTGGGAGAGCCGCAGAGGATCGCCCCGTCCACCTCATAGTCAAAGCGGCGCAGATAACAGCGGACTGCCAGAGAGCCCATACTGTGACCGAAGATGATGTAAGGCAGCGTGGGAAAACGCTTTTTCATCGCATGGACGACCTGATGGATGTCATTGATGAGCCACACGCCGCTATCATCATAAAAATATCCGAGGTCTTTGGGATGGCGGATGCTCTCGCCATGGCCGCGCAGATCGAAGATCACACTCACATAGCCCTGTTCGCTCAAATGATCGAGCACATGCTGATAGCGCTCCTTATGCTCGCACATACCGTGTACCAGATGAACGACACCCTTTGGTTCTCCCTTTGGGTATTGCAGCAAACCGCTCAATAACAGCGCATCCTCATCAGAGGCTAGCTTCCAACGTTCACTTTTCATGGGGATCCCTCCTGATTCAAATTATAGCAAGCCGCTCATTGTTTCGCAATATCGGCATTTTTATGCTATATTTATAGCATTGGAAGCTATGGAGGTCTTTATGAAGGTATGCGGAATCGTCGTTGAGTATAATCCCTTTCACAACGGTCACATTCATCACATCCAAGAGGCGCGCGCAAAAAGCGGCTGCGATGTGCTGGCGGCGGTGATGAGCCCGCAGTTTGTTCAGCGCGGGGAGCCGGCAATCTGTGATAAATGGACGAGAGCGCAGGCAGCGCTCGCTCACGGGGTCGATCTCGTCATCGAGCTGCCGACCCTGCACGCGGTGCAAAGCGCCGCTTATTTTGCCAAGGCGGCAGTCAGCCTGCTAGCGAGATTAAAGGCGGATACGCTTGTATTTGGCAGTGAGACAAACGATGAAGCAGGGCTGCATGCCAGCGCCGAAAAACTTGGTGACATCGACTTGTGTCAAAAAGAGAAAAGTACGGTGCGTCAATATGCACAGGCGTTAGGCAGCTATGCGCCAAACGATATACTGGGAATCAACTACATCCATGCCGCCCGCGCCTATCGCATGAAAGCCATCCCCATCCAGCGCACCAACGATTATCACGATACCACTTTGCACAACGAGATCGCCAGCGCCAGCGCGATCCGCCATGCGTTTTTTCAGAGAGAGGCAATCAGCGCCTATACGCCCTTAGCCGACCAACTGCATCCCCAAGCGCAGTTAGAGACGCTGTACCCCTATTTACAGACACGTTTGCTGTTAGATGATCCCCAAAAGATGCGCGATTGTTTTCTCATGGAGGAAGGGATTGAGGGATTGCTCATCTCAGCGGCAAAGCAAAGCGATACGATGGAAGCCTTTCTCTCTTTCTGCACCAACGCCCGCTATACCCGCTCCCGCATCCGGCGTACCCTCCTCCACTATCTTCTCGAAACGAGCAAAGCGGATGCCCGCAAACATGAAACTCCCGCCTGCCTGCGGGTGATCGCCTTTCGCGACACTGCCCGTCCCCTGTTAAGAGAGCTGCGGGATGAAGGCACTTTGATCGTCTCGCGCTTTCACGAGCTGCCGTTGTTTTATCAACAGATGGAATTAAAAGCGACCGCGCTCTACACCTATGGCGAACCCCTGCGCAGGAAACAATTATTGAAAAAGGAAGTCGAGGGAGCAATCTATGTGGATGTTCATTAGTCTCTGCATACTGTGCGTGCTCGCTTTATCAGTGCTGTTTTCCTTTTTTCCCAAGCCTCCCAAGCAAACGCACCGCCATTACGACGCCGCTCTTGTTTTGGGCTGTCCCTGTCAAAAGGACGGGACCCTCTCCCGCTTGCAAAAGCGCAGGATGGATCACGCGCTCGCTCTATATGAAGCAGACGCCTACACGCTGTTATGCGTAAGCGGGGGAAGCGTTAAAAATGAGTACGGCGAAGCAATGCACATGCTCGCTTATGCCCTGCAGCAACAAGACATTCCCCATATCGCCGAGACAAAGGCACGCAACACCTATGAAAACTTCGTCTATGCCTCTGCCTTGCTCAAAGAGCGCGGCGTTCACTCGCTCATCGTCATCACCTCGCCCTTTCACGCCCGCAGAGCCAATTACTTCGCCAAGCGCTATTTCAGCGATTACTGCGTCAGCACCTATCGCGCGCACGATCGTCTGCGCAATTACCCGATCGAATGCTACTGCATGTGCAAATGTCTTTGGATTGAGTGGAAGCTTCACCGCGCCGCTAAACGCGCACATCGATAACGGCAGTTTTCCATAGTTTTACAAGATCATGCGATTGCCTCATAAATTTTGTACTCGTCATGTAAAAAAGAAGATAGGAGTTTTTTCGCTGAAATCATGTCCCATCCTCATGCGAATTGTGTAACTTGATCAATCTGTTGTGTTTAAAATAAAACAAACGGTCCCTATCAAAGGAAACCGTTTTTTCTTACGGAGAGGATTCTTTATCCAGGGAAAACCGTCAGATCTTCCTGCTTTCCATAGGAACAGGCTTGAGATCATGCAGAGAGATTTCCGTTATAAAAGTCAAAGCCTTCGTATGGCGCTCATTAGGAAATGACATCTTCAAACGCTTTCGATCTGTCATATCTTTTTGATCGCGCATGATATCCTGTATTCCTCTTTTCTGTACCCCGTTGATCAATGAATGCCGATCGCTTTGCTGATCGCATCTATAAAAAAGCCGTGAAAGTCAGGTTTCCCCGCCTTTCACAGCCTAATTCGTTCACTTGCGGATATGTATCATCTTTACGGCTTTGAACGGATATACACGGTTAGTGATCCGTCTTCTTGCTGCGTTTGCAAACTAACAACAGCACTGCCATCGCACCGGCGCCGAGTGTTCCAAGCCACCAGCTTTGCAAATGCTCATTTCCTGCCGCCGTCTGGGTATCATCTGCGGCGCTTTCCTCCTTTGACGGCGTCGTCTGCGGCTTCGTTTCAGATAGATCGTTTCCATTCGGCGACCCCTCATCTTCTCCCGGTTTGGGAGTAGGTGTAACCGTCTGATCCGTTTGATCTTCCTCATCCTCCACATCCGCATATACGGCACGCACCGTCACATCGGCAGCCGGCATCGTAAATACAGTCCTTTCTGCGGCATCATCCGCAAACGTACCACCGTTATCGCTAACCCAGCGAACAAAGGCTTTTCCTTCGATTACTGAAGCAACCAGCTCCACTTTTTCCTCTGCTGCATAAGTACCGCTGCCGCTGCCGTTTTCCACGGTCAGCGTATAGAGCGTTTCCTCTGGTTCCTCATACTGATCCGGGATGTTATTTCCGTTGGCATCCGATGCAAACGTGACAGAGATGCTATGATTTTGATTGACATCCGCAAACAGATACACATAGCCATCCTCCGTCTGTGTCAGCCCGACAACTGCCAGCGGTTTATCATTCAAATACTGCTTGCCGTCGATGACCAGCGTATGCAGCGTATAGCCTTGCTCTGGCGCAATGACAAAGGACTGCGAATCTCCCTCTTCGACAAAGACAGTTCCCCGTGGATCGATGCTTCCGTTATCACCCGCAGATGCCGTTATCACATAGTTCTCTTTCACTACATCGGCTTTCCCATCGTCATCTTCATCATATCCCCATACCGCATAGACGGTTTCATTTGCTGCGTCAAAGGTGATGGATGTCACCACATTGGCCATTGCCAGCGCTTCTTCATCCTGTGAACCGTAAATCTGCGTACTCTTTGTCCGCGACCAGCCGATAAAGACCACCTTTGTTTGATTTACATCGCCATGAGTAGGTACGGCTGTCTGCTCCAGCATCACATACTGATGCGCAACATAACGGTTTGAATCAGCGGGAACCCCTTCTACGGTGCCATTCATCTGCGCATTGCCATCATAGGTAAGCGTGTACCCCTGCTCATTCACATCCGGTATCCCGTTATTGTTTCGATCATAGCCCCACACCGCATATACCGTGACATCCGACGCTGCTGTTATCTCAGAAATCAGCGACGGTTTTGTTGTACTGTTTACATCGTAGATGTGAGAATCGCGCATATTCGACCAGCCGATAAAGATGATTGCATCCTTCGTCAATGGATCTGCTTCATGTGTCGGCTTTATTGACGTGTTTAATTGATGCGCCACATTCGCCCGCAGCACTTCCGCAGATGGACCATCCGCATTGCCGCCATTGGTATCATAAGTCAAACGACATTCCATCTCTATCACATCCGGCTTTCCATCACCATCGCTGTCCCATCCCCAAACAGCATAGAGCACACTGGAATGCTGGAGAACAAAAGCGGACGAAGGCTGGTAAACCGGATGATCCTTTACCCATGCCAAATAGGAAGCATAATCATCCACACCATAAATCTGATCGTTTTTTGTCTGCGACCAACCGATGAAAACCGCTTTTTTATCTGATCCATCGTGAAAGGTCAGCGCCGGCGTCTGCTCAGAAAGGGTAATCGTAGTGCCGCCCAAAGCACTCTGGGCGTCAGGCACGTTATCAACGCTGCTGTTTTCCGGCG
Organism: Merdibacter sp. Marseille-QA0792; assembly: GCA_965119685.1. GTDB lineage: Bacteria > Bacillota_I > Bacilli_A > Erysipelotrichales > Erysipelotrichaceae > Merdibacter. Next base: position 1,610,786 of record OZ221971.1, on the reverse strand, counting down.
CATTGCCATCATAGGTCAAAGCTGCCGACACTTCCGTATTGTCATAAGTGTGCGTAACCACTGCATTTGCATACGCATCCTTTCCCTCTTCGCGATATAAGATTTGTCCATTTGCACCGCCAGCACCGCTGAATGTCGGCGTATATCCGGCAACCTTCGTTTCCGTTAACCGGTAGGAAGTGCCTACCGGCAGGTTGTCAACCGTCAGCGATTCTCCTTTTTTCAAAGTGAACTGCACCTTACCGGCAGAATCAAAAGCGAGATTTGAGCCAGCCGAAAATTGATAATCCAGCAGCAGCTGTGTTGTGCAATTATTTAATAGTTCCAGCGTATAAGTGAATGCGACGTCGTCTGTGCCCTCCGGCAGAGGCTGATCGTTTGCAGAGGTCGTATCTCCCACGCTGATCGTCAAAGTTCCTCTAGGGGTATCTGCGGTGACCTTTCCGTTATTTCCCAATCGAACGATCACTCGCTCTTCCCCGGTTAACTCATAAAAGGGATGACGCGCGGTTGCTGCCGTCCCTGTTACATTGTTCTCCTTTTGAAGAGCAGTGTCCGATACGCGGCTGAGCTTATTCGTTCCTTTTTTGATATGCAAAACGCCCGCAGAAATCTCGGCATTGCCATCGGCTCCCATATCGATTCGGCTGCCGTCCTCTAAAATATGATAATCGACCAGCATCTCTGCGGCAGGATCAGGTGTTGTTCCGTCTGTTTCTTCATAATATGTGTGCGCATAGTAATAGGCACAACCCTTCCCATATCCATCCGCCTTTGCCAATGTATAGGTCTGACCATTAATCTCGGCGGAATTCTTCCCCGGCTCTATCAACGTCACATCGGCGGCGATCGCTTGTTCTTCCGTAAGGAAGTTTCCCCTATCATCTTTCAGCACATATAACGGCGTATCCTCTGTGTAGTGATAAAAGGAGTTTTCCGCCGCAGGAGTGAACACAGCACTCGTCATACCATATTGATTCTGCTCATCCTGTGCATCCCACATCCCTTGATAAAAATCGATTTTTCCATTTTCGGAAAATGCGGTCAAATAATCGTTCGCTGAAACGGAAAATGTGGTTTCGCGCTTGGTCGAGTAAAACAGACGAATCGGATAAGCCGCTTTCTCCTGTTGAATCGTATATGTCATCTGTGTTCCATCATGGATTCCCTCTACGTTCATCGTCCGCAGCGGCAGCATACTGGCGGGAACTTCCCAAAGTAAGGTTTGCATGCCGTTTTCATCTTCAGACACCACTAAGCGGATGTCCGCAAGGTTCGCCTCTGGATACACCCCATTATCATCAACCATGCCTGAGAAATAATAGAACGTTTGATTTCCTTCAACTTTCGTACTGTCTGCCGAATGCTTCTCTCCCGCATAGACGATCGACGGCATTCCGGTCACTTTCATATAAGCGCCGAGCTGATCGGTAAACACGACCTTACCGCTTTCTCCTCCGGTACCGGGAGCTCCCTCATCAACTTCGGTCGGTGCGCTGGGAGCGCTGTTAAGGATGCCCTGTGTGATGTTTTCAAACACATCTTCCCAGTTGTTATCATCTACCGTGTAATATTTATCATTGTATGCGAGGGTATCGATCTCGACCGTATCATCCTCTTTGTTAAATGTAACTTTTTCTGGGTTTCCTCCATCGAATGTTCCGCCGCCCGTTTTAACCGTAACGCTGCCGGTTGTTTGCCATGTTGAAAAATACCCCCTAAAATCTTGGGCATCTTGACTAGTGCCCTCTGTCAGCTCCTTTTTCGGATTGAGCAGGATCTTAGCCAGCTCCGGCGCGTTTGCGCTTTCTATATTCACACCGATCGTATAGATATGTAACCGCTCGTCCGCCTTAGGCTGACCCGTATAATAATGTGCAGTCACTTTCTCTTTCATATAGGCGATCGTTAACAATGCGGCAAAGGTCTGCGCATCCCGATCTCCGTTATGATCGTTATCCCCCCATTTGCCAATATTGAACGACGTTCCATCAACCGGTGGATTCGTATAATCCGTATCTCCGAGCTTCGCTTCTCCTTCCGAGAGCAGAATGACCTGCGGACTGCGGGTAAACTTAGTACCATGTACGTCGAGAGTTGTCTCTGCCTTTTCAAGCAGTGACATCCCCAAAAACATTCCCGCCTGCGTATTCTTCGAGACATCTGATTTGATTTGATATTCGCCATCCACGATCTTATCCGCCGCTATCTGTCCGTTTGCGCTTGCCGTTTCGCTGTCCTTATCGTATGTAATATAATCTGCTTCTGTATTGATATAATGATCCAGCGGAAGCAGCTCCTGCGCATCGTTGGCATAAACGACGACCGCTATTCGGTTATTCTCGTTTTCTTCCATCAGTTCCTTAATCGAGGCATTGGCAGCTCTAAACATCTTTTCAGCATTTTGCTCTTGCGTGCCTGTAACGCCCATCTTCCCCATTCGCGGTGACATATCCAAAACGAATACCGTATCTGTCGGCACGCTGATTTCACTGCGGATGCTGGCGGCTGATCCCAGTGCGGACAATCCCACTAAAAAATCCGCATCCTGTTCCTTGCTGATCGTAACCTCACTAGCGCCGTTGCCAATATCACCAGAGAGACTAATATCCTCAGTCGATACACTTTTGTCTACCCAGATTCTGCCGACATCTCTTGTGGATAGGCTGCCTGCTGTCCCAAAGGCGTCCTCCCATGAGGTTAATGTGCTTTGATCTGCTATCGTCGTCGGATTTTCTGCGAAAACAAAGGTCTCCGGCAGCAGCGTAATGAGCAGCAGAGCCGATAGCGCCAGCGCGGAGATCTTTTTCATCACTCTTTTCAAAATACAATCCTCTCCCATCTACTACCTAAAAGGGAAAATCTTTACCGCTGTCAACACGGCTGCATCACGCGGTCAGGTTTCTTTAAATAATATTTTTTGTTCATTCCCCTTTACACACATATTTTAACACCCCCCCCCCCATTATTTCAAGACCAACCCTGCCGAAGTAGTGAGCGCTTTCATAACATTTCACAGGCAGGTGAATTTCTCCTTTTTATGTAGATACACTCCCCTATTTTATGCTTTCATACGCCTTTGATAAAACCTGTGCTTCATTTTCATGATGTTTGCAGGAATCCTCGGACAACAATGCCGCTTTTTTATACGGCGCCTGCTGGAAAAAATAAGACACCCTCCCTATGCTTTGTATGAGAAACATACAAGAGAGTGGGAATGTTAGTACGAACGATAAAATCTTCATACGGCATTCACTATGAAAAAACATCTTCAAACGCTTTTGTTCTGTCATAGCTTTTTGATCACGCATGATATCCTGTATTCCTCTTTTCTGTACCCGTTGATCAATGAGCGCTGAACGCTTGACTGATCGCATCTATAAAAAAGCCGTGAAAGTCAGGTTTCCCCGCCCTTCACGGCCAATTCGTTCACTTGCAGATATGTATCATCTTTACGGCTTTGAACGGATATACACGGTTAGTGATCCGTCTTCTTGCTGCGCTTGCAAACTAACAACAGCACTGCCATCGCACCGGCGCCGAGTGTTCCAAGCCACCAGCTTTGCAAATGCTCATTTCCTGCCGCCGTCTGGATATCATCTGCGGCGCTTTCCTCCTTTGAAGGCGTCGTCTGCGGTTTCGTTTCAGATGGGTCGTTTCCATTCGGCAATCCCTCATCTTCTCCCGGTTTGGGAGTAGGCGTAAGCGTCTGATCCATTTGATCTTCCTCATCCTCCACATCCGCATATACGGCACGCACCGTCACATCGGCTGCCGGCATCGTAAATACACTCCTCTCTGCGGTATCATCCGCAAATGTACCGCCGTTATCGCTAACCCAGCGAACAAAGGTTTTTCCTTCGATTACTGAAGCGACCAGCTCTACTTTTTCCCCTGCTGCATAAGTACCGCTGCCTCTGCCGTTTTCTACGCTCAGCGTATAGAACATTTCCTCTGGTTCCTCATACTGATCCGGGATGTTATTTCCGTTGGCATCTAATGCAAACGTCACCGTAATGCTGTGCGCCTGCGTCACATCAACAAATTCATAGCTGTACGTCTTGCTCTCTTTTGTAAAAGTGAGATTTGGCAATTGCAGCTCTCCGTTGTTATGATAGGTCGTACCATCAATCGTAATCGTGTTGAGAGCATACTGTTGCTTCGGCTGAATCGTAAACGACTGTGTATCTCCTTCTTTGACATAAACGGTTCCCGAAGGAGTGATTGATCCGTTTTCACCGCTGTCTGCAATAATCGCATACTCTCCGGCAATGACGTCCGCTTTGCCGTCATCGTCATCATCATAACCCCACACGGCATAAACGGTGCAATCCTGTGATGTGAACGTGACATCAGAAACCAGCTGAACTTGCGCAAATACCGCTTTGTCCTCTTCTTCGTAAATCTGTGTTGTCTTTGTCTTGGACCATCCGACAAATACGACCTTCCTTTGTTCGATGTCACTGTGTGTCGGTGTCTGCGCGGATAAGCGTACCTGCTGTTTTTCCACATATTTGCCTTGATCCTGCAAAACGCCGTCTACCTTACCGCCGTTTTGTGCATTGCCGTCATAGAACAGACGATATGTATCCTGTTTCACATCCGCGATACCGTCTTCGTTTCGATCAAATCCCCATACGGCATATACAATCGTATCCGCATCCGGCGTAATCTCTGTGATGATGCTTGGCTGAGATACACTGTCAGCATCATAAACCATTATATCTTTTGCCGCCGTCCAGCCAATGAAAACAATCGCATCGCCGCTAGCTGCATCCCTTGCGTGAGTCGGCACTTTTTGGGTATTCAGCGCATATGGGACATTTCTCTTAATCTGCGCATCCATCGGTCCATCGTCGTTTCCGCCATTGGTATCATAGCTCAGGGTGACGTTGGCTTCATCGATATCTGCCACACCGTCACCGTTGGAATCATAGCCCCATAAAGCGTAAACCGTAATATTAGCGCCCTTTGGCATCACCGTCTTTAGCAGTGTCGGTTTCGTATCATCCCCAGTGAGGATTTTTGTTTCTGCACTCTGCGTCCAGCCAAGGAATACCACAGATTTTCCCTCCGCCTTCGCATGTGCCGGCACATTTTTCTGATCCAGCTGATAAGTCTTGTTGTCGCTGAGTCCTTCCACTATTCCCGGACCGCCGCTGCCGCCGTTAGCATCGTATGTCAGCGTGCGGTTCAGTTCATCCGGATACTGGTCGTCGCTGCTTGGCGCAAAGGTAATCGATACCGTATGATTGCTGGTTACCTTTTGAAAGGTGAGACTTCCAAAATCGGTTGATGTATATCCCGTTCCATTTGGTGAGGCAGCATTCTTGCTGTTAGAGAATGTGGTTCCATCAACGGTGATCGTCTTGACCGCATATCCGCTGTCCGGCTGTATTTGAATCGTCAAATCGTCCCCATCAATTACATTGTATATCGTTTTTGCGGCCGCCGTTTTGCTCGTCTTTCCACCGTATTGTGCAGATGCCGAGCCGTTTTCTCCGCTATTGACGGTAATTTGATGTGTTTCTCTGTCTAGGTCAGCAATCCCGTCTCCTGCGCTGTCATAGCCCCAGAGTGCATATACCGTTTTGTTTGCGTCAATTTTAGTATTTGCGATGATTGTGGTCGGATACGTGTCATTGACACTGTATATCTTCGTATCTTGTGTCGCTGACCATCCTAAGAAAGCGACTTTTACACTATTTCCGTTCCATTCGGCATCGGCATGCGTCGGCAGAGCGCTGTCACCCTTTTTCATCAGCACATAAGCATCCTGCTTTACCGTTGTAATTACTTTTGTCAGTTTTCCTGTATCCTGATCAAAGTATCCCCCGTTGGCGTCATAAGTCAGCTGGTAAGACGTTTCTTCCACATCCGGGGTACCGTCACCGTTGGTGTCCCAGCCCCATACGGCGTAAAGCTCCGTCATAGCGTTGATTGTGAATGAACTCTTTGCCGCATACACCGGATTGTTCGACTTCCATGTCTCATACTCACTTTGATCCTCTACTCCGTAAATTTTTGCACTCTTTGTCTGTGACCATCCGATAAAGACGGCTTTTTTATTTTGCCCGCCGAAAGTCAGTACCGGTATTTTATCGGAAAGGGTAATTTCCTCGCCGCCGTGTCCGCTTTGACTCTCCGGCAGACTGTTTTGTTGGAGAGTTCCGTTTTCCAGAGGATTTCCGTTATAGTTTAAGTTATAGACGACTTTGGTGTTGTCATAGGTATGGGTCACTGTGACTTCAGCATAAGGAACATCGGATGCTGAAGCGCTGCGGTATTGAATGAGCCCCGTATTTCCGTTGATACTCTGCGGGTCTCCGCTATACGTCGGCTCATAACCGGCTGTCAGCGTTTCCGTTAAGCGATAAGCGCTTGCGGCAGGGAGCCCGGCAATCTCTGCTGTTTGTCCTTTTTTCAGCTTAAACGTACCGTTTGTAGAAATTTGCGCCGTACTCAGTACTCCCGAACCATCTTTAATCGTAATAGTGTACGTTCCCGTCAAATTTGTTGAATCGCTGTAATTGAATAATTCCAGCTTATACTCAAATTCCTGATCATCAGCGTCAGGCGGAAGCGTTTGTCCCGCAGCTGCCGTCGTATTTCCCACACTGACACTCAGTGTTCCGCTCGGGGTATCTTTTTCCGTCTTTCCGTTATTGCCCAGATAGACGGTTACCTGTGCGCCCTGTGTCATATCATAGATCGGGTGGCGTACAGTCGTCGCCGTTGACGTTTCATTTTGTGTCTTATTCACCGCTACGTCAGATACGCGGCTCAATTTATTTGTTCCGGCTTTTACATACAAATTGCCTTGTGGCGTCAATGCGACATTGCCGTCAACCACATCCGTATTGATACGGCTGCCGTCCTCCAGCATATGGTAATCTATCAACTCTTCCGCCGTATTTCCTATCCCCGTTGTCTGATAATAAGTATGGGCATAGAAATACGCTCTTTGGGATACATATTCTGTTGCAGGCTGCAGGCTATACGTCACGCCGTCGACAACGAGAGTGTGATTGCCCGGTGCGACAACTGTCTTGTTTGCCGCTTTCGCCTGCGCCTCACTCAGATATCCCTGATTGCTATGCAGCACATAAAGCAGCGTGTCTTCCGTATAGTGATAAAATGCATTGGAATCCGCCGGAGTAAAGACTGCGCTGGTCGTTCCGTATTTCTCATCGCCATCGTCGCTCCATGCGCCTTCATAATAAACTGTTTTACCATTCTTGGAATGGGTGTTCAAATAGTCATTATCCTTCTCGGTAAATGCAGATGGATTTTCCTGTTTCACCGAGTAGAACAGACGAATTGGATAGGCTTCCTTATCTTTGACAATGGTATAGCTCATCTCCGCGCCATTGGAGGTACCCTCCACCTTCATCGTACGCAGCGGAAGCAGGCTTGCCGGAATTTCCCATGTCAAAGTTTGCGTCCCGTCACTGTTTGTCTTTACGCTCAAAGACAGATCCGCAAGATTACCGTTAGGATAGACGCCGTTTCCATCGACGCTGCCGCTGAAAGCATAGGTAGTCTCATCCTGACTGCTCGATTGCACTGTTGCTGTATAGGTTGTTCCCGCAAAGACGACGACCGGCGAACCGCTCACCTTCATATAGCTGCTAAGGTGATCTGTAAAGATGAGTTTCCCGCTCTCTCCGCCGGTTCCCGCAGCACCTTCTTCTACCTGAGTCGGCGCCATCGGTGCATTTTCGATGATATTTTCGGTGATCTCTTGAAAGATCTTATTCCAGTCGACGCCGGTGCTCGAGTCGGTGCGCGAATAAGAATAATATTCATCGTTATAGGCCAAACTGTCGATCGCCACATTTGCCGGCTTTTGGAATGTCCTGTCATTGAAGGCCCCAGTTCCGGCAGATACGGACACTTGTCCATTGGTATTAAATTCATTAAAATAACCCAGAAAGTCCTGCGCATCATCACTTGGATCCGGCGCGTATAACTCACCTTTCGGATTCAGCGCAATTTCAGCTAAGGCGACAGAATCCGCATCAGCAATATTGACGCCGATTGTATAAATGCTCGCGCTTTCATCTGCTTCAGGGACGTCGCCGTAATAGTGCTTCGTAACCTCCTGCTTCATGTAAGAAGCCGTCAGTAACAGCGCAAAAGTCTGTGCATGTCTTGTGTAATTGATTCCTCCGAGTTTGTCGATATCGACAGTCCCATCCGTAGCGGGAGCGGTAAAATTGGTGTTTCCCAGCTTCGGCTCTCCCTCCGATAAAAGCACTGCCTGCGGTTTTCGGGTCAGCTGCTGTCCATTGACCTCTACGCTCGTATCTTTGACCGCTGCCAGCTGCTGCATGCCTAAATACATGCCTGCCTGCGTATTTTTGGAAACACCGCTCAATGAGCCGTGGATCTCAAAGCTGTTTCCCGTAACACTGCCGCCGTCGAGAAGCTTGCCGTTAGCTTCAGCAGTATAATTATCGTACAAAAGATAATCCGCATCGGTATTCGTATAATGATTCAGCGGCAGCAAAACTTCCGCCCTGTTAGAATATGCGATGACGGCAATGCGGTTATTTTCATTTGCCTTCATCAGCGTTTGAATCGCTTGATTCGCCGCTGTAAACATATCTTCTGCATTATTTCCCCGCATCTTCGGTGACATGTCCAATACAAACACCGTATCCGTCGGCACACTGACCGCACCGTGAATGTCCGCGGCAGATCCCAATGCGGAAAGTCCTACTAAAAATTCAGCATCCGCCGCTTTGTTAATTGTCACATTTTGTCCAATGTCGCCTGAGAGCGTAACATTGTTCGTCGATACGCTTTTGTCTACCCAAATCCGTCCGATATCATTGGTTGACAGAGTATTCTCCGTCCCAAACGCATCCTCCCAACCGGTCAAGGTGCTCGGATCTGATAGCGTCGAATCCTGCGCAAAAATCAAAGTTCCCGGCAGCAGCGTAAACAGCATCATCAATGACAGCACTGCCGTGAAAAGCTTTTTTGCTAGTTTCTTCAAATGCAATCCTCTCCAATCCTTCTTCAAAAGAAAGTGTCTCGCTCGCTGTGCGCCTGATGATCAAGGTTATTTACTTTGCTGTCCCATCATCGCCCGCCGGAGGTACACAGCGTTGAGACGACATTCCCTACACGGCAATTTTAACACCCCCCCCCCCCCTGTTTTTTCAAGCCCTATCTTGCGCTATTTTATGAGAATTGAGAAAATTGCAGATCATCGTTATTTACATCAAAATTCAACGATGTACAAATCATGCGTTAAGCGATGGAGCGAAATTGTCATAAAATAGAAAACCCCCTCTTCAGCGATCACTGCATATCCTTGATATTTATATCAAGTTGCACCGATGTGCAAATCATGCGTTAAGCGATGGAGCGAAATTGTCATAAAATAAGAAAACCAGCTGATTTATCATGATTGTAAATCACAATATTTCATCTGGTTTTATAATACGAAAAGCTCCCCTTTTCAGCGGACAAAGACAAAAGCATTTATAAAAATTACTTCCCATTATATAAAAAAGCAGAGCGTTCTCTTTGACACTGCCTGTCCAAAGCGAATACTCTGCAATTTCACTTGGTTAATGAATGACGCGCTCCACGTCGTTGACGCTGTTGATTTTGCGCAGGTTGGCGATCAGCATGCGCAGATGCGCTGCATCCCTCACTCCGACAGTCATCTTCGTCGTTGCGGTAATGCGGTCATCATTGACCTTGGAATCGACATGGTTCATCTGCGCTTTGCACTGTGAGACAACGGTGACGATATCGCTGAGCAAATAGCTGCGGTCATTGGAATGGATAATCAGATCGACATCGTAGCTCTTTTCCTCCAGGCCATCCTCCCACTCGACATTGATGAGGCGCTGTTTTTCATTGGCGATATTGGGACAGTCTTTGCGATGCACCCGCACGCCCGCCCCCTTGGTGATGTAGCCGACGATCTCATCGCCCGGCACCGGGGAACAGCAGGCGGCTAACTGCACCATCATCGTATCGATCCCCGGCACATGAATCCCGCAGGAGGATTTCTTGCGCGCTCTGTTCTCAGTGCGGTTAAACATTTTCAGCAGATCCTCATTATCGATCGGAGCGCTGATCTTATGCTTCGTCAGACGCTCAAACACCGCCTGCAAGGACACCTGCTTATTGGCGATGGCAACCATCAAGTCCGCCACCGTGCTAAAAGAGAGCGACCCGACGATCTGTTCCAGCCGTTTATGGTTGAGCAGACTTTCCTCTAATCCGCGTTTTTTCAGCTCCTCCTCCAGCATTCCCTCGCCTTTATGCACTAAAGCGGAACGCTTTTCACTTTCCTGCTTTTGGAAAAACGAGCGAATCTTGTTGCGGGCATGCGGAGATTTGACGATTTTCAGCCAGTCTTCGCTGGGACCGCCGGACTGATTGCTGGTGCGGATGCTGACGACATCACCGGTCTTCAGCGGCGTATTGAGCGGGACGATCGCACCGTTGATCGTCGCTCCGACGGTATGATGGCCGACTTCCGTATGCACCCGATAGGCAAAATCGATCGGCGTCGCACCATTGGGCAGAGCGATGACTCGCCCCTTAGGCGTCAGCACATAGACGTTTGCTTCAAAGATATCCCTCTGCAAGACGTTCATGTACTCCAAAGGATCATCGCTTTCCTCATCGCTCATCAGCGAGAAGTCCTTGAACCAGTGCAGCTGCTCCTCAATCTCCTTTTGTTCCACTTCCTGTCCGCCATACTGCGTCTCCTTGTAACGCCAGTGTGCCGCAACGCCTCGCTCGGCAATCTCATCCATCTTCTCCGTGCGGATCTGCACCTCAAAGATGTCTCCGTCCCCGGCGACGATCGTCGTATGCAGCGACTGATACATGTTGACCTTCGGCATGGCGATATAATCCTTAAAGCGGCCCGGAATCGGCCGGTATTTGGCATGAATGTAACCCAGCACCTCATAACAGCTGACCTCGGTATCGGTGATGACGCGGATTGCCAGCAGATCCAAGATTTCTTCAAAGCGCTTGTTCTTCGTAATCATCTTCTTATAGATGCTGTAAAGATGCTTGCTGCGGCCGAAGATCCGATAAGGAATGCGGTGTTCATCAAGCATGGCGCTGATCTCGCTGATCATGTGCTGTACTTGTGCGTCACGCTCGGATTCGCGCTTTTCCACCAGCTTGGCGATTTCAAAGTAGCGCTCGCGGTTGAGGTATTTAAAGCTGAGATCCTCCAGCTCGTTTTTGATCTCGCTGATACCTAAGCGGTGTGCAATCGGCGCATAGACTTCCAGCGTTTCCGAAGCGATCTTCTTCTGTTTCGGCTCGCTCATGTATTGCAGCGTGCGCATGTTGTGGAGACGATCGGCCAATTTGATCAAAATCACGCGGACGTCCTTTGCCATGGCGATGAAGATTTTGCGGTGATTGCTGGCGAGATACTCCTTTTCATCCTTGAATTTCAAAGCGCCGATCTTCGTCACTGACTCGACCAAGGAAGCGACCTCCTCGCCAAACAGTGCGGCGATGTCCTCCCGCTCCACCTCGCAGTCCTCCACCGTATCGTGGAGAAAGCCGGCTGCGACCGTCTTAGGGCCGGTACGCAGCAGCGCTAACGTATAGCCGACCTGCACCGCATGGATGATGTAAGGCTCGCCGCTTTTGCGAAACTGCCCCTCGTGCTGCTCTTTGGCAAACAGATACGCTCTGGTGATCAGATCGATGTTCTCCGGCTTGTGAATATATTTTTTGACCTCTTCCAGCACTTCTTCAAATACGACGGACTTCTTGTTTACCATCGTGCATCACCTCTCTTCCATCATAATCCCATTGCATAAAAAGGTGAGCGCTACTCACCTTCGTATGTCAGTAAGGAAAGCACCTCCATGTCCGAAAGCACATCCCTGCCATGCAGATCCTCCAGCTCGATGATGAACGCACAGCCCACCGCTTTGCCGCCCAGCTGCTCGATCATCTTCTTGCTCGCTTCTGCGGTTCCTCCGGTAGCTAACAGATCATCGATGATGACGACGCGCTGCCCCGCTTGAATGCTGTCTACGTGCATCTCCAGCGTATTGGAGCCATATTCCAGATCATAGGAGCACTGCAGCGTTTTGCGCGGCAGCTTGCCCGGCTTGCGCACCGGCACAAAGCCGATCCCCAGCTGATAGGCAACTACCGTGCCGAACATAAACCCGCGCGATTCTGGACCGACGATGACATCCGCCTGCAAGCGTTTGGCAAAGGCGGCTAACGCATCGCACGCATGACGAAACGCTTTCGCATCCGCCAATAACGGCGTCACATCGCGAAAGATGATTCCCTCCTTGGGAAAGCCCTCGATTGAGGCGATGTAGTTCTTGAGCTCCATGATCCATTCCCCCTCGTTATACGCAAGCTATTATAGCAGATTTTGCGTTTTTTTGACAGAAGAAGCGCGTAATTCTCACAACTTTCCTCGCTCTTTTCCATGAATATCGCCCATTCAGCGCTCAATCTCCCGCAGGATCATATTGACCTTGCGCTGATGACGGAATTGGTTGATGCTCAGCGTACCGCCAAACTGACAAAATCCGCCCTCTTTGAAATCCGCCATGCGCTCTTTGGCATAAAAGTAAAGCAGCTCCATACCGCTTTCCTCCACCCATTTCATGTGCTGTTCTCCTCCCAGCGTGCGAGTATCGACGATGGTGAGATCCTTTAATGCGAACAGGGGCTCTTCAAAGCCGTTGCCAAAAGGACGCAGCTGCTGCAAGGAGGCCACCTGTTCCACCGTGGCAAGCTCTTTCAAGAGCGGGATATAATCGATCTTAGGTGAAGCTAAGGGCAGCAGTGATTGCATGCGCGTCTCCACATAGCGCTCCACCTTTGCTAAATCGCTACGGTCAAACGCAATGCCGGCTGCCTGCGCATGTCCGCCATACTCCTTTAAACAGGAGAGATCGTCGAAAAAATGACTGAGGTCGACACCTTCAACGGAGCGGATCGAGCCTCTCAGCAAATCGCCCTTCCATGCGAGCACCATGCAGGGACGCGCATACATCTCGCACAGCTTGCCGGCGACTAAGCCGACGATCCCCTCATGAAAGCTGGGATCACTGACGATGAGAAACGAGCTGTGCAAGGAAAGCCTCTCTTTGGCCCTCTCTACCATCTGGGCGCTCATCGCCTTGCGCATCTCGTTTAGGGTGGTGATCTGCTTGCTGACATTGAGCAGGTCGCTGCCATTATCAGATAACAGATAGCGCACGGTGTTGTTGACGTTGCAGCGATCGGCTAACCTGCCCGTCACGTTCAGCTTGGGAACGATCTGAAAGGCGATCTTGCTCTCATCCCATGGTGAGGAATCGTTTGCCAACAGCTGAATGCTGCGCACTTTCTGCTTGGAGAGCAGTGCAATACACAGCTTGACGATCGCCCGCGTCTCCCCGCGCATCTCCATCACATCGCCGATGGCCGCAATTCCGGCATAGACGATCTGCCGATCATTTTCACAGCCAAGCGCCCGGCTAAGCTCCAGCGCCACTCCGGCGCCGCTCAGCGTTTCAAAGGCTTCTCCCATCGTATGCGGATGCAGCAGGGCAAAGCAATCCAACGCCGCTTCTTCCATCACATGATGATCGCTCACCAGCACCGTAATTCCCAGCTGCCGCGCCCGCGCCAGCGCCGCAAACGCACGCACGCCGTTATCCACGGTCACTAACAGCGTATAGCCGCGCTGTTTCGCCATTTCTACAATCCTAACGTTCAAGCCATACCCCTCTTTGATCCGATCAGGGATATAAAAGCCGACCGTCAGCCCATAGCGGCGCAAGGCGTCTACCATGATTGCCGTCGCACAGATGCCATCCGCATCATAGTCACCGCAGACCAGCACCTTTTCTTTGGCCTCTAGCGCCTGCTTCAAGCGCGAGACAAACGCCGTCATCCCTTTTGCCGCAAAGGGATCTGACAATGCGGGCGAAGCGATCAGCGCCGCCACCTGTGCATCGCTTTTCCCTTTGCAGGCGCATACCCGCGCGCATAAAGGCGACAGCCCAAAGCGTTCCGCCAGCTCCTCTTCCCGTTTTTGATCAATGCTCACTACTCTCATAGCGTTCCCTTCTTTCCCTGTGCTTGATTCATCCTCACCCTGCAAAACCAGATTTCTTCCTTATCTGTTCGATCATTTCATCAAGCTGAAATCCCAAACAGTTTTTTCAAAAAAGGGCTTTCTCGCCCATCAGGCATATTTTCCTGTCACTTGCATCTCTGCCATCCATCGCCTGCGCTTTCCCAAGGCAAGCTAAACGCCATGGACACATGCGATCAAGCCGTATGCTCACAAATGCGATTGTATGCGCCGTCAACCGCCGGACACACTTTCGCCGACAGTCAACGAAACGGCAAAACCGCACAGACCTCCCGTGCGGTTTTCTCACTTAGTCATTGATGCCCGGAATGACAACCTCATCCAGCTCTTTCTTCCCCTTGGAAGGCTTGCGTTTTTTTGCCTTCTTCGGTTTTTTGTGCAGCCGCAGCTGATACCATACCTGAGCCGCGATGAACAAGGAAGATCCGGCGCCGGCGATCAAACCGATGAGCAGCGTCAGATTAAAGACGGAAATGCTGTCACTGCCAAACGCCAGCAGTGCGATCACCGGCAGCATCGTCGTGAGCGTCGAGAAGACAGAACGCGTACAGGTAGAAGCGAGCGCTTCGTTGACCAGCGCGTGATACTCCTCTTTTTCCAAACGGCGATGTGTCTTGCGGACGTTTTCACGGATGCGGTCGAAGACGACGATCGAGTTGTTAATCGAATAGCCGATGATCGTCAGCAGCACCGCTACGATCTCCGTATTGATCTCCAATCTGAAAATCGCACAGAACGCTAAGATGATGAGGACGTCATGCACCAAAGCCACGATGCCGGAAAACGCATAATCCCATTTAAAGCGCAGCGAGATGTAAATCAGGATTCCCACCCATGCCAGCAGGGAGATGAGAATGGCGTTGCGCACCAGCTCCCGGCCGATGATTGGAGTGACGATATTATCGTTGACCTCATGTCCGTAGGTATCCTGCAATGCCGCCTTGACACTGCTGAGGGTTTCGCTGTCGATCGCTTCTTTGATATAGACGTTGGCGTTGGTGTTATCGCTGCCGCCTAAACGGATGCTGTCCGCCTCCACCCCAAGCTGGGATAACTGCGCGCTCAGCGCATCGGAATCAATCGTCTGATCACTTTGCACGATCAGGCTTGTACCGCTGGAGAAATCAATGCCGAAATTCATGATTCCCTCCCCGTTGATGCCATGGTACGTCATACATCCCAAAGCGATGACGAGAATCGCGCAGGAGGTGATGATGAAATACTTCGCCTTAGCGACAAAGTCAAAATGAGCAAAGACGGAGAGCTTTCGGCGTTCCTCTCCCTTGGAAACATCGGGCACATCGCTCTTGCGCACGCCAAAGCAGGCATAACGGCCATCAAGACAGCCGCTCTTTACCAACAATCCCAGCAGGAAGCGGGCGACAAACACGATCAGAAACAGCGTCGTCAGCGTCGAGACGATGAGCATCGTCGCAAAGCCCTTAATGCTGCCGCTTCCTAACAGATAGAGAATCACCGCCGAGATCAGCGTCGTCAGCTGTGCGTCCAAAATCGTACGGAAAGATTCCTTGGAACCCTCCTGGAAAGCGATCTTGACACTGCGCCCGTGATACATCGCATCCTTAATACGTTCAAAGGTCAAAATGTTGGAGTCCACCGCCATGCCGACACCCAGCACTAAAGCCGCGATGCCCGAAAGGGTGAATACGGCGCCCATCGCATTGTAAAGCAAGAATACGACGAAGATGTAAACGGCTAACGTAATGGCGGAGATGACCCCCGGCAGACGATAGACAGCGATCATAAACAGCATGATGGCCGCGACGCCAAGCGCTCCGGCAAACATCGTCGTCGAAAAGGCATCGATGCCATAATCGGCCGATACGACATCGGAATACTGCTCGCTCAGCTGTACCGGCAGAGAACCGGAATTGATGAGATCTTTTAATTCCGTAGCGCTCTCCAAGGTGAAATTGCCGCTGATCTGCGCGCTGTTGCCGCTGATTCCCTGCGACACGCTGGCCGCCGAGATATACGCCGGCTCCTCTTTGCGCGATTCAGCCGCGTAAGACTGCCCTTCCTCATAATCCAGCCAGGCGACGATGAGATTTTGTCCGCTGCTCTTTTGTGCAATCTGGCTGGTTACCTCATAAAAGGTATCGGAGTCCTTGAGACTGAGATTGACGACATAGTTGCCATACTGATCCTGCCCTATGGATGCGCCGCCCTCTTTTAAAACGCTGGCGTCCATCAGCAGATTGTCGTTCACATCGCGAAAGGTCAGATTCGCCGTCGAGGAAATGATGCGGCGCGCCTGATCGGGACTGTCCACACCGGCTAATGACACGCGGATGCGGTCGCTCCCTTCCACGGTGATCTCCGGCTCGCTCACTCCTAACACATCGACACGGCGGCGCACCGACGACACCACCGCCTCCATATCCGGCATCTCCTGCCCCTCTAACGGCGTTACCTGATAGAGAATTTCAAATCCGCCCTGCAAGTCCAGTCCCAGCGTCATGCTGTTACGGATGTCTGAGGCAAACGTGACGATCACGGCGATGATGGTTGCCACGATGATGCCAAAGGCGGCCAATCTTGTTTTCTTCATTGCTTCCTTCCTCCAATTTTACGATACACCTCATCGATGTCAGCAGACTTCCCCATGATGACGACCTGCTTCGTCAGATAGGCGACGATCTCCCCCACGCTCAGCTTCAGAATGTCGCCGACTGCCTCCTGCAAGTCCTGCGGCTGCTTTCGCTTCCAAATATAGCCCCGCAGTGTATCCTCCAGATGTTGATATGTCAGAGAAGCCAGCTGTTCACGCTGTAGTCTGCTCAGCTGCAGCTGGATGGCAAGCTGAATGTAAGGATTCTCAAACCACTGTTCCATCGCTTGTCCCCCTCCCCGAAATATAGCTTTACCATTATACCATCATTCCCGCAAGTTTTGTATGTATTTTTTCTATCTTAATACCTGCACCCCACATGCAGTTATCAAGGATCAGGGACAAAAGGAGCAGACGACATTTTCTGCGGTATTTTTTCCTGTGCAGGTATCCTATATCAGATAGGAACAAACGCCGCTCTTTCAATGATGCGCCATTCACGGAAAACACTGTGCTGCTTGTTTGAATAGTCCCTGTATGACGCACTCATCAACGTATCCTGTTCCCCCTCCCAAAATCATTTCATGGATCGCATGCACTCCCATGCAAGCGCATATCCCATTCGCTTCTCTCATACATATAGCATGAGTGTGATACCATGAGAAAAACCGTTGTCGTTTCCGCCTTTCATCTGATTTACATCTCCGTGCTCGCAAAGGTGCTCTCCTTTTTGGTGCGCATCCTGTTGGCCCGTAAGCTGGGCAGCGAGGCGATGAGCTACTATTCAATCGTTGCACCGACCATGGTGTTTTTCATCAGTCTCGTCCAGCAGGGGATTCCCGCCGCTTTAAGCAAGCTGAGCGCTCAAAGCCGCGATCCGAAGGTTCCTCTAGCGGCTGCGGCCGGTATCAGCGCCCTCACCGTCACGCTCACCATCGCCGTGTTTTCCTGCATCCTTCCCTTTTTCGCCAAAGAACTGCTGCACGATATCCGTCTCATCCCCGTGCTGCGCGCCATTTTACCCCTGTTGCCCGCCGTAGCGCTCAGCGGTCTGTTAAAAGGATATCTGCAAGGCATTCAGCACCATTATTCCGCCAACGTCACTCAGCTTTATGAGGAAGCATCCCGCATCCTCTTTCTCGTCATCTGCTTTCAATGCTTTCCCCTCCAAGATCCCATCGCGCTTGCGACCTTGGCGATGCTCAGCGTCAGCGTCGGCGAAATCGCCAGCTGTCTCTACATGTTCATCCATCTGCGTTTTTCCTTTCACCACATCCACATTGCGCCTAAGGTGCTTGCAAAGGTAAAGCCGGAACAGCTCAAAGAGGTGCTGGAAATCTCCATGCCGATGATGGGCAGCCGCATCAGCGGCTCTTTCACTTACTTTTTAGAGCCGGTGCTCATGCTGCTGTTTGTCCCGGCATCTCTGTCCGCTCAGATCGTCGAGAGCTATGGCATTTTGAACGGTTATACGCTGCCCTTGCTGACGATGCCCAGCTTTTTGAGCATCACCCTCAGCAACTACCTGCTGCCTTCCTTTACCTATGCAATCGCTCATCATCAAAAAAAGCGGGCAAAGCGCAGCTGCCTGCAAATCATTTGCTCCTGTTTTTTGTTCGGCGCGGGGTACAGCCTTATATGCTACTGCTTTCACGAGCAGCTCTTCCTGCTGTTTTACCATACGAGCGTCGGTGCCAAACAGCTGCGGATGCTCTCTCTGCCTTTTCTCTTCTATGGCTTGCAGCCGCCTCTCAGCGCGCTGCTGCATGCCTGCTCCCTCAGTGCCAAAGCGTTTTGCGATACGCTGATCGGCTCGCTCTTTCGTCTGCTGTGCGTCTGCTTCCTCACCCCGATCATACAAGAAGACGCGCTGCTGCTGGCGTTAGCGGGCGGGATGCTCATCACCACGTTTCTCCACGCATTTCGCTTAATTCACTGCTATCTGCATCAGCGCCGTCAAACACGCCGTATGAGATGACGCCTATCTGCTGCTGATGACATATGCAGCTGCTCTGTAAGTGCCTTCGTCATATTTTCTTATTCGCTCATTTCAGCTGCCGCTTCATCACAAACAGCCCGTCCTTTTGATACAGGCACAAAAAGACGTCCTGCACCTGCGCCCCCTGCTTTGCCATCTCTTGGGTGAGCCACGCCTCATCTTTGCCGATGTGCGCCAGCGCCTCCCTGTTCACCTGACCATCGCTGATCAACGGATGCGGATAGCGGACACGGCAGCTTTTTTTAGGAAGAATCGACAGCGTGCCGTTATTTTCCAAAATGGCGAAGGCCACCTCATCGGGGGAGGAGAGATCCTTGCTGTGTAATTGAAACATCAAATCATCGATGCTGTAACGCTCCCTGCGCATCACCCGCTGGTCGATACTACCGTTTTCGATCAGAATGACCGCCTTGCCGTCAAACACATCGCGGATGCGCTTGCTTTTTAACAGCACCCAGGAGATCGCAATCTGTAAAAAGGCGAGGATGGCGATCGGCACCAAGGAATGAAAGATGCTGGCGCGCTGATCGCTGATCGAGATGGCTAACAGCTCCGACATGACCAGATAGATGACGATGTCAAAGACGCTCAGCTCTCCGACCTCCCGCTTGCCCATCAGCCGCAGTGCCAGAATGATTACAAAATACACGACGACACATTTCATCATCAGCTCCATGTAAGAGCCAAATTCTTCCATCATAAACTCATCCTTTCCAACATACGCTACATTGAGGTGAAACACATGAAACCATGGATGCGTCCTTATGTTTTCGCTTTCGGACTCATCGCCGGATGTCTGCTTTTATTCTCTCTCATTTCTTCCTCCTTATACGCGCTCTCCCTCATCGACGCGTTTACTTATCATCTGCTCAACACCGTGCTTCCCTATCTCGCGTTTGCGCTCAGCGGGCTCATCTTTGGTCTGCTCATCGAAAAAAAAGCGCTTTTACAAGCACTTTTCATGGTAACCGTGCTGACCCTGTGCGCCCTTTTGCTGCAAGAGAACACCGGGTGGCTGCATCTGTGCGCCCACAGCGCGCTGTGGCTGGTGTGTGCGCTGCTCACTCGTTTGTTTGTGAAGCGCTGACATCCGCAAAGGCAAACAGCCCTTCCTTTTGCACATATCCGAAATGCGCATAGGCTTTCTCGGTGACGACACGTCCCCGCGGCGTACGGTTGATAAAGCCGATCTGCAATAAATAGGGCTCATAGACGTCCTCCAGCGTCATGCTCTCCTCACCGATGGAGCTGGCGATCGCCTCCAAGCCGACCGGACCGCCGTGAAAGCGTTCGATGATGCCCTTGATATACTTGTGATCGACATTGTCCAAGCCCAGATGATCGACCTTTAAGCGGTCTAACGCCTCTTTGGCCACCTCTTTGGAGACGACGCCCTCATTGAGCACCTGCGCGAAATCGCGCACCCTGCGAAACAGACGGTTGGCGATGCGCGGCGTTCCCCGCGAGCGCAGCGCGATCTCATGCACGGCGTTTTCGTCGATGATCGTGTCCATCACCTTGGCGGTCCGGCGGATGATCTGTTCCAGATCGTTTAACTCATAAAACTCCAGCTGTGCGCTGATGCCAAAGCGATCCCTTAAAGGCGCCGTCAGATCGCCGGCCCGCGTCGTCGCTCCTACCAAGGTAAAAGGGGGAAGGTCGAGACGGATGGAGCGCATCGTCGCGCTGTCCTTGCCGACGATGATGTCGATGCAATAATCCTCCATCGCCGGATATAAGATTTCCTCCACCTGTTTAGGCAGACGGTGAATTTCATCGATAAACAAGACATCACCGGCCTCCAGCGTCGATAAAATCGCCGCCAGATCACCGCTTTTCTCAATCGAAGGTCCGCTGGTCGCCTTTAAATGGCCGCCCATCTCATTGGCTAAAATGTAAGACAATGTCGTCTTGCCAAGTCCCGGAGGACCATACAGCAGCACATGATCGAGCGCCTCGCTTCGCTGCTTGGCGGCATCGATAAACACACGCAGGTTATCCTTCAGCTGCCGCTGACCGATATATTCACAAAGTAAGCGCGGACGCAGGCTGCATTCGCCCTCGTCCATACGCTCTTTTTCATTTGATACGATTCTCTCCATGCTCATACCCCGCTTTTCTTTGCCAGTATGGATAATGCTTTACGGATATAGGCGTCGCTTTGCATCGGCGCTAACCCCGCCAGCTCCTTTTGCAGGGAAGCAAGCTCCCCGCTGCGATAGCCTAAGGACTTCAGCGCTTCCATCGCCAGCGCCAGCTCTTCATTTTCCGCTGCGGCGATCTCCTTGCTTTCTTCCACCAGCTTGCCTTTGAGATCCAATACGATCTGCGAAGCGCTCTTTGCGCCGATGCCCGGCAGTGCTTTCAGCGCTTTGACGTCGTTGTTTTCAATATAGGCGATGATCTGCTTCGGCGAGCAGGCGGCTAACATCCCTAACGCCGTACGCGCGCCGACGCCCTTGACCGAAATCAGGCGCACAAACACCTCATAGCCCTCCATGTTCTCAAAGCCAAACAGCGAGATATCATCCTCACGCACCTGCTGATAGGTATAGAGGATCGTCTCTTGACCAAGACGCAGCGCCTGCGGGTTTGGCGTATAGACCCGATAACCGATGCCGTTGTTTTCAATGATGACGGAATCGGCCTGTGCGCTGTAAATCGTTCCTTTCATAAATGCTATCATCGCAATCACCTCGTCTATTATAGCATGCTTCTCATAAAAAACAGATAACGAATTGCAAGGATGTAACAGAAAAAGCGATGGACGCTTATGAGTCGAAAGCATGAGAAAAAGGCAGCGGCCTGCCTTTGTTCACAGATCGATCTCCAGCTCCACCGGACAGTGATCACTGCCATAGATATCGGTATGAATCTTGGCGTCGATGATCTTGTCTTTTAAGCGATCCGATACGATAAAGTAGTCGATGCGCCACCCCGCGTTGTTCTTGCGGGCGTTAAAGCGATAGCTCCACCATGAGTACACGCCTTCTTTATCGGGATAGAGATAACGGTAGCTGTCCGTAAACCCATTGGCTAACAGCGTGCGCATCTTATCACGTTCCTCATCGCTGAATCCGGCGTTGCGGCGGTTGCTCTTGGGATTTTTCAGATCAATTTCCTCCTTGGCAACATTGAGGTCGCCGCATAAGATCACCGGCTTAATCGCATCTAAGCCTTTGAGATATGCCAAAAAGGCGTCCTCCCATTCCATGCGGTAATCCAAGCGGGCAAGCCCCTCCTTGGAGTTAGGCGTATAGCATGTCACCAAGAAAAACGTCTCATATTCACAGGTGATGACGCGTCCTTCCTGATCGTGCTCTTCGATGCCGATCCCATAGCGCACCTGCAAGGGCGTCTGTCTGCTGAACACCATCGTGCCGCTGTAGCCTTTGCGAACGGCGGAATTCATATACTGATGATAGCCCTCGCTGACGATCTCCGCCTGTCCCGGCTGCATCTTCGTCTCCTGCAAGCAGAACATATCTGCATCGCTCGCTTGGAAATATTCATAAAACCCTTTATTGATACAGGCGCGCAGCCCGTTGACATTCCATGAAATCAAACGCATATCACATCGTCCTCCCCCTTTGTTGTTCTCATTTTACCACAATTTTCTTCGTTTGGGGATCGAGATGCCCGCCCTCTTTGAATACGCGCATCATCTCTCCCGTTAAGGAGATGCCCTCGCTGTCATCCGGTATCGCTTCCCGTTTGACCCAGCGCGCCATGGAGAGCTCGTGGGTATCCATGGTGATGGCGCTGCTGCCATCCACCTCGCAGAAGAAACCGCACAGCAAGGTATCGGTAAACGACCACGGCTGGCTTTTATAATAGGTGATATGCTTGACTGCAAGCCCCGCTTCCTCCATCACCTCGCGGCGCACCGTATCCTCCAAGCATTCGCCGATCTCGCAAAAGCCGGCAATCAGCGCATCCCTGCGATAGCTTCTGCCCGCATAGCGCGTCAGCAACAGATGATCGCCGTCCATTACGGCGACGATGACCGCCGGGCAGATCTTCGGGTATTCCATGATACCGCAGCGCTCACAATACAGCATCCGCTCTTTCTCATCATGGTGCATGGTGCTGCCGCATCCCCCGCAGAAATGGTGCGACTGATACCACTTCCACAGCTGATAGCCGCTGACACCCGCAAAGGCATTCACACGATCCACTGCACTGCGAAGCGTGCGAATCGTCTGCCATGCATACCCCTGCGCCTGATACAGCGGTTGTGATAAGCTGGTGAAATACGCAGTATCATCCACGCGAAACAAATACTGCAAATGCGTTCGATCTTCCTCATTCAGCATGCGCACGGTCAAAAAAGCGCCGTCCTCTCTCATGAAGATGCGATCCTTTCGATAGAGCAGCACCTGATCGCTTGCTTTGGGCAGCTGCGGGTGATATTGATTATCGAAGCGATGCTCTGCAAGATCCTGTATCATGAGTCTTCCCCTCTTTCTTTGTGTGTCTATCTCATCTAAAGATCAGCGTGAAGCTGTTTCCTTTTGATAGATTACCCAACCCATTATATCATATCGCCGATGAACGATACATGAATCTGTGCTCGAGAAAGAAGGACAATCACATCCGCCACGTTTTAAAACGAACAAGAACATTCACAAAGCGCCTTGGCTATGGTAACATAAAAGAAGAATCTTCGTCTCTATTTGAGAACGGGAAACGTGACGTAGTCGGAAAGGAAGAAAACTGCAATGAATAAAAAAGAACATCCGATCGCGCTGGCGATCTTCTCTCTCACTCTAATGCTTCTCTACACCGTGCAGCAGTCTTCGATCTACTGTATCCTCTCTTTGCTGTTTGGCGGTTTGGCGGCGCTCATCGAAGTGCTCGCCCTATTTGATAAAAATGACAAGTGATAGCGGACATATCGGCAAGCAGCGTTTGAATGCAAAGGGCGACTGCCATAGATTTTTTCTTTCCCCTATCCTGCATCAGCAGCCTTTCAAAGCTGCTCTTTTTTTGATCTCTTGCCGCTTATGAAAATGCAGGAGAAAAAAAGAGCCTTGCGCGGCTCTTACGATTGCTTTGGCTTCATGCGGGCAAATGCGACAAAGCACAGGATCATCTCCAAGATGACGAAAAAGAAATACATCGGAAACAGCACCATGGCAACGGCGTACAAAATACCGGCCGTCAGTGCAAACGCACGTTTGTTCATCAGCATGCCCAGCGCGTTGAATACCGCGCCGATTCCCGTGCACAGCAGATGCGGCATGACCACGGCAGCGGCGAGCGACGCTCCCAGCGCTTGCGCTCCCTGCGTTCCCTCTCCCGCCTGACTCCAATATACGATGGAGTAGCCCAGATACAGGATGGCGACGATCAAGGAGATCAACAGACATTTATTCCATTTTTTCATTTTGCTTCCCCCTCTCATCACTACTGTACCAAAAGGGAGGCACACATTGGTCTGCAATCAGCAGACTATGTGAAAATCGCCGTCAAAATGACATTGCACAGGGCAAAGATAAAGACGACAACAAAGGCTGTGACAATGCTCATGTGCCATAAAGTAACACACAATAATTTGATTGATAGCCACCTTACTATTCCTTTGGTTCACATTGTAATTTGAAAAGATTAGTGTAAAATGTTTCGTAAGAAAGTATAGACAACTTTGAGCATAAAAAATCGGGAAAACGATTTTCAAAAAGTGTAGAATCCATATATGCAGAGGAGGTAACAACATGGAATGGAGTGAAAGTATCAGTGAAGCAATTAACTATATTGAAAGCCATATCACAGAAGAATTGACGATTGCAGATATTGCAAAACAAGCGAACATTTCCCCGTATTATTTTCAAAAAGGGTTTTCTATGCTTTGTGGCTTTACGGTTGGAGAATACGTCAAAAGGCGCAGACTAACGCTTGCTGGAAGTGAAATTGTTTCTACCGACAGGAAAATAATTGATATTGCGCTTGAGTACGGATATGATTCGCCAGATAGCTTTACAAAAGCATTCCTTCGCTTTCATGGTGCTACCCCTACTGCCATACGCAAAGGAGAGGTAATGATAAAGTCATTTGCCCCTCTAAAAATCAAACTAATTTTAACAGGAGGTTATACTATGGACTACAAAATTGTTAAAAAAGCACCATTTACCGTGGTAGGAGTATCGGCGGTATTCAAGTACGAAAACGCCGATACTGAAATCCCAAAATTCTGGACTGCCTTTAATCAGTCAGGAAAAAACACGATGATTGACAGCATGTATGGAATATCCATAGACAGCACTATGAATGGCACTGAATTTGAGTATCTAATTGCCGATAACTATAACCCGCTCAACGAAATTCCGGCTGATTTTGTTACGCAGGTTATCCCCGAATATACATGGGCTGTCTTTCCATGCAAAGGCGCGCTTGCAAACACTTTATCTTTACATGATATTCACAAAAAAATTTTTTCGGAATGGCTGCCGCAGAATAAAGACTACGAAATTGCCGCCGGGTATCATATCGAGATGTACAGTAATCCGGATGATTATGCGAACGGCACCGGAGATGAAGATTATTATAGCGAAATATGGATTCCTGTTCGCAAAAAGTAAAATTACCCAAACGAAATAGCAAAGCCAGCCGAGCTAGTCAACGGTCAAGATGAACGCCACTTCGCGCCGCCGTTGACAGCCCCGCCCGTCTTTGCAGGAGGGTAATCAAGGGGCGACAGCAAAGAGTGCTGCCGCCCCCCTGTTATCATAAAGCAGCCAACCATGCACAGCCCTTCCGTTGTGGAGGAAAGGGGGATTTTCTATGTCTTGTACAGAAGAATACAAGGAGCATATCGAGTACACGTTCCATGCCTTTTGCGTTGTCGTTATCCGTAACGCCAAGTACATCGCTTTGCGGGACTGGAGCCGGAAACACAAAAGAGAAATATCCCTTGAATACCTCACAGAAGAAAAGCACCACCCATTAGGCACGAATGATAAATGTTTTCAAGCCCCGGAGCCGGACGAGGAATATATACTGAACCTTTGCGGCGATACGGTTATATTGAACAACGGCCTGCTGGTAC
Organism: Merdibacter sp. Marseille-QA0792; assembly: GCA_965119685.1. Lineage (GTDB taxonomy): Bacteria > Bacillota_I > Bacilli_A > Erysipelotrichales > Erysipelotrichaceae > Merdibacter. The sequence continues at coordinate 1,585,048 of OZ221971.1, read as the reverse complement.
AAGCCCTCTCCCGTCTGCCGGTAGAGGAACAGGAAATGCTTTACCTGTCTTTTTACCGCCGTCTTTCGCAGGAGAAAATCGAGAAACGGTACGGGGGTGCCGCAGCGCCACCGGCTACCATATCCGCAAATCCTTACGGCGGCTTTATGAGGAAATGGAGGGAATGACGTATGAGGAATAGCTGACTTCTCCCCTATGGAACAATCGTGCAGGCCGCCAGCGGCGAGCCGGAGGCATTCAATACCGTTTTGCAGCATTACCGTCGGCACATACATTTCTCCGCTTTCGTAAACGGGCAGTTTAACCCGGACGCGGAGGACTACATCACACAAACGCTGCTTGCCGCAATCTTCAAATTCCGTTTTAGAGAATGACGGTACAGCCCACAACTGAATAACCCACCGCCACCGTCGGCATGAAAAACAGTAAGTCTGAAAAAGATTTGCTGCTTTTTTCGTTGTCCGTTTGGCAAAATTCGGCGGCTGTCCGTGTAAGGGGATGTAGGGAAAATTTCTCCGCTCATTACTCGTTTGCAGAGGGATGCTCGATCACCTTTGGCTGATCAACTGCAACCTGCTGAATCATACAGCCTTGCACCTGCGGCTCCAGCACCCGCCTGATCGCTTCTACTTCCGGTAATTCCGGCATACGCACTTCCCTTCCTTTCTATTTACTTTCCTTTTTTGCACTTTTCTTTATCTTTTCGTGATAGAAATAATTCACAATGAGCGGCGGCGCATCAAAAGGACGCCTCATACTGTCATCGTTCACCACATAGTCAAGACCGGCTTTTGCACCATAGGCTTTCAGCTCTGTATCCAACGCTTCCCAATAGCTGATGTCTCCCTTCTGATAAATCCTCTGATAGAGCGGCAGCAGTTTCGGATATTTTTCCTTAATATAATCCAGAATCACCGTTTTATAGCTGCCGCGCAGGTTGAGGTTTTCCAGCCATATCAGCTGACACCACTTCTTCACCCTATCGATAATGGAAGGCACATCACTCAGCGCCGGAAAGATAGGGGAGATGAAACAGGTTGTTGCGATACCTGCCTCATGCAGCGCTTTCATGGCGGCGAGCCGTCTTTCAATCGAAACCGCTTTGTCCATATCGGCCCGAAACGCCTCATCCAGCGTATTGATGGAAAAACCAACCCGAATGTCTGAAAAAGTCCTAAGCAGCTCTATATCCCGCAGAACCAGGTCAGACTTCGTTTGGATCGTAATTTTTACGCCGCTGCCCTGTAATTGTTCCAGCAAAGAACGTGTGCGGCGGTACTGTTCTTCCTGGGGATTGTATGGGTCGGTCACGGTACCAAAGAACAGCTCTTTTCCGGCATACATTTCCGGTTTTCTGATCTTTGGCCAATACTTTACATCTAAAAACTCTCCCCAGGGCTCCGGGTGATTGGTAAAGCGTTTCATAAAGCTGGCATAGCAGTATTTACAGCCGTGCGTGCAGCCCACGTATGGATTCACGGCATAGTCGCAGACGGGAATATCTGTCTTTGTGATGATGCTTTTGGTATGAATCTCTTTAATTACCATATTGCTGTCATTCCTTTTGCGCTTCTAAGCGCCGCATCCTGAAAATGATTGCCGGGATTCATCTCCAATGTTACCTCAATCCCAAGCTGTCGGTAATGCTTTGCAAGCGCCTGCGTACGCTCCTGTACGGCTGCTAGCAGCGGATGCCTGCTCTTTTTCTCCTTGTCTCCTAAGGACAGATAAATTTTATCAGGAGTTCGATGCATATCATGATTGACGGCAAATTCCAGAAAATCCGGAAACCAGAGGGAACCGGATATACTTGCCGCACGATTAAAGATGTCGCATCGATACATTGCATACAAGGCAAATAGCCCGGCAAGAGAGTATCCTGCGATAGCGATGTGCGTCAAAGTGCCGCTAATCAGCGTCCTCACCTTTGGAAGAATCTCTGAAAGAAGCAATTCCAGATATTCATCTGCACCGCCCATGGTCCTCATATCCTGTGCCGATAACGGCGGACAAGCCCACGGGGTCATGTCATACTGCCAGTCAAGGTTCCCGATAACAAGCACACTCACATCCTGCGTACTGATTTTGCCCGCCTCGCGCATGATGTCTTCCCCATCGCCGGTATAGGTATTCCAAACGATCAGCGGCTTCTCTGTCTGCATGGCGGGATAGAGGGTGATCTCTTTTCCCGATACGCTGAATTTTCTTTTATTTAATGCGGATTCCAAGGATACCCGGCTGCCCATGTTACCAGCCTCCCCTATGGATGTGCCCCTTGGGATTGCTGCTGTATTGCTCTAAAACCAATGCATCCTCCTTTGGAACCCCTACGCCGATAAAGCATGGGGTCATCCAGCCCTGCGGCACGCCCAGCGTGTTCAGTACAACATCGTGCTCCTTATTTAACGGAATCCGCAGCGAATAGCCTAAGCCCTCATCAATGACAGCCAGCATGATATTTTCCGCAACACACCATGCGGTGGTAAGCGGATTTAATTTGCTCACCCACTCGCCATTGAGCCTATTGCATTTAAATAATGGAATGATGACATACGGACACTCCACCAGCATCGTATATTGCCTCGGCATGGCATAGGCATACATTTTCTGTGCCAGATTCGGGCGTATATACGTACGGTTGCTATCCACATAGCGCTTGCTGATCGCCTTTGCGTAAGCGAAAGCACGCTCCTTGTCCTCTCGCTCATGCAAAACGATAAACTGCCAGCTACGGTAGTGATCCCAGGAAGGAGCCTTCATACCGGCTTCTAAAATCCGTTCAATCACTTCAAAGTCAACCTCTTTATCCGTCCACTCACGGCTTGTTTTTCTGCGATTGATCACTTCACGAAATTCCATCGGTTTCTTTCCCTCCCTGAAATTCTTACCATTTGTTCCAGCGAACCTTGTTTTCCACCGTTGCCTTGACCTGCGCCGGCAGCAGTGCATCTTTGGCGGCATACCCTAATACCACGATGGCAGGCAGCCCCCAGCCATCCGGTACCTTTAAAAAGTCTTGAATCTGCTTTGGCTCTTTCTTCACCGGAATATGCACCACACTGGCGACACCCTCGGCGGTAGCGGCTAACAGCATATTTTCAATGAGCGCCCAAGCTGCGCCGTAATCCATCAGACCATAGCCGTTTTTATCCTCGCTCAAAGGATACTTCTGCTTAAAATAGGGGAGAATGACACAGGCGGATTCCTCGATCATGCTGCGCTGACGGGGATAGGCGATCTTGAACATTTCCTGCTGCGGCGTTTTCGGTTCCTGAATGCGGCAAGGATAAGGGCGAATACACTTAGCCAGTTCCAGAATGATCGCTTTATCCGTCAAAGTGAGCAGTTCCCATCTTCTTTGATGATTGGAAGAAGGGGCTTTCAGCCCTGCGTCCAAAATCCGCTCCAGCACCTCTTTAGGAATCTCTTTGTCCGCAAACTGGCGGATACTTCTTCTTTTGTTGATGACCTCGTAAAATTCCATTGGTTATTCCTCCCTTTCCTGATTTACCAGCATCGTTAAATTCTTTGTAAATGTCCGCGACAGATCAATCAGCTGCTTTTGTTCCTCCGGCGTAAACATCGACATCGCCGTATCCTCCGCCCATGTGATGTGACGGACAACCTTTTCACAGGCCGCACGGCCCTGATCGCTCATGACGACAAGCTTGCTGCGTTTGTCTTTCGCCGCTTCCACAACGGTGATTGACCCCTGTGCCAGCAGGTTTTTAATAATCAAATTCACCGTCTGTTTCGATTGAAAGGTACGCTGGCAGATCTCTCGCTGCATCATACCTTCCTTGGCATAGAAGAGGACATTGAGCACCAACAGCGTATTCATCAGCATGCCGTTGCGTTTGGCATACTCGTCATAAAGAGCGAACTGCTCATCGCGAAACTTGCAGTATAAATAGGCGTTTTTCTTAGCTTCCCGATCCATTCTCCACCTCCTTTAGTCCATTTCTTTACAGTCAATTTATTTACTATTAGTCTACCATACTCTGTTAAAAAAGCAACCTCTCCAGGCACTTTTTATGCATTTTTTCACGGATGTGATGACGGAAAACGTCGGCTTGCCTCCAACAACCTCACTTTCCTCTATCTTTCTTAGGGGATGCTATGGTGATCTTTGTATCCCTCACCTGATAAAAGCCGGGATGCAAACATGCCAAATATATTGATGTACAGTAGTATTCTCCATCGCCAAAACGCTCTTTTCCCTCATTTGTTTGCTGTGAAAAAAGCAGAGACCCCTATACAAGAAGCCCCCGCTTTCTTCCTTTGCTTGTTAACACACGCGAAACGCTTGACTAAGCGCCGACGCTGATCGTCTCCGGCAATGTACTGCCACCATCGATCACCACCTGCGTACCGGTGATATAACGCGCTTCCTCACTTCCTAAAAACGCTGCCAGATCGCCGACTTCTTCCGCACTTGCCAAGCGGCCCAGCGGTGTTGCCTGCGCAATGCCCTCGCGGACAGCGTTTGGATCATCGGCATTGGACTGCTCGGCGATGCTTTGCGCCATCGGCGTATCGACATAGCCCGGACAGATGGCATTCACACAGATGCCATCCTTGGCGAACTCTCTTGCCAGCGCCTTTGTCAATCCGATCAGCGCCGCCTTGCTGAGAGCATACGCCGCTTCGCTTGGATCTGCTACCATATAACCGGTCACCGAGCTCATGATGACGACGCGTCCGTAATGATGCTTCACCATCGTCGGCAAAACGGCCTGTGCGATATTCCATGTTCCTTTGATATTCACGTCGATATGCCAATCGCGTTCCTCCTCGCTCACCTCTAAAAACGCGCCCAGCTGACAGATGCCGGCATTGGAAACAAGCACGTCGATTTTTCCAAACGCCTCGATTCCCTCACGCACCGCGCGCTGACAGTCTGCCATACGGCTGACATCACACTTGACAAAGATGGCGCGAACGCCATAGGCGCTTGCTAACTCCTCGCACAGCGCTTGCGTCGATGCGCTGCGGGCGCATAAAATCAGATCGGCTCCCTCCTTGGCGTAGACACAGGCGATACCCTCGCCGATTCCCTTGCTGGCGCCGGTGATCAAAGCGACCTTACCACTTAGTTTTCCCATGCTTCCTTACCTCCTCTTTGCTTCCATTATAGCGCATCTTCTCTCATTCGTGACAGCGATTCTCCCCTCTTTGCGCAAAATGAACAGCGATGCGCTCAAACAATGGCGCCATCATCTGAAAACGCGTCATCTTATAAAGAAAACAGGCTTTCTCTGGGAATGCCTGCATTTCTTTTTCTTCGTCAAGGTTCTCTCCATTATCAACTCTTCCCATGCGCTAAACACAGATAGGAGATCTTCCCTGACACTTCCTATTTTCAAAAGCGGCAAAGGCAGCACAGCTATCCTTCACACTCCTGCTGATCGGCGGTTCATTCCATGAAGGTGAACTCATAACCGCAGATCACCACGGTATCGCCGTCTTCACAGCCCGCCTGCCGCAGCGCCTCGTCAATGCCCAGTGTACGCATTTTGCGGGCAAAGCGCATGAAGTCCTCTTCATTGTTCAGCTTGCTCATCACAAACGTGCGCTCTAAGCCCTCGCCGCTGAGCTCCCAAAGGCCGTTGCCGCGGTTATGCACCTCAAACATCGGCTTCTGCGGCTCAAACTTATACAGCACGCCTTCATTTTCCTGCTCCTCGCTCTCATCAAACAGCGGAAACTGCGGCGTCGTCTCCAACAGATCAGCCGCACGATACAGCACCGGCTCCAATCCTTCGGCGATAATCGTCGTCGTCTCATACACCTCAACCTGCGGATATGCCTTGCGAAAGCGTTCGAGGTTCTCGGCGGCGCCTTCCAGATCCATCTTGTTGGCAAGCACGATCTGCGGACGCTCCGTCAGACGATATGCATAACCGGCTAACTCCTCGTTGATGATGCGATAATCCTCCAGCGGATCACGGCCGTCGTTTGCGCCCATATCCACCACATGGATAATCACGCGACAGCGTTCGATATGCCGCAGAAACTGATGTCCTAAGCCCTTGCCCAAAGCGGCGCCCTTGATGAGTCCCGGCAGATCCGCCATGATGAAGCTGCGGCCATCCGGCACCTGTACAACGCCTAAATTCGGGGCAATCGTCGTAAAATGATACTCGGCGATTTCCGGCTTCGCCTTAGAGACGACAGAGAGCAGCGTCGATTTGCCCACGGAAGGAAAACCGACCAAGCCGACGTCCGCCAGCACCTTCAGCTCGACCTCCACGTCGAACTCCTCGCCCGGCGCTCCCAGCTCACTGTATTGCGGAGCGGTATTGCGGCTGGATTTAAAATGATAATTGCCGCGGCCGCCCTTGCCGCCCTTCGCAATGATTGCCTCCTGCCCCGGAAGCGTCAGATCGGCGATGACCCGTCCGTTTTTCAGATTTTTTACCACCGTGCCAAGGGGAACCTTAACAATGTAATCCCCTCCGTTGGCGCCGTGCATTTTCTTCGTCTTGCCGTTTTCTCCCGGTTTGGCCTCCATGCGGCGGTTGTATCGAAGATCCAACAGCGTCGTGCGTCCGCTGTCCGCCCGAAAGATCACACTGCCGCCGTTGCCCCCGTCTCCGCCATACGGGCCGCCGTACGCGACATATTTCTCCCGCCGAAATGCGACGATGCCATCGCCGCCCTTACCGGCCTTCACATGCACTTTTACGCGGTCTACAAACATGCGCTCACCTCCTGTTTCCAAAAGAAAATCCCCGTTCAAGGGGATTTTTTATGCCTGCGGATAAACAGAAACTTTCTTTCTGTCCTTTCCCAAACGCTCGTACTTGACAATGCCGTTTACCTTTGCAAACAGCGTATCGTCTCCACCCTTGCCTACGTTTGTGCCCGGATGGATTTTCGTTCCGCGCTGACGGTAAATGATCGAACCGGCATGCGCAAACTGACCATCGGCCAACTTAGCGCCTAAACGCTTGGAATGGGAATCACGGCCGTTCTTCGTCGAACCGACTCCCTTTTTAGAAGCGAACAGCTGGATGTCTAAAACGAATTTCATACTTACACCTCCTGTACCGTAATCTGAATATAACCGGAATAGCTCTCTTCCAGTGTTTGAAGCGAGATCAGCGTCGCCGCCAACAACAGCGAAGCACGCTCATCCGCCTCCTTTTGCTGAATCAAAACGTGTCCTTCCTCCATCGAAAGCACACAGGTATCGCCCGCAAGCTGATCGATCGCATTGAGTGCGCCGACCATTACGCAGCTGACGCCCGCACAGACGAGATCTTTGCCGTGCGCTGCCTGATTGGCATGCCCGCTGACCTCCAGTGAGACGATCGTTTGCGCGCGCTTACAAGCGGAAACACGAATCATAATTAAGCCTCGATGGACTCGATGACAACCTTCGTGTACGGCTGACGGTGTCCCTGCTTGCGGCGGGTGCTGCCCTTCTTCGGCTTGTACTTGACGATTGTAATCTTCTTTCCTTTGCCGTGTTTCTCAACCTTAGCGTTGACCTTTGCACCTTCCACATACGGTGTGCCGACCTTTGTCGTCTCGCCGCCGATCAACAATACCTTGTCAAATACGACTGCATTGCCCTCCTCAGCTGCAAGCTTCTCTACGAAGATGGATGCTCCCTCTTCTACGCGGATCTGCTTTCCGCCTGTTTCGATAATTGCGTACATACTCGCACCTCCTTTAATCATTTCTCAAGACTCGCCATCCAAGGTGATGTCGCCATGCTTTGTTACCTTCTCTGAGCGGTTGTAAGCCATGAAAGGACATACAACATGTGTATATTACCAAAAAGCGCCGTAGCTGTCAATTCTTTTTCCATAGAAACGATGCGAATAGTAAGCATGAAACAGCTCTGCATCTTCGCGAAGGATTGTCAGTTTCAAACCCCGCATCACAAAGGTATGTCTTTCCTCCTGCGTTCCTTTTGCCTTTGGTGAAAACCGTCTTCTTTGATCACTGCGGCAGCTCCACCGCCTGAATCGATTTCGCCAGGCAGCTCTCCTCGCGGTCGATGTTGCCCTCCACCAAAATGACGGCGCCCTTTTTCAGGATGTCCTTCGTGCGCTCATAGAGGTTTGGCATGACGACGACGTCAAAACGGGCGCTGTCATCGCTTACCTCGACAAACATCATCAGATCGCCGCGTTTGGTGCGATGCACTCTGGTAAAGTGAATCATGCAGACAAAACGCGCCCGGCCGCGGTAGTTTTGCAGCTTTAACAAATACGGCATGTTGGGATCGATGGCATTTCGTACCTCGGCGATCGGATGCGTGCTCAGATAAAAGCCAAACGCCTCTTTCTCCTTTTCGGCGCGTACGCTCTTTTTCTCGGCGATGCGCACGATCGCGATCTTGGAAGCCAACGAAAAATCTAAGCGGGCGCTGTTATCGCTTTCCACCTTGATGATGTTCGCATAGCGGATAAGATTGTCTAACGCCCCCAGCAGCGTTGCGCGGTTATAGCCGAATACGTCCAATGCACCGGCGTTGATGAGCGCCTCGAGCACCTTGCGGTTGACCTTGCGCAGCGTCATGCGCGCTACGAAGTCGTAGGGATCCTCATAGGCGCCATGTGCCTTACGCTCCTCGATGATCTGAGGATAGATGGCGGGACCGACGCCTTTGATCGCCGAAAACGGAAAACGCAGAGCGCGCGATTCAATCTGATAGCGGGCGCCGGAGTGATTCACGCAGGGCGCCAGGATGGCAATGCGGCGGCGCTTCAGCTCAAAGATGTATTCGCTCGTCTTTTTCTCCGCACCGATGACACTGTTGAGCAGCGCCGTATAAAAATACAGCGGCGCATTGGCTTTGAGGTATGCCATCTGATAAGCGACCATGCCATAGACGATGGAATGCGAACGGTTAAAGCCATAACGGGCAAACTTCATGATGAGGCCGTACACCTCCTGCGCCAACGAGCGCTCATAGCCTTTCTTCATCGCCCCCTCGATGAACATTCGCTCATATTCGGCAATCTCCTCGCTTTTTTTCTTGGAGATGGCCTTGCGCATGCTGTCCGCCTGCGCCAAGGAGAAACCGCCCATCACCACGCACACCTGCATGACCTGCTCCTGATAAATCATGATGCCATAGGTGTTCTTCAATATCGGCTCTAAGCTGGGATGGGGATAATGCACCAGCGCGGGATTCTCACGACAGCGCAAATACTCCGGGATATTCCCCATCGGACCGGGACGAAACAGCGCGATCGTCGCGGCGATGTCCTCAAATGAACGCGGCTGGACTTGACGGATCAGTTTCTTCATCCCCTCCGACTCCAGCTGAAAGATCCCCATCGTATCCACATTGCGCACCAGCTGAAAGGTCCGCTCATCATCCAAGGGGATTTTCATCATATCTAACTGCTTGCCGCTCACCTCTTTGATATAGCGCACGATCTCATCGATGATCGTCAGATTGCGCAGACCGAGAAAATCGATCTTGATGAGTCCCAGCTCTTCCATGTACTCCTGCGCATACTGGGTCGCGTACATCTCCTCATCCAGCTGTGTGAGCGGACATACCTTTTCGACTTCCTCTCTGGTCAAGACGACGCCGGCGGGATGCAAGGAGGTATGACGGGGCAATCCCTCCAGCTGCAGGGCGATCTCATAGAGATGCGTCAGCTCTTTGGAAAGCTGAATCGTCTGTTTAAAGCGCGGTACACTGTCCATCGTCTGTGTCAATGTGATTTTCGGGGTGTTGGGCACCATGCGGCACAGACTGTCGATCTGTCTTGGCGAAATCCCCAGCGCTTTTCCCACATCGCGCAGCACCTGCTTTGCCCCCAGCGTATTAAAGGTGATGATATGTACGGCATGATGCGCGCCATAGCGCTGATGCACATAGTCGATGACCTCCTGACGGCGGTCATCGGGAAAATCTGTATCGATATCCGGCATGGAAACGCGTTCCGGATTAAGAAAGCGCTCAAAGAGCAGATCATAGCGAATCGGATCGATATGCGTAATGCCCAAGCAATAGGAGACCAAGGATCCGGCGGCGCTGCCACGGCCGGGTCCGATGTAGATGGCCTGCGTGCGGGCATAGCGGATAAAGTCCCAGACGATCAAAAAGTAATCGGTGAAGCCCATCGAATTGATGACCTGCAATTCATGCTCGAGCCGCTCCACATACGTTTTCGGCACACGTTCACCGCCAAAGCGCTTCATCAATCCCTTTTTGCACAACGAGGTTAAATACTGGGCGGAGGAGATGCCATAGCGGTTTTCAAAAACCGGCAGCTGCGCTTTGGGAAACGCCATTGCAACATTGCAGTGCGCAGCGATATCATCGCTGGTTTCCAGCTGATCACCGTCATAGAGCGCCGCCATCTCCTGCGGGGTACGAAACCAACGCCCGCTTCCGCTCTGTAAGGTTTTATCATCGACCTGCAAGCCCTGATCAATCGCACACAGCACCCGATAGGCCGCTTCATCGCGCTGATGCGCATAATAGATGGGGCTCAGCGCCGTACACGGGATGCCCAGCTGCTTTGCTGTTTTGCATAACAGCTGATTGCGCTGTGAGAGAAAGCGGGAATCATTTTTGGCGATGCCGCAGACAAAATGTACAAAGCTGCGCTGCATCTGCGTCAGAAAGCGGCGCACGCCCGCCTCATCCTCATGGACGAGCAAAGCGTACAGCAAATCCTCCTGACAGTCACTGATGACATAGCAATGGCGGCTGTCACTCGCCAGACGCTCGATGGTGAGCGGCTCTTTGGCGATGTTGATCCAAGTGCTCAGGCGCATCAGCTCGCCAAAGCCCTCGTCATCCTGTGCCAGCACGATAAAACCGGCCGTTTCCTCTCCCTCTATGGCGCATGTAACCTCCATGCCATAGATCGCCTTGACGCCCTGCGCTTCACAGGCATGACGAAAGGCCATCGCTCCATACATCACATTGCGATCGCATAAAGCGACGGCATCATAGCCGTATTGTTTAGCCAGCACGGGGATTTCTTCCACGCGCATGGTCGATTTCAACAAGGTGTACGCACTGCGCACCATCAGCTGTACCGTCATTTCACCAACCTGCCTTTGTATTTATTATAGCGAAAACGGCGTCAGATTTCTCCCCTTTTGCCAAGATTCTCTGATTTGCCTGTCCTTTGCGCCGTTTTAAAAGAAAACCTGTATGCGATACAGGCTTTCTTCACTGTTCTTCGTTTACTTCCCGCACCCGCTCTTTCAGCTTCTCGATCAAAGCATCCACTTGATCAACACTGAGATGCTTGATACCGCAGGCACAGCGATGACCCCCGCCGCCATAGCTGCGGGCAATATCGTCTAACGCGATGGTGCGGGAGCGAAGTGAGCAGGCATAGCGTTTTTCTTCTTCATCATCCATCTGCGTAAACAGCGCCCAGATCTTTACCTCGCGGATACCGCCCAGCACAAACACCTTTTCCTTAGCCTGCGGAAAGCTCATGCCAAAGCGCGCATAATCCTCTTGATCGGCAATGATATAGCCGACGCCGGATGTGATAGTGGCGTTGGCGCGCAACCAGCTCTCATAGCGAAAATCGTGCAGCGAGGTGGCAAAGTGCTCCATCTGCAAGCGGACGATGTCTACGCCAAAGCCAAGCAGATAGGCCGCCGAGCGCAGCGTGCGCGCAGTGGTGGAAGAAATGGTAAAGTTGATCGTATCAGCGATGAGACCGCTGTATAGATATTGTGCACACACGGGGGTGAGCACCTCTTCATTGGCCGCTAACAGCACCGCGATCAACTCACAGGTCGCCGCCGCCGTTTCATCCACCAGCGCTTCCTCGCAATAGCTCTCTACTAAAAGGTGATGATCGATGCGAATCACCTGCTTCGCATACTGCCAGCGATCATCGTCGATGCGTGCCGCATTGGAGGTATCCAGCACGATTGCCAGCGCCTCGCGAATGCTGTCATCGCTCAGCTCGTCCATATCGGGATAAAACGCCTTGCAGGCACCGGCGCTCTCCCCCAGCGCAGCCACTTTTTTCTGCGGCCAGCGAGCGTTTATCCACGCTTTTAAGCCAAACTGCGCACCCAGCGCATCCCCATCCGCCAGCACGTGGCGAAAGAGCACGATGGTGTCAAAGGCTTCAATATGGCGGATGAGCCATGCCGCCCACGCTTTCTCATTCATTGATGAAACGATAAGCGTCGCGGGCGATCATCAATTCCTCATTGGTCGGAATCAGCCATACGGCAACCTTGCTGTCCTGTGCGGAGAGCAGCTTCTCCACGCCGCGTACGCCATGGTTGTTCGCATCGTCAATCTTTGCGCCCAGCACGCTGACACGCTCAATGATCCGCTTGCGCATATTGCCGTCATTTTCGCCGATGCCGCCGGTGAATACGATCGCATCCAAGCCGCCCAGCTGTACATAGTAAGAACCGATATAGGAAGCGACACGGTTTGCATACATGCTCTCGGTGAGGATCGCACGCTCATTGCCGGCCTTTGCGGCATCCTCCACATCGCGTCCATCGCTGGATACGCCGCTGACTCCCAGCATGCCGGAGTGTTTGTTGAGGATGTCCTCTACTTCTTCCGCAGAGAGCTGTTCTTTCTTTTGCAGGAAAGTGACGATGGCCGGATCAATATCGCCGCTGCGCGTCCCCATCATCACGCCGGCTAACGGTGTAAAGCCCATCGAGGTGTTGATGGATTTCCCGCCGTCGACAGCCGTGATGCTGGCGCCGTTGCCCAGATGACAGGTGATGATCTTGAGATCTTCCACCTTTTTGTTCATCAGCTGGGCGCAGCGCTGAGAGACATACTGGTGGCTGGTGCCGTGGAATCCGTAACGGCGCACCTGATATTTCTCATAATACGCATACGGCAGCGCATATAAGTAAGTGTCCGGTGTCATCGTCGAATGGAAGGCCGTATCAAACACAAAGGTGTGCACACAGTTAGGGAGTGCCGCTTTAAACGCGCGATAGCCGATCAGTCCTGCCGGATTGTGCAGCGGCGCTAAATCGTTGAGCGATTCAAACTTCTTCACAACCTCCTCATCGACCTTCACCGACTCGGTAAACATCTCGCCGCCATGCACCGCACGATGCCCTGCACCCTTGATCTCGTCAAGATGCTCCACGATATGATACTCCACAAGCGCATCCAGCAACATGTTGACCGCCTTGGTATGATCCTCGATCGGCTCCTTTACCACCTTTTTCTCGCCGTTGACCTTGATGGTGAAGATGCCTTCCTCTAAACCGATGCGCTCAAAGACGCCGCTGGTGAGCACGCGCTCCTGCGGCATTTCAAACAGCTGGAACTTCAGTGAAGAGCTCCCGGCATTTACTGAAATAATTTTTGTCATGTTCGCTTCCTCCTAAGACACTCATTCTTTTTAAGACAGTAAATCTTTTAACTGATTGAGATAAGGGAGACCCTCCTGCGCCACATAGGGCGCCAGCTGCTCCAACAGCGTTTGCAGCGTCTCGTTTCGCTTTAACAGATGCAGGTGTTCCTCATACTCAACCAGCGCTTTGCTCGCGCGCTGAATGTGATCCAGTGCGCCGGCGCGGGAAATTCCCAGCTCCTCGCTGATTTCCGCAAGGGAGAGATCTTCCCGATAATGCAGCCGCATCACCATCTGCTGCTTGTCCGTCAGCAGTTCCTCATACATGTCTAACAGCAGATTGATGATAAAGGGGTCTTTACGCATGGCTGCTCATGCCCTCACAGATCCCGTAGAGATAACTCTCGATATCGAAGGGACGCAGATCCTGCGGCGTCTCTCCCAAGCCGATGTAGCGAACCGGTAAACCCAGCTGATCGCGGATCGCCAGGACGATACCGCCCTTTGCCGTACCATCCATCTTGGTGAGGATGATGCCGCTGACTTTGGTCGCCTCCAAAAAGACCTTTGCCTGCTGAATGCCGTTTTGCCCGGTCGTCGCATCGAGCACCAGCCACACCTCATGAGGCGCGCCGGGGATCTCCCGTTCGATGACGCGGCGCATCTTGCCCAGCTCATTCATCAGATTGACCTTGTTTTGCAGACGCCCCGCCGTATCGCCGATCAGGTAGTCGCTTTGATGGGCGCACGCATAGCGGCAGGCGTCGACCAGCACCGCGCTGGGATCGCCGTTTTCCTTGCCTTTGACACAAGGTACGTTCAGCCGCTCTCCCCAACGGGCCAGCTGATCCACCGCACCGGCGCGAAAGGTATCCGCCGCCGCCAGCACGACGCTGTTACCCGCATCGCTGAGCGCCTTTGTCAGCTTTGCCGCCGTTGTCGTCTTGCCGCTGCCGTTGACGCCGACCAGCAAAATGACCGTCGTACCATCTTCATTCACCTGAATCGGCGCATCTGTGTGTTCCTCATACATCTCCAGCATGACGCTCACCAGACATTCGCTGATCTCCTCAAAGCTCTTCAAGCGCTGCCGGTGCGCCTCGCTCTCCAAGCGCGCGGTGATCTTCTGCGCCGTATGAATGCCGACGTCCGCCTCCAGCAAAATGACCATGACCTCCTCTAAGAAATCGTCATCCACCCCGCGAAACCCATTTGCCAAAGCGCGCAGGCGGTCGCCGAAGCTCTTTTTCGATTTGTCCAGCCCTTTCAGATAGCGATCTGCGTCATCGCGTCCCTGTAAAGAGCTTTTCAGCCTTGCAAAGATTCCCATTATGCCTTCACCTCATCTTTATCTATGATCTCTATCGCATCCGCCAGCTTGACCTTCAGCAGCGTCGATACGCCGTCCTGCTGCATCGTTACGCCGTAAAGAGCGTCGCACTGCTCCATCGTTCCCGGACGATGCGTGACGACGATGAACTGGCTCTCCCCGCGAAACTGACTCAGATAGCGGGCAAAGCGCTCGACGTTCGCCTGATCCAGCGCCGCCTCTACCTCATCGAACACACACAGCGGCATCGTGCGCGCCTTAAGGATCGAGAACAGCACGCTGATAGCGATCAGCGCTTTCTCCCCGCCGGAGAACGTGCGGATGTTTTTCACCAGCTTGCCCGGAGGCTGGACGTCGATATCGATGCCGGTATTGAGCACATCCTCGGGATCTACCATCACCAAGGAGGCGCGGCCTCCGCCAAACAGCGCTTTGAACACAGTATCCAGCTGGGCGTTGATCTTATGAAACATCTCGGTAAACTGACGGGTCATCGTCTCATCCATCTCATCGATCGCCTTTAAAATCTTATCGCTCGCCGCTTGCAGCTCCTGACGCTGTGTGCTTAAAAAGGTGTAACGCTCGTTGATCTCCTCAAACTGTGCCGGAGCCTCCATGTTGACGTTGCCCAAGGCGCTGATGAGCGAGCGCAGCTCACGGACGCGCTCTCTGGCGCCTTCCATGGGAATATCGCTGCGTTTGCTCATCGCAAATTCCACCGTCATCTCATAATCCGTGTTCAGCCGCTCGATGGCGCTTTCCAAACGCGTCTGCGCCTTGGCGATCGCCACCTCATCGCTTTGCATCTCCTGTTTGAGCGCCGCCAATTCCCGGCGGGTCAAGCGAATCGTCTGTTCCCGGCGTTCCACCTCGCTGCCGGCAGCTGCGCGCCGCTCTCGCTTGGTGCGCATCTGCGTCGTCAAATCGTCGATACGGGAGTGAATCGCACTGATGGCGACAATCAGCTCATCGGCTAACGCGCCCTCATTGTCCTCACCCTTATCATGAGGAGCCACCTGCTCATAATCCGCCAGCAGACTCTCATACTTGCCGCGTTTCACCTGCAACAGCGAATCCAGCTGTGCCAAAGCGATGCGCAGCTGCACCATCTGTGTGCTCTGACTCTCCTTGCGGCTGTTGAGCGCCTGAAACTGCGCGCGTAAATCATTGGCCTTGAGATATTGTCCCTCCAGGCTCTCCTTTACCTGCCTGAGTTCTCGCTGCACATTCATCGGCGTCGTCGCATTTTTTGCCGTGCCGCCGGTCATGCTGCCGCCGCGGTGTACAATATCGCCATCCAAGGTGACGATCTTGTAGCCGTATTGCAGCCGTTTGGCGAGCTCGTTGGCATGCTCCAGCTGATCGGCGATCAGCACGTTGCCAAGCAGCGCTTTCGCCAATGGACGATAACGGTCCTCACATTCGACAAATTGCTCTCCGCATCCTAAAAAGCCCTCGCAGTGTTCGGCGACAAACAGCTGCTCTTTGTTGACAAAACGCACTTTGAGCACGCTCATCGGCAGAAAGGTCGCGCGTCCGCTGCGATTCTTCTTTAAAAAGGCGATCGCTCCCCGCGCCGCACGCTCATCGCTTGACACGATGTGATAGAGCGCACCTCCTAAGGCGTTGGAGATGGCGTTCTCATAGCCGGAAACGGGCATCAGCAGCTCGCTGACGACACCCTCAATGCCCGAAAGACTCGCTTTTGCCGCCACGATGGCACGTACCCCCTGCTGATGGCTGTACGGCTCCTTCATCAGGTTGTTGAGCACATCACGGCGGTTTAACAGGCGCTGATACATCTCCTGCGCCCCTTCCAGCTCCCTGCGTGCCTGAGAGAGCTCCTCTTCCAAGCCGGAGAGCTTTTGCTTGGCAAGTGCGAGGTCGCTTTCCATTTCGCTTTTGCGCCGTTTGCGATCCTCATACTCAAAGCGCGCTTCCTCCAGCATCGCCTTGAGCTCCTTGGCGCGCTCCTTGGCATCGGCATGCTCCAACGCATACTTGCGTTTCTCGTTGAGCTCCACCTTGCGCCGCTCTAAGCGGTTGCTCTCCTCCATCGCCGCCGAGTAGTCCCCCTGTAACTGATTGACTTCCCGATCCAGCGCAAACATCTCCTTGCGCAGCGCTTCATTCTCCACATCCTGCACCTGAATGGTCGTCTCATGCAGCGCACAGCGGGAATCCAAGTCAAAACGGCGTTTTTCCAACCGTTCGATCTCTCCCTGCAAGCCTTCGATCTCATCCACGATTACGTTGATTTCAATCTTGGAAAGCTCTTCCTTATAAGCGATGTATTGCTTCGCTTTCTTCGCCTGCCGCTTCAGCGGATGCACCTGCCGCTCCAATTCGAGGATGATGTCCTCCAAACGTGCCAAGTTTTCCTGTGTGTTTTTCAGCTTATGCAAAGAAACACTCTTGCGCTTTTTATATTTTGCCACACCGGCCGCTTCTTCAAACAGCGCTCTGCGCTCTTCCGGCTTCGCTTCCGCAAAAGAGGAGATGTTACCCTGTGTGATGATGGAGAGAGAGTCTCTCCCCAAACCGGTGTCCATCACCAGATCGGTGATGTCCTTTAACCGGCACGGCGTCTTGTTGATGAGATACTCCGCCTCACTGTTTTGCCGGCGCAGCCGCCGTGTGATCTCCACCTCGTCATAAGCAATGTCAAAAAAACGCTTGGTATTGTCAAACACGAGCGTCACCTCGGCAAGGTTCACCGCCTTGCGCTGGGCGCTGCCGCTGAAGATGATGTCGCTCATACTGTTGCCGCCGCGCAGCGATTTTACGCTCTGCTCGCCCAGCACCCAGCGGATCGCATCATTGATATTACTCTTTCCGCAGCCGTTGGGACCGACGATGCCGGTCACATCGGAGTCGAAGGTAATGATCGACTTATCCGCAAAAGATTTAAACCCCTGCAGCTCAATTCGTTTTAAAAACATTCGCTGCCCTCCAATCACTTTGAATCAGCTTTGATTATATCATAGATTTTGCGTTTTAAAAAGAACTGGCGTATAATGTTGCAAAAGGTCAAGGAGGTCTGAAAATGAGTGAAAAGCTGATGCGTGAAACCTATCGCCTTTCTTTTGGTGAGGAGGTCGCCAATGCCGTATCGCACGGGGTGATGGCGATTGTAACATTGTTCTCTCTGCCGCTGTTCGCCGTTTACTCCTATGCAAGCGAGGGCGCCCTTCGCTCTTTGGGAACTGCCATCTATCTGCTGAGCATGTTTTTCATGTTTTTGATCTCGACGATCTATCACAGCATGCCCTATGGCTCCCAGCAGAAATACGTATTTCGCAAGCTGGATCATATCGCCATTCTCTTTGCGATCGCCGGCAGCTATACGCCGGTGTGTCTTTCCCTCATCGGCGGACCGATCGCGCTTGTCATCCTCATCATCGAATGGACGATGGTGTTTGCCGGCATTCTGTTAAAAGCGATTGCCCGCAAGAGTTATCCCAAGCTGTCAATGACGATCTATATGATCATGGGATGGTGTGCGCTCTTGTTTCTGCCGACGCTCCTCACCAAAGCGAGCGCAGCGTTTTTGATCTTCATCGTTTTAGGCGGGCTCATGTACACGCTGGGCGTCATCTTTTACGCACAGCCAAAGCATGCTTATTTTCATTTCATCTGGCATCTGTTTATCAATCTTGCCAGCATCTTTCACTTCATCGCGCTCATCTTCTTCATATAAATCCAAGGCGTGAGGGCGAGCGCTCTCTCGATAACCGGCAATCGCCGCAGGATAGCATAGTGGCCGATGAACACATGCCTAGCGTCAACAATCGTTGATTCTTTACGCTTTGTTTGAAAACGGCAGTACGCTTGATGAAAAAAACAGTTTCTTAAGCCGATGGGAATGTGCGGACGTTTTTGAGCGCTTCCCTTAAATTGCATAAAAATATCATCAACGATTCTGTATGCACAAAAGCGCCGCTACCACTCTCGTGCGCAAGGATCTCCTTTGATCCTCGTTTACATTGACATCTGCACTTTGGTGTGACAAACTCGCATGACAGTAAAAAAGTACATCTTTTCTCTATGGGAATCGATGTACTTTTTTTATTGATCATTAAAACAGCCGTGTCACATCGTTAAAGGTCGCAAAGAGCATCAGCCCGATGACCAGTGCGAAGCTGCCCAGCATCACCGCATTGAGCACACGCTCATTGAGCTTGCGGCGAAACAGCTTTTCCAACAGCACGATGACGATGCGTCCGCCATCGAGCACCGGAATCGGCAGCAGATTGAAGATGCCGATGTTCAAGGAAAAGATCGCCAACAGCGACAAAAACGGCAAGAATCCTAACGACGCCGTCTGCGCGGTGACCTGATAAATGCCCACCGGCCCGCTCACGCTTTGTAAGCCGACGCCCTGCACGAGCTTAGATACGCTGCGAATGATCATCGTCGAATACTCTCCCAGCTGCTGTGTACCGACCCTGAAAGATTCCAACGGTGTGATGGATTCCACTTTGCTGGTCAGATCAAAGCCAAACAGCCACAGATTGCTCTCCTCGTCATACGCCGGCGTCAGCGTGACCTCGATTTCCTCGCCATCACGCAGCAGGGTCAAAGTCGAGGGCTCATCATGATAATACTGCACCTGCTCGCTCAGGCGTGTAACGCTCACATCCTCCAGCACCTCTCCTCCGCAGGTCAGCGACAAAATCTCATCGCCCTCCTGCAACCCGGCACGCTGGGCCGGTGAATCCTCGTGTACTGCGTAAATCAGCGGATCATTGTCATTGACCACTGTTCCCTGCACCATGCTGACGGTGATAAACAATACCCATGCCAACAAGATATTCATCGCTGCGCCTGCCGCCATGACGACGATCTGCTTCCACGCGGCAATGCCGTTGAGCCTTCGGTGTGAAGGAACATCTTTCATTTCCTCTAATTCCTCGCTGCCGTCATCCTCTCCTGCCATCATCACGTAGCCGCCAAAAGGGATGGCGCGAATGGAGAGCGTCGTCTCCGTGAATTTGTGAGACCACAGGCAAGGACCCATGCCGATGGAAAATTCATGGCAGTATACGCCAAAGCGCTTGGCACATAGCAGATGTCCCAACTCGTGTATGATGATAATGATGCTCAGCAATACGATAAACGCGAGTATTCCTAATAATATCGAACCTAAGTCCATGTATGTGCTCCTTCCTGTTTGGCACTCACAAATGCGCGTGCCCACCGATCGCTCTCCTTGAGCTGCTCCAGCGTCGGCTTTGCGATGTAATGCGCTGCCGCAACTGCCTCGCTGACATAGCGTTCAATATCCAAAAAGCGAATTCGGTTATCTAAAAACAGTGCCACCGCGCACTCATCGGCACCGTTCATCACCGCACCGAGATTGCCCATTTTCTCGCCGACCTCATAAGCAAGCCGTAAAAGCGGATAACGCTCAAAGCTCATCGGCGCAAAATGCAGCGTGGGATAATCGAGAAAGGAAAACGGCTGGGCGTTTTCCATCACCAGACGTCTGGGATAGCTCAGGGCGTACTGGATCGGCAATCGCATATCCGCGCTGCCCATCTGTGCGATGATCGCATGATCCTGATACTCGACCATCGAGTGAATGACGCTCTCGCGGTGCAAAACGACATCGATCTGATCATAGGGCAAATCGAAGAGGTAATGCGCCTCAATCACTTCAAAGCCTTTATTCATCATCGTCGCACTGTCAATCGTAATGCGTCCGCCCATGTTCCAGTTGGGATGTGCCAGCGCCTCCTTGACGCTGACATCTGCCAATTCCTTTCGCGTGCGGTCACGGAAGCTGCCGCCGCTGGCGGTGATGATGAGACGGCGCACCTCGTTAGGCGCACTGCCTTGCAGACACTGAAAGATCGCGCTGTGCTCTGAATCGATCGGATACAGGTGAACCGGATGTTTTCTCAGCGCTTCCTTTACCAGCGCTCCCCCGCTCACCAAACTCTCTTTATTTGCCAAGGCCACATCCTTATCGTGCTCGATCGCACACAGCGTCGGATGTAAGCCGCGAAAGCCGACTAACGCGTTGACAAACACATCATAATCCGCCATAGACGCTAATTGCAGCAGTCCTTCCTCTCCATAACAGACGGTCAGCGTAGGAAATTCGCGTTCCAAAGCGAGCGCATCCTCTTGCCTGGCCACACAGATCTGCTGTAATTGCGGCAGTGTGGGAATGATGGCCCGCAATGCCTGGATGTTGTGTCCGGCACTGAGCGCGACGATGCAGAAATCATCTGGATGATGCGCCACGACGTCGATCGTCTGCCGGCCGATGGAGCCTGTCGCTCCCGCTAACACGATTCGCTTCATATTGCCATCACCACCATCGATAATATACCAAACGCCATAAAGTTAAATAACAGCGAATCTAACCGATCGAGAATCCCGCCATGCCCCGGCAGCAGATTCCCGAAATCCTTGATTTGATAACAGCGCTTCATCGCACTGAACGAGAGATCGCCATACTGACCGCTCAAAGGCATGATGAGACAGGTCAGCCAGAAGATACGCACATCCCCCTGCGGCAGCAGCATGCCCAGCGCCCCGCCAATCAACACTGAGAGCACAAACCCGCTGATCCAGCCGCATACGGCGCCCTCCCACGTCTTTTTCGGAGAGACGCGTTCGTTCATCTTATGCTTGCCCAAAAAACGTCCGCCGAAATACGCGCCGGTATCACAGCCGTAGGTGGCAACCAGGATGAGCCAGATGTACAGCGGATGTGCGAGCACCTGTTCCAGCGCATGCAGCGTGAAGAAAAACAGCATGACATAAGAGATGCAGAGAAAGGAATCGTTCGATGTAAAATGCTCGGAGAATACCGGCAATGAAATATAGATCAAAATGAGCGCCGTCAAAAATGCAAACAGCAACGCAAACTGATAACGGGAAAGCAGGTAAGCGCCAACCACCGCAAGGATGGAAAAGGGCATAATCCAACGCGGCCAGCTGCGATGACACTTGGAAAGTCCCATCATCTCTATGCCGCCGACGATGACGACAAACATCTCCAGAAAGCGAAAAGGCCAGCCGCCGTAAGCGATGATCGGAAACAGGATAAGCACTAAAACGACAGCGGTAATGATGCGCGTCTTCATTTGCTCAACCCCCCAAAGCGCCGATCTCGGCGGTTATACTCGTCTATGCAAGAGGCCAGCGCCGTCTCGTCAAAGGCAGGCCATGCAATCGGCGTAAAGATGAGCTCCGCATAAGCGATCTGCCAAAGCAGAAAATTAGAGATGCGTTTTTCTCCGCTGGTGCGGATCATCAAATCCACCATCGGATAGTCCTTCGTCATCAGGTAGGAGGCAAAGCGCTCCTCATCCAAAGGCGGCAGTTCGCCGAGTGCAAGCGCCTCTTGCGCATACGCCTGCGCCGCCAAGAGAATTTCGCGCTGCGCTCCATAATTGATTGCGATATTTAACGTCAGTCCGCTGTTATTTGCGGTAATCGCTACTGCGTCATTGATCACCCGCTGCGTCTCGAGAGGAAACCGCGCCAGCTCTCCGATAAAGCACACGCGGATATTGCGTTCATTCAGCTCGCGGATGTAACGCTGGAAAAACATCTTGGGCAGCTTACAGAGATAATCCACCTCATCTTGGGGACGTTTCCAGTTCTCTGTGGAAAACGCATACAGTGTCAACACGTCAACACCGATGCGGTTGCACTCGATCGCAATGGTACGGATCGTGTCCGCTCCCTTTTTATGTCCGGCTGTACGCGCTAATCCCTGCGCTTTTGCCCAGCGCCCGTTTCCATCCATGATGATAGCGATGTGCTGCGGTATCTTACGTTCCATGATATCCTCCCATCTGACGCATCCTGCGAATGCGCATAAAGCAAAACCCACAGATCTGTGGGTATGCACCTTTCTATTAAACGGACATGATCTCCACTGATTTTTCCGCCACCATCGTATCAACTTTCTTTACGAAGGTATCGGTCATCTTCTGGATCTTCTCCTGCGCATCCTTTTTCATGTCCTCTGTCAGCTCTTTGTCTTTTTTGACAAGATCATTGCCTTCACGGCGGATGTTGCGGAGGGCAATCTTGCATTCCTCACCGTATTTATGCGCTTCTTTCGCTAATTCCTTGCGGCGCTCTTCGGTCAACGGCGGAACGTTGATGCGAATCACCTCGCCGTCATTCTGCGGTACCAAACCGAGGTTAGCGGCGGATATCGCATGGTCGACGTCTTTCAAAATCGAGCGGTCATACGGTCTTACCAAAAGCTGGCGTCCTTCCACCACCTGAATCGAGGAGATCTGGTTGATCGGCGTCGGACTTCCATAATACTCTACGCTGACGCGCTCCAACATATTCGCATTGGCGCGTCCGGTGCGGATGGTCCGCAGGTTGGCTTCCAGATTATCAGCCGCTTTTTTCATCTTGCTTTCTACACTGTCTAAAATTTGTTTCATGATTACTTTTCCTCCATCGTTTTTCTGGAAATCACGGTTCCGGCAACCTCGCCCTTCACCGCTTTTACAATATTGCCCCGCTCGTTCATGTTAAACACTACCAGGTCGATGTTGTTGTCCATACACATGCTGGTCGCGGTGGAATCCATGACTTGCAGCTCCCGCTGCAGCAGTTCCATATAAGAGAGGGTCTCAAACTTCTTCGCATTCGGGTTCTTTTTCGGATCGCTGTCATAAACGCCATCCACGCCGTTTTTCGCCATCAGAATGACGTCGGCGTCAATTTCGCTGGCACGCAGAGCCGCAGTGGTATCCGTTGAGAAATACGGACTTCCGGTTCCGGCGCCGAAGATCACGACGCGTCCCTTTTCCAAATGACGGATCGCTCTGCGCTGAATGAAAGGCTCCGCAACCTTCTGCATTTCAATCGCCGTCTGCACTCTGGTCGGCACGTCTTTTTGTTCCAGCGCATTCTGTACGGCTAATGCGTTGATCACCGTTCCCAGCATGCCCATATAATCCGCCTGCACGCGGTCGACTCCCATCTGCTCGATCATCTTGCCGCGGATGAAGTTTCCGCCGCCGACGACGATCGCCAGATCTACGCCCAGTGCATGCACCTCTTTCAGCTCATCCGCCAGCTTGGAAAGCACCGTCGGATCAAACGCGTATTCCGGCGAGGAAAGCGCCTCGCCGCTCAGTTTCAAAAGAACTCGTTTGTACATATTTGCATGATTCCTTCCCGTGTGTAAGAATACACTCTATATCACAGAGATTATACAATAAATCACCGCAGATTTCTACCTGTTTTTACATTTCTCAAGGATCGTCTCCATCCTCGCTGTCATGCCGCAAAGACGAAAATCAAAAGAAGCGATTGACATTATCGTCGCTCAAATGCGCATTTTCCCTGATATAAAAGCACAGAGTTCCCCGGCCAAAACCTCATTGCCGCAATAAAAGACCGCAAACAGCAAGCGTCTGTCAAATGCGTCTTGCGGCAAATCACGCATTACTGCCATAGCTCCTCATGTTAGAAAACAAACAGCATGCAGTAAACGATGCCGCTTTTAAAAGCGTTTCATTGAAGCATCGTTTTCTTTTTACGAAGCATCCTTCCCTTTTTATTTTTGCCTCGCCTCTTTCATAGCGCTCCTTGCCGGTCTCAATGAAAAAAAGCGGCGCTATCTTCCATTCAAGTGGACGCCGCTTTCTCTTCATTTATTATGATTAACCTTTAATCTGGCTCATGACCTCTTCCGCAAAGTTTTCTTCACGCTTTTCGATACCTTCACCGACAGCATAGCGAACGAAAGACTTCACATCGGCCTTGTTCTCCTTTAAGAACGCCGAAACTTTCTGATCCGGGTTCAGGAAGAACTCCTGATCCATCAGGCACTGATCCTTGAAATGCTTGGAAATCTTGCCCTCGATGATCTTGGCGAGCATCTGCTCCGGCTTTCCTGCCATCTTCGGATCTTCCTTCATGATGTTCATCTGCACACCGCGCTCATGCTCGATGACATCCGCCGGAATCTCTTCGCGGTTGATGTAGATCGGAGACATGCTGGCAATCTGCATTGCCATGTTTTTCGCAACAGTCGCATCCTCAGCGCCTTTGAGCACAGTCAAAACGGAAATCTTTCCGCCCATGTGCATGTAAGCGCCGAAGAATTCGTCGTCTGCCTTTTCAACGATGGCAAAACGGCGCAGTGTGATCTTCTCGCCGATGGTTGCGGTTGCGTTGGTGATCACCTCTTCCAGCGTACCCTGAGCGCTCTTGCAGGCCAACGCAGCTTCCAGATCGGCCGGTTTATTTTCAAATAATGCGTTTTGAATCGTATCCAACAATGCCAAGAACTGCTCGTTTTTCGCAACGAAGTCCGTTTCGGAGTTCACCTCGAAGATGACGCCGGTGTTTCCTGAAACAGCAGCGCGGCTCAATCCCTCCGCAGCGATGCGGCCGGATTTCTTAGCAGCCTTTGCGATACCCTTCTCGCGCAGCCAATCGATTGCTTTTTCAATGCTGCCATCGCACTCTGTCAAGGCCTTTTTGCAGTCCATCATGCCTGCTCCGGTCTTTTCACGCAATTCCTTTACTAAGCTAGCTGTGATCATCCCTGTGTCCTCCTTCTTTACTCCGCTGCCGGTGCGGCAGTTTCACTCTTTGTTTCCGCGTCTGCCGGCTTTGCGCCCTCGCGCTTCTGGAACGGCGCTCTGCCGTCACGGCGCTTGTTGCGGTCGAACGGACGGCGGTTGCGGCGCTCCTCGTTGCGCTGACGGCGACGACGCTCGTTTTCCGCAATCTGCTCCTCGACGTTGATGATGACGTCCTTCATCGTGACATCGTTCTCGTTTTCATCCTGACTGTGGGCAACAGTTAACAATCCGCCCTTCGCCTCGACGATCGCGTCTGCCATCAGCGTGGTGATCAGCTTAACAGAACGCATAGCATCATCGTTGGATGCGATCGGATAGTCTACCATCTCCGGATCACAGTTGGTATCTACCATTGCGAATACCGGAATTCCCAGCTTCTTCGCCTCGGCTACCGCATTGTGCTCTTCTTTCGGATCGATGACAAAGAGGGCGTTAGGCAGCTTCTTCATCTCTTTGATACCGCCTAAGAAATTCTCTAAGCGCGCCTTTTCCTTTTTGATCTGTGCGACCTCTTTTTTCGGATATAAATCAAGCTTTCCGCTGGCCTCCATCTCTTCGATCTCCACCAGACGCTTTACACGCTTTTGGATCGTACGGAAGTTTGTGAGCAGACCGCCCAGCCATCTCTGGTTGACAAAGAAAGAACCGCTGCGCAGCGCCTCCTCGACGACAACGCTCTGCGCCTGCTTCTTCGTTCCGACAAACAGCACCTTTCCGCCCTTTTCCGCGATGTCCTTCATAGCGGCGTAAGCGACATCCAACTGCTCCAGCGTCTTCTCCAGGTTGATGATGTAGACGTTGTTGCGGCTGGCGTAGATGTTCGGTTTCATCTTCGGGTTCCAGCGGCGAGTCTGGTGACCGAAGTGAACGCCGGCCTCCAGCAGCTTTCTCATTGAAACAACTGACATAAATAAAATTCCTCTCTTTCCGTTATTCCTCCATCATTTCCAACATCCGCAACTTTTCATCGCCGCCATCGGCAAAAGCACGGGCGGATGAATCCATGATGTGTGTCTTGGCGTGCGTTGCACGCTTATTCTATTATAGCACAGCAAACGGCAAATGCAAGTAGTCGCACATTTTTTTATGTATTCCTGACCCATTTCCCATTTGCTGTCACTGGATTGTTCGCTTATCATTCGCCGGACAGCTACCCGCCACCGAAAGGAGGTGGGTTTGTGCAGCCTCGTTGAATTTATGAAAGCATGGCAGAAACGCAAGGGAGAACAACGGGCATTCCTGTAAACGATCACTGTTCCTATCCTATATCGTTATGCACCGAGCGCTCAAAGCGTACGTTTTTCCGCTTTGGATTGCCTGGCAAGGGGATGCGCCTTTGTATAAGCCTGCCGCAGCCGCTCTCTTGTCACATGTACATAAATCTGTGTCGTTGACAGCGAGGCGTGTCCCAGCAGTTCCTGCACGATGCGTATATCCGCTCCGTTGTCTAACAGATGCGTCGCAAAGCTGTGGCGGAAGATGTGGGGATGCACACGGATGCTCAAAGCACAGCGCTCACATTGCTTGCTCATGATATATTGCACGCCGCGTGTCGTCAGCCCTTTCCCACGCTGATTGACAAACAGAAAATCATGATGCTGTCCCATCGTCCATTGGGCGCGCACCTCTTGCAGATAACGCTGCAGACGCTCGGCGATGGCATCATAAAACGGTACGACGCGCTCCTTGTCGCCCTTACCGACCACATGCAGGATATGCTCGTCAAAATCGACGCTTCCCACACGCAGAGAGACGACCTCGCTCACACGCAGACCACAGGCGTACATCAGTTCAAACATCGCCCGGTCACGGCATCCGACATCCTTCGTCTCATCAAAGGAATCCAAAAAGGTCTGCACCTCTTCCACAAACATGAACTCCGGGATGCGCTTTGGCAACTTAGGCCCCTTAATGTATTGCAAAGGGTGATTGAGAACGCCGACATACTCGTTGAGATAGTGATAAAAGGAGCGAATGGCGCTGATCTTGCGGGCGATCGTCGCCGCGCTTCGTTCATATCCCTTTTCATCCATGCTGATCTTCGCGATGTAATTCATCAAGACGATGCGGTCCACATCCTCCAGCGATGCAATTCCCTCCTGCGCTAAAAAATCGAAAAACTGGCGAATGTCACGGGCATAGGCGTCCGCCGTATGCGCAGACCCGCTGTTTCGCTGATTGACATACTTTAAAAACCGCTCCAGATATTCTTCCATTACAGCGTTTCCTTCATCTCGTCAATGACACGCAGCGCCTGGGCGCTGATTGCCGCCTTGCGCTCGTGTTTCTTCACTTTTTCCTGCAATGTGACGATGCCGAAGTTCGCATTCATCGGCTGGAAGTAATCCGCGCTCGCATGGGTGATATAATAGGCCATCGATCCCATGATGCAGGTGTTGGGAAACACAACAGGATCTTTGCCCTGTAAAAGACGCGCCATGTTGATGCCGGCGATCAAGCCGCTGGCCGCGCTCTCCACATAGCCCTCCACGCCGCACATCTGCCCGGCAAAAAACAAATCATCCCGTTTTTGGCACTGATACGTCTGTTTCAATACCCGCGGCGCGCACAGATAGGAATTGCGGTGCATGACGCCGTAGCGTACGATCTGACAGTTTTCCAATCCGGGAATCATCGACAGCAAGCGCTTTTGCTCCCCCCATTTCAAATGCGTCTGAAAGCCGACGACATTGTAAAGGGTATCGATCGCATTGTCCTGACGCAGCTGAACGACCGCATAGGGACGGCTGCCATCGCTGCGCTCCAGCCCCACCGGCTTCATCGGACCAAACAGCAGCGTTTTGACGCCGCGTTTAGCGATTTCCTCTACCGGCATACAGCCCTCGAAGTAAATCTCCTTATCCATCTCATGCAGCTCTGCCGTCTGCGCATGGATGAGCTCCTCATAAAAGCGGCGAAACTCCTCCTCATTCAGCGGGCAGTTGATATAATCGCCCTCTCCCTTATCATAGCGGCTTTTGCGGTAGGCTTTGGAAAAATCGATGGAGTCCTTTTCGATGATCGGCGCCGCCGCATCATAAAAGTGAAAATAGTCCGCCTGAAGATAATCGCGGATCGCATGGGAGAGCGCATCGCTGGTCAGCGGTCCGCTGGCGATGACGGCAGGTCCCTGTGGGATCTCCGTAACCTCCTCATGAACGATCTCCACAAGCGGATGCGCTTGCAGCGTCTTGGTGATCCATGCGGAAAACCCCTCACGATCTACCGCCAATGCACTGCCGGCCGGAATGCGGTGGCGATCGGCGCTTTGCATGATCAGGGAATCCAGCCTGCGCATCTCCTCCTTGAGAACTCCCACCGCATTTTGTAGTGAATCGCTACGCAATGAGTTGGAACAGACAAGCTCCGCAAACTGATCGCTGTGATGCGCCGGGGAGGTGTGCTTAGGACGCATTTCGATCAGCCTGACGGGGATGCCGCGCGATACCAGCTGCCAGCAGGCCTCACAGCCGGCCAAACCGGCGCCGACGATTGTCACCCGCTCCATCACTCGTCTGCCCCTTTCTTCGTCTTTCCCTTCTTTGCCTGCTTTGGATCTTTTTTGATATAACGGCACTTCGGATAGTTGCTGCAGCCGATGAATGTCGTTCCATAACGGGACTTGCGGCGTACCAGATCATGTCCGCACTCCGGACATTTCTCTCCGGTCGGCTGCGGTTTCTCTTTTTCTTTCAAGCTCTTGATCGTTTTGCACTGCGGATAGTTGCTGCAGGCGAGAAAGGTGCCGTAGCGGCCCTTCTTCATCACCATCTTCGCTCCGCAATTCGGACATATCTCTTCGCTTTCCACCGGCTGCTCCTCACTTTTGGTATAACGGCATTTCGGGAAATTGATGCAGGAGATGAACTTGCCATAGCGGCCGTTGCGATACACCAGCTCGCTGCCGCACTCCGGACACAGTTCACCGGTGCGCTCCAGTTCCTTTTTCTCCATGTTGTCGTATGCGTTTTGTACCAACGGATCAAACGCATCCCAAAACTGCTGCAGCTCGGCGATGTTATTGCGTTCGCCGCCGGCGATTTCATCGAGGTGTGATTCCATGTTTGCCGTGTACATGACATTGATGATGCTGCTGAAAAACTCCTGCAGCTTCTGATCAGTCAGCTCTCCCTGTGCGCTTGGCACGAATACCTTGGTACGGCTGCCTTCGCTGGATTTCTCTAGCGACGCATAGCCGCGCGCCTGCAGCGTATCGATGATCATCGCATACGTGCTCGGCCGGCCGATGCCTTTTTCCTCCAGCTCCTTGATGAGGCGCGCCTCGCTGTAGCGAAGCGGCGGTTCGGTAAAGTGCTGTTTGCCCTCCAGCTTGACGCCGGTCAATTCCTCATCGACCTGCAAAGGCGGCAGCACATTGTCTTTGACCTGCTCATATTTGCCATAGACCTTGAGATAACCGTCAAAGGTCAGCGTAGCCCCGTTGGCGGAAAACTGACAGCCCTCGCAGGTGATCTTCACCGCTACGGCGTCGCTCTTGCTGGGCGCCATCAAAGAGGCCATCGTTCGGCTGTAAATCAAGTGATAGAGCTTATACTGGTCGTTTGTCAGATATTGCTTTATGCTTTCCGGGGTGTTCATGACATTGGTCGGACGAATCGCCTCATGCGCATCCTGTGCGTTCTCATCGTTTTTCCCGCGGGCGCGCCCCTTGTACTCCTTGCCATAGATCGTTTCTATATAATGGAAAGCGTCCTTTAAAAAGATCGGCGAAAGACGGGTGGAATCACTTCGCATATAGCTGATGAGACCCTCGCTGCGTCCGCCCAAATCGATTCCCTCATACAGCTTTTGAGCGATCTGCATCGTCTTTTTCGCGCCGAATCCCAGCTTGGTGCTCGCCTCCTGCTGCAAGGTAGAGGTGATGAACGGCATCTTCGGCTCCCGCTTTTTCACCTTGCGCTCGATATCGGTCACGATGAAAGGATGATTTTGACAGCGCTCGATGACGGCGTCGCTTTGTTCTTTATTTTTCAGCTGCGCCTTTTTGCCGTCCACCTTCACCAAGGCGGCGGTAAAGCTGCTCTTTCCTTTGCGGCACAGCGCGTCCAGCGTCCAGTATTCCTCTTTTTTAAAACGGCGAATCTCATTTTCTCTCTCGACGATCAGCCGCAATGCAACCGACTGCACCCGCCCGGCAGATTTCGACTGTATCTTGTTTTGTAACAGCTTGGAGAGACGAAAACCGATGATGCGGTCTAACATCCGTCTGGTCTCCTGTGATTTCACCAGATTCTGATCGATCTTCTGCGGATGCTTCATCGCCTCCAAGATCGCCTGCTTGGTGATCTCATGAAAGACGATGCGGTTTTCCTCGTTCATATCCAAACCAAGCACGCTCGCCAAATGCCATGCGATCGCCTCTCCCTCGCGGTCGGGGTCGCTTGCCAGATAGACGTGATCGCTTTCCTTTGCCAGCTTCTGCAGATCCTTGACGATCTCCTTCTTATCTGCGCTGATTTTGTAGTTCGGCTGAAACTCATGTTCGACATCGATTCCCAAGCCGCCTTTGCCGGTGGTTGCCAAATCCCGTATATGCCCTTTACTGGAGACGACATGATAGTCATTTCCCAGATATTTTTCAATGGTTTTGGATTTTGAAGGTGACTCCACGATCACTAAATTCTTCATGCTGACTGCCTCCGTTCTGAAAGTCTCGTACTTTATTATTTGCGTTATTCTCACGTTTGTCAAATGTTTTTACAGTTCTTTTGCATCTTCGCTCGTCCAAAGCGGGATCGCTCCCTGACTTAACAGCAGCGCATTGCCCAGATATTCCCGCTCTAAATAAGAGCGCACGACACAATAGACCGGCTTTCCCAGCGCGATCGCTTCATTCACCGTGTGCATCGTCCCGCTTTTCCTACGCGCTTCCACGACGAGCAAAGCGTCGGCGAGCGCTGCGATCAAACGGTTGCGCCATGGGAAATGCGCGGCATACGGCTTCACACCGCAGGGATATTCGCTGATGAGCAGCTGCCGCTCGCGCATGCGCTGATACAGGGCGGCATTCTCCTTTGGGTAACAGATGTCAATGCCGCAGCCCAACACGCCGATCGTCTTTTGATCTAACGCTTCCCAATGGGCAAAGGCATCGATTCCCTTCGCCATCCCCGAGATGACGACATAGCGATCCTTTACCATCCTCACTACATCCCGACAGCACTCACGGCCAACGCCGCTGTGATCCCGTGCACCGACGACGGCAATCCCCTTTTGCGTCAGTAACCCGGCATCTCCCTGGTAAAAGAGAATCCATGGCGGATAGCGCAGCTGACGCAGAAGGCAAGGATAGGTATCATCGACAATCGTCACATAATTCCCCGCATAAGGAGAGGGGCGCCAGCTTTCATTTTGTCTGATCGCCTGAGCAATCCCCACCCAACTGCCGCCATAGCGCAGCGCATAGGTCAAAATCTGTTCTCTCATCGCATCACTCCCGCTTTTCCTATACGTAAGCGGATTTCCTTTTCCCTAAATTTCTGTTGCCAAGAAAAACCACGTTATGAAGAGCGTTGTTTTAAGAAAGCAAAGGGAACATCCGCAGCCATCCCCTATAAAAGTTTCTTGCTTCACCGCTCTTTTTGGCGTGGTTTTTATTTCGCATCTTCGCTGCTCAACTGATGAAAGTCATCTGCATCATCTTTCTATGACCATCACAAGGAAAAGGAAGGCAAAGTGACGCCTCCCCTTCCTTGAACGTTTGATTACTCTATTTTCTATGAGACACTATTGTCCCTTTGACGCATCGTCGCTCAAAAACTCCTTCGCGCTGATGAGCAGCGACGCCAAATCCTGCAGTTGTGCCGGAACGACGATCTTCGTCGCCTGGCCGTCAGCCATCTTGCCATACGTCTCCAAGCTCTTCAGGGTTAAAAACGATTTGTTCGGATCTGCTTCCTTAATCATCGCAATACCCCTTGCCTGCGCCTCATACAGGCGTTCCGTCGCCTGTGCCTGACCTTCGGCCTCGGCGATCATCGCTTCCTTCTTGGCAGTCGCACGCAAAACCATCGCTTCCTTATCGCCCTCGGCAGTTAAAATCGCACTGCGCTTTTCACCCTCGGCACGCAGAATCGACTCACGGCGCTCACGCTCGGCGCGCATCTGCTTCTCCATCGCCTCTTGAATATCGCGCGGAGGCAGAATGTTTTTCACCTCGACACGATTGACCTTGATGCCCCAAGGATCGGTCGCTTCATCGAGGATCGCGCGCATCTTCGAGTTGATGATGTCACGGCTGGTCAGCGTCTGATCCAGCTCCAGCTCGCCGATGATGTTGCGCAGCGTTGTCGCCGTCAGATTTTCAATCGCCGTCACCGGGCCGACGACGCCATAGGTGTACATCTTCGGATCGGTGATCTGAAAGTAGACGACCGTATCGATCTGCATGGTGACGTTATCCTTGGTAATGACCGGCTGCGGGGCAAAATCCTTCACGATTTCCTTCAGCGTCACACGGTTCGCTACCCGATCGACAAAAGGAATGAGGATGTGAATGCCGGTTCCCCACGTAGAGTGATAGGCGCCCAGCCGTTCCACAACATAGGCGTTTGCCTGCGGTACGATGCGTACCAGATAAGCGACAAACAAAACGACAACAGCTAAGATGACAACAGCGATTACAATCGGAAATATCACGTCAAAAAACATCGTATATACCTGCCTTTCCATTCTTTTTCTGCACGATTTTCTATTCTTCTATTTTGGCGACAAGCAGCTTCGCCCCCTCGATGGCGGCAACACGCACACGGCTGCCTTCCTCGATTGTGCCTCCGTCAACGGCTGCCGCGCTCCACAAAGCGCCCTCCACCTTGACGATGCCCCAATTTTGTGCGCTGATACGCTTTTCTACCACCGCCACTGCGCCGATGGTTCGATCGGCGTTGGTCGCTACGATATTGCCGCGCAGATAGCGGGAAGCGATCGGCCGCACGATGGCCAACAGCACCAGCGACACCAAAGCGAACACGACGACTTGCAGCCAAAACGGCGCATTTAAGATTGTCAGCACCACGGCAGCTAACGCACCTGCCGCAAACCAGATACTGACAAGCGCTGTCGGCGTTACCAGCTCAACGATGAGCGCGGCAGCCAAAACAGCCAGCCAAACCCAAATCATACTTCATCCCCTCTCTCATTTACCTCTGCGATCAACAGACGTTCCTTCTCATCAAAGCGTGCGTCCAGCTTGACACGGTCAAAGTCTCGATGAAACGCTTGTGAGAGCTGTGCGACGACACTCTTGCTGGTGACGCGCGCATACCCCTTTCCTAATGTCAGCTTGTAACAGGCATCTGCCGGATACAGCTTTAACTCCACCTCCCGCTTTGTGAGGGGGCGGACAGCGATCTGACCGCTTTTTTCGTCAATGCCGATCATCACATAGCGCGTATCGCTGAAATGCGCAGCTGCCGCCGCATTCAGCGTAATTGCATTTTCGCTGATCGTCAGCGTCAATGCCGCGGCATTGGAAGTTACCCAAGTAAACATGCCCATCCCACCTTTCATCTTCACTATACACGCTTCTTACTTTATTTGCAACTATATTTTATCATTTCATATTTTTTCTTATTTTATCATATTTTTGATTGGCAGAAATGAAAGAACAATGATGCCCCCCTCCACACCTGAGTCGTACTGCTTTCCCAAACAGCACGCTGTACTTTGGGTGCTCCCGCTTCCTTTGCCAGGTTGAAAAAGAAAGCATCCCTTTGCGCTCTTTCCTTCAATTCCCGTTCTTCTCACATCATGGCTGTCTGCTTTCCTCTTATAGATGCTAACGCATTGCTAAGCCGCTGCTTTTTCCACCGTTTCCCACTAGCGGGATCGCATCTGCCATCTTTTATAGAAAAGAAAAAGGAGCGTTTATTTTATCTGCTCCTCTTCAAAAATCAACTCCAAATGCGGGGAGAGCGCTTCGCGCACCGGCGCATAGCTGCGGCGGTGAATGTCGAGCACGCCCAGCCGATGCAGCGCTTCGATGTGTGCCTTGGTCGGATACCCTTTATGCTTGGCAAAGCCATAGCCGGGATATTGCGCGTCATACGCACGCATGATTTGATCTCTGGTTACCTTGGCCAAAATGCTGGCAGCAGCGATGCTGACGCTTTTTTGATCGCCTTTGACAATCGCCTCCATCGGCTGTAAGCAGCGCGGCAGCGGCATCGCGTCTGTGAGCACCGCATCCTTTGCGGAAAACTGATCGACGATCGTCTGCATCGCATCCTGTGTGGCGGCGTAGATGTTCTTTTGATCTATGATCTCTGGCTCTACCACAACGATATGCACCTCCGCTGCCAACGCGCAGATTTCATCAAAGAGCTGATTGCGCTTCTTTTCACTCAGCTTTTTGGAGTCATAGATCTCTTCATGCTGAAAATGAACGGGGAAACACACGCCGGCAACGACTAACGGCCCGGCAATCGGTCCGCGGCCCGCCTCATCGATACCGATGACGTGCGTATATCCCTGCGCCCAATAAGCATTTTCATAGGTATGCTCAATCTTCATCGGGTTCCTCCCATGTGATTGGCGCGATCTTGCAGTCGCGCACCTCCTTGAGAAAGGCGATAACCAAACGTTTTTCATCGATCGCCGCGCCGTTTTTATAACCGCGCTTGTACGCGATGGAAAGCAGTGTGTCATAGGGATTCTCACACAGTGCGACGCCATAGCGCTCCTCTACCAACGACGGATAATGCTGCTGCAGCCAATCCATCGCCCAGTAAGCGACCTCTTCCAGCGGTAAAATCTCATCGCGGATCGCCCCGCTCACCGCTAACAGCATGCCTACCTGCGCATCCTCAAACTTCGGCCACAGCACGCCCGGCGTATCCAACAGCTCCAGCTCCTTGTTGACCTTCACCCATTGCAGCGCCTTCGTCACCCCCGGCCGATCGCCGGTTACTGCCGCTTTGCGCTTTGCCAGAGAATTGATCAGCGTCGACTTGCCGACATTGGGAATCCCGACGACCATTGCACGAATCGCCCGCGGACGGATTCCCCGCCGCCGGTCGCGTTCCAGCTTGGCACGCATCACTTCCTTGGCTGCCGCCGTGATTCGTTTCTCCAGCGGATCTTTCAGCAAATCCAGCGCCAGCACCCGCACCTGTTCCCCCTGCAGATGCTCGATCCAGCGTTTCGTCAGCTCCGCCTGCGCCTTATCGCGCTTCGTCAACAAAATCAAACGCGGCTTTTGCTTCGTCAGCTCCTCGATCAGCGGATTTTTGCTGGCATTGGGAATCCGTGCGTCACGCAGCTCGATCACCATGTCAACCATCCGCAGCTGTTCCTGCATCTGCCGCTTCGCCTTTGTCATGTGCCCCGGAAACCACTGAATGTTCACCGCCGGTGTCTTTGTTTCCTTATCCATGCCATCCCTCTCTTTCTTCCCTGTTACCTCTATGAATCGCTTTTGTTTTTTACACGTTTCCCGCACCCCTTAATCACTCCTATCAAAGAGCGGGAAACGCATCTTCTTTCAGCCGATATAGGACAGCTGATCGAGAGGCCAAAACACCAGCACGCCGTTAGCGATGATGTCCTCGCGCGCAAATGATCCCACATGCGTATTGCGGCTGTCTAATGATTCCGGGCGGTTGTCGCCAACGAGCAAATACTCATCTTCTCCCAGTGTCCGCTCTCCCATATCGCTGTTAAACAGTTCGATTTTCAGCCGTTCCAGCGTCTTTTGCATATACGCCTCGTCTAAAAAATCCTCATCCAGCGCCTCTCCGTCGATATACAGCACTCCCTCACGATAAGCGATCGTCTCATTGGGCAGGCCGATCACCCGCTTCACCCACAGCTCATCCCCCTGTTTTGCCACCACGACGTCAAAGCGCTGCGGGTCATGCCACAGGTTATTGAAGATGTTGATGAGCACCCGATCACCGTCATGCAGCGTCGGCGTCATCGAGGTTCCGCTGATTTGCATCGGACGAAAGACAAACGTCAAAAACAATAAAGCAAACAGAATGTAAAACGCAACGCTGCGCAGAAATTCCAGCGCAGATATCAACCGTTTTCTCTGATTCATAACGCCCTCCCTCTACTGGTTGTGATAGCCGATCTGATCGAGAGGATAGAGCACAAAGACACCCTTGCCGATGATCTGCTCACGCGAAAACGCGCCGACAACACGGGAGTCCGCCGATACGACGCGATTATCCCCCATCACGAAATACTCGTCCTCTCCTAGTGTGACCGCTTCAAAATCACCGGTGAAATACCCCTGCTGCTTTTGAATATCCTTCACATATCCCGTATCAAGATACGTCTCCTGCAATGCCTGTCCGTCGATATAAACGACACCCTCGCGGCACTCGATCGTCTCATGAGGCAAAGCGATCACCCGCTTCACCCAATATTCCCCCTCGTGCGAGACGATGACGATATCTCCGCGGTTGACGCCCTCTAGCGAAAGCCCCAGCAGATTCGTGAAGCCAAACTCCCCATCCGCCAGCGTCGGGTACATGCTGCTGCCCTCGACAAACACCGGCTGCGCGATAAACGCCTTGATGCCCAGCGCGACGATAAAGCAGACGATGAGTATTTTGACAAAATCGAAGATCTCCCTGCGAAGCCCTCGCGTCTCTTTTGTTTTTTCTTCCATAACTCTCACTCTCATTTTCAAAAGTTGTTCTTATTATAGCGCAAATCAAAAGGAATGAACACAGCGAAAAAAGAAAAACCGGAAAACTCCGGCTTTCTTAGCGAATCTCTTTGATACGGGCTGCTTTTCCCGAACGTCCGCGCAGGTAAGTCAGCTTGTTTCTTCTTACTTTACCCTTACGTACAACCTCGATCTTGTCGATGATCGGGGAATGCAGAGGGAACGTTCTCTCTACGCCGATCTGGTTGGAGATCTTACGAACGGTGAACGTCTCAGCGATTCCGCCGCCCTTCTTTGCGACTACGACACCCTCAAAGACCTGAATACGGGACTTATCGCCCTCTTTGATCTTGACGTGTACGCGCACGGTGCTTCCTGATTTGAAGAAAGGCACATTCGGATTCAACTGTGATTTGGTTACTTCGTTAACTAAATTTAAATTCATCTTCTGGCGCTCCTTTTCTATCTTGATCGTTCGTTGGGTTCATTCGTCCTTGGACCAGCGGAACCACGGCCATACAGGCTCAGACATAATAACACAATTTTCCTTTGTTTGCAAATGATTTTTTCATTTTACGTTTATCAGCGAATGTTCACCTTTTACGCAGGCTTCGCAAACTCGGCAGCTATCGCAAAGGAAACGAGATAGCAGCTACTCCTCTGCATCAATCTCCGCTAACAGCGCGGCTTCCTCTTCGCTGAGCGAGCGATTTGCCAACAGATCGGGACGGCGCTGCTTCGTCTTGCGCAGAGACTCCTTCAACCGCCAGCGGCGAATGTTGGCATGATGCCCGCTGAGCAGCACCGCCGGTACCTCTTTGC
This sequence comes from Merdibacter sp. Marseille-QA0792, assembly GCA_965119685.1. GTDB lineage: Bacteria > Bacillota_I > Bacilli_A > Erysipelotrichales > Erysipelotrichaceae > Merdibacter. The sequence continues at coordinate 1,547,377 of OZ221971.1, read as the reverse complement.
CCTCAAACGACACCGGTTTGGTGTATTGGGGATATTCCAGCAAACCGTCGGAAAAGGAATCGTCCGCATGGGAATCCTCTAAAATCACGCCGTCTAACAGCCGGATGACAGCGTCGCAAAGTACGAGCGCCGCCGGCTCTCCGCCGGTCAGCACATAATCGCCGATGCTGATCTCCTCATCCACATAGTCACGGATGCGCTCATCAAAGCCCTCATAATGACCGCACAGCAAAATCAGATGCTCATAAGACGCCAGCTTTACCGCCTTTTTCTGAGAGAAGGTCGCCCCCTGCGGCGTCAGCATCACCACATGCGAGCGTTCGCTGCGCACGCTGCGCAAGGCGTCGATGATCGGCTGACAGGCTAGTACCATCCCCTGTCCGCCGCCATAGGGCGTATCATCCACATGACGGTGCTTATCCAGCGTAAAGGAGCGGAAGTCCACCGTTTCAAAACGAACCTTTTCCTGCTCGATCGCCCGTTTGATGATGCTGGTCGTCTGAAAGGACGCAAAGAACTCCGGGAAGATCGTTATCACCGTGATTCTCATAACAACCCTTCCATTTCCTCGATGACGATGCGCTTGTCATCGATATCAAAAGCAGTGACGACGGCGCGCACGAAAGGAATCAGCACGCTGTCTTTCTCTCGCTGCACCCGCAGCACCGCATTGGCGCCGGTTTCCAGCACATCGACCACACGGCCGACATAAAGCGCTTCTTCCGTGTAAACGTCACAATCCATTAAATCGCTGTAAAGCACCTCGTCCTTTTGCAAAGAGAGCTTCGCTTCCCGATCGCCGTACACTTCCATCCCCTTCATCCATTCGACGCTGTTGATGTCCTCCATCCCTTCAAACACGGCGAAAACCATGCCTTTCTCATAACGGGAGCGAAGGACGCGCACCTCCCGGTGCTGATTTCCCACAAACAAGCGCGCACCTGCCTGAAAGCGCTCTTCGATGAAATGCGTATTGGGAATGATCTTCACCTCACCCTTCAATCCGCGCGTATTTACAATTTTACCGACACTGATCGTTTCCATACCCAACCCTCTCTTCTAAAAAAGGGATGAACCTCATCCCTTAATATGCCTCAAACTTAATCGTCACATGTGCACGCGCATCGCGGGCTGCCACCGACATCATCTGACGCAGTGAAGAAGCCATGATGCCCTTACGTCCGATCAGACGTGCGATATCATCATCGTTGGCATACACATAGAGCAAAATCTCTTCCTCATCGAGGCTTTCCATCTGCTTAACGGATACGCTCTCCCTGTCGTTGACGATCGGCTTGATCAAGTCAAGCAGTACTTTTTCGTAATCCATAGGTTACTTTGCGTTCTTTTCCTCGTGCAAACGCTTCAGGATTCCTTCCTTGGACAAGATGCTGCGCACGGTATCGGAAGGCTGTGCGCCGTTCTTGAGCCATTTCATCGCCAGCTCTGCGTCGACCTTCGTCTGTGCCGGGTTCGTCATCGGATCGTAGGTACCGATCGTCTCGATGAAGCGTCCATCGCGCGGGGAACGGCTGTCAGCCGCTACAATACGGTAGAAAGGAGCACCTTTCTTACCCATTCTCTTCAATCTCAGTTTTACTGCCATATCTATTTCCTCCTGTTATTCTTTTTGACACTCTGATAGTATAGCACAGAAAAATGCGGTGTCAAGTATTTTTCCTTAACACCGCATATTTTTCACATCTGTGATTTTCAAGATAAAACTGTTATCTCTTTTTCTTCTTTTTCTTCTGCTTTTTTGAACCTGCATGCTTGCCTGCGCCGGGAACGCCGCCCATGCCGTTCAGCCCACGCATCGCCGCCATGTTGGGCATCTTGCCGCCCATCGAGCCCATCATCTTCATCATCTGCTGCATCTTTTCAAACTGCCCTAACAGACGGTTGACGTCGGCCACGGTGGTGCCGCTGCCTTTGGCGATGCGGTTTTTGCGGGACGCCTTGAGGCAGCCGGGGTTTTCCCGCTCGAAGTCGGTCATGCTCTGCAAGATCGCTTCGCTCTTTTTCATCGTCCCTTCGGCACGTACATCGTCGATCTGCGAAGCCATTTTGTTGAAGCCCGGAATCAGCTTCATCATCCCTCCTAACGAGCCCATCTTTTTAATCTGCTGAAACTGCACCAGCATGTCGTTAAGGGTGAAGCTGCCCTTCATCATGCGCTGCGCGCTCTTCTGGCTGGCTTCCATATCCATCTTTTCCTGCGCCTGTTCGATCAGCGTCATCATGTCGCCCATACCCAAAATGCGATCCGCCATGCGGCTAGGGTGGAAGACGTCAAGGTCGTCGATCTTTTCACCGAGACCGACAAACATAACCGGCACATGCGTGATGGAACGCACCGACAGAATTCCGCCGCCGCGGGAATCGCCGTCTAATTTTGTGAGCACCAGACCGCTGACGGAGAGCTGATCGTGAAAGCTCTGCGCGACGTTGACAATATCCTGTCCGGTCATCGCATCTACGGTCAACAAAATTTCATCCGGATGGATCAGCGCCTTAATGTCGCTGAGCTCCTGCATCAGTTCCTCATCGATATGCAGCCGGCCCGCCGTATCGAAGAGCACCGTATCATAGCCGTTTTCCTGCGCGTAAACCATCGCCTGTCTGGCCGTTTCCAGCGCTTTGGTTTCCACGCCCAGGGTGAACACCTCGACACCGATGCTCGCACCCAGCGTCTGCAGCTGCTCGATCGCCGCCGGGCGCACGACGTCACAGGCGACCAACAGCGGTTTACGCCCCTGCTTTTTCTGCATCAAATTGGCAATTTTCGCACTGGCCGTCGTTTTACCGGTACCCTGTAAGCCGACCATCATCAGCGTGGTGATGCCGTTTTTTTGATAGTGTACCTCGACCTCTTCGCTGCCCAACAGCGCCGTGATCTCCTCATGAACGATCTTGACGACCATCTGACCCGGATTGAGCGCACTGAGCACCTTTTCTCCCAGCGCCTTCTCCTTGATACGGGCGATAAAGTCTTTGACGACGGTATAGTTGACGTCCGCCTCCAGAAGCGACATCCGCACTTCCTTGAGCATGTCGTTCATATTCTTTTCAGTAAGCTTTCCCTGACCGCTCAGGTTTTTAAACGCCTGACTCATCCGTTCGGTTAAGGATTCAAATGCCATAATCAACACCTCGTTTCATGCCTATCCATTATAGCATTAAGTGCTTTCTTTTCCAAACGAATTTTTGTAAATATCACTGCGTAAACCTCGCTGGCTAAGCAGTTTTAAAGGGCGGCGCTTTCTTTCGCATATAAAAAAGCAAGCGCAGCGGCGACGTGTATGTTCATCGATGTCTGCGCTTTGATAAACAAGGGGTGCAAACTCACGGCGTACCGGTGCTTTTCTGATACAGTTCGATGTGAAACTGCACCTCTGTGCACAAACGCTCACAAACAGCCAAGCGTTCAACGCCTGCACGCGGACTGCGATAGCAATACGGCGTCATCTGAAACAGCGCCTGCAGCATTTCCTGTCCCCTCACCTCGATGACGTCCTCCACCAGCCATTCCCGGCGCAGCAAAAGCCCCTCATAATGCGCGGCCTGCGCCTCATTTTCGTAAACCTGCTCATAGAGCAGCTCCTTGAGTCCATACAGATGGCGTGCGCCCGGTTCCACCTTGAGCACATAGCCACCCGCTTTTAAAACACGGCAAAACTCCTCCTTGGCAAAGGGAGCAAACACGCTGAGCACCAAATCACAGCAGGCGTCTTCCAGCGGCATGTCGAAGATGCTGGCAGCGAAATAGCGCACCTGCGGATTCCCTTTGGCGCTTTTCATCAGCGCATACTTGCTCATATCGAAACCGATCATCTCACAATGGGCAGCCGCCTGGATGGCATTGGTATAATAGCCTTCCCCGCATCCGGCATCGACGACGCTATGCACAGGCAAAGCGCTGACGATCTCACACAGCTGCCGGCGCAGACACGCATAATATCCCTGTGCGAGAAAAGCGCTGCGGGCACGCACCATCTCCTTGTTATCGCCGCACTCCCTGCGGCTGTGAATCAGCAAGTTGGCATATCCTTGTTTTGCCTGATCGTAGCAATGATGATTTTCACAGCGAAAAGTACGATCATGCAAGAGCAGCGGCGCATGACATTTCGGACATCGCAGCATGGTTTCCCCTCCCCTTATCGCATCTGATGAAATCATTGTATCGGAAAACGGCTGCATTGTCCATCTTTGCCAGCTTGTCCTCTTCATCCTTTCCAACAGAAAAGAAGCCTTCACAAAGGATGAGATGTATCACTCTCTTTCATTTCCCGTTCTTTGATCTCAGCGTTACCCATCCGCTGCTTTTATACAAAAGCCAACGTTATCCTGTGCTATACAACTGATCATTCTTGTCGATTATGAGGATACAAAAGAAATGCCCCCTTTTTAAAAGGAGCATCTCTTGAAAAGAGGGTTAGCGGCGATTCATCTGATCCGGGTGCATTTGACCTTTCTGGGTTATCTTATTTCGGTCTTGAACACCTTTGTAGTCGCGGGAACAGCGTTCCTTTTCATACTCGCTCAGATGGCGGCGTTTCTCGTATTCGATCTCCGCACCTAAATCGATTCCCATTTCATACTGATAGAGATCTTCTTGTACCTTGCGATTGTCATAGGGTCTCTTATGTTCCATGTTTTTCACCTCACACTGCTAGTATGTGATACTTGCCTGCGATTATACCCCCATGACTGCCGCGGCTTTTTTTACCATCTGATAAAGCGAAGAAGCCGTTGGAGAGACTTTTTTAAAAAGATGATCACTTTCACATAGCACAGGTTCCTTTGTGCAGATCGCTTCCCTATTTGATAAGCGCATACCGAATGTACACCCTCCCTTTTATCTCCCTGCCGATCTGATATTTATAAGAAAAGCGCCCTCAGGCGCTTGCTTGATGTATGTCAGAGGGCAGCTCCAATGCTTTCCTCTCCTGATACAGAACCCTTTAAAACAGATCGCTTGTCTCTTCGTCTTTCGCTTGGTTTGGATAGACGTGCACCGCCTCGCTTTTGGCTACGCAATCCTCTATGAGTGGGGCGAAATCAAAACGGCTTTCCAAATATTCCGCTTTGCGGATCGTCGGTTTTGTGACCGGGTTTTTCGGCGTAAAGATCGTACAGCAATCCTCCCAAGGCTGAATGCTTGTCTCGTAGGTACCGATTTTGCGGGCCAGATCGATGATTTCCACCTTGTCCATCGTCGCCACCGGACGAATGATCGGCATCGTCGTCACCGCATTGATCGTCTGCATGCTCTCCAGCGTTTGACTGGCCACCTGACCGATGCTCTCTCCGTTGACGATCGCCAGACAATGCTGCTGATCGGCGAGACGCTGTGCGATGCGATACATCATCCGGCGCATCACCGTGATCGCATAGCTTTCATCACAATGCTCATAAATTGCCAGCTGCAAATCGGTAAAAGGCACGATATGTATGAGAATGTGTCCCTGAAACGGTGCCAGCAGACGTGCCAGCTCCAGCACTTTCTCGCGCGCCATCTCAGAAGTGTAAGGCGGAGAAGCATAGTGTACGCATTCAATAGCGACACCGCGCTTCATCGTCAGATAAGAGGCGATCGGCGAATCGATACCGCCGGAGAGCATCACCATCGCCTTTCCTCCGACGCCGACCGGATATCCGCCGGCGCCCGGATATTTATCGCTCATGATATATGTATCATTTTCATGCACTTCAATCTGAATTTTCACCTGCGGCTCTCTGACGTTGACCTTCCACTCGGTGTTTTTTAAGACGACAGCTGCGACGGCGCGATTGATCTCGTCGGAAACCATCGGAAAACGCTTATCGCTGCGGCGTGCCGCCACCTTGAAGGTTTTCGGCTCCTGTCCCTTGGCAAAGGCGAGCACCGCCTGCTTGATCGCTTCGATGTCGCTGTCCACGCGAAGGGCGAACGAAAAAGAGCTGATGCCGAACACCTTTTCCAAATACGGTTTGATCGCAAAGGGATCGGTGTGATTGAGATGGATGTACATACGATCGTGGGTGCGCTCGATCTCGATCTGTTCAAACATCATCAGCGCATGCTTGACGTTGGTGTGCAGGCGACGGATGAAGTCCTTGCGGTTCTTTCCTTTGGTGCTCAGCTCACCATAACGAATTAAGATATGATCGTAAACAAAGTTATCTGGTTGCATATTCTTCTATAATCTCCTTTAACGCTTTGATAAAGTAATCGATCTCCTGTTTGGTGGACAGGTGTGAGAACGACAGCCGCACCGCATGGGTTGCGCGCAGTTCTCCTTTTCCCATGGCCAACAGCACATGAGAGATTGCCTTGCCTTTGGAATTGCAGGTGCTCTGTGCGCTCACACAGATTCCGCGCGCATCCAGCGCATTGAGCATGATCTCGCTGCCGATGCACAGGCAGGAAAAATTTAAAATATACGGGGAGGCTTCCATAGGAGAATTGATCTCGATTTGTGAAAGCGCGTTTAACTTCTCTCTGGCATAGGCGTTCAGCTCCCGCACATAGGCGCTATGCGCGTTTTGTTCCTGCAGCGCTAAACGCAGTGTCTTGGCAAAGACGATCTCCGCCGGGGCGTTGCTGGTTCCCCCGCGCAGCCCGCCCTCCTGCTGACCGGCGCTGATGAGCGCTAACAAACGCAGATGCGAGCGGTGATACAAAAGACCGCTGCCTTTCAGCCCGAAGATCTTATGAGCGGAAAACGTCGCCATATCGACCGCCGCCAGCGGAAGCTCCACCTTTCCTAACCCCTGCACCATATCGCTGTGTACGACTGCGCGCGAATGAGCGTGAACGTAATCAGCGATCGTTTGAATCGGGTTGATACAGCCGGTTTCGTTATTGACAAGCATGATCGATACGAGGATGGTATCCTTGCGCAGGGCGCGCTGTACATCCTTCAGATGCACGCAGCCATCCTCATGCAGCGGCAGATAGGCGATTTCAAAACCGAACACCTCGCCAAGCTGCTTGGCGCTGTTTAAGATGCTGGAATGTTCCGCGGCGGAGATGATGATATGGCGGCCCCGGTTTTGATTGGCGAGCGCAAAGCCCTTTAAAGCATAGTTGTTCGCCTCGCTGGCACAGGAGGTGTAGAGGATCTCCGAGGGCTGTACATGGAAAAGCTGTGCGATGTTCGCACGGCTTTGTTCCAGCAGCATGTTGACTTTTCGGCCTGCCTGATGCAGGGAGTCGGCGTTGGCATAATAATCGCGAAGCACCGTCTCATACGCCTCCAGCACTTCCTTGCGGATCGGCGTCGTCGATGCGTAATCAAAATAGATCATGGTTATCCCACCTGATTCATAATGCTCGGATCATTTGTCTTGATCAGCTTCTCATAAATGCCCGGATGCATTTTTTCAATACATTGAATAGCGATTTTCAACGCCTTGGTGTATTCGCCGTTTTGGAAAGACAGCTCCGCTCTGGTGAGCTCGGAGTCGATTTCCGCATAGCTGGATCGATAACGGTTGCCGAAGACAATCGCGTTTTCCACCATGATGGCAATACCGACCAAATTGTTCGCATTGTTGTATAGCTGATAGACAAAGTCAATCGCCTCCTGTAAATCGGCGTTGAGCTCCTGCACGTCGAGAGGTGAGTGCGCCAGCACCCGCTTCACTCGATCAATCAGCTGCTCTGAGCTGGCAAGATCGGCACGAAACTGTGTGGAGATGCTCGGCAGCCGATGACACGCCGTCTTTAAACGCACCTCATTGAGGATTAACTGCAATTTTATCAGCTGCTTCTTTGCACGCTCCTCATCGCTGCATGCGCTGTTGAGCAGCTTTTGCATCTTCTCTACATCCTTGCCAAACAGCTCCACGCTCTTGACAAGCTCGCGATAATCCGGAAGCTGTGCGGAAGCGGCAACGCTGTTTTCCATCGCCGTGCGCTCCACCTTTCGTTTCAGCACGTTCATCGCTTCCAGCTGCTGAGCGGCAGCCGTTAAGCGGGCGCTCCAATCCTCGAAGCCGAAGCGCTCATTCACACGCCGATACAGCTGCTCGATCGCCTCAAACTGCTCGTTGACCGTGCGTACCTTCGCAAACGTGCCTTCCTTGCCATCGCGGATTTCCGTATACGCTTCATCCTCGCGCGTGATGAGATCCTGCAGATTCAACAGCTGCTCGCCCATCGCATTGAGGTTTTCTTTTACATCTAATATCACGCCGCCGCGCAGCTTAGCGATGTTTTCCTTGAGCTGATCGGAGATGATGTCCAGATTTTTCTGTATTTCCAAATGCTCGAGATAAACGCCCTTGTTGCGCGTCTGCGCATAGCGCAGACCGATTTCATCAATCGCTTTTGGCAATACACCGCGTGCCTGTTCATACAGATTGGGCAGTGCATGCAGCTGGTCGGTGAGCTCGCGGACATCCTTGGCGATCTCCTCTTGCTGCTCATGCGCCTTGTCAAACTCCGAAGCGAACATCCACTCCTCAAACAGGGAGAATTTCTTTTCGATGGCGTCGATGCGCTTTTCGATGAACTCCGCACTTTGATGATAGGCGCTGCGATTATCCGCAAACAGCTTTTTGATCGTGCGGAAACGCTCTTTCAGCACATTGATCTGCGTACGCTGTTCGCTTTCCTGTTCCAAGATTTCATCGAGCAGATCGTTGACCTCTTTCGCCGCGCGTCCGCTCTCCTCCAAGCGCTTTTCCAGCTGCTCCATCTTCTTGTAAGCAGCTTTATTTTTATGTACGTATAATAAATCGTCCGCCTCGGCTAACAGCACACCGCACTCCTTCAGGGATTCCTGCACGGCGTCAAAGCTTGGCTGACATTCATTCACACGGGCGAGCATTGCCTCATTGACGCGGGAGAGCGCAACCGCTTTGTTAAACTTAAAGGCGAGCGGAATGCCCTTGACCTCGTTGTAGCGAGTTTCCAAATCAACCAGCGAGCTCTTGAGCTTTCGCTTCTTCATCCCCCTTAGCACGATGGTTAAAATGATGATTACCGCCAGCGCCGCCGCGATATACAGCACAAGCTGCGGCGTCAGCACATTGCGCAGATTATTGATAAAAGTGTCCATGCCACTCCTCCTGACTGTCAAATTCTCATACACTTATTCTACCACACTTCTACACAATAAAAAATGTTAATATGCAAATTTATGCGCCCCTCTTTACCGGTGTGCTTTCTCATTTTGACATCTGCGATCACTCATGAGCGCACTCCCCGGATTAAGACTTGCCGAAAAGGACGCACAATGCGCTGCCATCCTCGATGGCAATCATCGTAAAAGCGCCTTTTCTCACAACACGCCAGTTTGCCCTCTGGCAAGCACCGACAAAGCGTAATCTATGAGAAAGCGTGAAGGCACTTCACTCGCCTAGCCTCTCTTCACTCCCTTTTCCATAAAAAGGTTTGACAGCGCGGCGTTCTTCTGCTATTATGGTGTGGCGTAAAATAGATAGCAGCATACAAAGTCATACGGAAATGCGTTGCTGACATGACACTCATGGAATACTGGGTAGCCCTGCTGTTAGCGGTGAAGGTATTGTAAGCAGCAACACCTCCGAATGAAGATTTGTACTGTTATTGTTTTATGGCCAGTAAAACAATAAGGAGGACATTATGGCAAGAATCAAAGGACCAGTCTGGAAGAAATCCCGCCGCTTAGGCTTCTCTGTCTTAGAGACCGGCGAAGAGCTCCAGAAGCGTCAGTACGCACCGGGTCAGCACGGACCGACCAAACGAATCAAATTGACAAACTACGGACTTCAGCTGCGTGAGAAGCAGAGAATCCGCTACATGTACGGCATTAACGAGCGCCAGTTCGCAAACCTGTTCAAGAAAGCCGCTACGTCAAAGGGCGTTACCGGTGAAACTTTCTTGGCTCTGTTGGAGTCTCGCTTGGACAACCTCGTCTATCGTATGGGCTTTGCCCGCACACGCCGCGGCGCACGTCAGCTGGTTAACCACGGACATATCTTAGTCAACGGCAAGAAGGTAGACATTCCTAGCTATACGGCAAAACCGGGCGCTGTCATCGAGGTAAAGGAAAAATCCAAGAATATGGCGGCAATCAACGAAGCACTGGAAGCAAGCCTGAACACCGTCGCATTTGTCGATGTCGACAAGGACGCAAAGAAAGGCACTTACCTGCGTCTGCCGGAGCGCAGTGAGCTCAACAGCGAGATCAACGAGCTGCTCGTCGTCGAGTTCTACAACCGCTAAGCGTACAAATTCAAAAAAAACCGCAGCTGCGGTTTTTTTTCTATATATCAAAATCTTATTTATCAAAATCTTCTTTTCTGCCTTCATCAACGCCGTGATCTTCCTTCCCCCTATCTTTCTTCCCCGCCTGATTCTTCGATTCACCATTCTCCTATCGCACGCCTCCGGCGTCAATCCCCGCCAATGCAAAGCAGATGCAGGGAACGACATGCGATCCGTTATTCCCCATAGAAAAAGGCACTCCCTTAGGAATGCCCGTTTTCATCTTCAATATCTGTTACTCGGCAGTGCAGGTATACCCGTCCTGTTCAAGTCCTTCCACGGATAAATCCAAGCTGATGTTGTCCGTATCCGTATCGATGATACCCAGATTAGCTAACGCCTCGGTGTCCGCATTTGCAAAGTCAATCGACAGCACCAATGCGACCTTTGTGCCGTCCATATCATATGAAACCTCTACACCGTCGATCTCATCGCCCAATTCCGGCATCTCCGAGACAAAGAAGTCTTGCAGATCCTCTTCGCTCAATGCCGACATGTCCTCTTCCGTGATGCCGTAGCCGGCAAAATCGACTTCGATGCGTTCCTCCAGCTTCGTCACCTGATCACCCTCAGCAGTGATCTTTTGCTCGTCACGAATGCCGTACTCATCGCTGACACAGGTAGTCACCTTCGGTTCCTGCGACGAACACGCACTTAACAGCAGCACCGCTGCCAATGTGCCAAAGCCTAGCTTCCCTATTCTCATAATTTCCCTCCTGACAGGGGATGTCCCCTGCTTCTATATGACTATTATACTATAACACCCCGTTGAATGCTACAATTAAATGCTGATATAGGCGCAGCGCTCCCTGAGCAGGGCGACGATTTCATTGTATTTATCGCGGCTGAGCTCGATGGGCACATCATAGCCATCCAGCTCGATCGCATAGCTTTTGGCGGAGGCGTTCGCCTTTACCTGTGTAATTCGCTGCAAATTGACGATGAACGACTGATAGCAGCGATAGAAGAAACGATCCTGCAACAGGCGCTGCATCTCATCCATCGTATAGCCGTTGATATAGAGTTCCTTTTGATCCTTGGTCACTAAGCGCAACCGATGCCCGCAGCGCTCGATAAACAGCAAGTCCTGAAAGGCTACCATCTGATGTCCGCCCTTCGTTTTGATCATCAGCGCACGATCGCTAAAGCTGCGCTTATATTGCAGCAGTTCCTGCATCGAGACGATTTTGGAGATGACCCGCTGCAAGGAGGCATTGTCAAAGGGTGTCCGCAAAAAGGCGAAGCAGCCCGCCTGATAAGCGTCATAAGCCTTTGCCGTATCATCGCAATACAGCACGCTGAGCATTTCAGGCTTGTGAAAGGCAAGCTCCATCACCAGATAGCTGCCATCCCCGCTGTTACGGGAGTCACCGATCTCACAGTTCACAAAGACGACGTCTGCCGGATGCGTCAGCAAAAACGCATGCGCCTCATTGACATCATCAAACGCCGCAAGAATCTCAAAGCGCTGATGAAACGACAGCACCGTTTCCAGCTCACAGCGAATCTCTTCCTCTTTCTCTACGATGACTGTCTGTATCATGGGCGCCAACCTCCTTTTTTAATCCATGCAAAACCGGGAAAACACTTCGCTCAAGCGCTGAGCATCTCCTGTATAAGAGATCGTACAGATGGCAAAGGGGCCATGCACCTGCACCTGCATGAGGTTGCCGCTGCCCCATAAATCTATGGTGCCATCCTTACACGCCTCTTGATACGAGCGAAATTCCTCACTGCCCTCTTTTAGCGCATCTACATCCCACCAGTAAATCTCCAGATCTCCATATACGCGCGCGTCATCGGCAATCCCTTCACTGAGCAAGTCATAGTCCAGTGAAGTGATGACGCCTTCCTCATAAAGATAAGCCGCCAAGTCATCCATCCCCATCTCCCAAATCGGATGATCGGGCTTTAACGTTTCCTGCTGCGATTGTACAGGAGGTTGAAAGTCAGGGGAAAGGGCAACGTATGTGATCATGAGCGCAAAGCTGACAAGCAGTACGGTGACAAAAGCGATGGTGGCCCGTTTCATACTCCCGCCTCCTTGTGACTTTGAGATTGCACAAAGCGTTGGTAGTCCGCGTCTTGTGCTAACAGCTGCGCATGTGTGCCGCTCGCTATCACCGTGCCTTTCGCGCAGACGAAGATGACATCCGCCATCATTGCCTCCTCCATGCTGTGTGTCACCATGACGATGGTGCGTCCCTGAGCGTTTTGCTTCAAATTGGCCAATATCTCCATGGCGCATGCGTGATCCAGCGCGCTGAGCGCTTCATCTAACAGCAGGATCTGCGCATCCCGCAGCAGCGCCCGTGCAAGCGCAATGCGCTGGCGCTGTCCGCCGGAAAGATGGCTGCCGCCCTCTCCGATCTGCGTATCATAACCCTGCGGCAGGCGGGTGATAAACGCATCTGCTAACGCAAGCCTGCTGGCGGCTAACATCTGCGCCTTTGTTGCTTCGCCGCTGCTTCCATATAAAATATTATCACGGATCGTCCCGCAAAACAAAGGTGTTTCCTGCAAAACATACGCAAAGCGCGTCCGCAAAGACGCCATCGAAAGGCTGTCATACGACTGCTCGCCAAATGAGATCGTCCCCTCCTGCGGCGTATAGAAGCCCTGCATCAGCTTGAGCAGCGTCGATTTGCCACAGCCGTTTTCCCCGACAAACGCGCATAGCTTTCCCTGCGGGATCACAAAGCTCGCATCCGAAATCACCCATGGCGCAGCGGGAAAATGAAAGCTGACATGAGAGAAGATGAGCGTCCGGGATGCGTCGCGCAGTTCCTCTCCCTCTTGCAGGCACTCATCGGGCAAGTCGAGAATCGCGTTGACATGACGCAGACTTCCCTGTGTTCCCTTGACCGTCTGATAGTGCGTGAGCAGCTCGGCTAACGATTGGTTGCAGCGCTGCGTGTAGGTGCTAAACGTGTTGATGCCGTCAGCTCCCATCCCCTTGCTGCGCATCAGGTGAGAACCGCCCAGCGCGATGATGATCGTCGTCACATTGGTGTAAATGGAATTGAGAAAAACCTGTACGGTAGACATCAGCGCGGCAAACACATCGGCGCGGTACTGACGTTCGATGGCCGCATAGCCATCGCATACCTCCTGTTCCTCCATCCCCTGTACTTTCACAAACTTGGCCGCCGTCAAATGCTGGGAGAAAAAGCTAGTCATCGCATTTAACGCCTGATACTTGCGCGCATAGATATGAAATTGCAGCGCTCCCACCGCAAAGAACATGAAAAAGGCGAGTGGCAGCGCTAACAGCAGGTAGAGGGAAAGCTCGGCATTGGCCTCCATCATCGTCATACAGGCGCGCAGGAAGCCATAGACGGAGCTGACAGCCAGAAACAGCATCGTCAGACAGCTGCTGGCCTCTTGCACATCGTTGGTAACGCAGGAGATGAGAGTGGAAGGCCCCTGTGCATCCACCTCACGCATGGAGAGATGCAGGATCTTTTTCCAGACGAGCTGCTGCGCGCGCAGCGTTACCCGATGCATGCCATAGCCGTTGAAGATATTCTGAAAGGCGGCGATCAGCGCGTTGCAGACATTGAGCAAGACATAGCTGATAATGAGCGCATTATAGAGCTCGCCCTTGTTGATCAAAATCAGCCGGGAAGAGAGATACAGCATAATTTCCGCATAGACAAGTCCCAATACCACCGCCGCAAAAAAGTGCAGCCACGGTATGCGAAAACGTGTATAAAAGCGGAAAAAAGCGCTCCAGCGACGTTCTCTTTGCCTCATGACCTCTCCTCCTTTCCCGCAAACAGCGAACGAACATAAGCATTTCGCTCACGCAGCCCTCCCAGGCTGCCCTGATCGACGACACACCCCTTTTCCAAGACGATGATATGCTCCGCCTTGGCGATCGTCTGTCGATCATGCGCGACATACACGGTCGTCTTTCCCTGCATCAGCCGGCACAGCGCTTCCCATATCTCCTCTTTGCCGATGGCATCCACCGCCGCTAACGCCTCATCCATAAACAGATAGGGGCGCTGTTGCAGCATGGCCCGTGCAATCGCCAGCTTTTGCTTCTGCCCGCCGGAGAGCCGGCTGCCGCCTTCACCGACCTCATGAGCGAGACCCTCTGCCAAGGAAGCGACCCATGTATCCAAGTGCACCTTGGCGATCACCTCCTCCAGCTCTTCCATCGTCACTGTGCGCCGCACGCCATAGAGCAGATTCTCGCGCAGTGTACCGCTAAACAGCACGCTCTCCTGCGTGATGCAGGAAATCGCCTGACGATAGCTGCGCTTGCTGAAGCTTGCGATGTCTTTCCCATGGATGCGAATACAGCCTTGGCTAGGCTCATAGAGGCGGGCGATCAAATTGAGCAGCGTCGTCTTGCCGCTGCCTGACTCCCCGACGATCGCAGTGATCGAATGCTGAGGGATGCGCAAAGAAAGCTGTGTGAAGAGCGCCTTTTCATCATAAGAGAAGCTGACGTCCTCTATGACGATGTCGCCGCTAAGCGCGGTTACCTCTTTTCCCTGCACAAGAGCTTCCTCTTTCTCCTGCATGAGGGCAGCGACGCGGCGGGTTGCGCCCTGCGAGGTTTTCAAGGAAGTCCAATAACCGCAAAAGCCCGCTATCTCATTGACGATCTGGGTAGAGAAAGCAAAGTATGCGACCCATTGTGCCAAGGAAATCGCTCCCTGCGCATAAAAGCTGCGCCCGACCATCACGATGAGAATGAACTGCATCATGTTAATTAACGTATAAATCGGCGAGATCAGCTGGACGATCCACTCGTTTTTCATACGGGAGCGATAGAGACGGCGCATCAGACGAGAGCCGTTTTGCTCTTCTTTGTCCTCTTGCTGAAAGGCCTTCACGCTCATCGCCTGTTCTCCTGTCTGGGCGATGTGCTGTGTTAAGCGTGCATTGCGCTCGTTGACTTCATCATTGACGCCAAATTGCAGCCTGCCGGCGATGAGCGCGAGCACTAGCTGGATCGGCACCATCGCCAACAGCAGCCACATCAATGCCCCATCATAAGCGTGTATGCGCTGGAAAATCAAAAACAGCGTGCCAAAAGAGGTGATGAAAGAGACGAATACCTGCATGATGAGGGTACTGATCGTCGTGATGTCGGTTGTCACGCGGGAAAGCAGCTCCCTTGGTTCATTGCGTTCGTAATACAGCAGGGGCAGATGGACGATCTGCCGCCAGATCATGCGCCGCAGACTGCGATCGATCTTCGCCTGACAAAGCGAGCCCAGCACGCTGGAGAGAGAGCTGATCGCCAGGCTGATCAGCGTATAAAACAAAAAAGGCAGGACGATGCCGGCAAAGCTGACATTGCCGGCAAACATCTGTGCCGTATATTCCGTCGTCTCGATTCCGATGCCGGAAAGTCCAAAATAGACGGCGATATACCCTAGGATCCACCCATAGGGCAGCCGCGCTTTTTTCAGCATCGCAAAAAACTGCCGCATCGTCCCTTTTTCGGTTTTCATCGTTCTCACCTTCTCTGTCTGTGTGATTACTTAATTACTCGCTTTCGATCGCCAAAAAGACCTCTAACGCCTGTTCTTTATTCGTGTAGTCATCGCTGAATGCGATCACATAGGCGCCGTTTTGCGCCTCGGTTTCCAAGATGGCCGCACCGCCCATATACACGATCACACCGGCGTTGTTTTGCATGCTCTCATACATCTCATACAGCTCGCTTGGCTCTTCCAAATTCCACCAGAATAAGTAAACCCCGTCATAGTCGTTTGCCTCATCGGCAATAGCGGCAAATGGAATTTCCCCGCCGGTGTTGTCCGTCAGATAGCCTGCTGTCTCATTGATATTGACCGCAGACGCATCCTTTGCAATGACATTCTCCTCTTGCAGGTAGGCGACCATCTCCTCATAAGAAGAGGTCGTCGCATTGATCTGGGATTCTCCCTTACAGCCAACCAGCATTCCCGCTGTCAAGACCAGCGCTGTCATCGCCGTCATCCATCGTTTCCAATTTTTCATCATTCATCAATCCTCCTGTTTTCTTTTTTATTCAGACAGAGAAGCGATCATCTCTTACCCATACAGGTATTCCGTAATCTTCGCTTTGAGCTGCGGCGGCGCCATCACTCCGACATGGCGCTCTTTGAGCATGCCGTTTTGATAGAAGTGCAGCGTCGGCACCGCCATGATGTGAAAACGCTCTCCCAGTTTCGGATATTGCGTCGTATTCACCTTGACGATGTTGACAAAGGGAAGCTCCCCTTCCAAATCCTCCAGAAACTGCGACAGCATCCGACAGGGTGCGCAGGTCACGGAAAAGAAATCGACGATCGTAAAGTCGCCCGTGACCAATTCGTCAAAGTTATTTTCATCCGCGTAAGCAATCGCCATCATCTCACCTCCATCCGTATCTGCTGTTTCACATATTCCCGCAGCAAATCATAGTAAGCATTCTGCTGCTCGATCACTGCGTAATATTCATAAGGGTAAGCGCTCTGCATCTGTTTGCGGTCACATTGCCACTGTTTGGCCAGCTCTTCGATGAAGGCGTCATATCCTTCCTCACTGCCCTTTCCTCCATGCGCACCGCCCAACAGCGCGATCGACAGGGAGCGGGGCGCTTCTTGTCTGAGCAGCTCTGTCAGCTCCTGATAGGACGATACCGGTATGCGTCCCTCAAAGTCTTTAGCCTGCATCGTCTCCAGCGTCATTCCCTCCAATGCGCACAGCACGCGGATACGTCCCAGCTCCCATGCCACATACTGCATTTCATCTTGGGGGACAATGGTGATAGCGCTGGCATTGAGCACTTGATCGATGATCTCTTCCATCACTTCCCCTCCCTGCACGGCCAGCAGCTCCTCACGCTTTTGTTCGAAGATCTGCTGCTGATAGTCCGCTAAGGTCTTGACTTCAGGAATGTGACAGGAAGCGATCAATGCATCGCTGAGGGGCGGCAGCTGGGGGTGGCGGATCGAACAGATTTCCACACGGACAACCTCTTTTGCGAGCATTGTTTCATAGCTGCCGATCGTTTTCCCCAGCAAGAATTGTTCCAGCTCCTCGTCAAAGAGAAAAGCGCCGACTTTCAGCTGCAAATGATCACGCTGATATCGTTTACTCTTTCCCTGCAAACGACATTCCGCTACATCTCCCGGCAAGACCCGCTCTCCTTGGATCCAATGGGTATGCTTGCGCTGTAAGCGAAGCAGCGCTTCCTCCCACATAGCCGCATCGATCGTCAGCGCCTTCCTATGCGCGCTGATGTCGGCGTCGATAAACGGGTATTCTTTTTGTATACATGATTTCATACCGCATTCTCCCTTTAAATAAATTCATTTTATGACAAATATACGATTTCGCAAGCGTTCTTTCGCATTCTGTCCGCTTTCTGCCGCATTTTGTCGTATTTTGCACGTAAAAAACAGCTTGACACAAAGGTCAAGCTGTCAGTGAAAGCGATGATTACAACGATAAGGGAACACATTCCTCTTCCTGAGGGCGAATCTGAATACGCTCGATATGCGTCGCCTGACGCGTAACCTCATCGATTTCCACCACGACGCCGCAGAAGACTCCGGGTCCCTCCGCGATCGTATAGCGGGTCTTTTCCTGCGTGGTAAAACGGGTGACGATCTCGTTGACATCTCTGCCCAGCACGCTGGTATAAGCGCCGCACATGCCCAGATCGCTGATTGCCGCCGTTCCGTTGACGATGCGCTCATCCGCCGTCTGCACATGCGTATGCGTGCCGACCACCGCCTGCACCCGTCCGCTGAAGGCGTAGGCAAAAGCGATCTTTTCGCTGGTCGCCTCCGCATGCAGGTCGACAAAATACACATCTGCCGCCTCTTCCTTCAGCACGCGTTCCATGCAAGCAAAAGGCGATTCGCTGATGTCATGCATGAACACCTCGCCGCACAGGTTGACAACCGCAATGCGCATTCCCTTGACGTCAAAGCAGCGCACCCCCTTGCCGACGTCAGTCGGATTGAGATTGAGCGGGCGCACCATGCACTCTGCCTCGTCAATGAAGTGAAAGAGATCGCTTTTCGCAAAGGTGTGATTGCCCATCGTAAGCGCATCGATCCCCATTTGCACAAGCTGATTGTAGATGCGCCGGGTGATGCCTTTGCCATGCGCCGCATTCTCGCCGTTGGCAACGACAAAATCCAAAGCGTAGCGGGATTTTAAAAGAGGGAGATGGCGCTCCACCATTTCCCTCCCGACACGTCCGACAATATCTCCGATAAAGAGAACTCTCATGTTACTTCGCCAGCTCGCAGGCTCTGGTCTCGCGAATGACGGTTACCTTGATCTGTCCCGGATAGGTCAGCTCCGCCTCAATTTTATCTCTGATATCGCGTGCCAGACGATGACATGCCAAATCATCCATCTTATCCGGCACAACCATGACGCGCACCTCGCGTCCGGCCTGAATCGCATAAGAGGATTCCACACCCGCAAAGCTCTTGGAGATCTTCTCTAGCTCCTCTAAGCGGTTGATATAGTTTTGCAGCGCTTCATAGCGAGCGCCCGGACGAGCCGCGCTGATCGTATCCGCAGCGATGACGAGATTGCTGATGAGATACTTCGGCTCCACCTCTCCGTGGTGCGATTGAATTGCATTGAGCACCACGTCGCGTTCGCCATGCTTCTTACAAAACTTATAACCCAGCTCAATATGGCTGCCTTCCACCTCATAGTCGAGCGCCTTGCCGATGTCGTGCAGCAGTCCCGCACGCTTGGCAAGCTGCTGATTCAATCCCAGCTCCGCCGCCATCATACCGGTCAGATTGGCGACCTCAATGCTGTGCTGCAAAGCGTTTTGACCATAGGAGAAGCGATATTTCAAGCGCCCGATCAGCTTGATGATCTCACGGTCAATCTTGCCGATCCCCAGCTTGAACACCGTCTCCTCACCGACCTTGGTGATGTTGTTGTCGATCTCACGGCGCACCTTGTTGACAACCTCTTCGATGCGTCCGGGCTGAATGCGTCCGTCCTTGATCAAATACTCCAGCGACAGCCGGGCAATTTCACGGCGAATCGGGTTAAAGCAGGAAACGGTGATCGTCTCCGGCGTATCGTCGATGATCAAATCGACGCCGGTCGCCTGCTCGATGGCCTTGATATTGCGGCCCTCGCGTCCGATGATGCGCCCCTTCATCTCCTCGCTTGGCAAAGCGACAACCGATACCGTACGCTCGGCAGATTCATCCTGCGACAAACGCTGGATCGCCAAAGCGATGATATTGCGGGCACTGTCGTCCGCCTTGGCCTTCGCTTCGTCTTCCTTGTCCTTAATATAGGCGATCGTCTCCTGTTCCATCCGCTTTTCCACGGCGGCGAACAGCTCCTCTCTCGCCTCGGTTGAGCTCATGGCGGCCACGCGCTCGAGCTCTGTGATCTGCACGTCGATCTTCGCCTGCAGCTCTTTCTCTTTTTCATCCAGAGAAGCTAATTTGTCAGACAGCTGTGTACTCTTCTGATCCAGTTGTTTTTCCTTTGCAGTCAAAGCCTCATCGCGGAAATTCAGATTATCCTCTCTGCGCAGCAGCTTATTCTCCATCTTGGTGATCTCCTGCTTGCGTTCCTTGATCTCTTTTTCTGCTTCAATCTTCAGTTCATGTACCTGTGTACGGCCGTCCAAAATCGCCTGCTTGACCGTAGCGTCCGCTTTGATCGACGCCTGATCCAACAGCCGGGCAGCCTTCTGCTGATCCTTATTTAAGCCTGCCTTGGAAATACCGATCATCACGGCAATTCCGATGACAAGCCCTGCCAACCCTCCAGACAAAATAGAAACTACATCCATTTCAGTTCCTCCTTCGTCTATGATTTTGGGTGTAAGCATAACGCTTAACCTTTATTATAATAGCATATTTTCCGCATGATTAACAAGTGCGTTTCCCGCTTTTATCCCATAATGTAGGATTTTTACGTGAAATGAAAACGATTTGCAATACTTTCCTCTCCCGTTCAAAAAAGCAGCAGGCGCATTCCCTGATAGATGAGCAAAGCGCTCACATAAGGGACGACGCTCATCAGCACAATGCTATACAAAGCGAGCTTTCTGCCATAGAGGCTGGCGATGGCGGCGATCGTCATCACACAGGGGATGCTTAAAAGCACATAGACGAGGAAGCTGTACGCCTTTAACGGCGCGTCTTTTCCCTGCCAGGGAACAAAGGGCGTGATGGACGAGCGCTCAGCGGGCTGCATCAGCAAAGCGCGTTTGGCACTTTGAAAGCCCTGCTCGATGATGAGGGGCACATCGCGCGCAAAGTCAAAGGAACGTGTCTTTGCCGAGCTATCTTGATGCAGAAAGCCGACGATGCTCTCTTTGGCGATGATGCCCCCGGGCAAGGAAGCGACACACTCCCAGCTATCGCCAAATCCCAGCGGCGCAAACAAGACGCTGACATCGCGGGCGGTATTCGCCAGATAGCTCTGTGAGCGTTCCCCGTTAGGAAAATAGCTGAAGCACCACAGTACCATCATCACCATCATGACGATGGTACACGCCTTTTTCAAATAGGCGGCGCATTCCTTGGCGGCGCTTTTGCCCAGCACCTTTAACGAGGGCAGCCGATAGGGCGGCAGCTCGAAAAGCTGGATCGCATCCTCCTTGAACATGTGCAGCTTGCTTAAAAGAAAGGCGGCGAGAAAGGCGACAAACAAACCGATGCCATACAGAGAAGCGACCACCGCCGCCTCCTTGCCGACAAAGAAGCCGGCGCAAAACAACAGGTACACCGGCAAGCGCGCGCCGCAGGACATAAAAGGAACTAACAGCGCGCAAAGCATCCGCTGTTTTTGCGTCTCCAGCGACTTGCTGGCGATCACCCCGGGCACATTGCAGCCATAGCCTAGCAGCAGCGCCAAAAACGCCTTGCCGCTTAAATGGAAATAGGACATCACACGATCGCTCAAAAAAGCGATGCGCGCATAATAACCGCTTTCCTCCAAGAAAGCGATCCAGAAGTACAGCGTTCCCATCAGCGGCACAAAGCTGACGACGCCAAGCAGACCGCTGACGACACCATCAATGATAAAATCGCTGATCACCTGCGGCAGCGACGTCATTGCAAAGCGCAGACAGGGAAGGAGATACTCCTCTCCCAGCCACCCGATGTAATCGCTCCACGGCGTGCTGCCGCGAAACACCATCTGCAAAAACCAGCAGAAAAACAAGACGCACAGCGGATAGGCGAGCAGCGGATGCAGCAGCACCCGATCAAACAAGGTGTATAAGCGCTTTCCCCGCTCCCTGCTGTAAGCCTTTTGCATCAGCAGGTCGATGCGATCGTCATAGCGCGTCCACATCTCCTCCATCGGATAATTCTCCTGCCAGCGCTGCCATCGCTCGCTTACCTGTACGCTTCCCTCCTTGCGAAAAAACGCATACACCGCCCCATAACAATCCCGTAAGTGATCATAGCGAGCAGAGAGCTCTTGGCAAAGCGCCATTGCCGCCTTGCTCAGCTTTGCGCCGTATAAGGGCGGATAGACGCAGGCGCTTCCACAGTGATCCTCGATCAGCCGCCATAGCCGTTTTCGATGCGCACGCTGATACGCGCTCAAAAAACAGACCGGCAAAGAGAGGGCGTCACTCATTGTCTCACAATCGATCGAAATCCCTTTTCGCTTCGCCTGATCATAAAAACCGAATACGAGAATCATGGGAATTTGCAGCTCACGCAGCTGCATCGCCAGCCGCAGACCGCGCTTAAAACAGGCGGGATCACAGATATTCAACAAAAGATCGACAGACGTCTCTTGCAGATAGCGCGCGCAGATGCGTCCCTCATCCCGCGTCTCCTGCAAGGAATACGTTCCCGGCAGATCAATGAGATGATAACAGCAGCCATGACGGTAAACCCGCGCCTCTTTTTTCTCCACCGTTACCCCCGGCCAGTTGCCCACCTTAAAATCCGCATGGGCCAGCAGGTTGATCCAAGCGCTCTTCCCCACATTGGGATTGCCGACGAGCGCAATGGTATAATGCTTCATAGCAGGACAACCTCGATTTTCTGCGCATCCTTACGCCGCAGCGCCACTAACGCATCCTCCACCTCAAAGAGCAAAGGATCGTGAAACAGCGTCGTTGCCCGATAGATGATCTTCCCTTTGGGACAGATGCCAAGCGAGATCAGCCGCTCTTTATGCGCCGGTGTGTGATGCAGCGCCCTCACCATGGCACGCTCGCCTCTTTTCAGCTGTGCAGCGTTCATTTCATCACCCAGTGATGATTGTAAAAGGGCTTCGCTTCAAGAATTGTCGCTTTCTTTTGAACGCTGATCGTTCTTTTTGTGATCGCTGCGCATAGATATGCCCCTCCCCCTTCCACAATTCCCCTTTTATTTCCATCCTCATAATGAAAACATATTTCATTTTCTTGAAAAATTGTTCCAAAAGTATTTCACTTTTCTTTCTTCTGCGCTATAATATACCTGTTTTTATGAAGGAGGGATCATTGATGGATTTATTACAGAGCACCTTGGATCGCGTGATCCAGCGAAATCCAAATGACAAAGAGTTTATTCAGGCAGTCACCGAAGTGTTTACTTCACTGGAGCCGGTAGCAAAAAAGCACCCGGAATACATTGAAAACGGTATTTTCGAGCGTGTCGTCGAGCCGGAGCGCCAGATCATCTTCCGCGTACCCTGGGTTGACGATAACGGCAAGGTTCAGGTCAACCGCGGCTACCGTGTGGAATTCAATTCGGCGATCGGCCCTTATAAGGGAGGACTGCGCTTTCATCCATCCGTCAATATCAGCATCATCAAATTTTTAGGCTTTGAACAGATCTTTAAAAATGCGCTGACTACACTGCCGATGGGCGGCGGCAAAGGCGGCAGCGACTTCGATCCAAAGGGCAAGAGCGATGGCGAGGTCATGCGTTTCTGTCAGAGCTTCATGAGCGAGCTCTATCGCCATATCGGTCCGAACACTGACGTGCCGGCCGGTGATATCGGCGTCGGCGGACGTGAGATCGGCTATCTGTTTGGACAATACAAGCGTTTGCGCAATGAGTTCAGCGGCACATTGACCGGCAAGGGACTCAAATGGGGCGGTTCCTTAGTGCGTACCGAAGCGACCGGTTATGGCTTATGCTACTTTACCGAAGCGATGCTGAAAGAGCACGGTACTTCGTTTGCCGGCAAAAAGGTCGTCATCAGCGGCAGCGGCAACGTCGCCATCTACGCCTGTGAAAAAGCGACGCAGTTGGGCGCAACGGTCGTCGCCATGTCGGATTCAGGAGGCTATGTCCATGATCCTAACGGCATTCAGCTCGACATCGTCAAGGAGATCAAAGAAGTGAAACGCGGACGCATCAAAGAGTATGCAGATCGCGTTGACAGCGCCACCTATCATGAGGGCAAGGGCGTCTGGAGCATCCCTTGCGACATCGCTCTGCCTTGTGCAACCCAAAATGAGCTGAACGGTGAGGATGCCAAGACACTGGCGGCAAATGGCGTCATCGCCGTCTGTGAGGGCGCAAACATGCCTTGTACGCCGGAAGCGATCGAAGTATTCATGGAAAAGGGCATCTGGTATGCGCCGGGCAAAGCCAGCAACGCCGGCGGCGTGGCAACCAGCGGTTTGGAGATGTCCCAAAACTCCCTGCGCCTCTCTTGGAGCTTTGAGGAAGTCGACGCCCGATTAAAGGCGATCATGGAGGAAATCTTCCAAACATGCAGTGATACTGCCAAGGAATATGGCATGGAAGGCAACTACATGGCGGGAGCCAACATCGCAGGCTTCATCAAGGTGGCCGACAGCATGCTCGCACAGGGAATCGTATAAATCGTAAATACAACAAGAAAAGAAGCGCACTGCTTTGGTGAGGATGGCTTGATCCTTTCAAGGATTACGCTTCTTTTTAGTGTTCTGCCCGCTTTTTCACCTTTGTCTTTATTTCCTTTTCTTCATATAGGGCTGTATTTCTTTGATTGCCTCCCCCGTCTGCTTGAATTTGTCTTTTTTTATCCTTTCGCTGTGCTGTGTAAAAGACGTCTTTCTCGCTGATCGGATGCTTCATCTGAGCGGTTGGGCTTTTGCCTTCTCCCGCCGCCCCTGTGATGCATCGTTGACAATCAGCTGACTGAGGTGTTTTCCCGCTTGAAAATGAACTCCCTGCGCTGCAGCAAAGTGAACTCATCGCTGATGTCGTAAACAGAGATGATGCGATCATAGCTGACGCTACACAAGCACACGAGTCATCCATCTGATACACCTGCTGTTCTTTGGTTTCTATGTCATAGAGAGTCAACCGCTTCTGCTTTGCACGATGAGAAACCTTCAGGTGACTAACAGATGTGTACTTGGCTGGAAAATATATAATATGACAAAATAAAAACGGCGATCTTTCCTCAGACGCCGTCATTGCAATATTATATCTTCTTCCTTCACATCGATGATAGCTACACGTTCTCCTCCACATACATGTGACGCTTGATGATCGAGCTGATCAACTCGGCGGCAAGCTGTGGGTCCTCATTGCAGACGATGTATTTATAATTGCTGATCATCTTCATCTCATTCTCCGCTTTTGCCAAGCGCTGCTGCACGATCTCCTCTGGTTCGCTGCGCCGTCCGCGAATGCGGTTTTCCAATTCTTCCATGCTTGGGGGGATGATGAAGATCGAAAGCGCATCCGGGCATTTGCTGCGCACCTGATCCGCACCCTGCACCTCAATTTCCAAGAGCACGTTCTTTCCCTGCTCGCGCAGCGCTTCTACCTGTGCCAAAGGTGTTCCATAATAGTTGCCGACAAACTCCGCCCATTCCAAAAGGTCGCCCTCCGCGATTGCCTTTTCAAACTGCTCCCGCGTGGTAAAGATGTAATCCACACCGTCCTTCTCACCCTGCCGCGGCGAACGCGTCGTCATCGAAATCGAATACGCCAAGCGCAGACTGTCGTCATCCATGAAGTATTTGCGCACCGTCCCCTTACCGACGCCGCTGGGACCGCTGATGATGATCAGCAAACCTTTTTTCATGTGCCCGTCCTCCCATTATTTACTGCTAATTTTACCAGCGCACTAACATTCTGTCAAACTTTTTTTCAACTGTGCTATAATCAATAAACAGGGAGTGATATTATGGCTTTAGACGGTCTTTTACTGCATCAAATCAACGAAGAAGTGCGAAGGGAACTGCCCTGCCGCATCAATAAAATACAAAATATCTCCGATGTGGAGCTGCTGTGGACGCTGCGCGCAGAGAAGAAGACGCTGCGCTTGCTGATCTCGCTGCACAGCACCTATAACCGCATTCATTTTACCAAGGCACGCTATACGACGCTGGAGAGCCCAACGAATTTTGTCATGCTGCTGCGCAAGCAGCTGGAGGGCGGATTTATCCGCAAATGCGAACAGATCGGTCTCGACCGGGTGCTGCGCATGGAGGTGGAAGCGCGGGATGAGCTGGGGGATCTGCATACGCATCTTCTCTATATCGAGCTGATGGGAAAGTATGCCAATCTCGTCTTTGTCAATGACAGCGGCGTCATCGTCGATGCGCTCAAACGCATTCCGATCTTTGAAAACAGCAAGCGCCTGATTCATCCCGGCGCTCATTATGAATTGCCCAAGCAGGATGAAAGCAAACGCGACCCTTTCACCTGCTCGATAGCGGACTTAGAGAAAGAGTGCTCTTTCAGCGCGCAGCTGCACGGCTGTTCCCCTCTGCTTTCCCGCGAGCTGGACTACCGGCTGCGCCAAGGCTTCTCTTTTCGTGATGTGATGAACGAGCTTCAAAACAGTCACACGCTCTATTTGCACAGCATGGGCGAGAAAACGCTGTTTCACTGCATTCCCCTCACCCATCTGCAAACGACGCCTGTCAGCTATCCGCTGATGGAGGGGATGGACGCGCTCTTTTATGAAAAAGAGGAAAAGGTGCGCATCAAACAGCAAAGCGGCGATATTGCCAAGGTCGTCCGCCGCGAGCTGGGCAGAGAGCGCAACAAGCTGCCCAAGCTGTTACAGGCAGTGGATGAGGCGATGGACTGTGACCGCTATCGCGAGTATGGAGATCTGCTGTTTGCGTATCAATCGCAGATCCAAAAGCAGCCGACCATCACTCTGCCCTCTTTTGAACATGAGGGTGAAGTGTGCATCCCCATCGACATGCGCTTTGATCTTCGCCACAATGCCAACCGCTATTACCAGAAATATCACAAGCAGCGGCGGGCACAGAGTATCTTAAAGGAACAGATCGCGCTTTGTGAGGAACAGATTCGCTATTTTGAACAGCTGGAGGCGCAGCTAGAGATCGCCAGCGTACCGGATGCGATGGAAATTCGCGAGGAGCTGGTGCGCCAAGGCTATATGAAAGCCAAAAAAGCGGGCATTCAGCGGCGCGCCAAAGGAAAGCAGACGCCCCACTTCACCGTCTTTTCCATTGAGGACGCTACCGTCTATCTGGGGAAAAACAACCTGCAAAACGAATATATCACACGGACGCTGGCTCATAAAAGCGACCTCTGGTTTCACGCGAAGGGCTATCACGGCGCCCATGTCATCTGCACAAATCCCATGCCCTCGGAAGCATTGCTACGCATCTGTGCGATGCTAGCCGCCTATTATTCCAAAGGACGCTATTCCAGCAGTGTGCCGGTTGACTATTGTCCCGTGCGGCAGTTAAAAAAGGTTCCCGGCTCTAAGGCAGGTATGGTAACGATGCAAAGCTACCGCACGATCTACATCGATCCGGATGCGAAGGTGATCAGCGAGATTCACGAGAAGTATCAAAAGCAGTAATCCGTTATCGGCCGGTATAGGGAGCGAACGCTTATCCTTTCCGGCTTTTTTCATCGCATTCCGTCAGCATTGTGAAGAGTGCGTCTCCATCGCTCTTCCCCATTCCCTACATCACGTCCATGCGAATACATTATCAACAAAGATAAACATATTCAAAGGAATTTTCATATTGAAAAGTCCGTTCTATAAAAAAGACCTATCTTTCGATAGGCCAAAATAAAACGCTGAGACACCCATTTTTTCAGATACGGTCAAAACTTAATTAACTAAATTGCTTTTTACAGCTCATTGATTGATTTTTCTATATCAATTTGTTTTAACCCTTACCTTACAAACCATAATTTACCTTGTATAACCATTTTTTCGTGCATAATCGCCAATCATGCAAGCAATTGCTGCAAACAACAAAATAAAGACAGAGACTATATCCCAAACATCAATCACAGGCTCGCCAATCATTTTTGACAATGCAGCGTTTATCAAAACCGTAAATGGGATTGCAAACAAAAATGTAATTCCTGTTGCCAATAGCTTTCGTTCTTTCAATCGATGATATAAAACATAAACGATCCACAGAAATACAAGTGAAATAATTGACATCACTGTGCCAATGCTGAACACCTCATTGACTTTTATCAAAATACTTAATAGGTACATAAAAGGTACAATCAGGATACTAATCGCAATCATCGCCACTAACACCCCTTTCTTTCCCAGCAATATCACAGGAAAAGACGCTATCCATGTAACCAATATAGAGCTAAACACAATAAGTGACCATGTCAATGTTCCCGAAATGGCAATATCACATATACAGCATACGAGAATCCCCATTATCACGGCAATGGTATATATTGTTGAAATAATGGTATTCTTACTCATATTGTTCTCTTCTTTTTTCTTAAACTCAATGAGATTTTCATTGACTTTTTCTTCGTAATTATTCATTTCTATCCTCTCTCCACTGAATAGCTCATTGACTGTAACATCTAAAATATTGCAAAGTTCCAGCATGATAGATGAATCAGGCATACATTTTCCGGTTTCCCATTTTGAAACAGCCCTGTCTGTAATATTTAGCTTTTCTGCTAATTGTGCCTGCGTCAATCCTTTTTCTTTTCTGCAACTTGCAATGAATCTTCCTGTATGCATCTGATTCATTACAATAAGCCTCCTTTCATACGCATTTTACAATTTTTATTCGCCACCGTACACGAACGATCAGTTGAATGATCAAACTCAACCATCGGTTGGGAGAGAAATGTGTTTGATCAATGCCAACCTGTCTTTTTTTATTATAACAATCAAGAAGAATAATCACAAATGGGTTATTCCTGTGCAACGATACATAATGCTCATAAGATAAAATATCTCTTCATCCGTTGTAGAGTCATCGTTCATAGAAAGAGCATGGCTAATTCATCGTTTGGTTTTCAGGTGTACAGCCGATACGTGATCCGTTTTGTTGCTGTTCGCCGTTATCTCTGCATTTGATAAAAGCACGCGCTGCTATGACGGATGTCTTGTGGTGAAACACTGACGATCCGCATGAAAAAAGCAGCCCCTTGTGGAAACGAAGACTGCTTCTTGTTTGTTTTGTGATCTCCTCAGCGATTAGCAGCCGCCGCAGCCGCCGCTTTCGCAGCCTCCCCCACAGGAAGAACAGCCGCTTTGCTGAGCCGCCATCTGCTGCTCATAGACGAGTGTATCGATTGCCAGACACTCCACCTCTACCTTGGAACCGGCCGGAATATCCGCTACCGCAATGCAGCTGCGTGCCGGATACTGCCCGTCAAAATAAGAGGCATATACCTCGTTAAAGGCCTGAAAATCATTGAGATCCTTTAAAAAGACCGTCGTTTTCATGATGTGGTCATAGCGCAGTCCCAGCTCGGAAAGGATGGCGCCGATATTCTTCATGACCTGATGCGTCTGTTCCTCTACGCTTTCTCCCGCGAGCTTGCCCGTCTGCGGGTCTAATGCGATCTGTCCGGAAAGATAGACGAAATCTCCCAGCTTCGTCGCCTGTGCATAAGGACCGATGGCTTTTGGAGCCTTGTCCGTTTGTACGCTCTTTACAAAAACATTCATGTTCATTCCTCCTGTCAACGCAGGTCTGCTTCTGCATCGATGCCCACCCTGCGCGTATGCCTATTATTATAATGCTTTTGCATGAAATTGCAATGCTTCTGCCCAAAGGAAGTAAAGCCGAGAAATAAAAAGCGAAACTCCATTTTGAATGGATAAAAGGGGATAACAGGCTTTCACTTCATCAAAAAATCAAACGGACGCTCACAGAAAATCGCTTTCCTCCTGCGTCTCTTTTGCATAAACCTCACGCGGCTTTGAACCGCGGGCGGGACCGATGATGCCGCGCAGCTCCAAAATATCGATCAAACGTGCCGCACGGGCATAACCGATGCTGAAACGGCGCTGAATGAGCGAGGTGCTCGCCTTCTGTGACTGAATGACAAAGGCCTTGACCTCCTCATAGAGCGGGTCTTCCTGCGCCTCGCTTTGCGAAGTGGAAAAGGCGCTGTCCACCTCCTCCAGGCGCAGAAAAGCGTCCTCATAGCGCGGGCGGCCCTGCTGCTTGCAGAACTCGGTAATCCGCGCCACCTCATTGTCGTTGACAAAGACGCCCTGAATGCGTTTGGCGCTCGTCTCTCCTACCGGCAAATACAGCATATCGCCATATCCCAGCAGTTTTTCCGCCCCCATCTGATCAAGAATCGTGCGCGAATCGACGGCGCTGGAAACCGCAAAAGCGATGCGGGAAGGAATATTCGCCTTGATGACGCCGGTAATGACGTCCACGCTGGGACGCTGTGTAGCGACGATCAGGTGAATTCCGGCTGCCCGCGCCAGCTGCGTGATGCGCTGGATGCTGCTTTCAACCTCTTTGGCCGCCACGAGCATGAGATCCGCCAACTCATCGATGATGACGACGATGCTGGCTAACTTCTCATGCCCTTCCTGCGGATAGGCGTCCACGTTGGCGTTGTAGGACTGTATGTTGCGCACGCCTGCTTTCGCAAACAGCTCATAGCGGTTGTCCATCATCTCTACGATGACCTTCAAAGCGCGGTTGGCTTCCTCCCCATCGGTAATGACGGGGCCCAAGAGATGAGGAACCTCATGATAAGGGGTAAACTCTACCTTTTTCGGGTCGATCAGCAGCATCTTCACCTCGTCGGGCTTTGCCCGCATCAGGATGGTCGAGATGATCGAATTGATGCAGACGGATTTACCGCTGCCTGTTGCACCTGCCACTAACAGATGGGGCATCTTGTTGAGCTCACCGTAGACGGCGTTGCCCATCAGATCCATTCCCAGACAAAATAACAGCTTGCGCTCTGCCATACTTTGAGGGATGGAGCGCATCATCTCTTTAAAATGCACCGTTGTCTTTTCCTCGTTTGGCACCTCGATGCCGACGGCGCTCTTCCCCGGAATCGGCGCTTCGATGCGGATGTCCTTAGCGGCTAGCGCCATCTTGATGTCATATTGCAGATTGCTGATCTTATTCACGCGCACCCCCAGATCCGGGCGCACCTCGAACTTCGTGATGCTGGGACCGATGTGGGTGGCGACCAACGACGCTTTGACACCGAACTGTTCCAGAATGTCGATCAGCTGCTTTCCTTTCAGCTTCGCCGCTTGCAGATTGGCATTGGATTTCGTCTTTTTCCCCGGATCATTCAGCAGTGAAATCCGCGGCAGCTTGTAATTGGCGTAATCGATGTCAAAGCGGCTGACAAAGGCATCCGTCGCCTCTTTCAGCGGAGGCTGCACACTCTCTTGATGAGGAGAGTGCTCGTTGCTCAGCAGGATGTGAAGCTCCCCCTGATCGTCATTAGCCACACTTGGAACATCCAAAGGCGCCTGATTCTCTTCAAACAGGCGGGGCTGAGCAAGTTTCCCGCCTTTGTCAGTGATCTCATCGACATCCATAAACAAGGAAGACGCCGCTTTCCCTTTCTTTGACGGCTGCTGCTCTTTCGCGTCTGCGCGGATGTCCGCCATCTTGGCCTCCTGCTTCTCCTGCTGACGCAGCGCCTTTTCTTCCCGGCGCTGTTCCTTTTTGTTTCTGCGCTGCTCCTGACGCTTGGCGAAAGAAGCACCCATCGCCTCCTTTGCCGATTTCATGCGCATGGACACGGTTCCGTGAATCGCCAAAGCCGCCGCCATCAAAAACAGCGCCACCACGACGATCTTCGTCCCGGTATAATCGAAGAGGAAGGTGAGCAGCGCCGTCAGCGATATGCCAAACAGCCCGCCCCCCTGCGCGATTTCCCCGCGAAAGATCAGCGCGGAATTTTTCAGATAGTCAGAGAGCAGCTCACTGCCCGTACGCGAGGAATCAGCCGGTATCGACGCCAGAATCAGCCATCCGACCAGCAAGAACACAATTGCCGCGATATACTGCATCGGCAGCTCCTTCCACGAACGGCGAAAGATCGCTAACAGCGCGATCACGATGACGACGCCGTAAAAGACGCCGTACAGCGTGCCGATGAGATATTGCAGCACGCTCGTGAGCAAACCGCCGACAAAGCCGATTTTCAAACAGCCGATCACCGCGACGGCAATCGATGCTAACGCGTAGATATAGACAAGGACATCGCTTTGCAGTCCGCTTTTTTTCTTCTGCGCTTTTCTGCTTTTTGTCTTTGCCATACGCTTCCCCCTTTGTTTGCTTCTTTGTTTAACTGTTGATTTCCAAGATAACCGGGAGCACCATCGGGCGCTTGCCCAGCTTCTTCATCAAGAAACGCGTAATGCGATCGCGCGCTTCGCTGCGCACTTCCATATTGTCATAGCGCTTCTCTTTGACCGCTTCACGGATGCACTCCTCCAACATCACGCCGGCCTCCTTGATGACCTGCTCCGCGTCCTTGAGATAGACGACGCCGCGCGTCTGCACATCCGGCCCGTTGATGATCTCCTTGCTTTTCGCATGAATGCCGACCGCCACGATCATCACGCCGTCGGTAGAGAGCGTTTCACGATCCTTCAAGACGACGCCGGTGACATCCCAGTTCTCCTTGCCGTCGATCATCGTATCGCTTAACGGCAGATGCTGCGCCGTACTCTTGACCTCTCCATCCTCAAATTCGGCGATCTGTCCGTTGTCGAGCACGAGGATGTTGCTGCTGGGATTGCCCATATCCATGGCTAAGGTCGCATTCATATATAAATGGCGATACTCCCCTTTCACCGGAATATAATAGCGCGGTTTAAACAGGTAGAGCATCATCTTGAGATCCTCTTTGCTTGGGTGCATGGAGAGCACCTGACGGGAATCGAGGGTGAAGATCGTTCCTCCCTCCTTGTAGATCTCATTTTCCATGTTGTTGGCTTCCATCTGCGTTCCGCTGACGATCGGCGATGCGATGATGATCGTATCGGTACTGCGAAACTGCACATTTGGATCTTCCTTGTTGGCGATGTTGCTCATCGTGCGAAACAGATTTTTTCCCTGGCCGCTGATGATGACGAGCACATCCTCCATGTCGTTGTGAAAGCTGCGGCGGTCGATGAGCAGCTCCTTGGGTACGCGATAGTATTTCATCTCCTCCATGAGTTTCAGCACATGCAGCAGACCATCGTCGTGTATGTAGATCTTCTTGCGGTACTTGACGGCGATGTCTAAAATCTCCTGAATGCGAAACAGACTCTGAAAATAGGTGGAGATCAAAATGCGCCCCTCGCGATGACTCTCGATGATCGGCTCGATCAGATGGGTGATGCGATGATTAGGCGATGTATGACCGCTTCGCTCTACGCCCTGTGATTCGCACATCAGCGCCAATACGCCCTTCTTGCCAAACTCGCTGAGCAAATTGAGATCGCAGTTGTACTCCTCCTGCATCATGTCATAATCGATGATAAATTCACCGGTATAGACGATGTATCCCTGATCGCTGCTAATCGCGATGCCATAGTTATCCGGAAATGCGTGGGTCATCGGGAAAGTATGAATCTTCACCCCGTCGATGCGAATGGTATCGCTTCGTTTTATGCGGTGCACCTTCGCATTTTTCACGCCCTCACGCTTGAGCATCTCACGCACCATCAGCGCCGTCATCGCGCCGGTATAGACCGGCACGTTGATCTGCTTGAGCAGATAGGGCAAAGCCGCGTCCACATCGTCATGGGCATGCGTGATGAACACCGCCTTCACGCGCTCCTTGTTTTGAATCAGATAGGTAAAATCGGGAATGACAAACTCCACGCCCAGCGTCTCGCTGTCCGGGTATTTCAAACCGGCCTCGATGACAAAGATCTTTTCTTCCACCTCTACGACAAGCATATTCTTGCCGTCTTCATCGAGTCCGCCTAACGCAAAAATACGAACTTTACTCATATATATCCTCCATGATCTCATCTCGCGGGAACACTTGCCCGCCACGACCGCTCTCAGCGGCCTGTTCGTTCAAAAAACCTACTCCTATTATACTTCATACAAGAAGAAAAAGCCATCATTCAACGGCTTTCTCTCACGCTTCGCGCTTTTTCTCAGCAATGAGCTCCCCTTGTAAGGACCAAGTTTTGGCAGCGGTGATGCGCAGTTCCACAATATCGCCCGCCTGCACGTTGTCCCCGCTGAAGTTGACCAGCTTGTTAGTTTCAGTATAACCGCTGTAAGCCGCTTCGTTTTTCTTGCTGGGGCCATCCACGAGCACCTTGACGATCTTTCCCACGTACGCCTGATTCTTCTTTAAAGCGTATTGATTCCAGCGCTTGTTGAGCAGCGCCAGACGCTTTTGCTTGACCTCTAAAGGCACATTGTCCTCCATCCTTGCCGCCGGGGTTCCCTCGCGCGGAGAGTAGATGAAAGTAAACGCATTGTCAAACTTGCAATAGTCGACAATGTCCAGCGTATGGGCAAACTGCTCATCGCTCTCATTGGGAAAACCGACGATGATATCGGTTGAGATCGCACAGCCGGGAATCCGCGTCATGATCTTATCAAAGAGCGTCTTGTACTCCTCGATCGTATAGCGCCGTCCCATCAGCTTGAGAATAGCACTGTCGCCCGACTGTACCGGCAGATGGATAAAAGGCATGATGTTGTCATAGGCGGCGATCACATCGATCATCTCATCGCTGAAATCCCATGGATGCGAGGTCGTGAAGCGAATACGCTCGATACCGGTCTGCGCGCTTTGTTCCAGCAGCTTCGCAAAACCGCCCGCGATGCCCAGATCCTTGCCATAGGCGTTGACGTTTTGACCTAACAGCGTGATCTCGCGATACCCCTGCGCTTTCAGCTCGCAAATCTCCTTTAAGATGTCCTCCATGCGGCGCGAACGCTCCTTGCCGCGGGTATAAGGGACGATACAGTACGTACAAAACTTATCGCAGCCATACATGATGTTGACCCACGCCTTATGCTTGCCAAAGCGGCGCACCGGCAAATTCTCAATGACGTCTCCCTCTTTGGAAAACACCTCGACACAGCGCTCGCCGCCCTGCATCACCCTGACGAGCAATTCCGGCAGACGATGCAGGTTATGTGTACCAAATATCAGATTGACATGAGGATAGGTCGTCAGCACGCGCTCAACAACGCTCTCCTCCTGCGCCATGCAGCCACAGATACCGATGACTAAATCCTTGCGCTTAGCGGCCAGATGCTTGAAATGACCGATTTCTCCCAGCACCTTATCCTCCGCATTTTTGCGGATGGCACAGGTGTTCATCAAAATGAGATCCGCTTCACTGACCTCCTTTGTCTGTGTAAACTGCATCGCTTCCAAAATACCGGCTAACGTCTCGGAATCCCGCTCGTTCGCCTGACATCCGTAAGTACGCAGATAATAACGGCGTCCCAATCCCAGTCCCTGACACTGCGGCGGGACAGAAAACAGCGCCGTTTCGATTTTACTGTCACTGTGAGTACGCTTCTGCGCTTCACGCAGGTTCGGCAATACCCATCCCGGCTGTTGTTTCATCATCGCTTCCTCCCTTTCATACGCGCATTGATTACGCGGCATTCCCGCTGTTCCCTCATCGCAAGCGTTTCACTTGTTGAGGGCTTCCTTATGCGTATATTTATTTTTTGAGCTGTCACTGTAACCTTAAAAAAACCAAGCGTTGCGCTCGGTTTACTGAGAAATTGCAGATACTGGGCAAGCAGATACGCAAGTGCCGCAGTCGATGCAAGTGCCTTCATCGCAAACGGATTTGCCTTCGCCATCCATCGATAAAGCGGATACCGGACAAACACCTACGCAAGCACTGCACCCGATGCAAGTATCTCTATCAATATTTACAGCCATCTCAATGATTCCTCCTTTACAACCGAATTCATTATAGCATTAAGCCTATGTAAAATCAACTGAAAATTGCTAACGGTGGCTGTTGCTAACTGCACAGAAAAGCGGCGCCTATCCGACCGTCTTCTCCGTTTTCACCTTGTTTTCGGAAATCTTTTTTTCTTTATCGATGCGCTCATTGACGTCGGTTTTTAACAAGGTGTAAATAATCGAACAGATCGGAATGAAGATGATCATGCCCACCACACCCATCAGGGAGCCGCCGATGGAGATCGCCACGATCACATACAGCGCCGGCAGTCCCACCGAGTTGCCGACGACATGAGGATAGATCAGGTTTCCTTCCACCTGCTGAATGCAGACGACCATGATGATGAAATAGAGCGCCTGCATCGGATCGACCATCGCGATGAACAGCGCGGAGATCAAACAGCCGCAGAAAGCGCCAAACATCGGCACCAGCGCTGTGACGCCGACGATGACGCCGCCTAAAAACGCATACTGAATCTTCAAGATAACCCCGCCGATCGTCACCAGCGAGCCCAAAATCAAGCACTCGGTGCAGGAGCCGCCGATATAGTTGGTGAACGTCGTCTTCGTCAGATTCAACACATACAGCGTTTTGTTGTAAATCGATTCGCTCGTATAGACATGCAGCAGCTTTTTGCCGCCGACGATTAGGCGTTCCTTATTGAACAGCACCAAGATCGCAAAGACGAAGGAGACGATCAGCGTCACCGCCCAAGAAAGCGTCGTCGAGATGAGGTTGACGGTCGTCGCAAAGATGTTGCCCGCACCGCCGCTGAGCAGCCAGTCCGAGAGATTCCCTAACAGCTCCTCATAATTCAACTCCGTCAGCCCGCTGATGCTGGCACTCTCCACAATTGCCTTGAGCTGCGGATTATCCTGCGCGAGCTTGGTGAGCCAGTTGACAAAGTCGTTTGCCGCGCTGGGCAGCTGCATGATGATGTTTTCCACTGAAGCCGAGATATGCGGAATGACGATAAACATCAGGCAAATGATGACTAAGAAAAACACCAGCAGCGAGCCAAACACCGAAATGAGACGCTTGACGCTTTGGCGCAGCGACGTATAGCCCAACACCTCCTCAATCTTATTGACAAGAATATTTAAGACAAAGGCTAATCCTCCGCCAATGAAAAACGGCGTTAAAATCGACAGCCCCCGCATGCAGATTTCCCACAGCAGCGGGATATTTTGCAGGCCGTAAAAAACTAACAGCCCAAATAAAATCAAGTTGCGGTACATTTTCAGCTTTTCACGTTGACCGGTATCAGGACGCATGCAATCCCTCCTCACACTAAAGGAATACTACCACATTTTCCGCTGTTCTTCAACCTTGCCAGCATACAGACGCCAAGAAACGCCCCTCTTATGAACAGTAGCGCAAAAACGCATTTACAAAAGATAAGCGCACAGCATTCCTCATGATCGTTTTCCATCGATAGACGACAAGTGCTCTGATAGACCGTAGATATGCAAAAAGGGCATGCAGGCATGCCCTCGCTGTTAATATTCCACTCTTCGTCTAAATACTGCTCTTAGAGTGAGAATGTTTTGATTTATACCTCGATGATCTTCATCGTGTTGGTAGCGCCGCAGCCTGTCGGATAACCGGCGACGACGATGATCGTCTCACCCTTGTGAATGCCATAGCTCATGGCGATATTGCGCGCCAAAGACGCCTCGTTTTCACGGGTGTTGACCGTCTCGGAGCAGATTGCACTGACGCCCCAGTTAGCGGCTAACGAACGCTGTGTACGCTCGTCAAAGGTAACGGCCAATACCGGCGCCTGCGGGCGGAACTTAGCGATGCGGCGTGCCGTCGTACCGCTTTGGGTAAAGGCGACGATACCGGCGACATTCAGCGCCATTGCCGTATCAGCTACCGAAATACCGATCGCATCATTTTTCGTGCGGCGGCAGGATTTGATCGCTTTCTTTAAACGATCATAATAAGGGATGATCGGCTCAATCGCCTTGGCGATCTTCACCATCGTCGAAACCGCCTCGATCGGATAAAGACCGGCAGCAGACTCTCCTGACAGCATGATCGCATCCGTGCCATCCAAAATCGCGTTGGCAACGTCGCTTGCCTCCGCACGGGTCGGACGCGGATTGCCCTGCATGCTCTCCAGCATGTGCGTTGCGGTGACAACCGGCTTTCCTACCTCGTTAGCGACAGCGATGATGCGCTTTTGATAAATCGGCACGAGCTCCAGCGACACGTCGACACCCAGATCACCGCGGGCAACCATCACACCGTCGGCAACCTCTAAAATCTCGCGCAGGTTATCAAAGCCTTCCTGATTTTCGATCTTAGGGATGATCTGAATATCCTCGCGGCCCTCTTCGATCAAGATGCGGCGGATGGCTAATACATCCTCCTTGCGGCGGGTGAAGCTGGCTGCGATGTAATCCACGCCCTGACGGCAGCCGAAGCGAATATCCGCCTCATCCTTTTCGGAGATAAACGGCATGCTCAGCTTGACGCCCGGCACGTTGCAGCCCTTGCGGCTCTTGAGCGTATGCGGGTTTTCCACGCGGCATTTCAGCATGCCCTCGCCCTTTTCCAAAATCGTGACACGCATCTTGCCGTCATCCATCAAAATCGTTCCGCCGACCTCTACGTCGTCGAACACCTCCGGGCACTGGATGTGAAACTTCTCGTGCGTACCGGCGATCTTCTCGCGGACGATCGTGACGATCTCACCCTTTTCATAGCTCTCCTGACCGTTTTCAAAATCACCCAAGCGAATCTCCGGACCCTTGGTATCCAGCAGGATGGCAATGCTCTTGCCCGTTTCCTTAACGACCTCGCGGATGTTCTTGATGCGGTTTCCCTGTTCCTCATAATCACCGTGTGAAAAATTCAGCCGAATAATGTCCATTCCCGTATCGACCAGCTTGCGCATCATCTCCTTGCTCTCTGATGCCGGACCGATCGTACAGATGATCTTTGTCTTTCTATCCATATCACTTAATTCCTTTCCTGATGCCAGCGTTTATACCAATCTCTCGAACAGATTCTGCAATGGCTTTCGCGATGCCCGCGGCATGACCAGCGCCTCCTCAATCGGCACGGAGACGATCTGATTTTCACGGATGCTGATGCACTGTCCGCCGATGCCCTGCATGAGCAAATCGACCGCCTTTTCTCCCATGCGGGAAGCTAAGATACGATCAGAAGGCGTCGGGGCTCCTCCTCGCTGTACGTGTCCCAGTATTGTGGCTCTTCCAGAAAAGCCGGTATTCAGACTGACTTTTTTGGCAAACTGGTGCACGTCGGTAATCTTTTCGGAGATTACGACAATCGCATGGCGTTTCTTCTTGATGAGATCCAGATCGCGTAAGCGCTCCAGCACTTCGCTTTCCTCAAAGCCGGTATCGCTGGTGATGACGATCTCCGCACCGCATGCGATTCCCGACCATAAAGCGAGGTCGCCGCAGCGGTTGCCCATCACCTCGACGATGGAGCAGCGATGATGCGAATTGGATGTATCGCGCAGTTTATCGATCGCTTCGACAACCGTGGTTAACGCGGTATCAAAGCCGATGGTAAAGTCCGTGCAGACGATATCGTTGTCAATGGTTCCCGGTATGCCGATGCAGTTGATGCCCATCTGCGTAAGTGCGAGCGCACCGCGGTAAGAACCGTCTCCGCCGATGACGACAACCGCCTCAATGCCGCGCTTGCGCAGCTGGACGACCGCCTTCTCGCGAACCTCGACGTCCTTAAACTCCGGCAGTCGGGCGGACCCTAAAATCGTACCGCCGCGATCGACGATCTCGCCGACGCTGGCCTTCGTCAAAGGCTCGATATAGCCTTCTACCATGCCCTTGTATCCATCATAGATTCCAAAGACCTCGATGCCGCTGTTCAAAGCGACGCGTGTGACGGCACGGATAGCTGCGTTCATGCCCGGAGCATCTCCGCCGGAAGTCAAAACACCAATACGTTTCACCATAAAACCTTCCTCCATTCACGAACATAATCATAGCACTATGTTCTGCTTTATTTCAAGAAAAAATTACCTTCTTGAACGCCCTTTTAAGATTTTTTCGCCACTAAGCGCTTTCACTCTTTCCACCAGGCGAAGCGCCGCTACCGGCTCGCTGTTTTTCGCATTTGCAAGGGCGTAGCGCTCCTGTAATTCCATGATGGTGTAATTGCTGGTGAAGTAGGTCAGGCGATGCTGATTCATGCGCGCATCGAGCAATGGCAGCAGCACGTCGTCGCGCGACCAAGCGGTGACGCTCTCCCCGCCGATGTCATCAAATACGGCGATCGGTGCGTGCGTGATCTGCGCAAGCAGCTCCTCCATGGCGTCATTATCATGAAACAGCCGCTTGAGCGAAGAGATCAGATGCGGCACGTTGACAAAGGCGCAGCGCGTCCCCCTTTTGGCGTAGTAGTTGGCAATGCCGATGCACAGATAGCTCTTGCCGACGCCGGGAGGACCGCACAGATAAATCCCGCGCTCGTTTCTCTCCTGTAACAGATGCGACATCACATGGGTAAACACATCGCGGTATTCCTTGCTCTCCTGCTGCAAAGGCACTTGCGTGAGGTCGATCGAAAGATCGCTGCGCGCAAAATCCATCACGCTGTATTGCTTTTCATGCGCAAAGCGCATACGCTCATCTCTATGATATGCACAGGGCTTCCATCCATACGTGAAAAGTCCGTCGTAGGTAAGTTCCAAATAATGTCCCCGCGGCTGAAAAGGACAAAAAGCAAGTCCCTGACAGCGCGCACACGTATCTAACGTCTCTACCCACTGCTGAAACATCCCGCTGTGCGAGGCAAGCGCATCCTCATGCAGGTTGTGCTCTTTCAAAAAAGCGAGCACTCGTGCATCCTGCTTCAACGCGGCAAGCAGCGCCTGCTTTTTCGCTTTGGCCTCCTCGCTCATCTCATAAGTAAACGAAAGCTGTTCCATTGCTTCTCCTCTCCCCCGCAGCCGGCGGTTTTCAATAGGGGAAAAGCTGCTGCCATCCCCTTTGCGCACTCACAAGCGGCATCATTTGACGATCGCTAGGCGATCTCCCCTTGCGATCCATGCTTTCACAAAGAATCCTCTACAGATGATATTCCCTGTGAAAGCTCTGCTTTATACGGCTTTGACGCACCGTTATTCTTATATCGTGCGCGATCCGATCAAAAGCCGATGTCTTTTACGTTTTTGCTCATCATGCGGGCAAAAATCTTGTTGTCTTGTTTTTCCTCATCAGCGTTGTTGCTTGCCAAGACGCTGCTGCAGCTGCTCGATTGTCTGATCGTCGATGGCCTCCACGCTTTCATCTTCCACCTGCGCATACCACTGCGGCAGCGCTTTTTGTGAAGCGCTCGGTGCACGTACTGCATGCTGTTCCTTGTTCACCTGCTGCTTGGCCTTCTCCAACGTGTCGATGCCTAAGCGCGCCCAGCTGGCTGCCACCTTCTCCACATAGGAGCGGGCAAAGCTTTGATCGGTGCGCTTGAGCACGTATTCGATCAGCACGTTGACGACCTCCTTGGGCAGATGATACTGTGTCAGCAGCGATTCGATCAGGCGGCTGTCGGCGGCGCTGACTGGAATATGCGGCTGCAGGCTCTTGAAAAACTGCACCGGCGGCGCTTGGTAAGGGTCTTTCCACTCGCCCTCTATATTTCTTCCCTTCGAGCGCGCCTTGCGCTTGAGCAGCTCCGTATTGAACTGCTTGGTGCGCGGATTGACACACTGGTTGACGAGCTTGCGCATCTCCATCTCATCGATGCCATGCACGATCGCCAGCTCACCGATCAGCTCCAGATGCTCCCGCGTCTGTAACTGGGCGGGAAAGCGGCGCTGAAAGCCTTGCAAAAAACGGCCGAAATCAAAGCCATCGATCACTGCATCGGCAGCGCTCTCCTTTGGCCGCAGCGAGATAAATGCCTCCCCATCCTGTGAAAACAGCGCTTCTTCTCCCTGAAAGGACGCGCTCACCTCCACATACGGCTTCGTATCCGTCTGCTCCTTGGCAAACGTCAATTTCGCATATTCATACGCCTCTTTGCCCATCAAACGCAAATACAGGCGCCCAAACACCTCATGGCGCAAAAACGCATTGGCGCTTTTCACCGCAAGCACACGGTAAAGATAGGTGTTGGTTTGCGGATCGAGATAGCTCTTCAGCAGCAGGTAGCGCTCCAGCGTCTGCCGTTCCTTTTCAAAGCGCTCGATGCTCATCTCCCCCAACTGACAGATCAGTCTGTGGTTGGTGATCGGACGCGGAGACTTCGCCAAAGCGACGAACAGCTGATACAGCATCGCCGCTTTCTCCTTGATCAACGGTGCATAAAGCAAAGACAGCACCGCAAAATCCTCCTGTATCGGCGATTTTTCCACCTCGATTTTACAGCCGTCCTCCACCCTCATCGCTACACTCCTTCGCTCTTTTCACACAGGCGATCACTTGCCTGCGCAACGCTTCTTCATCATCATTATTGTATAACACGACATCGCATAAAGCAATTTTTTCTTTCTGTGAAAGCTGGGCGCGCAAACGCCGTTTGGCCTCTTCGCGATCGATTCCCCTGCCCCTGTGCAAACGTGACAGCACCAGCTCTTCCTCACAGGCGACAACCCACGTCTCATCAAAGGCGTTCTGCCAGCCGATCTCAAACAACAGCGGCACCTCCGCGACGGCAAGCGTTCCCGTACACGCCTCCATACGCGCAAACAGCCGCGATTGAATGAGCGGATGCAAGATCCCTTCCACCGCTAGCCGCTTGCCTTTCGCAAACATCAAATCCGCCAACGCCGCGCGATCGATCGCCTTTGACGCATCGAGAATCGTATCGCCAAACACTTCGACTAACGCCGTATAGCCCTGCTCGCCTATCTGCAGCAGCTCATGGTTGATCTCGTCACAGTCAAACACCGCCACGCCCTGCTCGCGCAGCACGCGGATAACGCTGGATTTTCCCGCGCCCATCACGCCGGTGAGCGCAATTTTCTTTATCTTCGCTTTTGACATTGCTTACAATAATACGTCCCTCTGCCCCCGACGACGATTTTTTCAATCGGCTGATGGCACAGAGGGCACGCTTCTCCTTTCTTTGCATGCACGCGCAAGCGCAGCTGAAAACGGCCGTCCACCCCCAAAGAGGAGGTATAGCTGCGGATGGTTGTTCCGCCCGCGGCAATCGCTCCCTGCAAAATACGCCGCATCTCCACGATCAGCGCCGCAAAATCCTTTTTGCGCATTCGGGATACCCGCGTCTGAGGATGCAGCCGCAGCGCGAAGCAGATCTCATCCGCATAGATGTTGCCGACCCCGGCGATCACGCTTTGATCTAACAGCGCCTGCTTGAGCGTGATGCTGCGCGGATGCAGCCGCTGATAGAGCCATTGTGCGTCTAAGCGCTCATCAAAGGCGTCAAACCCGACATGCGCAAAGCAGGGATAGTCGTGCAGCTTAGCCGCATGCGGATAAAGGTACATCCGTCCAAACTTGCGCGTATCGTGATAGCGCAGCTGCCGCCCGTCATCCAGATGGAAGATCACATGCACATGCTTGTGATCGTATGGCTCCTGCGGCTGCTGCAAATAAAATTTTCCCTCCATGCGCAGATGCGCGATCCACATCGCATCTCCCAAGTCGAAACACAGGTATTTTCCCAGCCGTTCATAGCGTTCGATGCGCTTTTTGCGCAGGCCCTGAATGAACGCGTTGCGATCCCCGTGCACGATCGCATCCCAAAACACTTCAACATCGGTAATGACAGGGTGCTTCATCTGATAAGCAAGCGTGTCTAATACCGTTTGTACCTCTGGCAGCTCTGGCATACGATCACCTACTTTGCCTCATACCACGTCTTGCCGAAGCTGACGTTGGCGATGAGGGGCACCTTGAGCTGCCATACGTTTTGCATGCCGCTCTCCACGATCTCACGCATGAGCGCGCGTTCTTCCTCGAGCACATCGAAGATCAGCTCATCGTGAATCTGCAAAATCATGCGCGAGCGCACCTGCTCCTTCTTCATCCGCTGATCGATTTCGATCATCGCCAGCTTGATGAGATCCGCCGCGCTTCCCTGAATCGGCGCGTTCATCGCCGCCCGCTTGCCGAATTCACGCATCATGTAGTTTTTGTCGCTGATCTCGGGAATGTAGCGCCGCCTGCCAAACATCGTCTTGACATAGCCGTTTTTTTCACAAAAGGCGATCGTCTCATTCATGAAGGCGTGAATCTTCGGATAGGACTCGAAATATTTCTCGATGAAGCTGTGCGCCTCCTTGCGGGTGATGCCCAGCTGCTCGCTCAAGCCGTAATCCGACTGGCCGTAGACGATACCGAAGTTGACCGTCTTGGCGCTGCGGCGCATCGCGGCGTCCACCTCGTCCTGTGCGACGTCGAAAATCTGCATCGCCGTTTTGGTGTGGATGTCAATGCCGTGATTAAACGCATCGATCATCTGCGTCTCATCCGCCATGTGCGCTAACATGCGCAGCTCGATCTGGGAATAGTCTGCCGACAGCAGCACATGTCCTTGGGGAGCGACAAACGCCTTGCGGATCTCACGCCCCTCTTCATCGCGTACGCTGATGTTTTGCAGGTTGGGCTCGCTGCTGGAAAGACGCCCCGTCTGCGCCAGCGCCTGATTGAAGATCGTATGGATTTTACCGTCGGCGCCGATGTGTTTCTTCAATCCCTGTACATAGGTGGAGTAAAGCTTGGCGTATTTGCGGTATTCCAGCAGACATCCGACGATCGGATGCACCTCCCGAAGCTTTTCCAGCACCTCGACCGCCGTGCTGCGCTTTTTGCCCGATTTGAGCCCCAGCTCGTCAAAGAGGACGGCGGCTAACTGTTTCGGGGAATTGATGTTAAACTGCATGCCGGCATACGTATATACCTTTTGCGCGTATTCCTCCATGCGCCGGCCGGTCACCTCGCCGATTTCATCCAGAATCGCTTCGCTGATGTCGATTCCCTCACATTCCATCTCATACAGGATGCGTGAAAGGGGCAGCTCCAGCTCAGTGAGCAGCTTCCACAGCTCCTGTTCTTTCAGCTGCTGCTTGACCTCGTTTAGAATGCGCGCATATCCCTGTAACTGCGCTTGCATATGCGCTAACTGCTTGTCAAACTCCGGCAAAATCGCTTTGCCCCGCTTGCCGTACACGTCCTCGATCGCCGCCGGCATCGGAATCTGATAGTGATCCAAAAAACGCTCGTAGCTGGTCAAAGAGCTGTCTAACAGGAAAGCGCCCAGCATCAGGTCAAAGCCGAAATCACAGCACTCGATGTCATTGCGTGCGCAGATGTGATAAAACTCTTTGGCATTATACGTATTTTTCTTCGGGCATTCTTTGAGATAAGCCATCAGCCGCGCATCCTTTTTTGCGTCTGCCAGCGGGATGTAATACAGCTTGCCCTCACAGGCGATGGCAAAGCCATACAGCAGCTTGCGCGTATAGTGATCGTTGTCATAATCCGCCAGGATGATCGTATCGTCATTCTCCAGATTCGCTTCGATGTGATCGACGCAGACGATCTCGGTATCCGCTTCTTTTATCGGATTACTCTCCTGCTGTAAAAAGGATTTCATCTCATATTTCTGATAAAATGCGTTGACATG
The DNA here is from genome assembly GCA_965119685.1 of Merdibacter sp. Marseille-QA0792. Classification (GTDB taxonomy): domain Bacteria; phylum Bacillota_I; class Bacilli_A; order Erysipelotrichales; family Erysipelotrichaceae; genus Merdibacter. The sequence goes on along the minus strand of OZ221971.1, from coordinate 1,502,481 downwards.
CGTGTTGATGCCATGAAAAGCGACTTCCTCCAGCGTAAAGGGAATCTGCGCGTCGATGCGGATGGTCGCCAAATATTGGGACATCTGCGCCGACTCTTTGCCAAGCTCCAGCTTTTCTTTCAGCTTGCCCTTGATCTCTTCCAGATGCGCATACACGCCTTCCACGCTTTGATAGCAGTGTAACAGCTTCAGCGCGGTTTTTTCGCCGATGCCTTTGACCCCGGGAATGTTGTCCGCACTATCGCCCATCAGCGCCTTGAGATCGATGATCTGCTTAGGCGCAAGGCCATAGCTCTCCATCAGCGCCTGCGCATCCATGCGCTGCATCTCGCTGATGCCCTTTTTCATCAGCAGCACGTCGGTGGTGTCATCGATCAGCTGCAGCAAATCGCGATCGCTCGTCAAAATGGTCGTATGTACCTCGGGATGCGCCTTGGCAAAAGAACCGATGATGTCATCCGCCTCAATGCCCTCACACTCATAACGGCAGATGCCGCAGGCATCCAAAAACTCTCTGGCGATGGGAAACTGCACGATGAGCTCCTGATCCAGCTCCTTGCGCGTTCCCTTGTATTCCGCATACGCTTCATGACGAAAGGTCGGCTTACCCGCATCCCATGCGACCATGACGCCGTCGGGCTGGATTTCCGCCAGCGCCTTTTGAAACATCGTCACAAAGCCGAAGATCGCATTGGTCGGTATCCCGTTGCTCGTCTTCATCATCCGCCCATACACGGTGGCGTAATACGCCCGAAACAGCATGGAGTTTCCATCTAACAACAACAGTTTTTTCATCTATCACACACCCTGCAAGCTATTGCAGGTTCTCCTTCCTATTGATATTTATTCTACCACAAATCCGCCGGGTGTTCACCGCCTTTTCCGACAATACCCACACTGACGCATCCCCTCCTCAAAAGAAAACAGATACCCGCGGCATCTGTTGTTCTTGCAAGAAAGCGCTCATGGACGGGCAATGCTCTGTAACACCGCTAAGTTTTCCTGCATCAGCGACAGGTAGTCCATTCCCCGCTCCTGCTGACTCTCGCTGAGGGAAGAGATGTTGTAAAAAGAAATCGGTGTCAGACCCAGCTCGCTGATAAGCTGTAAGCGCAGATCGATCATGTCCTGAGGCAGATTGTTTTCAACCGCCATGTAGCGAACACCGTTTTCAACAAGCGTCTGACGGATGATCGCAAGCTGCTCTTCATTGGGCAGCGCGCCATAGCGAGAGAGGCAGATCGGATAGATGTTGACGCCATACGTCTGCAAATGACCGAAGTTTACCGTCATGACGGCGATCGAAATATCCGTGCCCTTCAGCGCCTGATACTGCGCATCCAAGGAAGCGAGCTCGTTTTCCAGCTTAGCGTAATTTTGTTCAAACTCATCGGCATAAGCCGGATAGCGTTCGCACAGATAATCGCGGATACAGCTTGCCATGCCGTTCATCGTCACCGCATCCATCCAAAGCGTCGGATCGGAATAATACGTATCGATGGTATGAAACGCGCTTCCCTCATAATAAGGTCCGTTCACCTTCGATTCCACGCCGTTTTTATAAACGCTGCTCGTTCGCTGAAACGGAAAGCTGCCCAGCTGATCTGTGAGATTGACTTTATCCAAGCCCGCCGCGTTGATCTCATCGGCATAAATTTCATAGTAGGATTCCAGCGAGGCAATATAAAAGAAGGCGTCGCTTTGTTTCAGCAGCACGTCGTAGTCTTCAACGATAGCGGCGCGCTGAATCAGGGTGTTCTCGCTCAACAGCTCACAATGAATGCGTTCGCCGGCGATCTGTTCCACCAGATATTGCAGCGGATAACAGCTGACGAGCACCTGATAATGCGTCCCCTGACAGCCGCATAAAAGCGATAGTGCTAACGTCATCGCCAGCAGTACCTTACCAAGCTTCATCCTACTCACCTCGCTGCTATTATAGCATACTTCATCGGCAAACCTCATGGCGTTTGCGCACTTTTCGCATAAATTGCAAAAGGGTGCCGTCCGCTCTCCCTATCGCGCATGCGCCTTTTCAGTCATCCATTCACTCCTCTTTATGTTTCATCCCTGATTCTGTGCGCTTGCGTCCGCATTTTCGGTTTTAATCAAAACGGCTGTGTTTCCCCTGTACATGTAAAGAGGTTCACGTCGCTTTCTTCATCGATGAATTCACTCTCACACAAGCGGATCGTTTTTTTTGACAAGTCTGCCTGTGTGGAAAAAAGCGTATGAATGATATAAAATAAAGATACGCATAAAAAGTGGGAGATGTCCGCTGTCCGCGAGATGCTCTCCTCAACCACGCATTCTGACAGCGAGGTGTACACCATGAATTTAAAAAAGGGGATTCTTACCGTCGGACAGGAGACTTTCTCTCCCGATTACACTTTTGAAGATTTTCAGCACTCTGCGTTTTACGAGGGTCAAAGCGCATCTTGCGCTATCGAACTGACGGGCAGCCACGATATCGCGGGCAATCGCTTTCTCATATCGCTCATCTTTGACGATCAGCGGCTGCACATGATTGTGCTGGGATGCATAGACGAGGAGATTCCCCGTGATCATGAGATGGACCGCAAAGCGCTGCACGATGAAATTCTAAAAAAACACGGCATTGTCCCAGGCAAAAAATACGGATGCTTCACCATAGAATCAAACTACTTTCCAAAAGAAAATGCCGCCGTAATCCTCATTACATATCTGGAAAAAGCGGTAAAGGAAACGTTCTGCGTCCGCGCCCCGAAATTCATCCCCGCACTGATGTTTGCCGGTACAGCGATGCTGCTGCTCATACCGATCGCATTCACATTGTTTGACGGGGTCCAGCATTGGCTCGCATATGTCTCCTTTTCCCTGATGGCCCTGCCTTTTTTATTGCTAGGCATCTGGCTTTCCGTATTTCGAATCACCGTCGACAAGGATACGATCTGCATCCGACGCGGCATCGGCTCAACCTATTGCTTCAATGTGGCGGACATTACAAAAGTGGTTCGCAAAACAAATCATAACACCACGATGGGGACGGTGCGCCTGTTGAGCGTATGGACAGGCAGGCGGCGATGGAAAGTGGACCCGCTGATGATCAACAGCCATGTGATGGACGAATATCTGCGCAAAAAGGTTCCCTCTGAGCGCATCGTTGAAAAAACGCGTGATTATAAGAAATATCGATAAGAGAAAACGCGATGACGCCGACATGGCGCAAAAGCAAACAAAGCCAAGCGGCACGCAACTTCAGCTGATCTTCAAAGCAAAGAACAGACACAAAACAACTCAGAAGATGCACACGGCAACATAAATCGAATCAACGCTTCCCTGTTTATTCCATTCACATCTAGATGTACACAGCAAAAACAATGCTAACAGGGAAAGAAGTTTTGCACTCTTTATCAGCCTTTGAAAAAGGAAATAGGAAATCAAACAGAAACATACAGACAAGCATTTGATCACAAACAAGCAGTATCAGCGCTTTATCATTCAAGAGAAGCGCTTTTTCACTGTCTAGCCTCATCGTCATAAATTGACAAAGCCTTGTACAAGGAATTTTACACACAGATAAAAATCAAGCGCTAAATTCGATATATCCTGTCATCCGTATTCCATATTCTCATGATTCCAAAAGAGAGCGACAGCCCTTCTACTATTACTCGCTGCGAGACTTCATTTGTCTTTTTTATTCTGACCCTGGCGTTTCTGATCCCACAGAGAACCTAACAACATACCGATTGCAGAGATTATTGCTCCCGCTGCAATCATTCCTAATTCTGGGGTATTCAATTTGTTAAAAGCAATATTGTTTGCCATTTTAAATGTGCCATATTCAGCTAGCATATACATTGCGCCAAAGAAAAGGGCAAGCACCCATTTTCCTTCTCCCCAGAAGTTATTTTTACCAATGACAACGGACACGATAAATGTCGTAACAGGAAGGATAATCCAAAGGTACATCAAGCTGTAACCCATAGCATCGCTTCCACTTGTAAAAAGCCAGAACGCAATCATCGCAAACGCCCAAATCAACAGGTAAGAGAGAATTGTAATAGTTTTATTTCTGTTGGTATTACTTTTCACAACATTCGTACTTTCTTCAAGATAATCATAATAGTTTTTCATTTTTTGTTCTCCCTTCAATAGATAGTCAAGAGAGACATCGTAGCATTCGCTCATTTTAATGACACTAATAATATCTGGATAAGATTTTTCATTTTCCCAATTTGAGATGGTCTGGCGACTCACTCCCAACAATTCAGCAACTTGTTCTTGTGTCAACCTTTTTTCAATCCGGGCTGCCTTGATTTTGCCTCCAATATCATAGTCCATACCACTGTACCTTCCTTGCGCCTTTATTGTAGAAAAATCCCCCTGTATCGTCTATCAAACAGCTTTGACAATGCTTATACTATGTGTCAAAATCCTTTTACATCTGCTATGTATTAGTTGTTTTCCTTCTTTGTGCTATTTTTCGCTTTTACTCATTCCGAAAAATAACAATTTGTACGTCTTTTTATACATCACATTATATCATTTTCCAATACTTGCAACAATGCTACAAAATCTTAAGATTGCTATTTTTCTGCTTTTGCAAAGCCTCTTATCTGTCTACGATTTGTAAAAGGCGCTTAGCATTGCTTACGCAACAATCCCTTGACAAACCATAACCCGATAAGTTTAGAGGAATCAAGCAGAAATAAAATCGTTCGTTGCTAAACAGCATAGAAAAAGACACTCTTTTTCAAGTGTCATTCTTCAATAAGTTCGTATTTCTTTGTATAAGTTGTTGCATTGGGCGCTTTCGTTTATTGCAATTTCGTTGTAATTTCCCTATTTTTCTTGTGGTGTTTTGCTGATTTTTATATCCTTTTAACAACAAAAACAGCGCCTGATGATAACCAAGCGCTGTATGTGATCTCTGTTGACTGATTAACAGTCGTTTTGAATCGCCGACTGCGCAGCCGCCAAACGAGCGATCGGTACGCGGAACGGCGAGCAGGATACATAGCTCAAGCCGACACGGTGACAGAAATCGATGCTGGCAGGATCACCGCCATGCTCACCGCAGATACCCAGTTTAATATCCGGGCGAGTGCTGCGTCCGGCCTTGGCAGCCATTTCGATCAGCTTGCCGACACCCTTTTGATCCAAGTGAGCGAACGGATCACTCTCAAAGACCTTCTTCTCATAGTAATCGGTCAAGAAACCAGCTGCATCATCACGAGAGAAACCAAAGGTCATCTGTGTAAGGTCGTTGGTACCGAACGAGAAGAATTCGGCCTCCTCGGCGATCTCATCCGCAAGCAGTGCCGCTCTTGGAATCTCGATCATCGTTCCTACCTTATAGACCATCTGTAAACCGCTTTCTGCGATAATCTGATCCGCCGTTTCGGTGACGATCTTTTTCACGAATGCCAACTCCGCTTTATCACCGACTAACGGAATCATAATCTCCGGCTCCATCGTCCAATTCGGATGACGCTTCTGCACGTTGATTGCGGCTTCGATGACTGCTCTGGTCTGCATCTCTGCAATCTCCGGATAAGAGATCGCCAGACGGCAGCCGCGGTGTCCCATCATCGGGTTAAACTCGTGCAGGCTGACGACGATGCTGCGCAGCTCATCGGCCGACATCTCCATCTCCTTTGCCAGCTCAACGATGTCGCCCTCGTTGTTTGGCAAGAATTCATGCAGCGGCGGGTCCAGATACCGGATGGTGACCGGCATGCCTTCCATCGCTTCATAGATGCCCTCAAAGTCACCGCGCTGCATCGGCAGCAGCTTATCCAGCGCGCGCTTACGCTGCTCAACCGTCTTGGAAACGATCATCTCACGAACCGCCTTGATGCGATCCCCGTCAAAGAACATGTGCTCGGTACGTACCAAGCCGATGCCCTCAGCACCGAATTTCACCGCCTGTGCAGCATCGCGCGGCGTATCGGCATTCGTGCGGATCTTCAGCTTGCGGCGCTCGTCCGCCCATTTCATAAAGCGTTCAAAATTACCGCTGATTGCCGCCGGTACCGTTTTGATCGCCTGTCCGTATACGTTTCCTGTCGAGCCGTCCAAGGAAATCCAATCACCGCGGTGATACTGCTGACCGCCGATGACGAAGTAGCCTTCCTCCTCATGCATATCGATATCGCCGCAGCCGGAAACACAGCAAGCGCCCATACCGCGGGCAACGACCGCCGCATGGCTCGTCATACCGCCGCGTACCGTCAAGATACCCTGTGCAACATGCATGCCCTCAATATCCTCCGGAGAGGTTTCCAAGCGTACCAACACGACTTTCTTGCCCTTTGCGGCTTCGCTGATCGCTTCCTCCGCCGTAAAGACGACCTGTCCACAGGCTGCGCCCGGAGAAGCCGGCAATGCCGTTGCAATCGGCTTCGCCGCTTTCAATTCATCTGCGTCAAACATCGGATGCAGCAAGGAATCCAGCTGCTTTGGCTCTACCATCATCAGCGCTTCATCTACGCTGACCTTTCCCTCATCGACCATGTCGCAGGCGATCTGCAGGGCCGCCGCTGCCGTACGCTTGCCATTGCGCGTCTGCAGCATAAACAGCTTGCCCTTTTCGATGGTGAATTCCATATCCTGCATGTTATGATAGTGATCTTCCAAAATGCCGCAGATTTCCACAAACTTATCGTACGCCTGCGGAGCGACCTTTTTCAGCTGGCTGATCTGCTGCGGTGTGCGGATGCCGGCAACGACGTCCTCCCCCTGTGCATTCATCAAAAATTCGCCGTAAAGCTTGTTTTCTCCGGTCGCCGGGTTACGGGTGAACGCAACGCCGGTACCACAGTCATTGCCCATATTGCCAAAAACCATCATCTGCACATTGACCGCGGTTCCCCAGCTGCCTGGAATATCGTTCATCTTGCGGTAATAGATCGCGCGCGGGTTGTTCCAAGAACGGAATACCGCTTCGATCGCTCCGAAGAGCTGCGTGCGCGGATCGCTTGGGAAAGCCTCGTGCAGCTCCTGCTCATAAAATTGCTTGAAGCGGACAACCAGCGTCTGCATGTCCTGCGCATCTAAATCCAGATCATCACTGATGCCCTTTTCCTTTTTCAGCTCGTCAATGATTTCCTCAAAGCGCGCCTTGCTTAGTCCCATGACGACATCAGCATACATCTGGATAAAACGACGGTAAGAATCATAGGCAAAACGCGGATTGCCGGTCAGCTTCTCTACGCCCTTCACCACCTCATCATTCAAGCCGAGGTTTAAAATCGTATCCATCATGCCCGGCATGGAAGCGCGGGCGCCGCTGCGCACCGAAACGAGCAGCGGATTGTTCACATCGCCAAACTTCTTCTCTGACTGCTGCTCCAGCTTTGCCAAATACTCCTCCACCTGTGCGCAGATGTCTTCGTTGATCTTCTCTCCATCCGCATAATACTGATTGCACGCCTGCGTCGTGATGGTAAATCCATACGGCACCGGCATGCCCAAACGGCTCATCTCTGCGAGGTTAGCACCCTTGCCCCCCAACAGCTCGCGCATCGACTCATTGCCTTCGGCAAAGAGATACACGAATTTTTCACTCATACAGAATCCTCCTTAATGAAATGTAATCGGTTTCATCACTCATGAGAACATTATAATACAAAACCGGCAATTTTCATAGCCTTTTCAAAAGAAAGGCTGTGCGATTGCGCTAAAACATCCGTGCAAAAGTGAAAAATGCGTATGCTTTTTGTCAAAAAGACAAATCGCAGCACCGTGCGTTCTCTTTTGCAGCCCTCTTCAAAAAACCCGCAAACTTTTTGATTTCACTTTCCTCTTTCAGGGGGGGACGCGCAGGCTTTCCCGCCGGCAAAAAAAGGCAGCTGCATGTACCTTCGCCCATAAGAGCGCTGATCATGGCTGCCTCCTTCACTATCGATGATATGCGCTGACGATCATATCGATGATCGCATCGCTGTCAAATTTTCCGGTATTGATGCACAGGTCATAGTTTTCCGCCTTGCCCCAGACACGGTCGGTATAATACTGATAATAGTTGGCGCGGCGCTTGTCCACCTTGCGCAGCATATTCTCATCCGCATCCTCTACGTGATACTCGTCAATGACCCGGCGCAAGCGCTCGTCCATGTCGGCGCACAGATAGATGTTAAGTACGTCCTCGCGCTGAGAAAGCACATAGTCCGCACAGCGTCCGACGATGACGCAAGGCCCCTTTTCCGCCACCTGTGCGATGACGTTGGATTGTACCAGATAGAGCCGGTCATTGATGGAATACTCATAAATGCCGCCGGCCGGAGACCCCAGCGCATAACCGATCGCACCCAGCACCTGATAAAAGCGTCCGGTTTCCTCTCCTTCACTTTGGAAGATCCGCTCATCGATTCCGCTCTCCTTGCTGGCGATCTCGATCAGCTCCTTATCATAAAACGGAATCTCTAAACGCTGGGCCAACTGCTTGCCGATCCCCCTGCCTCCGCTGCCGAACTGTCTTGAAATGGTAATGATCTTCTTCATCAGGATCCCTCCTTTATTCAACTTCATTATACATCATTTTTATTCATTTAAACAGAAAATGAAACCGTTTCCTCACATTTTCCTCTGCTTTCCTTTCCGCAGCTGCTCCAGCTGCTGCATCCTGCGGCGCACCTTTTCCTCGCTGCCATAGCCGCTTGGCTCATAATAACGGTGTGAGCGCAGTGCAGGGGGCAGGCATTCCATATCGGTGATGGCGTTTTCCTCGTCATGGGCATAGCGATAGCCCTCGCCATAGTGCAGATCTTTCATCAGCGTGGTGACGGCATTGCGGATTTGCAGGGGAACCGGCTCCTTCATCGTCGCGTATGCGTCCTTTTTCGCCTGCTCATAGGCCACGTATAAGGCATTGGATTTCGGCGCAAGCGAAAGATAGGTCACGGCGTGAGTCAGATGTACGCTGCACTCGGGCATCCCGATATAGTGCGCCGCTTGATACGCAGCGATGCAGATCTCCAGTGCCCGGCTGTCCGCCATCCCGACGTCCTCGCTGGCAAAACGAACGAGCCGGCGGGCGATATACAAGGGATCTTCCCCTGCTTCCAGCATGCGCGCCAGCCAATAGATCGCCGCCTGCACATCACTGTTTCGCATCGACTTGTGCAGCGCGCTGATGAGGTTGTAATGCTCCTCTCCCTGCTTGTCATAGAGAAACGACTTACGGCTGGTACACTGCTCGATCAATTCCTTGCTGACATAGAGATTGCCTTGCTTTTCCTGTGCGTTGTACACCGCCATCTCTAACGTATTCAGCGCACTGCGGGCGTCTCCGGCGCAAAAGCCGGCGATCATTTCGATACATCCCTCTTCCAGCTCGAGAGGGCGATCGCCAAAGCCCTGCCGTGCGTGAATTGCACGCCGTAGCAGCTGGCAGAGATCCGCTTCTTCCAAAGCCTTGAGCACGAACACCTTACAGCGCGAAAGCAAAGCGGAATTGATCTCAAAGGAAGGATTCTCCGTCGTCGCGCCGATGAGCACGATGCTGCCCTCCTCCACATAAGGTAAAAACGCATCCTGCTGCGCCTTGTTAAAGCGATGGATCTCATCGACAAAAACGATGGTGCGCTGCTTTTGTCTCGCTCCCTCCTGCGCCTGTTTCATCACTGTGCGGATTTCTTTGATGCCGCTGTTCACCGCGCTGAAATTGATAAACGCCGCCTTTGTCTGATGAGCGATGATGCGGGCCAGCGTTGTCTTCCCCACTCCCGGCGGCCCCCAGAAGATCATCGAGGGCACCATGTCGTTTTCGATGAGCTGACGCAAAATCTTCCCCTCTCCCAGCAGATGGCGCTGTCCGACGTAATCCTCCAGCGTCAACGGCCGCATGCGATTCGCCAACGGTTCATTCATTTGATCGTTAAACAATGCTCCCTGTTCCATAGACATCACCTTTTTCTTCATCATACCACATTTTTGCGAAAGGCTCACCAACAGCTTGCGGCAATCTCAAAAAAGAAGAATGCTTATGCACGTCTTTGCTTCATCAAGAAAACATGCCGATCAAGGAATGAGAAGAAACAAACAAGGCGATGAGCGCAGAAAGCTCAGGAGTCTCCTGTGAGAAGTCAGCCGGAAAGCATCCGTTCATAAGATCAACGGATACGATTGAAGCTATCTTAAAAACACTCAATTCCAGAGCGAGCCGGCGTGTTTCCTTTCCTCCCTCTCCCTTGATTCCGCGTTTGTTTCACTCATCGAGCACCCGATAAAAAAAGCTGTCCCATGGACAGCTAGCATGCGCGCACCTTTCCGCATACCGGATAATTCGGACAGGACTCGTTGCACGTATTCGTCACGACATTGCGCAGCGCCTGCGGCACCATCGCCGTGATCTCATCGTCATCATAGCCGACGACCATATTCTTTTCCGAAATCATGATCGGACGCTTCAAAATCGAAGGGCTTTGCTTGACGATTTCGACCAGACGGGAGACGGAGAGATCCTCTATATCACAATCCAGCTGCTGAAATGCCTTGGAACGCACCGAGATGATATCCTCGGTTCCATTTTCACAGCGCGATAATAAATATTTAATTTCATCTTCCTTGAGCATCGTCGTAAAGATGTTCTTTTCCACGAAAGGAAGCTGGTTGTCCTTCAGCCACTGCTTTGCCTTGCGGCAGCTGGCGCATCCGGGAGATGTATATAAAATAATCATCCTGTTCATCACACTCCTTAATATTCATTATACCCTATTCCCCATCGAAAAGGTATCTTATTTTTCAGTAAACGCTTGCCAACGTCTTGCATTCGTTGTATGATGTTAACGAATCTGCTGTGACAAAGAGAGAGTAGCCGTTTTCCTCCCTTCCTCAGCGAGTCTGCACACGGTGAAAGCAGACGAACAGGAAAACGGCAAAATGGGACTTTTGAGCATATTCCGGTGGCACCGATACAGCTGTGAGTGATCGCTCATGGAGCGGTAAGCTGGGTGGTACCGCGTGCTGCACGTCCCTGTCACAGGGCTTTTTTTATTTTCAGGAGGTAATTCTATGCAGACGATGTTAAGCGGCATCAAGCCGACCGGACGGCTGACATTAGGCAATTATATCGGCGCCATCCGTCAGTTTGTCCAATATCAGGATGAATATGACATGTACATTTTTATCGCCAACCTGCACGCCATCACCGTGGCGGAAGACCCGGCACAGCTCAAGCGCAACACGAAAGATCTGATCGCGCTGTATCTGGCCTGCGGCTTAAACCCGGACAAGGTTACGCTGTTTTTGCAAAGCGATGTGCACCAGCATGCAGAGCTGGGATGGATGCTTACCTGCCATACATATATGGGCGAGTTGCAGCGCATGACGCAGTACAAGGACAAAACCGCCAAGGGGGAAACCGGCATCACCGCCGGACTGTTTACTTACCCTTGCCTGATGGCAGCGGATATTTTGATGTATGATGCCGACTATGTCCCGGTTGGCGTCGACCAGAAGCAGCATGTGGAGCTGGCCCGTGATCTGGCAGAGCGTTTCAACAATCGCTACGGCGAGACTTTCCGCATTCCTAAACCGCTGACACCAAAAGTCGGTGCGAAGATCTATTCACTGCAAAATCCGACAAAGAAGATGAGCAAGTCGGAAGCCAATCCCAAAGGAACGATTGACCTGTTGGACGATCCGGCGCAGGCGCGCAACAAAATCAAATCGGCGGTTACGGATTCCTTAGGCACCATCTGCTATGATCCGATCAACCAGCCCGGCGTTTCCAACCTGCTGATGATTCACTCCTCGCTGAGCAATGAACCGATTGCGTCCATCGTAGAGCGCTGCAAAGGAAAAGGATACGGTGAGCTGAAAAAAGAAGTCGGCGACATCGTCTACGACTTCTTGAGCGATTTGCAGGCGCGCTACCGTGAGATCATCGCCAGCGGAAAGATCGACGATATTCTGCGTGAGGGTAATGCCAAGGCATCTTACATCGCCGAAAAAAAGCTGCGCAAGGTGAAGAAGAAGCTGGGCTTTCAGATCTTAAAATAAACGTTTGCGATTCCTTTTCCAAAGGGCGGTGATGTCCGTGCAAAAGGAATCATTTTTATGTGCTGGCTTGCACCGCTGCGCTTCCTAGCTTATTTTCAAAAAGGCAGTATTTGATCACTGCCTTTTTCATATCATATTCACTTTAAAAGAAAGAAGTAAGCTAACACCAGCACACCCAACACGATGCGATAATAGCCAAACACCTTGAAGTCATGCTTCTTGATGTATGCCATCAAAAAGCGGATGACCAGCACGGAGACGACAAAGGCGCTCAGCATGCCAATGAGCAAAATCAAAATTTCCGCCCCGGTGAATCCCAGACCGAATTTTACCAGCTTCAGCAAGCTGGCGCCAAACATCACCGGGATGGCGAGGAAGAACGTGAACTCCGCCGCAATCGTACGGCTGACGCCGATCATCAAAGCACCGATAATCGTCGCGCCGGAACGCGAGGTTCCCGGGAACACGGCTGCGATCAGCTGAAAGAAACCGATGATGAGTGCATCGCGGTAGGTGATCTGACTTAACGCGTTCACCCGCGCACGCTGATAGCGGTTGCGGTTTTCCAGCACGAGAAAGAGTGCACCGACGAGGATGAGCATGATCGCCACCACCACCGGATGATAGAGATGCTCGTTGAGCCAGTCGTCAAACAGCAATCCGACGATTGCCGCCGGAATGCAGGCAACCAAGATTTTAAACCACAGATGGAAGATGTCATAGCGGATCAGCGGACGGTTTTTATTCGTCAGATTAAAGGGAAACAGCTTTTTCCAATACAGTAAGACGACCGCGAAAATAGCGCCCAGCTGTACGACGACCAAAAACGCCTCCCAAAAGTTCTCACTGACATTCATCGGCCAGATTTCCTTCAATAAAATCAAGTGGCCGGTAGAGCTGATCGGCAGCCATTCGGTGATGCCCTCTACAATGCCGTAAAACAGCGATTTCAGGATTTCTATGATTTCCATGTACAGACTCCCTTCTAAAGCAGCTCGCGCACCATCTGTTTAAAGATGCGCCCGCGCTCTTCATAATTGTGAAACTGGTCATAGCTGGAACATGCGGGAGATAACAAAATCACATCGCCCGCCTGCGCATGCGCACACGCCGTTTCCAGCGCTTCTTTCATCGTCTTTACGCAGATGCACGCGGTGAAGATCTCTTGAAACTTCTCCCTCGTATCGCCAAAGGAGACACACAGCTTGACGCGCTCATCAAAGCGCTTGAGATCGTCAAACGAGATCCCTTTGTCATGTCCGCCGGCAAGTAAGATGATATTGGCGGGAAATGAGGCGAGCGCCGCTGCCGCAGCATGGGTGTTGGTCGCCTTGGAATCGTTGTAAAAGCGCACCCCATCCTTTTCCCCGATGTATTCCAAGCGATGCTCCACCGAGGTAAACGCAGCGCAGGCCGCCTGAATATCGGCGATGGAAACCCCCATGCGCTCTGCCATGCAGGCCGCGATCATCGCGTTGCATACATTATAATCACCGACGATCTTCAGCGAGTCGACGGCAAAGAGCTCTTTGCCCCACAGCCATACCTTGCCATCCTTGCAATAGAGATCGACGTCGTCGCGCTGCATGGAAAAGTCGATCACCTGACAAGGGATGTTTTGCGCATAGCGCATGACCAGCGGATCGTCGACATTGCGCAAAAACCATGCGTCCGCAGCTGCATTTTGATAAATGCGCATCTTGCTGGCGTAATAGTCCTCCACGCTGTCCATGTAGTCCAGATGATCCGGCGCCAGATTGCAGACGACGCTGACCAAAGGCGAAAAGCGCTCCATGCCCAGCAGCTGAAAATTGCTTAACTCCAGCGCGACGTCCTTCTCCTGCTGTTCGTATTCCAATGCCAGCTCGCACAGCGGGCAGCCGATATTTCCGGCGACTAGCGCATTGCCCTTGCGCTTGAGCATCTCATAGAGCAGCGAGGTGATCGTCGTCTTGCCGTTGGTGCCGGTGATGGCGCCATAGCGAAAATGCCGGGCATAGCGGGCGGCAATCTCCACCTCGGTATAAATCGGCACCTGCTTTTGTACAAACGCTTTGACAATCGGTACAAAATAAGGGATTCCCGGATTTTTGACGATGAATTCCCACGGTTTGTCGAGCAGCCAGTCTGGATGACCGCCATCCGCCACCGTGATGCCCTGCGCTTGCAGTTTCGCTTTTTCCGGCAGGACGCGGCTGTCTGTCAACGTGATCTCATATCCATGCTTGGCTAAGAGCTTTGCCGCCGCCACGCCGCTGCGCGCTGCGCCGATGATCAATACCTCTGCCATCTACATCACCCCCAGCGCCAAACCGATGAGCGCCAGCACAAAGCCGATGCCCCAAAACATCGTGACGACCTTGGTTTCTTTCATGCCGCAAAGCTCAAAGTGATGGTGAATCGGCGCCATTTTGAACACCCGCTTTCCGGTGCGCTTGTAATGCGTCACCTGAATCATCACCGAGAGCACCTCGATCAGATAGACGCCGCCGATGATGACTAACAACAGCTCCTGCTTTGTCACCATCGCCACCGCCGCCAACAAGCCGCCGATCGCCAAGGAACCCGTATCGCCCATGAAGATGCGCGCCGGATGCAGATTATAGCGCAGATAGCCTAACAGCGCCCCCACGACACAAAGCAGAAACAGCGCCAGCGAGCGATTCCCCTGCAATAAACAGAAGATGATATACGGAAACAAGGCGACGATGCTCAGCCCCGCGCACAGCCCGTCTAATCCATCCGTCAAATTGACCGCATTGCTTTCGGCGGTAAACATGAGAAAGACGAGAAAGAAGTACAGCCACCCCAAATCGAAGCTCCATCCCACGAAAGGGATGACGACCTGCGTGCTGGCCGTTGTGCGGTACATCAGAAAAAAGAGCACGGCTAACAGCGATTGCAAAGCGAATTTCACCCCCGGCTTCAAGCCGTCATTGTTCTTTTTGACGACGATCAGATAGTCGTCGATGAAGCCGATGAGACCGTAGCCCACATAAGCGAGAATGACGATCTGCACGCTGCTTTGCGCTAACGCCTCAAAGCGCATCAGGGCAAAGACGAGAATCGGTACGAGGATGAAAACAATGCCCCCCATCGTCGGGGTGCCGTTTTTCACCTTGTGGCTGGCGAGACCCTCCTCTCGCTCCGTCTGTCCGAATTTAATTTTATGTAAGCAGCGAATCACGCCGGGCATCACTAACAACGTGACGGCCAGCGCGCTCAAAAACGCTGCGATATACTCCCATTGCATTACGCGCGTTCCTCCTTTTCCCTAAGTGCGCGGCAAAGGACCTCCTCATCGTGAAAGGCGGTGCTGACGCCGCGGATGAGCTGGCGGTGTTCGTCGCCTTTGCCAACAACGAGTATTATATCATCATTCCCGCTGTTTTTCACTGCAAATTTGATTGCGTGGGCGCGTTCCTCAAAAATCATGACATTCTTTCCCGCTCTTTTCCGCATGCCCGCAAAAATCTGCGCTAAAGGCTCATTGCGGGGATTATCGCTGGTGAAGATACATAAATCGCTGTACACACTGGCGATCGCTCCCATCTGCGCGCGCTTTTCCACATCCCGCTCCCCGCCGCAGCCGATTACCGTGATGATTTGATGATGAGGCAGTGAACACACTGCGCGATACAAGGCGAGACAGGCGCTGGCGGTATGCGCATAATCGATGATGGCAAGGGGATGCTCCCACACCTTCTGCATTCTTCCCGCCAAGGGCTTGAGACCTTTCACCGCCGCTTGCAGTGTCTCATGCCGCATTCCCCACAGCGTGCATACGGTAATCACCCCTGCCAGATTCATCGCCTGAAATCTCCCAAAGACACCGCTTTCGTAGTGCTGTTCATTCACGGCGAAGGCGATTCCTTCGCGCCGCTCTTCCACCGCGTGGAGATAGAAATGACAAAGCTGCGTGCCATAGGTGACACACTGTCCTGACAGCAGCCGGTATAACGGACGCTGACGAGGGTCGTCATGGTTGACGATCACACGCCCCTTGGGCTTAAGATAGCTGCGCAGCGCGTACTTCGTATAGCGATAATGCGCTTCACAGAGGTGATAATCCAAATGATCGCTGTGGATGTTGGTATAGAGGATATAGTCATAGCGCAATGCGGAGATGCGTTTTTGCGCGATCGCATGAGAGCTGACTTCCATGATTAACGCGCGTACCCCTGCCTGCTTCGCTGCCGTGATGATACGGGCTAACTCACACAGCGAGGGCGTCGTATGGGCGCTTTCCTCTTCAAAATACGGGCACAGAATGTGATGTGTCCCAATCCAAAGACAGGGCATCTCATGTGAAAGACACTGATAGAGAAAATAGGCACAGGAGGATTTGCCGTTGGTTCCGCTGACGGCAATGCTCACCATTCCCTCCCACAGGCGGGGATAGAAAAGGGCGATCAGCGTGTGCAGCGCTTCTTCCCCATCCGTGCACACATAGACGTTTTCCTTTCTTATTTCTTTCGTGGTGATCACGATGGCCCCTTTGCCAAGCGCTTCCTGCACATAGCGCTCGCCCTTGGAATTACGTGCCACAAAGATCCAGTCCTCACTCACGCGGCGGCTGTCGTCATGCACGCCTTTCACGATGCGCGTATCTTTTGAGGTAATATGAACAGCGGCTAACGCCTCATTTAAACGTATCGTCTCCAAGATAAATCCACACCTCTCCTTCCTCACTCAGCGTCACGCCGCCCTCGGGCAGCTGATCGATCACGGTGTCCCCCTCACCGATAAAGGTGAAGCGCACCCCTTCCTGCACGACTTCCTTTTTCGTTTTGCCGATGAAATCCTCGACGACGATCGCCTCTGTTTCCGGCCACACAAGCTTCTTTGGCAGCTGCTCCTGTGTCTTTTCCACCTCCAGATACGGCAGGATGTCCTCATACATCGCCTTGACGACCGGAGCGACAACGGTACCCCCGTACTGCACATCGTTTTGCGGCGCATCGACGGCGACATACAGCACGATTTGCGGGTTCTCCATCGGCGCTGCCGAGAGAAAAGAGAGGATATACTCGTTTGCGAGATACTGTCCGTCAACCGCTTTTTGGGCGGTCCCCGTCTTGCCGCCGATGCGATACCCCTCGATATAGGCGTTTTTGCCGCCGCCGTTCGCGACGACACTCTCCAACGCATAACGCATCAGCTCACTGGTCTCTTGTGAGATCACCTGCCGCTTTGCCTGTGCGCCCACCTCAAGCAGCACATCGCCGCTGATGGGATCAATGATGCTTTTGGTGATGTGGGGCGTATAAAGCGTACCCCCGTTGACGATGGCGCTGAAAGCGCACACCAGCTGTATCGGCGTCACGGAGATGCCCTGCCCAAATGCGACCGTCGCCGCTTCCAGCTCACCCAGCGCTTCCCGCGTGAAGAAGATTCCGCTGCTCTCCCCCGGCAGATCGACCCCGGTCTTTTCCCCGAAACCGAATTTCTTGACATAGGCATACAGGTTGTCAATGCCCATGCGGCGGCTGATCTCGACAAAGCCCGGGTTGGAAGAATTCTCCAGCACCTGCAAAAACGTCTGCTGACCATGTCCGCCTGCCCGCCATGACTTGATGCGCGCCCCGCCCACGATCTCATAGCCCTTGTCATAATACGTATCCTTAAACATATCGAACAGCTCCAGTTCCAGTGCAGAGGCAAAGGTGACCGACTTAAAGGTTGACCCCGGCTCATAGCTCATCCAGATCGGCAGGTTGCGGTTAATGACGCTTTGATCATACTCCTGATAGTGGTTAGGATCAAAGTCCGGCTTGGAAACCATCGCCAAAATTTCTCCGGTGTTAGGGTCCATCGCGATGGCTAACGCCTGTTTGGGCTCATAGCGCTCCATCAAATTGCGCATCTCCCGCTCTACGATGTCCTGAATGTGCGCATCGATGGTCAGCATTAGATTGAGACCGTTGCCGCTGGCTTCATAGGTTTGTTGATACAGCGTCACATTTTGCCCTTTGGCATCAAAAGGAATTTCCAAAGAGCCCTGCTTGGCGCTCAGCACTTCATCGTATTGCAGCTCCAAACCGGCCAAGCCCTGATTATCGATTCCGGTAAAGCCCAGCACCTGCCCCAGATAGCTGCCTTTGGGATAATAGCGCAGGGAATCTAAAACGACGTAGACGCCCTCTAGCTCTAGCGCCTCGACGGCAGCCGCCTGCTCCTCGCTGATCTGGCGCCCCTCCGGCTGTAGCTTCTGTGTTGAAACATGGTTGGTGAGCTTTTCATACAGCACTTCTTCATCCGCATCCAGTATGGCGGCTAGCTGCTTGGCAGCCGCTTTGGGCTGTTCGATCTGTGCGGGCACTACGACGATGGAGGAAGCAGGTACATCCTGCGCAAGCACCTCGCCATCCTGCGATAGGATAGTGCCGCGGGTACCGGCCAAGGCAAACTCCCGCTGCCACAGATTCATCGCACGTTCCAATATCTCGTCATGATGAAAGATCTGCTCATAGCCCAGCTTGGACAAAATACAGGCAAAGATCAGCATCGTACACACATAGATACAGCGAATCCGTTTTTTCACTTTTCCCCGCAGCATAGCGCATCACCAATTCCATCTTATGCCACGCTCATTGAAAACATGAAAATGTGCGGCAATCCGTCCCCTGTGCTATTTTTGCTGAAGTGAAAAGTTTATTTCCACTTTGAAAGAGCGAAAAAAATAAGTGGCAATTACTCTTACAAAACGAAGAAATTGCTGCTTTTTTGTTCATTTAAGTAGAATTTAGTATTACAATAACAAAGGAAACAACAGGTTTATGGCATTGAATACTAATTTTTGGGTATAACGAAAAGAAGTGAATTTTAGTCATTTTTTTAGGGTGTAGGACTAACTTCCACTTGAGATGTTGATATGGAAATCCGCTCAGCCGCCTGTTGTTTCTTTTAATTTAGTTGCTTACTTATCTGTTTTTTTATTAAATACGGTTTTAAGATCACCTGATCCTTTGGGATCTGCTGAATACCAAAAGCACATAGCCTTTTATAAAGATCCGGATACATGAACTCTGTCAGTTCAAAGGGGCTTCTTCCGCCCAGGGATTCCTCAGAAGAAGAATTTACATGACACAGGATCAGGTTCAATGAAGGCTGTCCAGACAGCCCCAAGGCTTTCAAATCTGTTCCTTTTGGAAGGATATAACGCAGCTCGATATGTTTGTTTTCCAGCGTTCCTTTCTGTCCGGACTGCATAGGGTCACAATAGTATACCCGTGTTCTCCTAGTCCCGTTAGCTCCATTTTCCATGGCTTCAGCTGCCGAAAACTCAGAGCCTCTGTCTGTAAGGAGGAGCTGGACATATTTTCGAAACAGTTCTTCCCCAAGGATAGATTCCAGCAGATTCACACCTTTCAACATGGAGCGAGCAGTTTTTTCTTCATGATAGAGTGCAAAAAGAAGTCCTGTCTTTACAAACTTAAAAGTTTGGAGGAAAGGTCCGCTTTTTTCATCATTATAGACAGTGTCCATCTGCACGATAAAGGCATCCGGATTTTCAGAAAGGAAAGCCTTATAATCTTTATAGGTTCTTCCTGCTAGATATTTTCTGTCTGAGCGTTTTTTGTAGCCCTTCGCTTTCTTTCTGGGGAGCTTTCGGGATACTTGTCGGCGCAGATCCATGACAGTAATACCGGCAACTTCATGGAAAACATCCTGTTCAATGTAATTGTAAAGTGTCTTTTCGGAAATTCCCAGTTCCGGATGGTTGGTGATGATTTGATAGGGGGATTGCCCCTGCTTCAGCAGGGGAGCGATGATCGCAGCCATAGTTTTAGCTTCCTGTACTGTCAGATTTACCCCTTCCCGGGAGTCAGACAAAGTGGTACGGTAATCACGATGAGCTTGTTCCGGAGAATACTTATACTTGTCGAATCTGCAATGGGACCAGTTGGAGCAGCCGTTACAGGCGCCGGGAGATCGATCCCGTCTGGAACAGCGGAAGGGGACATATTCGGGGCAGTCAAGAGTACATTGTCTGCCGTGGACACATTTGCGGTAATGATTGCATTCCAGAGGTAGATTACACTTATAGGAGAGAATCCGGTGAAGTTTAATTTCTTTAGCGACAGTGGACTTGTCTTTTCCGATGGTCTGAGCAATGGCAGATTTGGTAGAGCCGTTAATGATGCCGGTGAGGATGATGCGGCGTTCGTCCAAAGTCAAATGAGTAAAAGCATTGGAATGTTTCATGATGGATACCAGCCTTTCCGGCGACTGAGGGACAGGATAAGTGTAAGACTAAATGCAACATAAGTGGAAGTGGAAATAAGTGAAAGACTAAAATCTACTTTTCACTGTTCAAAGTGGAAATAAACTTTTCACTTCAGCCTGTGCTATTTTTTTAAGAATATACTTGCTTTTTTACGGCGCAGATGATAATATGTATAAGCAAATTGCGTAAAAATATCGCGTAAAGGAGGTAAGCAGTATGTCAAAAGTATGTGCAATTACTGGTAAAGGTCCTTTATCAGGAAACAAGCGTTCACACTCTATGCGTGCATCCCGCCGCAAATGGAATGTAAATTTACAGAAAGTGAAAGTGATTGTTGACGGAAAGCCGCAGACACTGCGCATCAGTGCCCGTGCTCTGAAGACGTTAAAAAAGAACAACGCGATCTAGTAAATACATGAGAAAAGCAGGCATTGCCTGTTTTTTTATTTCCTTTTCCGCTGCTTTGCTTCCCCCATTTTCAATAAAGAAGCCGTATCGGTTCTCTCACAAAAAAAAACGGCGTTCCTTTCACAGACGCCGTCCTGCTTCTTTATTTTCACCTTTGCCATGGCAGGAATGAAGTCGTAAAACCGCCGCTTTGCAAAGGGTGCTCATCCTCTGCGCAGATTCTCCAATACACCGCGCTTCTTGCCATCCTCTCGGCAGGGATAAAACTGACGGGTGACGACCATGCTGCCCTTTTTATGGTATTCCTTATCCAGATAATCGAGATAGGTTCCCGGGGTGATCAATCCGCGCATGCTCAATACGTCGGTTCCCAGACGTCCGAGGATGGAATCGGCTAACAGCACGCAGTTGGAACCCAAAGCGAAATAGGTCTTAAAGCGTCCGCTTTGAAACTTATAAAAGCGTGCGCCGGTTCGATAAACGAGCCGGGAGGGATAATCGTCCTGATAGTCTTGGGGGTGATCAAAGCCGTTTTCGCGTTCAATCCTCGTATGCCAGCGTACACCCTGTGCGACGATGCGGTTGATCGAGCGGCGAATCTGCGCTTTTTGTTCCTCGTTTAAGCGCAGACCATAAACGAACAGGTTATTTTTTTCCACCGACAGGTAATTCTCGATCGTCTGTTCGATCGGTGAGAGAAAAAACACGCCGTCGCCGATCACGCTGTTCAGCCGATAGCTTTCCGTATCATAGTTGCCATAGGAGAGAATGCTTCCCTCAAAGCCGATATCCACATGCCCTAATAAGCCGAAACCGCTGTTGGTGACATGGACATACACCTCTAAATCCGGCTCCTGCACTTCGCTGTGATCGTCTTCCTCGAATACCTCGTCATTTTCCTTGAGGTAGGCGTTAATGTCATTGAGCGTCTTAGCGGGGATGAGGGCGCAGACGATCGCCGGCAGGGTGATGCGGATTTTACGAGTCATCCGGTTACGGGTATTGCTGGAAAGCGAGTCAAAGCCATCGCGGAAATACGTAACGCCTAACAGGATAAAATATATCCCCAGCAATATCAGCATATCATCCATCGTCAGACTGGGCGAAAGCAGAAAGATGCCGCCCACCACATAGAGCACCAGCGCCGTCAAAAACAGCATCAGCCGCCCCTTGACCCGATCCCGGCGATACAGCCACCACTGTACGAGGCAAGCCGTCGCATACACCAGCATATAGCCGCCGAAGACGACGACCATCAGCCACTGCGGCACTCCCTGATACCAAATGAGAAAAATGGAACCGCCGATGCTGAGCAGCGCGCGCAGCAGCGTGTTGAAGTCTCCCTGATGATGTACCTTTGGCAGGAAGAAGCGCACCGTCTGAATCAGACCGCTGATGAGCAATGCGATGCCAAGCACCAGCATGACGAGCGAGAGCAGCGAGCTCTTCGCCCACAGCGAAAGCACACCGGCCACAAACAATCCGAGCGAAATTAAAAAATAAAAGACCAGATTTTTATTCAGGCCCGGCATCTTCCCACCTCTTCCCAAATCTCATAATATTTAAGCACACTTTCCATGAATTGTAAAGAAACCGCAAAAGGGGAGGCGCCTTCTCTGCACACGCGCGGGAAAAGCGACCATAGCGTATCTAACCCTCCTATCATATAAAATATGAGGAGTGACGCTCAATCATACGGACAGACACACGCCGATGAACCATCCTATACGAAAAAGGCAAAAAGACGCACAGCAGTCAGTCAAAATGCTCATTTTTTCTTTATCGCTCTTACAAGGAAAAAGGGCTGTAACAAATCAACGCATCCGAATAAAAATACATCGCATTCTCATAGGGAACAGATACATTTTTTGCTGTTCGCGGATTTTGCTTGCTAAAAAACAAGTAGAAAAAACGAGTGTAACAGGCGTCAGCCCGCTTCATCACTCGTTCTTCTTTGCATAGTGATCTTTCTTTTTTTTGTTACAGTCTCCTAGAAAATAAATTGCGATCGCTCAGCGCATGTCGTTTGACTCGATCATCAGCACCCGGCCAGAATGGACGATCACATGTGCACGCTCTGTTACGATCTCATTGGATACGGTAAAAATATCCGCGGTAGTGATGATCTTTTGTGTCAGCGGATAGGCGACGCCCTCCTCGCTGATACAGCTCTCCTCCAGCGCAAAAAAGGAAAGATAGGTGTACGCCTTCGGAATCTCATACTCCCCGGCGCTCAACAGACGCACCCGATTGTTTTCATCCATGAGGATGAGGTGGGGATCGCGGTGCAGCAGCAGGGAGAGATTGGCCAAAGTGTGGTCGAAACGTCCCTGCAATACGCCATAGAGGATGATTGTCTCATAACCGCGCTGACGCGCCTGCGCCCATGCGCTCTCCATGTCCGTCTCATTTTTGCGGCAGGGCAAGACATAGCAATCAGTCCTTGTGCCGATCTGTTCTTTCACATCTTTCGCTGTATCGAAATCACCCAGCGCAAACACCATGTCGATTCCCTGCCGTAAACAACAAAGCGCACCGGCATCCACCCCGGCATAGTCCGCCCCCGCAAGCAAAGGCACCTGCTTCGCCAAGGGCGAGACGAGCACGATCACAGACATAACAAGGTATCGATGGCAGCGTTCATATCGTTTTTAAACACATAGCTGCCGGCAACAAGCGTATCACAGCCTGCCGCAATCGCTAAGCGCGCGCTTTGATCGTTAATACCGCCGTCGATCTCAATACGGGTGGACAAGCCCTTTTCATCGATCCATGCCCGTGCCTTGCGCACCTTTGTGAGCACCTCTTCCATAAACGGCTGCCCGCCAAAGCCCGGCTCCACCGACATCACTAACAGCACATCCATCTCCTCTAACAGCTCTAACAGTCCCTCAATCGGTGTTTTGGGACGAATGCTTACCCCCGCAAGCACACCGCGGCGGCGGATATGGGCGCACAGGGTACGAATCGCCTGGGGGTCATTTGCGAGCGCTTCACTGTGAAAGGTGAGCACATCGGCACCGGCGTCGATAAAGACATCGGCATACGTCACAGGGTCCTCTACCATGATATGCACGTCCATCTGCTGCGGCAGCACCTTGCGAAACCCTTTGAGAATATCCGGTCCGAAGGTGAGATTCGGAACAAAATGGCCGTCCATGACATCGAAGTGCAGCCACTTCGCCCTGCTTTGCGCCAGCTGGGAAAGCTGCTCGCTCGTCTTTGAAAAATCTAACGATAAAATAGATGGGGATACGATTCTCTCTTTCATTCTGTCAACTCCTTTGATGATATGTGTCATTCGATATGGATGGCACGCATGTATGAGTGCTCTTTTCGTTATGGGTACAATATGTCTTTCACAGCTGTTTCAAACAATCGCCAGATGGAAAGGCGCCGTTTCGCTTTTGCGCTAACAACACGTATCCATGCGCACACCTCACAGCGGCATCAATAGCGCGGTTTGCTCATTGCGATCACTTCCGCAACCTCCTCATAATGGCGGTAGCGCTGTGCATCGATGCGTCCTTCATCGACCGCCTGCTTGATGGCACACTGCGGCTCTTTGAGATGCACGCAGTCCTTGAACCGGCACGCTCCCAAATACGGCTGAAAGTCCGGGATGCAGGCGGCAAGGGCGTCGATGGACATATATTGGAAATCCAGCGAGGAAAACCCGGGCGTATCCGCCACCCAGCCCCCGGCAACCGGATGCAGCTCACAGTGACGTGTCGTATGCTTTCCCCGTCCTAACGCCTTGCTGGTCTGCTGTGTCTGCAAGTGAAAGCCTGGCTCGATACGATTGAGCAAAGAGCTCTTCCCGGCGCCGCTTTGTCCGCACAGCACGGAGACCTTATTCTTCAACAATGCTTTCAGCGCATCCTCCTCATAGCCGCTGCCGCTCTCCACCACCGTATAGCCGCTGTCTTGATACGCCTGAATTGAAGCATGAATCCATGAATCCTCATCGATTAAATCCATTTTCGTCACACAGAGAATCGGCGTGATTTCAGCGTAGCAGATCTGAAAGATCAGACGGTCGATGAGCTGGGGAGAGTAATCGGGAATCACTGTCGACATGACGATAATCGCCTGATCGACGTTGGCGATGGCCGGGCGGCGCAGCTCGTTGCGGCGTTGTAAAATCCGCTGAATGCCGATGGAGGAAGAAAAGCGCTCCACCTCCACATAATCGCCGACGATCGGCGGACGGCTCTTGCGCAGCTTTCCCATCGCCACACAGCGCACGATCTCCCCATTTGTTAACAGCACATCATATTGATTCGATATAATTTTTATGATTTTTCCTTTTTCCATAAGCTAATAGTAGTACAGCACGATGTAGCTGTCCACTCCTTCCTGCGTATAATTCTCCTGGGGAGCGGGATCACAGCGTACGACACGGCCTTCGCCCAGTTTCTCCTCTTCGTTGAGAATATCCTCGCTGATGCGGCTGGTCACCACAGCGGCTCCATAGCCGTTTAACAGCTCCTTTGCATCCTGTAACTCCATGCCGATGATCGAGGAAGGGATGGAAAAGCTCGGAGAGATGGCAACCGTAATTTCGATCTCATTATCGCCTAAGGGATCGATCTTCTCCCCGACGGCCAGGCTCTGAGAGAGGATCGTGCCCTTGCTGACGTCGGAGCGTGCCTGTTCCTTTTGCCGGATGCGGATGTTGACGCCATGCTCGGCAAACGTCTGACGCAGCTGGTCTAAACTCATTCCGACATAGTTCTCGACTACATAGTAGCCGCCGCGGGAAACCTGCAATACGATGTTTCCATCGCTTGCGACCCGGCTCTCCTCCTTTGGCTCCACCGCCGCCACCATGCCTTTCTCCATCTCCTCGCTGAGCACCTCTTCCACCGTGATCTGCTCACGCTGAAACCCGGCAGCTAACAGCTCGTCCACAGCCTCCTGCTCGCTTAAGCCGACCACGCTTGGGATCGGGATGCCAAGCAGGGGATCCAGTGAAAGAACGCCGGTGGCAAATAACGCCGCCACGCTCACGATCAACACCGTGCAAAGCGCGATCGCTCCGCTGAGAATCCACATCCGCCGCTTGCGGCGATCGAGCGGACGATGTTTTCCCTGCTCGACGCGCAGCTTGCCATCCTCCACCTTTACCGCGAGGATTTCGTCGTTCTCAAATTCCAGACGCGCTGCGTTAGCGTATTGCGGCAGGCGGCAGTGTGCCAGTGCATCAATCATCTCGTCAACGCTGACAAAGCGCTGATCGACACGCTTGACGCATGCCTTGAGGATGATGTTTTCCACCGACTGCGGTATGGTCGGATTGAAGTCGCGTATGTAAGGCATCGGCTCGCGCAGGTGTTTGACGGCGATCTCCGTCGGCGTGCTCCCCTGAAAGGGCACCTTGCCGCTGAGCAGCTCGTAAAACACGATGCCCAGTGCGTAAATATCCACCGCAAAGCCAGGCGCCTCGCCCCGTGTCGTCTCCGGCGCCAGATAGTGCGCACTGCCCATCACCGTGTGATTTTGCGTCAGCTGGATGGAATCGTGGGCGATCGCGATGCCGAAATCGGTGATCTTCACCGTCCCATCATCCTTTACCAGCACGTTTTGCGGTTTGATGTCGCGATGGATGATATGCTTTTCATGCGCTAGGGAGATCGCGCTGGCCAGCTGCATCATGATGTCGATCGCCTCATCGAGATTCAGTGCACCGCGCTGTGCGATCAGCTGCTTCAGCGTGCGCCCGCGCACATATTCCATGACGATGTAATGACGGCCCTCGCTCTCGCCGACATCATACACGTCGACGACATTGGGGTGAGAGAGCTTGCTGGCGGCGCTGGCCTCCCGCTGAAAGCGCAGCAGCGTCATCGGATCATGTGAGAGCTCACCGCGCAGGATTTTGACCGCCACCTCACGGTTTAAAATCGTATCCACCGCCTTGTAGACGTCTGCCATGCCGCCTTGTCCGATGCTGTTGATCAGCAGATAACGGTTTGCGATCAGCTTATCCATGCGCTTCACCCGCCTTTTTCTCCATGAGGATGACAGTGACGTTATCGTAGCCGCCCATATCGTTGGCTAACTGTATCAGCAGCTCCGCCTTTTGTTTCGCATCGCAGTCAAAGCGATCGATCACACTGCGGATCGTCTCCTCGCTCACATAGCCGTGAAGCCCGTCGCTGCACACTAACAGCGCTGTGTAATCCTCGCGGATCTTATGAATGTCGATCTTGACATGATCCCATACGCCCAGCGCGTTGGTGAGCATGTTGCGCCCCGGATGCACCTTCGCCTGTTCCAATGTGATCGAGCCCTTCTTCAACAAATCGGCAATATAGGAATGATCCTCGGTCATCGCTAAAAAGGAGTCCGCATACAGCGCATAGACGCGCGAGTCTCCGACATTGAACACAAAGGTACGCTCGTTGCTGCGCAAAACACCGACGCAGGTCGTCCCCATCCCCCGCTGCTTTACGCTGCGCATCGCTGCCGTAAAGATGAGATCGTTGGCCTCCTCGATCGACTGTCTGAGCCATGTGGCGATCATCACTTCACTCTCAAAAGCAGGCGCGCTTAAAAAACGCTCCTGTAAATGCATGATTGCCATTTTGCTGGCGACTTCCCCGGCCGCCGCACCGCCGATGCCATCACAGACACAAGCGAGAAAATCGCCGTTTGCATTTTCCATGCAGCAATACGAATCCTCATTCAGCTCACGCTTGAGTCCCTGATCGCTCGCTCCATAGTAATCCATGTTCTTACCCCTTTCGCAGATGCTTGACACGCAGCTGTCCGCATGCCGCATCGATGTCGCCGCCATGCTCCTTGCGGATGGTACAGCGAACGCCCAGCTTCATCAGCTGATCGTAAAACACCATCGCCGCCCCACGATCGACGCCCACAAACCCTTTTTCATCCACCGCATTGTATGGGATCAGGTTGACATAGGCGTTGCGCTTGCCGATCAGCTTTGCCAGCTGCCGCGCGTGCAGCGGCTGATCGTTAACCCCTTTTAACAGGATGTATTCCAATGTCAGCCGGCGGTTGTTCTGTGCGCAGTACACATCTAACGCCTGCATCAATTCGCTTAGCGGATATGCCTGATTGACCGGCATCAGCCGTGTACGCAGCTCATCGTTAGGCGCATGCAGGGAGATCGCCAGATTGTATTGGGTATGCTCTTTGGCAAAGTCATAGATGCGCGGCACGATGCCGCAGGTGGAGATCGTAATATGGCGCGCACCGATCGCCATCCCGCGATCGTGATTGAGCGTTGCCGCAAAGTTCATCACGTTGTCATAGTTGTCGAAAGGCTCCCCCGTCCCCATGACGACGATATGGCTGATCCGCTCCCCCTTCGCATCCAATTCGCGCTGGATGTAAAGCACCTGCGCCACCATCTCCCCGCTGGTGAGATCGCGCTGCTTCTTCGTTAAACCGCTGGCACAAAACGCGCACCCCATGTTGCAGCCGACCTGTGAGGTCACACAGACGCTCTTGCCATAGTCAAACTGCATCAGCACGCTCTCGATCAGCGAACCGTCCGCCAAGGCGAACAAGTATTTACAGGTACCGTCCTTCGCCACCTGCTTTTCCTGCAATGTCAAAGGCGAGAGGATGAACTCCTGCGCCAGCCGCTCGCGGGTCTCCTTGGAGAGATTGGTCATCTCCTCGATCTGCGCGACCCGCTGACGATACAGCCACTGAAAGATCTGATGGCCGCGAAATGCCTTCCACCCCTGCGCCAAGGCATAGTCCTGTATCTGCTCATAGTTGAAATCATATAAACTTTTCATGTAATCACCGTATCGTTCCCCTATCACAGCATGCTGTGACATCGTTATCATTCTATCATACTTTCCCTTGTTTCCGCACGTGAATCATCGCTCAAACACAAATATTTACAGATGCGCCCCTGCCGATCGCACACGCATGGCTTGCTCACAGCCAAGCGTACAGGCACGCCTTCCTTATAAAGAAGAAAACGGCTGTCTCACAACCGTTATCATCGCTCGCGCACCATCAGCGCGATATAAAAGCCGTCCCCTCCCTGTGCATCGGGGAAAAACGTCTGTTCCCGGCGCAGCGCAAAAGCGGGATGCTCCTTTAAAAAGCGTTCGATCTGCTTCTCGTTTTCCTTGCGGTTGAGCGTGCAGGTGGAGTAGATCAAGCGTCCCTGCACCTTTACCTTGGCGCTTGCACAGCACAAAATCGCCTGCTGCAAGGGAATCAGCTCATCCATCGTCTGTGAGGAGAGCCGCAGCTTGATATCACTCTTTCGTCCCATCACGCCATAGCCGCTGCAAGGCACATCACACAGCACGCCGTCATAAGCGCCGTCCGCGACCCCCTTCAGCTTTGTCGCATCCATCACCCGCGCTTGAATGCTTTTCAACCCTAAGCGTTTGGCTCCCTGCTCGATCAGCTTCACGCGGTGAGGGTGAATGTCGCCGCATAAGATGCTGCCGCAATCGTTCATGCGCTCCGCTAAATGACACGCCTTGGAGCCGGGTGCGCTGCAAACATCTAACAGCCTCTCCCCGCTTTGCGCCGCCATCCACAGCGCGACCATCTGGCTGGCTTCGCTTTGAATGGAAATCTCGCCGTTACGATAAGCGTCGCTGTCCGCCGCCGATCCCTTTTGTACATACAGCGCATCCTCGCTGAGCCTGCCGCAGGTAAACGCTCCTTTGGCTAGTAACGTCTCTCGATCCGTTTTCATCCGATTGACCCGCACGCACTGCGGCTGTATGACATTCAGACCCTGACAGATCTGCACACAGCGTTCATCGCCATATTGCCGCCGCCACATGGCGATGAGCCAATTTGGCAATCCGCTGGTGATGGCTAACGCCTGCCACGGATCTTTCGGCAGCGCTCGTTTGCCTTCGCGCTGAAAGCGCCGCAAAACGCCGTTGACCATGCCCTTGGCCTGCGGCATCCACTCGCCGCACAGCATCACCGCTTCATGGATGATCGCATAATCCGGCAAAGAATCTAAAAACAACAGCTGATATACGCTCATATCCAGCAACAGTGCCACTCTTTTTTTCGGCCTGCGCGCCACCATCGCCTCCCATTGATAACGCAGATAGCGCTGATTTTGCAAAGTGCCGTAGACGATGGAGCTAGCTAACGCACGCTCCTTGGGCGCCAGTTCTTCCAAGTGCTTTTGCAGGTAGAGATTGCTGTACGCGTGTTCCTCACAGATGGCATATAGTGCCTGTAAGCACCATTTACGCATGGTCATGAAACCACCCCTTCCAACGATGATCAAAAAACTGCCAGCAGCCCAAGGCGATCAGCATCCCTGCCGCCGTATCGCTGACAAAATGTGCGCCCATGATGATCCGCGACACCATCATGCAGACGATGCTCCCCCATACGATCGCCAGCAGCATTGCCCGATGACATCTCCATGTAGGAAAGCGAAAGGACAGCAAGCAGAGCATAGCGGCGGCAAACGAGCCGACATGACCGCTGGGAAACGAAGTTCCCCATGCAAAGCAGGGTCGATACCAGACACAAAACTGCGTTGCATCCTGCATCTGCCGAAAGCGAATCCGCCCAAAACCGATCTTCAGCAAGCCGACGATGAGCATGGTCGTTACCGTCACCTGCAAAAAATAAATCACATACGGACGCAGCCATGCGCGTCTCCACGATGAAAGAGAGCGCCAAAAGCATCCTGCCAGCAAAGGCAGCGAAAGAAACGCCAGCAAGCTCTGCCAGCCAAACAGAGAGACATGAAACGCATCGCTTACGTCGACGGCGAACAAAGCGGCGAGCACCAGCTGCGCCGCAGCGATCAAAAGCGGCTTTTTCTCCCATACGATCCACGCACAAAAGGCGAGGCAAAGCTTTAACACCCACGGCCATCCGATCTCCAGCACAAGGGCAAACAGTGTCTGGGGACGATATAACGCCTGCGTAATCGGCAAGTCCCACAGCGTTCCCGCCAGCAGGCAAAGCGCGCCGAAAGCATAGGCGATAGCGAGTTCTCTTTTTTGCATCGCTCAGCTCACCAGCAGCAGATCGACGTCGATCTCCATCTGCGCGCGCTGTTTGCTCTGAATGTGCGCTTCAAACATCTTTCGCAGCAGCATCGCCTGTGCCCCGCGATCCTTGCCCTTTAAGATCACACGATAGCGATATGCGTCCTTCTGCCTGCCTAAGGCGATCGGCCCCAGCACCTTGCACAGCCGCTGATCCCTCAGCGCTTCCAGCGCGGCATGCGCCCCCTGCTTCGCCGTCTGCTCATCCCGATGCCAAAAATAGGCGGCGGACAGATAGGTGTAGGGCGGATACTGCGCAAGGTGGCGATAACGCATCTCCTCTTGGAAAAAGCGCTGATAGTCATGACTTGCGGCACAGCGCAGGGCATAGTGATCACAGTCATACGCCTGTAAGATCACCCTGCCCCGCTTTCTTCCTCTGCCGCTTCTTCCACACGCCTGTTCCAGCAGATCAAAGGTCAGCTCACTGCTGCGGTAGTCGCCGCTTTTTAAGGAAGCGTCGGCATTGACGATTCCCACCAGCGTCACATTTTCATAATCCAGTCCCTTGGCGATCATCTGTGTTCCCAACAGGATGTCGCCCCCCTTGGAAAAGCTGTCCAACAAGCGTTCATGCGCTCCCTTGCGCCTCGTCGCATCACTGTCCATGCGGATGATCGACGCCTGTGGAAAGCATGTCTGCACATATTCCTCCAAACGCTGTGTGCCGATCCCCAAATAGCGCCAGCGATGCGAGTGACAGGAAGGACACTCCCTTGGCAGCGCACGCGAATAGCCGCAGATATGGCATTTCATACGCTGTTCTTCTTTATGATAGCTAAGCGCTACATCACAGTGCGGACACATCAGCGCCTCACCGCAGTCAATACAGCGAAGCACCGGCGAATAGCCTCTGCGGTTGAGCAGCAACAGCACCTGCTCCCCGCGTGCCAACGTCTCCTCCATCGCCTGATACAGCCGTTTGGACAACAGCGCGCTCTCCCCATGACGCAGTGCCTCCCCCATATTGACGATCTCCGTCTGCGGCAGCGTCTGATGAATGCGATGCTTCATCTCGATCAGCTGATAAACTCCCTTGTAGGCTCTGGCATAGCTTTCTAGTGAAGGGGTGGCGCTGGCTAAGATCACCTTGCAGTCATGGTATTTCGCCCGCCACAACGCGATGTCGCGGCAGTGATAGCAAGGCATATTGTCCTGCTTGTAGCTGGGATCGTGCTCTTCATCCAGTATGATCGCCCCCAAGTCGGCAAAGGGCAGAAACATGGCGCTGCGAGTGCCAACCACCACCTGTACCTCCCCCTTTGCCACCAGCTGATACTGTTCATACTTCTGCTGATCGCTGAGATGTGAGTGATAGATCGCCGCCTGATCGCCGAAGCGCTCTTGCACCTGCCGCTGCATCTGCGGGGTGAGCGAGATCTCCGGCACCAGAAACAGCACCTGCTTGCCCGCTTTCACCCGATCAAGCGCATAGCGCAGAAACACTTCGCTTTTGCCGCTGCCGGTCACCCCATGCAAGAGGGCGACACGATACCCCTCTTCCTTTTGCAGGCATGCTAAGGCGTCCGCCTGCTCCCTGGTGAGCGTATACTTGGACGAGGTCAGCTGACTCTCCTTGCGCAAGGGGCGGCGCTCCCTTTTTTCAATGCGTACACAGCCCTTGTCAATCAGTGTTTTGGCGATCGATTTATACTGCCGGCGATATTGAGACGCCAACAATGGGGAATGCTTGGCAACCTGATCCAACACCTCCTGCTGGCGTTTCGTCAGATTCGGCAGGCTTTGCACATAGACGGCAATCTCCTCCATGGCGATGGCAGCCTTTGTCGTTTTCGGCTTGAGCGAACGCGGCAGCATACACTGATAGCAGCTGATTGTGGAAGCGACATAATACTTTGCCATCCACTTGCCCAGCATGCGCAGCTCCTCATTTAACAGCGGCTTTTCATCGATCACCTCGATCACGGAGCGAAGCTGATAAGGCAAAGCGGCGGCTTCCTTTTCGCTGAGCTGTTTGAGCGCATCGACAAATCCGACGAGCTTCTTTGTGCCGAAAGGCACCCGCACCCGCATACCAACCTGAACGCAGTGATGATCACAGCGATATGTATAGCACTGATCTAACGACAGCGCCGTGTGTTCTATGTAGATCTCCGCCACCTGCATGCGCACTCACCTCACTTGTTATCATGGTATCAAATTCTGTTGTCGGTATCAATTTCTTTTTACGCTTCTTCCCTGAAAGACCTTCGCCCAAAAAAACAAAATAACGCGCGGGCGGCACGCGTCTTCCCTATGCGCGCCCCTGCTCATCGCTTTGCCTTGATGATTGATGGTTGCCTATACAATAGAAAAAAACAGATCATCGCATCGATCTGTTTTCATTCATCTGGAGGTTCCGACCGGATTTGAACCGGTGATCACAGAGTTGCAGTCTATTGCCTTACCACTTGGCTACGGAACCGTTATTCTCAGAGCAGAAATGGTGGGGACAGTGGGACTTGAACCCACACGGGATTTCTCCCAACGGATTTTAAGTCCGTTGCGTCTGCCTATTCCGCCATGACCCCGCTCGTTCACGCTGCTGTTTTATTATATCCTATTTACGTAAAAATGCAATAGTTTTTTTCATTTTCACGCAAATGTGTCTGTCCTCTCCCCTTCCGCTTTGCTTTGCAAGGAAGGCGACGTCCAGCTCTGATATGCTTGCGGAACCTGCCCGTGAATGATTTCCATCACGATCGGCAGCTCGATGGTATGCGCATACTCGGTAATGGAGAGCACCGTCAGCACCTCCGCCTTCAGCTCGATGACTAAATTCAGCTCCACCAATGTATTGTTGAGCCCATAAGGCTCGCAATTCAGCTGAAAGTAGCCGCTGACATCGTTCATCATGCGAAAGCGCAGATCCAGCTTAGGACCCATGCTGCTCAAAAACGGCAGATGTGTGAGATAACCTAGCGGCAGCTGATAGATTACGCCGTTTTCATACAGCGTCTGATCCAGTGTCGGGTCCGCTTTTCCCTCCTGCGCCGCCTCCAAAGAGGCATCAACGGTGACTAACATCTCATAAAGCAGCTGATTGAGGGCAGCGGTATCCACCTGAAACGTCGTGATATAGCCCTGCGCATCACGTTCGATATGAATGAGCGACGCGCTGTCATAGGACATGGAGGAGATGATGCGGGTGACGATGTTGTTGAGCGCTATGCTGCTTTGCTGGCGGGCGACCACCTGTAACTGCGGCTCGATCCAGCTGTTGAACGCACGCACCCCTGCCAGCGCGAGCAGTGCGCTGAGTATCCCCGCCAGAAGAAATCTGCGCCTAATCTTCCTCTTTTTGTAAGAGCAGCAGCGCTTCCTTCGCTTCCATCCCAACCGCAACACCCCTTTGCTTTGCCGCTTCGCTGATTGCAATGAGCGGCAACCTCCACAGTTCCCGCTCTCCCTGCTGATTGACACAAAGAACCACGTCCCCGCTTTCCACCAGCGGCGCCATCAGCTGATTGACCAAGATCATCTGCTCATTCATCACACAGCAGATCGGGTAGCGCCCAAAGGAGATCTGCAAGTAATACTGATCCCCGATGACGATTCGATGCACGTCCATGCTTGTTTCCTCCCCTTCAGTCTATGCATGGACAAAAGAAAAGATACGGCGATTGCCGTATCCGTTGCTTCGATTAGTAGTTCTCCTTGCGTACCTCGAAGTAAGAACGCGGATGATTGCATACCGGGCAAACCTCCGGAGCGCTCTTTCCCTTGTGCAGATGACCGCAGTTTAAGCACTCCCACAGCGTCTCTTCGCTCTTATCGAACACCGTTCCGTCCTCGATATTGCTCAAAAGCGCGTTATAGCGTGCCTCGTGCGCCTTTTCGATCTCCAGCACACCCTGCATCGCAGCGGCGATCTCATCGAAGCCCTCTTCCTTGGCTTCCTTTGCCATGCGATCATACATGTCCGTCCACTCATAGTTTTCACCGGCTGCGGCATCCTTCAGATTCTCCACCGTAGAAGGGACAGCGCCGCCGTGCAGATACTTAAACCACAGCTTTGCATGCTCCTTTTCGTTGTTTGCCGTCTGCTCGAAGATGTTGGCAATCTGTACATAGCCATCCTTTTTCGCTTTAGAAGCATAGAATGTGTACTTGTTACGCGCCTGGCTCTCGCCGGCAAAAGCCTCCATCAGATTCTGTTCTGTTTTTGTTCCTTTCAAGTTCATAACTTCACTACCTCCTGTACTTCCTATTATATATCATCCAGGGTGAAAAGAATATCGTTTTTGCTCGCAATTTGTAACAAAATCGTCACTTTCCCTTTTGCAGGTATGCAAGCAGCTCACATCGCAGCATAACCTCCTGCTCCCCGCTCATCCGATACCCCAAGCGCTGTGCGTAATTAGTACGCATGCACGCCAGCAAGGCGTCGACAAATGCAGCAGGATCGCGCAGCAGCCGTTGTATGTGCGCACTGCCAAGCCCATCTTGCATCGCATGATAACAAATGCCGCGAAGGCTGTGTGTCTGCGTATAAGCGGCGATGAACAGCGCATCCAACCCCAGATCGTCAATGTGATCGATCACCTGTGCCATTAGCAGCTCTTGTGGGGAAAACCCATTGAGCAAAGCCGGCTGTTTCATAAAAGTATAGGGATGCAGGACAAAGCGCAGGGGCGCTTCTTCTAACAGCCATGCGCACGCATAGCGCTTTGCGAATCGCTGTGCAGATACGTCATGTGCAGGCAGGGAAAAAGCTCCCAGCTGCGTGCGGGCATCCTTCAGCAGCTTTTCTATACGCGTCGCTGCATCGGCAAACACAAGGGACTTCTTTGGGGTTTCCTGGGTATGATCGACGATAAAACAGCCGTCGCTATATTCGCTGAAATGCAGGATACGGGCATGATCGCTGATGAAGCAGCGTCCGTTCAGCTGATGCACCCCCTCCTCATCCATCCAAATCCCGCCCGCGTTCACATAAACCTGTGACGCCCCCTTGGGCAGGATGGCATGCGGACTTGCGTCGATGGTGACATTGAGGGTTGCTAACTGTAACTCTTCATGGAAGTTCAGCGCGATCAGCTCCCCGCCGTATTCGATCAGCTCTCCGCTCTCCATCGTTTGAAAATAGCGCACATCGTTGCACAGTTCGCCGTCATATCCTTTGACACGCAATTCCAGCTGATCACGGTAAGCGAAAAAAGCGGTATTGAACAGCCTTCCGCCGCGGTAGCGCACATTTCCCCAAACGATGGCGATCTCCTGCGCCAGCGCCTGAATGCGCGCATTATAGCTGTCACACAGCTCGCAAAAGGACTGATCCAGCCACAGATCGCCTAGCGCATAACCGCTGATGACATTTTGCGCAAAGACGATCAGCTGTGCGTTCTCCCTGCACGCCTGTGTGATCGATTGGCACATCTGCTTGAAATTTTCCTCGCAACATCCCTGCCGCACCGGCATGGAAACCACTGCAATTCTCATAGCTTTCTTCCTCTCCTGCTAACGCCCCTGTTTTTATAAGGATACGCTGATGTTCCCATTCACACAGCAGGGGTCTTTGGCACTGTATCCAGTGTATCATCCCCGCTTTGCTTACGCAATGAAAAAGCGCTTGCGAAGGCGCTGCTTTTTCTCTATAATGAAACCGAAATGCGAGGTAATTATGGAACAATATTTATTTGAGGGCAATATTTCCGTCAAAGCGGCCATCATGGGCGGTATGCGCGAGGTAAGTGAAGTGATCGTCGATGAACGTAAACACGACCGCGATACGCTATGGATCGTACATCGGGCATTGGAGAGAAACATACCCATCCGCCGCTGCCCGCGGGAAGTGATCGATCAGATCGCACAGGGACACACGCACGGCGGTTTGCTGTGTATCTGCAAAGAGCGCCGCTATCAAACGCTCGCCCAATGCGATCTGGGGGAGGAATGCTTTTTCGCCTTGGTGGAAGGGGTTGAGGACCCTTTCAATTTTGCGGCTATTTTACGCACGCTTTACGCCAGCGGCTGTCAGGGCGTCCTCACGCGAAAGCGCAGCTGGCAGCAGGCGGCAGCCGTGATCGCCAAAACAAGCGCAGGCGCCAGCGAGTATTTGCCATGGATTTGCTATGAAGATGCAAACGAAGTCGTACAAGAGCTGCAAGCACGGCAGATCCCGCTGCTGTGCGCAGAACGCAAGGACGCTGTCAGTCTGTATGCTTATGCGTTCCCCAAACGGCTGTGCATCGCCATCGGCGGGGAGATGCGCGGTTTAAGCAAGGCGATCAAGCAAGCCTCCGCACAAAACATCTACATTCCCTACGGCCGCGATGTGCGCAACGCCTTAAGCGCGGTGAGCGCCACCGCCGTCATCTCTTTTGAAATCCTGCGGCAGCGACAGCTTGCAAAATCATAACACAAAACGGCAAAAAAGAGCGCAGCTTCCATGAGGATACCAAAATCCCCTGCCTGCGCTCTCTTTGTTTTCGTAATGCTTTTGCGGTTCAAACCATCAGCTGTACTTGCTCTTTGCTTCTATAACAAGAAAACGCCTCCGAGATAAGGAGACTCTCTAAAGTCAGACCTAACATCTGACGATTAAAGATTCCATCCCAAAAGGAGACGTTTTTTTCGATTAGTCGCGGTTGCCAAGCAGACGCAAGATATACAGGAAAATGTTGATAAAGTCTAAATACAGCTCCATCGCCGAATAAACGGACAGACGCTCGCGCAGCGCTTCATCCTCGCATTGCAAATAGAGCACCTTCATCTTCTGCACGTCATACGCAGTCAAACCGGTAAAGATCAGCAGGCCGATCGTCGTCATCACCATCATGCTGCTGTCAGAGCCGGTGAACGCCAAGATCAGATTTGCGATAATCATCACGATTAAAGAGATGTACAGCAACGGGCCGAATTTCATCAGGTTGATCTTCGTCGTATAACCGATCACAGTCAGCGAACCGAAGTAAACCGCCGTGATGCCGAATGCGACCATAATCGCCTTTGCATCGTATAAAAAGCCGATAATCGAAAAGGTAAAGCCGGTGATGAGCGCATACGCCATAAACAAAAGGCGCGTCGTCGTTACCGAGCGTTTCGTCAAACGTGCGCTGAATGCGATGACAACACCGAATTGCAGCACCGCCGACAGGATGACTGCCCACTCACGCAGCTGAAAGAGCACTTTCACATAAATTCCGGAATAGTAGAAGAACGCCGCGCTGATCGCCGTAACGAGAAGTCCGATGCCCATCCATCCGAATGTCCGCATCGCATGCTTGCGCATCCCTTCTTCCATCGAATAACCAGTTTGATAATCTTGTTCGTACATACAATCATCTCCAATTCTATTATATGCAGTTTCAGTATAACATACTTTTCTACTCAATGCAAAATGATTTCCTTCACCCCAGACGGCGTACAAATTGAAGCGCCTGTGTGATCGACGAGAGTGAAACGTTCTCCTCTTGAGGTTTGGATTCACCCATGAACATGCGCACAGCCTCTCTTGCCGCACTCACCTGCTGTTCCAGCCATCCGCACGCTTTCCCTTTTCGATAAGGGGAAAGCACTGCGAAATTGCTGTCGGAAAGACGCGGCGACAAAAACACCGGCTCGCTTTCAGCTAGCTTCGGCGCCTGCGCAAAAGGCAGCAGCGCAAGCTGCGCATCGATGAGATCGGCGTTGATCTGCGATGCATTTGCCTCGATGTGCAGATGGGCGATCAGCTCTTGCAGCACTTCCTTTCCGCTGCACTGCGTAAACGGCTTGCGCACCTCGTCTCCACACTCATGCGGATACAGCACGCTGCCCCAGATCACCATCCCTTTCTGTTTGGAAAGATATGGCTGTGTCGGCACATGCAGCGCAATGCCCCAGTTGGTGTCCGCAAAGCACAGCATCGCATCGCTTGATATCTGAGGGTTGTCGCCCAGCAGTTCTTTTAGCAGTACGCCCTCTTGCAAAGTCAGCAGAAACACACCCTGGGCGCCATCCTGAGGATAGCGCAAACGCCCTGCCACGTTCAGCTCGTTTCGATGAGAAGCGAGACGATTCCACAGATCTTCCTTTTGCCGGGGCTCCCCGCACGCTTCGTCAAGCTTGCCATAGACCGCGCCCTTCGCGCTGTCAGCGATCGTGCAAAGACACAGATCATCATCATTGAGCTCGATCTGTATGCGCTTTTTACCATCGTTGACGATCAGCGTCCGCGCCCGCAGATTATACGTATCGCCAAAAAGCACATCCTCCACACATACATCGTGGTGAATGTGGATGCCATACCCTTTAAGATACGAATACAGCGGCGCTAACAGCGTCTCGTTTGGATGTGCGGGAAGCGTGATCCAATCCCGCAATGTCATCATCCCCGCAATCTGCTCTCCCCGCTCCAGCAGCAATGCGCGCAGCTGTGTAATCGCCGTGCGCTCTTTCAATCCAAACAGCGAACGGCAGCACACCCAGAAATCCGTTTCAAAAAATGCGGCATCTTCGCCAAACCAATCTTGAACGCTCACCTTGTTGAGCTTACTCTCTTTGCTCAGTATCAGACGCTCCAGCAAACGGCGATCCCGTTTCGCAAGCGAAACGCGTTTCTTTCCTCTGCGCACGATCGTCAATCGCGGCGATTGAGGATGCTGCCGGTGAAAAGCGACGATCTCCCCCTTCACGCTGGCTCCCTTTTCCTGCAAAGAAGGAATGCTGCGAAATAAATCCCAAAACTGATCGTATCCCTTTTCATGCAGCCACAGATCATTTGCTAAAACCGGTAACATTTCTTGATCGCTCTTGCCGTGGCGATGGCGGACATCATCAAAGATATGGATGTTCTCCCCGTCAAAGTTATAATCCCTGATCAGATAAGCGGCCGCCGCCAAGGAACCAAGCGTACATCCCTGTATATAGACGCGGCGGGCACCTCCGTTAGTAAAATGCACATCCGCACGCTTTTGATTCTTCTGCTTCATCGTATACGCAGCGCCAGCTGCCAACACTGCGCCGCCTGCCGCAAAAGCTGCGGCCATCTTCTTGTAATCCATGAAATCCGCCTCCCATCACCAAAGCGTATGCTAACATTATAATTCAGTTTATCAAAAAGTAAAGCGTTCCCGACATTTTCACACACTGCATGAGAAATACCGGGAACTGCTGATATTCAACGCTTCACATGGGTGTGAAACAGCATCCATACACCGATCAGCACCGCTGCGATATAACCGATACAGCCAAGCGCCGGAATACCGAAGATCTGCGGCGTCATATCGGTCGTACAGATCAGGGAAGAGCCGATCAGCAGTGCCGCCGCCACGATGCACATGATCAGCTTGTTCACCAGCTTGTCGATCAAATAGATCGGCTGAAAGCTGTCCATGACCTCCAAATTGACTTTCAGACGTCCTTTGTTGATCAAATGCAGCGTCTGCGAGAGCTGGGAAGGTAAACGCGCGCTCTTTTGCAGGGAATCAAACGTACTGCGGGAGAGCTTTTTAAAGGCCTCTTGCAATCCTTCCCCATGAAAGAGTCCCTCTCCCATGTAGTTGATCGCCGTTGTGATGATGTTAGTCGTCGGATCAAGCAGTGCAATCGTGCTCTCCGCGCTGACCAGACCTCTGGCAAGCATCGAGATTCCTTTCGGCATGGAAATATGATGGCGATGGGCAATCGTGAAAATCTCCTGTACGGCGCTGCCCAGATCGATCTCCTGCAAATCTTTTGTCATATAAGCGCCCATGAGCTTTTCCATATCGTCGTAAAGACGATTATAATCATAGGTTCCCTCATGTACGCCCAGCGTGAGAATGACTTCCGTCAGATCGCTGATGTCATTTCTCGCCATCGCTGAAAACGCGCGCTTGATCAGCTCCCGATCGCGATCGTTCAGCACGCCCATCATACCGAAATCAAGCCAGACGATCTTGCCGCCGCGAATGCGCAGATTGCCGACATGCGGATCAGCGTGGAAAAAACCGTCCTGAATGATCTGTTTCATGTAGTGGTCGGCCAGCTTAGCCGCAATTTCCTTGCAATCATAACCATTTTGCGCCAAGCGTTCATACTCATCGATGCCAAAACCGTCGATGTATTCCATGATCAGCACCTTGGAGGTGGAGATATCCTTGCGTACCTGCGGCAGCGCGATGTAGCGCACATCCCGATT
Organism: Merdibacter sp. Marseille-QA0792; assembly: GCA_965119685.1. Lineage (GTDB taxonomy): Bacteria > Bacillota_I > Bacilli_A > Erysipelotrichales > Erysipelotrichaceae > Merdibacter. The sequence goes on along the minus strand of OZ221971.1, from coordinate 1,461,713 downwards.
GAGCCGGGAAAAACGCTGCATGAAGTTGGCTTCGTTGATAAAATCCATCTCCTGTTTGGCCGTCTCCCAAAACTCGTCCAGCAACACGTTGATGTCGATGACGCTGCCAAGCACCTCGGAGAGATTCAACAGCTTGCTCGCGCGCCGCAGCAGGGAGATATCGCGCTCCATGCGCTCGTAGATATGAGGACGCTGTACTTTGACAACCACCTCTTCTCCGCTTTGCAATAAAGCCCGATGCACCTGTGCGATCGAAGCCGAACCAAGCGCATGATCATCGAAGTGCACGAAAAGCTCCTGCACACCGCAGCCGTATTCCTCCTCTAAAATTTCATGGACGAGCGCTGGTTCCATCGGCGTCACCTGTGTGCGCAGCTTCATCAGCTCATCGCAATAGCGTTTGGAAAACATATCCTGACGCGAGGACATCAGCTGTCCGATCTTGACAAACGTCGGTCCCAGATCCTCAATGATCTCCCGCAGCTTCACGGGATCGATGCCTTTGGTGATCTGGTGCTTATGCAGAATCGATATGATCTGCGCCAACCGCCGTTTGCCGCTCAGCGTCTCATTCTTCATCCGTCGCCTTGCTCTCCTGCTGGGCAATGGCCGTTTTCAGAACCTCCAGCTCCTCCTTTGACAGCTTTTTCACCTGCTCCTGCAGCTTCTCCATCCGCTGTTTTGCGCAGACTTCTTTCGCATCGTCAATCGTCTCGCGGACATGATGCTTCAACTCCTCGTTAAGCACCTTCCCCTGTTCGATGCTCAATTCTCCTTTTTTCACCAGCTCATCGACGAGATCCTTGGATTTTTCCACCGTCAGCGCCGCCGCGCCGATGCCAAGCAATACCAGCTTTTTCATCTCTTCACTCAATTTGTCGATCATATACATGCCTCCTCTTATCTTTATTGTAACACTTTTAGATGATTTCATCAGCGAAAACCGCAATTTTACATGAGGCGATCAAGGGAATGTACACAATCTTTTAAATATGCCCCGGCAGATGGGAGCGAGAAATCCAGGATGGACATCTCGGTATGAAAATGGGATCAAACAGAGCAAGGAGGAGAAAGGAAACGGCGTGTTTTCGCATAGGAAAACCAGTGATCAAATGTATATCAATGAAAGATGAGAAATACTATGCTTCTCTTTTATGCAAAGTCACGTCTTATAAAAGCTTTTATAAAACCTCCGCTCTTATGGGTCTTTTCGATTTTCTTTGATAGCATTCCAAATCCGGATGATCGATCACGATTACTCATGCACGATCTCATCTGATTTTATATAAAAACAAAGTTGCCACTATCAAAAGAAAACTCATTCCAATAATTCCTGTTGGATTTGGGCCAAGCAACGTTGAGTTTATATCATAAGTCAGTAAAACCGGCATTTCACCGATTGTATTTACTACTCCGTGCATAATAGCCGCATACATACAGTTTCCTGTTTTGATGGTGACGTATGAAAACAACGTGCCAAACACCATGCACACCAGTATCATCATAAGCATATTTGTCCACGGTGCGCCAAAATTATCAAGGCTGTAATTAAAGCCAAAATATATCAAGGGAAGATGTGAAAGTCCCCACTCGAAACCATTTATAAGAACTGCTTTTCTTCTGCCATACTTTTCAGCCTGTAAAGAAAGTAAATAACCTCTCCATCCGATTTCTTCACCCAGTTCAATCAGTTGTATCGGTATCATAAGTGCAGCGGCAATGATGAATACAATAGCAAACACAAAAATATTGTCAACAATCATTACATCGTCATTTCCAATCAGCCGTCCATACGCAAATACACCACTATACTCATTTCTGAACAACAAAAAATATAAAACGCTTCCCAACACAATTAGTATTCCCGGAGCAACTGCTGATAACAGCCATATTTTCTTATTCTTCCATACTTTTAAGGATAAGAAATAACTGCTTTTTTCGCTTGTAATTCGTCTTGTTATTAACGCGCTCAAAACAGGAAAAAATGTAAATCCAATGCCCAAAAACTTATAGGCATTTCCCATTCCAGTGAAAAATTCAATCACTCCAAGCCCATAGCATACTGCAAATATCAGAATAAGATATAGTTTAATAGCTTTGCTTTTTTTCATAAGTAAACTCCTCATTCTCTACAAATAGCATATATTTCTTTTACATAGTCATCAGCGTAGTTAATAGAAAACTCGCCATGATACATTTTTTCTATAATTCTAAGAGAACTGCCTTTTATTTTTTCATTGATTATTTTTGCAGAGATTTTCATTGCACTATTTTCTTTTTCTCCCACAAAAACCTTCACTTTCGCATTACTAATACCAAGGGAATCTTTTATAGAATATATGGAATTTTCCTGCAAAAAGGCAATCATATTTTGCTTTGTGATTTTGCAAGTATCTCTGTAATAATCATCAAAAAATTCTTGATTCATTTTAAGCGATTTGAATTGTAACTTAGAAAACCATTTCTGTTTAATCAGCCCAAAGCAACTTCCGAATACCGGTTTAATCATTGAGTATGTTAGCTTTGAGGGTACAACAAGAGCACTTTCGATAATTGCGTATTCACAAATATCCGCCCGCTGAGATAGGATTTCAAGCAGAATTTGTCCACCGAGAGATAAGCCACCTATTAACAACACAGAACTGCTGAACTTCTCATCTATAAAGGCAATAATCTCTTTCGCATTGTCTTCGATTGTTGTAAAATCCCTATCACTTTCTGCATGACCGTCCAATACTGGAATAATAACGTGAAAATCATTTTGAAGCATTTCAGCTTCTTTGCGATAATTCCACCACGATAAGCCACCACCATGCAAAAGAATAATCACATCATTATTTAATTTTCCGTATTCTTTGTAGTTCATTCTTTTTTACCTTTTATGTAAATTCCAATTTGTCTTTACCTGTATTATATCATGCTGTTATAAATGTTGTCATTTCTTTTCTGCTTTTGAAAAATTACTTATCAGTCCATGATTTGTAAAGGGTGCTATTTAGCATTGCTTACGCAACAAGCCCTTGACAAACCATAGTCTGATAAGTCTAAGGGTAATCAAGCAGAAATGAAATAGTCGCTGTTTCACAACATAGAAAAAGGCGCTCTTTTTCAAGCGTCGTTCTTCCATAACTCTGTATTTCTTTGTATAAGTCGTTACATCAGGCTCTTTCGTTTGTTGTAATTTCGTTGTAATTTTCTTTATTTTTATTCTACTGTTTTGTCGATAGACACTGTATTTATGCGGATTTTTTCAATTCTTTATCCTTTTTTATCGATACAAAAACCGCAATGTCTTACATCGGCGCTCATCAGCCAAGCATACCGGTGATGATAAGGTGAGGGTCAAAGGAAAAATGTGCGAATGAAAGGGTGCCGATCACCTTGCCAAAGCCGTCAAAAACAACACAGCAAAAAAAATAGGAGTGTTTACTTTGTCATTTCATCTCTTATTCCATTGCGGCTCCTATATCCTTTGTTATTTTGCTCATACGCTCAGCTATAAAAACAGTCCTCTTCACCGCTTCCATCGGCAAAGAGGACTGATGGCAAATGCGCTAGCCTCATTCCTGTACGAATCAAAGATCCCGCATTTTGTGAATGCTAATGTTTGTCAAAGGATGGGTTGCATGCGTAGAAGTTGTTTGGATTCATGCGGGATTTTAAAAATTCAAGCGCTTCTCCAAAACGCTGGTAGTGCACGATTTCCCGCTCGCGCAGGAAACGGATCACTTTTTTCACCTCTTCGTTGTCAACCAAGCGCAGGATATTATCATAGGTTGTGCGCGCTTTCTGCTCGGCGGCCATATCCTCGCTCAAATCGGTGATCGGATCGCCTTTGGACTGGAAATAGTTTGCCGCAAAAGGAACGCCGGCGGCGGATTGCGGATAGATGCCCAAGGTGTGATCAACAAAGTAGGCGTCCATGCCTGCCTCTTTGATCTCGTCAACGGTGAGTCCCTCTGTCAGCTGGTAGAGAATGGCGGAAATGATTTCCACGTGTGCCATCTCTTCCGTCGCAATATCCGTCAACAACGCCTGCAGCTGCGGATACGGCATCGTATAACGCTGTGAAAGATAACGAAGCGCCGCCGCCATCTCTCCGTCCGCTCCTCCCAGCTGTGAAAGGATGACCGTCGCGCTTTTTGCGTCCGGGCAAGTGATATTCACCGGAAACTGCAGTTTCTTTTCATACACCCACATCACTCACACCACCTTTCCCAAGGAAACGGCTCTGCGGCATACCCGGCATACACCTGCGCATCCAGCGAACGGTTGCTCAGCGGACCATACGTACACTCATACATGCTTTTCTTTTCGTCATAAGCGCACAGATGGCAAAAATAATAATTCAGCGCGTCTTGATCATGGGGACGCAGATCCAGAAACAGCGTACACTCTTGTACAGCAAAATCCAGCTTCATCAATTCCAACAGATGTTCATTGCGCTCACTCATCTCCACACACCCCCGTAAACGGCTTATCCAGCTCGCAAAAAATCGTTCCGGCAAAAAATCCTTCCTCCAGCGGATACAGCTGCCGGAAGCACTGTACCCCGATCGAGCTGATCGTCAGCTGATCCCACATATGCTTCACCTCCATTCCATGCTATTCCAAAGAAAAAGAGGGATTTAGTCATTTACCCCTCGATAACCGATAGTCTCCCTCTTCTAACACCAGCGTCACCGCTCCCTCTACAACCGAATGCAAAATTCTGCGTACATTGCGCAGATCGCTTCGCTCGCAAAAAGCAAGCGCCGCATGCAAGGGCATCCCGCCCATGAGCTTTCGCGAAATCAACCGCTGACGCACCTGCTCCTCCTTTGCCGAGATAAACAGCGCATCATCACAATACGACGCTAACACATTCCACGGCGGCTCATCCAACAGCAGATAATTTCCTTCCAGCAAAACGATGTCCTCCGTAACAGTGATCGCATCCTCCACCACATCATGCAAACGGCGATCATACAGCGGCCATTTCAAGGAAGCTTCCTGCTTTAGCCTGCGGATATAACGATGGAGACGTTCAAAATCAAAGCTCTCCGGACAGCCCTTCACCTCTTTCATCGTCACCAGTTTCCCATCCACCTCTACACTGTGTGAAAGGATGTAGCTTTGGCGATGGTGAAACCCATCCATGCCTAACGCCTGTATTCTTTTACCGCCGTCCGCTTGCGAAAGACGTTCAAACAACAGCGCCATAGTAGACTTCCCGGCTGCCGGAGGCGCAGCCAGAAAAACGACGACGCGCTGATGCGTCTGCTGTGCAAGCGTGCGCCATCGATCGATCAGCACCATAGCGATCTCATTGAGAAAATGATCGGAATACACCGCCTCTATTGGATAACCGTTGACTTCAAAGGTAAAGCTGCGCATGGGTTCACGCATTTGCCAGCTCCCTGCTTACATAGTCAAATGCCGCATCATATTCCGTGCTTTTGACACGATCCAGCACATACTCTAAAAAGCGTTCCAATTCCTCCCTCGTAAACGTTTCCTCTAAAAAGCAGTCCATCGCCATGTTGATCTCCTCGTGATAGGCCACTTCTACCCGATGAATCAACCATGCAAACAGACGCTCCGCCTTTTCCCTATTCATTGTGATCACCTCTTTGATTCCATTATAGCATGCGAAGGCAAAACCGGAAAGAATGACGGCAAAAGACACAACGCCAAAACCGCGCCACCCTTCCCTTTCCAAACGAGTGTAAAAAACTGATCCCCGCCGCTGACATCATTTTCTCTGTGGCTCGCCGCCGGCGAAACCCATAGATCGTCCACCTATGATAAACAAAAGGTCAAAAGCTTTCTGCCGCGCCCGCTGATCACAACAAGACGAAGCCAAGCTTTTGACACCCTCCACGCTTTATTCCATTTATTTATTGCTGAGAAACGATCCTAGACAGCCATCGCTATACCAGCGGACGCTGTTTACGAGGAGAAACGCTCATTTCTTCCCACACATCCCCGCATCTTCACGCGGTGCTAAATGCAATACGATCTTTTCTGCATCCTTGCATCTAATTCAACGGTATTAACAGATTCCCACGAAATCTTGTGCAAAATTATTACTAATCAGCTAGGTTATCATTCCTCTGGAATTTCCTAAAATCCTCCTCATATCCATTTGAACAAAATTCCATTGTTCATTTGCTTCAATTGTATTTCAGCTATTTGTTAATAAAAAATTTCGTGAAACTACATATTCCAAAAATCCCCTAAGGAAAATCAACTATCCAGTCAGCTTTGTCATTCTGATTAAATAATTATTATTTAAGCTAATACGTTTATATCCGTTCCCTAGACCATCTCTGATTCGGCTAAACAATGGTACTGGCTTTTCATCAAACGAAAACGTAACAGAGTGAAGAATATATGTCAGATCCCTTTTCAAACAGATATCATCAAGTGCAATTTCTATTACCTTTTTTCTTCCCCCATAATACGGATTAAGTATTTCTATTTCATAAAGGTTACCCTCAACATATCTTGCTTTTTTCAAAGGAAGAGGCATAGATTCTTTTTCTGCATCGACAAAAACTAGACCTACAGTATATGCCATACTATTAAGTATTTTCAAAATTGCGTCGGGTCCTTTATATATCTGTTCATCTGGAGGAATACTAAAACTATTATGTTTTACCTGTTCATTATATTTCAAATCCATCAAAGTTTGACGAGGCATGGTTCCTCTTATTATCCTTAATTGTTCTTCTATATAACTCAAACAACCTTCAATATCAATTCTTTCCCAATAATTATGTTTCGTTGCCTCCTCCATCAAACGATGCAAGGGTTCCACCGTTTCAATTTGAAACTTATCTTTATCAATATAAACAGCGCTACGATTTCTCAAATATTCTTCCAAAAATCCATTTTTATTACAATTAAGCACCATCCAAATTGTTTTTGCATACAAATAAACATCAGATTTCCGGTAATCTACATCAGCAATTTCCTCAACTGACTGAAATTCAGGTGGACGAATCGCCCGTGGACCTAGAGGCTCATTCATTTCTGTTATGTGTTCATCTGTATCAGCAATATTCCTAACAAGTCCAAAATCAGATAAACATAATTGCCCATCGAATAGCAAAAGATTCTTTGGCTTAATATCTCTGTGTACAAAGCCAAGTTTATGTAATTGCCTTATGCAATTCCCCAGCTCAAACATCTGCTCCATTTTTTGCAAAACAGAAAATTTTTGTGGATTATACTGTTCTGCTTTTGGCATTAGATACCATAATACATCTGGTTCTTCTTCACAATATACCGAAGTATCATATATAGGAATAATTCCGCTAACTTTATCCTGAAAAGAAAGAACTGTTTCAATTTCTTTTCTAAATCGCAGCTTTCTCTTTTCTAGTTTTTTCTCTTCATTCAATGTTACGTCCAAAAATTTGATAGCATAATCTCTTTTTTGCGGTAACAAATCACCTCCCTCAATAATGTCTGCAACAAAAACAACGCCATTTCCACCATTTCCTATTTTTTTCTTGATGAGATATGTCCCATATTTTCCTATCACCTTCGAACCTATTCTGGAAGAGATATTAGTACCAGCCATTTTCAGCATCCTTCCTTTCTCTTTCAGAGTCTTTCTTATAGGTTTCATACAATCCATAAAAAATCTTTGCAGTTTTTGGATAATATAGTTCTAAGTACTGAGCATTCTCTTTAAACTCTTTCGCCATCCTAAGTTCTTCTTTTCCTGCTGAAGGACTGAATACGCCACGACGATTATATACGGCCATCCGATACGCTCCATTCATCTTCTCATCACCATATTTCTCAATCATTTTTCTGACTGCTTCACATGGTTCATGACCATCAGTATCTACCGGCGAAAAGGAGAACAAACGTCCAAGAGTTGAAGAAAATAAGCTTTCTTGATCATTCCAAATTAACAGTTGTTTATATTTTTCTATCCATTCTTCTAGCTGTTCTTCTAACACCTCTCCATTACTTTCTGCCGGACAAAATCGGGCCTTCTCATATATTGTATACATGTTGTGGATGTACGTCTGATCTTTCGAATGATTTTCCACTGTACCATGATCCTTTTTAAATACCCCTTCTACCAGTTGTGCAAATAATTCCGGGGACTGCTTAACCATATGACGGAAGCATTTCATATTCTTCCAATCCAACAGATTCATAAACATAATCTCAAGATAAGCAATTCTTGTACATTTTTCCCGGTCATCAATATAAGCCTCCTGAATTAGACTTATAAGCTGTTCAACATGATAGCTTGTCATCTGATTACCATCTGAATGTGGCATACTTTCAATATCTTCAAGACACTCAAAAATCTGTTCCGCTGACAAAGGATTTTGATAGTGAATTAAATGAACCTGTTCCAAATACACGTCAAGAGTAGCATTTTTTTTACATTCTACTAACGCCCAAGACTTATTGTACTCATCACAATAAAAACGGTTTTTCCAAAACTCTTTTTTTATCGGTTCAGGGGCAAATGTAACAAGCGGAATTTCTTTGGTTCTATGCGCTTCTATCCTATACACGTCTGCCAAAATCTCTGCCGAATAGCCATGATTTGATAAATCTTCAATAATTGTGTCGCATGGCAAAAACTCACTATTTTCTAAGCTTCTTAAATAATCAATTGCAATTGCGCCTGACTCTTGAGCTACTAATAATTTTTTAAACGTTGCAAAATCCCATTTACCATCGTTCCAATACTTGGCCAGATAATTTCCCAAAGTAGAATATGATTCTTGGGTGCAGACCTTTGCCAATACAGTTAAGTCATAGTCACATGATTGGAATTCTGCTAATTTATCTTGAATCAACTTTTGTGTAGCTGATTCGTTATCATCGCTTTTCCCATTCTGATTATATGGAACAGGATGAAGAAGTGGATAATCATGATTACTTACGAACAAATAACTATATTCATATTCAGGAGTTTTAATATTAATTTTATCAAGGAGTTTTTCATATTCAACAATTTTTTCTTCAGGCATTGACCAATCTGACGATGAAAAATATCTGTGCTTATAGATGAGATGTCTAAGTCCATTTTTAATTCGCATCACTTCTTCATCAGACATTTGACCAAGTTCATACAAAAGTTGTTCAAAAACGTTCTTGCTTAATTCTTCAGGCAACTCGTCCGATAAATCAATTATTTTCTTCCAACGATCTACCGAAAAATCCATATGCTTTATAAGAAGCTCAAAATAGCCCAAATGTGCCTTTCTCATTTCAGCCACAGTAGTTGTCTGTGTTTTTTCATACTTCCGGTATTTTGGTGATGATAGTTCACCAAACATACTTCTTCCACTATTATCAATCGCCGAATACAAATATTCCCAGGTGTTATTATAGTCAATATCAAAAGCAATTTTAGCTGCTTCTATTTTTTCCTCTGCAGTCCGAAGAGAAGAAAAGTTCATCCATGTACAAAATATTTTTGAGAAAATATCCTTAGGAGAATTTGATTTGTATTCAAAATGATAAGAGTCTAATTTCAAAAGCCATCTAAACGCCCACCAAAAATAATCTGTTTGGCATAGAAACTGTTCAATTCCCCACAGAATATCAATATAAGCATTTCTTCCGAAAAGAAAATCACTTGATTGATTTTGAAATAGGCATAGAAGTCCTGTATCTTTATTCAACTCGTTTTCAAGTCTTCCCAACGTGACTTCTGGAGATATTTCACAGAGTTCACTCCAGAATTTAGATATATAAATCCACTGCTTTTCAGTTTTTACACAATTTAATACTCCCGATACCAATTTGTTTAAGGTTAATTGCGTTTCTTCATCATTCTGATATGCGCCTTTAATGAGCAATGTTTTCAACATACCTTTTCGGATTGTTTCAGACCAAAATAACTTTTCACCTTTAAACTGTGCTATCAATCTTTCACGGCTATCATAAGTAAAAAGATTTTCCGATTCATTAATCACTTCATATGCAGCCATGACAAATGACTGCCAAATCTTTTCGTTAGTCAGAACATTAAGATAGCTCCATATATTTTCCGTGCTTGCCAAATAGTATGAAATAGATCCATTACGCATTATCATGTATAGAAGAGGATCTTCTCCTTTCGCATATGGAAGAACTTCTTCTAAGAATCTATCATATGAATCACCATACAAAGATTCAATGATTAATTTATCACCTTCGATTTCTTCCCAGCTTCCAATAAGGAGGCATGTCTTTTTCGCTCTATCACTAACACGCTCCATCCAAGAAGGTATTTTTAAATATTCTCCTCTAAACAATTGTTTTTTTATTTGCGCATATAAACCATGAGTATCTGCTAAAAGAGCGTAGGCTTTGTCATACTCCATTCCTGCTTCTTTTAGACATCTTGATAACGTGTCACGCGTTCTTGGACGTAACTCTAAAACACTCTTGTTAAATACTGGAGTATTCTCATCTATCACAAAAATATTAGTGTTATTCTCAATCGCTACAATTTCTTCTGCATAAAACCAAGGGATGTACACATTCCCTTCATTTTCCAATACATGAAGTTTATTCCATGACTCTATATTTTTAACAATATAAATAGGACGTTTGTCATTAAGTCTCCATAATTCATTAAGAACACAGTAAATAGTCTCTTCTCTACTGCGTCCCCTCACAAAGACTAATTCTTCATATCTCTGATCTTCAAATTCATCTTGAAAATGCTCATCATCAACTATAAAAAATTCTATTCCAATAGATGGATTCTGAGTTTTTCTTCTAAGCTCAATATCCATTTGTCCAGAAGATGCTATTGCTACTTGCTCACGATTGTAAATTGCAAGCTCATTTGACATCTTTTCGATTCGATTTTGTAATTCCAGAAAACTACTTTCTTGCTCATCTTTCCATTCCTGTAGGAAATAATGTTCATATTTATCAGGAGCGATTATTTTTAGCTGTTCAAGCACTGCATAAATTATTTTTATTGTGTAAGTTTCAGCAACTTCATAAGGAATTTCATACTTATTCATCAATTTCATAAGAGAATTATACAGTCTATGTTTCAATTCATATCCTTCGTCAGATTTTAATTCCTTCGCTATCTGAGTCAAATTTTCTCTCGACAATACAAGTTCTAAATCCTCGAAAAATGAATTTTCTTCCTGTTCATTTTTAATAAAGAATTCTCCTGTACCGACAATTAATTTCTTCCATGCCTGTGATTCTCTAAATTTTTTTACCGCACTCTCACCAACTGAAGTCAGAACATTCTGCACCTCGGTAGAACCAAGGGATACAATAGCATTTAGTAATAGTTCAATCATATTTAAATCACTCCTCAATCGACGGCAACAAACTATGCCACCACTCTATAAATCGTGTACACATACTCATAAGTAAATCCAAAAGTAATTTCTATTATTTTCCCCTTTATCTATTTACTTCTATTTTTCCTTTTCTATCATCGGCAAATTATTTAGACTTACCATCTCCAATGTCTTCAACTGCTGTACCGCCAACTGTCGAAGCAATTCCATCCGCTCTTTCTGATTCTTACCCTGATTAATTAAAACCGCATTATAACTTTCCAGATTCGCAAGTACCAGTAATTGATTCAAAGTTGCCACATCCCTCATGTTCCCTTTAACAGTTGGATTTTCATCTTTCCATTGCCTCGCTGTTTTCCCAAACAAGACTACATTCAACATATCTGCTTCATTGGCATATGTATAAGCAATCTGTGCAGGAGTTAATTCTGGCGGTATTAAATTATCCTTAATCGCATCAGTATGTATCCTGTAATTCAGCTTAGAAATCTCTCTGTTCAAATTCCAGTTCAGAGATAGCCTACTATTCTCATCTGACTTTAACCTCCTGTAATCTTTCATAATATATAACTGGAACTCTGGAGAAATCCATGTCGCAAAGGACATAGCAATATCACTATGAGCATATGTCCCACCATAGCGTCCTGCTTTTGAAACAATACCGATAGCATTCATCTGTGTAATCCACTTTGTTGGTGTCATAACAAAACGATTTAATCCAGCCTCATTTTTAACCGCCTCGAATTGCACACGGTTAAAATCTGGATTATGCAGTTCCTCCCAAATGCCTAAAAACTCAATCGTATTTCTATTCCGCATCCAGTTTTGAATCACAAATCTTGGATCATCTTCATTTCTATATTTTGCAATATCCGTTAATGAAATAAACTCATTTTCAAAATTTGTAGTATAGATTCCAATGTCAATACCTTTTGCATGGATAGTCTCCTTAACAATTTTCGCCATAAGCATCCTCCCTAGCATAAATTTAGACAACATACATCTTAGAACATACATCCTCTGCCTAATTCATAAATCATGTTCCAATTCTCCTTCGTCTTCCCACACCTCCCGATACACTTCAATATAGTATTTAATGCACCTCGGATATGCAGACAAATATCTTCTACACGCCTTTTTATATAGCCCCAATATTTCATCCCATGCAAAATCCAGTAAATAATCCAGAAGATGTGACAGTTCATCTTCTGATACTTTTCTGCTACACACATCTTCAACCAATGGCAGATAGACACCATACGCTTCTTGATAAAGTTTACTGATTTTCTCCGCAATCTGATATGTACTTTCTACCATTATATCACCTCAAAATATTTAAGTGCATCTTTTATAGCTTCCACTTTTTCTTTGGGTGGATGTTTTCTCGGCTGTTTCAATTCTTCCACCGCATTCGGAGCATCATAATTTGTCAATCCCAAAGAGCGTTTCACTTCTGCAACATACGCAGTATGTACTTTAAATCCATACTCCTGCTCCACATATTCCTGTATCATCTTATACGTAACTTTCGGTTTCGGCTGATATTTCTTCGCCCGTTCTGCAATTGCATTCAACGATATCTTATCATCATCTTCTCCAAATTCCACTTTCACATTAATCTTGCTATCTGGTGATTTGTGGGACAGAAGCACAATACTTTCCACGATGGTAGTACGCCAACACATCTTTTATAATCAAGGCAGAACCGGGCATCATCCTTGAATCCGATTCCATGACGACAATAGGCCAACGCCGCTTTTATAATCCAATGTGAATACCGAAATTCCCGGACTCTTCGTCTCAGCTGCCGCATGGACAAAACCCGCTATCATTTTCCCCGACACGGCATTTGGGCGCATCGCTCATTTTCTTTTCATCGCACCAAATACATTCGCCGCATGCCCGCCACAGAAATATTGTTCTCCTCAGAGAGCATGGCATAAAGACGTCGTCCTTCTCGCTTCACCCTTTGGGATGATCCTTTCGATACTGCGCGTAAATATCCCCCATACATCCCTCACAGTTCCCGCCGCAGCCATGGCAGCTCTTTTTGCCGGGCTTTGTCAGACGATAGACAAGCATCAATGCCGCTCCCAGCGCCAGTAAGACAAACACATCACTCATAGCAACACACTTCCGATCTGATAAACGAGAAACGCTACAATATATGCCGCTCCCGTTTGAAACAGAACAGCGCCAAACGCCGGCCACCACGATCCCAGCTCCCGCTTCGTCGCTGCGAAAGCTGCGACACACGGCATATACAATACGGTAAAACAGAGGAAAGCAAAGGCGGAAACCGGAGTAAACATCGTCATGAGCGCGGCGCTCAAGCCGGCGTCGCCGGAAGCATTTGTCAAAATGGTCAAAGTAGATACGACGCTCTCCTTTGCCGTGATTCCCGTGATGAGCGCACTGGAAGCACGCCAATCGCCAAAGCCTAACGGAGAGAAGATCGGCGAAAGCAGAGAACCGATGCCCGCCAGCATCGAATGCGACGCGTCACTCACCGCATGGAAAGAGAAGTCGAAGCTCTGTAAAAACCAAATGATGATCGTCGCCGCAAAGATGATGGTAAACGCGCGGTGTAAAAAGTCCTTCGCCTTTTCCCACATGTGCAGTGCAACGCTTTGCACGGAAGGAATGCGATACGCCGGCAGCTCCATGACAAAGGGAATCGGGTTACCGCTAAACAGCGTCTTCTTCAGCAACAGCCCTGATAAAATCGCCACCACGATGCCCAACACATACACCGCCATCATAACCAGCGCCGAAGCATCGCTGAAAAATGCCGCGGTAATCATCCCATAGATCGGCAGCTTGGCACTGCATGACATAAACGGGGTGAGGATGATCGTCATCCTGCGGTCACGTTCACTGCTCAGCGTTCGCGTCGCCATAATCGCCGGTACACTGCATCCAAAGCCGATCAGCATCGGCACAAAGCTTTTGCCCGACAAACCGATCTTGCGCAGCGCCTTGTCCATAATATACGCTACCCGCGCCATATATCCGCTGTCCTCCAGCAAACTCAAGAAGAAAAACAGCGTAACGATCAGCGGCAAGAAAGAGAGTACGCTTCCCACGCCGGCACATACGCCCTCGATCAGCAGTGCATGCAGCCAATCGGATACCTGCCATACGCTCAGCATGTGATCCAGCCAGCCGATCCCCTGATCGATTACACCTTCCAACAAGGTTTGCAACGTACCGCCAATCGGCACAAAGGTCAGATAAAATACCAGCAGCATGATGCACAGAAAGATCGGGATGCCCAGATATTTATGCGTCAGCCAGCGATCCAGCTTCCAGCTGCGTTCCTGCTCGATCGTCTCCCGCTGCTTCTGTACACACTCCTCAACCAATTCTTCAATAAAGGTGTAGCGCATATCCGCCATCGCGGCTTCCCGATCACTCTCCACTTCCTCCTCCATCTGTTCGACGATATGCTCGATGATGTGTTGATCGTTTTCATGAATCGATAAACGCCGGGCGATCAGCTCGTCACCCTCAACCAGCCGCGATGCCGCAAAACGCTTTGGCACCCCTTGGCGCTGGGCATGATCCTCGATGATGTGCATAATCGAGTGAATCGCACGATGCACCGGTCCCTTGCAAAAATCGAGATTTGCGCTGTACGGCGTCGATGCCGCCCGCTTCATCGCATCTAACAGATCATCTAAGCCATCGCGGTGTGCGGCGCTGATCGGAATGATTTCCAGATTTAAACATTTGGACAGCTTTTGGACATCGATATGGTTGCCGCTGCGGACGATCTCATCCATCATGTTTAATGCGATGATCATCGGTCTCTCCAGCTCCATGAGCTGTAGCGTCAGATACAGGTTGCGCTCGATATTGGTCGCATCCACGATATTGATGATGACATCCGGATGCTCGTTTAAGATAAAATCACGAGTGACGACCTCTTCGCTCGTATATGGCGACAGCGAGTAGATGCCCGGCAGATCCACTAACGTCATCGACTGCTCATTGCGGATGTAACCTTCCTTTTTTTCCACCGTTACGCCGGGGAAATTCCCCACGTGCTGATTGGAGCCTGTCAAGGCATTAAATAATGTCGTTTTGCCGCAGTTTTGATTTCCCGCTAACGCAATCAACAGTTTCTTCATTGTTTTTTCACCTCGATCTTATGCGCATCTTCCTTGCGCAGCGTCAGGCGATAGCCGCGCAGATACAGCTCCATCGGATCTCCCATCGGTGCAATCCGCTCCACCTTCACCACCGTTTTCGGTGTCAATCCCATCTCCAATAAGCGATGACGCAGTGCTCCCTCGCCGCCGACACTGACGATCACTCCGGTCTCTCCCGGAATCAAATTGTCTAACGTACTCATTTGCATTCCCCATTTCACAGAAATGTTAGCAGATGCTGACGAAATAATCAATGCTTTCCTGATGATTTTTCCATACGCTTATCAACAGGGGGAAACGAGGACAAACCGTATAAGAGCATTCCTTTGCACCTCATTCCTCAGACGTGTTTTCAGACAGATGCATACAATCCGCCCATGATCGGCATTCCTCATCTAAATAGAATATTCTCCATCTTGAACCGCCCTCCAACCGTTGGATGTCAGGCTTTGCTTTAGGCGATCGTCTCATCCCACATCCGCCTCTTACATTTAAGCGCCGGCAAACAGCAGCGTCCGCTAAAACCGTAAAAATCACATAAAGCCTCCGATCCCGCTGCCGCGCATCCGCTGTGTCGGCGCAAAGTGTTTTTTACTTGATTTTAGTTATCTGCTTTATTTTTATACTCCTTACAGCGCAGCTGCAAGCATACCGACAAAAAGGAGAGGCGTATCCTACGCTCTCTCCCAAGGTGATTTCCTATTACTCATTTCCATGGCGGATGCTCACCGCATATTCGCCGTCCACCACATCAACGCTGACAACATCCTCCTTGCCTGCACCGCCTTCGATGATCTTTTTCGCGATCAGCGTTTCGATGTTGCGCTGAATGTAGCGTTTCATCGGACGGGCGCCGTAAAGCGGATCGACGCCTTGCGTGGCGATCAGCCGATATACCTCATCGCTGACCTGCAAGCGCATATCGCGGCGTGCCAAGCGCTCGCTTAACTCGTTTGTGAACTTATGTGCGATCTTAGCGAGCATATCGTCGTTTAAGGCATTAAAGACGATGATCTCATCGATTCGGTTGATAAACTCCGGCTTGAAGTAGCGTTTGACCTCGGACATGTATTTCTCCTTGCGTCCCTCGCCCTCAAAGGCATACTGACTGCCCAGATTGCTCGTCATGATGAGCAGTGTGTTCTTGAAGTCAATGGTTACGCCCTTGGAATCGGTAATCCGTCCGTCATCCAAAATCTGCAGCAGCACGTTAAACACATCCGGATGCGCTTTCTCCACCTCATCGAACAACACGATGGAATATGGATTGCGGCGCACCGCTTCGCTTAGCTGGCCGCCCTCTTCATAGCCGACATAGCCCGGAGGAGCGCCGATGAGACGCGCTACGCTGTGCTTTTCCATATATTCGCTCATATCGATGCGCACGATATGCGCTTCGCTGTCAAACAGCTGCTGCGCCAAGGCTTTTGCCACCTCGGTTTTGCCGACGCCGGTCGGCCCTAAAAACAGGAAGCTGCCGATCGGACGGTTCTCATCTTGAATCTGCGCCTTGCTGCGTAAAATCGCATCGCTGACCAATGTCAACGCCTCGTCCTGACCGATGACTCGTTTTGCTAACGCATCCTGCAGGTGCAGCAATTTTTGGCGTTCGCTCTCGACGAGTCGGGTAACCTCGATGCCGGTCCACTTGCTTACGATGCGGGCGATGGTTTCCTCATTGACCGTCTCCTGAATGAGTGCGTCGTCGCGCTGTGCCTGCGCTTCCTTTCGAATCTGTTCCTCCAGCTGTGGAATGATTCCGTATTGCAGCTTGGCGGCTTCCTCATAACGGGCTTCGTTTTGCGCCTGTTCCAGCTGTAAGCGCGCTTTCTCCAAGCGCACCTTCGCATCCTTGCTCTCTTGCAGCTGCGCTTTTTCATCCTCCCACTTGGTGTGCAGCGCATCGCGCTGTGCCTGTAACTGTGCCAGCTCCTGCTGGATGTCCTTGCGGCGCTCCACCGTTTTTTTATCTTCCTCCTGCTTCAGCGCTGTCTCTTCGATTTGCAGCTGCATGATCTTGCGCTGTAATTCATCGAGCTCCTGCGGCATGGATTCCATCTCCACCCGCAGCGTCGCGCACGCCTCGTCAATTAAATCAATCGCCTTATCCGGTAAAAAGCGGTCGGTGATATAGCGATTGGATAAAGTCGCCGCCGCGATGATCGCCTCATCGAGAATCTTAACGCCGTGATAGGATTCAAAGCGGTCCTTTAAGCCACGCAGGATGGAAATGGTGTCTTCCACCGTCGGCTCCTGTACCATGACACGCTGGAAACGGCGTTCCAAGGCAGCGTCTTTTTCGATATATTTGCGGTATTCGTCAAAGGTAGTCGCACCGATACAGCGAAGCTCGCCCCGTGCCAGCATCGGTTTGAGCAGGTTGGCGGCATCCATCGAGCCTTCGGTTTTGCCGGCGCCGACCAGATTGTGAATCTCATCGATAAACAAAATGATACCGCCCTCGGCATGTTTGACCTCTTCCAGCACCGCCTTCAAACGCTCCTCAAACTCGCCGCGATATTTCGCACCGGCGATCAAGGCGCCCATATCCAGCTCGATCAGCTTCTTTTCTTTTAACGACTGCGGGACATCGCCTTTCATAATACGCCATGCGATGCCTTCCACGACCGCGGTCTTGCCGACGCCCGGCTCACCGATCAGCACCGGATTGTTCTTCGTCTTCCGTGACAAAATCTGGATGACGCGGCGGATCTCATCGTCACGGCCGATGATCGGATCGATCTTGCCGCTTTTGACGTCCTCTACCAGATCGCGTCCATACTTGCTCAATGCTTCCACATTGTTTTCTGCATTCGGAGTGTTCATCTTCATCCCTCCTCTCCGTTTTAATTCTTCTTCCTTACATTGATCTTCTTTTAAGTGAAACTGCTTCACCAGCTGCTTGGATATATAAGAACGGTTGAACATCAGGGCGATCCAGACAGAGGCGACGCTCAAATAGGTCTCCTCATGTTCCTTTGCCCATGCCTGCGCTTTGTCAAAGCTCTCCGCCACCTCTTTCGTCAGCTGAGGATTGCTCTGTGATACACGGGCGATGCGTTCCATTTCGGCATCGATGGTCGACAGTGCCTGCCGTTTGTCGATTTGCAGGCGATGAAACAGCCCGTCCAGCACCTCATCCTCATAGATGGCTTTCAGCATCTGTATCGTATCGACATTGGCATGTCCGTATGACTTACAGATCTCCACCGCTTTCATGAGGATCTGCTGCAGTTTTTCTGACATCTGTTCAATATTCATCACAATCCCTCCTTTAGCACTCTCCTTTTTCGATTGCTAACTGTATTATAGCACTGATTTTAGCACTGTCAACACCGGAGTGCTAAAAATGTGAAATCTTCTTCCTTTTTTATACAAATTTGCAACCGCACCTTTTTCTCCATTTTCCTATATTAAGGAAAACGCGCATACATTTGCCGATGTGCGCATGCTCTATTGAAAGAAGATCCCTGCGGGTGTTAGTTTTCCCTCTCTTCCCTTGCAAATGCACACGTTCCTTATATCTGATGAAGCCATTCTTTCTTTTTCACCGTTTCTCTTACCGTTTTATCGGTTTCCCCGATCTTTTTATCCATCAACGTCCTGCGGGGCTCGGCGGTGATCTTTCCATGGAAACGCAAACAGCCTCCCCTACATCTGCCGCAAACGATCAAAGAAATTCCGAAAGCAGGGTGAACACCCCTTGTATTCCTCTCCCTTTTCTGACAGTAAAAACGCACCTCTCCCATTTAGGCAGCTGCATTGCAAGGTCGCCCCCTTTCACCGCCAAAGCGCCTTGCATAAAAATAAAAAAAGCGGAGTGTTTGCGTGCAAAGTCCACTCTTATGACCCTTTGATAAGCACTTTTCACTCGCTATCCTTTCCGAATTTCCATACCGGATGATAGAAAAACCGAAGAATTGCTCCGAATCATTCTTTCTTATCTTTCATCCGGTTTTATAAAATAAAAAAACCTTTGACAAAGGTTTTTCAGCAACATGGTCGGGATGACAGGATTTGAACCTGCGACCCCTTCGTCCCGAACGAAGTGCACTACCAAGCTGTGCTACATCCCGATTGCATTCATAATTCTATCACTTTCACACAGAAATGCAAGAAAAATTTTAAAAATTTCCGACAGCTGAACCGGAAAGCTTGTTTCTGATCTCCTTTACTGTTGTCTATAGTAAGGGCTGCGCTTAACATCGCAGCCGTTACAGCCGTTTCTTCTCTATGACGATGATATAAGGGCACGCCCGTTTATTGCTCATGCGGATCAAAGCGCAGTCATAGCTGCGGGATGGCAAAGCGGCGCTCCAGCGATCGAAGTATTCACACTCGCGCAATCCCTGCGCATGTCCCAGATAAAGCACCAGCACGAGGATGCCATGGGGCGCCAGCAGCTCCAAGGCGGCGGTCACCGCCTGCTGAGAGGTTTCCAGCACGGTGGTGATCGAGTGGTCGCCCTTGGGATAGTAACCGAAATTGAAGATGCCCGCCTGTATCGGCTCATGAATCCATCGCTTTGCCTGTGCGTGGCTCTCCTGCAAAAAGATCACCTTCTCATAGCCCGGCTTATCTTTGAGATAGCGCTTGGCATCCGCCAGCGCCTGCGGCTGAATATCGAAAGCGTAGATGCGCTGCACCTGCCGCAAGGACATCAGACACTCACAGTCATATCCCTGTCCCAGCGTAAAATCCGCCGCCGCGCCGCAAATATTTGCCTGCTTCAAAAGATCATGTGCGATTTCCACCACTTTTTTCATCAGCTCACCTTTTTTCTTCTCTCTGTTTTGGATATAATAGACGCATGAAAAATCCGTTTGAGCTTCCCCTGCCTCAGGGGGTGCGCCGCGTCATCACGGAACTGAACAAGCATCATTTCGATGCGTTTTTAGTCGGGGGCTGCGTGCGCGATTCCCTGCTTCATCGAAGCGTTCACGATTATGATATTACGACAAATGCTCTTCCCACACAAGTCATCGAGGTATTCTCCTCCATCTGCCCCATCATAAAACATGCGATCCGCCATGGTACGCTGACATTGCTTCTGGATGAGATGGCGATCGAGGTGACGACCTACCGCATCGAATGGGAGTATCTCAATCATCGCTCACCCAAACAAATCGCATTTACCGACGACCTGCGCCGCGATCTCGCACGCCGTGATTTTACGATCAACGCGATGGCGATGCACCCTGCGCTTGGTATCATCGACCCCTTTGGCGGACAACAGGACTTGCAAGCAAGACGCATCCGCTGTGTCAACGATGCCGATACGCGGCTTGAGGAAGACGCTTTGCGCATCCTGCGCGCCGTTCGCTTCTCCTGTACGCTGAACTTCACACTGGACGATTCGCTGGTTCGTGCCATCAAAAGAAAAGCCGATTTGCTTACCTGCCTCTCCAAGGAACGCATCCGCGACGAGCTCATCCGCATCCTGGAAAGCGAACAAAAAGGCTTGCTGCAGATGTTAAAGGAGCTGCGTCTGCTCATTCATCTCTTCCCTGCCGTTGAGATGCTGATCGATTTGCCGCAAGAGACGCCATGGCACTGCTGCGACGTTTTCACGCATACGGATCATGCCTTGGATCACAGCATCAGCGCTCCCTTATGTGAGCGCCTGGCACTGGTGTATCATGACTGCGGCAAGGTGTTCGCCAAGACTTATGACGCTGAGGGGATCGCCCATTTCAAAGGGCATGCCGAATATTCCGCACAGATTGCCAAGACGGCATTAACGACGTTAGCCTTTGACAAGACGACGATTCAAACCGTCGTTTCACTGATTCGCTTTCATGATGTACGCGTAGATGCAAACCCGCGCTCACTGCGCCGCTTTTTGAGCATGCTTGACTATGATTACGCGTTAGCGCAGGCGATTTTGCGCGTGCAAAGAGCGGATAATCTCGCCAAGAATCAGACAAAGGCTGCAAAGAGCCTTGCCGACATCACGCAGGCTGAGCGCCTGTTGACTCAGATGCAGCAAAAAAACGAGCGTTTCACATTGAAAGAATTGGCGATCGACGGCAATGATCTGCGCTCGCTGGGCCTGCGCGGCAAAGCGATCGGCGAGCTGCTTCACCGGGCGCTTGCTTGGGTGATCGATGATCCAAGCAGAAATAAGAGAGCACAGCTGATCGCCTATGTGCAACACCAATGCCAAGCGCAGGAAGAGGACGCTATCGAGTGATGAGCGTCCTTTCTTGATACTCATTCCCTTGTTGCGCCCCCGCTCTTACTCCTGTCACTCAATCATATCCGTACTGCCAAATCCGCCGCTACGTCTTGTGCCGGCGTCATCATCATCCGTGATGCCAAAGGGCAAGAAAACCCCCTGCACAAAGGCGCTTCCCGGCGCCAGCGACAGCGTTTGACAAGAGCCGTTGGTAAGCTGGATGAGAATGTGCCCCTCGTTATCGGCTCCGTAATAATCCGCATCGATGACACCGACAGTATTATCCAAGCGCAGCTGATAGCGGCAGCCCAGCGAGGAGCGCGGATACAGCGTGAGCACCCATCCCTCACACATGGAACAGCGAATGCCGCTGGGAATACGAACGCTTTGGTTAGCGTCTAGCCGCAATGCAAAGGGCAGGAAAAAATCATATCCCCCGGCGCCTGCGGTCGCCCGCTTGGGCAGCTTGATCGCTTCATAAAGACGGCGGCACTCCGCCTCCTCCATTCTTCCCATATATTGCTGAGTGTCCTCATAGAAACGCGCAAACGACACTTTCTCAAAATGTGCGATTGTTTTTTTCATGTGATTTCCCCTCTTTTCGCTGCCCTCATTGTATCATAACCGCCCTCTCATGGACAATGCCTGTCACGATTCCATCGTCTGCTCATCTTTTCATTTCTTTCATCCTATGGTACAATCGATACAGAAAAGGGGATGATACGATGATCCGACTCATCATTACCGATCTGGATGGAACGCTGTTACATAATGACAAATCTTTGCCTGCGGGGACGTTTGCGCTGATCGATGCACTAGCACAGCGCGGCATTCACTTCGCGGCGGCCAGCGGGCGGCAATATGCTTCTTTGCGAGCCACCTTTCAAGAATATTCTTCCCGCATGCACTTCATCGCCGAAAACGGCGCCGTGACTGCAGATGGTCTGACGGATACCATTTTAGACACACATCCCCTGCCCGCCAAGCAGGCATTCGACCTCATCCACCGCGCCCGTTCCCTGCCGGATACATTCGTCGTCGCCTGTGGGGCTCACTGCGCTTACTACGAATCGGACAGTCCCATCTTAGCGCAAAACCTCGCCGCTTACTACCACCGTCGCATCTTAGTCAAGGACTTAACGGCGCTGGAGGAAGAGCTCGTCAAGCTGGCCATCCTCAACATCCATGGAACACAAGACCATGTCTATCCGCATTTTGCGCCATACAAAAAGCAATTCAGCATCGCTGTCTCCGCCTTTGAGTGGATGGATATCATGATGCCTAACATCCATAAAGGCGTCGGCGCCCGTCAGCTGCAAGCACGCTTAGGGGTGAGCAGGGAGGAGACGATGGCGTTTGGCGACTTTATGAACGACTATGAGCTGCTGCAAGAGGCAAAATACAGCATCGCCATGAAAAATGCGGTTGCCGCCGTCAAGGAGATCGCCGCCTATCAAAGCGCCTATACCAACGAGGAGGACGGCGTGCTCAAGGAAATCAAAGAACGGCTGGCTCTTTCAAACATCTGATCTATCGCCAAGATTCACAGCAATCGCCCCACAGCCTTGCTGTGTTTTTCTGTTTGCTTTCTCTTTTGATTTGGCACTCTGCAAAAAAAGGACTGCGGTCAGCGCGATGTGTCTTTATGCCTCACACTTCTTGCAGTCCTTTTATTGGGTGATCTTGATTCGCTTGTTTGTCTTATTGATGATTGAATGGTAAACAGGGATGTTTCTGCCGATGGGATGCCCGGCTTCCCCTTTCTTGGTTTTCGTTTTACACCTCTGTACCCCGGCTGCCAGCAGCACGTTTTCCAAAGGTTTCTTATACACCTGCCTGCTTTTAAGGCATGAACGTTCTTTTGCTTCTCTCTTTCGCTCCGCAGTCGCTTTGCAAATAAAATTCATCTTTAAAGAGAAAATACTATGCCGGCGAAAGCACTGCAAACGATATAAAGAATCGGGTGAATATTAGGAAAGCGGCGGGCGATGATCAGCAGCAGTGCCAGTAAAAAGATATTTGGGAAATTGAAGAATCCCCACAGCCCGACTGCCGACTCCGCATGAAACATCGTCGTCACAAAGATATCCAGACAGGCGCTGATGATGAAAGCGATCACCGCCGGTTTCAATCCGGCAAACACTGCCTGTACGATTCTGGCGTTTTGAAACCGCTTGAGATAGCGAGCGATGAGAGAGACGATGAGAATGCTGGGCAAAATCAGCGCAAGCGTCGCAACCAAAGCGCCGCTGATACCCGCCATGAGATAGCCGACATAAGTCGCCATGTTTACGCCGAGCGGTCCGGGAGTTGATTCGGAAACGGCGATCATCGTCGTGAGCTCCTCCAGCGTGTACCAGCCATAATTTTGCGAAAGTTCTGTCAAAAACGGAATGGAGGCCAAGCCTCCGCCAATGGCAAACAGGCCAACCTTAAAAAACTCCACAAATAGCTGCCAGAGAATATTCACGGTTTCACCCCCATTCGATCCAGCACAATTCCTGCCACAATCGCGGCGATGACAAGAATCATCATAGAGAGACCGGAGAAGAGCGACAATAGCAGCGCCGCTGCGAAAATACAGACGCCGGCAATGCTTTTTACACTGGATTTCCATAATTTGATGATCGAGTTGATCATCAGCATACAGACGGCTACCTGAATACCGTTCAGCGCGTGAGAGACGATCGCTAACTCAGAAAAATTGCTGATCGCCTTGGCGATGATCGTGATGACGAGCAAGGAGGGGGAGACGACCCCTAAGGCGCCGACGATTCCTCCAATCACTCCTTTGCGCTGATAACCGACGAGGATGGCCGTATTGGCGGCGATAATGCCCGGCGTACACTGTGCGATAGCAAAATAGTCGATCATTTCCTCCTCGCTCGTCCATTGATAGTGCTCGACCAGTTCCCGCTGCATCAGCGGCAGCATCGCATATCCGCCGCCAAAGGTAAACAGGCCGATACGAAACCATGCGAAATAAAACTGTATTAAAAATTTCATCTCAGTAACAGCTGACATTTCCATCTGTCCGCGATTCGCTGGCTCCGACATAAACGCCGTTATCCAAACGGACGATCATCTCTGCCCGGCCATAGGAGAAGCAATCCTCGGAGACGGTGACCAGATGTCCGCGCCGCCTCAGCTCCTCAACGATCTGCCGGTCAAACTGAGGCTCTACGATCAGCTGTTTTCCCTCCTTCCACTGCCAGCGAGGCGCATCGATGCACATCTGCGGGTTGAGGTGAAAGTCGATATAATTCATCAGCACCTGCAAATGCCCCTGCGGCTGCATGTAGCCGCCCATCACGCCAAAGGGACCGACGGCTTTGCCATCCTTTGTCAAAAAGCCCGGAATGATCGTATGGTAGCTGCGCTTATGCCCGGCGAGCGCATTGGCGTCCCTCTCATCAAGCGAAAAGTCAGCGCCGCGGTTTTGCATGGCGATCCCATAGTTCTCAATGACGATTCCCGATCCGAAATCCATATAATTGCTCTGGATGAAAGAGACCATGTTTCCCTCCTGATCAGCGCTGCACAGATAGACGGTGCCGCTTTTAGGAGGCGTCAGCGCACATGGCGTCGCCGCGTGCTCCTTGATCTGCGCCGCTCGTTTTTTTCCATAGGCATCGCTTAAAAAAGATCGAAAATCCACTTTCATATCCTTGCGATCCGTCACGCTGGCAAGTGCGTCGGAAAAGGCGTATTTGATTGCCTCCCACTGCAAGTGATAGGTCAAAGCGTCCTCCTTTTGATCAATAGGAAACTGCTTTAAGATATTGAGTGCCATCAGCGTGACGATTCCCTGCCCGTTGGGCGGGAGTTCCCATACGTCATAGCCGCGGTAATTGACGGAAATCGGCTCTACCCATTCCACGTCGTACTCCTCGAGATCCTCCTTTTCCAGATAGCCGTGATCACGGTGACTTTGACGGATAATCGCATCGGCGATCTCGCCGTGATAGAAGGCGTCTCCCTGTGTCTGAGCAATCAGCTCCAGCGTGCGTGCATGGTCCTCGAAACGGACGATGTCCCCAAAATCATAAGAGGCGCCTGCCTTGGTAAATACGCGAAACCACTCGTCATAGACGGCATCGCCTTGAAAGAGCGCAGTATTTTTCACCACGTATTTCTTCCACAGATGCGCGGCAACCGGAGAAAGCGGATAGCCTTCACGGGCATAGCGAATCGCCGGCGCCAGCGTCTTTGTGAGCGGCAGCTTTCCAAAGCGTTTTGACAGCGCTGCCCACGCCTTAGGCTGTCCGGGTACCGTCACCGGTATCCAGCCATGTTTCGGTATCGTCTTCCATCCTCTCTTTTTCAATGCATCAATCGTCAGCCGGCGAGGCGAATAGCCGGAAGCGTTGAGTCCATACAGCTTGTCTTTCATCCATACGATGGCAAACACATCGCCTCCCAAGCCGTTGCTCATCGGTTCGACGACGCTGAGCACCGCTGCCGCCGCGATAGCGGCATCCACCGCATTGCCGCCCATCTTCAGCATGTCGAGGCCGGCCTGTGAAGCCAAAGGATTGCTGGCACAGACCATACCGTTGCGGGCAGTGACACTGTATCTGCTTTTTTGATATGGCTGTGCGATTGAATCAAACATCATCGCTCCCCACCGCCCCTTTCACGACCTGATTAAAATCAGTGATCGGCTGATCCGGAAGCGACTGGGCATAAAAGGTGACCCCTTGTGAAATCAGCGTTTGAAAGGATGCGATTTCATGATCGCTGCAATGAACGATCTCTAACAGCTTGCGTCCTCCCTTGGTGCGCAGATTGCCAACATTGACCTCTTTAATCTCTACGCCGCTCGCTTTGAGGTGCGATAGGGTATCGACCCCTTTGACCAGCAGCATAACTCGCTTTTTCTCCAGCTTGCCGCTGTCTATCAGCTCTTTCGCCTTTTTTTCACCGACGATGTAAGAAACGACTCCCGGCGGTGTTGCCAGTTTCAAAAGAGAGCATTGCAGAGCGTTGGCGGCCGTTGCATCATCAACTGCCAAAATACAGTTGATGCCCTTGGACCTTGACCATCCCAGCGCCACCTGTCCGTGGATGAGACGATCGTCGATCCTGATCAGTGTAAACTCCATACACACTCTCCTCCTTTATGCCAAAATGCCGAAGAAGCCGCAGAAGAAACCGATCACGATGAGGATTCCCATCACCTTTGTCGTGGAAATTCCTTTTCGCAGCAAAGCGAATACGCCCAGCGTCGCCAACAGCGGCAACAGCTTTGGCAAAATAGCGTCTAAGGTCGACTGCACAGCGACGCTCGCATCGCCTACGGTGTAAACCAACGGCGTAGTGACGTTGAGCCACGTGGCGCTCAGCCCGCCTACGACGATCAAGCCCAAGATGGTGGCAGCCGACATCCAACGCTTGATCTGCATGTTCTCCATCTTCTCCATGAAGTTTTCCGATAGCTTATAGCCGTTCATGACGCCCCAATACTGCAAACCGAAATGAATGACGTTTAAGACGATGACAAAGAGGAGTGGGGCAATTCCGTTTCCGCTCAACGCGAGAGAAGCGCACAGACCGGCGACGATCGGACGAACGGTTCCCCAAAACAGGGAATCACCGATACCGGCAAGAGGACCCATCAGCGCCGCCTTTACCGCGCCGATATTCTCTTCACTGACGTCTTCCCCATTTGCCCTTCGCTCCTCCATGCTGGCGACGATGCCGAAAATTGCGCCGCAGGTCCAAGGGTGGGAATTAAAGTATTCCAAATGACGTGCGTATGCCCGCACACGCTCCTCTTTGTTATCTTTGTAGAGCTTCTTTAAAATCGGAAGCATGCCCCATTCAAAGCCCAGCGCCTGCTGACGCTCGAAGTTAAACGAGGATTGCACCGCGTTGCATCGCAGAAACAGATGAAACAGATCTCTTTTGGTTAAAGCTGTCTTTTCACTCATATCACAATTCCTCCTCTTCATGATTTCTCATGGCATATAAGCAGACATAGGCGACTCCCAAAAAAGCGATGCCCATCAGCCCGAAGGCAGGCACATAGGCCGCGATGGCAAATCCGATAAAGAAATAAGGCAGGTAAGCGCGCGTTGCCAGATTGTTGAGCAGCAAGCCGAAGCCTAACGCCGGCAGCAGATTACCAACCGCCTGAATGCCGGACATTACGCTGGATGGAATCATCGCCATCAGCTCTGTCACATATTCCGCACCGAAATACAGCGCTAAAAAGGTAGGAATGAAATAAGCGAGAAAATGAACGAAGTTACCGATGTGGTTGATCATGCAGATGCCGCCGTAGTTATCTTCACGCGCATAGCGATCCGCCACATGGACGGTAAATGCACAGATGGTCTTGGCGAACATCTCAAAGGTGGAAGCGACGACCGCAACCGGTACGGCAATCGCCATGGCGCCCTCTAATCCGGTGCCGCTGCTGATGGCGATCGAGGTTCCCAATGCGCTGCCGATCGCAACATTGGATGGCACGGAGCCGCCGATGGCCTGTGCTCCCATAAATACCAGTTCCAAGGAAGCGCCGACATAAAGCCCGGTTGAAAAATCGTTCAAGACCAGACCGATCAGCGGTCCTAAGACAATCGGACGCTCCAGCTGACAGTCGCCCAGCGCGCGGCGCTGTAAATATGCCAAACCGGTCAGCAAACTAATGATGAAAATAGCAGAAAGACTCATGATTTTCCCTCCTTCATGATGACAAGCATCTCAGCCGTGCACAGCATGTTCTTGTACATCCCAAGCATAGCACAGTTTCGTTAAAATGTACATATATTTTTAAAATATACGTATAATTAGTGAAAGAGAGTATTAAAATAAGTATATCCGTACCATAAAACAGCAGCTAAACAAGAAAAAATATACAGAGTTATCAAAATAATGTACGGAACTTTCACCGTTTTGTAAAAATGTGGAAAATAATGATATAATAGAGTCAGCCTAGAAAGCAGCGGGAGGTCGACAGCCATGGCAAAGCAGCATCCATCCTCAAAAAAACAGATCATCATCAACCACCTGCTGGCAAAGATCGCCAGCGGGGAGTTGAAAATCGGCGATCAGATACCACCGGAATCCGAGCTGGTCGAACAGTTTCACTTCGGGCGCCAGACCGTGCACAATGCGCTATCCGACCTCGCCTTGCAGGGGATCATCAAACGCACGCCAGGAAAAGGATCGTTTGTCGCCTCTAAATCCGTCAACCGAAACATTCAAAAAAAGATGAGCTTCACTGAGGATATGCAGCATATCGGCATGGTTGCCGGCAGTCAGCTGCTGGAATTTAAAGTTCTTTGCGGCAGAGACGAACCGACGATTGCCAAGGAGCTCAATATCAAAGAGGATGAAACGATGTATTATCTCAGCCGCCTGCGCACGGGGAACGGCACGCCGATCGCCATTCAGGACAGCTATATGCCTGCCAAGTATTTTAAGGATTTAGATTTAAACGCCATGGTACACTCACTGGAAGCGTATGTCGAAAAAATCGGACTGAGCATCACCGGCTTTTCCACACGCTTACGTGCCGTGGAAGGGACTCCAAAACAGCTGCAGCTGCTGCAAACCGACAGCAGAGCCATCCTGCAAAGCATCTCCATCCGCTATCTGGATGAAACGACGCCGGTACATTACACCGCCTCTTACTATCGAAGCGACTTATATGAATATACATTTTCTTCTTTCCATTAAAAAATGCAGAGCCCTGCCCCCTCACAGGTGCACTCTCTGCATTTTCTATTCTTCCATCACTTCACCGTCACCGATCTTAACAATGCGCTTTGCCAGCTTGCGGGCACTCGTCGCGCTCTCCGCAAGGCTCTCCTGCGCCTGTGTCAGAGCACGCTCGCTTTTCTCCAAGCGCTGTGTCAGCCGACCAGCGTCCTGCTGCAAAGCGGCAATCTCCTTTTCCAGCTGCTTCACATGCGCGCTTCTGCGCATGTCCTTTGTCGCGTTGACCAGCGTAAAGACCACGCCGACTAACGTCGTCGGCGAAGTGATCAGCACATGCTTTTGATAAGCGTAGGTAAAGAGCTCCTCACACTGTGCGCAGATATAGGTGTAAATCGCCTCGCTGGGCACAAACATCACCGCCTGATCGCTCGTCTGCGCATTGATGTACTTACGGGCGATGTCATCGATATGCTTTTTGATGCTCGTTTGAAACAATGCGCTGTAACGCGCCGTGCGCTCTCCCTGTTGTTCGCTTTCGACGATGCCCTGATAATACTCCAAGGGAAACTTCGCATCGATGCAAAGCGGCCGATCGCTGCCGGGCACATGCAGCACATAGTCGGCAATCATGCCGTTAGCAAGCGTGTACTGTGCTTCATACACCTCCCTGCTCTCTCCGGCATACAGCGCCAACAGCATCCCCAGCTGATATTCGCCCCAGTTGCCGCGCGCCTTTTTATTTACCATGACCCGATTCATCGCCGCTACCTGCTCCTCGATCTGCGCTAAAGACGACATGGTGAGCGCACTCTCCTTGCCTAACTGTGTCACCTCGCGAAACAGCGTCTGAAACTGGCGGTTCATCGCATCGAGAGAGGTGGCGGTCTGCTGTGATTTCAACAGCAGGCTTTGATCGGCATTCTGGGAAAGGGCAAGCTGCTGACGCAGCATTTCCGCTTCCTTTTGCTTTTGCGCCAGCATGGCGGACGTATCCCGATAACGGCGGCGCCCCTCCCAAAACAGCAGCGCAAAGCCAATCACCACAAGCATGCAAAGCACGCCCAGCATGACAAGTTCCATCTCGCCTTTCTCCCCTTTCGTATCAGCGTTTCAGCGTATTGGCAAGCTCCTCCTTCGCCTTGGCTAACAGTGAAGGCTGCTCCAACAGCCATGCGCCGACCAGCGCCAAAGCGATTCCGCCATCTCTTAGCGCCTTTGTTCCCTGTGCGGATACCGTAGCGTCCGCCATCTGCTTGGAATGTCCGTTCACACACGCGTCGGCGATCTTGATATAACCATGCAGGGTCGGACATACGTAGCTGACCGCGCCGATGTCGCTGGAGCCGGAAGGCACCTCATCCACCGCCAGCACCTCCCTGCGTCCGACCTGCGCATACGCCTCTTTCAACAGATCGCACAGCGTATAGTTAATCACATTGTCCTCATACGGGCATTCATAGACGCTCGTCTCATACGTGCAGCCGCTCGCCTCACAAGCGCCCTTTACACAAGCCTCTGCCCGCTCGCACAGCTCCCTGACATACCCCATCGTCTCACCGCGGAAATAATACTCCATCGAAGCGTAGGCCGGAATGACATTGGCCGCCTCCCCGCCGTTTCGGATAATGCCGTGAATGTACGTGTTGGGTTCCACATATTGACGCAGCAGGCTGATCGCCTGATAGCTCATCACCGCACTATCCAGCGCAGAACGCCCGTTTTGCGGATGACAGCCATGCGCATTTCTGCCAAAGAATTCAAATTTGAGCGGATAGAGCGCCAGTGTGCGCCCGCCAAGGCGATCCTCTGTGGAAGGGTGGATCATCATCGCCGCATCGACATCGTCAAAGACATGCGCCTGCGCCATCGTCACCTTACCGCCGAAGTTCTCCTCCGCCGGCGTACCGATCACACGCACCTCGCCGCCAAGAGTATCGACCAGCTCTTTTAACGCCGCACCGGCAGCGATGGAGATCGCCGCAATCAGGTTGTGCCCGCAGCCATGTCCAACCTCCGGCAAGGCATCATACTCGCACAGATAAGCGATCACCGCACCCGGTTTCTTTCCCCGATAAACGCCCTGAAATCCGGTTGGGCAGACAAAGCCGCGCTGTGTCGCAAAGCCCAGCTGCTCCAGCGCATCGGCTAACAGCGCCATCGTTTCAAATTCCTCATTGCCGATCTCCGGATGTTCATACATCTGCTTTACCAGTGCCGCATACGCTGCCAAATGTTTCTCTACGTGTGCCGTTATTTGTTCTAACATACATTTTCCTCCCTTTTTATGAAAACGATACAGGCATGCCGCTCTCACCCTGAGAGATGTCAAGCCGCGTTTTATGGCAATCCCCGCCCGTTTTCATGATTGTAAAAGAGCCTTTCGCAAGAAGGCTCTCATAGACTACTGTGCGCCGTACTGTGCGTAATACGCATCGATGCGCGCTTTGAGTTCATCGTCGATGATAACTTTCCCCATGCACGGACGGTTGTAGAGATGCTCGACGACCTCCGGCATGCTGACGATGGCCGCCGTCTCAAAGCCATACAGCTCCTTGATCTGTGCCAATGCGCTTTGATTGCCGCTCTTTCCCTTTTCGTTGCGGTTGAGCGAAACGATCAATCCCTTGATCTCCACATCTGCCTGCGCCTTTAA
This sequence comes from Merdibacter sp. Marseille-QA0792, assembly GCA_965119685.1. Taxonomy (GTDB): domain Bacteria; phylum Bacillota_I; class Bacilli_A; order Erysipelotrichales; family Erysipelotrichaceae; genus Merdibacter. Next base: position 1,429,775 of record OZ221971.1, on the reverse strand, counting down.
AATCGGGTAGGTCTCCTCAATCGATTTCCCCGAGGTGGTCACATCCTCAATGATGACGACGCGATCCCCATCCTTCAGCTTGGAACCCAGCAAAATGCCGGTGTCACCGTGATCCTTGACCTCCTTGCGGTTGGAGCAATAGCGAATCTCCTTGCCATACAGCTCGCTGATCGCCATCGTCGTCGCCACGCTCAAAGGAATGCCCTTATACGCCGGACCGAAGAGCACATCGAAATCCAGACCGTAATTGTCATGGATGGCCTTCGCGTAATACTCGCCCAGGCGGCGCAGCTGACGGCCGTTGACATAAGCGCCCGCATTCATGAAAAACGGTGATTTCCGTCCGCTCTTTAAGGTGAAATCGCCGAATTTCAGCACCTCGCTCTCGACCATAAACTCGATAAATTCCTTTTTATATGCTTCCATTTGTCATCCTCCCTGCCACATACACACTATGAGCAAATTTTACCATACTGCCGCTTGGATTGCAATTCATCCAAAGGCGATGTCACGCAGATCAAATCCAAAACAGAAGCAATAAAAATAGCACATTCATCATGGTGAACAGACACAGATACCGCCCTTTCTGCAAGGGAGCTGCCGCGGCGATCTGCTTGTAGCTGATCAAGCTGGCCATCGATGCGATCAGCGTTCCCAAGCCGCCCAGATTGACGCCGATGATGAGTTCATTAAACGATGTGGTATATTGGGACAGCAGCATTGCCGCCGGTACATTGCTGACAAGCTGAGAGAGCAAGACGGCGACGATCCGCTCATGCGAGTCGACAATCCCCAAGATGAGCTGATGCAGCCACTCCACCTGATTCATGTTGCCGATGAACACGAAGAAGAACACAAAGGTCGCCAGCAACGCATAGTCCGCCTGCAAAAACAACGCGCGATCCTGCCATGCGACAGCGAGGACGACCACAAGCACAAGCGCATAGCGATCGATGATCCCCGCTACGCTGAGCAGACACAGCGCAAACAGCAGCAGATCAAAGGTCACCGCCCGCAGATCGACACAGGGCGGCTTTGGCGTCTGTACCTGCAAAGGCTCCCTGCGATTGCACACAAAGACACACAGCGCCAGCAAAGCGCCCGCCGCCAGCGTATAAGGAAACATCAGCCCTAGAAAAGAGAAGAAGGAGCTTTGACTCAAAGCGAACAGATATAAATTCTGCGGATTGCCGATCGGTGTGAACATGCTGCCCAGATTGGCGGCGATGGTCAGCAAAACGACGCTCATACAGATGCCATCCGCCATGCCCGCCATCTGCAAGACCATGATTGAAAAAGGAACGAAGGTGATCAGCGCAACGTCATTGGTGATCAGCATGCTGCAAAAAAAGCACAGAAAGACAAGCACCCCCACCACCTGACGGCGCGTGTGCGAGCGCTTCAGCAAACGGCAGCCGATAGAGTGAAACAACGACGCTTTGCGAAAGCCGGCAATCACCAGCATCAGACAAAACAGCAGCCCCAGCGTGCGAAAATCAATGTAAGAAAGCGTATCGAGACTTGGCGGGACAAACAGACACGAAACGAACGCGCACAAGAAAGAGAGGGACAACACGGCATCCCGCTTCATCACACCCCAAAGCCTTTTTGCGATCATCCTGACTCCCCCTCTGCATTTTCTTTGAGATTATAGCAGATTTATTCGCTTTCGTCATGAAAAAACATGAGAAGCAATATGACTTTTTTACACAGAGTGAAGCTTCTTTGTTTTCTTGTGACGATCTTCTCGCTGCATGCATCGCTTTTAGAGAACGTCCCTTTCTCCTGTATTGCAGCCCTCATCGCACTTCTCCCCACAAACACATAGCGGTATGCTCCTCATCACTTTACTCCTCACTCCTCCCTATCAGAGCAGACAGACTCTCTGTCACAGCCGCTTTCACAGAAAGATAAGCGCCGAAAAAAGAAGTCTGCTTTTCGGCAGACCTCTGATAGTCCTCAGCGCACCTCGTTTGGCTTGATGAGCAGCCATGCGGCGATAAAGGCAACCGCAAAGGCGATCACGACGGTGATGCAGGCATTGATGATATTCATCGGATTTTCCAGACTGATGAAGACCGGCAGTGTCGGAATTCCCGGCGCCCCCTTGGCAAAGCGCACCAGATGCGTGCATCCGGCATAGAAGCCGCCGGCAGCCCCGCCCAAGATCGTCGCAATCAGCGACTTTTTATTTTTCGATGTAAAGCCATACAGCGCCGGTTCCGTGATGCCGCACAAGGCGGTGATCGCCGCGGTAAAGGCGAGCGGCTTCACCTTTTGATCCTTTGATTTCAAAGAGAGCACCAAGGTGGAAGCACCCTGCGCGATGTTGCTGGCCAACTGACCGGAGCCCGAGATTGCGCTGGAGCCCTGCTGTGCGATCTGCATCGTCTCCAGCGTACCGACCGCGCGGTGCATGCCGACAAAGACGAGGAACGGCGTCACTGCGCCCATGACTGTCGGTACCAAGAATGGGATATGATTGTCCAACACCTCAAAGAAGCGCATAAACCACTCACCGAGAATCGAACCGATCGGCCCTAACAGCAGCAGCCCGATCGGGAATGTGATCAGAAACGTCAGCATCGGCTCCATGATGGCACGGATGACCTTCGGCGAGATCTTATGAGCGAAACGCTCCACATAAGACATGAACCAAACGGTTAAAATCGTCGGAAATACAGTCGAGGAATAATTGGCCAAGGTCAGCGGAATGCCAAAGAAGCTGACACTCTCCCCCGCGCTCACCAAGCCGACATACGTCGGATGCACAAACATCGCACAGACGGCGGCAGCGATGTAGCGGTTGCAGCCAAAGTAAGACGCCGCTGTGACCGCCAGCACCACCGGCAGATAGTAGAAAATCGTATCCGATACGAAATTGATGACGATATACTCCTGAGAATCATTCGGCAAGCCCAATGCTACCATGATCGCCAGAATCGCTTTGATCATACCGGCAGCCGTAAACGCCGGCACCAGCGGGGTAAACATGCTGCTGCACGCATCGAAGAACTTCCCGAAGAAAGAACCCTTCTCTCGCTTTTCCCCCTTTGCTTCCTGCGCGTCGTCCTTACCGCCTTTGCCCTCCTCAACAAGTTTGCTGACGATGCCATACAGCGTCGGAGCGTCGCTGCCGACAACCAGCTGCGTCTGCGCGCCTACCTGCATGACCTTTAAAATCTCCGCCGTTTCCTCCATTCCCTGATCGTCGATTTTCTGCGCATCCTTCAAGGTGAAGCGAAGCCGGGTAGCACAATGAGACACCGCTTTGATATTGTCGATCCCTCCTACCAATGCAATACATTTTTTCGCAAGATCTTCCATTTTCTTTTCTCCTTTCCCGCTTGACAGCTTTTCATTGGAATCATTGCTCACCGGTACTGATCTTGCCTGATGGAAGTAACAATTCTGGTTACCGATGTCTGGTTCAGCGCACCGAAAGCAGCGGCTGTGTCTGTTTCACATACTCTTTCGCCAACAGCTTTACCGCACTGAACTGCTTTGTGTTCGATACGATGAGGATGACGCTGTCCTGACAGCCTGCCGCGGCAATCTGCGCCTTGGAGAAGCTCATCAGCGCCTCTCCCTTGCGAATAGCGTCTCCCTCCTTGACCATGTAGTGAAAGCCTGCGCCTGCCATGGCAACCGTCTCCAGCCCGACGTGCAGGAGTACCTCGACTCCCTGATCGCTCATCAAGCCGATGGCATGTCCGCTTTCCACCTCCATCGTCACACGTCCGTCAAAGGGGGCGTACAGCGTCTGAGACTGCGGATCGATCACACAGCCCTCCCCTAGCAATCCCTCGGAAAACACCCCGTCCTTCAATGAGGCTAGCGATCGGATAGAACCGCTGATCGGGGCAAACACCTCCTTTTCCTGTTCGTGTTTCTCTCTATGAAACCATCCCATACTTCCCTTCCTTTCTCCTTTTCCCCACACAGCAAAGCGCGATCACCCTCCTTGCCAAGGGAAAGACGATTTCCTCATCCTTCTTTTGCCTGCGCGCCCTTGTCTATGAGAATCCCCTGCGGATAGGCAGGCAAGACCTGCTGTGTAAACCAGCGGCGCACACGAGTGATAGCTGACGCTTCCATCAGCTGTGAGGGTCTGTTGCTGAGACGGTAGAAGCAAGGGAATACCAGCTCGACAATGTTGCATCCCTTTCCCTCGCGCTGATAGCTAAACGCCTTTTCAAGATATGACTGTAACTGACGCAGCTGCAATGGGGTGTTCGCCGCAGCGCGTGCCGCAAAATAAGCACCCTCCTGCTTAGCAAGCTCCTCTAACACATGCGTCCCCCCTCGCTTTGGCTCCTCGTCAAAGGAATCCGTCTCAAACCAGTCAGAGGTATGCACAATGGTAATCGCCGTATCCCGCAAATGTCGCAAGCGCTCCTCGTTGCGCATGGTAGAAAGAGGCTTGCTGCTGGGACAGATGGCGATGACGATGTGCCGGGGATTCGCTTGCTGGTAGCGCAAAGCCTCTGTGAAATAGGCGTCATCCTCATACGTATAGGTTTTGATATGCAGATTGACATCCGACGCTTTCTTTTTAAAGAGCACCGCTTCCTGCTGGATTCCCATCGCCGCAATCGCATCAGCCAACGCCTTTGTGAGCGAACCCAGATAGCAGCCGGCATGTGGTACGGTATGTTCCCTGTCGATCAGCGCATAGCCGCTATGCTTTATTCCCGACACATGGATCGCCGCCGTCGTACACATCAGTTCACATACCCCGCAGCCGACACAGCGGGAAGCGTCCTTCATCTTTATGGGATATACGCCGCGCACATTGCGCGTTTGCGAAAGCTGCAGGATGCCTTGAGGACAGTGCGGCAGACAGTTGGCACATCCCATGCACTGATCCCTTTCAATCATCGCTTTCATGGTGTTCCTCCTTTTCCATCGCCTGTAACATATTTTTGATATGCACCGCCAAATAGCCCTTTTCTTCCTCGCTGATCGTCACCGCAAAATCCGCTTCGATCATCTCTGCACATCGACTTGCACATGCGGCAAGGCGCGGAAACTGCTTTTTTATCAAGTCATACACGGTGAAGCCGTTATCGAGCAGTTCCCCTTTCGCATGCAAACGGGAGAAGAGAAAGCTCAGGTGTGTCAAAAAACGTGTGTAATATAAGCTGTTTCGCTGCAAACGGCACTGATAAAAATCCTCGACGATCCCAATCAGCCGCTGTTGAAACAGCAGGCGTTCCTTAGCGTCGCTGCGATACTGACTTGTCGTGCAGTTGAGATAATGCAGTACGATATAACCGGCCTCATCTTCGCTGAGCATGACACCGAGCTCTTCCTCGATCAAACCCAGCGCCTGTGCGGCGATGCGAAATTCTTTGGGATAAACATTTTTAATCTCCGTCAAAATATCCAGCGCTACCTCGAAGCCCTCCCGCTTGTTCAGAATTGCATTAGAAAGATGATCGGACAGCGAAATGATCATCATATCATTGACCTTGACGGCAAAGGCCTCCTCAAACAAAGCGATGATCTTAGCTGCCAGATCGATGTAAACAGGCTGAATCGTCTCTACCAGATTCGTCAGGTAATTCCTCTGATTGGCATCCGCCATCTCAAAACGCTTGATGATCGCCTCCTTGGGCACTGTATCTCCGCGTTTTTTGCCAAAGCCGATCGCTTTTCCAAACAGGATGATCTCCTTTCCGCTTTCATCTAACGAAAAGACGACGTTGTTGTTAATCAGTCTTTGAATGACATATTCCCTTTGTGCCATGCGCTTCACCCCCTTCGATCACCAAACAAAAAGATCAGCACAGCGTAAAATCTACGTCCGATGCTGATCTTGCCTTTATCAAGTAAAGTAACAATTCTGGCTATCTGTTTATAGTGTAATGCAAAAGATCGTCATTTGTCAACCGCTTTTTAAGCGATTACATTATTTTCATGTCAGATGACTCTCGAACAGCAGGCTGCATCAAAGCGTCTGTGTATCTGTCTATTTCTTCGCTGCAATGCGCTTTTGATATGCCAGCACGCCTACAATGCCCAGCGAAAGCAGCGCCGTCATCAGGAATAACGATGTCCCTGTCATCGCTCCTGTCTGCGTCTCTTTCTCTTCTTTTGGATTCTCCTCCTTTATGATCTCTTCTTTCTTCTCTTCCTCTTCCTTGATTGGCTCCTCTTTCTCTGGCGGCGTTATCGTCTCCTCTTTCTCATAGATGTTCTCATAGTGGATGCGCACCTTTGTGCTCTCCTTCGCATTCTCCCATCTGCTGATCGTCGCCGTCTCTGCCTTCCTGCTCGCTTCCTCTATCTTCGCTTCTTCCTCTGCTCCCTCTACTTCTATTCTCGTCTCCTTCGCTCCTTCACTGCCGATCTCTTCTGCCTCTATCTTACAGCCTGCCGGCAATCCTTCGATCAATACCTTCTCTCCCGCTTTCATCCGGATGATCGCTTTCCCTTCTTCTACCACCAGATAACTGCTTCCATCTTTCAGGGTTCCGATCCCTTCCTGCTTCACTTCTCCCTCATATGTGATCGGATACTTCTTTCCTCCCTGCTTCGCCACATCCATCGTGATCTCAAAGGTATATTCCGCTTCTTCATCCATCCCTTCTCCGCTGACACTCTTTTCTATCTCCAGCGCCGTCGTCCGATCTAAGATCAGCGCTTTATACGCATCACTATTGGCCTGCGGCTCATAGCTCTTGCGGTCGATTACCTGAGAACTCATATATCGTCCGCTGTGAGTCCCGCTTCCAATCGCCTCCGCTTTCTTTCCATACTCCTCATCTTCATCGCTGTAATCATCATACCATGCGCTGAACCATACCTCTCTGTCCTTGTCCGGTACATAGCGATGACTCTCATCATGCAGGTACTCGCTGATGCTTTGGGCGCTGACTACGCTGAAATGCGTATTCCCTCCTTCGCTGTACAGCTCCGCTCCTGCCATATCCGCACCGCTGGAACTATTCCCTTCCTTGCCCGCTATATTGAAGTACAAGGCTCCATCTGTCATATGGAAGCTGGAAGATCGCTGTCCTGTTTCTTTCCCTTCCAGATAGACACCGCCTCCCTGCATGTCCGCCTGATTGGCTGTGATCACTCCGCCGTTCATCAGACATGCACCGCCGCGGTATTCTACATCCTCTACCATGTTGTCACCCTCGGCATAGATCGCTCCGCCGTTTGCCATCGCATGATTGTTGGCGATCAATCCGTCATTGAAACGCATCAGGGAGCCTTCCGCATAGCCGTCATCCGGCATTGAGCCATGAATGACGCCGCTGTAACTGTCCGCTCCTTCCAGATAGATGGCTCCGCCGTTTGCGGCAGAGAGATTGTCAGAGATAACGCCGCCATCCATCTGTAACAGACCGCCGAAGCAGATATAGATGGCACCGCCATGTCCATTTGATTGAGTTTGATTGCGATACAGCTGTGCGCCTTCATTCAGATAGACCTCACAGAATTCGTGTGCATAGATAGCACCTCCGCCCGGGGCATGCGGAGAGCTGGACTGTCCATCCTCGGAGAAGGTGGAACGAGCGATATTATCATGCAAAACCGCATTGTTGATCGTCAGAACTGATTTTGTCGCCTGATCTTGAGAGTAGGCGTCTGCCACACAGATCGCACCGCCATGACTTTCTGCCTCGTTGTTATAGATTTCCGCATTGTTGATCGTTAAAGAGGAATTGGCAAACACTTGAATTGCACCGCCGGAGAGATCGGAGTAGTTGTTATAAATCTTTCCTCCGTTGATGTAGCCGGTGGAATTTAACTGCAAGGTAATGGCGCCGCCGCCTTCTCCGGAATCATAAGAACTGCTTGGCAGCACATCGACTGTCGCCTCATTCTCATAAATCTCGCCGCCGTTGATTGTCAACATGGCCTTGAATGAAAATATCGCACCTCCGCCTAACGCTCGATTATGATGAATTTTACCGTTATTAATAATGAACTCATTATCATATGCACCTTTTCTGATATAAATCGCTCCTCCAACAAAAGTCTTATTAACATTATTATAAATCTCACCGCCGTTCATCACAAAAGTGCAATCATGAGAGGTGCTCATCGACAAATAAGCCCCTCCGCCAAGACTATAAGAGTGTGCTATATTATCATAAATGCTTCCACCGTTCATAACGACATTGCCACCATTGTTTGTAATTGCGCCATAATTACCGTAGACCATTCCTCGTATTTCCGTACCTTCGTTGATAACCAGCTCTGAAGCTAATTCGTCAGCAATCTCCCCTTTTATCATATAAACACCGAGAATATAGAAATCATCATTCCCTCTTCCATCTAAAATCACCTGATGCAATGATAATTTCGCGGCTGATAAAACAAGGATGCGATAGCTTGACGTTTTTTTCCCCATACGTTCGATAAACGCAGTTGACGGAGAAATCCGATGGCCGTTTCCTTCCAGAGAAACGTTCGCTCCATCTGTAAACTCAAAGATTTTATTTCCATCTGACACCGTATCAAAGTAAATATCCGCCGTCAGCTCAATCGTCATCGGCTCCATCTCAACGCCTGACGCCGCCGCTTGCGCTCCCAGCTCGTTTGCCCGCGCAATCGCTTCTCTCAGCTCGGCTTCACTCGATACTTCTCTCTTTTCTCCCTGTGACAGCGGAACGATCTCATCACTCCCCTGTGTATTCTCCTGATCTTCGATACCTGTCACCTCTGTCTGTACGCTCGTCTGATAGCTTTGCCGATTTGTATCCGCATTCTCATAATACGTGATCTGCCATTCATACGTGCCGTCTTCCTCTACTGCATAGGTCAGCACTTCTTTCGGCTCGCTTTCTATGGTGCCGTCAGGATATTGTGCCTGTGTAACCGTCACCTCGCTGTTGATCTGGGTCAGCGTAATGATCGCTTTTCCTTCCTCCATCTGTGTACTCGTTTCATAGATCGCCGTTTCTTTGATTGGTGTATCTGCCGCCCGAAGAGCTCCATAGGGAACTAACAGGCACAGCAGTACAAGGACGCAAGTCAACCTTTTCCATCTGTGTTTCATCATTTTCCTCTTTCCTCTCTAAGCGGGAGGAGGCTTTCTTGTTATGCACCCCTACCCCTTAAGAAAATGATACCCCCCCCCCCCCCCCCCAGCCTTTTTGTCAATCATTTCCTTTGCGTGAGAGATTAGATGAAATACAATCGCTTGATGGCAAGTTCGGTTTCTTTCTTCCTTTCAATCTGTACAAAAAAGCAGAGGATTTCTCCCCTGCCTTTTCTGCTATGCTTCCATAATCGCTTCGATTTCCCGATACGTTTTCAGCGGATCGCTGCTCTTGGTGATCGAGCGGCCGACGACGATGTGATCACAGCCCTGCTCCTTGGCGTATGCCGGTGTAGCGACACGCTTCTGGTCGTCTTTGGAATCATCCGCTAAACGGATGCCCGGCGTTACGGTCAAGAAGTCGCTGCCGCACGCCTCATGGATCGCCGCCGCTTCATGTACGGAGCACACGACGCCATCCAAACCGGCCGCTTTGGCATTCTTCGCATATTTGATGACACAGTCGATGACCTCGCCCGGAATGCCCAGTTCCTCATTCATCGCTTCCTTGGAGGTAGATGTCAGCTGGGTAACGCCGATGCACAGCGGACGCTTGCCGTCCTGCGCGCCTTCCTGCAAGCCTTCGACAGCCGCCTTCATCATGGCGATACCGCCGCCGCAGTGCAAGTTGACGATGTCGACGTCTAAGCGCGCTAAATTTTTCATCGCCTGCTTCACCGTGTTAGGGATGTCATGCAGCTTCAAATCCAAGAAGATGTGATGCCCCATCTTACGGATTTCGGAGATGATGTCCAAACCGAAAGCATAGGTCAGTTCCATGCCGATCTTCACATAGATCGGTTCGTCAAATTTCGCCAAAAAGGCAAAGAGATCTTCTCTGTTAGAAAAATCCAGAGCGACGATCGTTTTTTCATTCATGATTGAAAACTCCTTCCGACAGCTTCGCTGATTGAATTGATTCCATAGGTTTGTAATACTTGCGGCAATGCATCAATGATCTTGATGCAGCAATACGGGTCGACGAAGTTCTGCGCGCCGACCTCGACGGCGCTGGCGCCCGCATAGAGAAATTCGAGCACATCTTCGGCGCTGGTGATGCCGCCCACGCCGATAATGGGAATGTTGACCGCCTGTGCGACCTGATAGACCATGCGAATGGCAATCGGTTTAATCGCCGGTCCGCTGAGTCCGCCGGTCACATTGGCTAAGATCGGCTTCCCGCTGCGCAAATCGAGGCGCATTCCCATCAGGGTATTGATAAGCACTAAGCCATCCGCACCTGCCGCTTCCACCGCTTTGGCGATGGCGACAATATCGGTTACATTCGGGCTGAGCTTGACATACACCGGCTTTTGCGCCGCCGCTTTCACCATTGCGGTGACATGCGCCGCTAATTCCGGCGTCGTTCCCAAACCGATGCCGCCGTGCTTGACATTGGGACAGCTGATGTTAAGCTCATACGCCTTTACCACCGAAGAGGCGTTGAGACGGCGAACGACCTCCACATATTCTTCCTCGCTGGCGCCCGCCACGTTGGCGATGATTTCAGTATCAAACTGAGAGAGCCACGGCAGCTCTTTTTCCATGATGACGTCAACGCCCGGGTTTTGTAAACCGATCGCATTCAGCATGCCCATCGGCGTCTCCGCCACCCTTGGGGTTGGATTGCCTAAGCGCTGGTGCAGCGTCGCACTTTTAATCGCGATGCCGCCCAGTCTGCTTAGATCATAGAGATCGGCAAACTCCCTGCCAAAGCCAAAGCAGCCACTGGCGGGAATAATCGGGTTTTTCAGCTGCAAACCCGGCAGCTTTACGCTCAAGTCCATGCAAACGCCACCTTTCCGATCGGGAACACCGGTCCCTCCTTGCAGATGCGATGATACATGTCCGCCTCCTGCTGATCTTTCGCAATGCAGGCCATGCAGGCGCCGATACCGCAGGCCATCCGGCTTTCAAAGCTGAGATAGCCGCGGTGATAGCGTTCACTCACCGCCCGCAGCATCGCCGTCGGACCGCAGCTGCACACAAATGTACACGTGATCCCCACCGTGTCGATCACATCCATCACCGTACCGCGATAGCCATAGCTGCCATCCATCGTCGCCACATACACCTCACAGCCTAAACGGGCAAACGCCTGCTCATAAAATACCGAATCCGCATCGTTAAAGCCCAAAACGACGATGACCTGCGCATGAAGAGCACGATAGCGCTTGGCTAACTCATAGAGCGGCGGCACACCGACGCCCCCGCCGATGAGCAGCACCTCTTTCTCATCTGCTTCCATGGGATAGCCGTGCCCCAATGGACCAAACACATCGAGCGCATCCCCGGTCGCCAACGTGGAAAGCCGCTTGGTTCCCTCGCCGACCACCTTATAGATGAGGACGAAATGGGTATCGTCGATCACCTCGCAGATTGAAATCGGACGGCGCAGGAAGAAGCCCGCTATTGCCAGATTGACAAACTGTCCGGCTTCCATCTCCTTTGCCATGGACGCGCGCAGCACCATGCGGTAGGTCTCCTTGGCGATCTTTTCATTTTCCAATATCTTCGCTGTTTCCTGTTTCATAGGCTAGTGCTCCAATTCATTCATGCTGATGGTCGTATAGCTCATCGACTCCACCACGCGCAGAATCGCATACGCGGTATCCAAAGAGGTGAAGCAGCTGATGCTGTTTTCGGCAGCGACACGGCGAATCAGGAAACCGTCGTTGGAGGTCGTTTTATGCGAACCCTCCATCGTATTGATGACATAGTTGATGCGTCCCATGCGGATGAGATTGAGGATGTTTTTATCCGGATTCTCGCTGATCTTGATCGCATCATGGACGTAGATGCCATGACTGCGCAGATATTTTGCGGTGCCGCTTGTCGCGTAGATGCCATAGCCGCAGTCGAAGAAGCGTTTCGCGATGTCTAACGCCTCCTGCTTGTCCTTATCCGCTACCGTGATGAGGACGTTGCCCTGCATCGGCACCTTGACACCGCTGGCGATCAGCGCCTTATGCAGCGCCTTTTCCAGCGTCACATCGCCGCCCAGCGCCTCGCCGGTAGATTTCATCTCCGGACCTAACGTCGTATCGACGCTGCGCAGCTTGGCAAAGGAGAACACCGGCGCTTTGACAAAGACGCGGTTTTCCTCTTCTTTCACGCAGTCGATCGGGTATCCCTGCTCTTTCAGGGAGTGACCCAGCACGCACATTGTCGCGATATGCGACATCGGCACGCTGGTGATCTTGCTTAAGAAAGGTACCGTGCGCGAGCTGCGCGGATTGACCTCCAGCACATAGACGTTCTCATCCTGATCGACGATAAACTGAATGTTGTATAAACCGATGAAGTGAAATCCCTTTCCGATGCGGATCGCATAGTCGGCAATCGTCTCTTTGACTTTTTCGGAGAGCGTCGGCGCCGGGTAGACCGAGAAGGAGTCGCCGGAGTGAACGCCCGCACGTTCGATGTGCTCCATGATGCCCGGAATGAAGACGTGCTCACCGTCTGCGATCGCATCGATCTCACATTCCTTGCCCACGACATATTTATCAACCAGAATCGGCGCATCGTGAGAAATCTCCTTGACGGCGCTCGCCATGTAGACGCGCAGATCATCGTCGTTGTGCACGATCTCCATCGCTCTGCCTCCCAGCACATAGGATGGGCGCACGAGCACCGGATAGCCGATGCGGTTGGCAATGTTTACCGCCTCCTCAACCTCGACTGCCGTCTCTCCCTTCGGCTGAGGAATCTCTAACTGATGCAGCATCCGTTCAAATTCGTGACGATCCTCCGCACGGTCGATGTCCTCTAAGCTCGTTCCTAAGATCTTGACGCCGCGTGCGACTAACTTATCCGCCAGATTGATCGCCGTCTGTCCGCCAAACTGCACGATGACGCCTAAAGGCTGTTCCAAATCGACGATGTGCATGACGTCTTCGATCGTCAGCGGCTCAAAGTAGAGTTTATCGGAGATGGAGAAGTCCGTGGAAACCGTCTCCGGGTTATTGTTGACAACGATAGCTTCATAGCCTGCCTCACGCAGGGTCATCACACAATGCACCGTCGCATAATCAAACTCAACGCCCTGTCCGATACGAATCGGACCGCTGCCCAATACGACCACCTTGCGGTTCGTGCTGGAAATCGATTCGTTTTCCTGCTCATAAGTCGAATAGTAGTACGGCGTGGCGCTTTCAAACTCGGCGGCACAGGTGTCGACCATCTTATAGACAGGGATGATGCCGTTTGCTTTGCGCAGCTCATACACCTCGCGCTCGCTCATCTGCCACTGGCGGGCGATGTAGGAATCCGCAAAGCCATAACGCTTGATCTTCGCCAAGACGGCAATGTCCTTAGGGTTTTCCCGCATCTCTTTTTCCAGTGAGAGGATATGTCTGAACTTCTCTAAAAAGAAGTCGTCAATCATCGTAATGGCGTGAATGCGCGCCGGATCTTTTCCCCGCCGCAGCAATTCGGCGATGGTAAACATACGCAGATCATCCTTGACTGCCACACGCTCCCACAGCTCTTCCTCACTAAGCTCGGCGATCTCCGCATTTTCGATGTGATCGCATTTCATCTCCAATGAGCGCACCGCCTTTAAGAAGCTCTCCTCAAAGCAGCGTCCGATCGACATCACCTCGCCGGTCGCCTTCATCTGCGTACCTAAACGACGGTCGGCATTCGGGAATTTGTCAAACGGGAAGCGCGCCAGCTTGGTGACGATGTAGTCGATGGAAGGCTCAAAGCAGGCGTAGCTCGTCTTGGTGATCGGATTGATGATTTCATCCAGCGTCATCCCCACGGCAATTTTCGCCGCCAGCTTGGCAATCGGATAGCCGGTCGCCTTGGAGGCTAACGCCGAAGAGCGGGAAACACGCGGGTTGACCTCGATGACAAAATAGTTGAAGGATTTCGGGTCTAATGCCAGCTGTACGTTACAGCCGCCGCAGATTTTCAGTGCGCGGATGATTTTTAAACTGGCGTTGCGCAGCATCTGATGCTCGCGGTCGCTGAGGGTCTGCACCGGTGCGACGACCATGGAATCTCCGGTATGGATGCCGACCGGATCGATGTTTTCCATGTTACAGACGACAATCGCGTTGTCATTGGCATCGCGCATGACCTCATACTCGATCTCCTTGTAGCCGGCGATGCTGCGCTCGATCAGACACTGATGCACCGGGGAGATCTTTAAGCCGTTTGCCGCGATGGTGCGCAGCTCTTCCTCGTTATCCGCAAAGCCGCCGCCGGTACCGCCCAGCGTATATGCCGGACGCACGACGAGAGGATAACCGATGGTATTAGCAAATGCAACCGCCTCTTCCACGGTATGCACGATATCGCTCTCCGGCACCGGCTCCTTGATTTCCTGCATGAGCGCGCGAAACAGCTCGCGGTCCTCCGCCTTGTTGATCGCCTCTAAATCCGTTCCCAGAATCTCTACGCCATATTCCTCTAAGATGCCGGAATTGGCTAATTCCACGACGAGGTTAAGTCCGGTCTGTCCGCCCAAAGAACCTAAGATAGCGTCCGGGCGTTCCTTATAGATGATACGGCTGGCAAAATCTAACGTCAGCGGCTCGATGTAAACGCGATCGGCAATCGCCGTATCCGTCATGATCGTCGCCGGATTTGAGTTGATCAAGACGACCTCATAGCCTTCCTCGCGAAGCGACTGACATGCCTGACTGCCGGCATAGTCGAACTCCGCCGCCTGACCGATGACGATCGGTCCGGAACCGATCACCATAATCTTATGTATATCTGTTCGCTTTGTCATCTCTGCACTGCCTCCTTCTCCATCAGCTCCATAAACTGATCAAACAGGTAATTGCTGTCCTCCGGTCCCGGTGAAGCCTCCGGGTGGTACTGCACGCTGAAGATCGGATACTTCGTATGGCGCACTCCTTCCACGCTTTTGTCGTTGAGCGCCTGATGCGTCATGACGAGATCCGTATTTTCCAAGGACTTCGCCTCTACCGCAAAGCCGTGGTTTTGCGAGGTCATCTCAACCTTGCCGTTTGCTAAATTGATCACCGGGTGATTACAGCCGCGGTGCCCGAATTTCAGTTTAACGGTGTTGGCGCCGCTGGCCAAAGAGATCAGCTGATGTCCCAGACAGATGCCGAAGATCACCACATGTCCCATCAGGGCGCGGATCGTCTCGATCGCCACCTGTACGTCCTTTGGATCGCCCGGACCGTTGCTGAGCATGACGCCATCGGGCTTCATCGCCAAAATTTGCGCTGCGCTGGTGTTGTAAGGAACCACCGTCAGATCACAGTTGCGGCGGGACAGCTCGCGGATGATGCCGTTTTTCGCACCGAAGTCCATCAGGACGACGCGCTTGCCGCGGTTAGGAATCGGGAACGCGTTTTTGGTGGATACCTGTGCAACCTGATCGTGCATCAGCTCACTGTGACGCAAGAGCTCTGCAACCTTCTCCACATCTGCTCCCTCGTCCGCCATGATGGCGCGCATGGTGCCGCTGCTTCTCAGCTTACGGGTGATGGCGCGCGTATCGACGCCGGAAATACCCGGGATGCCGCGCTGCTTCAAAAATGCGTCCAGCGTGTAATCGCTGCGAAAGTTGCTCGGCACTTCACAGCACTCCTTGACGACAAAGCCGAAGACCGCCGGGTCCAGACTCTCAAAGTCATCGCAGTTCACGCCGTAGTTGCCGATCATCGGATAGGTCATCATGACGATCTGCCCGCAATAGGACAAATCGCTGAGTACCTCTTGATAACCGCTCATGCCGGTGTTGAACACCAGCTCACCCATCCGATAGCGATCCGAGCCAAAGCCCTCGCCCGTATAGACGCTGCCGTCTTCCAGTATCAGTAAACGCTTCATTACATTCCCTCCTTATATACGATATTGCCCTCGACAACCGTCAGCTTGATGCGCCCGCGGACACGCCAGCCGTGAAACGGTGTGTTCTTTCCCTTGGACAAGAAACGGTGACGGTTGATGATGTACTCCTCATTGAGATCGACCAGGATCAAATCGCTGGCATATCCCTCTTTCAGCTCGCCTTTGCGCGCAAGGCCAAAGCGCTTGGCTGGTGCACTGCTCATCCAGTTGACCAGCTGGGCGAGCGTAAAGGTTCCATCCAGCACCAAGCGGCTGTATAACAGCGGAAAAGCAGTCTCCAGCGAAACGATGCCGAAAGGCGCTTTCTCGATGCTTCGCTGTTTTTCCTCCTCGCTGTGTGGTGCGTGATCGTTGGCGATCAGCGTGAGAGCGCCGCTTTGCAATCCCTCGATCAGTGCCTGCCGATCGCTTTCACTTCGCAAAGGCGGATTCATCTTCCAGTTGGCGTTGACGACATCGCGCTCACTCAGCAGCAGATGATGCGCCGTCACCTCGCCGCTGACGTCACAGCCCGCTTTGCGATACTTCGCCAACAGCGCCACGCTCTCCTTGGCGGAGACATGACAGCAGTGATAGTGCGCGCCGCATTCTTTTACCAGCTGCAAGTCGCGCTCCAGCTGTTTCCATTCACATTCGCTGGGAATCCCGACCAACCGGCGGTCGTGCGCTTCCTCCCCATCGTGCACACAGGCGTTTTCCCTGCGATAACGCATATCCTCCGTGTGTGCGACGATCATCGTGCCAAGCGCATGGCTTTGACGCATCGCCTCGCGCATGACTTCATCGCTTTGCACGCCGACGCCGTCATCGCTGAACGCGTGAATGCCCATTTGGGAAAGCGCCGCCATATCGACAACCGCTTTCCCGCTTTCTCCCTTTGTGATGGTCGCATACGGGATGACATGTACATGCGCCTCTTTTTGGATCATCTCCATATAGCGTTTCATCGTCTTTGGATTGTCAGGATAGGGGATGACGTTAGGCATCGCCATGATCGTCGTAAAGCCCCCGGCAGCCGCAGCGCGGGTACCGCTGTCGATCGTCTCTTTGTATTCGTTGCCCGGCTCGCGCAGATGAACGTGTACGTCGATGAGCCCCGGGAGCGCCGTATATCCCCTGCCATCGATCACCTCTGCGTTTGCTTCATCGATATTTGAAGCGATGGCGATGATCTGCTGTTCATCAAAGAGGATGTCTCTTTCTATCAGTTGATCCCCTTCTAATAGTTTTACATGTTTGATCAGTTTCATAACTGTCCTCCCTCAAAGGGCGGGATGCCAAAGGCGCGTTTCACTACCGCTTTGCGCACCAGCACGCCGTTTGCCATCTGCTTGAAGATACGGCTGTTATCCGCTTCCACCAAACGGCTGTCGATCTCCACGTCACGGTTGACCGGCGCCGGGTGCATGATGATCGCATGCGGCTTCATCCGCGCTGCCCGCTCCAATGTCAGTCCATAGCGCGTCAGGTAGTCCTCCTTGCTCATCTGCATCGTTTCCTTGTGGCGTTCATGCTGAATGCGCAGCATCATCACCACATCGGCCCATGCGATCGCCTCATCGATGTCCATGTGCGGATAGCCCTCGCGGCTCCATTCTTTCGGCCCGCTGAACACACATTCTCCCCCCAGCAGTTCCATCGCTTCTTTATTGCTGGCGGCAACGCGGGAATGGGAGACGTCGCCGATGATCGCCATGCGAATCCCCGCAAAGGTACCAAACTCCTGATAGATCGTCAGCAGATCCAGCAAGCACTGAGTCGGGTGATTGCCCGCGCCGTCTCCGGCATTGATGATCGGAATCGAAATGCCCTCTAACTGCTGAAAGTATTCGTCCATCGGATGGCGGATAACCACCGCCTCATAGCCGATGCTCTCAAAGGTGCGCACCGTATCGTAAAGGGTCTCCCCCTTTTCGACGCTGCTGCCCTGCGCGCTGAAATTTTCGACCATGCAGCCAAGCTGATGCTCGGCCGAGGCGAAGGAATAATGGGTGCGGGTGCTCGGCTCAAAAAAAAGATTAGCAATCAGTTTCCGCTTGGGGAATTGCCAATCTTTGTAAGAGACGCCAAAAAGCTGCGCATCCTTCAAAATGCCCATGAGCTCTTCCTTCGACAGGTCGCGAATCCGTAACAGACTGTGTTCGTTCATACTGCTTCCTCCTGTGACTGTTTAAGAAAAAAGGCCGCTTTTTCTACACAAAAAAGGACCTTGCTTGATAAGGAGATCTGATTTCGCCTTCATAACCTCTCTGGATTATGTTAAAGGACCTTTTTTCTACCCCTATTTTAACATAACCCAAAAATAATACAAGCAGAATTTGCGCGAGTTCTCTTGCTGTGAGAAAAACAGCGAACCGAGCTTGATCGATTTAGGCTATGAGCGTTTAGAAGCCGTCCTTCATCAAAGCGTATCATACCCTTGATTTATCAATATTTCTGTTATCGGATCAGGCAAATGTCTATGCTATTGACGGCCGTTTACTCCATGTAACGACATAAGGCACTAATCACGATGATATATCCCCTCACTTTCGCCCCAAAGTGTAGTGCGGCTAAGGACGCTGTATGCGGGGAGCGGTCATGGTCATCTTGTCCCATATTGGACAAACAGACTGAAAAAGGATAACTTAGTAGCTTATCAGGCGTCTAAACACGGAAGAACTTTATACTGCCGCATGGATGGAGCGAGAGTAAAATCAACCGGAAAAACAGTACTGTATTCCATAGCGGAAGCGCAGGTAGAATAATACAAAAGATTTTTTCCAAATAGCATTTATCCTACCGAACGACGGCAAAAGAAAAAACCGTCGTGCAGCAGCCAATACCCATGCCCTGATTTCATCACGCGGCTTTGAATAAATCTAGGTCGCCGTTCCTCTATGCCATCACAAAAAGAATGACGCCTATACGCTGACACGGCGATTTTAGGAGGGAGCCGCCCATGAAACACTCTGATTGCTCGTCTCTACAACCGGACAAAGGCCGAGGCGGACAAGCAGAGTACGATTGCCGGTCAATGGGACGCTCAACAGCAGCTAAAGCAATCCACCACCCGGACAGGCCGTATCCGCGCCTTGCAGGAAAGTGCCGCCCTGTTCAACTTCCTGAACGCTAGCGGCATCCGCTCCATGCAGCAGTTCTTTGAGAAAATCTCCGACCTGAACACCAGCTATTATGACCTGCAGGGCGAGGTCGTCAAGGCTGAGTGCCGCATCGCCACCCTCACCGAGCGCGGCGAGATGTGGAAACAGTACAGCCGGTACAAGGCCTACCGCCTTGCCAGACAAGAGCGGGAGCAGGCCAAAGACCGGGAGCCGGGACGGTAAGGATTGCGGCGTTTCAACATCCCCCGCAAAGGGCGTCGCGGTTCATGACGTACCTTTGCACAGAAAAACCGCCGTACAGGGTTCCCCATACGACGGCAGCTTTCATTTGCCGAATAAATCGCTGTGCGTCCCGGTGCGGGCCAGCGTCAGCACCAGCACATCGTCTTCGATGCGATAGATGAGCAGCCAGTCCGGGAGGATGTGACATTCCCGGTGACCTACCCAATCGCCGGACAAATCGTGATCGCGGTTCTTCTTTGGCAGCGGTTCGCCCATTGCGAGCAATGCCACCACCTGTTCCAGCAATTCGATTTTCAGGCCGCGCTTGATTGCTCGTTTGTAGTCCTTTTTGAAACCCGTCGTGTATTTGACAGTGTACTTTGTTTTCCTCATCTTTTCAGGTCGGCAAACAACTCGTCAAGGTCATTGTAACCCTTTACGGACGGGTCTTTTGCGATCCTTTCCGCCTCCAGCATGGCAGCGAGCGTTTCTTTGTTGGGCTGTTCCAGTTTCACTGCAAAGGGAATACCGCCTTCACGAAGGGACTGGCGCACAAAGATGTTAAACGCCGTAGACAAATTCATGCCAAGTTCCGCAAACAGGGCGTCGGCCTGTGCTTTCAAATCCGCGTCCATGCGGATACTGATGTTTGTGGTATTTCCAGCCATATCATCAACCCCTTTCTACTGGTACTTTTAGTATATGCCATTTGCACGAAGAAAACAATGCTATGCACGAAAATTTAACACTAAATTCATCAATGGAGGCCACTGTATGAAACAGATTAGTTTGCCTGTCACTATCAATCTTACCATCCACCTGTCCCTTGACCTGATACAGCCAAAACCGGCGCCATGCCCGAAGAAAGGAGCGCATGAGCAAAGAACCCCTCACTATGCAGACCGCAGACACTGCCCCGGCCAAAGCACGGAGGACGCTCCCGCGCTGGTAAAAAATTAGCAAGATCACCTACAAGGTGCGCGTCCATTTCAGCCAGACCAACACCGAAACCATGAGTGGAAAAATCAAATGTATGCTTAAAAATGAGATACGGCAGATATGAGAACCAGCTATCTGCATTTTTAGGGTAAGGCAACAAAAAAACTCTTTGACAAATCGTTTCGGGAGAGCTGGCTTTGTCTTTCTTCTCAGCTTAAACTATTCGTTTATCGTCTCCTATTGCCAAAGAGTGCAATGCGCCGGCGAAACTGCCGTCACAGTTATACCGTAATCTCGATCTGATTGCCCTCTGCATCGATGATGCAGCTCTCATAATAGCCATCCCCGGTCGTGCGCGGACCGCTCACCACCGCAAAGCCATCGCTTTTCAGCCGTGCTGTCAGCGCGTCAACCTGCTCCTTGCTGCCTAATGAAAAAGCGACATGGGCAAAGCCTGTTCGCACCAGCCCTTTTGGCTCATCCTGCATGTCGGGCTTGTGCATGATCTCCAAGCGCGCTCCGTCATCGAAGGTGAGGAAGTAAGAGCGAAAGCTTGTAGTTTTGTTGTGATAGCCCTCGTTAGCGTGTGCACCGAAGTATTTCTCAAAAAAATGCTTGGCGCCCTCTAAGTCGTTAACATACATGGCGACGTGTTCGATTTTCATCATGATTCTCCTCTCTCTTATCAATGCCTGCTTTCTCAGCTTTCCCTTCTCGCTTCAAGCGCAACAGGCGAAACGATAAACCACTGCTTTAAAAAGCGATGAATCTGAGGGACGTTGGGATAGCGGATATCGATGCTGTAATACACTCGTGTCTGCGGATGAACGAAGCACAGCCAGCAGCGCATACGCACGCTGTCGGCGCTGACATATGCCTTCAATGCCTCCGGCTGAGACTGACGGCGCAGCGAACGCAGGATAGGCAGCTGCAAATCGGCCGCCAGAACTAACAGCTGCGAATAAAAACGATCCCAGCGTGCCAGTGTTTCCGCCCCAAGGCACAGCGGCTGTTCCAGCACATCCGCCATCTGCTCCTTTAAGCGCTGCAACTGATGCTGGCGTCGCTTGCGTGCGCCCTCTCGCTGCTTTTGACGCATCGTCTGATACAGCTCCGCGATTTTGTGTTCATCTAAAGCGCGTTCCTCACGATACGCTTGATGAATATGGTAAAGATCGAGCGCATCGCTCAGCGCATTGTGGTTGACCTCGCCCTTCACCCGATAGACCTGTTTCAGCGTCTCCAACGAATGTGCCTTTTGAAAGACCTCCCCGTGATACTGCACACGCGAGGATAACAGCGTCTGCAAATCGACGATCCCTTGAAACAGCGCTTCCTCCTCGTAATGATAGAAAGCGGCGTTGGCACACAGCGTACGCGCATCATCCGGACCGAAGCTGTACATGGTGATCTCTTCACCGTTGGCGTGCGTGCGCATCCATGCGAGAAAGCGATCGGCAACATCGGGAAACTTCATCGCCTGACGAATCTGATCATCGCGCAGATGCGTCATCTTGCGTACATGCAATGACAGCCGCTGAAAACCTGCCGGACGCACCAGCGCGTAAAACGAATCCACCCGTTCAAACGCATCATTGCACAGCCATGCGCCGATTGCGATCACCTGCTGCAAATAGCGGCCATGCATACGCACTGCATCAAACTCATTGTCGATATATACATGTATCATAGCATCATCCTTTAAGCCCTTTTATAATAACAGAAAAACGCACGTATGCCCAGCCCTTGCGCATTTATACAGGACTGCTGCTTTCGCATGCGTGCTATCACAAATATTCTTTATACCCAAAGGCGGGGCGCATCAACACTTCCCTTAACAGTTCATAGGACAACCTATTCTATGAAACGGCATATAGAAACCTTTCACCGTCCTGCAGCCAAGATGCAGGACGTTTTTTTCTGCCATTTCCAGATATCGCTCTAAAATCCCAAACATTCAACAGCGCCCACAAGCTGCAAAAAAGTCTGAAACCGGACTCCTTTAAGAGCTCAGCTCCAGACTGCTTGCTGATGCTATATCATCTAGTTGTACTTGTGAGCGCATGAGAAGATCATCCCCTATGAGCGTCTCCTCCCTCTTGCCGCCGCTTTCGATCAAAGCGCAGGCGATACGTACAGCGCTGGCACAGCGGTGAATACAGCACGCCTTGCCGCATCCCTTCTCTCAGCTTCTGCGTATGCGCCTTAGCGAGAATATCCGCCAGCGGCTCTGCAAACACATTGCCCAACACCTCGCCGCCATGCGCATCCAGACAGCAAGGCACCACATCGCCGTTACACAATATCGCGATCATATCCAACAGACCTCTGCACCGTCCCCGATCGCCGAGAAAAGGGTCTTGCAGGGAAGGCCATGCAAAGGGCGAGGCAAAGCTGAGAAAACGATTGCGCGCCAATGCCACACTGCCCACAGGCGCCGAAAGCGTAACGCCGTAATGCTCGCACAGCGCTTCTAACAGCTGTTGCGTCCGCACATCCCCTTCCCCTTTGCTTTGCCACAAGCGATAGGAGATATAGCTGTCCGCCGCCAGCACATCCCCGCAGGAAAGCACCTGATGCAGATAATCCTTTGCCATTGCCGCAGGCTGTTCCCAATAGGAGTGCACGGAAATATTGATCTGCCTTGGCGGATATGCCTGCAACAGCGCCAGCCGTTTCGCTAGCAGCGTACCGTTGCTCGTCATCTGCACCTGCATCCCCGCCTGCCGGCAGCAATGAAGAATATCCGCGAGCTGCGGGTGCATGAGCGGTTCTCCCAGCACATGCAGATACAGATAAGACGTAAAGGGACGCACCTGCTCGATCACAGCTTGAAAGCGTTCCTTGCTCATCACTTGGGGATGCACGGACTTGCTCGTGCAAAACGCGCATGACAGGTTGCAGGTGTTACAGATTTCCACATAGACGCGCTTGAATTTCATAACATCACCAACGCTATCTTATCATATTCCCCCTATTTGCGAAACAGCTTGGCAAATTCATTGATGACGACGACGCTGGCGCTTAACGCGACCGCCACCAGCCAGCTTTCCCCATCCAAGATCGCCGTATGCAAAAGCATCTGTGTGAAAGGCAACAGACAGACCAGCGCCTGCAAGGCGATGCCAAACACGAAGGTCAGCACAAGCCAGCGGTTGCGCCACAGTTTGCTGGTAAAGATCGAATGACTCAGCGAGTGCAGATTCAGCGCATGAAAGAGCTGTGACATGGAAAGCACCATAAAGGACATCGTCTGCGCATGCGCAATATCCCACTGCAAGCCATAGCGAAAGGCGACCAATGCCATCGTCCCGATGTACATGCCGTTCAACAAGGTATATACGCCCATGCCATGTGCGAACAGACCTTCTTTTTTCGGACGGGGTGGATGCGACATGACGTCGCGCTCCTTAGGGTCGACGCCCAAGGCGAGGGCGGGAAAGGCGTCGGTGACGAGGTTGACCCATAAAATCTGCACGGCAACCAAAGGCGAGGGAATATCCGGTAACAGCAAAATGGCTAAAAACAGCGTCATGATCTCTCCTAGATTACAGCTGAGCAGATAGAGCACCGCCTTTTGGATGTTCATATAAAGGTGGCGTCCCTCGCTGATCGCATCGACGATCGTCGAAAAGCGGTCGTCCGTCAAAATGATGTCGGAGGCCTGACGGCACACATCACTGCCGTTTTTTCCCATGGCGATGCCGATGTCCGCGCGTTTCAGGCTGGGCGCGTCATTGACCCCGTCACCGCTCATCGCCACGATCGCCCCGTTTTGTTTAAACGCCTCCACGATGCGCACCTTGTGTGTCGGCGTCACTCTGGCAAACACCCGCACCCTCTGTATCCGCTCTTTGAGCTGCTCATCGCCAAGCGCATCTAACTGCACGCCGGTAAGCACCTGTTCCTCCTCTTTAGCAATCCCCAGCTCTTTGGCGATAGCGAACGCCGTCAATGGATGATCACCGGTAATCATCGCCACGGCGATCCCCGCCCGCTTTGTCGTTTCCACACTTTCCAACACATCCTCACGCAGCGGATCGACAAATGCGGCAAAGCCGACAAACACCAAGCGTTCCTCTACAAACGTGCCATCCTCCATCCGCTGGGCAAACGCCAAAATCCGTTTTGCCTGCTTGGCGAGACGGGCGCACTCCTGTTGGATTTCCCTTCGTTTCGCACCTGTCAAAGGCTCTTCACGCCCATTGATGAGGATACGCTCACAACGTCCCAGCACCTGCTCCAGCGCTCCTTTGACAAGCATACGCGTGCCCCGCGGCGTCTGATGCACGCTGCTCATCCGCTTGCGCACAGAATCAAAGGGCTGTTCCTGCAAGCGCGGACACTGCCGTCTCAGTGCTTCGACATCCACTCCTTGCTCACGCGCATAGGCTAACAACGCCAGCTCCATCGGTTCTCCCACCGCTTCATTGCCCAGATGCGCATGGTTGCAGAGCACGGCGATCCACAGCAGCGCCTCGCTTGCATGATGGAATGCTCCATCGCTGTACACATCCACCACCTGCATGCGATTTTGCGTCAGCGTACCGGTTTTATCGCTGCAAATGATATTGACCGAGCCCAGCGTTTCCACCGCATGCAGATGGCGGACGATCGCATTCTTCTTGCTCATCGCGCTCACCCCGAAAGCTAACACGATGGTGACGACCGCCGGCAGTCCCTCGGGAATCGCAGCAACCGCCAGCGAGATGGAAATCAACAGCATGTCAAAGAGATTGCGGCCTTGCAGACAGCCAATCAGAAACATGATGAGACAGATGATGAGCGAGCTGATGCCCAATAGCTTGCTGAGGGCGGCCAAACGCTGCTGAAGCGGCGTCTTTTCCTCATTGTCCTCCTTGAGCAAAGCGGCGATCTTTCCCACCTCGCTCGCCTTGACACAGCGAACGACGATTCCATAGCCATGACCGGAGGCGACCACTGTCGACATAAACGCCATGTTATGCTGATCGGCCACTTCGACCTCCTCTTGATACAGCAGCGTCGCATCCTTTTCCACCAGATCGCTCTCGCCGGTGAGCATGCTCTCCTCACAGCGCAGCGAGACGCTTTCTAACAAGCGCAGATCCGCTGGTACGATGTTGCCTGCCTGCAAAAACACAAGATCGCCGACGACGAGCTCTTTCGCGTCGATGCTTTGAAATTCACCATCCCGCAGCACCTGTGCTTTCGGCGAAGACATCTGCTTCAAAGCCGCTAACGCCTGTTCACTGCGATATTGCTGGAGCACGCCGATCGCCGCGTTAAGCAAAATCACCAGCAGGATGATCAGCGCATCGATGACCTCCCCCAACAAAAGCGATACCCCTGCCCCGCACAGCAAAATTACAATCATCAAATCCCTGAGCTGTTCGATGAACAACGCGAGGATCGAGGTCTTCTGCGCCTCTTCAAATACATTGGCGCCGAAAGCCTGCCTTCGCTCTTCCACTTCTCCTGTCTTCACTCCGACGTTCTCATTCACGCCAAGCTCTCTTAAAATTTTATATGTAGGCGTCCGATATGGCATATCCACCATCCTTTCTACAAAACCCTATGCGAGAGAATGGCAGATATGCGAAGTGCGTCAAAAGCAGACAAAAAAGAGCACAGCCAAACACTGGTTTATGCGGCTGCCGCCCCTCGCCATACGCCTGTGTACCCAACTGCTCTTTGATGAAAACCGCCTCGTTCAAAGCGCCGTTTCCTGATGTCTATCCTTATCATCTCAATCATGAGTATCGCTTTCTTCTCAAACAGCCCTCTGTCCGTTTGCCGTTTCCCTCAGCGAAACACGCAATGAGACATGCTTTAAAAACAACAAAGGCGCCCGCAGCAGCGAGACGCCTTTCTCTTCTTAACAAACCTCTTTGATTTTATCGGCGATCGCCTGCGCATCGATCTCATATTTGCGTAACAGCTCCAACGGCTTTCCGCTCTCACCGAAGCTGTCTTTCACGCCGATCTTATAGATGCGGCAGCCAAAGCCCTTATCCGCCAATACATCACAAACGGCACTTCCCAAACCGCCGATGATCGTATGCTCCTCTGCGGTGATGATGACGTCGTGCGTCCTTGCCGTCTCGATGATCAGTTCCTCGTCGATCGGCTTGATCGTATGGATGTTGATGACCGTCGGATCGATGTCCACCATCTCACAGGCAGCCAACGCCTCCTGCACCATCAATCCGGTCGCGATGATCGCCACCTTGCTGCCCTTACGCAGGGTGACGCCCTTGCCTAAAGTAAACCGGTAAGTATCGTCATAGACATCCTCCACGTCAAAGCGTCCTAAACGCACGTAGCAAGGACCCTCCACCTCGGCAACCGCACGGATCGCCTGCATCGTCTCTGCGGCATCGCAGGGCTGCACCACCGTCATGCCGGGAATTGTGCGCATGAGCGCAATATCCTCGTTGCACTGATGGCTGGCACCGTCCTCACCGACGCTGAGACCCGCATGCGTCGCGCAGATTTTCACGTTGAGATGCGGATAGCCGATCGTATTGCGAATCTGCTCATACACTCTGCCGGAAGCGAACATCGCAAAGCTCGACGCAAATGCGATCTTGCCGCTGGCCGCAAAACCGGCGGCGACGTCCATCATGTTGCCCTCGGCAATTCCCATGTCAAAATGCCGCTGCGGGCACACCTTCTTCGCTTCTCCCGTCTTGGTGCTTCCGGCCAAATCCGCATCAAAGACGACGATGCGCTCGTTTTCCTGCACCAGCTGTGCCAATGCCTTCCCATACGCGATTCGCGTTGCACACTTACTCACCGTCAACACCTCCCAGCTCATTCATCGCCTGCGCATACTGCTCGTCATTTGGCGCGATGCCATGCCATCCGGCCTGGTTTTCCATAAAGGACACGCCCTTTCCCTTCGTCGTGAGGGCGATGATCGCCGTCGGCATTCCCTTGGTGCTGCGCGCCTCTTGGAAAGCTGCTTTGATCTCATCGAAGTCATTGCCGTTGATGGTAATGACATGGAAATGAAACGCCTTGAATTTATCCTCCAGCGGATCGACATTCATGACCTTAGCGACCTCGCCGTCAATCTGTAAGCCGTTGTGATCCACGATCAGGCACAGGTTGTCCAGCTTGTAATGACCGGCTGCCATCGCTGCCTCCCAAACCTGTCCTTCCTGACACTCACCGTCGCCTAACAGCGTGTAAACACGATAAGGCTTCTCATCCAGTTTGTTTGCCATCGCCATGCCGACTGCGGTGGATACACCCTGTCCCAACGAGCCGGTCGACATATCGACCCCAGGCAGGGTGTGCATGTTAGGATGCCCCTGCAAGCGCGTATTGAGATGGCGGAAGGTCACCAGCTCTTCCTTAGGGAAAAATCCCTTCTCACATAATACGCCGTAGAGCAGCGGGGAGGAGTGTCCCTTGCTCAGTACAAAGCGATCGCGTTCGATACCGTTCACATTTTCTTCATTGATGTCCATCTCATCAAAATACAAGGTTGTCACGATGTCGGCAGAACCCAGACTGCCGCCGGGATGACCGCTTTGCGCCGCGTGCACTTCCGTCAAAATATGCCTTCTGACATTTTTCGCATGTTGCCTCAGTTTTTCGTTTTCCATATACTCTCTCCTTTATCTACTATAATAGTAAAAATTACGATGTTTTGCAAACAAGTTTCAAGGAATTCCACATTTCTTTTGCAATTCTTCTTACCTGATATAAACGGTAAAAAGGGAGCGTACCCCCTTTTAATGTAATATGTGCTTTTTGACTGCAAATTTATTCTTGAAAATCTCCTCGATCTGCCGGGCAATCTCCCTGAGCACCTCTTCATCCCGCTTGGCAAACAGAAGCAGGTAGATGCGCTCCAGACTCTGCGTTTCGCTGTCATAACAGAAGAACGCACCTTCGCTGCCAAACACCATACGCTGTCCTTCGATGAGCAATGCGTCGTCTCTCAAGATGCCCTGCATATCGTCAATGTGAAAGGTGCAGGGACTTAACAGGACGGAACGCTTTGGGGAAACCTCTTTGACAAAGGCTTCTATCAACTCGTTTGTCTTTTGGGCGCTGATCAATACAGCGCTTGGCGCAAGGCGTTCCATCTGCGCCTGCAAACGATCCAGCAAGGTCTGGGCAAAGAGCGTCGGCTGGAAAAAGGAATCATCAATATAGAAGATGCGCATAATCAGCGATTGAAGAAGAAACTCGGAATGCTCTTATCCAGATCATCCTCATCGCTCTCCTCATTTCGTACATCCGCCGCCGGTTTTACATACGTGGCAGCGCGCGGCGCACTCTTTGGCGCAATCGGCTCCGGCTCCGCCTGCTCCTGCTCAAAGCCGGTAGCGATGACGGTGACGATGATCGCATCTCCCAGCTGCTCGTTGATAGCGATACCGAAGATGGTGTCGATCTCATCCCCGGCCGCATCCTGAATGACGGCAACCGCGCTTTGCGCATCGTAGAGAGATACCTTGTCGCCGCCGGTGATGTTGATGATCGCGCTCTTCGCACCGGTGATCTGTGCCTCTAACAGCGGGGACTGGATCGCTTTCTCCGCAGCGTTGATCGCCTTGTCTTCACCATCGGCCATACCGATACCGATGAGCGCCGCTCCCTGATTCTGCATAACGCTGCGCACATCCGCAAAGTCGAGGTTGACTAACGCCGGCACCGCGATCAGATCGGAAATGGTCTGCACACCCTGCCGCAGAACGTTGTCCGCCGCTTGGAATGCCTCCTCGATCGGCTTGCGGCCGATGACCTCCAGCAGGTTGTTGTTGGAAACGATGATTAAAGAGTCCGTATATTTTTGCAGTTCGGCAAGTCCCTGCATGGCGTTGCGCTCGCGTTTCTTGCCTTCAAACATAAACGGCTTGGTCACGATACCGATGGTGAGCGCACCCTCCTCCTTGGCGATCTTCGCAAAGAGCGGCGCCGCACCGGTGCCCGTACCGCCGCCTAAGCCGGCTGTCAAAAACACCATGTCGCTGCCTTTGATCGCTTCGCGGATCTCGTTTTCCGTCTCCTCTGCGGCCTTGCGCCCGATCTCCGGATTGCCGCCGGCGCCTAAGCCCTTGGTCGTCTCCCGTCCCAAAACGATCTTGTTTTCACACTGTGAGCTGCGCATGACCTGCACGTCGGTGTTGGCGATGTAGAAGGTAACGCCCTTCACACCGTCTGCCACCATGCGGTTAACGGCGTTGCTGCCGCCGCCTCCGATTCCGAATACCTTGATATTTGCCACCTGATTGAACTCATTCATGTCTCATGTCCCTCTTTCCTATCTGTCATTCAGCAACATATTTTTCAGCTTTCTGGTAAATCCGCCCTCTCCCTCACGGGCGATTTTGCGTATCGCTTCCACGCTTTCTTCCATTTCATTGCGGTTGACGCTGATGCGCTCATCCTTGCGGATCTCCAAGATTTCCTTCCAGTTGTAAATCATGCCGATCGCTGTCGTCAGCGCGCCATCGCGGGCGCCGATCGTCTGCGGCACATAGGCGGCTGCCGGTGCGCTGAAATCATCCATCATCTGTTCCAGCACCTGTATGTTGATTCCCTCGCCGCTGATCACATAGCGGGTATTGCCCCCCTGCGTGATCGGACGGCAGGTCTCGTTGATCTCCGTAATCCAATCCCGTATGTGAGGAAAGCAATGCGTATAGACCTCTTGGGCGCTCAGCTGAATCGGCACATCGTCGATGTTGTCCAAGAAGACGACATTGTCATTGTTCTTCTGCGGATCGCTGCTGAAGATATTTTGCAGCAGGCGGTAGCAGACGCCATCACTCAGCCCGTAGCGCTCCTTGAGCTCTGCACTCCATGCGCCGTAGCCTTCTTTGAGCAGGATGCATTTCATCTCCTTGCCATGGGCAAACAGCGAGAGACACGTCTGATCGCGGCAGAGGTCGATCAATACGACATAACGGTCGATCGCCTGTTCAAACACCGCCGCCTCCTGTGCCATCGCATAGGAGTCCAGACAGATGTCCAAAATCTCCAGATTCGCCTGCTCCACACAGCGCGCATACGCGTAGACCGCTTGCTTTTGGGCAAACAGCAGATCCATATCCATCACAAAGCTGTCGCAGTTTTCACCTAAGGGCAGCTTGCGGGAAGTGATGCCGTTGACCTTGTATTTGATACAGCCGACATTCACCAGCTCCAGCTGATTGCCGGCGCGGTAGCTGATCGCCTTGTTAAAGCCGCTTTGAATGTGAAACAGCCGAATCGTCCGCGTCCCATCCTCAATCGAGACGCTGATCTTCTGATTGCAGCGCGTCATCTCCAAGGAAGGGATAGCGAGGAGCACCCGCTCGATGCGATACCCCAGCGCGATCGTCGCGTTTGCCACCGCCTTGCGGATCGCGGCAACCACCGCTTTCTCATCCGTGATCTCTTTATTTGTGACTCCGCTCGTCTGGACGCGCTCCACCCGAAGAATATTCAGTCTTGCCTCGAAAAGCTCACCGATGACAAGGCGTACTTCGTGATCGGCGATCTCCAAAGACGCGTAGATTTCCTTTCTGTCCATAGACGTTCCTCACTTCTTTATCATACTATCTAATCATACCATAAATCATAGGGTTGCTGAATAGGAATTTCTGGCATTTCTATGCCTTTTTCGCTGATTTTCATCCGTTTTTTTGCGACATCCTATTCCAGCTGCACGCTGATCTCGCTTTCCGCGCTGATCGTCGTTCCTTTTTTTACACTCTGGGAGCTCACCTTGCCATTTCCCTCCATCGTGATGGCAATGCCGGTCAGCTCGCTGAAGGCGTTCACATCCTTGCGCGTCCAGCCGCTCATGTTAGGCATGGTGATTGAGGCGCCGTCGCTCAGCAACAGCAGCCGGTCATTGGAGGTGATCGTTTCCTTTGGGGAAGGATACTGTGCGACCACGCTGTTCCCATCGCCGATGATGATCGTGCTGACGTCGTACTCCTCCAGCTTTGCCTTCGCGTAATCCAGCGAATGATTGACTAAGGAAGGCGTTTCATAGCTCGTCCACGCATCGCTGTTCTCTCCCTGCGTCCCCTGATCGCTATCGCCGGTTACTCCGACAGCGACTAACGATTCCTTAAAGGCGTTTTTGATCGGCTCATCGTTGAAATAGATGATGTCATCCGACACGAAGACATAATACAGCATGACCTTAGGATCGTCCGCCGGAGCGGCCATCATGACGCTGGAGGTGTATTTGGAATCCGTATAGCCGTGTTCTCCCGCGATCTCACCGGTACCGGTCTTGGCGATGACCTCGATGTCGTCGATCTCATAGCGATGCCCGGTTCCGTATTCCTCCGAAACGACTCTCCCCATCAGCTCCCGCATATATTCGCTGGTTTCCTTGCTGATGGGATTGCCGACCTCCTTTGTCGTCCACGACTCGATCGTCTCGTTGCTGTAACTGTCGCTGATGCGCTCCACCACATAGGGACGGACCATCACGCCGTCGTTGAAGATGGCGGTATAGGCCTGCACCATCTGAAGCGCCGTCACCGAGGACGACTGGCCAAAGCCGGTGGAGAGGATGTCGCTTGGATGCGAGAAATTTTTTACACCCGCAGCATTTGAGACAAAGGGAATATCCACACTGGTAAAGAAGCCAAAACGCTCCAGATATTCCTCAAAGGTCGCCGCTGGCAGATAATCGGCCAGCAGACAGCAGATACCGACGTTGGAGGAACGGACGAAGCCCTCGTCATAAGTCAGGGTGCCATAGTCCTTGCTTTGGGCGTCGCTGATGCTCGGATAGGCCGTCTGTTTCGAGGTACGGGTGATCTTCTCTGTACCCGCATCGTAGGTATAGTGAAAGGTTTTCGCCCGATAGCTTTGATTATAAGGATAATTGCCGGAATCCAGCGCCGCCGCATAGGTGATGCCCTTCATGACCGAACCGGGCTCATAGGCGTTGTCGCTGGCCATATTCAAATACTGCGTGATGTCATGATCGTTCATGTTATAGCTCGGATAGCTTCCCCAGCCTAACACCTTTCCCGTTTCCACCTCGACGACAAGCGCCCATGCGCTTTCGCATTTGCTCTCCTCCATCGTCGTTTGCAGACTCGTCTCCAGTACGGACTGCACGTTGGCATCCAGCGTCAGATGGACGTCATTGCCATCCACCGCCTGTGCGCCGACATAGCGCGTTCCCGGCAGCTCGGTACCATCCGCCGCACGCTGATACTGCATCCAGCCATCCTCACCGCGAAGATAATCCTCCAGCGCATACTCCAGTCCCATCTTGCCTAAGATGCGCTGTTCATCCTCGTCATAGCTTGCAAAGCCGATGAGGTGAGAGGCAAAGACGCCCGTCGGATAATCGCGGTCGCTGGTTTCCAGAAAGTCGATGCCCGGCAGACCCAGCTCTTTGATCGCTTCCATCTTTTCCTTGCTGATCCGCTTGGTTCCGGCACCCAGCTCCGTCTGCGTCGAACCGTTTGCTTTCGCCTGCTCCATGGTGGCGGCGATCGTCTCCGCTTTGACATTGCCCCCAAGCACGTCTGCTAACTGCTTGGCGGTGCCGTCAATATCCACGACATAGGCCGGTTCCCCGTTCATCTTGCGCTCCTCATCGAGGTAAGCGATCAGCGTATAAGCGGTTTTATCCTGTGCGATCACCTGTCCGTTGCGGTCATAGATCGTCCCTCGCTTCGCCGTGGTCGTCACCTTGTAGATATCCGTGCCATCTAACGCCGCCAGCACGTCCTGCTGACTCCACAAATGCTTATGGGTAAACATTGTAAAAAGGACATTCATTACTACCAATGCCCCTGCGATGATGATGACGCACATCAGATTCCACAGCTTTTGATTCGTCCGTTTCAGCCGCATCTGCCCATCTCCTATTGTTCGCTGCCGTCATTGACGACATAGATGTTTTCTTGATTGGTGTTAATGCCATCCTCCTCTACCATGGCAAGCACCCTGCTTCGCTCCTGCAGCTCGTTGACGTCTGCCTTGAGCACGTTGACGTCGTTTTGCACATCGGAAAGCTGAGCGGCACTGCGTTGCTGCTCGTTGGAGAGTACGATATTATACGACGTCAGACAGATTTTGGACATCGTGTATAAACCAGCGGAGATGATGAGCATCAGCACCACCACACCCTCGATGCGCACTCTTCTTCTGCGTTTGATCAGTCTCGCTTTTGCCATTAGGATTCCCTCACTTTCTCGATGATGCGAAGCTTGGCGGAATGAGAACGGTTGTTATCTGCCAGCTCCTCTTCTTTTGCCGTAATCGGCTTTCGGGTAATCAGCTGAAAATGCAGCTGTTCTTCTTCTGTAACCGGTAAGCGCTTGTTGACCTTAGGCGGTTTTCCCGCTTGGGCAAACGCCTCTTTGACGATGCGATCCTCCAAGGAGTGAAAGCTGATCACACACAGCCTTCCATTGACATTCAGCAATTCCATCGCCTGTGTCAGCGCCTCTTTCAGCTCCTGCAATTCGCTGTTGACCTCGATGCGGATCGCCTGAAAGCTCTTTTTGGCCGGATGTCCTTTTTTGCTGCGGACACGGGCCGGCAAAGCGTCGCGGATGATATCCGCAAGAGCGAAGGTCGTATCGATCGAATGCTGCTGACGGCTTTGTTCAATGCGGCGGGCGATCGCCTTGGCAAAGGGTTCCTCGCCATAGGTAAACAAGACCCGGCACAGCTCTTCATAGGAATACGTGTTGACGACATGCCATGCGTCAAGCTGCTGGCTTTGATCCATGCGCATGTCCAAGGGCGCATCGTAGCGATAGGAGAAGCCGCGCTTCGCCTCATCTAACTGCGGACTGGAAACGCCCAGATCCATCAGGATGCCATCCACCCGGCGGATGCCCTGTGCTGCCAGTTCCTGTTTCATCTGTGAGAAACGCGCGTGCAGCAAGGTAAAGCGATCGGAAATGGCAAGCAGACGCGGGGCGCTTTGATGGATTGCTTCAATGTCGCGGTCAAACGCATAGAGGTGCCCCTGCGGACAGCGTTTTAAGATCTCGCTGCTGTGCCCGCCTCTGCCCAAGGTCGCATCCACATAGATACCGTCCGCCTTGATTTGCAGCCCTTCGATGCACTCCTGTAACAGGACGCTGACATGCCCGCTCATAGCGCAAACTCCGTCAGGCTCTCCGCCACATCTTCAAAGCATTCGTTTTGTTCCGACTCCAAGGCGAGCCATGTTTCCTTGTCCCAGATTTCCACATGTGTACCGACGCCGATGACCTTGCATTCCTTTTGCAGGTGGGCAAGCTGCACCAGCCCGGCGGGAATCAGGATGCGTCCCTGTGCATCAAATTCACACTCCGCCGCCTTGCTGAGCATCATGCGGGCGTACATGCGGGCATCCTTGCGGGTGCTTGGCAGCGTGGAGAGACGCTGATAGACCTTCTCCCACTGCTCCTTGGTGTACACGTAGAGACAGCCGTCGAGTCCGCGGTTGACGATCACGCGCTCGCCCAGCTCCTCGCGCAGCTTTGCCGGCAGGATCATTCGTCCCTTTTTATCGATGTTGTGATCGAATTCACCTATCAGCACGCTCGTCCCTCCCCACTTTCCACCGTTTTCTGGGTTTTTTCACCCCAATTATAAACTTTTTTGCCTCTTTTGTATAGGGAATATCCGATATTTTTTCATTTACATTTTTTTCCATAATTCCTTTTGCTTCCCCATCATGCGCTCAATCCCGAGGGAGTCCCACGCTTTTCGAGGGCAATCTTCGTCAAAGTGAGAAAAACGCGTGCTTGCGGCCCTTTTGATTTCTTTTATCGACTAATGTCAAAAAGCCGGATACTCGCCATCACCGCTGCCCAAGCAGTTGCTTTGGCGGCATCCCATAAAAAAACGGCCTCGCCACCGTTATCGTCCCATTCTTTCTCTGTGTGCTGATCTTTGAAACAACACGGCTGCATCGCAAAAAACAAAAAAAAAGAAAGCTCGTTTGCTCTCCTTTTCATCGGACACCGCCAGTTTCCACATCCTGCATCCAGCAAGCGTTAAGACAGACAAGGGATGAACCGATCGACAGCTTTGCCATCCTGAAAACAACTCCATCTTCGCTTTTCGCCGCGAATCTCCCATAAGAAAATAAAAAAGCCGGGTGTTACAAGCGCTTCGCGTGCATTCCCGCAAGGATGCAGCCCCTGCACCTCACAGCATGCCGCTTATCCCGGCACCCTCTTCCCGGCTTCTTTCACGGATGTTTGACTTCTGCGAAGTTCCATTAGAGAACATAAAACAAATACCCTCATATCCGATGATACAAGGGTATGCTTAACGGTCGTGCGTTTAGGTATTTCTTCATCTCCGCCTTTACCTTTTCTCTGGCGGCAGTCACAGCACGGCCTACGGATTGTTAGCTGCAATGCTCGATTTTTCCTATCTCCTTATAAGTTATCTCATACTCATAGTGGAGCAGGAAACGCCGCCTTTGCATTTCTGGCAGTTTGCTGATAATCCTCTGGAGCAGTCCTGCCCGTTCTTCTTCAAGAATAACCTCCTCAATGCTTTTAGGCTGTCTTACCGCCCGCCAGTTCAGAGTTTCCTCCATAATCTCCGAAAACTCTCTGTGGCGGTAATCCCATCCCTCGATTTTCCGTTCATCAAGTTCCAGTCTCCAAAACGCCATCTAAAAGTCATATGGTACGCACAACTTTTGGATTTTCCCCTGCCCGTCCCGAAAACTGATATGGTAACTCGTTCCGTCCTCTGTTACTACCTCCCGAAGCCAGTATGACCTCTTAGGTATCGCCATCGCCTTGTCCTCCCGCTATAAAAAATAGGTGAGAGGTTGGTTATCCTCTCACCCAGTAGCCCATAGAAAACGGCAAGGCTTTAGATACTATAAGATTTTCCTCAGCTTTTTCCGCAGGTGGTCTAACCTTGCATAGACAGCGCCCGCCGATAAATCAACCATCGGCGCAATCTCTTTTAGGGAATATCCCTGCATTTTCAGCAGGACAATTTGCAGGGTACGCTTGTCCACTGTAAGCAACGCACGGTACAGATTTTCGTCCTCGATTTCATTCAGCAATCCCAAACCGTGCTGATTTCCATAGGCGGCTTCTGCATAGCGGTTTCCGCTATGTACTCCTCGACATCATTCAGGCGGGAGTAAAACCGTCTGTCGGAATTAAACTCAGTCCTATCGAAAGCACGGATTTCTTCGATGGTATTTTCATCAACACCGCACTCCCGCAATATCTTTTCTTCTTTCTCTTTCTAGAGCCGCCATCTGCGCTCTGCCTTTCCGTGGTTGTATGCCACTATTCTTTACCTCCAATCTGAATTTTTTGAAAATCCAGATTGGTAGGCGGAGAGCGACACCCTGCGCCAGAGGCAAGCTTGCACTGCACTCTGGCAAAAAGCAACAAAAGAAAAGCCGCAAAGGTTGTCAGACCGTTGCGACTGAAAATAAAATTTATATCATGTAACCAAAATATTTTTCGTTTCTTATCAAGTAAGCCTTTGTAATATACTTGAGAAGTTATAAACGGCTTCTCTACTTTATCTCTCAAGCTTGCTTATCCTAATAAAAAACCCGATAGGCTTATAGAATATTCTTCCTAAGCTCATCGGGTTTGAATTTATAAACTTCTCAAAAATTAACCTTGATTAAACAATGGATCAAGCACATCCGCATACTGTTCAAAAATTTCAAGCAAAGTGCTGTTCCAATGTCGTGCATCCTGCTCCGAACTGCCGAACACATAATCTTCCTGCCCGTAATCAATCACGTCAAATCCCGGAATGGACTTGCTGGCGCCAGCCGTCCGATAGGAAACAGCATCTGCCAATGTAAAAGATACATTGTTCAAATCTGAGTATTCTACCCAACTGCTCAAATCTGTTCCTGTTGCTTCTTCCGCAGTTCCATTTTCAGTCTGTGTATCAGCGGCGGGAGTGTCAATCGTTTCTCCATTCGCATACTCTCCATACATCTGGTCGATATATAAAGAGAACGATTCACTAAACACCTCGGAAGGAACATGACCGCCATCCCACTGCCATTCAATATTTGCATCAATGCCTGCGTTCAGCATTGCAATCTGAAGATTCAGAGAAGAAAACAGCGACATATCTCCCTCAGAAGCACCCATCACGATTCTGACCCATGTGGGATTCTCTGTACTTTCTGTGCCAATATAATTCAACGGGTCATACAGTTCGACAATGTTATTCCCATATTCATCGCCCGCTTCGATTTCCGCAATATCCGCTGCATAGGCTTCCACCATTTCTTCATAGGTGGAGTAATTGGAAGAGTCTATACGGCTGCCTGCCGCCTGTGTTGTTCCTGCATCGGGCGTTCCTACATTCATTGTATCCCCGGAACTGTTTTCGGCTACACTTTCATTAGAAAATCCTCTTCCATCTTCTTTAGATTCGCCATCTGGCAGTTCACCATCTGGTAACCTGCCGTTTGGTATTCCACCACTTGGCAGCTCACCATCTGGTAACTCGCCGCTCGGGCGTTCACCACTCGGTAATTCACCGCTCGGCATGTTGCCGCCTCCCGGCATA
This sequence comes from Merdibacter sp. Marseille-QA0792, assembly GCA_965119685.1. Lineage (GTDB taxonomy): Bacteria > Bacillota_I > Bacilli_A > Erysipelotrichales > Erysipelotrichaceae > Merdibacter. Next base: position 1,392,119 of record OZ221971.1, on the reverse strand, counting down.
CCGCCATTCATATTTCCCATACCACCGGAACTTCCCTTTGCATAGCGCCCCTCCAGAAACGCTGTCGCTTTATCGTCAGAAGTCATAGCGGCTACTTCTTCATCGCTAAGGGCATTTCCGTCTTCATCGAACCATGTCCAACCTTCGGCATAGTCCAGATTGTCTAAATACCACTGGAGATTCGATTGGAACTCGGCTAAATACAGATCAAGATATGTTCCATAATACCCATTTGTCTCAGGATATGCTTCCATATCATATTCAATGGTAAGCGCTATTGTATCTTCCATATCACCATCTTCGTTCAAATCAAATCCTACCGCTGATTCTTCCACTGTCAAATCCTGCTCATTGATATATTCCATATAGGCAGCAGAGAGATACTCTGCAAGCTGTGCCTGAAACGAGGTGCCAAATTCGTAAGTGGTATCCATATAGTATTCAAAAGCCAGTGCCATATCCGCTTCCGCCAGAGAAGTAATTGCGCTATAAGCAATACATCCCCAAGCCCCGTCAGATATTTCATAATCTGCGCCATCAATCGTCACCGTTGTTGTATATCCACCATCTTCAAGCAAATATACACCTACAGCACCCGCTTCGATTTCATAATCATAAAAATCCTCATGATTGGAAGTTGCCGCAAACATGGTTGCGTGTGCGCCACCGCCAGAGCCGCCCGTAGAAACAAAATAGTCTACATTGCCCGGCAGATTTCCGAGTAAAATATTATATTTCACATAACGGGCTGCATTTTTCTGGTCTACCAGACAGGAAGGTGCATCTCCTGTATAGTAAGTTTCACCCGATTCATCTTCCGCAGTATCCTGTTTGCCTCGATTGCCGCAGGCAACATTGATGTATCCCTCTGCCGCATAAGTGGTAGCAGCAAGGGTATTTGTACTGGAGCCATAGCCTGCCGCACCTGTGTTCAAAATGACAGGGGCAGTAGCGGCAGTATAGACCTGCCCATTTGTACTTGTAACCTCTGCGTCATAATCAATCACAAGAGAACCGGAAACAGCATCCGTATAGGTATCTGCTGTCACATCCTCTGTCCCGTCTCTATCCGTGTCAATACCAGATACATAAGCCCCCGGCACGCAAACAGATACCCCCTGCTGGTCTGGAAGTTCTGGATATGCCACCGCAGATACAATGGAGAGCACCCATGCGTCAGCTTCGGATGAGTATGTCCATTCCTGTTCTTCATTGTTTGCCAGATTAAGTGTTTCTTCAATGTACGCCTTTTGTTCCGCATCAACAACCTGCGACGTTTCTTCCCGTGTCTGCGCACTCTTAGAGCAGGCACAGAGTCCTGCCAGCATTGTGAACGACAAAATCAATGCAGTTATTTTTTTATATTGTTTCATAAAAAATCCTCCTGTACTGTGATGTCATCATTGTACAGAAGGATGATTGAAGTTACATTGAAGAATCCACATTTTTTATGAGGGGGAGTAAAACAGCAAATTCCACTCTACTGTCATAGCAAAAGACTTGAATTTTCCCTTTATGGGCTGTCACAATCGCTTTTGCAATCGCAAGTCCCAGACCATAATGCCCGCCTTTTTCGTTCCGAGCTGTATCCCCACGATAAAATCGTTCAAACAGTTTTTCTCTTTCCGAAGGCGGTATCTCATTCCCATTGTTTATCACAGAAAGCCTTGCAAAGCCATGTTCTTCTTTGAGTGTCAGACTGATTTCTTTCCCGTTTTTTCCATGACAGATAGCATTGTCCAACAGAATAGAAACCAGTTGTTTCAGTTGATCTCTGTTTCCTTCCACGGAAAGTCCATCTTGAATCTCACAATTTAATAAAAGACCTTTTTCAAAGGCGACACTTTCAAAAGGCAACGCTTCCCCTTTAACCAAGCGGCTGAAATTAAGCGGTTCTGTCGGAACATCAGAATTTTCCGTTCTGGTCAATGCTAAAAGCTGTGATACCAGATTTCCCATTTTTTCATTTTCATATTGGATATTGGAAAGCCATTTGTTTTCTCCAATCTCTCTTTCCAGTAAGTCTGCGTTTGTGCCAATGACAGAGATAGGCGTTTTCAGTTCGTGTCCTGCGTCTGAGATAAATTGTTTCTGCTTTTGATGGCTTTCTTCCAGTGGCTTTACAATCCTGCCTGCAAGGTAAACTGCGACAAAGAATAATGCCACTAACATGACACTTCCAAAAACAATCGTATAGCGAAAAAGAGTTGTCATACTTTGCTGCATGATTGTATTGTCCATAAAAGCAACCAATGTGTACCCATCTTTTATAGCTACGGTATATAGGAGGTTTTCTATCATGCCGCTGTCTTTTTGGCTGTCTATGATTTCATAAGCATATTCCTGAAGAACCGTATCTTCGTAAACAGTACCCGTTTCGTTGTCCATCGCCAGTATTTCACCGCTATCAGAAATCGCCACCGAATAAAAAGTAGAAAGCTGAAACGCCGGGTTTTCGTCAAAATGCAAATTATCTGGGCTATCCATTAAAGCTTCCGTATCAAAAGAATTTTTCTCAGGGAAATCTGTACCTCCAGAGGGTGCGTCTTCTCCCGGCTGTTTCTCCAGAGAGTACATCTGTGCATATCGTTCCAGCATTTCATAATTAGAAGCCGATACCTCAATATAGCTGGAACCGTATATGACTGCAAGCGTACCAAGGTATAGCAATGCAAGCACCGCCATAATCGCCGCAACAATTTTTCTTTTTGACCGTTTAAACATCGCCGCACCTCAATTCGTAACCGAATCCCCTCACCGCTTTTATCTCTGTTTTCGCCCCGACAAAATTCAGCTTTTTTCTGGTAAAAGACATATAAACTTCAACATTATTGTATTCAGCTTCACTGTCAAAGCCCCATATTTTAACAGCAAATTGTTCCCGTGTAAGTACCTGTCCCTGATTTGCAATCAGATATTCAAGGATACGATATTCCTTTTCGCTCAGTTTTACATTTTGTCCGTTTGTTACGCAGCATAGGGTAAAGGTATTCGTATCAAGCTGTATATCGCCAAAAGAAAGCCCGCCATCCAGTGCGTTCATACCACGCCTTAAAAGCGCCCGCAGTCTGGCAAGCAGTTCTTTTGTCATAAAAGGCTTCGTCAGATAATCATCTGCACCGCTGTCAAGCCCTGTTACTTTATCATCTAATTCTCCTTTTGCTGTCAACATAAGGATAGGAGTGCGTATTCCTTTTTTTCTTGCTTTCTGTGCAATCGTAAAACCATCCAAGCCCGGCAGCATGACATCTAAAATAATAGCATCATAAATATCACTCTCCACAGCAGACAGACCAGAGATTCCATCCCAAAAACAATCTACTTCATATTTTTCTAACCGCAGTATCTCGCAAAGGGCCTGCGCCATTCTTTCTTCATCTTCAACTAATAGAATCCTCATTGCGGCACCTCCGTAATTTTATTATATCACAGAAGATTGAAAAAGAATTGAAGGTGATTTTTAAGGTGGCAGAGATTTCTGTCTGCCTTATGCAAATATAATCTCCCTCTCCACAACCTCCCTTGCACACGTCCGTATGTTATTCATTCTCTGCGCCCATTCTAAGGCATTTTCCACCTTTAGCTGCTCTGTGAGCCTTTCCATGCGCTCCCGCGCCTGCCTGTCGATGTCGACAAGGTAAGCGTTCAGCCTACCGCTTGTGAGCAGAGTGATGTAGGTGGCTCTGTGGTATTCCTTCAGATACCGCAAGTGCCGCTGCCCCCATACGCCTATGGGTTGTTCCTTTTCGTCTGGTACTGTGAGGCAGGGGAGAAGATAATCCCCCTGTTGTTCGTAAGTGCCGCCCAACTGTTCAAAGATTGATTTTGCCATTGTCATTTCCTCCGTTACCGTATTTTTATCTTTTTTGTCTTTGCGTACATGACCTTTATCAGCAGTTCGTCCACGCAGTCCGTATATCTGCCCGCCGCAAGTAACTTGTTGCGGAAATCAATCAGAGCGTGGAGAACAAGCTGCCTTTCTTTCTCGCTAAGATACAAGTGATATTTCCCCATAGCCTTTCCTTTCTTTGAGAGGGCAGGTGTTTTTCCTGCAAGGGTGTTTCAGCACCTTTGCGGGAAATACCCGTTCCCCTATGTAGCCGGTGAAGCGGTAACAGATTTTAATCATCTGTTCTGCCCGGCATTGGTTTCTGTGCGCTCATACACCTCAATCCGTTCCACAAGGAGATTGAGGTTTTCTGCGGTCAGTTCCTGTATCCCCACATACTGCGCCATCAGTTCCGCCCATCTGACAGCGTTCTGCTGATTGTCCTTAACCTCCTGCATGGCGGTTTCTAACGCCTGTATCTGCCCCAAAAGCTGTTCCTGCTCAGTCTGGTATTTCTCCATCAGACGGTTGAAATTGCCACGGGAGATATGACCTGACACGCTGTCCTCATACAGACGGTCAAACAGTCTTGTCACTTCCTCATACCGTTTCTTTGCGGCTTTCAGTTTGTCGGCGTTTGTTTTGCCTTTGCTCCCGTTCACTTTGGCATTCATCTTCTCTGCCAGAGCCACCGCCTTCTCCCTGTCCTCATAGGCAAGGCGGGCGTGATACTGGATATCCGCAAGCACCGCCTTATATAAATCCTCATAGAAAATGCGGTGATTTGTGCAGGCTTTGGTGTTGTGGGCGTAGGTGGTGCATACATAAATCCTGTGCCTGCTTTTTGTCCAGTAGCGCAAGCCTAACGCCTTTCCGCAAGTGCCGCATTTCACAAGCCCCGCAAAGGGGGATACAAAATCATCCGTGGTATCCCGCCTGCGGCTTAAAATCCTCTTGTTTGCTCCGTCAAACACCTCCTGCGTCACAAGCGGTTTTTCAGAGCCGCTATATCGTTGTTCTTGTTGGCGGTATCCACACTGTCATTGACTGCGATATACCGCACGTTCTTCATGGGGAAGTAAATTTCCGTGAAATGCCCCACTTTCAGATGGTCACGCCCCAGACGGGATAAGTCTTTCGTAATCACCACATCAATCTTTCCTGCCTCGATATCATCGAGCATACGGTTAAAACTCGGGCGGTCAAAATTTAAGCCGCTATACCCATCGTCCACATAGATTTCCACCGCCAGAAAGTCATGCTCCTTTGCGTACTGTGTCAGCATAATTTTCTGTGTTTTGATGCTCTCGCTGTCACCCTGTAACATATCGTCCTTTGATAAGCGGCAGTACAGAGCCGCCCTTAACATTGCCATTCAGCCCGCCTCCTTTGTTTCTGTGCTGCCCTTATTGTATTGCGGGAGTTTTATTATCTCAAAGGTGCGGGGAGAGGATTTCCCCCTCCGCACCTCGTTTACAAGCAGGAAAAGAAACAATTCCCGCATATCCGCACCGCCCGTATAAGCCGCCTGCACGATGATTTTCGGGCGTTCCATCGTTTTTGCCATAGGCCTGCCTCCCTTCAAAATCTCACTGTTTTAGTTCCTTTTTCAGAGCCGCAAGGAGTTTCTTCGCCTCCGCTTTCGTCAGCGTAATGCCCTTGCCGCATTTCCCACGGGCAGGGGAAAAGCTGCGGATGTCGTACTTCGGCTCGTTCCCGTTCCACGCAATCCGATTGATTTCCTTTGTATAGCCGCTGCCGCTTGTGGAGAGGATAGCGATTTCCTTTACGATTTTATGCTGGATTTCTTTCATCAAAGACCTTGCCCTTTCTGTCTGTTACCTGCTGAAAAAAGAAGGTTATCGGCTGTCACGGTTTCTTTTTCTCTGTAATTCACGCTCTAATAAACGGAGAATAAAATCCTCTATCTGCTTGGGCGTTGTGCCTCTGGGGAAATATTTCCGCAGCTTGTCCATGCCGCTTTTCACGGTTTCCCTCTGGTTTGCCTTTTCCTCGGTCATAATAGCAAAGATGGCGTCCATATCAAGCCGCTCCCCTCTGGCTTAGGCTTTTCGTGCGCTGCGCCTGCGACAGAGAAGGCGTTGCGTCCTCGCTTTCCATCGTAATCCGCAGGTTTTCCTGCTCGTCCTTTTTCAAAAAGGAAAGCTCCACCGCAGGGGTAAGGGCGATTTTCCCCTCGTCCACCATCTGCAAAATCGGCGGTAACAGTTCCGTCAGACGGATATACCGCTGTACTTGCGTGCGGCTATCCCCCGACTTTCTGGCAAGGCTTTCCACGGAAGTCAACCTCTGCCCAACTTGGGGAGAAGTTAAATCGGTGCAGTAGCCCTGCCTTTTCATCGCCTCCAATTTCATCTTGTCCCTCGCAAGCTGCTCCTGCGTTTTCCGCTCTACCAATTCCCAACTGCACTCCCTAAAACGCAATGTAAACTCTTGATACGGGGTATCCCTGCCCACGCAATAGAGCCTTGCGGTATCGGACGCACAGGTTTCCTTTTCCAGTACAAAGATGGCGTCTGCACTCCCCGTCAGCCCCGTTGTTCCCGACACCTTATTGAATACATCGCTGTCATTTTGCTTACGGATATGGTGGACGACAATGACCGCAAGGGAATGCCTATCGGCAAACTCCTTAATCTTGGAAATATCCCCGTAATCACTGGCATAGGCGTTGTCCTTTGAGGCGGCGCGTATCTTCTGCAAGGTATCAATGACGATGAGCCTGCTGTCGGGGTACTCCTTCAGATAGTCTTCAAGCTGCACGATAAGACCATCGGAGAGTTTACAGCTTGCCACCGCAAAATGGAGCCGCCCATCCGCCTCGTCTGTCAAACGAAAAAGCCTGTCCTGTATGCGGAAGAAGGTGTCCTCCAGACAAAGGTACAGCACCGATTTTGTTTCCATCTCCCAGAAAGGCAGACCTGCCGATACGCATAAGCAGGGTTTCAGCATGAGCCAGCTTTTTCCGATTTTCTGTGAGCCGCAGAACAGGATCAGCCCCGTGGGGATAAGACCGTCCACCACAAAACGGGGCTTGTCAAGTGGCTGATAGAGCAGGGTTTCTGCGTCCACCATGTTCAGCTTTTGCATGGGTATCCTCCTTCCGCTTTCGTCTGGTTGTTGCATACTTGTCCATAGGCATAAAACCTCCTTAAAATTTTTATATCTCCATCACAAGGACGGGGATATGTAAATGCAGCCATTCCATACGGTTCCACGCTTTCCCAAAGCGGCGTTTTCACTGCCGACGCTATGCGCTGATTAAGCAAAGGGCGGGCAATACGCACACTGTCCGTTGCGGCAGGTATCCCTCTGGCGGCTGCTGTGAAATTTTCAAGGTACAAAAAAGGCGGGAGATTTTAACCTCTCGCTCCATAGCCCGTAAAGAAGCCGCTTTTCTTAGCTGCTGTGTTCTGATTTTTTTGAATATAAAAAACACCTGCATATATCCGTTTTTTTCTCGGATAGTTGCAAGTGCTTATCATCAGATAAATCCGTATTCAGTTGTATATGTTCTCTAACAGAAGTTTACATCCCTTTATCACCAGCGCAATAGGCGCGGCGTTTTCCCAAACACCCTACACACTGGTTTGCCCCCCTCTATGCGGCGCGTGTGCGCGTTTTGATGCGAAAGAGGAAATAGAACACATGGAAAAGCCAAGCCCCGGCCAATACGACTCTGCCGATCATCACCTCGCCCATGAGGAAAAAAGCAAGCAGCATCATGATCGTCGTCACGCTCATCATCGTCACCTTTTGGCGAACGGTCAATCCCTCGCCCTTAAAAAAGGGCGCCATGTGCTTTTGATATAACGGCCGTGCGTGCAGCCAGTCATGCAGGCGCCTCGAGCTTTTCGCAAAGCACCATGTAGCGAGCAGATAGAAAGGCACGGTCGGCAAAACCGGCAGCAGCGCGCCGACGGTTCCCAAAACAAACGCCAGCAGACCGATGAAGATATAGAAAATTCTCATTGTATTTCCTCCTTACGCACTCTGCGTTGTTCTCTTTTTGATTCAATGAGATGTGAGATCGCCAGCCATGGATGATGAAACAGCATTCTGGGACCGCTGTAACGCATGACTGTACGGATCTTTTCTCGATGCTTGAAATCGTAGCAGTGTATCCGACAGTTGGAACAAAAGGTTTTCGTTTCCATCAACGGACACTTGGATGTACGTAAACGCGCATAGTCCAGCAGTTCTGCGCAATCCGCACACAATTCTCTTCCATGATGCTGGCCGCGGCAATAGAGGCGAATCATCTCCTCCACCACACGCATCTCACGGTTTCGTTTTTCTTCTACACTGCGTTTCATCAGCTCACTCTCCCGGATGCGATATGGATACAGCCATCGCACAAACGCAAGGTAGAAGGGCGATGGGATACCAGCACGATCGTTTTATCCTGCTTCTGTTCATCCAGCGCTTTTAATATGATCGCTTCATTCAGCGAATCCAAATTGCTGGTCGGCTCATCCAACAGCACCAGATCCGCATCATGCAGAAACACCCGCGCCAACCCGATGCGCTGCTTCTCACCGCCGGATAAAGACTCTCCTAATTCGCCGACATTGGTATCATAGCCCTGCGGCAGGCTTTCGATAAAGGTATGCAGGCTCGCCTTGCGGCAGGCCTCCACGATCTCCTCATGCGTGGCGTCCGGTTTTACCAGACGAATGTTATTTTCAATCGTATCGTGAAACAGGTGCGTATCCTGCGTCATGTAGCTTTCATACTCCCGCAGGGAGGCCGTGCGCAGTTCCTTGACATTCTGCTCGCCGATCGTCACGTTCCCCTCTTGCACATCCCAAAAGCGCATCAACAGCTTTAATACGGTGCTTTTGCCGCTGCCGCTTTTACCATGAATGCCGATCATGCGCCCTTTGGGCAGCGTCAGCGACAGATCATCCAGAATCGTTTCCTGCTCATACGCAAAATGCACGCCATCCAGCATGGCATCGCCGCCGATCACCGCTTCACCCTCGCGGCGTTCCTCTACGATCGCCTCTTCTTCCAGCAAATCCAAAATTCTATTGCCGCTGGCCAACGTATTTTGCAGGGTCGTACCCAAATTAGCCAATGCCGTTACCGGCCCAAAGGAGCTCATCAGCATGACAAAGCTCAGCAAAACGCCCTGCGTTGAAAGCATCTGCTGCTGATTCAGCAAGGCGCCCACAGCCAGCATCACCAGGCTCAATCCCCAGATCAGCGCATTCGTCAAGGCCATGCCTTCCCCGCTTTTTACGCGCAGCTTTCCCTCACAGCGCGACAGACGTTCACTTTTTTGCCGAATCTGCATCAAGCGCCGCTCTCCGCCCTCATATTGCAGGGTTTCATCCAAACCGCGCAGCGACTCCAGCAGAAAGCTGCTGAACGAGCCCGCTTCATTGCGGGCGCTCATGCCCAAATCAATGCAGCGTTTGGAAATCAGCAGCGGAACAAAGATGCCCACCGCCGCGTAGCTAAGCGCCGCCCATGCCCCTAACAGCGGGTGATAACGGGCGATCAGCACGCTCATCAAAAGACTCATGCACAAAGCGATCAGCACCGGGGAGATCGTATGGGCATAAAAGACCTCCAGCAATTCGACATCACTGGTCAGCATGCTGATGAGGTTGCCCTTTTCCTTGCCCTCCAGCTTTGCCGGACATAAACGGCGCAAAGCGCTGAACACCTGATCCCGTATCAAGGCTAACAAACGAAAGGCGATATAATGATTGCATGCCTGCTCGCCATAGCGCAGAATGCCGCGCCCAAGTCCGCAGATAGCTAACACGATCCACAGCGTCGTCCAAGAAAACGGATTGGTCAAGCCCAACACCTTCACCATCGCCAATGCGCCAAATACCGTAATGAAGATCGAACAGAGAAAGCCGGCGATCCCCAGCACCACCGCCATACTCATCCACAGCCACAGCGGCCGCACCAATGCGATCATCGAACGCATAACGGCTAAATTACTGCGTTTCATGTGCGTCCTCCTTCCCATAATTCTCTAACTTCTGCTGAGCCTCCCACATGCGGGCAAACGCCCCTTTCTTCTCTTGTAATTCCTGCCATGTACCCTGTTCCACGATCGTACCGTTTTCCATGACGCAGATCTGATCGGCCTGCGTCACGTTTGCCAGACGATGAGTGATGACCAAAACGGTCTTGTGCCGCGCCAGCTGCTGAATCTGTTCCATGATGTCCGTTTCACTTTCCACATCGATGTTGCTGGTCGCTTCATCGAAGATGTATACCAAAGAATCATGCAGCAGCGCCCGCGCCAAAGCCAAACGCTGCCGCTGACCGCCGGAGAGGTTCGATCCTTGTTCCTTCAGCATGGTATCCAAGCCCTGCTCCTGTTTCAAAAAGGCATCGATCTTCACCTGCCGCAGCACTTGCCACAGCGTTTCATCATCAGCATCGGGCTTTGCCAAAAGCAGATGCTCCCGCACACTGCCGGCAAACAGATATGCCTGATGCGTAACACGAGTGATAAAGCGCATCCGATCCGCCTCGCTAAGCGTGCGCAGCTCCTGTTTGCCAAAATAGATGTTTCCCTCATAATCGTGATGCTCCCCCAGCAAAAGCGACGCTGTCGTGCTTTTCCCGCAGCCGCTTTCGCCCACGATCGCCGTAAAGCTGCCACGGGGCAGCGTCAGGCTCAAATCGCGCAGAATCGGTTTTTCCCGATCATAAGCAAAGGATACATGGGAGAGGTGCAGCGGGAAAGGCTGCTTTGCCAAGCGTTCCTCCCCCTCCTTACGCACTTCGATATCCAGCATGCGAAAGATCTTATCGCTGGCCGCCATGCCGTTCATCGCAATATGGAAGAAAGAGCCTAAAGTGCGCATCGGAATAAAAAATTCCGCCGCCAGCAAGATCATCATCAGACAGCCGGCAAAGCCGATCGTTTCACTGCGATACTCCAATACGGCAAACGCAATGCCCAGCGCCGCACCGCCAAACGCGACCAGATCCATGATCGTGATCGAATTCAGCTGCATCGTCAGCACCTTCATCGTGATCTTGCGGAACTTTTCCGCTTCTTCGTTCATGATCTGCTGCTGACGTGCATCCGCCTGATATATCTTCAACGTCGTCAAGCCCTGCAAGTTTTCCAGAAAGTGATCTCCCAGCGTCGTGTATTGTCCCCAATAACGAGCCAAAAGCTTTTTGGCAAACGTCTGCACGGCGGCGATCGAAACGGGAATCAGCGGCACACAGACAAACAGAACCAGCGCCGTTTTCCAGCTGATGAACACCAAGACCATAAACAGCGTCAAGGGCGCCAGCATGCCGTAAAAAAACTGCGGCAGATAACCGGAAAAATACGTTTCAAGCTGATCGACGCCCTCCACGCTGACCTGAATGACTTCGCTGGTCGAAACATGATCGCGGTATCCTGAACCAAGCACCAGCAGCTTGCGGTAAATCTTCGTGCGCAGATGCTGCTTTACCTCACGGCTGGCCAAATCGCCGTTGATGGAAGCCATACAGCAAAGCTTCCAGCGAAGAGCGATACAAACCACGGCCGTCATTAGCACAAGCGCCGCCGACAGCGGCTGCATCGAACGTTGGATCACCTGTTGCAAAAACCATGAAACAGCCGCGATCACCACGATATTCAGCACCAGCATTCCCCACTGGCATGCGACATTGCGCCGGATGTATTTCATGGAGGAATCCACTTCACGAATCAATCTGCGATCTATCATCATACCGTTCACCCCTTATACGTTAGTCATAGCTAACACATAGATTAGCATAAACTAACCTAACCGTCAAGAGCCTCCTGTACAATCCGATAAAACTCTCGCTTTCCCTGCAAAACACGGATGAAATCATAGGCAAACTTGCAATGTAAAGTAAACATGCTATAATTATTGATATATTTTCTTAAGATCGCCTGTGGCTGTTTCGCCGTTCGCTATGGATTGTGAGGGAAAAACGTGAAGCTCAAGCAACTGTTCACCATTCCAAATCTGCTGTGTTACCTGCGTATTGCAGCGATTCCTTATTTTATATACATATATGTGCACGCCAGCGAGCCGCTGGATTATCTCTATACCGCTTTCATCTTAGCCGGCATGGAAATCACTGACTTTCTGGATGGCTTTATCGCCCGCCGTTATCATATGATCAGCGAATGGGGGAAAATTTTAGATCCGATCGCCGACAAGCTATTGCAGCTAACGCTGCTGGTGCTGTTGGTTTACCAGTATCCGTTCGCCGCGTTGGTCCTGCTGCTGTTTTTGGTTAAGGAAGCAAGCATGGCAATCTGCGGGATCGTGTCCATTCGCAAAAAGTGCCGGTTACAGGGAGCGCTTTGGTGCGGCAAGGTATCCACCACCGTGTTTTATATCTGCATGATCGTCCTGATTTTGTTTCCGGGCATCGACCCGCTGACCGCCGATGTGCTGTTATGTATCACCGCCGCCTTTTTGATCTATTCCTTTGTCGTCTATATGCGCACCTACTATGCCATGTTGAAAAAATAGCTTTCACTAAAAAACGCGCTTGGCCGCAAAAAGCAGCTGAGCGCGTTTTGTTTTTATATCCTTTGAAAGGAGCCGGCTTATGATCAACCGTGCTCCCCTCCTGTTCCACAGCATAAAGGCAAGTATCCGTTTTTTGGATAACTCTGAATGGGCAAATTCTAACATCTTAAAGAAAGCAATCTGCAATAGAAAAGCAAGAAAACAGATGGTTTATCCTGCCAAGATTTCAGCTTTGATCATCGAGAACTGTCTTAGATGTCCATTCGAATAACAAAAACAGAAAAAAGGGCGAACAGCCTAAGTGATATTTGATACAATCACTGAACTGTTACGCCTCTTTTCATTTCTATTCCACACTGAGAATGAAAGAATATACCGGCTGTCCGCCGTTTTCAACCTCAACCTCGACAGTGCCCATCGCTTCGATGTGCGCCGCCACGCGGTTTGCTTCTTCCTCATCCGTGCCCTCGCCGTAGATCAAAGTGACGATCTCGCTGTCCGCATCGATCATCGCATCCGCCAATGCGCATGCCGCTTCCACCTTGTCCTTTACCGAAACGACGATGTCCTTTTCCAGGATTCCCATAAATTCTCCGGCCTTGATCTCCATACCCTCATAAACCGTATCTTTGATCGCATAGGTTACCTGTCCGGTCTTCACGGCGGCGATCGCATCGTTCATCTCCGAAAGGTTGGTGGTAAAGTCTACATCCGGATTGAACATGATGCAGGCGCATAACCCCTGCGGAATGCTGCGGCTTGGAATGACGTGGATGTTTTCCTCCTCGCACACCGTCGCCGCCTGCTGGGCTGCCATGATGATATTCGAGTTATTTGGCAGGATAAAGATATTTTCAGCGTTGACCTTGCCGATCGCATCGACGAAATCCTCCGTGGAAGGGTTCATCGTCTGTCCGCCGCTGATGACATAATCACAGCGCAGCTCCTTGAACATCTCCTTTAAACCGTCTCCGGCAGCAACCGTAATAATCGCATACGGCTTGCGCTGCGGTTTCGGCGCGGAGGAAACCGCCTGCATCGTCTCATCACTGATGAGATTGTCATGCTGCTCCTGCATGTTTTCCGCTTTCAGCTTGATAAACGTACCGTGGCGTCTGCCCATATGCACCGCCTTTGCCGGCTCCAGCGTATGCACGTGCACCTTGACAATGTCGTCATCTCTGACACATACGATCGAATTGCCGATTGTCGAAAGCTCCTCGCGCATGCTGTTTTCATCGAAATTGCGGGCGCCGGTAGCGGAGAGGCGAATGATGAACTCCGTGCAGAATCCATATTCCTCGCTTTCCATGGACGCAAGCGCCTGCTCGCTTGCCCGCTGTTTCTCCTGCGGGGCGATCACCTCGCCGCGGATGGCGGATAAAAAGCCCTCAAAAATCGTACACAGGCCGCAGCCGCCGCTGTCGACGACGCCGACCTCCGCCAACACCGGCAAAAGCTCCGGCGTGCGCTCTAAGCTCGCCTTGGATTCCTCGAGCATCTTCGCCATGACGTCCTCACAGCTGACATCCTCCAGATCCATAGCATAGGCATACGTATAGTCCGCCGCCTCGCGTACGACCGTTAAAATCGTTCCTTCCACAGGACGCATCACCGCGCGGTACGCTACGCGCGAACCGGTGACGAGCGCTCTGGCTAACTGTGCCCCGTTGATTACATCCATGCCTTCCACACCCTGATAGATGCCGCGGAAAATCTGTGAGGTAATCACACCGGAGTTACCGCGCGCCCCCATCAGCAGTCCCTTGGAAAGCACCTTCATAATGTCGCTGACACTGTTGCTCTGCACATTCAGCGCATCCTTAACGCCGGCGCTGAAAGTGAGCGACATATTCGTTCCGGTATCGCCATCGGGCACCGGGAATACGTTGAGCGCGTCGATCTCGCCGGACTTGTTGGAGAGGTGATTCATTCCGCTCTCCAGCATCTGCTTCAGCAATATTCCATTGATTGTTTCCATATCCATCATCCTACTTCATCACTTTGACGCCCTGCACATAGACATTGATCGCGTTAAACTTCAATTCCAGCGTCTTTTCCATCATGTATTTCACTTTTTTCTGAGCCTCATGCACCACTTCACTGATCTTGATTCCATGAGAGACGATAATATATAGGTCGAGTTCCAATCCGTTCTCGTTTTGACGAACGACGACACCCTTCGAGTAGTTCTCCATTTTCAACAGCTCGGCGATGCCGTCTTTGACAAACTTCTGACTTGCCATACCGACAACACCATAGCATTCCGTGACGACGCCCCCGGCTAACGAAGCGATGGCATCCAGAGAAATATTGATGTTTCCAAATTCGGTACTCTTAGAGATTGACATACGATTACCTCCTCCATATCAGAATAATTATATAACAACTGCTCTTCAAATTGCAACGACTGCGATGCTTTCCCTTTGGGAAACCGCGTATTTTCATGCAATTTTTAGCATCTTTCTTTTCTTGCATCCCCTTTTTACAAAGAAAACACGCAAAAAGAACTCGCTTGGCAATCACAAAGGCAGCAGCCGCTTATATGCCATATGGGCAAAGCGTACCCGCCTGCTGATCAGCAGTTTTCTACTTATCTTCTTTTTTTGTATCCTCTGTTTTCGTATCCTCGCTCACAAACTCCTTGCAGGAGATTTTCGACATCGCCTGATTTTCCTCGTCCATATACAGGCAGACGTTATTGCCTTTCAGTTTAGAAAGCACACTTTCATACACCTGCATCACCCCCGCCGACTCATAGCTGCCATACAGCGTATTGCCATCGCGCATGACGACCCGCATCATATTTTTGTTAAAGGAGGTTTCATAGGGAAGAATCTCCGAAATCCGCGAGAGCACGTCCGCATCGACCTCCTCTTTCACCGCGTCGAAAGCAGCCGCCAGCGACGCCAGCTGTTCGTCGCTGAAACCGCTGAGCAGCGGAAACTGCTTTGCCGATGCAATCTGCGCATCACTCACCGCGATCTGTTTGCCCTCGCTGGTCAGCAGATAAATCTGATCCTCTTTGACGATATAGCCGACGATGAGTTTTTCCTTGACTTCGATGTGAATGATGCCGCTGTAATCCTTATGCACCTGTGCGCTCTCGATGAGCGCATCGCCATTGAGCGCGCCTTCCATCATAAAAGCGGGCTTGAGCAGATAGCGGGTCTCATAGCTGACATTGGCGAGCTCATAAATCTGCGCATCGCTGTAATAGCGGTTGCCGCTCACACTCAAAGAGCGCACTTTGGAAAGATCGCTGTAAAAGTAACAGGCGATCGCAATGAACAGCGCCAGCACGATCAGCCGGCGGATGCGGCGGCGCTTGCGCATCTTTCGCTGACGCTGCAAGCGGATCTGTTTGATGCGTTCTGCACGCGCATCATACAGCAGTTCCTCCTTGCTTAATCCTTCCAATTAAATCGCTCCACTTCCGTGATCAGATCGATGCCATAGCGCTCAGCCACCTTGCCCTGTATCTCCTCGATGAGCTGAACGACCTCTTTCGCCTTTGCGCCGCCTACATTGACGATAAAATTGGCATGCTTATCGCTGACCATCGCGCCGCCGATCGTTTTGCCCCGATAGCCGATCTCCTCGATCAGCTGCCACGCCGGATAAGCACTAGGATTGCGGAACACGCTGCCGCAGTTTGGCTTATCCAATGGCTGAGAATCCAAGCGGCGCTGCCGGCGGGCGTCCATCAGCGAACGAATCTCGCGCTGATCGCCCTGTTCCAGCTGCAATCGCGCGCCTAAGATGCTCCAGTGCGGATGACTTTGAAAGATCGAACGGCGATAGGCGTAAGCGAGCGCTTCTCCCTCCATCCACTCCAAGCGCTCATCCCGATAAACGAGCACCTGCTTCACGAGCTGAGCGATCTCACTTTTATACGCACCGGCATTCATGTATAACGCGCCGCCCAGCGTTCCGGGAATGCCGCTGGCAAATTCCAAGCCGGTAAACGAACGGCGCATCGCCTCCTGCGCCAGCAGGATGATCGAACAGCCCGCCTCCGCTAACAGCGTACCGTCCGCTTCAAAGTAAAAATTGTTGAAATAGCGATCCAAGCAGAGAATCACACCGTGAAACGCCTCATCGCTGCACAGCAGATTACTGCCCTTGCCAAAGATTCGATAAGGTACCTGTTCCTCCTTCAGCACCTGCAAGATACGAAAAAAGCAAAGGAAATTTTTCGGATAGACAAAATAGTCGCAGTTCCCTCCGATGCGGAAGGTCGTATGCTTTGCCAACGGTTCATCGCAAAGCACATCCCCGTACGGCTGTAAACGCTCGATTAACTTCATGTATTCATTCCACCTTCTAATTGCTCACACCAATCCAGCATATCTTGGCAGGCGTTGGGCTTGCCAAGACGGCGGGCACATACCCGCATGTGCTCCATACGAATAGGATCATGCAGGATCGCGGCGATGGCATCCCGCAGCGTCTGTGCGCTGAGGTTTTGTTCCTCAATCATCACAGCCGCTCCCTGTTCCACCAACACGCTCGCATTATAAAACTGATGATTATGCGCCACATACGGACTCGGCACCAAAATCGCCGGTACGCCTAATGCGGTTATCTCCGCCAATGTCGTTGCCCCCGCACGGCAGACGATCAGATCGATATGCGGCAAGATTGCAAGCTGCTCCACATAATCTACGACATGGATGTTGGACGCATTTCCAAAAGCATCGCTCTTTAACGGATTGTTGCGCCCGCACACATAGAGCATCTGACAATCCTCCTCAACGGCAGGCAGCGCCTCTTTCATCAGATCGTTGATCGAACTGGAGCCCAGCGAACCCATGACGATCAGGATCGTCTTTTGCTTAGGGTCTAATTGCAGCGAGCGAAAATACGCTTCGTCAAAGGCAGCTTGTGCCGCTACGCTCGCTCTGGGGTTGCCTAACAGGCGAGTCTTTTTGGCGTCAAACTCTGACAGACAGCGCTCATAGCAGCAGACGATCGCATCCGCCTGCTTCATCACCAGACGATTCGCCTTGCCGATGATGGAGTTCTGCTCATGAATCATCGTGGGAACGCCCAGACGATGTGCCGCCAAAATGAGCGGTGCGCTCACATAGCCGCCAAAGCCGACGACGACATCGGGGCGAAACGCGCGTACATAGCCCTTTGCCTTTTGGTATGCACGTAACATCTGCATGACCGCCTTGCCCCGCTGCAATGGCGTTCCGCTCAATCCGCTGGCATGTAAGGGCATAAATCGATACCCCTGCTTGGGAATTAAGCTTGCCTCCATGCGATCGTCATTGCCGACAAACACGATCTCCGCCTGATCGCCGTAACGCTCTTTTGCCGCGTCTGCCAAAGCCAAAGCGGGATAGATGTGGCCCCCGGTTCCGCCGGTCACAATCATCATTCTCATCGCCCACACTCCTCAATTCAGTCTATTCCATCCACAGCAGATGGTCTCTGCTTTTCCTCATCATTTGCGCACAGTAAAAGATTGCACTCGTATTATACCACAGAACCCCCTGAAAGCTCATCATAAAATACACGAAAAAACGGGCGCTGCTGCTGCGTCCGTATTGACATCACACACATGAGAATAAAAATCGCATAAAAAGATACATCCCTCTTGTTTTTTCCGCTCCCTTATGGTCATAGCTTCTTCACATTTGTTTTCCTCAGTGCACAGCTTTTATCAATGACTTCGTTACGCTTCCCCTTTAAAAGAACAGCGCTCCCTATCCTTTCCCGCGCGACGGACTTCAAGTGCCCACCCGAAAACCGACATTCCCTCTATGTGAACGCCGTCATTGTCGATCCGCGCTGTTGGCAATGCTCATCAGCAATCCCATGCTCGACATCATCACCACCAAAGAGCTTCCACCGTAAGAAATGAAAGGCAGCGTGATGCCGGTGACGGGAAACAGCCCGACGACAACGCCCAGGTTGATCATCACCTGTATGGCGAATAACGCGGTCAAGCCGATGGCGGTATAGCACAAAAAGCTGTCTGTCTGCGACAAGGCGATCTTCATCCCCTGATAGATGAGCGCCAAAAACAATGCGATCAGCGCGATGCCCCCGATCAGACCGAACTCCTCCGCAAAGATGGCAAAGATGAAATCCGTCTGCGGCTCCGGCAGATAAAAATGCTTTTGCATGGACTGGTCGAAACCGACGCCCAAAATGCCGCCGGGAGCGATGGCAAACAACGACTGGATGATCTGAAAACCGCTGCCCAAAGGGTCTTTCCACGGATCTAAAAAGGAAACGATGCGCGCCATGCGATAAGGCGCCGACAAAATCAAAGCGACCAATGCGGCAAGCGCCAGTGCTGCCAAACGCAGGAAGTAGCTGATCGGCGCATCGGCGGCGAGGATAATGACGACGACGGCACAGGCCATGACGATGCCGCTGCCAAAATCCGGCTGCAGCAAAATCAGCCCGAAGCCCAGCCCGATCAAGAGAAAAGGGATGAGCAGATCACGGCGAAAACGTTTGATCCGATAGCGCTGACTGAGAAAATCAGATACATAGAGGATGATTGCGATTTTAAAAAATTCACTTGGCTGAACCAAAAAACTGCCGATGCCAAACCAGCTGCGGCTGCCGTTGCGCAAGACGCCCACCCCGGGAATGAGCACCAATACCAGCGTCCCCACGCTGAGCCAAAACAGCTTGCGGCTGTGATGCTGCAGCCGCTTGATCGGGATATGCGAACAAAGAAACATCGCCGCCAACCCCAGCAGGGCAAATAACCCCTGCCGCCAAGCATAGTACATCGGATCGTCAAACTTGTAGGCAGCCCATACGCGGGAACTGCTGCCCACCATCACGATTCCGATGATGACTAACGTCAGCACTTCGATTGTCAGCATTCGGCATCTGCGCGTCCACATCCCTATCACCTTCGTTTCCAGTATATGAAACAGCGCGCTTTCCATGCCTGCAAGTCCAAGGGATTCCCTCATCCTTTACTCAACACGGCATCCCTTTCTCCTCAATGATACAAATTCACAAAAAAAGCGCTTTGTGCGTCCGATTCAAAACCGTGTCCACAGTCGCAAAGGATACATTCAAAGGCAATAAACAAACGCCTTTTTAGATATCCTTGCAATCCTGCGCGAAATGAATGCCGCATACCGTTTTCACAAGCAAAGCGCTATGCCCCCTTTCGTTCTCCCTGCTGTAAACCGCAGGGGAAAACAGCGATGAAAAAGGGAGTAATGCTGACGTACTCCCCATGTAATTCCCACTCCCTGCTTTCTGACATCATAGCTTCCCCTGATGTGCATCACGCTCTTTTCACAAAGCATTGATACCTGACAAAGGATCACAGCGCTCACTGTCGGTAAGTGATCGCTTCCTCCCATGGCGTCAGACGCGCATGCAGCAGGATGCGGTTGGAAGAATCCAAGCCGTAATCGAGATCACAGGTGCTCAGCATGATCCAGTGATCCTGTGTGCTCAGATCAGCCAGCTCACGGCTGTATAACGCCTGTGCATAGATCTGCTGCAAATAGCTTTGCCGTTGACTGTCATCTCCAAACCACGTCTGGTACAGCGAAGAATCTGACGTCGTTTTCGTCAGCGCCGCAATATCACATCGATAATTCCCCTGCGGTGTCAACAGATAAAGATAGGGGTGCGCCGCAAAGAAATCCGCATCGGCAAACTTCGCCGTTTGCGTGAGCATCGCGGAGCTGTTCATCACGCTGTGCCCGTAGACGATGGTGAGAAAATCAGAAAAATCGCTTGCCGCTGCCGCATCTAAGAAGATCGACCCGATCGTGTTCGCCTCTCCCAACGAAGAGTGATCAAGATAAAACTCGTTGTCGCTCCCTTGTACGAGCGGATAGTTGATCACGGTATCCGGTACGTAGATCCAGCCGATGATCTGCGGATTTGCCGCCTGCAACGCCGTCCAATCAGGGTCCAGCGTAACGATTTTCGTCTCTTCCTCCACCTTTTCCACCATCTGTTCCACTTCCCTCTGCGTCTCGTTATCCGCGTGCTCCTGCATGAGCAGCGGAATCAGATGCCACAGTGAAAACAGCATCACGCCTAAAAAAAACACGATGGCGATGTTATACATCCAATTTCTCCTGCGTTTTTTGTTCATATTCATTTCCTCTCGCATATCCTTTATACCACAAAACGCCAAAGAAGTCATCAGCGATTTCCTGCCGATCATCTCCCCTTCATTTCCTTTTACAAGCTCTCCTTGTTTGGTATCTTTTGCTTTCCCCATGATCGTTTCCTCGATGCAAGCGAGATGAATGACAGCTTTCACACCCATCCCTCAAAAAGAAAAACAAACGCATCCCATCGTTCTGCTCAACAGCAGTTTTCTCATCTCAGCAGCCTGCCGAAAGCATCAAAAAAGTCATAATCTCCTTTGCAGAGGAGATTATGACTGCTGTGTGACAGACTTACTTTGTCAGCTTGGATGCAGCTGCCTCATCGACGATGACGACAACATCCTTGTGCTCCTGCAATACCGATGCCGGGCAGTCCGTGGACATCTCACCCTCTACCATTGCTTTGACCGCATCCGCTTTGTTTTCTCCGGTAGCGACTAACAGGATCTTCTTCGCCTTCATAATCGTAGCGATTCCCATCGTGATGGCATGCGTCGGCACCTTGTGAATATCGTTCTCGAAGAAACGGGCGTTGTCCTGACGTGTCTTTTCCGTCAGCGTAACGATATGCGTCTCCTCATCAAAAGGCGTACCCGGCTCGTTGAAGCCGATATGGCCGTTAGCGCCGATACCCAGCACCTGAATATCTACGCTGACATCCTCCATCGCCTTCTCATACGCTTCGCAATCCGCCTTGGTATCTCCGTAAGGCACATGTACGTTTTCTTCCTTTACATCGATGCCGGAGAACAGATTCTCGTGCATGAACGTCCAATAGGACTGCTCATGATCGCGCGGGATACCGACATACTCGTCAAGGTTGAACGTGCGCACATCGGCATAGCTCGTACCGTTTTCCTTGTGATCCTGAATCATATTGCGGTACAAGCCGATCGGACTGGAGCCGGTCGCAAGGCCGAGCACCGGTGCTTTCTTTCCGGTCACAACCTCTTTCATGACCTCAAACGCTTTTTGGCTGACTGCGTCATAGTCCTTCACAACAATTACTTCCATGTGATAATTCCTCCTATTTCCCTCTTTTTCCATTATAGCACACTCCCGAAAGCGCGGCAGTGTTTTTTTATGCATTTTCAGGCAAAATGTGAGCGCATCCCCTCACGCTCCCTTTTCCCTATGCACACGATGATCTAAAATACTTCGATCGTATATGCGCAGGTAAAGCTTTCGCCGGCTGCCAACAGCTGTGTGCCCTCACGGTGATAGAAGTCCTCCTTCACCGCTGAGAAATCGCCATGTCCAAACCAAGGCTCCAAGCAGACAAACGGCGCGCGTGCCTTCGGCGTCCATACGGCAAACAGCGGGAAGCCGCTCAGCGAGATGCGCACGCCGTGGCGTTTCGGTCCGCTCAGCGTCGCATAGGCGCTCTTCATCCCCTTGTAGATCAGCGTCGGATGCTTTTCAAACAAGGCATAGTCCATCGCTAATTGATGCAGCTCCACCGTTTCGCACGCGTATGGCGTCTTCCCCGTCTGATCGGGGATGATCTGTGTCAGCGTCTCGGGATTGGAAAAAGTCAGCGTGTAATCCTCAAAGCGCTCGCCCTCGCACAGCGGACAGAGAAAGCCCGGATGCAGACCGAAGCTAAACGGCATCGTCTGATCGCCGGTGTTGGTGATGACATAGCGAATCGTCAGCTTTGCGCCCTGCAAGGTATAGTGAATCTCATAGTGGAAATCAAAGGGATACTGCGCCTTTGTCTGTTCATCGCTGTCTGCCGCCATGACGATCTCATCCTCATCGCCCGCGATCTGCGTCAAGGTCATGTAACGGATCAATCCGTGGTTTTTCATCGCATATGTTTTGCCCTCAATCGTATAGTCTTTGGTGTACGTACTGCCGACCATCGGAAACAGCGTCGGGTTCTTGCCGCCCCAGTAAGGCGTATCGCCTTGATACATGTATTGAATGCCGGTTTGCTTGTCCAAAAACGAGGCGATCTCTCCGCCCTGTGTCGTAAAGGTTGCCGCATAGCGTTCATTTTCCAGTTTCATCGTATTCGCTCCTTTTCTTTATAGCTCCATTATACATCATTCCTGCGTTTTTCCAGCAGACAACTGCACGAAATTCGCTGTGAGACGCTGATCTGCTCCCCCTCGTTCACTCACATAAGAAAACCGCACGGTCTGTGCGGTCGACATAGCGGCTTAACCCTGCTTAGAACATTCCTCTTTCGGATCTTTGACAAACAGCAGCAGCACCCCGCCGATCACCATCATCGGAATGAGTCCCAATATGCCGATACTGGTCTGTCCCGTCACCATGATGATCAGCGAGATCGCCATAGGTCCCAAGATCGAGGAGAACTTCGAGAATACGGAGAAGAAGCCGAAGAACTCGTTGCTGTCCTCCTTAGATGGAATCAGACGGGTAAAATAGGAACGTGAGGTCGCCTGTATGCCGCCTTGAAACATGCCGATGAGCAGGCCGACGATCCAGATGAAATTGACATTCATCTCAATCAGCGAACCGAAGATGATGATTGCGATATAGCCCAGGATGCTCACCAGCAGCATCGCTTTCGAGCCAAAGCGCTTGACCAAGGCGCCAAACCAGATAGCGCAGGGAAAACAGAACAAATTGATGACGACGACGAGCACCAGACTCATCACATCGCTCACGCCCATCTCCGTAGCGAGCGAAACCGCCATCTTGATCACCGTGTTGACACAGTCGATATAAAAGAAATATGACAGGCAAAACAGGAAGATGTTACGGTTGCGGCGCACATTGCGAAACGTATGCCACAGACGCCGGAAGGATTCCCGCACCACATGCGCCACCGGTTCATGGTACTGACGCTGACGCACATGCTTGAGCATCGGACGCGAGTAGATCAGCCACCACAGCACCGCCATCGCCATCGTCAAGGCACAGCCCCAGCGATACGTCAAGAGAAAAGGTCCGATCTGCACATCGCCAAACAGCGTAACGACGGCAAAAGGGATGACAAAGATCAGAAACGGCAGGGTCGAACCGATATAGCCCCACGCATAGCCGGCAGCCGATACCTTATCCACACGCTCGTCATCCTCGCACACATCGACGATGAAAGCGTCATAAAAAATGATAGAACCGTTATAGCCGACCATGGCGATCACAAAGATGACAAGCGCCATCCGATAATCGATGAACGGCAGTGCTAACGCGAAACCGCCGGCGATTCCAAGGTAGAGAAAGAAGCGAAACATCTTCATCTTCATTCCCTGATAATCCGCCACCGTCCCCAAAATCGGCGACATCAGTGCCAACAGCAGACCATAGACCGTATTGGCCCAGCCGACATAGACGCTGGAATCCCCCGGCGTGATATAAGCGATCAGCAGCGGAAAGATCACCGTGCAGGTCGTGAGCACCTGAGCGGAGTTTCCCACATCATAGAGAATCCAGCTGGCCTCCTCTCTCGTATATCCCATCTTTTCAAGCAGTCTCATAAACATCATACATTTCCCTCGCTTTATAACGTCCCCTATTATAAAACAAAATTTAAAAAGAAACATCAGAGAAATATCAAATCCAACGTTTTTTCTCTTTTTTCAGCATCATTTGCCGTTTTCCCTACGCTTTCCTGCGTCTGTGGGTGTTCATTTGCGCTTCCTTATGGCTTTTTCAACGGATCGTTTGAAAACTCTGCAAACGCAAACGTCTTTTGCAGATGCTCCAAAAACCGCTGTGCAATCGGCGTAAACAGCTGATGCCGCCGCCACAGCAGATACATGTGATTGTATAGGCCGGGAGAGAGCGGCCGAAAGGTCAGCGGACTCTGTGTACCGGTATCGATCAAATGCTCAAAGGTCAGCAGATAGCCAAGTCCTTCGCTCACAAAGATCGCGCCGTTATAGGATAAGCGAAAGCTCCCCTCCAGCGTCAGCTCTTCCCTGCGCTCGCCGCACCAGCGCGGCAGATCGGCCTCCCAGCTTTGCTTGGAACAAAATAACGGCAAGCCGATTAAATCCGCAAAACGTATTTCCTTTTGTTTTGCCAGCTCGCAATCCTTGCGCATGACGACGCCCCAGCGATCGCTCCCCGGCATCTGCAAGGCATGATACTTGCTGAGATCGACTGCTTCCACAACGAGGGCAAAATCCAACAACCCTCGATCCAGATGCTCTAACACCTGCTGTGTATCACCGCTGGTGATATGATAGTGAAAATCGGGATAGTCCTGCTGAAACGCTTTGACGGCACGCGCCAGATACCGCATCTGATAAGACTCCGCACAGCCCAGATACACGCTGCCGCCGACAACGTCATCCATCGCCAGAAACTCTGCCGTAATCTTATCACTCAGCGCAAGCAGATCCTCCGCCCGCTTGCGCAGCAGCATGCCCTCCGCTGTCAGCTCAACAGAAAAGCTATGACGGATAAACAGCCGCTTGCCCAGCTCTTCCTCTAAAGCCTTTAGCTGCTTGGAGAGCGCAGAGGGAGAGACATGCAGTCGGGCGGCGGCCCGTGTCATGTTCTCCTCCCGCGCCGTTTCCAAAAAATAACGCAATGTGCGCAGTTCCATACTCCTCACCTCAAAAGAATTGTATCACGAATTGAAAAATATTCATAACATGATATGAATATTTGCTATTTGTCATTTCATAAAGAGATTTCGTATAATGGCGTTGTGAGGAAGGAGGCGCAGCAGATGACATTGCGCTGGCAGCAGGACCTGATCAGAGATCTGCGGCAACTGGACTGTGAGGAAGTATTCCTGCATCATGTGGAAGAAACACTTCAGCAGCAGCGATACAGTGATGCCTGTCGGCTGTTACAGTCGCAGAAATGCCGGCTGTTAGCTAAACTGCATCAATCGCAGTCACAGGTAGATCTCCTCGATTTCCTCCTCTATCAAGTCAAGCAGGTCCAAAAACAGAAAGGCGGAATATGATGAAAATGGAACAGTTATCTTTGGAGAGCGCATGGGACAAGACATTTCCCAAAAGCGATCTGGTGGATCATCGCAAGGTGACCTTTCTCAATCGTTATGGCATTACGCTGGCAGGGGATCTCTACCAGCCAAAAGCGGCAAAAGGAAAATTGGCAGCTATCGCCGTATGCGGCCCCTTTGGCGCAGTCAAGGAACAGGCGAGCGGTCTCTATGCACAGACATTGGCAGAACGCGGCTTTTTAACGATGGCTTTCGACCCTTCGTTTACCGGAGAAAGCGGCGGCAATGCCCGCAACGTCGCCTCGCCGGATATCAACACGGAAGACTTCTGCGCGGCAGTTGACTTCTTATCGATACTGCCACAGGCAGATGAAACGCGAATCGGGATTCTCGGCATCTGCGGATGGGGAGGAATGGCGTTAAGCGCGGCGGCGATGGATACGCGCATTCGTGCGACAGTCACCTCGACCATGTACGACATGTGCCGCGTCAATGCCCACGGCTACTTTGATGCGATGAGCCGCGAGGAAAGAGAGGAACTGCGCCGCTCCCTCAACGCACAGCGCACCCGCGACTATGAAAGCAATCATGCACAGCGTGCAGGCGGCGTGGTGGACCCGTTGCCAGAGGACGCTCCTTTCTTCGTGAAGGATTACTACGACTATTACAAGACAAAGCGCGGGTATCATAAGCGTTCTCTCAATTCAAACGAGGGCTGGAACATGACGTCTGCGCTCTCTTTCATCAACCAAACGCTGGACAGCTATTGGGGAGAAATCCAAAGCGCCGTGCTGATGCTTCACGGAGAGAAGGCGCATTCCTGCTATTTCAGCAAGGATGCTTACCAACAGCTGAAAGGCGACAACAAAGAGCTGATGCTCATTCCAAACGCCGTGCATACCGATCTTTACGATCAAAGCGACATCATCCCCTTTGATAAGATCGTCGATTTTTATCACCAATATTTATAAGGATTCTTCAACGGCACACACTCTCTTTAAACGCATGCCAAAAACTGGACATGCGTTTTTTGTCTTCTCTACGTGAAATGCCTCCAAACAAAGGGAAAAAGAAAAACAGCATCGCAAAGCAATCGCCGACAAAGCAACGGACAAACAGAAAGAAACTGTTGATATGATCGGGCGGCGGTTTTCCTCCTTGCAATCTTTCATAAAAGAACACGGAAATGCCCGTCATACCAAAAAAACGGCAGGACAGCAGATCATCTGTCTTGCCGTCTCAGCCGTTTACTTCTTACAGGATAGCTTAAAATAGTCGATGTTTTCGCTTTTTTCTAATGGTACTCACCGCAATCACGCCTGTACCTGATAATGTCAGAAGAGATGCCCATAAAAGCAAATTGGATGTACTGCCGGTTTGTGTATCATGATCTTTTGACATGTTATCGGTCTGTAGATCATCGTCTTTTGACGTATTACCGGTTTGCAGGTCATCATCTTTTGACGTATCTGTATTTTCTGAGCTCTTTGCCACATCGTCATTGATGATAGTGAAATGATGAGCGTCTTGTTCTATCGTCACGGTAAAGCCGCTTGGAACGTTGACTTCCTCCACCGTCCAAAGATAACGATCGCTTAGTCCATGCCATGTATATTGCCAGTCGTTTTGTTCACTCAACTCTACCGTATCGTATTCCTTGCCGTTTTGACGCAGCATTACCGTCACATGATCCACAGCGCTGCCCCCGTCATCCAGCTTCCATACCTTTTCTGCCGTCACATCGATTTTGTTCTCCGGCTGCGGTATAGTAGATTCCCCTTGCTTTGTCCAATGGATCGCAAAAGGCGAGAAACTGCCTGCGCTCTGGTTTCCTTCCAATTCAAATACGACATTGTTGCCTTCTATTCTGGCAGAAATAACATCCACTTCGCAGTTTGCTACCTGATCTGCAATATCGCCGCGGTATTCGCGGTGAAGCCCCTTAAAGTGCAGCACTTCCACAGAAATATCTTCTGCGCTCACCCCTTGCGGCAGCGGCCAATAAATAGTGATCTTCGTTCCATCATCCGTGCTGACCCATGCGTTGCCATCGTTCTCGTTTATCAGATCCAAATACTTAAACTGAACGTTATCCTCACTCAGCACATGGCCTGCCGCAGCGGCCCGATCCATCAACAGCTGCTTTGTATCTTCTCCCTGTTCGCCCATAAGAAGATCGTCAAACAGCAATGCGATTTGTGCGCTTCCCGTATCGCTCTTTCCCAATAACCCGAGCTCCGCTTTACCGTTTGTATAGAAAGCGGCGTTTTCAGGGATGAGCGCCATCGCGATTCCATCCTCGGTATTCACTTGTGCAGGATCAGATACGACCGGCTTCGCCACATCCAATGCGCCGGTGATGACCGCTTGCGGAGCGGACACATTTCTCACTGTCAGCGTTCCCGGATTAACCTCTAACTTCATCGTCGTTCCGCTTTCATCGGAAACATCGACGTCCGAAATGTCCACGCCGATCTCATATTCTCCCGCTACAGCGTCATTGATCGCCGTGCTGAATGTCATTGCCGCACTCTCTTGAAGCGTAAAGGTCTCATCCAGCCAAGGCAATACGACAATGTCGCCCGACGTGGTTCCGGCAGGGAGAGTGTTTGAAGTGCCGTTTACCTCAAAAGATACCTTGGACAGATCCACACCGTCTTCCACCTCCACTTTATAGCGGGCACTTGGGAAAGTATCGCCGCTCATGGAATCACCGCCGGTATAGGCGATCATATCCTGCGGCGTAAGAGTAATGGTTAGAGGTTCTTCCATTTTTGTCCATGAACCGACCAATGTTACAGTTTCATTCGGCATGAAGAATGCGCCGTTCTCCACTTCCGTATAATCAGGCGACTTCACCGTCCAGCCGGAGAATTCATAGCCGTCCAGCTTTACATCATCCGCCACTCTTACCGACGAGTAATAGGCCTTTTTCTCCGTTTTCGGCAACAGTGCGTCCGCGCCATCAGGCACATTCCCCTCGTATTCATAAACGACGTCGTTCAAGGCCGCCCGGTAATAGATTTTCAGCGGATTGTCCTTGGTGGCTTCGCAGAGGGCACTCAGGCGATGAGGGCCGTAATTCTCGTCATAGACGTAGTGAATGCCCAGCTTCTCATTTTGTTCTCCGGTAATGTCTTCCCAACCAAGATCCTCTCCATCAAATGATTCACTGCTGATCGTCACGGTTTTATTTGGGAACTCCCATCCGCCATGTCCAGCTTCACACAATGTCCATTCAGATACATTGGTATCCGGGTCTATGTATTCGTAATAAACCTCATAATACCACTGCTGCTTCTGCTGTTTATCAATCTGCCACATGTCATAGGCAGTCGTTCCTGCTGTTTTGGAATCGTCAACGCGCTTAAAGTAATAGCCGTCTTCCGCTATCAGAGTAAAGATGGCATCTGATTGTTCCCGCTGCGCATTGATGTAGTTTTGACCTATATGACCATCTGTGATAGTTGCGGATGTAAGATAATCGTCTCCCTCAAACAGATATACATCCGCCGTACCGGTGGCTTTTTCTCCGATTGCCAGCCGAATCAGGTTGTTTTCAGCAGGATAGAAAGTATCGCCTTTCCCAATCACCGGCAGGTAAATCTTCGTCTCGTCTACGGAAAAAACTCGCCCCTTATCGCTGTCAGTCATGCTGATGATTGCGGGTTTTACAAATACGAGCGTGCCGCCGTCGGCTCTTAGATTATTATAAACATGGGTAGTACCGCGAGAGATCAAAGTACCTCCATCGATGTCAATGGAGCCGCCGATACGCAAATCGGCATTAGCTCTGTCAGCATCTTCCTCAAACGCTTTTCCGCTGCAATAGCGCTGTTCCCACGTTCCCTCTAAGACAACACTGTTCATAATGCGTGCCTGATCGTTATTCTGCGTGATGAGGCTTGCATTCTTCCCCACAAACAGATTGTTAACGGAAAAGAATGGTTTCTGTAAGTCATTAAATTGTGTAAACTCCGTCGCATCAACCAGAACCTGTGCGCCTTCAATCAGCGCCGCTTCGTCAAAACGGTAGAAATATCCGATTTCACTTTCTCCGCTCAGCTCTACCGTCGTGGTATAGGTTGTCTCTTTCGAATCATACTCCTGTTTGTTTCCCTGCACCTGAGCCACACGGCCCTCGCCGATGCGAATCTCGGTGTTTCCGTTCACTGTCAGATAATTTGCAGCTTCGTTGTCCAGTACAAGAAAGTCCATATTGCCGCTTTTCAGCTCAATCAACGCGTTACCATTGATGGTGGTAGGAATGGTACTCTTGCTGCCAAGGTTGATGCCATGTCTAGTCGGTGCGCTCTCCAGCTCTTTGGGAACATCGTAGGTGATGCGGACAGCATATTCGTCATTATTTTCATTCAAAATCTGAACAGAGCTTTGAGCGTATTCGATGCCGGCTTCGGTATTGCCGCCAGCGTAAATATAACCGCCCAAGATGTCAGGAGAACCAAACACATTTACTCTTACGGTACCGCGTACCGTATCGCTGTAACCGCAAGCATAGATATCTCTATCCCCGGCATCACTTTCAGTGGTAACTCCATCAGATATATTGAGGACAACATTCCCAACCGTCGAATGGTAGGAACCGCCATAGGAAAACGTGGCTGTGCCGGGCCAGATTGACGCTTCCGGTGCGCCCTCATATCCCATATTGAAAGTGACCGTGCCGCTGACGCTGGCCGGCTCAGTATTTTTGTTTGTTATTTCGGTATAGCGGTTTTCTCCGCCGCCAAACGCAGAACGGGTTTTTCCCTGTCGGAAATCTATGGTGATATTGCCATGTACTCGTCCCTGATCGCTATCCTGCGCCCGGCCGCCGCCGAACAGGTTCTGAACATCTGCATTTGCGCCATCGATGGTGATCTGCACATCGCCCGTTACGTTGCTGTCCAGACCGCCGCCATAGAGCCAGTTTACCATGCCGCCCCTTATGATAATTTGGGAGCTGCCGATGACATCGTGATGAGCAGAACCACCGCCGTAAAGATGATAAATCACTCCCTGAAACTGCTCGGTTGTTTCAAATTTGTGACCGTTGGCAAAAACTCCGGCAAAATTCTCGCTTGTTTTCACATATACATGATCCAGAGTCACATCGCCTGCGAGTTCCTTGGCAATGGAGAAAGTATAGCCTTTCTCTTTATCACAATCGTCTGCACTGGTCACCGTGATCTCTTTGCCCTCGATTCCCGCAAATGATGCTGTATTAATATCTGCTCTCAGCACCAGTGTCGCTGCGGCAGCATCGGACGCTTCGATTTGTTTCAATGCCTGCGCAAGCGTTTCTTCATTGTCAACCTCATATACATTTCCCGCGTTCAGCATCTCAGCCGTTCCCTCTGTAACCGCTACGCGAATCGTCGGCGGCGTTACTCCCTCTTGCAAGACATATCCTTGCGGAAGAATCAAGGAGAACTCATAATCTCCCGAACTTTCTCCATTGAATTGCGGAAAAGACTGCCAGTTGATTCCGGACATGGTGGCAGTTTCGCCGTTACCGTCTGTAAAAGTCAATTGTGAAGGAAGAGAAATCTCCTCAAGACTAGTTCCTGCTTGTACTTCCTGCATCTTTATTTCCTGCGGCAGTTCAGAAAATGCCTGTACCTCCACCGCGCTTGGCTCTGCTTTGTCATCGCAAATCTCGCATACAAAAGTACAGGACTGCCCCTCAGCTCCTTCTTGATAGCCACACTCCTGCGTGTGTTCTGTATGATGCTCGCACAAGCCGCTCTCACTCTCTGCAGACGCGGCAAAGACCAGACTTCCCGCGATCGGGATCAGCATGCAGAAGCTGAGAACCAAAGCAAGCAAGCGTTTGGCTTTTTGTTTTTTAATATTCATATCCATACCTCTCAATCTCTTTTTTGTTTGTTTGCAGAAAAAACCGCCTGCCCGCTCATCTTGCGGGCAAAGCGATCTCCTCTATCTAATCAATGAGTGTCCCGCTCACTTGCGCAAGCCGCAGACCGACGATTCATCTTGCAATGCTCATTCAGATGATTTTAACTGCACTTCTCATTGGATTCCCCCTCATGAAAAAACAACCGAAATAAATATCAGTTACCAAAGCCACGCTGTGGCGTTGGTAAAATCAAAGAGCTTTGACTTTGCGGCATCAGCTTTCCACTTTTCTGACTGCCCGATAAAGCAGACAATTTCGTTCATGGGGTGTATAATTTATAACGCTGATATTCAAGTGCACACACGCTTGTTTTAAATGATAAATTCGTCTGAAAAACCAACAAAAAGCAACGACCGAAAACTCCTACCTTTTCGCTCTTTGTTTCCGCTGCATCTGCACCTCCATAAAGGAATGCTTTTTATTTTCCCTGTACCCACCGAAGAAAGGTGTCCTGCGCAATCCCCAACCGTTTTGCGGCGCTGCGGGAAGAAATTTTTTTCTGGAGCCATTCTCCTTTCATCACTTCAAATTCTGCCGGTCTCTCTTTTCGGGGTCTCCCAAAGCGGACCCCGCGCAGTTTCGCTGCCGCAATGCCCTCCATCTGCCGCTGATGAATGTTCTCACGTTCCGTTTGCGCCACATAGGATAATATTTGCAAAACAAGATCGGCGACAAATGTACCGGTTAAATCCTTGCCGGCTCGTCTGGTATCCAGCAAAGGCATGTCCAGCACCACAATATCCGCCTTTTTTTCTTTCGTGATGATTCGCCATTGTTCCAAAATCTCCTCATAGTTGCGCCCCAGACGATCAATGGATTTCACGACAAAGACGTCTCCGGGAGCTAATTTGCGAAGAAGACTGCGATAGTTTGGCCGGTTGAAGTCTTTCCCGCTGAGCTTATCTATAAAAATGTTGTTCTCCGGCACAGAAAATCCCCGCAAGTCTATCAGCTGACGATCTTCACACTGTTCTTTGGTCGACACACGGGCATACCCGTAAATTGTTGTTTTCATTATAAAAGAACCTCCTATCAAAATACACGGACATTGCGTCCATCTCTATCATTTTATAAGAAGTTCTCCCTCCCGCTGAAAAAGATAAAAAGCTGCGCTTGCAAGGCCTTTGCCTATAAGCCAAATTTGCGAAAATCGTATTTTGAGCCGTTCAAACAATCAAACATGCTAAAAGTGAGAACCGCGCTCGCCAAACGCCTTTCTTCGTACAGACACAAAAACAGCCCTCCGCATGGAAAGGCTGTTTTTGTATGAATATTTGTTCATTACTATGGTGCGGGCGACAGGACTCGAACCTGCACACACGAAGGCACCAGATCCTAAATCTGGCGTGTCTGCCAATTTCACCACGCCCGCTTGTGAAATTGAACCGCCTTCTTGATGACGGCGGTTATTTGCCATCTCATTATAGCATAATTCAGCATGCCTGCAAACAATTTTTCTCAAATACGCATGACGCGAATCCCCAACGCTATCCACGTTTGACAGATGCCTGCGCACAATAGACACCTTTATATGCACGCTGGCGTTTTATCCTCTTGTGGCAGTGCTCATCAATCGAATCATCAGCAACGGCTATAAAGCGCTTCTGCCTCCTCTTTTCTGTATCCTTTTCCTCACTGTCACATTTCACACAATAATGCAGCATCCGGTTTTCTTCGTGAGTGACACTTTTCATATTCCTTTGTGATCCTGTCTGCTCCTTTTCACCAGGGGAAAGCCGCATTGCCTCTCTCCCAGCTTCTACTCCTATACAATAAAAAAAGCGATGAGCTCTTCCTCATCACTTCTTTCCCTTCATGGTGGTCTCGGTCGGAATCGAACCAACGACACAAGGATTTTCAGTCCTTTGCTCTACCGACTGAGCTACGAGACCACTTGGTTGCGGGAGAAGGATTTGAACCAACGACCTTCGGGTTATGAGCCCGACGAGCTACCAGACTGCTCCATCCCGCGATGTCTTTTCTCTGGCGGAGGAACTGGGATTCGAACCCAGGCGCCGCTCTCGCGACCTACCGGTTTTCAAGACCGGACCCTTCAACCGCTTGGGTATTCCTCCATCTGCTTTTCTTTCTTGGTGGACCCTGTAGGACTCGAACCTACGACCCACCGGTTATGAGCCGGATGCTCTGACCAACTGAGCTAAGGGTCCTTATCTCATTTGGTGGCTGGAGTGAGACTCGAACTCACGACCTTCCGGGTATGAACCGGATGCTCTAGCCAGCTAAGCTATCCAGCCGTTTCTTTTCTGGTCGGGACGACAGGATTTGAACCTGCGACCCCTTGATCCCAAATCAAGTGCACTACCAAGCTGTGCTACGTCCCGCTTTCTTCCTTATATGAAAAATGGCGCGCCCAGCAGGAATCGAACCCACAACCTTTTGATCCGTAGTCAAACGCTCTATCCAGTTGAGCTATGGGCGCAGCTCTCTTTGGTGCTTCCACCTCAGTGCTCGTATATAATAGCAAACTATTTCCTTTTTGGCAAGTATTTTCTGCATTTTCACAGGAGAACCGACGAAAAAAGTACGCCTGACTTGCGCTCTGCCTCTTTTGAGCGGTGAAAAACCGTTATGCCCGCCCTAGTCAAAATCCGTGCGCACAAAGCGAACCCGCCCGATGATGCGCACCGGCAGCTGTGCGATCTCCTGCGCGCTGAAATAGCGGGACGCCACCTTAGGATTGCTCGCCTCCAAAATCATGAGCCCCTGTTTATAGATCACCCGCTTGATCGTCACCTCTTCGCCGATCATCACGACTGCGATCTTGCCGCTGTCCACACGCTCGCATTTCTGCACATAGACGAGATCGCCTTCATAGATATGCACACCCTCCATCGAATCCCCGCATACGCGCAAGAAATAATCTCCCCGCTGCGCATCCCGATCACTGACCTCAATCATATCCTCAATGCACTCTTGGGCAAACAGATCATATCCCGCCTTGACGCTCCCCAACAGCGGTTTGAACTGTTCGCCCTTGGTAAGCAGCGATCCGTCACAGCCTAACAGCTGCGCTATTCGCTGCGCACTCTCACTTTGCAGATGCACCTCTTCATTGCCGATCCAGCGATAATACGTCGAGCGCGATACGCCTAACAGCCCTGCCAACGCCTCATGACTCAATCCGTTTTTGTTTTTGTAAGTCAGTAAAAGATCCTTTAGTTTCATGTTCTCTCCTCTTTTGCATTGTATCGTAAAGTTTATATTTTTACAACAGATTCCCAGTTTTTTCTATCTGTTTGTCTCAAAATCATATTGATTATCGGACATTGCAGCGATACAATAACAGCGTAAGGAGGCATGTTTATGAGTGAGCGGCGCATTTATCTCTGCATCGATCTCAAATCCTTTTTCGCTTCGGTGGAGTGTGTCCAGCGCGGGCTGGATCCCTTTCAGGTCAATCTGGTCGTTGCCGATCCTGCGCGGGGAAGCGGGGCGATCACCTTGGCGGCAACCCCTGCGATCAAACGCCATGGGGTGAAAAGCCGCGGGCGCATCTTTGAAATTCCAAAGGATATCGAATACATCACGGCGCCGCCGCGCATGCAGCTCTATATCGATTACTCCACGCGCATTTACGCTGTCATGCTGCAATATGTCGCCGCCGAGGATATTCACGTATATTCCATCGACGAGGCCTTTCTCGATATTACCCCTTATTTAGCGCTTTACCGCATGCGGGCAGAGGAGCTGGCAAAAAAGATCATGGACGCGATTTTTGAACAGACGCACATCACCGCGACAGCCGGCATCGGCACCAACCTGTTTTTAGCCAAGGTCGCCTTGGATATCACGGCAAAGCACAGCGCTTCCAACATCGGCATGCTCGATGAAGATCTGTTTCGCCAAACGCTTTGGCATCATCGCCCGCTTCAGGATTTCTGGATGATCGGAAACGGCGTTTGCGAACGGCTGCATCATTTGGGTATCCATGATCTCTACACGCTGGCACACTATCCCCAAGAGCCGCTCTATCAGACATTCGGCGTCAACGCCCGCTATCTGATCGATCATGCGTGGGGAATCGAGCCGACCACCATTGAAGAGATTAAGCGCTATACCCCCAAAGCGAATTCCATCAGCAACTCGCAGATCCTTTTTCGCGATTACACCAAAGCGCAGGGGGAGCTCATCCTCAAGGAGATGGTCGATACCAACGTGCTCTCCCTATGTGAAAAGCGATTAGTCACCAACCACATCTCATTGACGGTCAATTATTCCAAAGAGGCGAAAAAAAAGGCGCACGCTTCGCGCAAGCTCTCCAACTACACCGCTTCCTGCCGTGTTTTGACCGCTGCGTTTCTGCGGCTGTATCGCCAAATTGTCGATGATCGCACGCTCATTCGTCAAATCTCCGTCTCCTTTGGCAATGTGCATACGGAGAGCTTTGCCCAATATTCCCTGTTTGAAGACGACGCGCAGACAGAAAAGGAGCGAAGCTTGCAGCAGACGCTGGTGCACATCCGCGCGCGTTATGGCAAAAATGCCGTGTTGAAAGGGATGAATGCACTGGAAGAATCCACACAAG
This sequence comes from Merdibacter sp. Marseille-QA0792, assembly GCA_965119685.1. GTDB lineage: Bacteria > Bacillota_I > Bacilli_A > Erysipelotrichales > Erysipelotrichaceae > Merdibacter. Next base: position 1,356,300 of record OZ221971.1, on the reverse strand, counting down.
CATACCGCAATCAAACGATCGGCGGGCATAAAGCGTTCTAAGTAGTTTCTTCGCCGCAGCTGATTGATGCGCCAACCATGGGCACCGCATGGAAACAGGCGCTTTTACTCAAAAAAGAAACGCCGCTTTTCAGATAAAACTCACCCGATACAGGACATAGAACGGAGGAAGACAATGAAAGAAGATTACGGACGGGCGCAGCTCTTTCAGCCCTTTGATTCCCTGAAAGGCTTTCGCCGGCAGCTTCAAAGACAGGAGCGTGTCATCGTCGAAATGCCGCAGCTTTTTGAAGATGAGCTGCAAGCGCTCAACACAAAGCTCTACCGGCTGCGTCCGGGAATGATCGTCACCGTCTGCTATTGTGAAAACGGGGAATGCCGGCAGCTGCAGGGCATGGTCGCCGTCGTCGATATGGATGCGCGCAGGCTGCAAATCGTCAAGCAGAAAATCCCGTTTGCCAAAATCGTCTCCCTGCAAGGAGAAGAGATCGCCGAAGATCCCTTTGCGCTGCCATAAGGCATCGATCCTGCGAAGCATTTTTATCTGTTTTTTGATCGAGCGAGCGTTTCAGCACAAACGCTAAACCTCCTTCGCGTCTTCTCCGGGAGATTCTGTTATCTGCGCAGGCACTTCCATCATGAAAGAGTGCTCCTGCTGCCTGATCGCCAGCTCTTTATAATCATGTTTCTTATCCTTGCGGCGGGGGAGAAAACGCTTGATAAACGTGCCTTTCCCGCGGTTTTTGACATAGAAGTAGCCCAGTGTGGAAAACAGCAGAGCGCCTATGAAATTGACAAGCAGATCACTCATCGTATCGATCAGGCCGATATCGATATAGCCGCCGACGCCCAATGGCTGCCCGTTGACGGACACCTCCCAAATATCTTCCACCAAAATCGGGATGTTTTGCTTGCTGGAATCCAAAAGCACAGAAGAAAAGCTGTGGATGATCGTATCCTTCTGCATGTCCAAGCCGACAAAGCGGTCCATGAAAAACTCGAAGAATTCCCAGACGACGCCGATCGTCATGCTGAAACAGAAGGCGACGATGGCGACAAACAGCGGGGAGAGCCGCACGTGGATGCGCGGATGTCGGTTCATGAGGTCGACAAGCGAAAACCCGATGGCTGCGGCGATGAAGCCGTTGAGCGTATGCAGCAGGGTATCCCACATGGGGAAGCGCAGATAAAAGGACTGTGTCTCTCCTAAAATCTCCGCACAAAAGACAAACAGCAGCAAGATGATTTCCAGCGTTGTCGGCAGTTCGATTTTAAACTCCACCTGAATGACGCTGGGGATGATTAAGAGCAATAAGGTCAGCAGACAGAGAAAGACATTTTCATAGCTTTGCGAAAACAGCTCTGCAATCAAAATCAAAATAACCAGTATGCAAAGCAGCACATACACCGTAAAAGAGCTCTTGTGCTCCCCTACTTCCATTTTGATTGCCTCAAAAAACGGTTTCCATCGCTTTTTCATCGTTCTCTCCTCCTCTTTCGTCATACGCTTTGCCCTTAGCTTTTTCTCACGCTTTGCACTCGGCAGTGAAAACACCTGCGGCATAATTGTATTGATCGCTAAGATCAACGTATTCTCCCCTCTTTTATGCCGTTTGCCGCCCTTGCGCTGGCGATGACCCCGCGTTGCGCGTGCGATTCCTCATTCAGCGAGCTGCGGTGAACGCATGGCGAAAAGCGCCTGTCAGCGAAGAATGATATAAGCCATATAGCCCAGATAGGTGAGAATCATCAGCAAACCGATCGGGCGATTAGGCACATGACGGCGGCAGATCAGCCAGAACACGATCGATACGACGACTAAAAACGACGCATCATACAGAGCGCTCATCGTCACCTGAATCGGATGCAGCAATGCGGAAACACCAAGTATGCAAAGGATATTAAACAAATTCGATCCGATGACATTTCCCATAGCAATGTCATTTTCACCCTTGCGGGCAGCGACGATGGAGGTGACAAGCTCCGGCAGCGAGGTGCCGACAGCGACGATCGTCAGTCCGATCAGCGTCTCACTCCAATGCAGGATGCGTGCCAGCCTAACGGCGCCCTCCACGGTTACTTGACCGCCGACAGCAATCCCCGCAATGCCGATCAGCAAAAAGATCAGCAGCCGTCCCATCGAGCGATCCTCCGGACGGCTTTGTTCCGTCTGTTTCGCCCCTTTCAGCTGTGAACACAGCACCAGTGCAAACAGCGCCAGCAACACAAGCCCCTCTAAGCGGGAAATCTTCTGATCCGCAAACAAAAAGAGACACAACAAGGCTGCCGCAAATATCGACAGCGGCCAGTCCCGCCGCAGCAGCACCCGATCGCAGAGCAGCGGATACAGGCAGGCGCTCACTCCGGCGACGACTAACAGATTAAAGATATTGGAACCGACGACATTGCCGACGGCGATCTCGTTGGAGCCTGCTAAGGCCGCCGTCACACTGACAGCCAGCTCCGGCATCGATGTGCCAAACGCAACGATCGTCAAACCGATGATGACCGGCGATACCCCCAGTTTTTTCGCGATGCCGGATGCGTTGTCTACAAATATGTCCGCCCCTTTCACCAAAAAGGCAAACCCGACAACAATCAAAGCAAGCGCTATGATCCCATTCATACTGATTTCCTCCCCTTTTCCAAAAACATTACTTTCATTGTATCACAGCTGTCAACTACGCTCTCCCTAGCTCTAGATAACCAATATGTGACCTCATAGGGATACACGCGCAATATAGCGAAGGAAACAGGTGATCGGCAAGCACCGCCGCGTATATGATAACGATTGATTATTGACGGACTTCCCTTGTGTTTCTGTCTGTCCCGCCTTTTCGCAAAACGGCTGAGGCCTCCTTTTTCAAGGCAAGCCTTTCCAAGTAAAAAGCGTTTCCCCGCAGGTATCTGCACACTTACTCACTCGTCTCTTTCTTTGACGGATGTGTTTTGTTCAAACAAAGGTGAAAGTCTTCATTCGCCTTGCAGAAGCGATTGCAAAGGCGCACGAAGTACCCCTCCTTGCCTCCCTTTCGCCAGCGGTAAAACTGTAGTGTCACATATAAGCCGCTGACAAAGGCGCACAGCATGTCGGTGATGGAATCATGTACGCCGCTGTCATAGTGATGAATGCAGTCATTCTGAAAGACAACCAGCATAAAATACTCAAAAAACTCCCAGAGCACGGCGATTCCCAAATCTAAAAAGAGGAGAAAGAGCACAAACAGCCAGCGCTCTCCGGCACCGCTCTGCTTTTGTTCCTGTGTCAGCATCGTATAGAGGATCGCCCCAAATGTCGTCATCAGCAGTCCGCTGCAAAAATGCAGCACCTTATCAAAAAGAAAGATGCCATAACCGCCAAAACAGCTGCCTACCAATGAGGCAAAAAAGACAAAGACGAGATCGAGCACCCAGACCTCCCGCGTCATCCGCAGCCCTGACAACCGCAGCAGCAGCGGAACGATCCATGGTGTCAGCAGGGCGACGACCCCCATGCCCACTGCTTGCAGATCGCCCTTTTGAAAATTGATCACAAAGCCTGCGGCGCTGGCAAGCAAATACAAAACAATCAGCACGACAACCTGCGTATCCAAACGCTGTTTTTTCATGCCGATGCCTCCTTTCCTACCTTATCATAGCGCTTAGCCACTCTTTGAAAGCGTCGATGATTTTCATTCACACATATATTGTTATATTACCGCTTTTTCATCAGTATTCCCCTACACAATTCGCCGCAGATGTCTAAAAATGTCCTCTTGGCTCATAAAAAAGACCAGAGATCCTTGTATTACCAATTTCTTTTCCCATCTTTCATTGGTATACGGTTTATCTCTGGTTTTCGTATACGTAAAAAACGCGTGGGTACACCTAATGACCAAAGAACACACAAGACAAATAACAACTGTCGGTTTGTATGTATCTTCTTTCATGAGATGAATCGCTTCTGCGTTTTTTCTTTTTTCAGCGGTTACAGCGCATTGTATGCCGCATCATCCACCGGCTCACACCACTCGTTGGACTTGTGTTCCCCCGGCACCTCTACTGCCAGATGGGCAAACCAGCTGTCCTTGGCGGCGCCATGCCAATGCTTCACCTCTGCCGGAATGTTTACCACATCCCCCGCCTGCAACCTCTGCGCCGGTTTTCCCCATTCCTGATACCAGCCGTGTCCGCCGGTAACCAACAGAATCTGTCCGCCGCCATGATGAATGTGCCAGTTGTTGCGGCAGCCCGGTTCAAAGGTGACATTTCCGATCACCACACCCTCCACGGTGAGCATCTTCAAATAGCTCTGCCCGACGAAATACTGCGCATACGCATCGTTGGTTGTCCCCATTTCGAACAGCCCGCCGTTTAAATCCTTTAACATTTGTTCCTTATCCATCGCTAGACTCCTCTCTTTTCTGCTTGCGATGGGGTGATGCTGCGTTCTTTTGCACAATTCCTCCTGCTATTGTTCGCCCTGCATCCTTTTTCAGCCGTTTCTTCTTTCAACAAACGGATCAGATTATCGATCTCATCCAAACGCCGGCTTTGTTCATGCAGACATTCTAAGATGCAGCAGCGCTGAGAACGCAGGCAGCGCAAGAGCGCCTCGCGGTTGTGCATAGGATCGCGGTAAAGCTCCAGCAGGCGGCGCAGCTCTCCTTTCTCCATCCCCAAGCGGCTAAAAAACAGTGCCAGCTGAATGCGCTTAGAGCGATGCGGTTCCTCTTCCTGTGCTGAAATTCCAACATCCTGCAACAGCGCCAACTGCTGTTTGGAAAGAACAAAGCGCCTGCACAGCTCTTCCATCGTCCAACACCTCCCCCAATCGAAGCAGTTCTCCTTTGACAGTTTTATTGTACTGCGGGGAAAAGGTAATGTCGAATGCCGCTTTCTCATACATCATCATGCATTTAAGTAATGATAAACCTCTTCCAGGAAACGGTTCGCCAGCGGGGAAAAGAGCTGATGCTTCTTCCAGACGAGCACCGTACCGGTAAACAGCGCCGGCTCAAAAGGAAGAAAGCGCACCCGCTCATCATGATGTGTGCCATAAGCGCCTTGCGTGGCGATGACGACGCCGATATTGCCGGCCGCTAACGGCACGGCGTTGGAGATGAGATCATAGGTAGCGATGATATGCAGCTCATGCGCCTCTTTTTGCAGCCAGCTTTGAATCTCGTTTTGCACGATGGTGCGCTTGGCGAAGATTAACGGCTGTGCATGCAAATCCTTTGGCTGAAGTGCATGCTGTTTGGCTAACGATGAGTCCACGTTCACCAAAGCGCCCCACTGCTCAAAAAACGGCAGACGGACAAAGTCATACCGCTCTAAATCGACCGGTTCCATCAAGATGCCGAAATCCAGCAGTCCGCTGTCCAGCTGATCGCGGATGAGATCGGCTGTCCCGGAGGTAAAATCATAGGTCACCTGCGGATAACGATCGGAAAATGATTTCATCAGCAAAGGCAGCATCTCCTGCGCCGCGCTGCACTCTGCCGCACCGATCGACAGCGTGCCGCTCAGCAATTCATTTTCCTCTAACAATTCTTTCTCGGTCTTATCGACTAACGATAAGATCTCCTGCGCCCTTCTTCGTAACAGCAATCCCGCCTGTGTCAGCTGCAAACGGCGTTTACCGCGGATGAGCAGCTGTACGCCGACCTCTTCCTCCAGCGCCGCAAGCTGACGGCTCAGCGCCGGCTGACTGAGATGCAGCTTCTCTGCCGCCTTGGTGATATTCCCCTCGCGGGCAACACACAAAAATGAATACAACGTGCGGATCTCCATCCAATCGCCCCCTTTCTTTCTTCATTGTAGCCTGTTTTTTATTCGCTGCCAACTAAAAGAAGCACGGCAAGCCCTTGATTTGAAACGGCATGGCAAAATCAACATTCCCTGATCGACATCAATAGGCAGACAATGCCGGATGCGCGATCGCTGTTGGCACAGCACCGACGAGATGAAAGGGGACAAACGAGCTTATGCTTAGTTTTCGCTGACCCGCTTTTGAAAAGAAGGCAGCGCCTTTTTCCTGCAACAGCGCAAGGAAGTGTTTACCGCTTTTTCACCGTCAAAGACAATGCCAAATACTTGCACTGCCTCCATAAGCAGGTGCCTCATTCATGCTGTTTGTATTAGAAAAGACAGCAGGCATCGACAGTCCACTCCCCCCTCTGCATATCCATCGCTTTTCTCCTTGCATTTCGCTCTTTTCGCTCTTCTTTTATCCGTTTTGTTTGCATCGAAAAAGACAGTACGTGCATCAATAGTCGTCCCATCCATCGCTTTTTCCTTTTATCCCGCTCTTTTCGCTCTTCTTTTATCCGTGATAAGCAATACGTAAAAAAATCTCCCCACGCTGTCGTGAAGAGATTTGATTTCTTAACGTCCCTGCGTACGCAGATAACGGCTCAAGAACGCTTTGGTGCGCTCCTGACGAGGCTGTTCGAAGATCTGCTTCGGATCGCCCTGCTCGACGATGACTCCCTCATCCATGAAGACGACACGGGTGGACACATCCTTGGCAAACGCCATCTCATGGGTAACGATCATCATCGTCATGTTTTCCTGTGCCAGCTCCTTGATGACGTCGAGGATTTCTCCCACCATCTCCGGATCGAGCGCACTGGTCGGTTCATCGAACAGCAGCACCTCCGGCTGCATGCACAGCGCTCTGGCAATTGCCACCCGCTGCTTTTGACCACCGGAAAGCTGAACGCTGCCGGCGTTGGCAAAGGCGTCCATGCCGACCTTCCGCAAATATTTCATCGCCGTTTCCCGCGCTTCCTCTTTGCTTTTTTTCAGCACCTTGATCTGGCCGAGCATGCAGTTTTGCAAAACGCTCTTGTTGGCGAACAGGTTGAAATTCTGAAACACCATGCCGACCCGCGAACGGTACTGACTGACGTCTTGTCCCTTTTCCGCGATGTTCTTTCCGTGAAACAGAATCTCTCCCCCGCTGGGCGTCTCCAGCATGTTGATGCAGCGCAGCATCGTCGATTTTCCGCTGCCGCTGGAGCCGATCACCGTGACGACCTCGCCTTTCTCTATGTTAAAATCAATGTCATTGAGCACCTGCAAAGAACCGAAGTGCTTCTGCAAATGACGAATCTCGATAATTGGTTTCATAAACGCACTCCTTACGCGCACAGATCGCGGCTCTTGCTTTCGATGTTCAAACGCTTTTCGATGAGGTTCAGCACAAAGCTGGCAACCGTCGTCAGCAGCAGATAAATCACGACTTCCACGAAATACGTGTTGACCGTCAGATAGTTACTGCCGGCGATCGCACGGCTCTGCGTAAACAAATCGAGCACCCAGACGACGTTGAGCATGGAGCTGTCCTTGATGTTGACGATGAGCTGATTGCCGATTGACGGGAAAGCGTTGCGGATCGCCTGCGGGAAGATGACATAGATCAGCGTCTGTATCGACGTCAGACCGATGCTCTTCGCCGCTTCGCTTTGTCCTTTATCGACCGACTGCAAGCCGGAGCGGATGATCTCCGCCATATAGGCGCCGGTGTTGATCGAGATGACAAACATACCGGCCGTCGGGCCGTCCCAGCCGATGATCGGCCGCAGGCAGTAGTAGAGAAACATCGCCTGTACCATCATCGGCGTACCGCGAAACACCCAGATATATAATCTCGTAAACCACTGGCCGAGATATTTCAGCGCCCGCGTTCCCGCTCCATCCGACTCATTGATCTCCAGCGAGCGAATCGCTCCCAGCACCAAACCGATGATAAAGCCGGCAATCGTACCGATCAGCGCGTAGACAAGCGTATTCTGCACGCCGTATAGGAACATATCGAGATTGCTTGTAAATATCTCCCAGCTTTTCAACAAATCAAAATTCATACTATTCTCCGACACCCCTTATAAAAACAGTCAATCAGTCCGCATTGGCCGGCTGAATCTCCACCGCCTTCTGCATATACTGCGTTCTTGTATCTTCATCGATGTTGTCCAGCGCATCCTGTACCTGCTGGAACAGCTCGCTGTCACGGCTTCCCTCCGGCATAGCGATCGAAACTGTCGTATCTGCTTCAAAGCCCTTGCCTTCATCAAAAGTGATATAAGTCAAATCCGGGTTTGCCGCTACGATGCCCTCTGCAACTGCGATCTCCGCCGTGATGCCGTCCACATCGCCGCTTTGCAGCGCCAGCACCATCTCCGGGTAGTTGTCCTTCGGCGTTACATGATTGACGCCTTCGATCTGCTCGATGACATCGTCATAGTTCGTTCCTAACTGGCCGACGACATTCTGACCGCTGAACTGCTGAATATCGGTATAGTCCGCCTGTTCGCTGTCCTTGCGCACGATCATGATCATTCCATGGGAATCATAGTACGGCGTTGTGAAGTCCGCGCTGGCCTCGCGCTCTTCATTGGCCGTCATACCGGCGATCACCGCATCCACATCGCCGCTGTCTAACGAAGGCAGCAGAGAATCCCAAGTAATCTGCTTGATAACGAGCTCCTTGCCCAGCTGATCGGCGATATTCTGTGCGATCATAACGTCGTAGCCATCCGCAAAACCGGCTCCCTCCAGCTGCACGGAGCTGTCCGTCTCATTGCTGCTCAGCCAGTTAAACGGCGCATAGTTACATTCCATACCGACAACAAACTGATTGTCCTCCTCAGCAGTGGTATCACCGCCGCCACCGCCGCAGCCGCTCAACATCGTCAGCGCCATCGCCGACGCACATAAGAAAGCACCAAATCTTCTGTTCATAAACATTTCCTCCTCTTATCGATGCTTACAAAATAAGAGCCATGCTATTAGCACGACTCTCTTTCGATCTGGTCCTCTAATAGCGCCTCTTCATAAAACCTTATGAAGGAGTGCTGCAAGTATTTCCTGCAGCCCCAGGACGATGGCCCGCCGGCCGATCTCCTTCGGCAATGGTTACCTTTCCAGCTGTTCCTCGCCCGCCGGCTCCCAGCTGTACTCTGATACATTGCTGCCTCTAAACTCTTATCTGTATGTCCCTTATTATACCGAAACTTTTCCCGTTGTCAACCGCATTTCCATAATTTATTGAAAAAATTTCATTTTTGTCTTTGAAACTTTTTCATTGGCATCAGGCGATGCAGCAAACTGCGCGCTCCCCAAAGCAGACATCCAACGATGACAAGCCCATCCAGTACAGCGATGAAGCAGGCGCCGGGATTGGCGCAGCGCAGCTGATCTTGCAGATATTGCAGATCATTGGGCGCATATCCTTTTTCATACGGACGCAGTGCCCGGCAGCAGAAAAATCCGGCATTCATCAGATAGATGCCAAATGCGCCTGTTGTTAAGATGCTCTTTCTGATCTGCGGCTGATGCAGCAGCTGTTTCCACGTCGTTTTCATACCATCAGTATGCACTGGCTTAGGACGCTCTATGATGGTGTGGGAGCAGTCAATTTCATCCAGCTGCATGTATCGTGCCAAAAGAAAACGCCGTCCGCAAACGGCAGACAGCGTCTCTGTATCCAATGGTTATTCGGCGGCCTTCACCATGAAGTCGCAGACCTTGCGGGCATATTCCATCGGGTCCTCTACCGGGAAGCCCTCGATGAGCATCGCCTGCGTATAGAGGACGTCGGCATATTCCTTCACCGCTTCCTTATCCCGCGCATACACCTTCTGCAATGCCGCAAAGATCGGATGCTTGGCGTTGATCTCCAAGATGCGGGTTGCCTTCATGCCATAAGGATTGCCCTCCGGCATCGCGGAAAGCACCTTCTCCATCTCAAAGGACATGCCCTCATCGCTGGACATGCACACCGGATCGTCGACTAAACGCGTGGAAATCTTGACATCCTGCACCTTGTCCTTGAGCGCTTCCTTGATGTCTGCCAGCAAATCCTTGTTTTCTTCGGCTTTCTGCTCGACTTCTTTCTTCTCCTCATCGCTGGCGAGATCCAAATCGCCCTGAGAGATATTTTTGAACTGCTTTTCTTTATAGCTGCCCAGCGCCTGCAAAGCGAACTCATCGACGTTATCCGTCAGATAGAGAATTTCGTAGTCCTTCGCCTTGACCGACTGCACCATCGGCATGCGGTCGATCTTATCGACATCCTCGCCCGATACGAAGTAAATGTATTTCTGATCCTCTCCCATGCGGGCGATGTACTCGTCCAAGGTGACGAGCTTTTTATCACGCGAGGAGTAAAACAGCAGCAGATCCTGCAGCAATTCCTTGTGCATGCCATAGTCGTTGTAAACGCCGAATTTGATCTGCAAGCCGAAATTGCCCCAGAATTTCTCATATTCCTCACGCTCGTTGCGCAGCATGCCCAGCAGCTCCGACTTGATCTTCTTCTCAATGCGGTTAGCGATCACCTTGAGCTGACGGTCATGCTGAAGCATCTCACGGGAAATGTTCAAGGAGAGATCTTGGGAATCGACCAGTCCCTTGACAAAACGGAAGTGTTCCGGGATGAGCTCCTCGGCCTTATCCATGATGAACACGCCGCGGCTGTACAGCTGCAAGCCTTTCTTGTAATCCTGCGAGTAGTAATTCATCGGCGCCTTGCTTGGCAAAAACAGCAGTGCGGTAAAGCTGACGTTGCCCTCTACGCTGAAATGAATGACCTTTTGCGGATCGGCAAAATCCATGAACTTGTCTTTATAGAAGGTGTTATACTCCTCTGCCGTAATGTCGTTTTTGCTGCGCTTCCACAGCGGCACCATCGAGTTGAGCGTTTTCGTCTCGATGATCGTCTCGTACTTCGGCTCGGCGTTTTCATCGGCGTTTTCCTCCTCGATCCGCTTTTGTTCCTCGACCTCCATGCGGATCGGATAGCGGATGTAGTCGGAATATTTGCGGATCAGACGCTCGATCTCATACTGCGCCAAGAACTCGTCGTAGTTTTCATCCTCGCTGTTCTCCTTGAGGTACAGTGTGATCTCACTGCCCCAGCCTTCCTTTTCACATGGCTCGATCGTGTAGCCATCGCTGGCATTGCTCTCCCAGCGATACGCCTCCTGCTCGCCGTATTTACGGGAGACGACCACCACGCGCTGAGCGACCATGAACGCAGAGTAGAAGCCGACGCCGAATTGACCGATGATGTCCACATCGCTCTCGTTGCCGTCCTCCAGCTTTTGCTTAAACGCCAAAGAACCGCTTTTGGCAATCGTACCCAGATTTTCCTCCAGCTCCTCCTTGTTCATTCCCAAACCGTTATCGCGGATGGTGAGCGTACGCGCATCGCGGTTGACCTCCAGATGAATCTCAAAGGCGTCCCGATCCACCTGCTGATCGTTGTTTGTCAATGAAAGATAGTACAGCTTATCGATCGCGTCGCTGGCGTTGGAGATCAACTCACGCAAAAAGATTTCCTTATGCGTATAAATGGAATTGATCATCAGATCCAGCAAACGCTTGGATTCCGCTTTGAACTGTTTTTTTCTGCTCATGCAGCATTCCTCCTTGTTAGCACTCAATATCTAAGTCTGCTAAAAGTATAACGCAGTCCGTTAGCACCGTCAACCCCCGAGTGCTAACATTTTGCAGATTTCTTGATTTTCCATCATGCAAACGCAGGCGGTTTTTCCATGATCGGCAAACGATTCCCTGCTTTTCACGAGCAGACAAGGTTCCTTTGTATTTCAAGGCTGGAAAACTTATTCAAACAAAGTGGGCTGGATGACGGTTTGCTTTTGCGGCAGCGTGCTTAGGTAGTGAAAGATCTGACGGTTGTCGTGGATGAGTCCATACGCTTCGCACCGCTCGTGAAACAGGCGCATCAACGCGGCGTGCTGCAAGCTGTTACACTCATAGCGCAAGCCGTAGGTGCGCATATAACGCTCTTTCATCCCGGGAAAGTGACGATCGAGCTGCTGATAGAAATAAGCTCGGTTTCCCTCGCGCAAAGTCACGCCCATGCCAAAGCAGATCACCCCAAATACCTTCGCCTGCGCACAGCTTTGCAAGATTGCTTCGATGTTCTCCTTCGTATCGTTGATAAAGGGCAGAATCGGACAGAGCCAGACAACGGTAGGGATGCCCGCCGCATGCAGCCGGTGCAGCGCCTTGATCCGCTCTTTGCTCGTCGACACATTGGGCTCCAGCAATCGACACAGCGTTTCATCGGCGGTCGTCAGCGTCATCTGCACAACGCATTTGCTGCGTTCGTTGATCGCCTGTAACAGTTCAAGATCCCTCAGCACCCGCGCCGATTTTGTCAGCAGGGTAAAGCCAAAGCCATAGCGGTAGGCGATTTGCAGCGCTTGGCGCGTATAACCGAGCTCCTCCTCCAGCGCAAGATAAGGATCGCTCATCGCCCCTGTGCCCAGCATGCACTTGACACGCTTGCGATTCAGTGCATTTTCCAACAGCGTCAGCGCATTCTCCTTGACCTCAATATCCTCAAAGGGATGCGTCATCTGATAGCACTTGCTGCGCGAATCGCAATAGATGCAGCCGTGGGTGCAGCCGCGGTAGAGGTTCATACCGTTTGCGGCGGATAAAATCCCTTTCGCCTTTACAAAGTGCATGCGATCCCCTTGCCAAATCCATTGATTCCCCTTGCCCTGCGCATCGGTGGCAGACCATCTTCAGCCATCCTGTTTCCAAACCCTGCCATTTGATGTCTCATCCAATATTCATGCTGATGTTTCTTCATCCTTTCCTCCTCCTTTATCTGCTTTTGTTCTCGCTTGCTTGTGCTCCCTTTTATCGTAACATAGAAACCTTGACACCTTTTGACATACTTTCTTCATTTTTCATCAATTTTTTCTTTTCCTGCCTTTGCCGCGGTGTTGCGGCATTCACCATCACAAACATGCCCGTTCTCCTTACGTTTTTTAATTAACAAAGAAATTACTGCATGATTTCGCATGTGCAATGCGCAAGGAAAAAGGCATTGTCCACGCCATCATGCAACGGTGCCGGCCATTTCCTCACCGCATCAGCATTATCTCAAGAAACGAGCAGAAAAATGCCACGCCGTTTCCCCTTTGGGTAGTGACATGGCATTTCAGATATGGGATCAGATGTCGGATGCTTCACGAGGACGACAGCCTACATCATGATTGTTTGCATGGATGCTCATAGATGCAAGCGGCAGCTGATCAATCCGATGGATTTCTTCTGACTGCGCTCTCGCAGCTATTTTTACACCCCTTTTTATTTGCCAACCATCTCGCAATCAGCACGCATTCAGCTCTTTTTGCCTTTGCGCACGCGAAGCGCTGCAAGTGCCAATCCGGAGATGACCAGCAATGCGCCATACGTCATCCCGTGCGTTTGCACAAAGGTCTGCGGCTTTGTCATCGTCTGCTCTTTCTGCGCATCGTTTGAAGCATCATTCACCGATGGCGTGCTTGGCTGATGCTCACCGTTTGAATCGCCATCCTGTGATGGCACACTTGGCTGCTCCACTTCCTTTTTTTGTACCGTAACGGTGATGGTTTTGGTAGCGGCAGCTCCCTGCGTGTCGCTCACTCGATAAGTGACCGTATAGATACCAACCTTTGATGTATCCACTTCGTTTTTCACAACCTCAATACGATCTGTAAGATCGCCGTCTTCCTTATCATACGCGCGCACGCCCGCTTTCACGTCAAAGACCTCATTGACTGTCAGCGTCAAATCCTTTGCCTCAATGACAGGGATTTCGTTGATTGTACTTTGCGGTGTGGTCGTCCAATACAGTCCGAAAGGCGAGAAGCCTCCGCCCTCCTGCAATGCGCTAGGCACAACGAAACGGATGCCCGCCGCTGTATTTTCCACCGTGATGCTCTCTATCTGACAGGAAGCGATCGCCTCTTCGAGTGAGGATCCATGGAAGTCATACTCACGATGCAGTCCGGGATAGTGCAGCAGGGTAAACTGTGTATCGGCAGAAGTGCCCTGCGGATATGGCAGGTAGATGACAGTATCCTGATCGCTCGCTACCCACGCATTGCCATTATGGCTGTCGACCAAATCCAGATAATGCCAGTCAAAATGCGTTTCCTGCAGTTTAGAGGCGGCAATTCCCTGATCCTGCAAATAAGCGAGGGCCTTTTCTTCCATCAGCGTCTGGCGATTATCCTCCCCTTGCGTCAATAAGCCGTCATCCAGCAAGGCGATGCCATCGGTATCGCTCACCGGCAGATCAGCATTTCCGTTGATGGTGAAGTGTGCATCCTTCCCCATCACGGCAACACCCTGTCCATGAAGCGCCGCCGTCGGTTCCTCATCCAGCAAAGGCGTCATCAAGCTGCCCTCGATCGCGTCTTGCTGCTGGGCAACATAGCGGATTGTCAGCGTTCCTGTGTCCAATGTTACCGGGCAGTCGTTCACCTGCAAAGCCGGCGTCTCTCTGGTAAGGCTGATGACGTTTAAAGTCGACGTATAGACGCCCGGCTGGCTGTCATCAGTGATCGCGCCGTCCTCACCGATATAAGATACGCTCAATACTTCCTGTAAATCCGCAGCTGCCTGCGCCTGATCTTCAGCACTTTCCGTATAGGTGCTGCGCGTATCGCCGATCGTCAGCGAGGTGATCACCTCCGGCATGCCATCCAAGCGCAGCTGCGGCAGTCCGTCGCTGTACGCATCCTCTCCCTGACCGCCGCCGGTATAGATGGTGACATCATGCGGCTTCAGCGTGATCGGTTCTCTTTCCGGAAGATGCAAGGTAACGCTCAGCAGCTGCTTCTCCCCCTTATACGTACCGCAATCATACGTATAGATTACCGGTTTGCTCAAATCCTCCGCTTTTATGACGCTGCCAAAGAGCTGTCCGTTTTCCACAGCGACGATGCGCACCGGATCGATCTGCGGGAAATATGCCTTCAGATCAAAGCAGTTGTCCTCATCCAGCGCATCGATGGTAAATTCCGAGGATTTCGGCAATTGCCAATTCTCATAATACGTATGTGTGTTTGGCAAATGCAGCGCATACAAGTTACAGCCGTTAAGGAACAATTGCTGTAAATTTGTCAGATGGCTCACATCTAAATAGGTAAGGTTCGTTTGATTACAGTATACAACGGCAATCTTTGGATTATTGCTGAGATCTAATGCAGCGATGTTTGTTCCATCACACTCAATCCTACTTAAGTTTTCGTTCTTGCTTACGTCAATTGCCGCAATATTCGTATTGCTCAGGCTCAGCTCAGTTAAGTTTGGATTGTTGCTCACATCAATCGAAGATAAATCGGTGTACGCACATTGCAAAATTTTTAATTTTGGGTTGTTGCTGACATCCAATTCG
Organism: Merdibacter sp. Marseille-QA0792; assembly: GCA_965119685.1. Lineage (GTDB taxonomy): Bacteria > Bacillota_I > Bacilli_A > Erysipelotrichales > Erysipelotrichaceae > Merdibacter. The sequence goes on along the minus strand of OZ221971.1, from coordinate 1,341,108 downwards.
GAAATATCGGTATAATTCATTTGCAGGGTCGACAAATTGGGATTATTGCTGACATCCAGCGCTGAGAGTTTCGTATATGCGCAGTACAAACTGGTCAGGCGCGTATTGGCGCTGATGTCTAACGAGGTGATTCCCTTACCGCATTGCAATACATTGAGATTGGGGAAATATTCGATCCCCTGTAAGCTCTTGATATCCCTTTTATTAGTGACATCGATGATGATCTCTGTCCTCTCTGCCTGCGAGAGCACGCCGTCCCCATCGTCGTCAATTTCCGTTTGCACATAGGCGCGAAACGTCTCGTCCGGGAAAGTCGTCTCATCGATGACAACCTCCCCTTCTTTTGTTACACCCCCATTGATCAGTGAATTGTCTGTCCCGCCATCGCTTGGACTCTGCGCAAAGACATTTCCTGCCGGCAGCAGCATGAGCGCCGCCATCAAAGCGGCGGCAAGTCGTTTTTTCATGCAAATCCCTCCAATTCTGTCCTCAAAAAGCGTTGTCTTCCATCTTTCGCATTGCGCCGCTCACCACTGCCAATGCCTTTTAGGAGGAAACGCAGTCAGGCAATGATAGTATTCTACTCGCCATTGTCACCTTCGCGTACAAAAGCAGGCGGCAGCTTCACCTCCTTTTCGCTTTTGCTGAGCGCATCGGCGAATGTGAGAAAAATCAGACTTTTTTGCTTCCCTGGGGTATCATGAAAATGGATAGTATTTTTGTTTTCGCTTGACGAGATTTCTGCAAAGCGGCGGGTGTGAGATAAAGTCTACCTTTTTTCCCAGTTCGCGCAATTTTCTTCAAGCGCTTCTCTCGCCCATTTGGAAAACGTGTGATGGCTGACGCCCGTCTGCCGCGCCGCCTCACGAAGGCTGATCTCCCCCTGTCTCCACAAGTGAAGCACACGATCGAAATGCGGCGGTTTTTCTTTTCGCGGACGCCCGAATCGAGTACCTTTTTCCAAAGCGATGCGAATGCCCTCCATCTGTCTTTGATGGATGTTCTCCCGCTCGACCTGCGCGGCATAAGACAAAATTTGCAGCACCAGATCGGCGATCAGTCTTCCTGTTACGCCATTCACATGCTTTCTCGTATCAAGCAGGGGAAAGTCCAAAACGATAATATCGACATGTTTGACCTTTGTCAGATAGCGCCACTGCTCGATGATCTCCTCGTAATCGCGCCCCAGACGGTCAATCGATTTCAGATAGAGCGCATCCCCGCTGCGCAGCCGTTTGACTAACCGCTGATATTGTGAACGCTGAAACGTCTTTCCCGATTCTCTGTCCACAAAGATATTCGCCGAAGCAATTCCTGCCAGAGCCATCGCCTGTATCTGTCTTGCCACATTTTGTTCCCTTGTCGACACGCGAACATATCCATAGCTGTTCATCACAACTCCTCCTCTCACAGCTCACCTCCTAAACGATATAACAAACTTCCGCGCTCTTTTTAACAAGAAATACAGTAAATCAAAAAAGGTGAGAGCACATGAGCCTTTGACATTCATTTCGCGGCGACCGTTTGTTTTCTAGTTTTTATGGGTATCGGGGCTGTAACGAGAAGAATAGAATCATGCAAAAAAACAGTGTTGACGCAGGTTGTTGTTTGATACAAAGTTTTTCTATTCGTATCTGTCATTTTTGACGGAAGAACTCGCATAGCAGCAAAAAATATATGTTTCCTTTTGAGAAAGCGATAAATTTTTGTGCTTTTATTCATTACACCTCTGTACGAAGCGTTTCCTCGAACTTTTGCATCCAATGCTTTTCTGTGAATGAACGCTCTGATCTATGCCCTCTTCTTTGCGTATCATCCGGCGTTCATCTTTGCGGGCATGTTGCCTTACCATCGGCAGTTTGGCAAAAGAAAAGCGTTTCCCTCTCTTGTGTTTCATGCTATACTTAACGAAACGGATGGGAAAATCGCAGGATTGCCCCATCACAGGGAAAGGAATGGGGAAACGATGTTACAGGAACAAGCAGAAAAGTATTATCTCGATGGTTACAACTGTGCGGAGTGCATGGTGCATGCCGCCAACGACGTCTATGCCTTAGGGTTAGACGAGCATGCGATGCGTTTGGCTGCCGGGTTTGGCGGCGGGATGCAGGTCGGCGATGTCTGCGGTGCGCTTTGCGGCGCACTGTGTGCGATCGCCAGCCGCTATGTCAAGAACAAGGCGCATGATACGCCGGCATTAGCGCCGCTCAACAAAGAGGTCATCGCCCGCTTTCAAGAGCAGTTTGGCTCGCTTCGCTGTGCGGACATCAAGCCGCGCTGCTTTCATCCGCAAAACCGCTGCTTACAGACAGTGCAGCTGTCCGCCGCCATCTTAGAGGATGTCTTGGCGAAATGGGATGCGCAAAACGAACTGATGTAGCCGCCCGTTCTTCTGCGATTCCTATGGATATGACGAAAGACGCCATGTAAAGAAAGCAACCCGCATCCGCGGGAAACAAAAAAGAAGCGCCTGGGCATCAGCTTTTCTCGCTATGCGTATACGCACTTCTTTTTTCTGTTGTTGGATTGTTATGATTGATATGCGCATCGCATATCTATGCTGAAATTAACATGATGCGCCTCGTTCTCTTAATAAATAATTTCAATTTGCATCACCTTCCTTGCGTTATGCTTTCTGCTTATACTATATCATCCTTTCTTTTTTATACAAGCAAAGTGGCAAAACCGGCGTCATTTTTGGAAAAACAGGGATACGGTTGCGCGATGTTTGCATCAATGAGCGTCGTTCCTGCTTTGCTACGTGTTTGTGAGAAAACAAAAGGATTGTGCGAAATTATGTGAATTGCGCAAAACACGTGCAAGTTGGCGGCTTTTCGGTATAATAGTGAATAGGAAAAATCAGGTGAGGTGATGACATGTATCTGTTTTATTTCTTTGCGCTTCTTTCACTGCTGCAGCTGCTGATGTTTCGTATGCCGGGACTGCTGCTCATCCTTGTGATCGCCTATGCCATCTACTCTTATGTGCAATCGCGCAGGCTGCGTCAGGGAGTCGGCTCCGCTTACGGTGCTCAGGGACATCGCTACACGCAGGAGAACACCTCCGCTTCTCAGCGCAAATCAAGCGAGGACATCATCGACGTGGAATATACCGAACATGAACTTTAGAAGCTTCCGCTCAGGAGGCTTTTTTATTATATACGTTCCTCACGGCAGACACGCGCTTGCACTAAAAAACGGCAGGTGCCCAAGCATCTGCCGCTGTCGTTTCTTTTTTGGCAATCGCAATGATCAAAGACGTTGCTTTTGCCTTTCGCTTTTTCTTTCTCTTTACCGATCGCTGTTCCCCTATTCGCTGCGCAGCGCCTCCACCGGGTCCTTCTTCGATGCGATGCGGGAAGGAATCAAACCGGCAATCGTTGTGAGCAGCAGTGAAATCAGCACGAGGATGACACCGCCTGCCATCGGCAAAACAGCGATGTTCGCCACGCCTGTCAGCTGCTCGACGATCACGGAAATCGGCAGGTTCAAAAGCAATGTCACCGCGATCCCCAGCACGCCGGAGATGAGGCCGATGATGAATGCCTCCGCATTGAACACATGAGAGATGTCCTTTTTGCTGGCGCCGATCGCACGCAGGATACCGATTTCCTTCGTGCGCTCCAATACCGAAATATAGGTGATAATCCCGATCATGATGCTGGAGACGATCAGCGATACGCTGACAAACGCCATGAGCACATAGCTGATCATATCGATGATGGAGGTGACAGATTCCATCATCGTTCCGACAATATCATTATAGGTGATGACGTTGGCGTCGTCGCCGTTTTCACGCTGAACGACATTGTAATCCTCGATCAGCTGAGAGATCGCTTCCTTGTCCTCAAAGGTTTTCGCATAGATGTTGATGGAGCTAGGCGTATCCAGATCGACCACGCCCAGCTTTCTCAGATTGCTCTCATAAGTCGCATTGCGGTTCTCGCTGTAATCCGCCATAAACTGTGCCAGCTCCTGCTGACTCATGGCGGCGAGCTGCATCTGCTGCTGCGGTGTCAAAGCGGCAATATCAAACTCTCCCTCTTCGCCGAAAGCGCTCTGCGTGAAGACGTTGGTATCCGGATTTGCCCGCTGTTCCTTGACGATCGCGCTATCCTCTGCCTGGGCAATGACATATTCCTCCAGCGCCTGCGTGTAATAGACGCCGCCGAATTCCCGCTGACTGGAGCCCTCGCTTGGCATGATGATACCGACAACGCGCATCGTTTCCCCATTCTCCACTGCCTCTTGAAGGAAGTCCTCATCCTCGCTCATATCGATCCACAAGCCGTTGACCGAGCGGTAAAGATCGCTGTTGAGCACCAGCTGAAACTGTGTGTCCAGCAATTCCTGCGGCGTATAGCTACGTCCCTCGCTCAATTCGACGTCGCCGCCCTCTTGCAGCGATTGAAAGCTGTCCACGACCTCCTGCGGGTCCATGAGTCCCAAGGAATACAGCGCATAGTCGGTGATCTCCCTGTTTTCATCGACCGCCAGCACGACCTCGTTGTAAGCGCTCGGCCATCTTCCCTCAATCAGCGTGTATTCCTCATCGCGCAGCGTCTCGCTTTGCGGCAGCTTATTCCACACCTCGTTTTGCATGGAAGAGGAGCTGCCCATGAACGATTCACTCAGCTGTGTCATCGTGGAAAAGCCCAGATCGTCTAACAGCTCGTTAGGGCTGACCTGTACCAGACCGGCGTCGCTTTGCGCGTTGTAGACGTTGAGTTTCAAATCGTAGCCATACTCCACCGCTTTCGCATACGTGTCGATTTCGCTCTCATCGCTGTCCAGATAGGCTTTAAAGGCTTGTAAGTTATTTTTCTCCATCTTATCCGACAGCGTTTCCAAAATATCCTTGATCATCTCTTTGGAATAGATGTCGTCTCCCTCATGCGCCGTCTCCTCTTTGCGCATGCCCATCATCGTCTCCATCATCACGGTCATATCCATGGAGCTGTCTTCTATCGCAATCGGATAAGAGGACAGGGTATCCCGCTCGACGCTGTCGATATAGGACTGCACGCCGTTGGAGAGGGAGAGAATCAGCGCGATGCCGATGATGCCGATACTGCCGGCAAACGCCGTCAGAAAGGTTCGCGCCTTTTTTGTCATCAAATTGTTCAGACTTAATGACAGCGCAGTGGCAAACGACATGGAAGGACGCTTTTTTTCACTCTCCGCCTGTTTTGTTTCCGTCGTTTGGCATGTGTAAGGATTGCTGTCATCCTTGACCTCTCCATCCAGCAATGAGATGATGCGGGTCGAATAGCGATCTGCCAGCTGCGGGTTGTGCGTAACCATGATGACCAGCTTATCCTTGGCGATTTCCTTTAACAGCTCCATCACCTGTACGCTGGTTGAGGAATCCAGTGCGCCGGTCGGCTCATCCGCCAGCAAAATATCGGGATCGTTCACCAACGCCCGCGCAATCGCCACGCGCTGCATCTGTCCGCCGCTCATCTGACTTGGCTTCTTATAGATCTGATCCGCCAAGCCCACCTGCTCAAGCACCCGTTTTGCCCGTGCACGCCGTTCCTCTTTTGATACGCCCGACAACGTCAGCGCCAGCTCTACGTTGGAGAGCACGTTTTGATGAGGAATCAGATTGTAGCTTTGAAAGACGAAACCGATGGAGTGATTGCGGTATTCATCCCAATCCCGGTCGGTGAAGTCCTTTGTCGATTTGCCGTTGATGATCAGATCGCCCTTCGTATAGTGATCCAATCCGCCGATGATATTTAACAGCGTCGTCTTGCCGCAGCCGCTCTGCCCCAAAATGGAGACAAATTCGCTTTCGCGAAAGGACAGCGTAATGCCCTTTAACGCATGCACGACCTCGTTGCCGCTGTCATAATCCTTGATGATCTGTTTTAATTCCAGCATGGTACAGCTCCTTTCCATCGCCGAAAAGGCGTCGTTGTCACCTGCGTCAGCCGCGCAGGGATACCTAGATAGTAGCATTCCCCTTTTCA